>JAXMAR010000031.1:0-94413 GCA_046350295.1 Gemmataceae bacterium
CTCCGGGCGATATCCGTCAAGCCTGCCGGCCTCGTTTCTCGCCAACGGAAATACTGCCGCCATCCAGGAAGTAGTCAACTGAGAGGGAGTCGTTTCATGCGAAGGTTCCTGCGCCTTCCTTCCCGCCTTTCCGTCCTTGCCGTCCTCCTCCTGGCGGCTCGTGCCGACGCCCAGGTCGTCAACGGCAACAACTGGCCCCAGCCGCGCCTTAGCGTCCTCACCCCTTGCGGGGCCAAGGCGGGCATGGCCGTCGAGGTCACGTTCGCCGGAACCGACTTGATCGAGCCCGAGTCCCTTTGGTTCTCGAGCCCCGGCATCAAGGCGACGCCCATCATTCCGCCCGATCCGAAGCCCGATCCCAAGGACCCGAAGAAAACGCCGCCGAAGCCGCCCGTCACCAAGTTCAACGTCACCATCGATAAGGCGGTCCCGCCCGGCTACTACGACGTCCGCTTCGTCAACAAGCACGGCGTCAGCAATCCGCGCGTCTTCGTCGTCGGCGACCTCAACGAAGTGATGGAGAAGGAGCCGAACAACGACGTGGAGCAGGCCACCAAGGTCGAGATCGGCACGACGATCTCCGGCGCCATCGCCGCCCCGACCGACGTCGATTACTTCTCCTTCCCAGGCAAGAAGGGGCAGCGCCTCATCATCACTTGCCTCGCCGCTTCCATCGATAGCCGCCTGCACCCCGAAATGAAGCTCATCGGCCCGAGCGGCCGCGATGTCGCCTACGCCCGCGCCGGCAATCAGCAAGACGGCTTCCTCGACGTGACCCTCCCCGATGACGGCGACTACCTCCTCCGTCTCAACCAGTTCACCTACCTGGGGGCCAACCAGGATAGCTTCTATCGCCTCAACATCTCCAACGCCCCGTGGATCGACGCCGTGTATCCGCCGGTCGTCCCGCCCGGCAAGCCGTCCCAGGTCACCCTGCTGGGTCGCAACCTGCCGGGGGGCAAGGTCGACCCGAGCCTGAAAATCGGCGACAAGATGCTGGAGACGCTGACCGTCACCGTCACGCCCCCCGCCGATCCGCAAGCCACGCTCAAGCTCAACTTCCTCGGCCCGATCTCTCCCATCAGCGCCGGCCTCGATGGCTTCGAGTATCGCCTTCCCAGCCCCGGCGGCCTCTCCAACCCTGTTCTGCTCACCTACGCCCGCGGCCCCGTCGTCCTCGAAAAGGAAGACAACGACACCGCCGACAAGGCCCAGGCCATCACCACGCCCTGCGAACTGGTCGGCCGCATCGACAAGGTGCGTGACCGCGACTGGTACGTCTTCGAGGCGAAAAAAGGGGACATTCTGAATTTCGAGATGTTCAGCGAGCGCATCGGCGCCCCGACCGACATGTACTTCGTCATCCGCAACCTAGCGACGAAGACCGAGATGCCGCTCATGGACGACTGGACCGACATCGTCAACACCAAGAACTTCTACAACTTCAGCAAGGACCCGCTTCCCTTCCGCTTCGTCGCCCCCGCCGACGGCAAGTACCACCTGCTCATCGGCAGCCAGGTCGGGGATATCCAGGCCGGCCCCGAGCACATCTATCACCTGCGGATCGCGCCCGAGAAGCCCGACTTCCGCGTGATTGCCATGCCCGCCGATGACTTCCGCCCGGACGCCGGCAACATCCTGAAGGGAGGCCGCGCCTACTTCGAGGTGATGGCCCTCAAGCACGACGGCTTCAAGGGAGACATCACGCTGACGATGGAGGGGTTGCCGACGGGCGTCACCTGCAAGCCGCAGGTCCTCAACGGCAAGCTCAAGGCGGCCTACCTCGTTGTCGAAGCGACCGACGCCGCGCCGGTCTTCACCGGTCCGGTCAAGGTCGTCGGCACGGCCATCATCAACGGCGAAAAGATCGTCCGCGAAGCCCGCCCGGCGACACCGATCTGGCCCGTACAGCCGCAGCAGAACATCCCGACCATCACGCGCCTCGACCGCGGCCTGGTGGTCGCGGTGCGCGACAAGGCGCCCGGCAAGCTGAACGCGGCCACCGACAAGGTCCGCGTCTCGCTGGGTGACAAGTTGACCATCCCGCTCAAGCTGGCCCGCGTCAACGCCGACTTCAAGGGCAACTTCCAGGTGGCGCCCGTGCCCGGCGATCTGCCCCCGAACATCACCTTCGGCGCCCTGACCTTCGCTCCGGGTAAGGACGACCAGACCGCCACCTTCGCCATCCCGGCCGCCGCCGTGCCCGGCACGTACAACTTCGTCTTCCGCGGCTTCGCGCCGATCCCGCCGGACGGGCCCAAGAGCAAGCCGGTGAACACCGTCATCGTTTCCAACCCGGTCGAGGTGACCATCCTGCCCAAGACGGTGGCCAACCTGACGGTGGACAACGCCAACCCGACGATCAAGCTTGCGAAGGACACCGCGACAGGCGTGGTCGTCGTTCGCGTCGCGCGCCAGTTCGACTACGACGGCAATTTCAAAGTCGAGTTGATCCTGCCCAAGGAAGCGAAGGACGTGAGCGCCGACCCGGTCGTCATCCCAGGCAAGGACAACGAGGTGAAGCTCACGCTCAAGGTCCCACCGAGCGCCATGCCCGGTAACCGCGCCAACCTTGTCGTGCGGGCGACCGCCGTCATCCACGGCGACGTCGTCCTCGTGCATGAAACCAAGATCAACGTCAACGTGGTGAAGTGATTTGTTTCGAGTCGGATTTGTTTCGAACGTCGTGCTTGGGTTTCGGTTTTGAAGACAAGCAGCACCTGCTGCATCACTCGGGAGATACTAATGCGTCGCACCCTCACGCTCGCCGTCCTTCTCCTGGCGCCTACGATCGCCCTCGGGCAAGGCAAGGACAAGAAGGAGCCGGGCCCGGTCGCGGAGATCAAGCTCGACCGCAAGGACCCCGTCGTCTACGAGAAAGACATCGAGCCGATCTTCTACAATCGCTGCATCACCTGCCACTCCGGAGCGGTGAAGGAGTCGCGCCTCGACATCGCCACCTACGACGCCCTGGTCAAAGGCGGCAAGCGCGGCGCCGCGGTCGTTCCCGGCAAGTCGGAAAGCAGCCTGCTCTACAAGGTGCTGTCACGCACGCAAAAGCCCTTCATGCCGCCCGTCGGCGAAGGCGACCCCGTCACGCCTCAGGAGCTGGCCCTCGTGAAGCTCTGGATCGACCAGGGCGCCAAGGCCCCGACGACCAAGGTGGGGCCGATCAAGATCATTGTCGACGCTCCGCCCCCCGAGGTTCACCCCACGCGCGCCCTCGCCGTCAGCCCCGATAAATCCACCGTCGCCGCCAGCCGCGGCAACCAGATCCACATCTACGACGCGGGCTCGGGCAAGCACATCCGCTCCCTCGTCGATCCCGAGATCAAGAGCCCGTCGGGCAAGAAGGTCGATCAGGCCGCCCACCTGTCCCTCGTCGAGTCGATGACCTGGTCGCCCGACGGCAAGTGGCTCGTCAGCGGCAGCTTCCAGGAAGTGACGGTCTGGGACGCGCTCACGGGCGCCGTCCGCCACCGCATCAAGGGCTTCCAGCACCTCGTCGTCGCCGTCGCCTTCTCGTACGACAGCAAGCTCTTCGGCGTCACCGGCGGCGAGCCGACCGTCGAAGGCGAGGTCAAGGTCTTCGAGGTCGGCACGTGGAAGATGGTCACCGACATCAAGAACGGCCACTCGGACACCGTCTACGGCATCTGCTTCAGCCCGGACAACAAGATGATCGCGACCGGCAGCGCCGACAAGTTCGTGAAGGTCTGGACGATTCCGGAAGGCAAGTTCGTCAAGTCCTTCGAGGGCCACACCCATCACGTGCTCGACGTGGGCTGGACGTCCGACGGCAAGCTCCTCGTCAGCGCCTCGGCCGACAGCGTCGTCAAGGTCTGGAACTTCGAAAAAGGGGAGAAGGAACGCGACGTCAAGGCGCACTCGAAGCAGGTCACCCGGCTCGTCTTCATCGGCAAGAAGACCGAGTTCGTCACCTGCGGCGGCGACGACACCGTGAAAGTCATCAACGCCACCAACGGGGCCGTCCGCAATATCGGCAACGCAAAAGACTTCCTCTACGCCGTCGGCGCGAGCCCGGACGGCCTGGTCGTGGCGGCCGCCGGGGAAGAAGGCATCGTCCGCGTCTGGAACGGCCAGACCGGCGCCTTCCTGCGAGCGCTAGCGCCGCCAGGCGTCGAGTTGCCGAAGACGAAATGACCGCCGGCGCCTTTGTTTAGCCCCGGTTCGCAGAACCGGGGCGGACGCCACGCCGAGCGAAAAAACTATCTTCCTGGGGGGGGAAGAGACCGGGGAAGCGACATGCTTCCCCGGTTTTTTTATACCTTGACGAACGCTTTCTTCACGTACAGCCCATACGCCATCAGCCAGAAAAGCCCCAGGTCCGCCACCGACACCAGCACCGGTCGATACCCCGCGTCCGCATGGTCAAGGAAGATCGCCACCGAGCGATGCGCGACCGGCCGTAACAGCTCCGAGGCGACGTAAAGGAAGATCGAATTCATCCCGAGCACGATGAAAGGCAGCGTCCAGAAGCGCACCATCATCACGTCGATCAAGAGATAGAAGAGCCCCATCAGCGCGAAGCCCCACCCGGCGGCGAAGAGGCTGAACGAGCTGGTCGCCAGCCGCGGGATCATCGGCACGGCCGTGCGAAACGAGACAGGCAGCCAACCGCCCCCGCCGGAGAGCGCCCAGCCCGCGCCGAGCAGCACGAGCCCCGCCCCGAACAGAAAGGCGACCTTCCGCCCCGGCGCCACCGGCCCGCGCAAGAGCGCCCCGCACAGGACGCCGAGCAGCACGACGGCGGCGCCGGAGACGGCGTTGAACGTCGCCTCCTGATGCGGCCCGGCGGGCAGGCCGAGCCGCGCGTCGAGGAAGGCGCCGAAGTTGCGCGTAGCGTCCCAGGCGGGCGCTTCGATGATGTTGCCGTAGATTACGTACGCCGCCGTGTGCCCCGCGAGCAGGAAGACGATCGCCGTAGCCTGCACTTTGACGCCGAGCGGCACGAGCAAGAACGCGAAGAAGTAGGCGACGGCGATCTGCTGCAGGCAGCGCGTGAAGCCGACGTGGCTCAGTTCGAAGCGGCCGGCGGCGTAGGCGTCGAGGAACCAGCCGAGGAGGATGAGAACGCCGCTACGTCCCAACCCGTGTGCGAATTGGCGGGCGTACGAGTGCCCCATCCCTTCGCGCCGCGCCTGGGAAAAGGGCAAGGCGATGCCGGCGATGAAGAGGAAGAACGGCTGGATCAGGTCCCAGAACGTGCAGCCCTCGCCGCCGCTGGCCTGCAACTGATCCGCGAGCCAGCCCCAGCCCGGCGCCCCGTGCAGCCGCGCCATCCCCAGTCCGGCGGAGAGGAACGCCAGCAAGACGAAGCCGCGATAGACGTCCAGGGACGCCTGTCGCTCGCCGCCGGGGGAAAAGGAGGGAGACGCCGGCATATCGTTCCATGCTTGTGGGCGGGCGAATGAGACGATGGTCGAAAAAAGAGCGCTCGCATCCGCGTGACCGCCGCAAGACAACTCTACCCGGTCCCCGAGGCGGCGGCGTCTCAATCCGTGTCGAGCCCTGTTCCGGTTGGGGCGAGGTTGCGGGCGGCGCCGAAGATGAGGGCGATTGCGTGGGCGGGGCGCTTGGGGCAAACGGGTTCAAGCCGGCAAGCGCCGGGCGTCGACATGTAGGCAGAAGGCCCTCTGTCCGCCCGCTCGAGGCGCCTGCCGCGCGGCAGGAACCGCCGCGCCTGACGCCCCGAACAAAGGAGTATCACCGTGGGATCCGCTTTGCTTCTGGCAGGCCTCCTCCTGGGCCAAACGACGGACGCCGACGCCCCAGACCTCCGCTCCGGCCGCTATTTCACGCAAACCTGGCGCAGCTCGGGCGGCTGGACCACCTCGGGCTGGACCGATTCCCGGTCGGCGGACTCGCGGCCTCCGGGACGCTTCCTCGACCGCGTCGGCAACCTCTTCGGGCTCCGCAGGGAAAGCGAACAGCCGCGTCGCCGCATGGATCGCCGCTCGGACAACGTCGACGAAATTCCCGCCGCGCCCCGGCCTGTCGAGCCGGCGCCCGTCAGCGCCGCCCCGAGCGAGCCCCCCCCCGAAGTCGGTCCGCGCCGCCTGCCGACGCGCATCGCCCTCAGCCCCGAGATCACCATCGAAGCCGTCGATCCCGACGCCGCCCCGGCCCCGGTCAAGCCCGCCGCCTTCGACCCCAAACCGCGCCGCGCGCCGAGCGTCGACGCCCGTTTCGTGCCGCGCCTCGCCCGCGCCGCCGACTACGCCTGGGTCACGGGCCAACTTCACGTCAGCGGGGACTCCTACCAGCTGCACTTCACCCAGGCGGGTCCGGACGCCTTCGGCGGCATCTTCACCCTCCGCATGACCGGCGATTTGAGCGCCCTGCAGGACGGCGACCTCATCACCGTCCATGGCCGCATCGAAGAATCCCGGGGCGCGACGCCGGTTTACCGGCCGCTGGTGGTCCACATCCTCGAGCGCAAATAGGAAGTAGGTCCGGCGAGCCGAGCCGGACCTGACGGGAACGCTCGCGAAATCCGTCACCGCGCTTGTCCGGCCCCGCTCGGCTCGCGGGGCCTACCGAAATGCGCACGCTTCAAATCACCCCGAGCCGGTTCGCCAGGCGAAGTGATGCGGCGAAGCCAGCCATCCCGCCTGCCGCCGCCAGCCATGCCCCCAGGCTCGGCCATGGGTGCCACGCGCGTTTCGCTCCCCGGCGGCGGATCACCCCCCGGAATAGGCCGGCTCACCCACCGGCGCTAGCGGCGGTGTCGCGAACCGCACCTGGCTCTGCCAGAGCGCATACCCCACCCCCGCCACCAGCGTCAGCCCCGCCAGGAAGACGAGGCCACGGGCGCCCCAGCCGCCCGTTGTTGTTAAGCGCGTGCATGAGGATGGGGATCCAGAGCGAGCGTGTCGCCAGGTCGGCGCCGTGCAAGAGCAGGCCCATGGGCCAGTGTCCGACAGAAGCGACCAGTTCATCAACGCCGGAGACGCTCTCGACGCCAAAGAGGCGCTGGAACAGCAAACGCATGAGCATGTTGATGACGCTCGCCAGCGCGAACATCCCCGGCAAGCCGAGCAGTGCCAGCAGCAAGTAAACGCCTCCAGGCCGGCACAGCGCCAACCGCCTGGCCAATCGCGCCCGACCAGGAGACGGATGGCGAGCCAGGAACCGACGATGCCCACCAGAACCCCTGATGCGGCAAGCGCGGCTGAACGAGGTCCAGCGGCTCAGCGACCGGAGCGGCGCCGTGGGGGTCGTGGATCGGCCCCTCCGGCGGACCGGCGCAAAAGTGAGTCACTTTCGCCACAACCCGTTGTCCGTCCGCCTAGCTCCTAAATAAAGCCCAGCCGCCGTTGGGAAAGTACCCCTTTTGCCGCCAGTAATTAGACGGCGTGCACTGCTCAGGCGCCGTTCTTGCCGTTCTTGCCGTTCTTGGCGCCGCGGGAAATCGCCGCGGCAACATCCGTCAGCAGCCGCTCGTGGAGCGCGTCCAGCTCTTGGGAGGAGAGTTTTGTCAGATCCTCCTTGCGGACCGGCCGGCCCAACGATTGGGAAAGAGACACGATCGCTTCGCACAGACCTTCGACGCGGCCCTCGACGCGGCCCTCGACGCGGCCCTCGACGCGGCCTTCCTCCAACCCGTCCAACTTGGCTGATCGGATGCGCGACACTTCATCGCGGTGGGCTCGAAGGCGCGCCTCGTAGCGTTCCCGCTCTTCTTTGGTCAACATGATGAGCTCCTTCACCGCACGCTGAATGGCCGCCGTTTGGAGGAGGCTGGGGAGCGCCGCGGAATCCAACCCCTCGGCATGCTTGAGGAAAAAGAGCCACGCGTCGAGCGGGTCGGCGCGGTCGTCCGCCTCCTTGTTGAACTTCTCTATCTCCAGGATATGCGCTTCGAAATCGTCGGTGAAGGTCAGGGTGTTGCCGACGTTGTGGATTGCGAAGGCATGGCGATACTCGGGCGTCGCACGAAAAATCGAAGCGTTGACGAACGCGATGATGACGGTCTTTTTCATGTCCTCGTAGGACTCCCCCTCGTGCAACTGGTCCGCGTGCCGCTTGGCCCAGTAGTAGAGCAGCCGTTTGCCGAAGTACCGGTCAGGGGCCATTTCCATCTCGATGTTGAACTGCCGGCCGGATTGGTCGGTCGCCTTGATGTCGACGATTGAAAGCTTGGAGTCCTCGAAGTCTTTCTCGTTGAAAGGATTGAGGAGCGTGACCTCGACGACTTCGTGGCCCGAAGCCGGTCTGCGGACGGCGTTGATGACGTCAATGAGCATTTCGCGGTTCCGCGGCAAGCCGAAGAGCCGTTTGAAAGCGAAATCAATTTTGGGGTCGATGCCGAGGATCATGGGCGAGTTTCTTTTCCGTTCCAGGACGCGCCTTTTGTTAGTTGTAACCGTTCACTGGTTTTTTCGCGAAACTGGCGCAGCTGCGCGGGCATTCAGTTTGTAGCATGCCGGCATGGAGCAGACGTGCCAAGGATGTCGCGAGCGGGATGCTCGCATCGCGGCGTTGGAGCAGCAACTGGCGGAGTTGCAGAAGCGTTTGGCCGAGTTGGAAGCTCGGACGAAACGCAATTCCTCCAACTCGTCGGTGCCGCCATCGGCCAATCCGCCGGGCGCGCCGCCACCCGTCACGAAGAAGAAATCCAAACGCGGGCGTGGCGGCCAGCCGAAGCATCCGCCGCACCTGAAGAAACTCGTGCCTCCGGAACGCGTGAAGGACACCCTGGTGTTTGTTCCGGAGCGTTGTGAGCACTGTGAAGCGCCCTTGCCCCAAGACGCGGGGCCGAACGATCCGCCGCCGACCCGTCATCAGGTGGCCGAGTTGCCCGCGCTGACCGCCGAGATCACCGAATATCAAGGCCACGCGCGGACCTGCCCCTGCTGCCGGGAAGTCACACGTGCCACCATTCCCGCCGAGATTCGGGCTCACAGTTGCGGGCCGCGCCTGACCGCCACGCTGTCCTATCTGAGCGGCGTACACAAGGTCAGCCGCCGCGGCGTCGAGGAAATCGCCGACGACGTGTTCGACGCGCCGATTGCCCTGGGCACGGTGTCGAACCTGGAAGAACAAGTCAGCGCGGCCTTGGCGCCCGCGCACGCCGCGGCCATGGCCGCGGTGCGCGCCGCGACGGTCAAGAACGTCGACGAGACCAGTTGGAAAGAGCGTGGCCAGAAACGCTGGCTGTGGACGGCGGCCACCGCGACGGTGGCTGTTTTCCTGATCCACGCCAAGCGCAGCGCGGCCGCTCTGATCGCGTTGCTGGGGGAGAGGATCGTCGGCTTTCTGATCAGCGACCGTTGGAGCGCCTACGGCGGGCTGTCGGCGCTGTGCCGCCAGGTGTGCTGGGCGCATCTGAAACGGGACTTCCAGAAATGCGTCGATCGTGGCGGGCCGGCCAAGACGATTGGTGAAGCCGGCCTGGCGCTCGTCAAACGCTTGTTCAAAGCCTGGCACACGTTTCGCGGCGGGGGTTGTACGCGGCTGGGACTGCAGCATCGTTTGGAACCCGTGGCGAAGGAACTCCGCAAAGTGCTGGAACGTGGCCGCGCCTGCGCCGACGCCAAGGCGGCGCAGTTCTGCGTCAATCTGCTGGGTCTGGAGCCGGCGCTGTGGCGTTTCGCCGTCACTGAAGGAGTTGAGCCGACCAACAACCACGCCGAGCGCGTGCTCCGTCACGGCGTGCTGTGGCGCAAGAACGCCTTCGGCTGCAACAGCGAACGCGGCTGCCGTTTCGTCGAGCGCATGCTCACCGTACTTCAGACGCTGCGTCTCCAAGGCCGCAATGTGCTGCACTTCCTCGTCGCCACAGTGCGCGCTCATCGTGCTGGCCAAGATTCACCCAAGCTTGTCATAATGAGGTGAACGGTTACTGTTAGTTTTTCAGCTCCAGGGTGAACTCTTCCTTGTCTTCGAAGACGCCTCGTTCGAGATTGAAATCGCGCCGCACCGCGTGCAACCGCGCGCCGTCGATCGTGTACTCGCCGTAGGACCAGACGCCGACCTGGGTCGCGCTGCCGGCGCAGATCGCCGGGAACGGCGCGTCCAGGGGCCGTTCCAGGAAATAGCTGCCGTGCCGATGCCCGTGCAGCCAGAGCGAGACACCTCCGTCGGCCGCAACCTGGACGACGTCACTCAGATCGCGCAAGCCCCGGCCCCAGGTCTCCTTCTTGCCACTTTTGATCGCGACCGGGTAGTGGGTAACGAGGATGCGCGGTCCGCCTTCGAGCCGCGCCAGGAGATCGCGCAAACGGGCCAGCTGCTCAGGCCCAACCGCGCCGCCCGCGTCATAAAAAAGACGATTTCCCGTCGCCGAGTTGACCACGACGAGCCAGACCGAGCCGACCCGCTGCGCGAAGGGATAGACGGTGTCGCCGATACGCTGCCCTTTGAGCCAGGGGGCGAAATGCTTCTCGAACAGCCCGGAGCGGGCCGCCGGGGGCGTGCAGTAGTCATGGTTGCCGGGCGTCGCCAGGCCGGGCCTGCGGTCGATCTCTAGCAGTTCGGCCGCCTTGCGCAGCTCGGACTCGAATCCCAGAGCAGTGGCGTCGCCGCTGAAGACGATGTGGTGGGGACCGCGTTCATCGATCTCCAGCAAAAGGCGCCGGATGATGGCGTCGGCATGGCGAAACAGCTTTTCGCGGCCGAGCCAGCGGAAGTTGATCCAAGCCGCCATGCGTTTGTTGAACCAGTCCTCGCGCTGCCACTCGAGGTTGTCGGTCGTCAGGTGGATGTCGCTGACGTGCGCCAGGCGAATCATGCGCGGCTCCCTTGTCGCTACGGTCAGCTTAGCGAGCATTCGCGACGTGACACCCTCTGTGTTTTCCCCCGTTTACGTCTTTTCACGGACCTCAAGCTTCGGCATAATGGCATGATCGTTGCTCCAGGAGCGTCTTGCCGGCGCCGCCCTGTCCGCCCCGGTTCCTCGAACCGGGGCTAAACGTTGGAGACCCGAGGTGGAGCAGTTTCTACAGACGTGGAGCTATCTCGGCGTCTTCATCACCATCATCGGAACCGGCGCCGGCCTACCTATCCCGGAGGAACTGCCCGTCGTCGTCGGCGGCGCCATTGCCGGCGGCGGCCACGCCTACTGGTGGATCATGCTGCCAGTGACCATCGTGGCTGTCATCCTGGGGGATAGCGTCCTGTACATGATCGGCCGCTATTGGGGACCGAGCATCGTGCAGCGGCCGTTTGTGAAGAAGCACATCCTCCCGCCCGAACGGCTGCAGAAAATCGAGGATAACTTCCACAACTACGGCATCCGCATCCTTCTTTTTGCCCGCTTGACACCCGGCATTCGGGCCCCGATCTTCCTCACGGCCGGCATCGTCCGCCTGCCGCTCATCCGCTTCATCATCGCAGACGGCATCTACGCGGTTCCCGGCGTGAGCCTGCTCTTCTACCTGGGCTACGTGTTCACCGAGCAGATGGTCAGCCTGGTGGAGAACGAGTTCGAACACGTCAAATCCATCATCATCCTGGTCGTTGTCCTCGCGGTCGCGGGTTATTTCCTCTATCGCTTCTTGAGAAAGCCGATGGTCACCGGCGAGCCGGAAGACGTGCCCAAGCTAGCGGAACAGGCCGTGCATGCCCTTGATTCTGTGAAGATGATGCTGCACCACGACAAGCACGGACATGACAAGCACGGACACGATGGACGCCCGCTCGAGAAAGGGGACGGAAGCCATCATACGGCGCCGACAATCGCTCCGAGCGCCGCGGACGGAAAGGCGGTCGCCGGACCAGGTAACCCGGCGCCGGACAAGGCCGCGCCGGACCACGGCGTGAACGGCCAGTCCGACATGAAAGTCGGGGAAAACGCGCCGAGTCCCCCGACCGGACCGCACGGCCCTTGACGCGACGGGGTCCACAACTTTACCGCTTTGCCGGTTGCGATTCGCCGGGTTTCGCAAGTACAATGGGCGAGTCTGGAAAACAGAGCCCTTGGGGGGAAGCCGCGTGCCAGCCACGACGCTGCCGGGAGCGGTGGAACGCTGTCTGCTGAGTTTGCGCCGCCGCATCCTGCTCGGCCGGGCCTTGCGCGGCTCGGGCTTGCTCCTCGGCGCAGGTTCGCTTCTTATCGCCGCTTCCTTCGGTCTCGATCGCTGGCTTGGCTTTGGCACGCCGGAGTTGCGTCTGGCTTTCGCGGCCCTCGCCGCCGTCGTTGTCCTGGCTGGGGTCTTCGGGCTTTTCCTTCCCCTGCTACGAAAACCTCGCCTCGATACCTGTGCCGCGCTTCTGGAAAAGCACTATCCCGATCTGACCGAGCGCTTCACCAGTCTCGTGCATCTTCAGCACGAAAACCGCGAGACGACCCCGCTCCTCGACACGTTCGCCGAGCAGGCGTCGACCGCAGCGGGTCACGTCGACACAAGGGCTGCGTTTTCACTCCGCCGCGCCGGATGGATCGCCGGCAGCGGCGTCGCGCTCCTTGCGTTGCTCTTGGCGCCCATTCCCTTCTCTGAAACCTACGAAGCCTTCCTCGGCCGCTTCTTCGGCTCCTTTGCGGCCCCGTGGCACGGGTTCGAGATGCGCGTCACGCCGGGTGATCATGCGTTTCTCCAGGGCCGGCCCGTAGAGATCACCGCGTCGGCCGAGGCGTTTCATCCTTCGGCCCGAATGCCGGCTGAGTGCTGGCTGGTGACGGCGGACGACTCGGGCAAGGAGGCGCG
Organism: Gemmataceae bacterium; assembly: GCA_046350295.1. Classification (GTDB taxonomy): domain Bacteria; phylum Planctomycetota; class Planctomycetia; order Gemmatales; family Gemmataceae; genus JAXMAR01. Next base: position 12,672 of record JAXMAR010000031.1, read on the forward strand.
AGCCCTGATGTCGCGCGGCGGGGACAGGTTCATCCAGCACGCACGCGACCTGACCCGGCCGCTCACGTACTGGGTCGAGGCTGGCGGCGTCGCCAGCGAACGCTTCGAGTTGAGGCCGGTGGCGCCGATTCATATCGCCGAGGGCAGCTTGCAAGCGGAAGTCGCGCCGCCACCCTACCTGAAGGACGTCCCCGCGAAGTACGCCGGTTCGGCAAAGCTCGAAGCCATTCAATATGGCGCTCTTACCTGGCGTCTCACGCTGAATCGGCCCGCGCAGACGGTTGCCGTCGTCTGGACGGACGCTGATGGTAAACCCGCCCGCTTCGCCGCCGAGCGGCTGGAGGTCGAGGGCGTCTCGATCCGCGGTTCCATGGGCTTGCCGGAGCCGGGAACGTTTGCCGGCCTGCTGGAGTTAACCGCCGAGCATGGCTTCACGTTCAAACAGCCTTTGCCCACCTTGGAAGTCCGGGCGGACGGCGCCCCGCGTGTCGCTCTGATCTCGAGTCGGGGGGCGAGCGCGGATCCGGCGGCGAGCAGCGTGCCCCCCGGCGATCGCATCCGCTTTCGCATCGAGGCGGACGACGATCTCGGCCTCCAATCGATGCACTGGGAATATCGCCTGGCGGACGGGCCGGTGCGCCGAACGCCACCGGTCGATCTGGGCGGCAAGACGACCCTGTCCGACGAGATCGAGTTCGCCGTTCCCGAGAAGGCGAAGATCGGCGCCGAGCTGACCGTGCGGCTATGCGTGGAAGACGTGCGCTTCGTGAAGAAGGGCGCCCTGACGGCTGGCGAGCCGGGCGGCGTAAGGAGTGAATCGCCCTGCCCCGCCACCGATGTCGTCGCGAACCGAACCTACGCACCGGGCGGCAAAGAGGGATGGCTCACGTTCAAGGTGGAGAAGGTCGATCCGTCGCGCAAGCGCGCCGTTCTGGCGCGGCGGGACGAGGCCGAGCAGAAGCTCTTGGGCCTCATCAAGAAAGTGAGCGAGTTGCACGGTGAGATCGGCAAGCTGCGTGCGGGCTCGCATCACGAGCCGCGCCTGCGACCCGAGCAGCAGAAAAGACTGGCGGATCTCCTGGCGAAAGATCGGGACCTTCAAATCGAGATGCTGCTGACTGCCGAAAAGATGGAGAGCTGGCTTGGTCCCGTGGCGGAAGGGCTCGAGGACGTCGCGGCGAAGGAGATGAAGCACAGCGAGGAAAGTCTGGCCCGGGCCGAGAAGGCGGCCTCGGAAACGCGGGACGCCGAGTTTCAGAAGTCGGAAGAGCAGCTCTTGCAGGCGGTGAAGAAACTCCAGGCGATGTTCAAGCTGAACGAGTCGCTGGCGGACCAACGACTGGCCCGGCTCGAAGCGGGAGATCTCGCACGCGCGGAGGATAATCTGGCCGACGAGACCGCCAAGGGTCGCAAGAAGGAAGACGTTCAAGAGGCCCAGGAGCGAATCCGCAAAAAGCTCGAGGCGCTCAGCGGCAACGCCGGCGTCGAGGAAATGCTCAAGGACCTGACCAAGAAAAAGATCGAGGAATCGGCCAACGACCTGGAGAGCCTCGCCAAAGAAATGCGCGACGGCAAGGACGACCCCGGTCTCGACAAGGAAGCGAGGAGTCTTCTCGATGGGTTGATCCGCCTCCAGAGCGACCTCGCCAAGCGCATCGACGCTTGGCAAAAGGACGAGACACCTCGCATCGATCAGGCTCGGCAAGCCGCCGAGGCGATGCGCGGCGCCGAGTGGCGTCAAGCCGTCACCCGCCAGGAACAGGCGGAGGAGAAGCTGGGGCTGCGGGCGCTCGACATCGAAAGCGGCAAAGACCTGCGCTCCACCGGCCTGCACATCGCCAAGACCCAGGAGGCGATCTACAAGGAACTATTCCGGCTCGGCGAGGATTTACCGCGCCTGTCCGAGGCGGAGCAACGCGACAATCTCGAGAAGATCGGCAAGGCGCAGCGAGACCTGTCGGAAGCGATCGCCGCCTTGAAGATACCGGAGAAACACGCCGCCGCCCGAGCGGCCCAGGCGCGGGCGTTGGCCATGGCGCAGGAGATCGTCGATCGTTATCAGAAAAAGGACGTCCTCGGCGCCTTCCTCAAGATGGAAGAGGCGCAGCCGGAGCTGGACGCCCTCGCCGGCATCCTCCCGCAAGATGAACGGCCCGATGGAGAGAAGCGCGAGATCGCGGCGGCGGAGCGCGACAAGGCAAAAGCGGCGCGCGGCTTCCAAGAGGAACAGCGCGACCTGCGCCTCAAGCTGCAAAAGCTGCTGGCCGAGGCGAGTTCGAAGAACGCTGCGGCCGCCGCTGAAAAGGCCAAGGCAGGCGCGGACAAGGCGGACAAGCTCGGCGCGGAGCTGATGAAGCTGGCGCAGGACGCGAAGTCCGCCGAGGCAAAGGCGAAGATGGGCAAGGCGGGGGCGCTGGCCGAGGAGGCGAGCAAGTCGCTCAAAGGTATGGAGAAGGCGGCCAAGGAAGGTAAGGCGGCCGACGCGAAAGAAGCGGCTCTCAAGCTCGAGATAGCGGCGAAGACGGCCCGCGCCGCGACGGAAGAGCCCGCGAAAATGGGCAAGGAGCCACCGCGCGATCCGGAGCTGGCCAAGGGCCTCGAGGCGAGCAAGCGGGCCATGGACGAGGCGAAGATGGACCTCGCCAAGGGGGACCGCGCCGCCGCCGTCAAGTCGATGAGCCGCGCGGCGGACGCCCTCAAGCGGGCCTCGACCGAGCCCAAGGGCAAGCGCGGCACGGCGATGAGCAAGCTGCCGGGCAAGTCTCCGGCCGCCAAGGGGGAAAGCCCGCGCGGCTCGCCCGCGATTCCGGACAGGGCGTGGGAAGAGTTCCTCGGCAAATCCTGGGGCGAGTTGCCCGGCGAAACCAAGGCACAGCTTCTCTTTGAGTTGCAAGACCGCTTCGGCGAGTACCAGCCGCTCATCCAGCGCTATTTCCGGAACCTGTCGCGCGACGAGAAACGCTGAGCGGCTTTCCCACGGCCCGTTCCGTCGCAAACCGGGTTTCCGACTCGTCACGCCTGCTTCCACATCTTCAACAACGTCCGGAAATCGGACAGATCATCGAGAACGATATCCGGCGCACAGGTGGTCAACTCCGCGCGCGGATGGCTACCCGTCGCGACCGCGGCGACGTTGGCGCCGATGGCGCGGGCGCAGCCCACGTCCAGCGGCGTGTCGCCGATCACCCACACCTGATCGGATTGAACGTGCGGGCCGACGTGGCGGTGGATCGCCTCCAACGCTTCACGCGCCACGTCGTCGCGCTCGAAGTGATGGTCGCCGAAGCCGCCGAAGGCGAAATGCTCGAAGAGGCCGAAGTGCCCCAGCTTCGCCTCGGCGCCGGCCCGGACGTTGCCGGTCAGGAGGCCGACGGCGACATTGTCCCGGCCGCGCAGGAATTCGAGCAATTCAAGGATCCCGGGCAGCACGCGTCCCTGATGGCGCCGCAGGCAATCGGGAAGGCGAGCAAGGTAGCCGGTCAAGACCTTACTCAGGTGGGCCGGCGTTTCGTCAATGTCGTGCAGGCAAAAAAGATCGCGGACGATGGCCCGGTCGGTGCGGCCGCTGTACGGGACGTGGCGGATGGTCCGGACGCCAAAGTCCTCCCTGAGGGCGGTTTCCAGGGCCGCCTTGCCCGCCCCGCCGGAGGCCAGCAGGGTTCCGTCAATATCGAAGAGACACACGAGCATCCGTTCATTCTATTGCTCTTTTTCCGCGGCGCCCTTCCGGTCTATAATCCCGGCTCGGCGCCCTCGACCGTTCAGGAGCGACACGGATGTCTCTCGCGCCCACCTGTCCCGCCGCGTCCGGCCCCGTCTCGACCACGGAGCGGCGCCTCTTTCTGGCGCTCCTCATCACCGCCGCCGCGGTCCTGACCGGTTGCCTCATCTACGCCGTCGAGCGCTATGCCGCTCAGCCGCGGCGCCGCTTCATGGAGAGCCCGGCCGAGGTGATGATGCGCGCGCTCGGCGTCGGGCATTTCCTGGTCGGCTGGATCTTCCTGTTCACCTCGCCGCGCCTGCGCACGGCGCGAGCGGCGTCGAGCCTGCTGGGGTGGACCGCGCTCGCCGCGCTCGCCTGCGTTCTCTACGGCCAGGCCGGCGGCGCCAAGCAACCCCTGGCCCTGTTCGGCTTCTACACGCTGTTCCTGATCCATGAAGCGCGCGACGAATACACGCTCGCCCGGGCCGCCGGCGACATTCCGGCCGGCTCGCGCTTCGGCTCTGCGCTGTTCCACGCCGTGACGGCCTGGCTCATCGCCATCCTTGCCGCGACCTATCTGCTGCGCGGGGCCATCCTCGACCCGGCCCGCTTGCCCGCGTTACCCCGCGGGATCCTGGCCGCCGGCTGGACGATGTCGGTCCTCGTCGCCGCGGCGCTGACCTGGCGGGCAGCCCGTGTCGGCACGCGCGATCATGGCGGCTGGCGCGCGGCCCTGCGCGCCCATGCTCCGCTTGTCGCCGTCTATCGCGCCCTCCTCGTGCTCCTCGTCGCCGGTTCCTTTTTCGGCTCCATCGGCTTCAACCTCATCATTCTCCTGCACGTCGGCGTCTGGATGGCATTCATGACGCAGCGCCTCGCCGTGGATGGAAGGGATACGCGCTCCTGGCTGCGCCGTCCGGCGGGCTTCCTCGCCCTCCACCTCGGCATCGCCGCCGTCTTGCTCGTCCTCTTGGCCCTGCGCGTCCACGTCTGGGAACGCGCCGGCTGGTTCAACCAGCTTCTCTCCGCCACCAGCTTCCCATACTGGAGCCTGATGCATATCGGCATGTCGTTCGCGAAGAGGTGATCGTCTTGTTCGCTGAAGTCGCCTGCCGCGACCTGGCGGGAGGCGCACGCCGAACCGCCGCTCCCTGCGGGGGAGCGTTCGGGTCGCGGGTTCGTGCTGGGGATGAAAAGAGCGCCCCGTCAAACACCTTGCGGTACGCCCTGCTGCAGGAGTGTCTCGGCAAGCGCTTCCACGCCGTCTTCCCGCGCCACCATGCCGTCGAGATCGAGGAACTGCGCCATGCGCGGGTCCTGCTCAAAGCGCGTCGGCGTTTGCATGATGATGCGGGCCGGGGTCGCGCTCAATGTCATCTTCGCGGCGGTCAGCCAGCCGCTCTCGTTCGGCATGTCCACGTCGATGACGACATAGTTCGGCTGAAACTCCGCCACCTGCTTGCGGGCGTCGCAGCTCCTGGGGGCCATGCGGACCTCCCAGCCCAGACGGCGGAAATAGCGGCCGGCCTGCGATGCGTACGCCGAATCGGAATAGACCAGCAGCAAACGGGGACGACCTTCCATGAGACAACGGTTCATGATTCTCCATCCTCTATCAAAAAGCCTCGGTCCCATACCGAGGCGGCCAAAATCAACCTTTTTCATCGAGGTTACGACAGTTCCGTGAAGGGCAAGGTTCATGCCAAGCGAAATTCGCTTGAAGAACGCGTTTTTGCTGTCTCCTTGCATGAAAAACCGTATTCTTCCTCCAAAGGTTAAACGAGCCGAATCCGCTTTCTTGACATTTTTTCCTTGCTTACCGCTCCCTGGCGGCTATAAGAGCGTACCCATCCAGCTGCAAATGACGCAACCCCTTTGAGAGGAATCGTTTCCCAATGGCCAAGAAAGTCAAACCTGCCCCGCCCAAAGCCAAGCCCAAGGCCCCCGCCAACGACAAGGCCAGCTCACTTCTCATCAAACAAGGGTTGGCCGCCAGCGCCGGCATTCTGCGCCTCGCCCCCACCTGGGTGCCGCGCTCCTTTTTGATGCCCGGACGTCGCCTAAAGCTTCACCCAGACGATCTTTACGCGCTCGGCGCCCACCGCGGCGGCATCGACGAACGCTGGTTCTCGTCCACGACGCCCGCCGCCAACGAGGGGGCGCCGCCCGATGAGGGCCTCAGCTACGTCGTTTACGAGGGGAAGAAGGCGTTCACGCTGCGGGATGCGATCGAACTCGACGGCGAGACTCTGATCGGGCAGGAAATCTGGAAGAAATACCGCCGCTGGCCTGTCTATAGCAAGTTCTTCGATAACCTCGGTCCCATTCCCCATCACATGCATCAGAGCAACGCTCAGGCGGCGCTGGTCGGCCAGCAGGGTAAACCAGAATCCTATTATTTTCCACCCCAGCTGAACTCCACGGGCAATAATTTCCCCTATACCTTCTTCGGCCTCGAGCCGGGGACGACCAAACAGGACATCCGCCGCTGCCTCGAACGCTGGAACGAGGGAGACAACGGAATCCTCAACTACAGCAAGGCTTACCGCCTCCAACCCGGTACCGGCTGGCTCGTTCCCCCCTGCGTTCTTCACGCCCCCGGGTCCCTCGTCACCTACGAGCCCCAGTGGGGCAGCGACGTCTTCGGCATGTATCAGTCGATGGTCGAAGGCCGGGCCGTCCCCTGGGAGTTGCTCGTCAAGGACGTGCCCAAGGAGCACCACCACAACCTCGATTACCTCATCGATCAGCTCGACTGGGCCGGCAACGTCGATCCGAGCTTCAAGGACAATCATTACCTCGAGCCGATGGTCGCGGCGGGTGGTCCGGACCAGGGCTACACCGACCGCTGGATCGTGTACGGCAAAGTCGGAGGCGAGGAGTTGTTCTCCGCCAAGGAACTGACCGTGATGCCCGGGGCCAAGGTCACCATCAAGGACAGCGGGGCCTATGGTCTCATCGCGGTTCAAGGCTCCGGCTGGATCGGCAAGCACCGGCTGCAAACTCCCGCGATGATCCGCTTCGGCGAGCTGACCGATGACGAGTACTTCATCAGCTACAGCGCGGCCCGCAACGGCGTCGTCTTCGACAACACGGGGAGCGAACCGCTGGTGACGCTGCGCTACTTCGGGCCGGACACCAACCCGCACGCGCCGGCGGTGGGGGATTACAAGCGGAAGTAAGGGAGTCGCGCCCGTTTTGAAACAGCCTCTGCTCTAAGCGAGAAGAGCTTGGGCTCGCTGAGATCCCTCGTTATTATGAAAGAAAGATCATTCCGCAGGCAAAATGGACGGCCCCATGAAGACGGCGAAAAAACGGCGCCCCGTCACTGAAGTCGACGTACTCCTGCGTCTGCCGTTCCCTGCCGGCCATTTGACTCCAGAAACCGCGCGCAGAATCCTTGGATTGAAGGTCCCCGCCTAGGAAAAGGAACGCGTACGGGAATTGTCGGCCAAGGCTGCATACGGTCGGCTCTCCGCCGAGGAGGGGGCGGAGATGGACGCCTATGAGCGAGCCTCATCGCTGTTGACGATTGTCAAGTCAAGAGCGCGCAGGGCGCTGAGGGACGAGGCAGTCAACGCATGAAGGTCGCGAATTCGCTTGCCAAGCGCGTTCGAGCGCGCGCCAACCATTCTTGTGAGTATTGCAAGCTTCCGGAACGCTTCGATGACTATCCGTTCGAAATAGAACACGTCGTCGCCGCACAACATGGTGGAAAGCCGATTTACCGCAATCTTGCTCTGGCCTGTATGACTGGCAATCGGCACAAGGGGCCGAACCTGGCTGGCATCGATCCAAGGACACATAAGCGAGTTTGGCTTTTCGATCCGCGAAAACAGAAGTGGGCTCGTCACTTTCGTTGGAAGGGCCCGGTCCTGGTCGGGCGAACTTCCGTTGGCCGGGCGACGGTCGCAGTTCTTGGGATCAACGTGGAACACCGAGTTCGGGCCCGAGCGGAGCTGATCGCTGAAGGAGTGTTCCCTTCCGGCTCCGACGCCGAAGGGTAATGGAAGAAGCGCAAGGCCGCCTCATCCTGATGGACCCCCACACCCTAGCCCTTCTCGAGTTCCACAAAGTCCGCGAGCTTGTCGCCGCTCATGCCGCTTGCTCCCTGGGAAAAGAGCTCGCGCTCTCCGCCGAACCGGGCGCCGGTCTCGACGCGATCAAGGCGGAGCAGCAGCTTGTCTCCGAGATGGCCGACGTCCTGGGCCAGGGACAGGCGCCCCCTTTCGCGGGGCTTTCCGACGTCCGTCTCCTCGCGCGCCGCGCCGCCATCGGCGCCATGCTGACCGCCGAGCAACTCCTCGACATCGCCGCCACGCTCACCTGCACCGGGCACATGTATCGTTTCCGCATGCGCCTCGACGAGCGCTTCGCCGGCCTCATCGGCCTCCTGGCGCCCGTCGAGGATCTCGGTCTCGTCGCCAAGGCCATCGCCGGTTGCATCGACTCGCGCGGCCACGTCCTCGACATGGCGAGCCCCGAGCTGGCCCAGGTGCGCGGTCGCATCGCCGTCGTGGATGAGAAGGTTCAGAATCGACTCAAGCACCTGCTTCGCGATCCGGAGATCCGCAAGGCCCTGCGCTATCCGAATGCGACGATCAGCGGCGAGCATTACGTCCTTCCGGTCGCCGTCAACTACCGGCACAAGGTGCAGGGCGTGGTCCATCGCACCAGCAGCACCGGCGAGACCGTCTTCATCGAGCCGGCGGAAGTGGCCGGCCTCGGCGCCGAGCGCGTCATCCTGAAAGCGGAGGAGGAGAAGGAGGTCCGCCGGGTGCTGCGCAAGCTCAGCGCCGAGGTGGGCCGCATCTCGAAGCCGCTCAGCTTCGCCATCGAATCGCTCGCCAAGCTCGATTTCGTCACCGCCAAGGCGCGTTTCAGCCGTGATTACGGCATGTCCGAGCCGGACCTGAACACCGAGGGGCGACTCTGGCTGCGGCAGGCCCGACATCCGATTCTCGAATGGCTCTTCCGGCATCCGAAGAAAGAGGAAGGCGCCGCGGACACCCCGTGCGAGGTCGTGCCGATCGACGTGCGCCTGGGCCATCCCTTCAACTTGCTCATCGTCACCGGCCCAAACACCGGCGGCAAAACGGTGACCTTGAAGACGACGGGCCTTCTGTGCCTGATGGCCCTGGCCGGCATGCACATCCCGGCCGGGCAGGGGAGCCAGGTCCCGGTCTTCCAGCATGTTCTCGCGGACATCGGCGACGAGCAGAGCCTGGAACAATCCCTGAGCACGTTCAGCTCCCACATGTCGCGCATCGCCGCCATTCTCAAAACCGCGGATGGGAACAGCCTGGTGTTACTGGATGAGCTTGGCGCGGGCACCGACCCGACGGAGGGGGCTGCGCTCGGCCGGGCCATCCTCGACGAGCTCGACCGCCTCGGCTGCCGGGCCATGGTGACTACCCATCTCGGGGACCTCAAGACCTACGCCTTCCACAACGAGCGGGCGGAGAACGCCGCCGTGGAGTTCGACGCCGAGACGCTGCGGCCCACGTACCGGCTGCAAATCGGCCAGTTCGGCATGAGCAACGCCATCAAGATCGCGCGCCGCCTCAAGCTGCCGCGTGACCTGTTGCGCCGCGCCCACGGGTATTTACGGCGGCGCCAGCGCCGCGCCCCCGATCTTGCTCAGCTCCAGCACAAGCGGGAGGAAGCCGAAAAGGCGCGCGAGGAAGCGCTCCGGGCCCGGGCCGACGCGCAGCGGCAAGAGCAGGAGCTGAAGCAAAAGCTGGCTGAGATCGACCGCCAGGCGCAGGAAGCCGCGACGCTACGCGCGGCGCGGGCTCGTCTCCAGCCGGGCGACATCGTCCACGTGCCCAAGTTTGACAAGAGCGGCAAAGTGGTGCGGGTCGACCACAAGCGCCATATCGCGGTCGTCGCGCTGGGACTGGGGCAGTGGGAGGTGTCGCTCGAAGAAGTGCTTCCGCAAACGAAATGATGTGGAGAAGAATTCGCTTCACTCGCTCCGCTTCCCTTGCTCCGCCAGGCGCTGACGCAGCCGCGCCAGCAGAATCGTCTTGGAAACCTGCGCGGGCTTGGGCGCCGAGTTGTCGGTCGACGCCGCGGCGGATTGGGGCTGCAGGGCGATTGTCGCCAGGTTCGGGGGGGCTGCGGGCGCCTGTTCGGCGTTTCCTTCCCCTTCCTCTTTCTCCTGCGGCGCGTCCTTCCTCGCCGGCGTCGCGAATACCAACGGCTCACCGCCGAAGATCGCCTGCACTTCCTCGTCCTTGAGCTGCTTGCTTACCATCAGATCGACGATGTGCGCATAGGGCAAGACGATGATGCGGCCAGCGTCTTGCGTGCCCCCCATGCGGCCGCGGAGCACGATGAAGTCTTCGTCCAGGCGCAGAATGTCCTGGGCCATGATTTCCGAGCCGCTGACGGTGGCGAAGGAAATCACGTCGTGAAGGGCGGGGGGAAACCGCCGAATCACGTCTATCCAACCGGCTCCGTGCATCGAGGGGTATCCTTATAGGTGTCCGCGCAACTCTAGCTCATAAATCAGTCGCGGGTTCGACGATCGAGTGAGACAGTGGACAAAAGTTTTGCTCCGCATGGCTTTGCAACGAAACGGGGACTGTCCCTCTCCCGCCTCGCAAAAACCTTGGTCCTTCTTGCAAGATCTCTAGGGACTGTCCCCCGTTTCGTTGCAAAGCCTGCTCCGCATTGCGAGCGTTAAAAATTGGCGTGGGGAATCTACCGACCTCTCCGACGAATTCCAGAGGCAAAACATTAATAAGCAGCGCGGACAAGCTCAACAAGACGGGCCAAAATCTCAAAGGCAAAAACTTTGGGGACAAAGAAATGAAGAGCGGCGAGCATCAACTTCGGGACAGGGGCCTCTTCCCTCTTGCTTTCTTTTTTTCGACTTCACGAAGAACCTCTTTTTTTTTTGCCCCCAATGTTTTTGCCTGAGTACTCGCGGCCCAGGCGGCGCAGACAAGCTCAACAAGACGGCCAGTGTTTCTCCGGCGAATCCAGGAGAGCGGCAGGCGTCAGCTTCGGACAGAGCCTCTTCCCTCTTGCTTTCCTTTTTTTACCCCCAATGTTTTTTGCCTGAGTGCGGGCGGCCCACGCGGCGCGGAAAGCACGGGGGAGTGCATCAGCCACTCGACGCGACATCCTTCAGATCCGCCCGCGCTCCCTCGTAGGTTGTGTCGTACGCCAGGATTTTCGGATCAGGGACGCCCCCCCACTGCGCGCACGCCTGCTGGTACAGTCCAGGCCACCAGTTCTCGTGCCTGGTCAGTCCCCGATCGCGGACCGTGTGCCAGTTGCTCAAGATACGCGACCAGCAGGCGTCGCCGTAGGCCAGCGCCTCTTTCCAGTCGCCAATCGCTGGAATGTACCATTCCCGGCCCAGCTGGGCGTGCAGCACCTCGTCGGCCCAGTCGTAGTCCTGGATGGTGGCGATGAGGGGCAGGCCGGAGTCGCGGCCCAGTTCCCATTCGTAGCGCTTGCCCGTCTTGGTCATGAGTCCTTGCTCGATGAAGTAGAGGACGGCGTGGCGCTCGATGGGGGTGCATTCAGTGTTGAGGCGATACGACCAGTTATGGGTGATGCGCGCCTTGCTCCAGTCGACGCCGAGACTGACGAAGCCGACCTCCCCGAGCATGGCGTGGCGCGCCTCGTCCCAGAGCTGCGCGACATGTCGCGATAGTATTCCCAGGGCTTGCCCCTGGTCTGGACGATGATGCTGGCCATCATCTCGGGGACGTCGATCTCGCGCAGGCGCTTGAAGAGCATCATCAGCGCCTTGGCTTTGGCCGGATACTCCTCGCTGTAGATGAACGACTCGGCGTTCACCCCCTGGTTCCACAGGTCCTGGAAGCGCTCGTCGCGGCGCGGGATCGGGTCGTAGCGGTACTCCGTTGTCGCAAAATGACGGCGCGGCTCGGCCGCTGAGATGGGGGAGACGCCGTCGATCGCGCCGGCGTTGGCGAGTAGCTCATCGAGGAGGGCAAGCCAGGCGCGATATTCGTCGCGTTTCGTCTCGTCCACCAGGCACGCGATCGCCCTGGCCCCGAACGTGGTCATGTCGGCCAACTCGAGGCGGGCGAAACGAAGGACACGCACGCTCGGCGCGTCGGCCAGCGGGTTGGTGTCGCGCTGGTGCTTCTCCATCGCTTCAGCGAGCGCCGGAATCGCCTTCTCGTAGAGGCCGAGCAGCAGCGCCTCGGCCGTCGGCGTCGCCAGGATCTCGTCAAAAAAGACCTTGAGCGCCGGGTGCGGCACATCCTCCAGTCCGAGCGGCGGCTCGCGCATCTCGGCCACGCGTTGGCGCAGGGCCTGAACGTGCTCGGAGCAGAGGTAGGCGTGCTGGGAGAAGGCCGTCTTCAATTCGTAGATCGGCTCGGCGGTGATGCGCGCGGTCAGGATTTCGTGCAGCCGGGCCAGCGCATAATGAAAGCGCTTGAGGCGAGCGACGCAGGCTTCGACGGAGAGGCCGGGGCGGACGGCGTCGGCCATCGAGCACAGGCCGGCCAGCGGCGGCAGGTCGCGATACGTGTGATAGGTGGTTGGATCCATGAGCTTATTGTATCCCCTTATTCGCCTGCATCGGTGGGGGTGAATTTGCCGCCTTCGACGTGCCCCGCCCGGATACCGGTGAAATACGCCTCCGGGCGCAGGTCTTGCCCTGTTCATTGATCCAGTGCCAGATCATGGATCTCGTGGAAAACCGGGTAGGTTTTGCCGGTAATGACTCGGGTTGGGAAGCGGATGTTATCACGTTAGGAGCGCCGAGCGCCGGACGCAAGCGGCATGAGGCGATAAGAACCGCATGGAGACTCCCCATCTTGGTCCGCGCGCCGAGCCGGTCAATGAAGCAGGAGAAACGAGCGCGGAGACGGCCCTGCCTGGCCCGGCTCTGATCGACGACCCGCCCGCTTTTTCGGCCCAGGGCTCGCCGCAGGGCGGCACGTCCGCGGCGACGGATCCCGGGGAATTGGTGGTCGACGTCGGCAGCCTGCCTCGTCTGGAGCGTCCGCTGCCCCTCAGCGTGCGCGAGGTTCGCCTGCTCGACGGCGCCCCGTGGGTCCGCTCGCTCGGCAGGCTTGGTCTGGATGTCTCCGTATTCGGCTGGAAGTTCCCGGCGCCGCTCGAGACGCTGCACGCTCGGCCCGTCTTCCCCAAACCGCCGCGACCCGCGCCGGCGCCGCTCGAGGAGCCAAAGCAAAAGACGGTGCTGCGGCCCCCCAGCGACATGGTCCTCTTCAAGGATCGGCTCCTCTATCTCCTGCAACCTCCTCTGGAAGACGTGTTCCAGGGCCGGCAAGTGGAGCTGCCCTTCAAGCCTTACGATTATCAGGTGAAGGGGTGGCCTTCCTGATGCCGCGCCATGCCGCGCTGCTCGCCGACGAGATGGGGCTGGGCAAGACGGCGCAGGTCATCATCGCGCTCCGGCTCCTGTTCCATTCGGGGTTGATCCAGCGGGCGCTCGTCGTCTGTCCGAAGCCGCTGGTGATCAACTGGACGCGCGAGCTGAAGACCTGGGCGCAGGACCTGCCGTTCGAGGTCATCGCCGGCGACACGCCGACGCGCAAGGCGCAATGGTTGGCGTCGCGCTGCCCCGTCAAGCTCGTCAACTACGAACTGCTGACGCGCGACGCCGATTTCGTTCAAGACGAGACGGTCCACTTCGACGTCGTCGTCCTCGACGAGGCGCAGCGCATCAAGAACCGCGAGGCCAAAACGGCGCAGATCGTCCGCGGCATCCAGCGGGCCCGTAGCTGGGCCATGACCGGCACGCCGATCGAGAACCGCGTCGACGACCTGGTCAACATCTTCGCCTTCGTCGACCCCGAGCGCATTCCACCCGAGACGCCGCACCAGCTCCTGCCCGAATTGACGCGCGACTGCATCCTGCGCCGCGTCAAGGAAGATGTCGCCAAGGACATGCCGGCCAAGGTCATCCGGGACAGCTTCCTCGACCTCACGCCGGCGCAGCGCGCCGCCTACGACCTCGCCGAGAGGGAAGGCGTTGTCCAGCTCAACAGCCTGGGGGACACCATCAGCGTGCAGCACGTCTTCGAGCTGGTGATGCGGCTCAAGCAGATCTGCAACTTCGATCCGGCGACCGGCGAAAGCGCCAAGCTGGAGCAGCTCGTCGCCGATCTGGCGGAGGCCGCGGAGTCGGGCCGCAAGGCGATCATCTTCTCGCAATGGGTGCAGCCGCTCGAGACGCTGGCAAAGCATCTCGCGCCGTACGGCCCCATGCTCTATCACGGTCAGGTCCCGCACCGGGAGCGGCAGCCGATCCTCGATCGCTTCAAGGCGGATCCGAAGAAGCACGTCCTGCTGATGAGTTACGGCACCGGCAGCGTCGGCCTCAATCTGCAGTTCACCAACTACGTCTTCCTCTTCGACCGGTGGTGGAACCCGGCCATCGAGGATCAGGCGATCAACCGGGCGCATCGCCTGGGGCAGAAGGAGACGGTGTTCGTGACGCGCTTCATCAGCCAGGGGACGATCGAGGAGCGGATTCACGGCATCCTCGAGAAGAAGCGGCAGCTTTTCCAGGAGATGATCGGCCAGAACGGCCCGCCGCCGAGTTTGGGGTTGAGCGAGGAGGAGATTTTTGGGTTGTTCAACGTGCGAAAGGGGCGGGGCGTGGGGTGAGCTTGACAGCGGATTCACGGATGGCGCCGATGTCACGCGCCGACGTGGGAATGCTGAGTTAAATGGCGATTGCCTCGCCTGCGCTAAGGCGCCTCATCGGCAATCATCGTGGCTGGGAAGAGCGTACTTCTTCACCCGCTTGTACGTGGCCACCGTGAAGAGGCTTCCCTTCCTGGTGGTGAACTCCCGCGGCCGCCCGAAGAACAGCTCCGCCGGGTAGGCGATCTTCAGCTCGTCCCCCTCGATTCGGTAGATGCAGCGGATGACGCTCTTGTCCCCGGGAAAGAGGTTGTTGAAGACGGTAGTCGCATCCATCTGCTCGGGGGATTTCGACGGGTCGAGCTTGAGAGAGACCTTGAGAGCGAGCTTGCCGTCGGCGTCGTGCTTTGGCTCCGCGCTCGGGGCGCCGGCGGCGAGGAAGCGCCACACGGCCAGGACGAGACAGAGGTGGCGATGCATGTCGCTCCTCCAAAGGAAGCCTGGATTCTACCGGCCCCAAAGGCCCGGCAACGACAAAAGTCCAGGCCTTGGCGCTGTGGCGCTTGGCGCTGTGCGATGCCGCAGCGAGCGCCGCTTTCTTTTTGGCCGCGCCGTCAACATCGATTAGAATCCTCGCAACGTCACCCATTCGAGGATTCTCCCATGCGCACACGTCACTACACGCTTCTCGTCGCCGGCCTCGCCGGCAGTTTTCTGCTGGGCTGGTACCTCAACGGCAGGCAAGCCCAGGGCGAGGCCGGTCGAACTGCCGTCGCCGGACCGGCGGATGAGACACCCAAGGGCTGGACCAAGGGCAAGGGCTGGGGCCCCTTCGGCAAGGACGACGAACTCGGCGCCCTGAACGGCATGTCGCCCGCCTCGGTGAAGGCCGCCCTCGCTCTCGTGAAGGAAGGCAAGGTCTACGACCTCGGCGTCAGCTACGACGCCGAATCGTTCAAGTGGCCCGGGCACAATCCCGCCGCGATCATGACCTATCGCGGGCCCGAAGGCGTCAAGCGGCAGAAGGATTTCAAGGCGGCCGTCGATCCGAAGCTCAACCCGGACAACGTCCGCTGGCATAGCTGCGCCGTCTTCATCTCCGACAACGTCGGCACCCAGATCGACGGCCTCGGGCACATCACCGTCGGCGACGACAACCACTGGTACAACGGCTTCAAGGAGGAAGACTGGGGGGGCAACTTCGGCGTCCGCAAATGCGACGCCACGACCATCCCGCCGATCATCACGCGCGGCGTCCTGATCGACGTCGCCGGGTTTCGAAAGGTCGACGCCTTGCCGTCCCACTACCGAATCACGACGGAAGACCTGATCGGCGCACTGGAAAAACAGAAAACCAAGCTCCGGCCGGGCGACACCGTCCTGATCCGCACCGGCGTCTTGCGTTACTGGGGCGTCAACGGCTCGGACACCGACAAGCTCAAACAGCACGATAGCGCCGGCATCGACCTGGACGCCGCGAAATGGCTCGTCGAGCAGCAGGGGGCGATCATTGTCGGCGCCGACACCAGCGGCGTCGAATGGGCGCCCGGGCCGATGGACAAGAGCGTCGGCTTCATCCCTGTCCACCGCTACCTGCTGCCGGAGCAGGGGGTCCACATCGGCGAGTTCCACAATTTGGAGGAGTTGGCCAGGGACCGCGCCTATGAGTTTTGCTACGTCTGTTGCGTCAACAAGATCCGCGGCACGACGGCGGGCTTCACCCTTCGGCCCATCGCGATTCGGTGATGTGCTTGACCGCGGGTTACAGGGATGGCGCGGATCGATAGCCTGGCGCCTTGCGCCGGCGTTGTCGGCTTTTCCCCGCCAGTTCGAGCGTCAAATCGACGTAGGCGGCGGCCTGGCTCTCGAACGAGAACTCCGCCGCCATCTTGGCCCGACCGGCGGCGCCCATCTGCCCTCGCTGTGCCTCATTGTCGAGCAAGCGGATGATCTGCGCCGCCAGCGCGGCGCTGTCGCCGGCGGGCGCCAGCAGGCCGGTCACGCCGTCGATGACGACCTCCGGCGTCCCTCCAACCGCTGTCGCGACGACGGGAACGCCCGCGGCGCTCGCCTCCAGGGCGATGTTCGGCAATCCCTCGGTGAAGGACGGCAGCACGACGACGTCGAAAGCGGGCAAGATTCGGTCGAGGTCCGCGCGAAAGCCGGGAAGCAGGACGCGCTCGTTTAGATCGCGTTCGCGGAGGCGGCGTTCCATCCGGCCACGCTCGGGGCCGTCGCCGAAGAGGATGAACGCGGCATCGGGATGTCGGCGGCACACGTCGGCGGCGGCTTCGACGAGAACGGGGAAGCCCTTCTCGGGGCTGAAGCGTCCCGCCGCGCCGATGAGCAGCCGCTTTGGGGCGGTGAAAAGTCGTTCGAGCTCGGCTCGGGCAAAGGGATCGCGCTTGGCGAAACGCCGGACATCGATGCTGTTGCGTATGACGTGGACTCGGGGCCGCGGCAGGCCCAATCGCCGCACCTTCTTCGCCTGCCCTTCGGACACGCAAACGACGCCGTCCATGGCAAAGAGGCAGGCGCGGTCGAGCCACTCATAGCAACGAACTTTCAGCGAAGCCGCGGTCCAGCCGCGCGAGACGGCGACGACCGGAATGCCGAGGCGCCGCGCCGCCCGCCAGCCGATCAGGTCCGCCTTGTAACTATGACAGAACAGGATATCCACCCGGAAATCGCGCAATGTCGCCGCGACCTCCGCGATGCAGGCGGCCAAGCGTGGGACGTTTTCCTTCAGCTCCACCGTCTCCAGGCCATGGTGGCTCAACTCGTCGAGAAACGGCCGGGCCAGGCCGCGTTCGGCGAAGGAGAGGTAGAGCGAGCGAAACTCCTCAGGAAGGGCAAGACCCAGACCGAGCATCTGCCGCTCGGGCCCGCCGAAGAAGGGGGACGCCGCCAAATGGGCGATCCTCATGATGCGCCTCTCTGGTCAGAGCCGGAAGCGTAGTGTCATCCCTGCGGCTGCTGGAACGTCTCCGGCAGCTCGGCTTTGGCGATCACCACTACGCCCTGGTCGGAGATCACGAAGCCGCGCTTGCGGTCGTGCTCGATGTCGTAGCCGATAGTGGTGTGCGGCGGAATGCGGACGTCCTTGTCGATGATGGCGCGCCGGATGCGGCAATGCCGGCCGACATCGACGCCGCTGAACAGGATCGAATTCTCGACCACCGAGTAGCTGTTGACGCGCACGTTCGCGCTCAGGATGCTGCGCCGCACGTGCCCGCCCGAGATGATGCAGCCCTGACACACCATGCTCTCGTGCGCCTCGCCGCGGCGCCCGAACTGGCTGCCGTCGTCGTAGAACACGAATTTGGGCGGCGGGAGCTGCGGCTGATACGTCCGGATCGGCCACTCCCGGTCGTACAGGTTCAGCACCGGATCGACGTCCACCAGGTCCATGTTCGCCTGATAATAGGCGTCGAGCGTGCCGACGTCGCGCCAGTAGGGTGTCGCCTTGCGGTTCTTGTCGTGGAAGCGGTGGGCCACCACCTTGTGCCGCCCCACCATCGCCGGAATGATGTTCTTGCCGAAATCGTGCTCGCTATCGGGCCGGGTCGCGTCCTGGCACAACAGCTCGTACATCGTTCGCGCCGTGAAGACGTAAATGCCCATCGACGCCAGGATCGTGTTCGGATCGTTCGGGATCGTGATCGGGTTCTCCTTCGGCTTCTCCTGAAAGCCAACGATGTTGTCCTGCGGGTCGACTTGCATCACGCCGAAATGGATCGCCTCCGACTTGGGTACCGTGAGGCAGCCGACCGTCATGTCCGCCCCGCGCTCGATGTGCGTCCGCAGCATCTCGCTGTAGTCCATCTTGTAGATGTGGTCCCCGGCGAGGATGAGGACGTACTTGGGCTCCGCCTTTTCGATCACGTAGATGTTCTGGTAGATCGCGTCGGCCGTCCCCTTGTACCAGTGCTCGTCGATCCGCTGCTGCGGCGGCAGCACCTCGATGTACTCGCGCAGCTCCCGGCTCAGAAACCACCAGCCGGCCGCGATGTGCCGGTCCAGGCTGCGCGCCTTGTACTGCGTCAGCACCAGAATGCGGCGCAAGTCGCTGTTGATGCAATTGGACAGCGGAAAATCGATGATGCGGTAGAGCCCGCCGAACGGTACCGCCGGCTTCGCACGGTCGCGGGTCAACGGCTCCAGCCGCGTTCCCTTCCCTCCCGCGAGGATGAGCGTCAACACGTCCTTCACGTTCCGATCTCCGGAAAGCTTTCTCGTTTATCCGATTGTTGTACTCGGAAATGGAGGCCGCAACAGCAAAAACAGCGAGCGCCCGGCTCACGCCGCCCGGCGCGCCAGGTCCTGGCGCAACAAGCCGAATGTCGTTCGCGCCAGCGCCATCATGTCCCCCGGCGGCACGAAGCTCGCTTTTTCTCCCGGGGCAATGAGCTCGCGCAGTGCCGGCTGATCGTAAGCCACGAGAGGACAGTCGCACGCCTGGGCTTCCAGGGCGACCTGCAAACCATGTCCGGGCCGCGCCGTGATCCAGCAGGCTTGGGCCTCCTGCAACACCGGGCGCATGTCGGCGCTGGCGGGAACAAAGCGCGTGCGCCCCGCGAAGTGGACGCTCGCCTGCAAGCGCTCGAGCGCCGGCGCCAGAGAGCCGACGCCGATCAGCCGTAGTTCCAGATCGGCGCACGCATAGGCGAGCATGTCCATGGCCCAGACGGCGTCGCGCGGACCGTGGCGGTGTTCCAGGCGAGCGACGCAGACAATGAAGGGCGCCGCCGCACGACGCGGCATCGGCGCCGCGGGAGTGAATGGGACAACGGAGAGCCGCGCCGCGGGCGCCCCTTGCTTGCGCAGCACGGACGCCTCCCATTCCGTCCGGGCCACCACACGATGGACCCGTTCCAGCAGCCAACGGTCGACGCGACCGAGCGGCTCATCGGCGCGGATGCGATGGGCGACGGTGCGCGCCAGGACATTGCCGCCGCAGAGACCGAGAAGGCGCAGCGGGCCGCGCTCGAAACAGTGTACCTCCGTCGCGTCCACCTCGCGCAGGAGACGGACCAGCGCCCAAACCGCCCCTGGATCAAACGCTCTGGCCCAGTCGAGACGATGGACCGGGGCCCCCGCCTGACGCAGCTCGGCCTCCCACGGACCGGTTTCACCCAGCACGGCGACGTGCGTCTTGCCCGAATCCGCGCGGTCGAGGACCATGCGCCGCGCATCGGCCGCGGCGCCGCCGTATCGAAGGGAGGGGAGCAAGAAGAGCGTGGCCATGGGGTTCCATCCCCTCAAATGCGCCAGCCGAAGTCGTGAGACTTCGGATGCGGGACCGCCTGGTTGAGCAATACCTGAACTCTCACGAGGTCAGCTACATCCTTCCGGCGCCGATTCCGGCAGCACGCCGATGTACGGTAAATGCCGGTGCTCATCGTTATAGTCGAGCCCGTAGCCGACCACAAAGGCGTTTGGAATCTCGAAGCCGAAGTAGTCGGGCGTCAGGTCCACCAGCTGGCGGCCTTTCTTGCGGAGCAGGACCGCCGTGCGGATCGAGGCGACTTCGAGGCGGCGCAGATGCTCCGTTAAATGGTGCAGCGTCTTGCCGGTGTCGAGGATGTCATCGAGCAGCAGCACGTGCCGGCCGCGAACGTCGGGCAGGAGCGCGGGATCGATGCGGAGCGGGCCGGCCGAGGTCGTCTCGCCTCGATAGCTGGACGCCTGAATCAGCCCAATGCGCAGGCGCAGATCGAGATGGCGGACCAGGTCGGCCATGAACATGAGACAGCCGGTGAGGACGCCGACAATGGTGACGGGCCGGTCGCGATAGTCGCGCGCGATGTCGTCCGCGAGTTCAGCGACTCGCTTCTGAATCTGATCGGCGCTGAGCAGGACCTTCATGTCCCTATTGAACAGAAAAGCGTCCGGAGAAGGAAGAGAAACCGGGAAGACGGGGAGGAGGGCCGGTGTTATTTCGTCCCCTCCATGTACAACGAATCGGGCTTCCGCGCCGCGCCGTCGGGATACGTGTCGAGTGCGAAAGATCGCCAGTCGGGGATGGCGCTCGCGGTCGCCGCACATTGCCGCACGTCTTGAAAACCGCACTTCGTCAGAAGCCGTTTGAGCGAGAAGCGGTCGTACATCCATTGGTGGACCTCGCCGGAGAGGCGATGTCGCCCGGCCTCGTAGTAACGTCTGGCGCGACCGAAAAGAAGACGACCGATGACGGCGTCCCATGCGCGGCGAACCTTGGCGCCGAACGGTAGCCGGAAGAAGGCGCGGGCTCGTTCGCCGCGCGTTGGTGGCCGGCGTGATCGTTCCACGGCCGCGTGCGCTTCCCAGCCGATGCGGCCGACCACGAAGTCGCGGTTGGGCGCGGCGTCGCGCTGAAGATAGGGGAGCATCTCGCCGCCGGGCCGGGCGCGGACGCACTGATCGAGTAACTCCAGCGTCATCCAGTCGTAATTCGCTTCCGCCTGGAGACTCGACTGGTCCGCCGTTTGGTCCAGACAGCGCAGATACAGCCGCGCGACTTGTTCGAGATCGGGAACGGCGATGCGAAGAACACCCCCCTTCTTCAGAACACGGCGGCACTCGTCGATGAATCGCTCGCCGTCGGGACGAGCGAAATGTTCCAGGATATGGGAGTGATAGACGACGTCGAACGTCTCATCCTTGAATGGCACGCCGCGGCCGAGATCGTGCTGGATGACGGAGCGGTCGGCGGGGATATGGTCCACGTTCACCCAGTCCGGGTGAAAGGAGCGGCCGCAGCCCAGATTCAGGTAGTTCAACTTTGCCATAGCGCTCACGCCGCGAGCAAGGCCGACGCGCGGACCTGCTCGAACAGCTCTTCGTAACGGCGTGCCTGCGTCCCGAGCGCGTACTCGCGCAGCGCCAGCGCCCGGCAGGATGTCCGCAAGGTCGTCCCGCCGCCAATCTCGTTCAGTGCACGCTCCAAGGTGTGCGCGAGCGACTCCCCGTTCAGCGTCCCGGCCAGCCACCCCGATTCACCGGCCCGCACCATGTCCGGCATGCCGCCGATGTCGAAGCCGACCACCGGCGTGCCGCAGGCGATCGCCTCCAGCACGACGTTGGGCAGATTGTCAACCGGCGCCGGGTGCAACAGGAGGTCGGCCGCCGAGTACGCCAGCGCTTGGCGGAACGGCTCGCCGATGAAGCCGAGAGGCCGTACCTGGATGTGCTCTCCCGCGCTCACCTGCCCATGCCCCATCGCGGCAAGCGTGAACGGCGTCTTGAGACGCGGCCAAACGTCCGGCAGAATATCCGCCCCTTTGCGGCGCTCGCTCAACGAATGCGCGGCGATCAGAACGATGGGCCCCTCCAACGGCAGACCGAGCCGACGCCGCGCCTCCTTACGATCCACCGGTCGATAGAGTTCCAGGGGCAGACCGTAGGGAATGACGTCAACACGCCGCATCTTCCAGAGGCCAAGCGACGCTTCCCGCGCCAGCCAGCGCGACGGGGCGACGGCGGAGAGATTCGCATGCCGTCGCATCAGGTCACGCCGCTCTTGCCAGGCGGGCGTGATCTGCGCGGGCTTGAGCGCCGGATACTCCTGCCGCGTCGGACACGCGCCGGAGCAGCCGGTCTCGAAGGCGCGGCAATCGTAGGCGTAGGCGCAGCGGCCGGTGAAGCTCCACATGTCGTGCAGCGTCCAGACCGTGGGCGCGTGCGTGGCGCAGAGGTCGACGAGGTCGGTCCCCCAACCGCGCTCGAAGCCGCCATGAAGGTTGTGGACGTTGATGACATCGGGGCGGAAGCGGTCGAGGACGTGCTTCAGCCGGGAGAAAGCGGCGCGGCGATAGCCGGGGCGATACCAGGCGACGGGGAGAAAACGGCGGGCGAGGCGAAAAGCCTGCCGGGCGAGAAAGCCGGCGCCGGCGAGTGGCCGCGTGGACCACGGATGCGTCTCGCCGTCGGGATTGAGAACGCAGCGCAGCACCTCATGCCGCTCCGCCAGTCCCTCGGCGAGGCGGCTCGCGGCGACGGCGGCGCCTCCCTGAGTTTCGTGGTCGGAGAGCATCAGAATGCGCATTGGAAACCGCCGCGGTTTAGCCCGGTTCGCCGATCTCGCCCGAGGATGGGGTCCGCCGCGGTTCTACGAACCGCGGCTAAACAAAGACAAAATATCATCCCGCGCTCTTCGCCCGCTCCTCCTGCCATTGATTCAGCTTGTTGTAAAGGGTCTTCAGGACGATCCCCAGCTCGGCGGCGGCGGCGGGTTTGTTGCCCTTGTGCTTCTCCAGGACCTTGAGGATGTGGTCCATCTCGATTTCTTTGAGTGTCTTGGGCAGCTCTGCCGACGGCGGCGGCGTGACGACGCCCATCGCCGGCTTGGCGAGCGGGATCGTGGTAGCGGTCGTGCCGTGCCGCAGGTGGTACGGCAGGTGCTCGCTGGTGATCGGGGCGCCGCCGGAGAGGATGAAGGCGTGCTCCATCACGTTCGCCAGCTCGCGGACGTTGCCCGGCCAGTGGTACTCGAGCAGCGTGTCGATGGCGTCGGGGGTCAACAGCTCATTGACCTGTTCCATCGGCCGGCGGGCGGCACGGGCCAGGAGATGCTTCGCCAGATCGGGGATGTCGCTGCGCCGTTCCTTGAGGGAAGGGAGGCGAATCTCGAAGGTGTTGATGCGGAAATAAAGGTCCTCGCGAAACTCGTCCTGCTCGATCATCTCGCGCAGATTGCGGTTGGTGGCGCACAGCACGCGGACGTCGGTGCGGAACGGCTCGGTCTCGCCGACGCGGCGGATTTCACCCGATTCGAGGAAGCGCAAGAGCTTCACCTGGATGTTCTTGTTCAGCTCGCCGACTTCGTCGAGAAAGAGCGTGCCGCCATTGGCGACCTCGAAGAGGCCCTTGTGGTCGCGGTCGGCGCCGGTGAACGCTCCCTTGCGATGGCCGAACAGCTCGCTTTCGACCAGGTTCTCCGAGAGGGCGCCGCAATTGACGGGGACGAACGGCTGGTCGACGCGCTTGCTCTGCTGATAGAGCGTGCGCGCCACCAGCTCCTTGCCGGTGCCGGTCTCGCCGAGGATCATCACAGTCGATTCGGTCGGCGCGACGGTGGCGATGAGGCGGTGCACCCCCTGCATCGCCGGCGAGGCGCCGATCAGGATCGACGGCCCCTCCGCCGCCTGCACGCGGCTCTGCAGCGCCATCGCCTTGTTCTTGAGGTCGCGCTTCTCCGCGACTTTCCGTAGCACCGCCTCGATCTCGGCGAGCTTGCAGGGCTTGGTGACGTAGTCGAAGGCGCCGAGCCGGACCGCCTCGATCGCGGTCTCCATGCTGGCATGCCCGGTCATGATGACGACTTCAGTATCGGGAGAAACCAGCTTGATCTGTTCGAGCACCTCGATGCCGGTGAGACCGGGCATGCGCAGGTCCAGGATCGCGGCGTCGAATGTTCCCTTCTCGAGCGCCTTCACCGCCTGCTTGCCGTCCGGGCACACCACCACGTCGTGCCCCAGGCGCGGCAGCTCGGAGCGCATGAACTCCTGCAGCGAACGCTCGTCGTCGGCGAACAGAATCCGCAGTCCTTTGGCAGCCAAGCGAAGCCTCCTTGCCTTCCCGTCATCTCCGGGCGACCGACCACACGCATAGCACGGATGCAAAATCGCGGCGAGGCCGAATTACGCTCCCCTTTCACAGGCCGGGCTCCGCCGTGAGAAGATGCGGATTCCCTCCCTTTCCTCTCTTCGCGGCGCCTCTTGCTCCAAACCCCTTACGCCGCTTTCCGCCGTTTCTGCGCGAACTTCTTGAACTCCACCTCCGGCGGGTCCTGTTCCTCGTGGTCCCCAGTTTGATCCGCCGGTGGCTTCAGCGGTAGCCGCACGATGAACGTGCTGCCCTTGTTAAGCCCGCCGCTGTTCGCCTCGATGTCACCGTTGTGCTGCGTGATGATCTGGTGGCTGATCGAGAGACCGAGGCCCGTTCCCTTGCCCGATCGGCTGCGCGTGTAGAACGGCTCGAAGATGTTCTCCAGGACGTCGCCGCTCATGCCGCAGCCGGTATCCTGGAACACCGTTTCCACCATGCCCGCTTTCATGTGCTGCGTGATCGTGAGCCGGCCGCCTTCGTCCATGCTGTCGAGGGCGTTCATCACGAGGTTGAGGAAGACCTGCTTGACCTCCTGACCGTTCACCCACGCTTCGATCTGCTGCGCCGGCTGGAAGACCAGGTCCTTGCCCTTGCAGGTGTCGTGGTGCTGCACCATGTCGACCACGCTCTGCACCAGGTCTCCCATGTTCGTCGGCTCGCGCCGCTTTTCGCCGCCGCGGCTGAAGGCCAGGAGTTTCTGCGTGATATTCTTGCAGCGGAACGCCTCCTCCTCGATCATGTTCAGGTACTTGGTGAAGATCTCCCTCTCCTGCTGGGTACCTGCCGCCATCTGCTCCTTGAAGTTGCCCGGGCTGAACAACTCGGTCAAGCGTCGCTTGAGCGCCTCGGAGCAGAAGGCGATGCCGGCGAGGGGATTGTTGATTTCATGGGCGACACCGGCAGCAAGAAAGCCGACGCCCGCCAGGCGCTCCGAGCGCACCAGCTGACGGCTTCGCTCGTTCACCTGCTGCGCCAGGTCGCGATACATCTCGCGCAAACGGCTCGTCATGTCGTTGAAGGCTTTGGCCAGATCCTCGATCTCGTCGCCGGAGTGGATCTCGATGGCGTGCTCGAAATCGCCCTGTGCCACCCGGCTCACGCCGCTTTCGAGATCGCGGATCGGATGATGGACCCAGCGATAGAAGAAACGCAACAGCCCGGCCAGGAGCAGCACGGCGAAGGCGCTGGTGCTGATGACGATGGCGAAACTGATCGTGTAATCCTTCTTGGCGGCGTTGAGCCGGCTTTGCAGATCGAGGTTGATGGCGTCGATCAGATCGACCGACGCCTGGATGACCTCGTCGCTTTTGGGGCGGAGCACGAACGGCAACTGCACCGTGTCCCACGGCTTCAGGATGGTCGGTTGTTCCGCGACCGCGAGGGCCTTTTCGAACTCCGCGAGCTTCTCGCGCACGCCTTGCACCTGCGGCGTAACCCGGAAGCCATGTCCCGGATCGCGATTCTGCAGCAGGGTTAGCTGCAAGGCGATGTCATATTCGCCCAGGGCCTTTTCCACGCTCTTGAGTCGCGAACGCATCTCGCCGGCCTGTCCCAGCGTGTCTTTGCAGGGAACCACGAGGATGCTGGCGTACTGCCGTAATTCGACCGCTCTCTTCAATTCCTCCAGCTTGCTCTCCATCGTCTGGCGCGTGGCGCGGTAACTCGCCAGGCCCTTCAGCGTGCCCGCGAGCAGGAGCGCCATCACGGCGCCCACCAGGCCCATGCCCAAGATCAGCTTGTGCCGTATCCGCCAGCCGCCGGCCACGTCCGGACCTCCTTGTCCGCGGCCATCCGCTGTCTGTGTTTCCGAACGCCCGGCGACAAGCGCATTTCCGCCGGGACGACGCCTTCCCCAGCTTTCCTCCCTTGCCGGATCCCAGTCCCCGATCGGCACGGGAGCCCTTTATTGGTCGTTGAAGCGGCCGAAATCTACCAGAAGGAGATTTTGTTGGGGAGACCAGTTTTTTGAGAAGATGGAGCGACGAGAGAAACGAAAAAAGCCCCCCGATGGGGGGGCTTTTTTCGCCAGGTTCCGTTGACCTGAAGAAAACCCTACGTTAACGGCCGCGCTGTTCGAGCGCTTTGCGCAGCGCCTGAACGCTTCGATCGAGCTGGTCGAGCGCCCGCCGCAGCTCGGCGTCGCGCGAAGGCGGAGCGCCACGGTCGCCGCCGCGGGCCATCGGGCCCCCCTTGCCTTTGCCGCGCGCCATGTCGGGACCGCCCTTACCCTTGCCGCGCGCCACGTCGGGACCACCCTTGCCCTTGCCACGCATGTCGGGACCACCCTTGCCCTTCTCGCCGCCGCGCATCCACGGGGGGCCGCCCTTGCCCATCATCCCGCCGCGCGCCCAGGGAGGACCACCCTTACCCTTTTCGCCGAACTTCTTGGCCATGTCTTTCTTGTCGAACTTTCCCTTGGCTCCTTCAAACTTCTCCTTGAACAACTCCCGCAAGGCCGCCCGAAGTTCCTCGCGATCGATCTTGCTTTTGCCCCCTTCGAACTTCTTGAACATCTCCTTGGCCTTGGCCGGATCGAACTTCCCCTCGAACTTGCCGAACTTCCCCTTGGGCTCGGCGCCTTTGCCGAGCTTCGCTTCGAGCGCCCGTACCTGCTCCTTGAGCTTCTCCAGTTGGGCGCGGATCGCGTCCTGGTCCCCCTTCCGCTGAGCCGCCGCATCCTGCGCGAAAAAGCCGAGCAACCCCGCGCTCACTCCCAGCGCTACCATCGAGCGCAACCATGTTCCCCTCATTGTCCGACCTCCTAAAAATTGGGCACAATCCACTCAACCTTCTGCATATCCACAAGTTAGGGCCGCTGTGATTAAGACGGCATGAAAACCGAAAGGTTGCCTGAACTTGAAAGCCGGATGAAAATACGATCCCGGCCATGGTCGGGACACCCTCGCGAGCCTATGCCAGCCACTAGGCCAGGAGCCCTCAAATGCCCCCCGAATCCGGTGCACCTATCGCCAATGGAACCCCGCCTCGTGCGGCCGCCGATGGCATGTCGCCGCCATTCGCGCGCAAGGGGGAAACGACCGTCCCCTCCCTGGACGATCCCTCCCTCTACATCAACCGCGAGTTGACCTGGCTCGAGTTCAATCGCCGCGTCCTCGAGGAGGCGCGCGATCCGTCGGTTCCTCTTCTGGAGCGTCTCAAGTTCCTCGCCATCTTCAGCTCCAACCTCGACGAGTTCTTCATGGTCCGGGTCGGCGGCTTGCAGCAAAAAGTGCAAGCGCGCATTGCCGTCGGCTCCGGCGCCGACCGCATGCCCCCCAGCGAGCAGCTCGAGCGAATCAGCGCCTCGGTCCGGCAGATGCTGGACGCCGCCTACGGTTGCTTGCAGAAGGAACTTGTCCCGCTTCTGGAAAAAGAGGGCGTCAGCTTCCGCGGCGAGAAAGACCTGAGCGAAGACCAGCGCCGCTATCTCGACGAGATGTTCCGCCGCCAGATCTTCCCCGTCCTCACGCCCCTCGCCATCGACCAGGGCCATCCGTTCCCCCATCTGGCCAACAAGTCGCTGAACCTGAGCGTGCTGCTCCGCCGTCCCCAGAGCCAGGAGCGTCTCTTCGCCGTCGTCCAGGTCCCCGCCGTCTTGCCACGCTTCGTGCAGTTGCCCGGCGAGAAAAATGCCGCCTTCATCGCCCTGGAGACGGTCATCCGCCGCCGCTTGCCCGAGTTGTTCCCCGGCATGATCCTGGAACAGTCCGCCGTCTTCCGCGTCACGCGCAACAGCGAATACGAGATCGACGACGACGAGGTCGAGGACCTCCTCAAGACCATCGAGGAGGAGGTGCGCAAACGCCGCCGCGCCTTTGCCGTTCGCCTCGAAATCGAAGCGGGCGCCCTGCCGGAGATTCAGAACTTCCTGGTGAACGCCCTCGACCTCGAGCCGAGCGACGTCTACGCCACCCCCGACCCGCTCGACCTCACCGCCCTGTTCCAGATCCACGGCCTGTCCGGCTACCCGCATCTGCGCGACGCCCCGTTCGTGCCGCAGCCGGTCCCGGACTTTGCCATGGCTCCCAACGTTTTCGCGGCCATCCGCGGCCGCGACATCTTGCTGCACCACCCCTACGACAGCTTCGGGCCGGTCGTCGACTTCATCGAAGCCGCGGCCAGCGACGAACGGGTGCTCGCCATCAAGCAGACGCTCTACCGCACCAGCAGCGATTCCCCCATCGTCCGCGCCCTGCAGCAGGCCGCCGACAACGGCAAGCAGGTGACCGCGGTCATCGAGCTCAAGGCGCGCATGGATGAAGAGCGCAACATTCTCTGGGCGCGCGAGCTCGAAAAGGCGGGTGTCCACGTCGTCTTCGGCTTCATCGGCCTCAAGACGCATTGCAAGGTCGCTCTCGTCGTCCGCCGCGAGGATGACGGCATTCGCCGCTACGTCCATCTCGCCACCGGCAACTACAACCCGCAAACGGCCCGCCTCTACACCGACCTCGGCTTCTTCACGTGCAACCCCGATTTCTGCGACGATGTGTCCGCCCTCTTCAACTACCTCACCGGCTATTCCGAGCTGCCGCAATGGCGCAAGCTCGTCGTCGCTCCCAGCCGCATGCAGGCCTTCATGATCGAGAAGATCGGCCAGGAGGCGGCCAACCAGAAGGCGGGAAAACAGGGGCGCATCATCTGCAAGATCAACGGCCTCCTGGAGCCCGCCGTGATCCAGGCCCTCTACCGCGCCAGTCAGGCGGGAGTGAAGATCGACATTGTCTGCCGCGGCATCTGCGCGCTGCGGCCGGGCATCCCAGGCGTCAGCGACAATATCCGGGTGACGAGCATCGTCGACCGCTTCCTGGAGCATAGCCGCATTTTCTATTTCCACAACAACGGCGAGCCGGACGTCTACATCGGCTCGGCCGACTGGATGGACCGCAACCTGAGCCGGCGCGTCGAGGTCGTCTTCCCCATCGAGCAGCCGGAGCTCAAGCAACGCCTGATCGCCGAGGTGCTGGCGACCTCGCTGGCGGACAACGTCAAGGCGCGGCTGCTGGCGCCGGACGGCAGCTATCGCCGCGTCGAGCGTCCGGCCAACCAGCCGCCGCTACGCAGCCAGGAGCGCTTCCTCGAGCTGGCGGCGCAGAACGTCCAAAGGCGTCTAAGCGAGGCGAAACCGCAAGCGTCCCCGGCGCCGGCCCCCAAGCCGCCCGGCGCGGCGCCGCGGCGCAAACGCCAGGCCAAGGCATGAGCGTCCAGTACGCCGCTACACCAAAACTTCCGGCGTCGCTTTCGCGCCGCCCCTGTCCCCCTTACAATGAGTTAACCGCACTTCCCGCCGCCCAAAGCCGAGGTCGTCCCGCGCCAACGCCGGACGCCCAACCCCTGCATCCCTCCGGTGAGACCTCATGGAGCGATTCGTCTGCATCCACGGCCATTTCTACCAGCCGCCGCGCGAGAACCCGTGGCTCGAAGTGGTCGAGCTTCAGGATTCGGCGCATCCGTATCACGACTGGAACGAGCGCATCACCGCCGAATGCTATGCCCCCAACGCCGTCGCCCGCATCATGGACGGTCACGGCCGTATCCGCCAGCTCGTCAACAACTACGCCTGGATCAGCTTCAACTTCGGCCCCACGCTCCTCGCCTGGATGCAGGAAGCGCGGCCCGAGATCTATCGTCTCATTCTAGACGCCGACCAGGAGAGTCAGAAACGCTTCTCAGGCCACGGCTCGGCGCTGGCACAGGTCTACAACCACGTCATCTTGCCGCTCGCCAACCGGGCGGACAAGGTCACGCAGGTGCGCTGGGGCATCCGCGACTTCGAGGCGCGCTTCGGCCGGCGCCCCGATGGGATGTGGCTCGCGGAGACGGCCGTCGATCACGAAACCCTCGAAGTCCTCGCGGAGGAAGGCGTCCGTTTCACGGTCCTGGCGCCCCATCAAGCCCGGCGCGTGCGGAAGCTCGGGGATGAGCATTGGATCGACGTCGGCGACGGCAAGATCGACACGCGCACCGTCTACGCGCAGAAGCTGCCGTCGGGACGGTCGATCAACCTGTTCTTCTTCGACGCCGACATCGCGCGCGGCGTGGCGTTCGAGCGCTTGCTGCAAAAAGGCGAGAACTTCGCCCAACGTCTGATCGGCGGCTTTGACGACCGGCCCGGCGCCCAGCTCGTCCACATCGCGACCGACGGCGAATCCTACGGACACCACTCGGCACACGGCGACATGGCGCTTGCCTACGCCCTCAACCACATCCAGGAGGCCGGCCTGGCCCGGCTGACCAACTACGCCGAGTTCCTCCATTTGCATCCACCCCAGTGGGAAGTCGATATCGCGAGCAATACCTCGTGGAGCTGTTTCCACGGCATCGAGCGCTGGCGCGCGCACTGCGGCTGCAACTCGGGCCGCGCCGGCTGGAACCAGCAATGGCGCGGCCCGCTGCGCCAGGCCCTCGATCATGTGCGCGACGCCCTGGCGCCACGCTTCCAGGAAATGGCGGGACGCTACCTCAAGGACCCGGCCGCGGCGCGCGACGCCTACGTCGACGTCATTCTCGACCGTTCCGAGCAGTCGCTCGAACGCTTCTTCGCCCAGCACGAGAGGCAGCGCTTGAGCGCCGACGACCAGGTTCTCGTCCGCAAGCTGCTCGAGATGTCGCGCAACCTGCTCCTGATGTACACGAGCTGCGGCTGGTTCTTCGACGAGGTCAGCGGCCTGGAATCGACGCAGATCCTCGCGTTCGCCGGCCGGGCCCTCCAGCTGGCGCACGAGGTCTTTGGGGAATCCTTCGAGGCGGACTTCCTCGCCATCCTCAGCGAGGCCAAGAGCAATCTGCGCGACCACGCGGACGGGCGAACGGTTTATGAAAAGTTTGTCCGGCCCATGCAAGTGAGCTGGGAACGCATCACCGCGCATTACGCGATCAGCTCGCTCTTCGAGGGCTACGACGAAGAGACTACGCTCTACTGTTACCAGGTGAAGCGCCTCGGGCAGGAGCTGCGCGAGGCCGGGCGGACGCGGCTGGTCCTGGGCCGGGCCTCGTTGCATTCCCGGATCACGGGCGAAGCGCGCGACTATACCTTCGGGGCCGTGCATTTCGGCGATCACAACGTCTACGCCGGGGTGCGGCCCTATGCCGGGGAGGCGATCCACCGCGCGACGGGCCAGGAGTTCGCGCAAGCGTTCGAGCGGGTGGACGTCGCGAGCCTCGTGCGCCTGATCGACCGACATTTTTGCGAACCTTACTTCTCGCTGGAATCGCTGTTCCGCGACGAACAGCGCCGCGTCCTCAAGAAACTGCTCAACACCAACGTCAACGAAGTCGTCGACACCTTCAGCCGCGTCTACGCCCAGCAGCAGCCGATCATGCGCTTTCTCAAGCACCTGCACGTTCCCCTGCCCCTCCCCTACCAGGTGACCGCGGAGCTGCTTTTCGCCACCGACCTGCGCTGGCATTTCGGCGAGGAGGACCCGGACCCGGACCGGCTGCGCGCCCTGGTGCGCGAAGCCGAGGAGTGGGGCGTTCAAGCCCCGCGCGCCGATCTCGGCTACAAGTTCTCCAGGGCGCTGGGCCGCGCCGCGGAGCGCTGGCGCGAAACCCCGGAGCAGATCGACCTCTTGCGGCACGTGACGCAGACGATCGCGCTCGGCGCCGACATGCCGTTCGAGGTCGATTACTGGAAGCCGCAGAACGTCTGGTTCGACGTGGAGCGGACGACTTTTCCCGCGATGGCGCAGCAGGCGCAGGCCGGAGCGCCGGCGGCGCGCGAGTGGCTCGAAGCGTTCGTCGTCATGGGAGACGCGCTCGGGATTGCGGTGGAGGACCTTAAAAAAAAAGTCGCCGAGGTCCTGACCAGCCCGACGCTCGAGAACCTCGCCGACAATCTCTGGCGTGACAACCCGCTGCCTCTCGCCACCTATCGCCTGCAATTGACCAAGGCCTTCCCCTTCGAGGCGGCCCGCGGCGTCGTCTCCTATCTCCACCGCCTCGGCGTCAGCGACGTCTACACGTCTCCGGTGCTTCAGGCCAAGCCGGGCAGCATGCACGGCTACGATGTCTGCCACCATGGCCGGATCAATCCCGAGCTCGGAGGAGGGCCCGGCTTCACTGCCCTGGCCGCCGCTCTCGCCGAGCGAAAGATGGGCCTGATCCTCGACGTCGTGCCGAACCACATGGGGGTCGGCGACCCGTGCAACGTCTGGTGGCTCGACGTCCTCGAGAACGGCCCCGCGTCGCGCTACGCCCGCTTCTTCGACATCGACTGGCGGCCCACCAACCCCAACCTCGAAAGCAAGGTGCTGCTGCCCATCCTGGGAGGCATGTACGGTACCGAGCTGGAACGGGGCAACCTCCGCCTCAGTTTCGACAACGGCTTGTTCTGGCTGCACTATTACCAGACGCCGCTGCCGGTCTCACCCCGCTCGGCGACCGTGGTGCTGGAGCTGTGTCTCGCCGACCTGGCGAAGAAAGTGGGAGACGAGGACGACGCCGTCCTCGAGCTGGGCAGCCTGGTCAACGCGCTGCGGCGCCTCCCGCCCAACCGCGAGCTGAACGCCAAGGCCATGGAGCAGCTCTATCGCGAGAAGGAAAGCGTGCGGCGGCGCCTCGCCCGGCTCGTCGAGGACACGAGCGCCGTCAAGGCGTCCCTGGAGGGGAGTCTCGCCGTCATCAACGGCGCCCCCGCGGAGCCGCGCTCCTTCGATCGCCTCGACGCGCTCATCGGCGAGCAGTCGTATCGTCCGGCCTTCTGGCGCGTCGCCACGGAGGAGATCAACTACCGCCGCTTCTTCGACATCAACGAGCTGGCGGCGATCCGCATGGAGCTGCCCGAGGTCTTCGAGGCGACGCATGCGCTCATCTTCCAGCTTGTCAACCAGGGGAAAGCGACCGGCCTGCGCATCGACCATCCGGACGGTCTGCGCGACCCCGCGGGCTATTTCCGGTCGCTCCAGCGCGCCTACTTCCTCGGCAAGCTCCGCGGCCGAATAGCCACGCCCCTGCCCGAAAGCCTTCTCGAACAGCAGTTCGAGCGCCTCTGGAGCGAAACGGCGGCGAATGGAGCGCGCAAGCCCCTGGTCGAAGGCGCGCCGCCCCCGCCGGAGTCGGCCCGGCACTGGCCCTGCTACGTCGTCGCCGAGAAGATCCTCTCGGAGGAGGAGCCGTTGCCGCTCGACTGGGCCGTCGCGGGCACCGTGGGGTACGACTTCCTCGTCTCTGTGAACAGCCTGTTCGTCGCGCGCGAGAACGAGGAAGCGTTCGACCGCATCTACCGCGATTTCAGCGGCGAGCAGCGTGACTTCATTGAGCTCGTCTACGACGCCAAGAAACGCATCATGCAGATCGCCATGGCCGGCGAGATCAACTCGCTGGCCCAGCGCCTCGACAACATCACCGAGCGCAACCGCCACTACCGCGACTTCACCCTCAACAACCTGCGCCACGCCATCCGCGAGGTCATCGCCGCCCTCCCCGTATACCGCACCTACGTCACCGGCCCGGGCCAGGTCGCCGAGCACGACCGCCGCTTCATCGAGTTGACCGTGCACGAAGCCAAGAGCCGCAATCCGGGAACCGCCGCCGAGATCTTCGATTTCCTCCAGGACGTTCTCCTCCTGCGCAACCTGAATGAGTTCGCCGAGGAGGACCGGGATGAGATCACCCACTGGGTCCTGCGCTTCCAGCAGATGACGGGGCCCATCATGGCCAAGGGGGTGGAGGACACGGCCTTCTATGTTTACAACCGGCTCGTCACGCTCAACGAGGTCGGCGGCCATCCCGAGCGCTTCGGTCTCTCCGTCGCCGCGTTTCACGGCCAGAACCAGGAACGAAGCCGGCGTTGGCCCTCCGCCATGCTCAGTTCCTCGACCCATGACACCAAGCGCAGCGAGGACATCCGCGCCCGCCTGAATGCCCTCTCCGAGCTGCCGGACGAATGGGAAGAGGCTTTGACGCGCTGGCGGAAATGGCACGCCGGCTGCCTCACCGACCTCGACGGCAAATCGGCCCCTTCCGCCAACGACCGTTACCTCCTCTACCAGACGCTCCTCGGCGCCTGGCCGGTCAAACCGATGAGCGCGGACGAGTATAGGACTCTTCGGGACCGCATCGCCGCCTACATGACCAAGGCGACGCGCGAGGCGAAAGTGTACACGAGCTGGGTGAACCCGAACGAAGCGTACGACAAGGCGCTGCAGACGTTCATCCAGGCCATCCTGCCCGACGGCGCCGCCACGCCCTTCCTTCAGGACCTGGACGCCTTCGCGCGCCGCCTCGCTTACTTTGGCTTCCTGAACGGCCTGGCCCAGACGACGCTCAAGTTCACCTGCCCCGGCGTGCCGGACATCTACCAGGGCTGCGAGATCTGGGACTTCAGCCTCGTCGACCCCGACAACCGCCGGCCCGTCGATTTCGAACGGCGCGGCGCCATGCTCGACGAGGTCCGCCGCAACATCGAAAGCGCCGGCCCGGATCTCGCTCCACTGGCCCGGCAGTTGCTCGACTGCGCGAAGGAGGGGAAGGTCAAGCTCTACGTCGTCCATCAGCTCCTCATGTTGCGCCAGCGCCATCCCCGCCTGTTCCTCGACGGCGCCTACGAACCGCTCGAGACGCTGCGTCTGGAAGCGGGTCGCGTCGTCGCCTTCGCGCGGCTGGAGGGCGCGCAGGCCCTGGCAGTCGCGACGCCGGTGCGCGTCGTCCGGATCCTGGACGAGATGGAAAAGCTGCCGCTGGGCGACATCTGGGGCGAGGCACAGCTCCTCTTCCCGCACGACATCGGCCAGGGCACGTGGCGAAATATCTTTACCGGAGAGCGGCTGAAGGTACCGAGCCGGGAGGGGCCGGCGTCGTTGTCATTGCGGGAGTTGTTCAAGACATTTCCGGTCGCGGTCCTGCTTCGTGAATGAGTGATATCGGCGGCGCTTTGTGCTTCACCGCCGCTTTCCTATATCTTGAGATAGCGATGTGGGCCCTGCCCCGGTCCGCCCGGTCCGCCCCGATGCTGAAACGACCGGCCGGTTTTTTCGGATCGACATCCTCGTTTCGCCGGCAACCCAATGCGTTACGCCATCTGCAACGAAACCTTCGAAGGCTGGGAACACGCCAGGGTCTGCGCCACCGCCGCCGAGCTGGGATACACCGGGCTCGAAATCGCTCCCTTCACGCTCGCGCCGCGCATTACCGAGGTCACGGCGCAGCAGCGCCGCGACCTTCGTTCCGGCGCCGAGAAGGCGGGTATCCCGATCATCGGTCTGCACTGGCTGCTCGCCAAGACCGAGGGGCTTCAGCTTACCTCGAAAGACCCGGACGTGCGACGCCGGACCGCCGACTACATCGTCGAGCTGGCGCGCTGCTGCCGCGACCTGGGCGGCTCC
Organism: Gemmataceae bacterium; assembly: GCA_046350295.1. Taxonomy (GTDB): domain Bacteria; phylum Planctomycetota; class Planctomycetia; order Gemmatales; family Gemmataceae; genus JAXMAR01. The sequence continues at coordinate 47,895 of JAXMAR010000031.1, forward strand.
CTGATGGTCTTCGGCTCGCCGGCGCAGCGACGCATCCCCGCGGGGGCGTCCCGGGAACAGGCGACGGACTGGGCCATCGATACGTTCCAGCGCGTCATCCCCGCCTTGACGGAGACCGGCGTCACCATCTGCCTCGAACCGCTGTCGCCGCCCGAAGCCGATTTCCTGAACACGGCCTCGGAGGGCGTCGCCATGTTGCGTCGCCTCGACTCGCCCCGGTTCGCGCTTCATCTCGATGTAAAGGCGATGAGCACGGATGAGGCCTCAGCCCCTGAGTTGGTCCGCCGCCATCACAAAGACATGAAGCATTTCCACGCCAACGACCCGAACAAACGCGGTCCCGGCTTCGGCGCCACCAATTTCGTGCCGATCTTCAAGGCGCTGCGCGACGTGGACTATCAGGGCTGGGTCTCGGTCGAGGTGTTCGACTACACGCCTGACCCAGTGACGATTGCGCGCGAAAGCATCCGCTATATGCGCGAATGCGTCGCGAAAGTCGGCTGAGCCGCCTGTTTCAAAACGTGGGGCAGGCGGCCTGGCCTGCCCGGGTTGGCAGGCCAGGCGGCCTGCCCCACGCAGGTCTCAAGCCGCCGTTAGTTAGACGCAAAGAGCGACGAATTCCTCGGCGAGCCGGTCCAGCCGTCCATCGATGTCCGCGCAGCGCTTGTGCCACTCCGCCGCTCGCTCTCCCGGCGGGCAGGGGGGTGACGACAGCTCCAGGTATGCCTTCGCCTTGGGCTCCGTGCCGCTGGGCCGCAGGGCGATCCGGGCGTCGCTCCCCATGTGAAAGACTTCCAGAAAGTTTCAGGCGGCGCGGTCGGTCTCTCCCTTGAATGGGCCCATCCAACCGTCCTCATCCCACAGGTCGTCTACCTGTCGAAAACCAAGCCGCCAATCGACCCGGGCAGGATCGCCGCGCAAGCGATCCAGCAGCCGCGCCATGTTGCGCTTCCCCTCGACGCCCGGCAGCACGATGGTCCGCAGCTCATTGCGGAAGTAGCCGAACTGCCGGTGCAGATCGTCGAGGTAGTCGACGACGGTCCGGCCTTTGCGTTTTTGATCGAGGGCGAGTTCGGCGAGCAGAAGCGCCGCGGCGGCCGCGTCCTTGTCGCGGACCTTCGGTGTCAGGAGGATGCCGTGGCTCTCCTCGCAGGCGATGACAAAGTCTTCCGGCGTTCCCTGCACGTCCTGCCAGGCGCCGTGCTGCTCCAGCTGCCAGAGCACGTCGGCCATGTACTTGAAGCCGACGAGGAGATTGTCGACGACCTGGGCGCGGAAATGGCGGGCGATGCGCGCGATCAGGCCCGTGGTCACCAGCGTCGTCAAGACAAGGGGAGCGTCCGGCGCCATGCCGTTCTCGATCAGCTTCGCCAGCTTGAAGTGGGTGAGCAGGGCGGCGATCTGGTTGCCGGTGAGGAAGCGAAACTCGCCTGCCGCGTCCGGCGCCATGCAACCGAGCCGGTCCGCGTCCGGATCCGTGGCCAGCACCAGGTCCGCGCACAGCTCGCGCGCGAGGCGTTCGCCACGGTCCATCGAGGCGGGGACTTCGGGATTGGCGGAGCGGGCGTTGGGGAAAAGACCATCCGGCGTCATCTGCTCGGTGACGGGCCGCACGCGGAAGCCGCACTCGAGCAAGGTCTCCATGGCGGTCAACGCGCCCACTCCGTGCAACGGCGTGAAGACGACCTGGAACTCATCGAAGCGCGGCGACGGCACGAGGCTCTGCTTGGCGCACAGGCCGATGTACGCCTTGTGCGGCGCCGCATCGAGGAAATGGATGCGGCCGGCGCGGACGGCGTCAGGCCACGGCAGCTCCTTGATGGCGGGCGCCTGGTTGACGAGGTCGGCCATGATCTGGTCTTCGGGGGGGACCGGTTGGGCGCCGCGCTCGTCGTAGAACTTGGCCCCGTTGTCGTCGGCCGGGTTGTGGGAGGCGGAGATATTGAGGCCGCCCTGGGCGCCGAGGAGGCGGATGGCGAAGGACAGCTCCGGCGTGGCGAGATAACGTGGGCTGTCCTCGGGCAGAGTCCAGGCGTGGATGCCGTTGGCGGCGTAGACGCGGGCGGCGTATGCGGCGAACTGGCGCGACGAGAGATGAAGGACCGGATTGGGCAAGGCGGGATTGTAGCTCTGGCGCTGGTCCTCGAAGCGGCGTACGTCGTAGGCGAGGACCACCTTGATGTCGCCGGCGCTGGGAAATGACTCTTTCAGGTACTCGCAATGTCCCTGCACGGAAGCGCCGAGCGTCCACAGGTTCATCCGGTTGGGACCGATGCCGACGGCGCCACGGCGGCCGCCCGTGCCGAAGGGAAGGACCTGGTAGAAGCGATCGAGAAGCGGCGCCCATTTTTCTTCCGCGATCAGCCAGTGCAGCTGTGGGCGATAGGTGGCGAACTCGGGAAGCGTGAGCCAGCGCTCGAGATGCCCGAGCGCCTCGACGCGCTGCCCGACCTCGACGTCCACCGTCTCGAAACCGCGCGCCGCCCGTTGCAACAACTCCATGGAAACCCTGCTCCTGTTGTGCGTCGTCAAGAACCCAGCACGGCGCGGATGCGCTCGGTCGTCACAGGCTGAATCATGCCGCGCTCGGTAATCAGGCCGGCGATGAGACGCGCGGGGGTGACGTCGAAGGCGGGGTTGTAGACCTTGACGCCTTCCGGCGCCGTTTGCCTGCCCAGGCCGTGGGTGATCTCACGCGGATCACGCTGCTCGATGGGAATGGCCGAGCCGTCCGCGAGAGAGAGATCGAAGGTGCTCGACGGGGCGGCAATGTAGAACGGGATGTGATGGGCGTGGGCGAGCAAGGCGACCCCGTAGGTGCCGATCTTGTTGGCGGCGTCGCCGTTGGCGGCGATGCGATCGGCGCCGGTGATGACGACATGGACCTTCCCCTCCTTCATCACCTGGGCGGCCATGTTGTCGCAGATGAGCGTGACGTCGATGCCATGCTGCATCAACTCCCAGGCGGTGAGGCGAGCGCCTTGCAAAAGCGGCCGCGTCTCATCGGCGAAGACGGCGAAGCGGGCGCCAGCTTCGGCCGCGGCGTACATGACGGCCAGGGCCGTGCCATACTCGGCGGTGGCCAGACCGCCGGCGTTGCAGTGCGTGAGGATGCCCTGGCCGTTGCGGATAAGATGGGCGCCCGCTTTGCCGATGGCCCGGCACATAGCGGCGTCTTCGGTCTGTATGGCCAGGGCCTCCCGCCAGAGCGCCTCGTGCAGCGCCGCCGGGGCCAGGTCGGACAGGCGCCGGGCGGTCGCTTCCATGCGCTCGAGCGCCCAGAAGAGGTTGACGGCGGTCGGCCGGCTGGAACGCAGATAATTCGCCACCTCGCCGAGGCGCCGCGCGAATGCGCCCCGATCGGTCGTGAAGCCCTTCAAGCCGAGGACAACCCCCATGGCGGCGGCGACGCCGATGGCGGGAGCGCCGCGCACGCGCAGAACGCGAATCGCCTCCCACACCTCCTCCACGCCGCGGCAATCGCGGTAGGAAAGCTGGGCCGGCAGCAGCGTCTGATCGATGACGCGGACAAAGCCGTCGGCGCCGCCGATCCAGGCGATGGTTTGTGGAGAAGCCATGAAGACAGGAGAGAACTTGGATTTCGGGATGACACGGGACGCCGGTTCTCGTCATAATATGGTTCTTCATCCGGCCATCCCGGTTCCTGCTTGACTTCGCCCGGCCGAGCGGAAAAAAAAACGGCTGAAGCCGGCTTGTTCGTCGTCTTACCATTATGGGGTCCGCGCCCGCAGGAGTCCGCGCCCGCGCGAGCTGCGGCCAGCGTCGACTCGTTTTCTGGAAATCAACACCATGCCGGTTACCGCAATCTGTCCGCAATGTCAGGCTACGTACAAGCTGGGCGAGAACCTGTTCGGCAAACAGGTCCGCTGCAAGAAGTGCCAGGCCGCCTTCACCGTCGGGAAACCGGCCGCCAAGAAGCCGGACAAGCCGGATGTCAAGAAGACGATGGTCGCCCCGGAGGACGCCATCCAGGAGGCGCCGAAGGCCGCGCCGCGCCCGGCCGCCGTCCCGACCGCCAAAGCGGCCAAGACGGCGCCGCAAGCCGCCGCGCCCAAGCCTCGACCTAAGGTCGAGGATGACGAGGAGATCATCGAAGCGACCGCCGCCCCGCCGCGACCCACGCGCGACGAAGACGAGGGCTTCGTCGAAGCGAGCGCCGCCCCGCCGCTTCGCGTGCCGGCGCCGGCGCCCCCGCCCCGGCCCGCGTTCGACGACGATAGCGGCGCGCGACGCGGCCGGGACGATGAGCGCGGCGACCGCGACCGCCGCGACGACCGCGGACCGCGCCGCCCGCGCGATGATTTCGACGACGTCCGCGGCGGCCGGCGTCCGCGCCGGGATTTCGACGACGTCCGTAAGCCGCGTGACGATTTCGAAGAGGAGCCGGCCCCGAAGAAGAGCCGCGCCGGGCTGATCATCGGCATCATCGTCGGCGTTCTCGTCCTGGCCGGCGGCGGCGTGGCGCTGATCTTCATCCTCGGCAAGTCGGATCCGAACAACGATCCGGAGGTCGCCGAGAAGCTCGAGGATCTCAAAGCGCGGCGCGACGAAACCACGGCCATCAATTTCTTCGCCAACTACGAGAAGCCCGAAGGACAAATGAAGCGCAAGGAGGTCGCCACGGCGCTGGAAAGCGCCCTACGCGACGACTTCCGCATACGGTTCGCGGGGGACGACCAGCTCGTCACGGCGTACGCCAAGTGGGCGACCTCGGAGAACGCCACCGGCATGAGCGACATTCTGACCCGTCCCGGCCGGCGCCTCATGGTGGGGCGCGACCGCATCATCCGGGCCCTGGCCGCGTTCAAGGACGAGAGCGCCGCCCAGGCGCTGGGCCGCATCGCCGTGCGCGAATTCTTTGACCGCCAGATGGCGCTCGACGGCCTCGCTTCCATGGGAGAGCCCGGCGAGAAGGAACTGGGCAAGTACGTGTTCGACAATGACGGCAACCTGCGCATGGCGGCCCAGAAAGCGCTGCGCGACGCGGGGGCCAAGCAGGACAAGTTCATCGACGGCGCGGTCCGCGTCCTGGTCGACCCCGCCCACCCCGCGCGCGACGCGGCGGTCAGTTTCCTGGCCGAGTACCCCGAGCCTCCGCCCGAGCGGAGCAAGGAAGTGGCGCAAAAGATCGTCGACGTTCTCGGCGAGAAGCGGCCCTTCAATCCCAACCCCGACGTGCTCGCCAAGGCCGCCGCCAAATGGGCCGTCAAGGATGGCGCCAACGTCGTCATCGACGCCGCGCTCGCCATCATGGCCGACAAGAAGCATTCGCAGCGCGGCCTGTGCGTCAACATCCTGCGCGACATCAAGAGCCCGCCTCCCGAGCGCAGCAAGGAGGTGTGCGAGAAAACCATGCTCCTCATCCAGGAGCGCGCCTTCATCGTCTCCGACGGCGCCACCGCCATCCTCCCGGTCTGGCTCACCAAGGAGTCGGTCACCGCGGTCGCCAAGGCGGTCCAGGAGGCCGACCTCAACACCAACTGCGAGAAGCTCATCACCGCGCTCGCCGTCTACAAGGACACCGCCGGCGTCCCGGAAGCCATCGGCAGCCGCATCCTCGCCAACAATCCCAGCGAACAGCGGACCGCCGAGAAGCTTTTGACGGGCCTGGCGCCGGCTGCCTACACCAAGGGCTTGCTCGCCCATCTCCACGATCCCAACCCATTCGTGCGCGAACGCGTCCGCAACTCCCTGTCCAAAGCGGGCGTCGGCCTGGAAGACATGGTCAAGCAAACCATCCAGGATCTCGGCTCCGCCAACGCCGACGTGCGCCACCAGGCCGTCGAGTTCCTCGCCAAGAACCCGGCCGTCCCCGCGCTGCGCGACGCCGCCGCGAAGGGGCTCAACGCGCTGGTCTACGAGGACAATGTCTTCCGCCGCGATCAGGTCTTCAACGCTCTGGCCTCCTGGTGGAACAAGGAGAGCATGGCGCTTTTGTGCAAAACCGTCAACGACCCGGCCAACACCTGGCTGCGGCACAAATCGATCGAGACCCTCGCCAAGATGGGCGAGCCGGCTCTCGCCAACAACATCGCTTATCGCCTCAAGTTCAGCGAAGACCGCTTCCCCGCCTCCAACGCCCTGCGCAGCATGGGGTCGAAGGCCGAAGGGTACGTGGCGCCCTATCTCCTCGACACCGATAGCGCCGTACGCAATGAGGCGCTGCGCGTTCTCGAACAGATCGGCACCAGCGCCAGCGTCCCGTACTTCAACAAGGCCCTGATGGCCTACGGCGCCGCCGACCGTGGCTTCGCGCTCTCCCTCAATCGCATCGGCGCGACGATCTCGAAACGCTGACGGGCATGCGCCGGACGACGCTTGACCTTGGCTCTACTCAGAGCTTCTGTCACAATGGCCGACGCTCATGGAGGAGACCATGCGCGTCGCCCTCGCTCTCGTACTCCTGCTCTGCGCCGGCTGCGACGACAGCACGCCCGACTGGGGCGAACGCGCTCGCGAGCGCGCCGCTCTGAACCGCAACATCGCTCTCTTGCGTAAGATCGTCGACGACATGACACCACGCTACAACACGCTCACCCCGGCCGAGAAGGACCTCTACGGCAAAGCGTCTCTGGAGCTGCGCTCCGAACAGCAGCGACTTCAAGATCTCGGCGGGTGACAGTTTACAGCGGCGCCGGCAGGTCCCTTCTGCTGAAGACGAGCAGCGCCGCGGCATAGCCGAGAGATCCCAGTCCCAGCAGCACGCCCAAGCGCAGCCAGACCATGCCCATTCGCGCCCAATCGGCGTGCAGGATGATCGTCTGCGGATCGAAATAGTAAAAGACGGTGTACGGCCGGACAAACGCCACATCTCCCCAGAGCTGAGCGAGGACGTTCAAGAGGAACATGAGAAGCGTGCTGATCACGCCGATGCCGAGAACGCGCGAGCGGAAGCGGCCCAGGGCGGAGATGAAGATCGAAAGGCCCGAAATCGCGAAGAGCAGGAAAGCATGGCTCAAGAGAGCGGGCGCCAGGCGCAGCGGATCGACACGTAGATCGGGGTTGGCGTGGTCCAGCAGTCCGACCGCCGCCAGGCCGACCATGCTGCCCAGAAACATCGACAGGCAGAGAGCCGGGATCGCCAGGCATTCGATCAGAAGATGCGCCAGGACGAGCCGGCTGCGCGGGACCGGCTGCGCCAGCAGAAGCTCCATCGTGCCTCGGTCCAGTTCGCCGGCCAGCGCCCCCGAGCTGCGGCCGATCGCCCAGACGCAGAGGATGATCTGCACGACCGGATGCACGAAGCCGATGGAGAAGGTGTCGAGCGCGCGGGTCACATCGATGTCGCCGCCCATCAGCACCTTGATCACCTGGCCGGGGCCCTGAAAGAGTACGCTTTCGAACAGGTCCTTCATCGCGCGCAGCGTCGGGTTTTCCAGGATCCTGACCGAAATGGTGTGCGTGACCCGGGCCCACAGCATCTCGAACAGAAAGAGCAAGGCGCAGACGGCGATCAGGCCGAAGCGCACGTCGCGGAGCAGCTTCAGGAACAGCGTGCGCGTCATGCCTCGTTTCCGTGATAGCGGTGGTAGATCGGCCCCAGGCCTTGCGGCTCGATGCGCACGTCGCGCACGGCTTGCCCGGCCAGCCAGGCGAGCAGCTCCGGCAGCGGGCCGTCGTAATCGAAGATCAGCTCGCGCTCCTTGCGCACGACGCCGGTCTTGGCCGGCGGCGTGATCTGGTCGTTGTCGCTCCAGACATGAACGCGCTTGGCCGAGCGCAGGTCGGCCAGACGCTGGACGTGGACCAGCTTGCCCTCCTTCAAAATGCCGACGCGGTCGCACACCTGCTCGACCTCGCCGAGAACGTGCGAGGAGAAGAGGACCGCCTGGCCGCGCCGCCGCGCTTCCCGGATCTGCTCCAGAAGTTCGTCGCGCATCGTCGGATCGAGGGCGTTGGTCGGCTCGTCGAGGATCACCAGCGGCGTCCGCGGCAACAAGACCTGAAGCAGCGCCACCTTACGCTTCATGCCGGAGGAAAGCGTCGCCAGCGGCCGGGAGATGTCGATGTCGAACGCCCTGGCGAGCGGCTCGAGATCGTGAAAGTCGCGCTGCCCGCGCAGCCGGCCGAGGAACTGGACGAGCTGCCGGCACGTCATGTTCTCATAAAGCCGCAGCTCACCGGGCAGATACGCGACCTGCCGCCGGGCCGCGACGCTGTCGCTCCAGCATTCGTGCTCGCCGATCCAGGCATGCCCGAGCGTCGGCCGCAGGAAGCCGAGCATGAGCCTGAGGGCCGTCGACTTGCCGGAGCCGTTGGGCCCGAGCAGGCCGAAGATCTCCCCCGGAGCGACCTGGAGGTCGAGGCTGTCGAGGGCGCGGAAGCGGCCGTAGTCCTTGGTCAGTTGTTCCGTGCGGAGGAGCATTTATTTCCCGATGCGCCACAGATGCTTGTAGGTGCGGATGTAGATCGCCCCGTCGGCGATGGCTGGAGTGCCGCGGATGATCTCCCCCTTGCCCAGTTCGTTGCGGGCAAGCTGTTCGAATTTCATGGCGTCGGCTTTGAAGACAAAGACGTCGCCGTCGTCCGTGCCGACGTAGACGCGCTCGCCGGCGAGCACGGGCGAGCTCCAGACTTTGCTCGCGCCGAGGCGGGCCTTGTCCCAGAGTTCCTTGCCGGTCTCCGGGTCGAAGCGGTTGACGACGGCGTTCTCGCCGATGAGGAGGACGCGGTTATCGACCAGGAGCGGTGAGGCGATGCGCTGGGGATTGCCTTTGGCCTGGACCCAGAGGCGATGCGTCTTGGTCACGTCCCCCTTCCCGCCGGCCCGGACGGCCAGCGCGGGGCCATGGAAGCCGGAGAAGGCGACGACGATGTTGCCTTTCGTCACGACGGGAGAGGTGTACATCAGCCGGCCGGCGCCGTCGCAGGACCAGAGCATGTCGCCGGTTTCCGGGTTGTAACCGCGGACCTGGTCGGGGACGCCGAGGATCATCTCGTCGTGGTCACCGACCTTGGCGATGGTCGGCGTGCACCAGGAGCCGAGCCAGTCCTTGGCGTCCGTGCCGAATTTGCCGCCGGGGACGTCGGTCTGCCAGACCTTGGTCCCCTTGTCGAGATCGAGGGCGAGGAGGAACTGGCGCTCGCCCGGGCTGCACCAGAGGATGGCCGTGTTTTTGTACAGGATGACCGAGGTGGAGTTGCCCCAGATGTGGTAAAGCTTGCCCACGTCGTAGCTCCACAACTCCTTGCCGTCGAGGTCGTAGCAGTGGACGCCGGCCGAGCCATAGCAGGCGATGACGCGTTTGCCGTCGGTCGCCGCCGTACCGGCGCAGAAGGGGTTGGTGGAGTGCGTGGGCTCGTCGTCCTTGTAGTCGACCGAGCGCTCCCAGAGCTTGGCGCCGTTCTGGCGCTTGAAGCAAAGGATGCCGCGCTTGTGCCCCTTCTTGTCGAACGACTGGGTGACGAAGATGCGGTCCTCCCAGAGGATCGGGCTGGAGTTTCCGGGCCCAGGCAGGGCCACCTTCCAGCGCACGTTTTCCTTGTCGTTCCACGTGAGCGGCGGCTCGGAGCTTGCATGGTTGTCGCCGCGCGGGCCGCGCCAAGCCGGCCAGTTCTCGGCACACACGGGCGCCGGAATGACAAGTAGCACAACCGCAAAGCGATGGAAAGACATAACGGCTTCCTTGTTCCAGACGCGCGGATCGATTAGATTCTTAGCGTATCATCACTCTCCGCTCCGGGAAAGATACCACCATGCGCCGCTTCTCACTTCTTGCCATTGTCTGTTTCATCCCCCTGGTCCCGTTCGCTCCGGCCCAGGATAAGACCGCGTTCGAGCATGGCGCCGTGGTCTCCGTCTCCGCTCCGGCCAGTGACGCCGGGGCCGCCATTCTGCAGAAAGGGGGCAACGCCGTGGACGCCGCCGTCGCCACCGCCTTCGCCCTCGCCGTTACCCATCCCGCTGCCGGCAACATCGGCGGCGGCGGCTTCATGATGATCCGCCTGCCGGACGGCAAGGTAACCTGTGTCGAATACCGCGAAACCGCCCCGGCGGCGGCCCATGCCAAGATGTTCAAGAAGGACGACAGCCCCTTCACGCACAAGGCGGTCGGCGTGCCGGGGACCGTGCGCGGCCTGGCCCTGGCCCATCAGCGCTATGGCAAGCTCCCCTGGAAAGACGTCGTCAGCCCCGCCGTCGCCCTCGCGCGCGACGGCTTCGTCCTGGACAAGCATCACGCCAAGTCGCTCAACACCTATCTCAAGGCTTCGAAAACGGACTTCGCTGAGTTCCGGCGCGTCTTCGGCAAGAAGGACGGCGAGTGGCTGCCGGGCGATCGGCTCGTGCAGCCCGACCTGGTGAAGACACTCGAGTTGATTGCCGATAAGGGGCCCGACGCCTTCTACACGGGGCCGATCGCCGAGCAGATCGTCGCCGAGATGAAGCGCGGCGGCGGCCTGATCACCGCCGAGGATCTGGCGCAGTACAAGGCAAACGAGCGCGTCCCGATCCACGGCGTCTACCGCGGCTTCGATGTCTATGCGCCGCCGCCCCCTTCCTCGGGCGGTTTCTGCCTCGTCGAGATGCTCAACATGCTGGAGAGCTATGATCTGAAGAAGCACGAGCGCTTCTCGCCCGAGACGACCCATCTCATGATCGAAGCGATGCGCCGTGCCTTCTGCGACCGCGCCCGCCATCTCGGCGACCCCGCCTTCGTCAAGAACCCCGCCTTCCTGACGACCAAGGAGTACGCCCGGACCCTTGTCAAGGGCGTCGATCTGAAGAAAGCCACGCGCAGCGAGGACCTCGCCAAGGACATTCCGATCGCCGCCGAGGGGGACAGCACCACGCATTTCTCGGTGATCGACAAGGACGGTACGGCGGTCGCCAACACCTACACCCTCGAGCGCAGCTACGGCGCGCGCGTCGTCGTCACGGGGGCCGGCTTCCTCCTCAACAACGAAATGCTCGATTTCAACTGGCTCCCCGGTGTCACCGATAAGAAGGGAATGATCGGCACGCCCCCCAACCTCATCGCCCCCGGCAAGCGCATGCTCAGCTCGCAGACCCCGACCATCGTCGCCAGGGACGGCAAGGTACGCCTGATCACGGGCAGCCCCGGCAGCCGCACGATCATCAATACCGTCCTCGGCATCATCGTGAGCACCGTCGACTACGACATGCCGCTACAAGCGGCGGTCGACGCCCCGCGGCTGCACCACCAGTGGTTCCCGGACGAGGCCCGTATCGAAAAACTCAAGGACAACCCAAAGCTGGCCGAGGCGCTGCGGGCGCTAGGACACGTCGCGCTCGACGGCCCGTCGCAGGGAGACGCGCATTCCATCGCCGTCGATCCCCGCACGGGCAGGTACATCGGCGCGGCCGACAAACGGCTGAGCGGCAAGGCGGCGGGGTACTGAGCACTGCGGCGGCTCGGCGCCATCTTGATTGAGAATGTCATCTCGGGTCGGAGTCGCCCATCCGAAGCGGTTCAAGCGCTCCACAAAGGAACCATGCGACGCGTTCACGCCATCATCATTGTCGTCCTTGTCGCGCTCGGCGCCGGGGCGCTCTTCGTCTTCATCGCGCGGAACCGAGCCCGCGCGGCGTACGTCACCTGCGCCGAGAACCTGCGCCGGCAGGGCGTGGCGATGTATATCCGGGTGGACTTGAAGCCCGAGGAGGTGCGCGCGGGCAAGGTGGGGCTCGGCGGCCCGGGCTCGCTGCCCGCGGCCCGAATCACCACCGGGTACGCGACCTGGGCTGTGCAGCTCGCTCCGTTTTTCAAGACAGACAGCGAGCTCGGGAAATGGGACCTCAGCCTGCCGTTCGTCGATCAACCGCAGACCGTGCGCGAGACGTCGCTCGCCGTCTTCCTTTGCCCGGCGCGCTCCCGCTCCTCCCTGATCTTCAGCGGCAAGGATGGCAGCGGCGCCGTCGGCGACTACGCCTGCGCCTCCGGGGCCGGCGATCCCGAAGCTCCCTGGAGCGGCCCCAACGCCGACGGCGCGATCATCGAAGGGGAAGTGGACAAGCGCGACGGCAAGCGCATCGTCAAGTGGCATAGCCGCACCGGCTTTGTCGACCTCGTCGAGGACGAGAAACGTGGTTCGACCGGGCGCGGCCTCGCCTATACCATCCTCATCGGCGAGAAGCACGTGCCCCGCGACGGCCTGCTCACGCTCGAGGCGGGGGACGGCTCCCTTTACGACGGCCGGCGCCCCAACTGTTACGCTCGCGCCGGCGGCAAGGGATTTCCCATCGCCGCCGGCCCGGACGCGCCGTATCAGGACAACTTCGGCAGCTACCACGCCGGCTTCGCCCAGTTCATGTTCGCCGACACGCACGTGGATCGGATGGCGGTCGACATGAGCGAGGAGGTGCTGGGGCGGCTGATCCGGCGCTAGCGACGGCAACGTTCGGGGCTCAGCGGCGTCCCCGAATGTCGTGACGTACCCTCGATTCCCGAAAGACGCATTGCGACAGATGAAACGCTACAAATCCTGGATTCTCACCGATATTCACCACGACCTCTGGCTCGAGTCCCTCCACACGGGCAGCGAGCATCTGCCGCTGGGGGACGGTCAGGAGTGGCATATCCGCAAGCGGACGCTGCATGGCGGGCTGCGCGACGGCGTCGACCTCATCGAAGTCAGCAACGGCCCGCTCCAGTTCGCCGTCCTGCCGACGCGCGGCATGGGGCTGTGGCGCGGGGCCTATCGCGGGCTGCCCCTCGGCTGGAAAGCGCCGCTGCAAGGACCAGCGCACCCCAAGTTCGTCCCCGTCAACGATCGCGGCGGCATCGGCTGGCTCACCGGCTTCGATGAGTGGCTGTGCCGCTGCGGCCTCGCCTCCAACGGGCCTCCCGGCGAGGACGTTCATGTCGATCGCCACGGCGCCACCCGCCGCGACCTTCTCACTCTCCATGGCCGCATCGCCAACCAGCCGGCCCACTACGTCGAGGCGCGCGTCAGCCTCGATCCCCCCTTCGAGCTGAGCGTCATCGGTCAGGTGGAGGAGGGCGGCCTGTTCTATCCGCATCTCCAGCTCACCGCGACCTATACCACCGTCCCCGGCTCCAACCGACTCGTAATCCACGACGTCGTCGAGAACCGCGGCGCCGAACCGGCGGAGATGCAGCTCCTCTATCACTGCAACCTCGGTATGCCGTTTCTTTCAGCCGGCAGCCGGGTGCTGGCGCCAATCCGCGAGGTCTCCCCGATCAGCGCCCGCGCCGCCGAGGGGATCAACACGCTCGACACCTACGTCGGCCCGACTCCGGGCTTCGCCGAGCAGGTCTACTGTTACGAGCCGCTCGCCGACGCCGCCGGCCGCACTCTCGCCCTGCTCTACAATCACGCGGCGGACAAGGGACTGGCCGTGCGCTTCAATCGCCAGGAGCTGCCCTGCTTCACCGTCTGGAAGAACACGGGCGCCATTGAAGACGGTTACGTGACGGGTCTGGAGCCGGCCACCAATTTCCCGAACTTCAAGACCTTCGAACGGCAGCAGGGCCGCGTCGTCGTCCTGCCGCCGGGAGGGAAATGGGAAACGAGCTGGAGCATCGAGGTATACGATAACGCCGCCGGTGTGGCGAGCGTGCAGAAGGAGATCGTCAGCTTGCAGACGCAGGCGAAGGCGATCGTCCACCGCCAGCCGCACGCGAAGTTCTCGGCCGCGGCGAAGTAGCCGCGGGCACGGCACGTTCCATTCATGGGCGGCCAAACGCCCGCCTTGACGACGGCGTCTCGTTCGGCGATATCATCCCCATGCTTTTCACCCTTGTTCCGCCCGCCGCCGACCCGGCCCCGATCTTCGAGCTGTTTCGCGGGACCTACGCCACCGAACTGCTGACCGCCGCCGTCGCGCATTTCAACATCTTCGGCCGGCTCGCCCAGGCGCCCGCAACGCAACGCGAGTTGGCCGCCGAGGTCAACCTTGCCGAGCGGCCCATGACCGTCCTGGTCACGGCGCTGCGCGCCATGGGGCTGATCGCGAGGAACGGAAGCGGTCTCCTGACATTGACAGCTACGGCCCGCGCCCACCTCGTGCCCGGCGCAGCCCATGACGTCGGCGACTACATCGGCCTGGCTGCGCAGGCGCCCGGCGTCTTGACGATGGTCGAGCGGCTCAAGACGAACCGGCCGGCCGACGCGGGGGGCGGAGCCGCCTTCATCTACCGTGACGGCATTGCTTCCGCCATGGAAGCGGAGGAGTCGGCGCGGCACTTCACGCTCGCGCTGGCGGGCCGGGCCAGGAACGTGGCGCCGGTCCTCGCCGACAAGATCGCGGTGGAGGGGCGCCTCATCGACGTTGCCGGCGGGACCGGCCTTTACAGCATCGCCTTCCTCCAGCGCCGGCCCCAGCTGCGGGCGACCGTCGTCGATCGTCCGGAAGTCCTCAAGGTCGCCGAGGAAATGGCACGCACGCACGGCGTCGCCGACCGCCTGACGCTCCATGCCGCCGACATGTTTCGCGACCCGCTGCCGCGCGGCGAGGCAGTTCTCCTCTCCAACGTGTTGCACGATTGGGACGTGGCGGAGTGCCGGCTGCTGCTCGAGCGGTGCGCAAAGGCGCTCACGCCGGGAGGGCGTCTTCTCATCCATGACGTCTTTCTCAGCGACGACCTGGACGGCCCGCTGCCGATCGCTCTCTACTCCGCCGCCCTGTTCACGCTGACCGAGGGCCGGGCCTACAGCGCCGCGGAGTATCGCGGCTGGCTGCGCGAGATGGGGTTGGAGGCCGGAGACGTCATGCCGACGCTGATCCATTGCGGCGTCCTGAGCGCCTGCGTGGGGCCTTGAGGCCCGTCTCGAGCTTGTTGCGGACCTCGCGCACGACCCGGGCCGCGAGCACTTCGCGATTGGCGTGCAAGTACGCCTGAACGACCGCCGGGTCCTTCTTGGCCAGTTCGCGCAGGGCCCAGGAGACGGCCTTCACTACCATGTCGTCCCTGTCCTGCTTGACCAGATCGCACACGGCCAGGGTCCGCGCGGCGTCGCCGCTGCCACCCCGTGCCGAGTTGTTGAGAGGAACCGAGCTGACCACCGCCACGCGGCGCCACCAGCGATCCGCCGAGGCCGCCCAGCGGTGGATTGCCGCGTCGTCGATGCGGCCGTCGCGCCAGGCCGGCCCGGAAAGATAACAGGCAAAGGCGTCCACGCTCCCCCAGTCCGCCGCCCCTTTTCCGAGGCGGCGAAGCTGCGCTACGGTGATGCTCGTCATCGCCCCCGCGTGGTGATGCAACAGCTCATACACCAGCCAGTGCGGCAAGCTGGTGTCCGCGAGGAGCGCGTGTGCCAGACGAAAGACCACTGCCGGCCGCAGCGTCTCGACGCGCCGCGTGGCGTCGCGGCGAAGGAGGCGCAGGGTGGGGACCGTTCGATCTCTCGCCGCACAGACCCCGTCACGGATCTCGGCGGCGAGGGCGCGAACGGACGGCGTGGGCCGACGAGTCATGAATGTGCATTTCTCTCAGGGCGCCCCGCCCAGGTCGCGCAGACGCGCCCGGCGCTCGGTCAGAGCCGGCATCGTCAGCGGCTGGACGATTTCGTTCCCGGCCAGCTCCATGCCGGTGACGGATTCGATCCAGGCACGCAGCCGTTCGACCGTCCCCTCGACCGGCTGCGGCACAGGGACGCACAGGGCGGCGCCGTCGCGCTCGGAGGCGAACATGAGGACGGAGCCGTCGGGGCGGAAGGCGAGACGGCGCACGGTGTGGCCCGGGAAAAGTCCCGGGCCGATGGAGCGGCCGGAGCCCAGGTCCCAAAGACGGATCGGGCCGTTCAGGCAGCCGGTGGCGAGAATTCTTCCGTCGGGACTGAGCGTCATTCCGAGGACGGAGCTGTCGTGGAGAAGCGGCGCGGCAAAGAGTTTTCCGGTCTGGAGGTCCCAGGTTTGAGCGAGGCGATCCTCGCCAGCGGTGATGAGTCTGGCGTTATCGGGAGTGAAAAGCAATGCGAGAATGGAGCCGCCATGCTCCCATTCCTTTACGACCTCGAAAGTCTGCGCCGAGCGGAGGACGACCTTGGCGCGGAGAGGGTCAAAGAGGTTGCAGGCGCTGGCGAGCCATTTGCCGTCGGCGCTGAAGGCGACGGCGCTCAGGTAAGGTTCGAGCTGGACCTTGTCCCCCATTTTCTCGCCGGTCTGGACCGAGAACTTCTGCAGGACGCCTGCCTCGCGATAAACGAGCCAGAACGAGGCGCGCTCGCCGCTCAGAACCAGGGACGCGCCCCCCGGAGGAATCGCCTGGACCGGCGCCGGAGAAAAATCGAGACGCCGCGCCGCGATGTTCCAGCGCAAGAGAGACCCGTCGTCGCACAGGGCGAGCAGCGCCTGATCGCCGTGGACCACCGCCAGATCGGTCACGCGCCGCTTGGTCGGCAACTGCACCGGAGCCTCGCCGGCGCCGAGCGCGGGCTGCCAGCGGACAACCTTCCCCCGCTCCCCCGCGGTCCAGACGTGTTCGCCGTCGCTCTCCCAGGCAAAGGCGGCGAGGCCGTCCTTTTTCTTGGGGTCGTCGCTCGGATGGAAGAGGGGTTGGCCCCAGGTCGGCGCCCGCGGCAGATCCCAGAGACGCGCCGAGGCAGGGGGACCACCGGCGCTGGCGGTGAGCGCGAGCGGCAAGCGCGGATGCAGGGCGACGTTGACCACGTTGCCTTCATGGACGACCGGGGCGCTGATGAGCCTCTGCTCGGCGACGCTCCAGAGCCGCGCCGCCCGATCCCGGCAGCCGGTGAGCAGCTGCTTGCCGTCGGCGGTGAAGGCGAGGGCCCATACCTGTTCGTCGTGCGGCATGGGCACGCCGACGGGCTGGCCCAGGCGCGGCGTGCGCGGGTCGGCCTGCCACAGTCGCACCTCCGCAAAGGTGGTCGCCTTCTTTCCTTCATCGAAAAGGAAACTACTGCTGGCGAGCAGTTGTCCGTCCGCCGAAAAGGCGATCGTCTTGATCCGGCCGCGGTGGAGCAAGAGCCGCATCTCCGTTTTCTTGCCCGGATCGCCCGTGGCCGGCTCGATCAGGATGACGCCGCCGCGCGCCGGCGCCCCGTCAACCTTTTGCGTTTCCGCGTCGGCCGCTGGCGCCAGATCGCAGCCGATCGCCAGCAGCTTGCCATCCCCGCGCAGGGCGAGGGCGGTGGCGGCGCCGGGAAGAAGGACCACCTTGAGCGGCTTGTCCTTCCGCCCATCCCAAACGGCAAGGAGTTTGTCCAGACCGGCGGTCACGATAGTTCCGTCCCGGAGGAAAGCGGCCCCCATGATGGTCTCGCCATGGGAAATCACGGCGACACGGTTGAGTCCGTTGCCCCCCCGCTCGGCGTTGAAATCCCAAACGAAGGCGTTCCTGCCGACGAGGGTGATGACGCGCTTCCCCTCGTCGTCGACCAAGATCGACTTGCAGACGACGGGCAGCGCGATGGCGGGGCCGTACAGGCGAAACGGCTCGTCCGGGTTGTCGGTTCGCTCGAAGACGCGCAACTCACCCGGACCGCCCCCCTTGAAGCCGCCGACCGTGAACAGGAAGCGGCCGCGCGGCTCGAAGACAACGCCGAAGACGCCGTGATCATGGCGCATCGACGCGCCGAGGGGCTTGCCCGAAACGGCGTCCCAGACTTGCGTGATCCTGTCCTCGCCACCGGTGACCGCGTACTTGCCATCCGGGCTGAAGGCGACCGCATAGGCCCAGCCGTTGTGCGTCAGCAGGACGGGCTTGGCGCTGACGGAGCGGGCCCAACCGCTCAGGCTGCGCCGCGCCGCGTTGGCGAGGGGCGCCGCCGCTTCCGTCTTGCCTTCCAGAAGCGTGAGGATGTCCAGGCTTTGCAGCATCCATTGCAGGCCGCGCGCCGTATCGCCGCGCTCGGCCATGAAGATGCCGCGATCGAGCACCGCCTCGGCCAGCATGCGCCGCGTTTCGAGCAGGGCCTTGGCACGCTCGGATTCCGCCAGCTGGGCGGCCTCCGCCTCGACCCGCGCCAGCTTGGCGCTCTGCCAGAGCCAGCCGACGCCGAGCAGCAGGATGAGGACGCTGGCGGCGGCGAGCGTCGCCTTGGCGGGATGCCGCTTGGTCCACTTCACGGCGCGAACGAAGACCGACGCCTTGCGGGCAAGGATCGGTTCCCCCTGGAGGAAGCGGCCCAAATCGTCGGCGAGGTCGGCCGCCGTGGGATAGCGTCGGCCGGGACTTTTCTCCAGACACTTCAGACAGATCGTCTCCAGGTCCGCCGGAATGGCGCGATTGAACTTGCGCGGCGCAACCGGCTCCTCCTGCGTCACCTTCAGGATCGTCTCGGCCGGCGTGGCGCCGTGAAAAAGAGCGTGGCCGGTGATCAACTCGTATAGGATGGCGCCGAGGCTGTAGATGTCGGTGGCCGGGCCGATCTCCTGGTTGCGGCCTGCGGCCTGCTCGGGCGCCATGTAGGCGGGGGTGCCGAGGATGTCTCCTGTGCGGGTGAGGAAGTTGTCGGCGTTGAGCCGCTTGGCCAGACCGAAGTCGGTGATCTTGGGCAGGAAAGCGTCGGGAGCGAGGGTGTTCTCGGGGTCGGCGGAGCCATAGGCGGTGAGCCAGGAGTCACCCGAACGGGGACGTTCACTCCGTTCGCTCCCCTCGATTTTTTCTACCTTCTGAAAGAGGATGTTGGCGGGCTTGAGGTCACGATGGATGACGCCCTGCTTGTGCGCGTAGTCCATCGCCAGGGCCAGCTTTTGCAGCAGGTGGGCGGCGGCGCGGGCCGGCTGCGGCCGGCCGCGCAAATAGCGCGTCAGGCTGCCGCCATCGCAGTATTCCATCGAGAAGAAGGGGAGGCCGTCCTGGTCGCCGATCTCGTAGATGCTGAGCAGGTAGGGATGGCGCAGCCGGGCGACGGCGATCGCTTCGGTGCGGAAGCGCTCGATGTCACTGTCGGTGGCGAACGCGCCGGCAAGCACCATCTTGAGAGCGACCGGCCGCTCCAGACTCTTCTGCCAGGCCTTGTACACCACTCCCATGCCGCCGCGACCGAGTTCCTCCAGGATCTCGTAGCCCTTGACCTGCGGCAGCACCGACACGCCCGGCGCGGCGCCACCCATCCCGGCACGGAGAATGCGCGTCGGATCCGTTCCGGGGTCGACGGCCGGTTTCGGGCCCGAAAGCGCCGACGTATTCTGGCCGAGATGCGTGGGAACGGGGGGAGGCGCGGCGGTGGGCGCGACAGGAGCGCCCGGCCCCGCGACAGCGGGGATCTTGCCCTGGCCCGGCGGGCTTT
Organism: Gemmataceae bacterium; assembly: GCA_046350295.1. Lineage (GTDB taxonomy): Bacteria > Planctomycetota > Planctomycetia > Gemmatales > Gemmataceae > JAXMAR01. The sequence goes on from JAXMAR010000031.1 coordinate 67,095, forward strand.
GACTCATGATGGAACCCGGGCGCCGCGCCCTGGCCTCGTCCGCCCCAGGCTACGCCGGAAACACGCGTTTCAACGTAAACGGAAGAGCAAACATCGGTTTCGAAGACACTACAAAAGGAGGCAATCGCCCCTCTTGAATACGTTTCGGCTTCGAACGTCGGACATTTTCCGACAAAAAAAGGCCAAGCCAAACGTAGCACGCAACCTGCTTCGACGTAATAAGTTGCGATTCCAAGCCTGCCGCGGTCGCCAGGTCAACCCCGTCGCTCAACACCCGCCTCCGCCCCATTGTTGCTGGGCGCCAGGCCGCGCAAGGGCAACGGCGCCAGGAAACGCTCGCGCTGCTCCTCCTCTTCGACTTGCCGCGCCCGCGGCTTGAGCAGGTCGCTGCGGGTGAGAATCCCTACGACCTTCTTCGGGTCTTCCGCCGACACCACCGGCAGCCGGCCCACCCCGGCCTCCGCCATGCGCTCCGCGGCGGTCCGGCACGATTCCCACGGGAAGACCGTGATCGCCCCACGGTGCAGGATGTCGTAGGTGATCGCGAAATCCAGCAGCGGCGTCCCCGCCGGTGACGTCAGCCAATCCTCGAGCAAACTCGAGCGCGTGACCACGCCGACCAGACTCCCCTCCGCATCGACCACCGGATAGCCCTGATGCTTCGTCTTGGCCGCGCCCAGGAAGTAGTCGGCGAGCAGGCTCTTGACCGGCAAGGCCGCCGGGATCGTGACCACATCGCGCGTCATCACGTCCTCCACCATCAAGCGCTCCAGGGGATCGACGCTGTATTCGCGGCTCACGTGATAGCCGCGCCGCGCCACTTTTTCCGTCAGGATCGAGCGCTTGAGCAGGAGGACGGTAAGCGTGTGGGCGGTGATGGAGGCCATCAACAGCGCCGGCAGCGCGTTCATGTCGTGGGTCAGCTCCAGGGCGAAGATCGCGCCGGTGAGGGGCGAACGCATCGTCCCGCCCAGCACGGCCGCCATGCTGACGAGCGGCCAGAGCGCCCGGTCCTCGCCGGGAAGGATGCCCGAGGCGATGGCCCCGAGCGCCCCGCCCATGATCAGGAGCGGCGCGAGCACGCCGCCCGACGTGCCCGAACCGAGCGCGGTCGCCCACATCACGCACTTCGCGATGATGAGCGGCACGAGCGCCCGCACGACATAATGTCCGCTCAACAGATCTTCAATCAAGTCATAGCCGACGCCCAGAGCCCGCGGCTGAAAGTAGCCGCCGATGCCGACCGCGATCCCCCCCAGCGCCGGCCACCACATCCAGTGGATCGGCAGGCAATGAAAGAGGTCCTCCATCGCGTAGACGGCGAGCGTGAGCAGGATCGCCAGACCCCCGGCGGCCAATCCCACGGGGACCGCGGCGAGCAGGACGGAGACGTCGAGCCGGCCGTGCAGCGTGACCGCGAACAGCGGGCCCGGCCCCAGGAGAAACGGCCGGATCAGCGCCGCCACCAGGCTGGCGAGCGCCACCGGCACCAGGCTGCGCGGCTTCCACTCGAAGAGCAGCAATTCGACCGCCAGCAGCACCGCCGCCACCGGCGTCGCGAACGTCGCCGACATGCCGGCCGCGGCCCCGGCCACCAGCAGCGTCTTGCGCTCGGCGGACGTCAAATGGAAGATCTGCGCCAGGATGGACCCGAAGGCGCCGCCTGTCATGATGATCGGTCCTTCCGCGCCGAACGGCCCACCCGACCCGATCGAGATCGCCGACGAGAGCGGCTTCAAGACGGCGACCTTCGGCTGCATCCGGCTGCGGCCGATGAGGATCGCCTCGATGGCCTCCGGGATGCCGTGGCCGCGGATGCGGTCGGAGCCGAAGCGCGCCATCAGCCCGATGATGAGCCCGCCCAGGCAGGGGACGGCGATGGCGAGCAGTCCCAGCTCGCTCTCGGAAGGGGGGCGAAACTCGAGCGAGAGCCGCTGAAAGTAGAAGAGGTTGGTGAAGAAGCCGATGAGCCAGAGCAGGCCGACGGCGACAAAGGCGCACAGGGCGCCGATGATGATCGCCATGGCCGTGATCCAGAGCAGGCGAGCCTGCGCGGTGAAGTCTCCCTTGTGCATTGCGCTCAGTTCCTTGGATGAAAGCGTGAGAAGAAGCGCGGACGAAAGTCCACGCGACGCGGTGACGTGAGGCGCAAGGGCCGGGTCGAGAGGGGCGCGGCCCGCCTCGCGCGCAAACAGTCACGCGCTCATCGCAAAAGGGAACAGCAGGCGAGAAAAAGCGGCACCTGAAATGAAATGTCTGCGGCGCCCGGGGAGCGATCCTCACCTCCCTCGGCGAGCGGGGACGCGAACGCCGTCAGCGCGCTCGCTTCGCTCGGCTCCGGCGTCTGCTCGCTCATGATGCCTCGCTGCGGATAGCCATGACGCGGTGTCGCGGGGGGCGCCTTGGGAACGCCGTAGTCTCGCGTCGCAGCGGCCGCGGGCCCATGCGACTCCGCGCCGACACATCGCGGCGCCGCCGGCAGACAGACTCCGACCAGCAACAGAACGAGGAGAAGCACGAGCATTAGAACCATTTTACGCTAAGATGCCCGAAACCGTAAAGACGAACGTATCGATTCCACTGCCATGCGTTTCACGACTCTCCTGCTTCTGGCATTACCGGCTTTCGCTCGCGCCGGCGACAAGCCGCTCGAGCGCATCCACGTCACCAAAGACAACCGCGGCTTCGTCACCGCCTCCGGCCGCCCCTTCATCGTCTGGGGCTTCAACTACGACCACGACGCCGATGGGACCCTCATCGAAGACTACTGGGACAGGGACTGGAAACGCCTCGCCGAGGACTTCACCGAGATGAAGGACCTCGGCGCCAATGTCGTCCGGGTCCATCTTCAGTTCGCCAAGTTCATGAAGGACAAGGAGACGCCTGACAAAGACGCGCTCGCTCAACTGGGCCGGCTCGTGAAACTCGCCGAGGAACGGCGCCTCTACCTCGATGTCACCGGCCTCGGCTGTTACCACAAGAAAGACGTGCCCGCCTGGTACGACGCCCTCGGCGACAAGGAGCGCTGGCAGGCGCAAGCCGTCTTCTGGAAGCACGTCGCCCGCGTCTCCAAGGACAGCCCCGCCGTCTTCTGCTACGACCTCATGAACGAGCCCGTCGTCGCCGGCGGCAAACGCAAGCCCGGCGACTGGCTCGGGCCCCCCTTCGCGGGCAGCCACTTCGTCCAGTTCATCACCCTCGATCAGGACAAGCGCCCGCGACCACAGGTCGCCCGCGCCTGGATCAAGCATCTCACCGAAGCGATCCGCGCCGAAGACACGAGTCACATGATCACGGTCGGCCTCGTCGACTGGAGCCTCGACCGCCCGGGGCTGCAATCGGGCTTTGACCCCAAGGTCGTCGGAGCAGAGCTGAGCTTCGTCAGCGTGCACCTCTATCCGAAGTCGAAGGAGATCGACGCCGCCATCGAGACGCTGAAGCAATTCGCGGTCGGCCGGCCGGTGCTGATCGAAGAAACCTTCCCGCTGCACTGCACGCCCGCGGAGATGGACACGTTCGTGGAACGCTCGTCGAAGATCGCCGCCGGCCACGTGGGCTTCTACTGGGGCAAGACGCTGGCGGAGCATCGCCGCTCCAAGGCGATCGTGGACGCCATCATGGTCCAGTGGCTCGAGCTGTTCGAGCGGCGGGCGAAAGCGCTGCGGGACGGAAAGTGACGTGGGTCCGGCAAGGCGCTGACACGCTCCCCACCCCTCGATCCTCTAGATCTAGATCTAGAGTGGTTAGGTCGGCGGGTCGGCGTCACCCAGGGAGAGGAGAATCGTCATGCGGCATACAGGAGAGTTCGCTCGCGATCGACGGCCTGTTGGAAGTAGCGATTTCGAATCGCCTCGGGCATCACCAGGTCAATCTTGCGGCCGAAAAGGTCTTCCAGGCCGTGGAGCAATCCGAAATAGGCGTCGGCAAGGGCGGCCGGAGCGAGTGGCATGAACTGGACGAGGAAATCAAGGTCACTGGAGGCCGGCTCGAATGCGCCCGTCGCGGCAGAGCCGAATAACTCGAGCCGGGCGACATGACGCTGCCGACACAACTCCTTCAGTTTCGTCCGGTGCTGTTCGACGAGTTCGAGCATTGCTTGGCCTCGATGCCATTGTAGCGCACATCGGAGATGTACGCCACACGACGGAAGGTGATGGTCGCGCCTCAAGGCCCCACACCTTCCGCCTCCGGCGCCGTCTGCGGCTTCGGCGCGGCCGCCGGCGCGGCGTGCGGCGGCCAAACCATCGACAGCAGCCAGGTGATGGCGAAGCCGACGACGCAGCCGAGCATCACCTCCGCCACGCGCTTCAGGCCATATTCCAGCCCCGTCAGCTTCGAGTGATGGCTCAGGCCCGCCGCCAGGATGATCGCGGCGGTGATCGGCGCCTGCCGCCACATCACCGGCGTCCGGACCACATACGAGGAGACCAGCACGGTCGCCGCCAGGGCGAAGGGCAGGATCCATTCCGTCGTGCCGCCGATGAGCAGGAAGATCAGCCCCACCGCGCAGCCGAGGGCCCCGTTGATGATGCGGCCGCAGAACGTCTGCCACGCCACCTTCACCTGCGGCTCGCTCACCGCAATCATCGAGCTGATGGCCCAGATCGGCTCGCTCTCGGCGATGAGCCGCAAGAGGAGCCACAGCACCGCCGTCGAGATGAAGATGCGCACGGCGTAATGGATGCCGAGCCAGGCGACCGGCCCCGGAGCGTTCTCCTGCTTTTCACTCATGGCCCTGGGGCTCGTTGCCGTTGGAGCGGTAGACCATCCCGGTCTTGGTAGTTCCGAGCGAGACCCAGTCGGTGGCGGTGGTCTGGAGGGAACAGAAGAAACTCTCGCAGCGCTTCTTCGCCTTTTCGTGCAGCTCCTCCTTGCGGTCGAACTTAGCCTGGAACGAGAACTCGCCGACAAGCGGGTGATGGTCGCCGCGGGCCCGCCACAGCGCCGCATTGGCCTTGGCGATGACCCCCTTGCCGAAATCGAGCTTGCCCAGGTCGACCAGCACCTCCTCGACGATCATCTGGTTCACCAGGGCCACCTTTTCGCCCGCCGAAGGGTTCAAAGCCGACAGGCAGGGGAACAACTGCGACAACGCAGCCATCGAGGCCCGGTCCACGTCGCGCACCTGGCTCAGGCTGAACTCCGCGTTGTGCGAGTAGAGCAGCCGCAACCCGCCGATCTTGTCCTTGAGCGGCAACGCTTCCGCCTTGAACTTGATCGTGTGCACTCCCGGGATCTTGGGCCGCACGTCCAGTTCGGCCGCCTTCTGCAAGTCCGGGTGGCGGAACTTGAAGACGACCTCCGGCTCGCCGACGGGAAAGCCGTTGTCGTACATGATGCGGCGCCGCAGGATGAATGCGTTGTTGTAAAGTTTGAAGTCCGGCGTGTCGAGAAAGACGACCTCGCGGATCTGCGGCTTCTGCCCGGCCAGGTGCTCCGTCGAAAGATCGACGTCGGAGTCCTTGGCGGCGTGCTTGACGATCTTGCCGAAGTCGAGAAAGCTCTGCAGCGACGTGAATCGCTCCGGCTTCAGGATGATCTTGCATTCGAGGTAGTGGACCTCGTCGAGCGGATGCCCGTCGCTGTAAACGCCCTGCTTGATGTCGGGCACGGGATCGAGAGTGGCGGCTTCCTTGGACATGATTGCTCCTTCCTCAACGGGGCGTCGACGGTTCCTGGCCGAGGTCGAGCGTAGCGTGGACTTCAGTCCAAGCGGATTCTCCAGCCGCGTGGACTGAAGTCCACCCTACGACCGGTTCTCTTGGCGCCAAGATCACGCAAGCTGGTATAGCCCGCGCCCATCCCGTTTACAACGTAGGCGGGCGGGCGCGGCCACCGTTTACTCCGTTTGCGTGTCTGGCGCGCCGTTTACGCGGTTTGCACTGCGCCAAGGCCGCCGATCGCGCGCCGGGTCGGCGCAGACCTAACTTGATTGTCGCACCATTGCCAGGCGATTGCCACGTCCGTTGTTTCGCGCTTTTCAACGCCGGCACGCGAAGTGGCCGACGCGCGGGTGCTCCAGCGCCATGAAATCGTGGCACGCCATCTCGATGGCCTGCTCGTGGCTCTGGCCCTCGAAGACGATCCGCTCGTCCTCGGTCAGCGTTTCGTCGACGACGGTCGGCAACTGGTAGAGGCTGCCAAACGGGGGCATGGCGCCGCGCTCGCAATCGGGGAAGACCGATTCCATGTCGCGCTCGCGCGCCAGGTCCACCTGGTCGTCGTGCAACTCCTCTCGCATGCGATCCAGGTCGACGCGATGGGTCGCCGGCAGAACGGCCAGCATGTAGCCGTCGCGTGTGCGCAGCAGCACCGACTTGGCCATCTCCCGGCCCGGCACATGCAAGACTTGCGCTACCCGGTTCGCGGTGTACGCCGGCCGGTGCAGCAGCTTGCGGAACGGTACACGCTGCTCGTTGAGGAATTCGTCAAGACGCATGACAGACCTCCTCCGCTTGGATGAGAAGTGACGTGGATCGAAATGGGCGCCTTCTTCCATTTTAGCGGCTTACAAGACAAACGCGGTGTTTGCCATCTCGGCAAACACCGCGTTTCTCTTTGACTCACCTGTCAATCGCGTCACTGACTGAGCGCCGGCGCCTCACGGGCCGGGAAATCGACCTCGGCCGTCTCGCCGGCACGAGCCGAGATCGTCTGGGTTTGCGTCACCGGTCGGCCGTCCTGAATCCACGTCGCGCGCACCTCGTACTGGTACGGCCGATCAGGATAGATCTGGTCGACGGTGAACGAGCGGATGCGGCCTGTCTGGGTAGAGGGCTGCCCGTTGATCCAGACCTGGGCGTCCGGTCGAGGCACGTGCACTTCCAGGTTCAAGCGTGCGCTCGGGGCAGCCACGTCCGCGGGCGGCAGGTAGGTCATGCCTGGATCGTAGTAATAGGAATAGGCGGGGGCGCTGCTGTAGGCATTGGGCTCGGCGTAGTAGCCGTAGTCGTACGGGTAACCGTAGTAGGCCGAGCCGTATGGATACCCCCAGCCGCGCAGGCCGTAGCCGAATGCGGAACCGAGTCCCAGGCCCCACCAGAAGTTGTCGTGATGGCCGTCGTGGTAATAAGGGTAGCTCCCATAATGGCGACCGTAATAGGGCGCGCCATGGACGCCGCCCACGTGCATGCCGCCGGTATGGACACTCCCTGCATGTACTCCGCCGCCGCGGCCGCCGCGACCACCACGCTGCGCTTGAACGGCGTCCGCATTCCAGCACAATAGGCCAAGGGCCAGAGCCCCCGCCGCCAGAGCTGTTTTCACTCGCATCTCTGTCCTCCTCTCTCGAAAAATGTTCCGTCGAAAGAAAGTGCAAAGGCTATGCCAAAACGTAAACGGCGCGGCGCCAATGAGTTCCGCAGATCGCGCCGTACGACGACAGCGAATCGAACGCCCAGAGCGACGCCATCCTCCTGACTGTCAAAGGCGTTTCCCTCGGTTCGATAGATCTCGCGTGCTCGTTCGGCGCCACCGGCTGCCTCACTGCAAAAGGCGCAACCCAACCGCGGCCCATCCCCTCGCGTGCCTGCCGGCGTTTTCGCTCACTTCGAAAAGACGACCAGCCGCTTTCAATGGAGAAGCGACAATCCCGGCCGCTCTTCCCCGCCAAGCCGATGAGAAGAAAAAAGAATACGAGAGCCGTCGCGGTGCTCGTCTGGGGCCTGCTGGCGTTTCTCCTCAGCCAGGTCGCCCTCAACCTCTATCTCGACCAGCGCCGCCCCGAGATCTTCGATCCGGAGTATCAGACGCGGCTGAAGGCCCTCCGCCGCCGGATCAGCGCCGCGCCCGATAGCCGGTTGCTTCTCTTGCTGGGCAGCTCGCGCACGGTGATGAGCTTCCGCCCCGAGGTCCTCGCCCCTCTCCTCGACGCCGCGGGCAAGCCGGTCACCGTCTTCAACTTCTCCCATGTCGCCGCCGGTCCCATGATGAACCTGGTCGAGCTGCGCCGGCTCCTGCTCGACGGCATCCGGCCCGACTGGCTGGTCCTGGAACTGATGCCGTCCCAGATGGGGGACGCCAGCCAGGCGATCTGCCTCAACACGGCCCGCTTCCGCGACGTGCCGCTGCTGGAAGAACATTACCCGGCGCCCCGGCTATATGGCGCTCTCCTGCGCAACCGGCTCCTCCCCGTCTTCAAGCACCGCGACCACCTGCTGCGTCAGTTTGCCCGCTCACTCGCGCCCGCGGCGCCCGGTCCACTTGTGCCGATCGGCCCGCTCGGCGGCGACTGGTCCCACCGGCTCTTCGGCGACATCGACGAGACGCGGCGCCGGCAGGAGATCGCCAAGGCACGCGTCGGCTACTTTCCCGATCTACAGAAGCTCGAGATGTGTGAACTGTCGTGCGGCGCGATGCGCGACATCCTGGCGCTGTGCCGGGAGCGCCAGATCGAGGTCACGCTCCTGCTGACGCCGGAAGGGCCGGCCTTTCGCAGCTGGTATTCGGAGCAAGCCGAGGCGAATCTCCAGGCGTATTGCGCTGAACTGGGCCGGACCTGGGGGACGCCGACCCTCTCCGCCCGCGACTGGCTCGACGAGGCGGACTTCATCGACTCGCATCACGTGATCCTGCCGGGGGCGGAGAAGTTCACGCGCCGCCTGGCGCGCGAGGCCCTGGCGCCCTGGGTGGGCAGACCGGGCGTTTGAGACCGCGCGAGGACTTGAGGCGGAGCCTCAGGGCGGCGCGTTCCCAGGCGGAGCCTGGGAACGAGGCTCACGGTTTTCGGGCGCTGATCAGGGCGCCTTCGGTGCAGGACGACGTGCGGTAGCCGGTCCAGCCGCGGCACGCGCCGTCGACGAAGCCGGTGGCGGCGAGCATTTCCAGGAGCGACCGCTCCCAGACGGCGCCGGCGATTCAGTCGGACCACTCCCCCAGGCGGGCGACCTCCTCGCGCGACACCTCCTCATGAAGAAGGATGTCGGCCATCTGGAGCCGGCCGCCCTGACGCAGGACGCGAAACGCCTCGGCCAGCACCGCGCGTTTGTCGGGGCAGAGATTGAAGACGCCGTTGGAGATGACGACGTCGACCGACCCGTCCGCCAACGGCAGCTTCTCGATTCCCGCTTCGAGGAACTCGATATTGGAGAGCTCGAGCAGCTGGGCGTTGCGGCGCGCCTTGTCAACCATCTCCGGGCAGAGGTCGACCCCGACGACCTTTCCGGTCGGCCCCACCCTTCGCGCGGCGAGCAGGCTATCGAGGCCGGCGCCGCTGCCGAGGTCGAGGACGGTCTGCCCGGGCCAAAGTTCGCCAAGGGCGAGTGGGGCGCCGACGCCGCAGAAGGATTCGGTGGCCGAGGCCGGCAGCGCATCGATTTCCGCCGCGTCGTACCCGAGCGTCTTTGCACTGGCGGGGCCGACGGCGAACTTTTTTTCCTGCTGCGGAGCGGCGGCGACGGCGGCGAAGCGGTCGCGGACGGCGGCGCGGAGGTTGGCAATAGTGGACATCAGCTGTGGCCTTAAAACTCGATATCACCGCTTGCGCGTATCATCTACCCATCGGGACGCGGTCTTTTTTTTCTCCATGTCCCAGATGTGAACCTCCATCGTTGTCTTCGAATTGTCGTTCGACCCCCAGCAGATCACTACCCAGTCACCAGCTTCCGAGAAGCTGTAGTGGGCGCTGTCCAGCCGTGTCGCGAGTCTTGTGCTCGGGCCACCCTTGCCGTTGGCTAGGTCCCAAAAGGTTGCGCGATCGAAATCGGCGGCCCGAACGCCGCGAACCACGCATCCCCACGCGTTCTTCTTCGGGAAATGTTCGAGAACCGGGGAGGCGTTTTTCAACAAAGGCTCGCTGAGAGTCTTCGTGGTGCGCTTCTTGGTCATGTCCCAGTAGCAGAGTTCCGCGGCATCTTTCCCCAGAACCAACCCCTTGTTGTCTTTGGCAAAGCCGACCGGATAGGTCCAGCCGTCATTCCCATCGAACTGGTCGATCATCTTGCCGGCCGCCAAATCCCAAAGCCGGAACTGAGGACCCCGAAGTGAGCCGTCGGCCAAAAGGGCGTACCTGCCGTTCCAGGAGACGAAGAGCGATGGGCGGGAATTGATCGTGCAGGGGATTCGCTTTATCAAGGCGCCTTTTTGCAAGTCCCAGACCAAAAGCTCGGTCGACCCTTTTGGCGGATCCAGGATCTTGGAAGCGACAAGCGTGGTTGCGTCTCCAGATATCTGAGGCCAGCGCGCCTCGCCTTCGGTTGGAAAACTGCGAACCTTTTCCACGCCCCTCTCGCGCCTTTGGAAAACCGTCGCCAAGCCACTCGACTCCAGGACGACCGCGTTTCCGTCGGGGAGAAATCCACACGCCACGACATTCGTCTTCAAGCCGGGAAGGTCGGCGATTCGCGCGCCGGTCGACACGTCCCACATCGAGGCGAAGATACCGAGCTGAAACTGGGTGTAGCTGACGAGCAGTGTTTTCTTGTCTGGGGAGAGCCGCGCCGTTTGTATCTGCGTAGACCATTTCGTCGGATCGGGGGGCGAAGTTGGCGGCTCACGTCTCGTCCCTTGCACGCCACTCGCAGCCAGGAGCGATGCCAACCATAGGGTCGGGACCATACCGCACCTCCTTGGCAAGGATCTTATCCATCCTGAACCGCACTCGGCCGGAGCGGAAGATTGAGAAGAAGGGGTGATCGTGAGGCAGGCCGCACGTGCCCCTCTCAGTGATATCAGCGGCGCGGCGTCAGCGCAAGAACGTCTGCACCCGCTCCAGGAACTCCGCGTTCGTCTTGTACTCGCCGAGTTTCTTGACCAGGAGTTCCATGGCCTGGACGGGGTGGAGTTGCATCAGGCTGCGCCGCAGCAGCGTGACCTGCTTGAGGGTTTCGGGGGGAAGGAGCCGCTCCTCCTTGCGCGTGCCGGAGGCGGCGATGTCCATGGCGGGGTAGACGCGGCGGTCGGCCAGGCGGCGGTCGAGGACCAGCTCCATGTTGCCCGTGCCCTTGAACTCCTGAAAGATCACCTCGTCCATGCGCGAGCCGGTCTCGATGAGGGCGGTGCCGAGGACGGTGAGCGAGCCCCCCTCCTCGAAGACGCGGGCCGTGCCGAAGAGCCTCTTGGGGACATCGAGGGCGCGGATGTCGACGCCGCCGGAGAGGGTGCGGCCGCCGGAGTTCACCGTCTTGTTGTACGCGCGGGCCAGGCGCGTGAGGCTGTCGAGCAGGACGAAGACGGCCTTGCCCTGCTCCGCGAGGCGGCGGGCGCGTTCGACCATGAGCTGGGCGACGCGGATATGGCTGGTGGTGTCCCGATCGGAGCTGGAGGCGATCACTTCTCCCTGGACGCTGCGGCGCATGGCCGTCACTTCTTCGGGCCGCTCATCGATGAGGAGCATCATCAACTTCATTTCGGGATGGTTCTTGGTGACGGCCTGGGCGATGTGCTCGAGGAGGACGGTCTTGCCGGTGCGCGGCGGGGCAACGATGAGGCCGCGCTGGCCTTTGCCGATGGGGCAGAGGAGGTCCATGACGCGGGTGGTGAGGGGCTCGGGGCCGGTCTCGAGGCGGATGTGCTCGTGCGGGTCGATGGGGGTGAGTTCATCGAAGCTGCGGCGGACGAAGCGGTCGGGCGGGGCGCCCTCGATGGCGGTGATCGTTTGCAGGCGAATCTGCTGGCCGCCGCGGCTCTCGATGGGGCCGGCGATCAGGTGGCCTTCGCGAAGGCCGAATTTCTGCATCAGGGGGACAGGGACGTAGGGATCGCTATTCTGGGGCGCGTAGTAACGCTTGGGGGAGCGAAGAAAACCGTATCCCTTGGGATGGAGTTCGAGGACTCCTTCATGGATGCCCGACGTTGGCATTGACGACGACTCGAAGCGAGGAAGCGGACAGAGAGTGGAAGGTTGGATGTATTATTGCCGGAGGGCGGGGGAAAAGCAAAGGTTTTGCGAGGCCGGCCTGGCCCGGAAAGTCACTTCGTTTCAAACGGCGCCCGGCGCGAGCGCCGCTGGCGGGCGGTCCGCATTACGGGGCGAGGCGGTAGACGCGCCACGCGTCGCCACGATACGCCTCGGTCGCGGGCGAGCCCAGCTTCAGCGTGCCGGGCAGGACGACATGGGTGATCTTCTCGTCGAGGACGCGCGGGCGCATCTCCTCGAACGTCCCGGCGCGGATCGACCGATAGACGGCCTGCGCGAAGTCGAGGCGGCGTTTCCATTCGAGGACGTCCCTGTCGCGGTAGGGGATGGCTTTGAAGTCGACATAGATGGGCGCCTCGGCTTCGAGTCGGAAGCGCATCAGGTCGATGGGGATGATGCGCTTGTCGGTCTTCTTTTCGGCCAGCGACTTGAAGTCGCTCGACAGCGAGCCGTGCGTCGTGACCTTGAGCGGCGGCTCGGGGATCTCGGGTGGGATGAGATAAACGTCCCCTTTCTTCGTGTTGTCGCGCACCCATTCCATGAGCGGCAGCTCTTGCCACATGTTCTGGAAGCCGAGGCGGAAGACCATGATGGCGAGCCCGGCAAGGGCCCAGACGCCCAGGATGAGCGCGGCGCCGATCATGGCCTGCCGGTTATCAAGCCACCGGCGTACGAGCAGCACCAGTCGAGCGAGGATGACCGCGGTGGCCACCGGCATGATGATGGCGGAAACGCGCCAGGGGAAAAGCAGGGCGAGCGTATCGCTGCCGGTGGCGACTTGCAGGACAGTCAACAGGGTGGCGAGGAGCGTCGCCACGACAAGCGGGATGAAGAGGCGTGTGCCGTAAGAGAGGGCCACGCCGAGAAGCATCCAGGCGATCTGCGTGACGGCGATCTTGTCGAACCAGAGGTGCGGCAGGCAATGGTGCGGGATGCGGAAGTCGACAAGAATGTCCTGCGCCTGGCGGAACGCATCGGATGAGGTGGGACCGAACGCGAAGTAGACGTAGACACAGACCGGCAGCACGAGCCGCGAAGGCTCAAGCGCGGCGAGGATCGCGTTGGCCGTGCCCCTGGCGCCACAGGTCGAGCATGAACCCGGCGGTGAGCATGCCGGCCGCAAGCAGGTACGTCGTGTGGATCGTCGCGCCGACACAGGCGGCAAGGATGGCGAGAAACGGCTTGCCGCGCGCGTAGAGGGCAAGCGCCAGGACGAGCAGGATGCCGAGCGACGAGGGCTGCAGCATGGCGCCGAGGACGTACTGTCCCGCGACGCCGGCCTGCACGTACCAGGGCAAGTCGAGGCCGACGACCCGGTTGGAGAAGTAGCGTCCCAGGGCCCCGAAAGACATCGTGACCACGGCGGCGAAAACAAGGCGCAGGCAAACGCTGTCGCGCTCGGCGGCGATGTGGCGAAAGATGGCCACGACGCTCAGGAGAAAGACGCCGAGCAGCAGCGCGTAGCAGACGTGGAAGAGGAAGGGATGCAGGCGCCGCGCCGTGAAGGCGACGAAGGCGCTGAAAAGCGGCGTCGGGTCGTCGGTGTTCGCGAGCCAGTCGTCATCGAGCAGCCCGACGTGGGCCTGGGCGAGGCCATGGAGGAAGTACTGGTTCTGGTTGGAGTAGTACAAGGGCGCCTGAGCGTAGGCGAGGCCGAAGACAAGGGAGGCGAGCAGGAAGAGTAGAAGACCTTTTGGCATGGTTCGACGGCGGAGTCGTGGGGCGCTCGCGACTAATATAGCGAGCCATGACGAGAACGCCTGCCGTCGGCGCCGTCAGCGCAAAATGTCTTCCACCACGTCCCCATACACGTCCGTCAGCCGGAAATCGCGCCCCGCGTGGCGATAGGTGAAGCGTTCGTGGTCAAATCCCAGAAGGTGCAGGATGGTGGCGTGGAAGTCGTGGACGTGGACGCCGTTTTCGGCGACGCGGGCGCCGATGTCGTCGGACTTGCCATGAACGATGCCCGGCTTGACGCCGCCGCCGGCGAGCCAGGAGGAGAAGACCGCGGGGTGGTGGCCGCGGCCGCGCGGGCCATCCTGTCCGGGGGTGCGGCCGAACTCGGTGGTCCAGATGACGAGCGTGTCGTCCAACATGCCGCGGCGTTTGAGGTCCTGAAGCAGGCCGGCGATGGGACGGTCGATCCTGGCGGCGAGGGTAGCGTGCTGGGCGATGTCGGAATGGCCGTCCCAGTTGTTGGCGGAGCCGGTGTCAATCAGCTCGATGAAGCGGACGCCGCGCTCGGCGAGGCGGCGGGCGACGAGGCATTGCCAGGCGAAGCTCTGCGTGTCGCGGCGGTCGAGGCCGTAGAGGCTCAAGGTCGCGTCGGTTTCACGGGACAGGTCGAAGACCTCGGGCGCCTCGAACTGCATCTGGAAGGCGGTCTCGAAGGAGCGGATACGGGCGGCGAGGTCGGAGTCGTGCGGGGCGCGGCGGAGGTGGCGCTCATTGAAGGCGCGGGCGAGGCCGAGCTCCATGCGCTGCAAGTCGGTCGGCTCGGGACGGGCGGCGGGGCGGCGGAGGTTGGGGATCGGCTCGGGGCCGGGGACGACGCGCGTGCCCTGATGGTAGGCGGGGAGGAAATCGCTGGCGAAGACCTGAGCGCCGGCGTAGGGGAGGAACGGGGCGAGGACGACGAAGGAGGGAAGGTTGCGGTTGAGCGTGCCCAGGCCGTAGCTGATCCAGGAGCCGAGGCAGGGGCGGGCCTGGAAGAAGGAGCCGGTGTGGATGGCAAGGGTGGCCTGGAAGTGCTCGTTGTTGTCGGTCGTCATCGAGTTGATGAGACAGATGTCGTCCATGCGGTCGCGCAGGTGGGGAAAGATGTCGCTGACGAGCGTGCCGCACTTGCTGCCGCGGCGAAACGGCCAGGCCGGTCGGAGGAGCGGGCGTCGCTCGAGCGAGAGCCCGCCGCCGGGGACGAGGGTGCGGCCGTCGGCGGCGAAGAGGCGCGGCTTGTAGTCGAACGTATCCATGTGCGAGACGCCGCCGGTCGAGAAGAGGAAGATGACGCGGCGGGCCTTGGGCGGGAGCGGCGGCTCGCGCGGGCCGAGCGGGTGGGCGGGGGCGTCTTCGGCCAGCAGCTCCGAGAGGATGGCGGGGAGGAGGGCGGAGCCGCCGATGCAGGAACGGATGAAGTGACGGCGGGAGAGCATGGCGTAACCCAGGCGGAACAAGAATTACAATACGAGCGCGGTATTGAACCAATCGTCGGGTAGCTGGGGCAGTCTCTGGGCTTCGTCCGGCGTGATCGCTCGTTTTTCGCGGATGGTAAAGTGGATCCAGCCGCCGCACTTGGGGCAACGGCCCGCGAAGCCGACGTCCTTCCACCAGGCGGAGACGAGGGGATCGTGGACGGCGCGACCGAAGTCCTCCAGGCGAAAGTCAAAGCCTTGCATGTGCTGATCGCAACCGTCGTGGGGACACGTCGACGAAGCGTAAACGACATGGGGCGCCATGCGCTTTTCCTCTCCGCCACGGCGATAGGCGTCGTGCATCTGTTGCATGTCCGCCGGCGTTGACGTGGGCAGGGTTGGGTTCGGCATGATCCGCTCGAGTCGAGGTTTTGGGCTGCTTCTGTTGATTGTACCTCAGTTCAAGTAGACAAACTCGTTGCTCATGAACAGCGCCCGTGACAGGCTCTCCCAGGCGCTGCGTTCGCGCTCGGCTGGGGCGCCGGGCGCCTTCGCGCTGACCCGGCTCAGGTAGTCACGCGTCGCTTCGACTTCCTCGGCGCTTGGGGGGCGGCCGTAGAGAAGGAGGAAGGCGCGCTCGATGCGATCGGGGTCCGTCTTTCGCTCCTTCAAGAGGCGGTCGGCGAGCTTGCGCGCCTGCTCGTGGACGAAGGGGTTGTTCATCAGGAAGAGGGCCTGGAGCGGGGTGGTGGTCGTGGGGCGCGAGGCGGTGCTGGCGTTGGTGTCGGGGCCGTCGAAGAGGGCGAGGAAGGGGTGGCGCTGGATGCGCTGCGTCATGAGGTACACGCTGCGGCGGTTCGAGTCGTAGACGGCCTTGAACGGCTTGTGCTGGGTGAAGTCCCATTTCTTGACATCGGGGAACGGGTGCGGGCCGCCGGGGCCTTTCTCGAGATTGCCGCTGACGAAAAGCAGGGCGTCGCGGATGGCCTCGGCGTCGAGGCGGCGTGGGGGGTAGCGCCAAAGATAGATGTCGGCTGGATCGCGCTTGAGGTTCGCTTCGTTTTCCTCGCTCGCAAGCTGATAGGTGCGTGACATCAGGATCAGACGGTGCATGTTCTTGACGCTCCAGGCGCTGCGGTCGGGATGCTCGGTCATGAAGTAGTCGGCGAGGAAATCGAGCAACTCGGGATGCGACGGCGCCTGGCCCTGCTTGCCGAAGTCGTTGGCGGTGGGGACGAGGCCGCGACCGAAGTGATATTGCCAGATGCGGTTGACCATGACGCGGGCGGTGAGGGGGTTGGCCTTGTCGGTGAGCCAGTTCGCCAGCTCGAGGCGGCCGCTGCCCTTGACGCCGGGAGGCAGCGTCATGCCGCCGAGAGCCATCGGGAAGCGGCGTGGGACCTCCTTGCCAAGATGGTCGGGATCCCCTTTGAGCATGACGCGGGCGTTGCCGACCTTGCCGATGCGTTTCTTGGGTTCGTCCTTGCCATCGATGACGGCGTAGGCGAGGTCGTCCGTCTTGCCGCCGGGGAGTGGGACGAGATCGTGCGGGGCCCTGTCGAGCTCGATGCCGGGCCAGGGATAGCGGGTGCTGGAGAAGAAGCCATAGAGCGCGTAGTAGTCGTCCGAGGTAATGGGGTCGAACTTGTGGTCGTGGCAGCGGGCGCAATGGAGGGAGAGGCCGAGGAAGGTCTTGCCGAGGTTGTCGATGGTGTCTTCGATGGTGAGGTGCCAGGGATAGCGGGCGTCCTCGTAGGAGCCGTGGCGACGGGAATTGGCGAGGTAGCCGGTGGCGATGATGTTGTCGCGGCGCCCGGCGTCCGAGGCGGCGGGCATCAGGTCCCCGGCGATCTGGCGCCGCACGAAGATCGGGTATTTCATGTCGATGTCAAAGGCGTCGATGACCCAGTCGCGATAGAGGCGCATCTGCGGGATGGGGTAATCCGAGTTGTCGCCCGCGGTGTCGGCATAGCGGACGACATCGAGCCAGTAGCGGCCCCAGCGCTCGGCGTATTGGCGGGAGGCGAGGAGGCGATCGACGGTCTTGGCCCAGGCGCGCGGCGTACCGTCGCGGAGGAACTCGGCGATCTCGTCCGGCGTTGGCGGCAGGCCGGTGAGGTCGTAGGTGACGCGGCGGAGGAGGGTTCGCTTGTCGGCCAGGCCGGCGGGGGTGAGGCCCTTCTCGTCGAGCTTGGCGCGGATGAAGCGGTCGATGGGGTTGGTTTGCCAGGCGGGGTCTTTGACGTGGGGCGGGGCGCCGGGCTTGACGGGTTGGAGGGACCAGAGCGATTTGCGCGGGTCCGTGGGCGGGCCATCGGCGCGGCAGGGAAAAGGGGTGAGCAACAGAAGATGCAGCGCAAGCAGGCGCATTAACGAAGTCCTGTTCTGCGGGGCCTGAGCTTCCCAGCCCTAGCCTCGTTTCGCCCCCGATTGCCTCGGCAATCGATCAAATCTGGGTGGCTTGGTGTTGGGGACTGCCGCCAAAGCCGCTTCAAACCTGGCGCGAGAGGCGCGTTTGGCGCGTGTCTCCAAGTAGTCCGGATCGAGCAATGCCGCCACTTTTTCGGCGACTGCCGAAGCGACCAATTCATCAACGGTGGTCCCTTCTGCCTGCGCACACTTTTTGAGCTGTTTCTGCAGCGAGTCAGGGAGTTGGACGCTTACCTTCATCTACGCCTCAATTCATCGAGGAAATCGGCCGGACTCAGGACCGTTATGCCGAACGTCTTCGCAACACGGAAATCCCGGCGATTGTGGGTTACGATGGCATCGCAGGTGGCTGCGACGGCTACCTCCAAGACCATGTCGTCATCAGCATCTCGAAGAGCAGGTCGCCATGTGAAGAAGATCTTTTGTCGCTTGGCCACTGCGCAAATGAAGTCGACGGTATCTCGAACATGTTCCTCGGGGCGGTCAGGACGTACCCCGCGTAGCAAAACCTCTTCGTATTCCAAGACCAATGGAATGGAGACGGCGATGTCGAACCGCCCAGTCCCTACAAGGGATAATACCCCAAAGGAAGCGCCCTGTCTGGGCGAAAGGCGGCCTCAAGGATATTCGTGTCAAGCACGACGAGAGGTACAGCCATTTCCTATCCGCCGGTCTGAATGACAAGCTGGCCCCCGAGTGCGTCCATCATTTTCATATGCGCCAGTACCGGACGTCGAGGTGAACCCTAGCGGGCAACTTCATGGACCCTTCCGAGTCGTGCGATCTGCAGCCGGTCGATCAAAGGGCGGTTCCATGTGGCTATTGAAGCAAGCTCAAGTGCGTTCGAACAAGTCGGTAATCGCCCGCCCGTGCCCATCCTGCGTCACGTAGAACGGCCGTCGCTCCACATCGAACGCGGTGCGGGGCGAGATTCCCATCGCGGTCAGAATCGTCGCGTGCAGGTCCATGATCGAGATCGGATTGCGCGTCACGATCAGCGGCCGCTCGGGCGCCGTCGCGCCGTAGAGGAAGCCCTTCTTGACGCCGCCGCCGAACATCAGCACCGAGCCGGAGCCGGTGAAGTGGCGGTGCAAGCCGTAGTGGATCGGCAGGCGCATGACATCGGTGGCGGCGCGGGACTGGTCGCGGGCGGCGCTGCCGGGAACGCCTTCGATCATCATGTCGCGGCTGAACTCGGTGGCGAGGACGACGAGCGTCCGATCCAGCAGGCCGCGGGCTTCGAGGTCGAGGATGAGCTGGGCGATGGGGCGGTCGATCTCCTGCTTCATGCGCGCCAGCGTCGAGTGACCGTTCTCGTGCGTGTCCCAGTGGACGAAGGGGACGTATTCCGTGGTGACCTCGAGGAAGCGGGCGCCGGCCTCGGCGAGGCGGCGGGCCAACAGGCAACCCAGGCCGAAGCGGCCGGTGTTGTAGCGGTCGAAGACGGAACGCGGCTCGAGGCTGAGGTCGAAGGCGGCGCGGTCGCGCGAGCTGAGGAGGCGATAGGCGTTCTCGTAGGCCCGCAGCATCGATTCATGGTGGTAGTCGCTCGCCAGGTCGCCGACCGAGGCTGCGACGCAATAGCTCCCGAAAACGCTCTTGCCTGGCCGTGAAGCGGCTCGCGTCATGCCGCGCGGCGGGCGTACCGAGGCGATGGCGTCGGTCGGGAACGGCAGGTTGAACGGTCCGTACTCGCTGCCGAAGAAACCGCCGGTGGTGAAGGCTTTCAATTCTTCGGATTCGCCGACGCCTTCGAGGCGGCTGGCCGATGTTGATGAAGGGCGGGATGGCCGGGTTGTTGGCGCCGCGGACGCGGGCGATCCACGAGCCGAGGTGGGGGCAGGCGACGGTCTGCGGCGGGACGTAGCCGGTGTGCCAGTGGTATTGATGGCGCGAATGAAGGATGTTCCCCAGGTCGGCGACGCGATGGGAGCGGATCAGCGTGCCGCGGTCGAGGACGCGGGCGACGTGCTCGAGGCCTTGCGAGATGCGGATGCCGTCGACGGCGCTGGGGATGCTGGGGAAGGTGCAGAGGATGCGCTCGGAGGGGACGCCGACCTCGAACGGTGTGTAGCGCTTGGGGTCGAACGTCTCCGGAGCCGCCATGCCGCCGGCCATCGAAGGAGGATGCAGATATCGGCCTTGGGCTCGGGATGGACGACCGGCTCCTCCGCGGCGAGGGCGCTGAGGGCGGCGGCGGCGAGGGTGGCGAGTCCGGCGGCAGCTCATGCCACGGAGAAGTCGCGGCAGGAAAGGTTTGGCTGCGTCATCGTTGTGCCTCGTCAGATGACTTCAATACGGTGGGCGGTGATCCAAATGTCTTCCTGTTCAAACCGATCTTTCAGAACGGTCTTCATGCGGCGCATCGCATCCCAATTCTCTGGAACATCGTCGAGATCGATGCGGATTCGCATCAACTCATCGGAGTAGATGACGCCCTTGTAGGTCCAGCGCCCTCGAACCGTGACGGAGTCGATGCTGGCCCCGAACTCCGCTGTGGCTCCGTGTGTGCTGCAACAAATTGCTCCTCTTCGATTGGCGGCCGTCGTTATGGAACAGAGGCAGGAGGATTTCGAACCTGATCAAGGGCATTCTTCACCTCTGCCATCTGTGGCGACTCTGCCAGCGGCATGCAAGTCATCCAGCAGCAGGCGCATCCACCGGCACGCGATAGACCTCGCCGCGAAAGCTATCAGGCCTCGTTTTTCGCATGAAACCGTAGAAGCCCTTGACCCGATCCTCATGAGTCAAGAACACGATGTATGTCGTCTTCATGTGGCGCCTCCGCCTGAACGCGGTTGCAGATCGCCGGTGAATCCGGTGAACGTACAGGGCAAGCTGCTGCCTGAGGTGAGAAGAATCGCTTGCCGCCACCTTGGGACCATGGCTGAACGCCGCAATCGCTAGACGCCGCCTGCGCCCAGGAGCAGCTCACCCAAGAAACGAAGGCCTTGTTCGTTCCCCTCGATGACCACGGTGTCTTCGCCCAATAAGCGGATCGCGACCTTCGCTCTCTTGGCAGCGTACTCTTCGCAGACCTGATTCGCCGACTTTGCCATGGAATTCATTCTACCTGAGCAACTGAAACTCCGGCAGCGCGAAAACCGCCCACAGCAGGTCGGCGGTTCCGCCACCGTCGCGTCGTCCCCAGCAGGGTCGAGGCCGTCTCCATCTCCTCGCGCGTCGGGCGGCGGCACGGGCAGGCGATAGACCTCGTCGATCAGCTGCTCGTTGCTCGCCTTGGCGTGCTCGCTGAGCAGGTTCGCGGCGCCCTGGGTGAAGGTCGTTGAGGCGTTGACCGTTGGAGAGGTCGAGGCTTGGAGAGTCGTCAAGAGGTCGGGGCGGGTGGTCACGACCTGTTCGCGGATGGGGCGGCCGAGCGAGCGCATCAATAAGTCGTCGACCTGAAGCGAGGCGCGCGGATGAAGCGGCGGCTCGGGCGGCGCGCGTTCGGGAAGGCCGGGAAGCTGATGGGAGCGGCGGCCTTGGTCGGGCCGGTCTTCGCGATCTGCCAGATCGCGTCCGGCTCTGCTCGGCCTGCATGCGCTGCTCGGGGCCGGCGAAGGCGTAGTCGTCGCCGGTCGGCAGCTTGGTGAGGATGACCGGCCACGACTGATACGCCCTCGAGGTCGCGATGTGCTCCATCAGCTTCTTGAGGTCGTAGCCGTTGTCGGAGAGGTAGACCGCGAGGTAATCGAGCAGGTCTTCCGACCACGGCTTGTTCGCCATGATGTCGACGGGATGGACGATGCCGCGGCCCATCATGCGCTGCCAGATGCGGTTGGCGATGGTGCGCGTGAAGCGGCCGTTGTCCGGATGCGTGACGAGGCGGGCCGTCTCCTCGAGGCGTTTGGCCTTGGGGAGCTTGGCGTCGATGGCGCCCAACTCCGGCCAGAGGAAGCGAGCGGCGGCGAACTTGCCGGTCCCCTTGTCGCAGCGGTGGATCTCGAGGGGGCGATCGGCGACGACGGCGGCAGGCCGTACGAATCGTCGAGCATTTCCAGCTATCGATGAAGCTGTCGTGGCAGGAAGCGCAGGAGTTGGCGCCGAAGAAGACCTGCGAGACATTCTGCGCGAACTGCAGCTCGACCACCTGGCTGGCGTTGACGTTGCCGCGCCACTTGATGCCCCGGATGAAGCCTTCGGAGTCGGGCGTCGGGTTGATCAGCTCGCGGACGAACTTGTCGTACGGCTTGTTGTCGAGGAGGGACTGGTAGAGCCAGCCGCTGATCTGCTTGCGGCCGCCGTCGATGTAGCCCGTGCCGGCGTAATCGTTGCGGAGCATGTCGTTCCAGAAGGTGAGCCAGTGCTCGGCGAACGGGCGGTTCTCGTCCAAAAGCTTGTGGACGAGCTTAACGCGGCGGTCGGGCGCCTTGTCGCTCAGGAACGAGTCGACCTCTCAGCGGGCGTCGGCAGCAGGCCGATGAGATCGAGGTAGAGGCGGCGGATGAAGGTCGTATCGTCGACGACTTCCAGGGCGCGTCGCTCCCTGCTTGGCGAAGTACCCGTCCAGAATGCGGTCGATCGGATGCCCAATGCCGAGGCTTCGCTTCGGGGAACCTTCACTTTCCGCGGCGAGCGGCCGCGACCAGGTAGCCGCCTTGAACGAAAAGCCGGGCTCCCAGGCCAGGCCCTCGTCGATCAGGCGCGCCAGCAAGCCGATCTCCTTCTCGCTCAGCGCGCGTCCCCTTTGGGGGGCATGCGGCTCCTTGATGTCCTTGCTCGTGACGCGGCGGAACGCTCGCTCTCCTTGGTCTTGCCGGGAAGAGCGACCTTGGCCTTCAGCAACGTCGCGTGTCGAAGGCCGCCTTGTGCCGTTGGTGTGACGCTCCGGCCGCGGGTCTTGAGAATGGGGCGATGTCGTGGGCGAAGTCGATTTTCTTGTCGGCGGCGTGCAAGGACTTCCAGACCAAGCAGGAGGGTCAACAGCACAACGAACGCGCGGTGATCATGATGTCTCCGCTTTTGGCGAACGTCGTATCCCGCCGGCATCTGGGCGATCGTCGCGGCGAAGCTGTAGTGGCTTCCTCGAACGCCTCGCCCAGGCTGATCGTCAGGACGCCCAGCGCCCCCTCCTCGTTGCGGAGGATTTGCGGCTTTGGCTGCGCGTGCGCGACCCGTGCCACAGCGGGTCCGTTATCGGCAGATTGTAGGACCTGCCCTTGCAGGCCGACGCCCAGCGTGAACCAGACGCGCGCGACCGCAGCTTGCCCGTGGAATCCTGCTGATGGAACAGCTCCATCGACGGCGGGCTGACCAGCGTGAGCGATCGCGGCTTCGGATCGATCATGCCGCACAAGACGCGGCATGCGACTTCCCAGCAACTGCAGGCGCGGCGATCGCTCGATACAGCAACGGCGCCGAATGCGCTGGCGCCGGCCAGGACAGAGGCGCCAGCGCCGAGCCCGTCGATCACCCAGTTCTCCGGCTGGTGTCGGCTCAGGCGCGGGCGGCGACGCCGACGCGGATCAGATCGAAGCAGGCTCCGTGCCGTCGTCCAGCGTGTAATCCGCGGGGTAGAAGGATGCCGTCCGCGAAGCTGCCGACGGGCCGGATCCAGCCGGAGCCGTCGATCTTGATGCCGGCGACGCAGCGGCCACCGTGTTTCCACGAGTTCGCCAGGCAGATGAGGTCGACGTATGGCATGGGGACCCCGGTTGTTGACTGGATCTCCGGGGGCTTACGCCGCCCGGCTTCGCCCGTCCCGGAATCAATCCGCGAACTCCGGCGACTCCTCTTCCACTCCGACCGAACCTTCGGATCGGCGCAAAGAACGCCTTTTTTCCTCGAAATCGGCGAATAGCAGCGGCTGAAGGTCAGAGCCTTCGGCATGGCTGTAGCTCAGCGTCGTCTTGCAGCGAGCCGTCGCCGCGGATGTGGGCAATCGGAACACCACTCTCGCGCATCACCCGCGCGATGAGCAGGTAGCGATGGCAGACCGCCGGGTCCTCCTCGCTGCACATGATGGCCACGCGAAAGCGCGTCAGCCCCCGCTCCAGCCGGACGATTCCCTCCTGAAAGCGTGGAGATGCGGCGAGCCGGTCGTAGAGCACATGTCCGGCTTCATCGTAAAAGTCGCGTCCCTCGGGCCGGCCGCCCAGTTCGGCGCCGAGAAAGAGATAGCGCACGCCCGCCGCTTCGACTCCCGCCGCCACTTCGTTCTTGTTGAAGTGAGGCAGGTAACGGGAGGCCGGCTGCGAGCGCACGTCGACCAGCACCTGGATTCCGTGCTTCCGCAAGAGGCCGACGAACGCCTCCAGCGCATGGTTGGAGTGGCCGACCGTGTACAACGCTCCGGTCATTTGCGCTTTCCCGCCTGGGGCTTGGCGTTGAACTCCGCCAGGCTCAGATTCTCCGTGTGCCCGTCGCCGAACAGCACTAGCCCGCCGCGTGTCGGGGCGTCGCGCTCGTAGGCGAGGATGGTGTTGCTACTTCCGTCCAGCATGTCGGTAATCTTGACGTTGTAAATGAACTGGATTCGGCCGCTCGCCAGTGCTTGCGAGGCAGGACTTCCCGGGCCCTCGAGGAAAGGAAAAAGGTCGTCCGCCTTGCTGGGCCCCTTGCGCGAGCTGTCGAAGTAGTTGTGATAGGCGAGGCCAATCTGCTTGAGACTGCCGTCGAGAGCCCGATCCCCGGGCGGCGCTCCTCCGCCGACGGGCGGCGGCCCTCCCCCGCCCGGCGGCCTTCCTCCCGTGCCGGATCCCCCCGACGAAAGCACGATGATCAAAACGACGGCTCCGATGATCGCCACGCCGCCGCCCACGCACAGTCCGATCAGCAGGCCCTTCCCTTTCTTCTCGGGCTGGCGCCGCTTGTCATCTCGGCCGCGGCGCCGCGGTCGATCGTCCTCTTCGTCGTCCCGGCCTCTGCCGCGCGCCGGCCGGTCCTCGTCTTCCTCGTCCCGGCCGCCGCGGCGCGCGGGTCGATCCTCGTCTTCCTCGTCGCGCGGTCGTCCCCTGCCGCGTGGCCGGTCATCTTCATCCTCGCGACTCATGGGCGCGGGTCGAGGCGGCGGCGCCTTCTTCACCGCGGCCGAAGGGCGGGACGGCGCCTCGGCGGAGACGCTCGTCTGCGGCACGGTGATGACCGCCTTGCACGAGGGGCATTTCACCTTCCGCCCGGCCGTCGTATCCGGCGCCTTGATGGCGTGGTCGCATTCGGGGCATGAAAAAGCAATAGGCATGGTCGGTCGTCTCTCGCTCCAGTCAGGGCCGCTCGGGCTCGGTTCGGCCGCGGCGCCTTGATCGTTCTTACTTCTAACCCTCGCCCGTGCCGTTGTCAAACGCGCGCCGCTTGCGTTACCCCCACCTCCCTGGGTAAAAAGGACGCCATGAGAATAGCGCTCACCCTCCTCCTGGCCCTCCCCGCCATCGCCATCGCCCAGCCCAAGAAGCCGCCGCCCGATCATGGCGCCGTCCTCGCCACCGCCATGGAGGTCGCTCCGGTCGCGCTCAAGGACACCACCGATCTTGCGCTGACCACCAATTACGTCTTCCGCGGCCGGGCCATTACGCTTGACAAGGAGCGGACCGTCCACCTCTGCTTCGACACCGACCACATGCGCGTCGCGGGCGCCTGGGTCGGCAAGTATCCGGCCTATTCCGCCTTCAAGAACATGGGGCCGGTCCTCGAAGGGTCGATCGTCTTCTCCACCAGACCGGGGCCGGGCTGGGCGAAGAGGAGGGATTGGAAAGACCCGCGGCCCTGTCCCGAAGGCCCGCTTCCGAAGGACTGGGCGCATTACAAGGGACTCTATGTTCACGGCGACCGCGTCGTCTTGTCCTACAGCGTCGGCAAGGCGCACGTCCTGGAACTCCCCGGCGCGATCGTGAAGGACGGCTGGCACGTCATCACGCGCACCCTCGCCATCGACTCGCTCGATGAGGCGCAAACCCTTCTCGTGTGCGAGGAGACCAAGGACAAGACGGCGGCGAAGATCGACGGCAACCTTGTGCATCTGACCGGACCGGCGGGCACGCTGCTCGTCGCCGTCACGAATCCGCCGAAGCCCTTCGCATGGGAGTTTCTCCACGGCCGCTTAACGCTGCGCATCGGCGCTTCTCCCAAGCCGACTCGCTTTCGCCTCGCCTACGCGCGACCGCCGGAGGGCGGCGCCGTCAGGTCTCTTGAGAGGCTGCTGACGACGGAAGTCGAAGACCCCGTCGCCTTCACCAAAGGCGGCCCCGCGCGCTGGACCAAGGAGTTCACGACCGACATCATCCCCGGGGAAAGCAAGACCGAGCCCTACGTCGTCGATCAGATCCTTCTCCCCGAAGGCAACCCCTATAGCCCGCTCATCCGTCCCGCCGGCCTCGACTTCTTCAAGGACGGCCGCTGCGCCGTCTGCACCTGGGACGGCGACGTCTGGATCGTCTCCGGCCTCGATACGCGCAAGGCGACGTGGAAACGCTTCGCCACCGGCCTCCAGCAACCGCTCGGTCTCAAGATCATCGATGGCGTCATCTACACCGCCGGCCGTGACCAGATCACGCGTCTGCATGACCTCAACGCCGACGGCGCCGCCGACTTCTACGAGAACTTCAACAATGACGCGCCGCTGACACTCCAGCGCCACGAGTTCGTCATGGACCTCCAGACCGACGCCGACGGCTACCTCTACTACTGCCGCAGCGGCCACTACATCACCTCCCCCTCCGGCGCCAACTGCGTCGTCTACAAGCTCACCTCCGACGGCTCCAAGCTCGAAGCCATCGCCCGCGGCTTCCGCGAACCCAACGGCATGGCCATCGGCCCCGACGGCACGATGACCGTCGGCGACAACGAGGGCAACGGCATCCCGCAGACGCCGATCTACCGCCTGCTCCCCGGCAAAGACTATGGCTACAAGCCGCAGTCGAAGCCCGGCGGCATGGGCGGGACGTGGACCTACACGGAGAAGCCGATCGTCTGGCTCGACAAGACCGTCGACCGCTCCGCCGGCGGCCAGGTCTGGGTCACCAGCGACAAGTGGGGCCCGCTCCAGGGGCAGCTCCTGCACTTGAGCTACGGCAACTGCCGCCTGTTCAACCTCCTCATCGACAAGGCCGGCGAGCCCTGGCAGGGCGCCGTCTGGCAGTTCCCCGTCACGTTCTACAGCGGCATCATGCGTGCCCGCTTCAGCCCCGCCGACGGCCAGCTCTATCTGTGCGGCCTGCGCGGCTGGGACAACAACTCGACCAAGGACGGCCAGCTCGCCCGCGTCCGCTACACCGGCCACGACCTGCCGATCCCTCGCGGCATCCGCGTGACCAAGAGAGGCGTCGAGCTGACCTTCACCCAGGCGCTCAAGAAGTCGTCCGCGGAAAACGACGAGAACTGGGGCGGCGAATGGTCCGAGCCGATCGTCAAAGGCGGGCCGCTCAAGGGCAAGGAAGAGATGCCGATCGCGAAGGCACGGCTGTCGGCGGACGGCAAGACGGTCAGCGTCGATCTGGAACGCGTGATCGCGGTGTCGAACTACACGTTGCAATATCGCCTGGAGTCGCGCGACGGAATACGCGTGAGCGGGGCGGTACACGGGACGATCCACACGGGGAGATGAGGCGTCGCGGCCGAACCTGCCAGATCCTTTCGTTCTTGATCACTTTTTTGCAAGTGATCGAGAAGGGAAAACCGGCATAACCCATTTGCGGACTTATGCTTGCGATGTGCCATCTCGCCCTTCTCGTTCGTTTTGCCCCCGGCCGAGTGTTCGCAACCGACATCGAAAACGCCAGGCGCCATGAGTATATGGATGGGAAACCGTCGGAGCCCTTTCCGCGGGCTGGTAGAGCAGCGGGTTGAGAAAGCCGGCGGGCGGCTTGAGCAGGGCGATCACGCCAAGGCGTAAAGAATGAAAAAAAAAGGGCTCTTCGTGAAGTCGAGTGGGTGAATTTTACAGTTTTGGCAGCATGCAGGTGAGGAT
>JAXMAR010000032.1:0-94012 GCA_046350295.1 Gemmataceae bacterium
TATTCTATCCATATGCAATCCAATGGGGAACCGCTCTAGAAGCCAAAGGCGTCGATGATAGGACCGGCCGCGTCGAGGAATTTGATTTCATCCGAGACAGACTGGTTTTTAGTCGGGAAATTGCAGGGATCGAGACAGGAAGGCATCGTGTTGTCGATCCAACCGTCATTGTTGTACGCCAATAGAAATGTCCGGTCTTAAGCCAATAGAAATGTCCTCTTTGGCCCAGCGCCAAGGAGGACGTGTCTATGGGCGGGGAAGGAGACCGGATCGCCATGAGTCAGCGGGAGCGGGATCGGTTGCGGGTGTTGCAGGACTTGAACGAGGGCAGATACACGCAGGTCAAGGCCGCCGAGTTGTTGAAGCGGAGCGTGCGGCAGGTGCGTCGTTTGCAGGAGCGGCTTGTCGGAGAGGGCGTGGCGGCGCTGGTGCATGGCTTGCGCGGCCGGCCCTCCAATCGTCGCCATCAAGCGCAGCTAAGGAAGAAGGTGTTGCAGGCGTATCGGCGCCGCTACGCGGACTTCGGACCGACTCTGGCCTGTGAGAAGTTGGCCGAGGAAGGTCTCGTGGTCGCGGTCAACACGCTGCGGCGTTGGTTGTTGGCCGAAGGTCTGTGGCAGCGGCGCCGGCGTCGTGAACAGCATCGTCGGCGTCGGCCGCGGCGCAGTTGCTTCGGCGAGTTGGTGCAGATGGACACCTCGTTGCACGCCTGGACCGAAGGCCGCGGCGAAGAGATGGTGCTCCTGACCATGATCGACGACGCCACGTCGCGGCTGCTGGCCCGCTTCTATCCGGCCGACACGGTGGAGGCGCATTTCGATCTGCTGGGCCGGTGGCTGACGCGCTATGGCCGGCCGCACGCCTTGTACACGGATCGCCACGGCATCTTCGAGGCGCACAAGCAGGGCCAGGTCGATTACGAGGGCCAGACGCAGTTCAGTCGCGCTCTGACGGAGTTGGAAATCGATCTGATCAAGGCACGCAGTCCGCAAGCCAAGGGCCGCGTGGAACGCTCGTTCGGCACGGCTCAGGATCGCTGGGTCAAGGAGCTGCGGCTGGCCAAAGCGAAGACCGTGGCTCAGGCCAATGCCGTGCTGGAGCGGTTGTTGCCCGAGCACAACCGGCGTTTCGGCGTGGCGCCTGCCCAGGCCAGCGACGCGCATCGCGCCTTGGGCAGCGGGCATGTCTTGGCGGCGATCTTGAGCGTCCAGGAGCGACGCGTGGTGAACAACGATTACACCATCCGCTTCCAGAATCGGCTGTATCAGTTGGACAAGCCGATCTACCCCGGCGAGCGTGGCGGCAAGGTGATCATCGAGCTGCGCCTGGATGGCACGATGGCGGTTCGTTTCGGCCAGCGCTACCTCAACCACCATGAGATTCCGCTGTCGAACGCGGCTCGCGACGGCGCCGAGCCGGGCGCAGCAAAAAAGGACGAGGCCTCGTCGAGCGCTGCCCCGTCCTCTGGCGTGAAGCCGACCAACGGGCGCTCGGGTCGCACTCCTGCGGAGCCCTATCCTCCCGCTGGCGCCGGCAAGGTTACGAACCAAGGCCCGCACCGTCCAGCCGCCGACCACCCTTGGCGCCGCGGCCTTCCGGGAAGTCGTCGGAGCAAATAACCCTCCCCCGCCCCTCCCGGGCGCCTGCATCAACGCCACGCAACTGCAAGGACACACTGTTGAAGGGCTTGCCCCCCAGACCCCGGAGTTTATCGCATTGGCGGCCTACGCCAGAGGGAGACGCTCATGCCCGCCACTCCCACCCGCCGATATACCCCACGTCCAACCGGACATTTCTAATGGCCGCAAACAGCGGACATTTCTATTGGCCTATCACAGTCGCTCAAATCCCCCTGGACAAAGATCTCGCCTTCGTTTCCAATCAAGGAAAACCCGCCCGCCGATTATCCCACCCCACGTGCTTATGCGTTCCATCCTCTGCCTCGCTTGCTGGATATTGCTCGCGCCTCCCGTAGCGCGAATCGTTCCACTTCGAGAACGACATCGTCCCCCTGCTCAGCCGCTACAACTGCAACTCGTCGGGCTGCCACGGCGCCGCCGAGGGCAGAACGGCTTCAGCTTCCGTTCGGCTCCGACCCCGCCGCCGACTACAACGCCTCGTCAAAGAAGCACGCGGCCGCCGCCTCATGGCATCCGCGCGGAGAACAGCCTCTTCCTCCGCAAAGCCTCCGGCGCCATGCCTCATGGCGGGGGCATCCGCATCCGCGCGGCACGAAGGAATACAACACGCCCTCGGCTGGATCGCCGCCGCGCTACTGGCGATCCGAACGCCCCGCGCGTCGTCGCCGTGAAGATCGAGAGCCGCGCGCGCTTGCTGGCGCCGAAGGAGACGCAGCAGCTCGGTCGTCGCTACCTACTCGGACGGGGCGCAAGGTCGACGTCACCGGCCACGCCCGGTTTCAATCCAACAACGACGCCCTCGCCTCCGTCAGCGTCGACGGCCTGGTCGCCGCGGGGGACACGCCGGGCGAAGTCGCCGTCATGGCGAGCTTCATGAACGCCGTCGACACGTTCCGCGCCCTGATCCCGCGCGCCGAGAAGATCGCCGACTATCCGAAGCTGCCGGAGAACAACTTCATCGACGGCCTGGTCTTCGGCTCAAGAAGCTGAACATCCTGCCGAGCGAGACCTGCGACGACGCAACCTACGTGCGCCGCGTCTACCTCGATGTCATCGGCACGCTGCCGACGGCCGCCGAGGCCAGCGCTTTCGCGGGACAAGCGTCCCGACAGCGCGTTGCTCGTCGACGAGTTGCTGGCTCGCCCGGAGTTCGCCGATTACTGGGCGTTGAAATGGGCCGACCTGTTGCGCGTCGACCGCGAGGAGCGGCTCGGCCATAAGCGGCGTACGCCTTCTATCGCTGGATACGCGATAGCTTCGCCGGTAACAAGCCGCTGGACCGTTTTGCCCGCGAGTTGCTGACAGCGGAAGGCCCACTCGACGAGACCGGCCCCGCCGTCTTTTCAAGGTCGTGTCCAAGCCGGGCGAGGCGGCGAGCACGCTGTCGCAGGTGCTCCTGGGCGTCCGCATCTCCTGCGCGCCGATGTCACCACCATCCCTATGACCGCTGGAGCGAGAGCGATTTCTTCGGCATGCAAGCGTTCTTCAGCCGCTGGGCGTGCGGCCTTCCGGCCGTGGCGAAGCCGCTGAGCCGCCGAGGGAACGGCGACGAGCGCGGCATCGCCCGGCGCAATGGTGCCGGCGCACGTGCTCGGCGACAAGCCCGGGACGACGGCGCCCGCCGGGATCGCCGCCCCGGGCGTCGTGGCTCACCGCTCCGAGAACCCCTGGTTCGCCCGCAACATCGCGAACCGCGCTGGGCCCATTTCCTCGGCCGGGGCCTGATCGAGCCGGTCGACGACGTGCGCGACACCAACCCGCCCAGCAACCTCGAGCTGCTCGACGCCCTGGCGAAGCATGTCGCCGATACCAAGTTCGACTTCAAACAGCTCGTGCGGACGATCACCGCCTCGCCGTCTATCAACTGTCGTCAAGGCCGAACAAGACGAACGAGCAGGACGAGATCAACTACTCCCGCGCCCTGTTCCGCCGCATCGACGCCGAGGTGCTGCTCGACATGGTCAGCCAGACGACCGGCGTCGCGGAGCGTTTCCACGGCGCCGCGCCCGGCACGCGCGCCATCCAACTCTGGGACAGCAAGGTCGACCACTACTTCCTCAAGCTCTTCGGCCGGCCCGTCAGAGCCAGCGCCTGCGAATGCGAGCGCAACCAGGAGCCGGGCGTGGCGCAGGTGCTGCACCTCTTGAACTCCGAGGCGATCCAGGCGAAGCTGAGCCACGAGCGCGGCACGGTGGCGAAGCTCGCGGCGGCCCATGCGGACAATGCAGCCTTGGTGGATGAGTTGTACCTGACGTTCTTTTCGCGAATGCCGGCCGCGACCGAACGCGCGGCGGCAATCCGGCGCCTCGGCGCTCCGGGCGAGGAGCGAAGGCAGGCGGCGGAAGACCTGGCGTGGGCGCTGATGAACTCGCTCGAGTTCTTTCTGAATCATTGATCACTGTCGCACATGACTCTTCTTGACGTGTGTCGCAACCGCGGCGAGCGGCGCTCTGACCCGGGGCCACGCGTTCTTTGCTTTCATTTCAACGTGCCATAGTTACTGAAATCCAAACTGACCTTGCATTCGATTGTTCCGTAACAGCGCTGCCATTCCTCATCTTGCATCCGACGAACCCCCGACAGCGGCACGCAGTTCATTTGCGCCGGTCAGGGAAGAACCTTATCCGCACCACCTTCTGTGGACTCTGCCTCAACGGGATGCTCGGAACCAAATACGAAAGCCCGGCATTTCTTGATGAATTCACGCCACTGGTCTGGCCTGGTCTCAAAGCCGACAAGAACTCCCCTTGCCCAAGCACCCAAGCCACGCAACTGCACAAGGGGCTTCGATATGAACTGACGGTCTGATGTAATATAAAGTGTTATTGGCGTATTACTTAGGAATCCCCGGTCTGCGTTCACATCCAGAAGCAGGAGATGTTCATCGGGGCGTGTGGACGCCAACAACTCCGTAATTAACGAATCGGGAGCCGAGTCGAACACATGAAAGTAGACGATCTTGGCGGACTTTGCCTGCTCTTTGAGTTCATCGAGCGATCCCAACGATGTATCAAGATGCGGGTTCATGGTCGGAAAGTCCAGATGATCGATATTTCCCTTTGAACAAAGCGGGAAGCGTCGATTGCCCCACCGTTGGGCTAATCCGGAAACCCGGCCGATCGTTGATAACCGACAAGTCAAAAACCCCAGCTCGGTCGTCCAAGCGGCGCGAGAAACGTCTCTTCCCCAGAATCAATTTGAAACCCAGCGAGGAAAGGTCCTCGCCGAGTGACCTTAGCAAATCGTTGGGTAGATTACGACTCATATGTTACGGCGAGAAAAAGGGACGCAGCGGCCGCGGCTCGGCTGCGGGTTGTTTTCCCAAACCACCGTTCGGCTCGCGTTCCTTTTTGAGCCATTGATCAAGTATGGCTGCCCGCGTAGGCGACGATGGCGGCGCCGACATCGACCCCCGTCACCGGCCCCAGCGCCCTCCACCCCGGCACGGCGTTCACCTCCAAGACATACCATCCCCCCTCCGGCCGCGGCAACAGGTCCACGCCTGCCACCGGGGCCCCGACCGCCCGCGCCGCCGCCAGCGCCAGTTTCTCCTCCTCCACCGTGAGCGCCACCGCCTCCGCCCGTCCACCCTGCGCGACGTTGGTGCGCCAGCCATCTCTTGCGTAACGGCGCATCCCGGCGATGACGCGGTCCCCCAGCACGAAGCCGCGCAGGTCCCACCCCGGATGATGCACGAATTGTTGCAGGTAAAGCACGGCGCCCGTCCGCTCCAGCGCGCGGAAGGTTCGCCAGGCGAGATCGGCGTCGGTGATCCGCAGCATGCCCCGGCCTTCGGAGCCGAAGAGCGGCTTGACGACGACGTCGCCGCCGAGCGACTGAAATCCCTCCAGCGCCGCTTCGGCGTCTTGATAGACCGCGGTCGGCGGTACGGGCAGACCGGCGGCGGCGAGGCGGGCCGTGGTCAGGTACTTGTCGATGCAGGCTTCGAGCGCGGCGGGCGGATTGAGGACGCGCTTGCCTTCCGCCTGAAAGCGGTGCAGCACGTCCATGCGAAAGACGACCTGCTCCAGCGAGCCGGGCGGCATGGTGCGGACGAGGACGGCGTCGGCATGGGACAGGGTACCGCTCTCGGTCCGTTCGGCAGGCGAGGCCGCCTGCCCCACGCCGGCCCAGACGCGGCGAAAGTCGATCACCTCGGCGCTGTGCCCCTGCTCGGCCGCCGCGCGCATCAGATCGCGCACGTGCCAGCCGGCGCCGAAAGAAAGAATGGCGAAATGCATGGGCGGACGGATCACTCGAAAAACGACTTCTGCAACACCTCGTCGCGCGTGCGGCCGAAGACGAAACTGGCCCCAGTCTTCAGATTGCAGAAGACGATCTCGGCCGGGCTGAAGAGCAACGGATCGATCTTGTAGAAGTCGTGGTCGTAACGCTCGAAGATCGAGGCGAACGGCGCTCCATAGTCCGCCGATGCCGAAGCCGGCACCTTCGGCCCGATCGCACGCAGGGCGTCGTCCTCCGTTTGCACCCAGAGCGTCACCCTTCCGCCGTAGAGAATGGCGTCGTTGGTTCGGCCGATAGCCGTCAATTCGTCCTTGGCGATCGGCGGCAGCGGCGCGGAGCCGAAGCCGGAGACGATGGTGTTCAGATCGAAGCCGACCTCGTGCAGCTTGTGCAGCGCCGTCTCCATCGAGCGGGCGACGACTTGCAGCGTCCCCGCGATGCTGGCGGCGGGGGCGGTCAGGAGGGTGATCTTGGCGGCCGGGATCGCGAGCGACGACGACAAATCCTCGAACACGGCGTCGTCCGGCAGTTTGCGTGTTTCCAGACAGCCGACGGCGACGGGCGCCTGCTCGCGGCCGGGGATCTTGTCGAAAAGGTCCTCCTTGCCGTAGGCGGCCCGCATCGGACCGGAGCCCATGGCGAAGAACTTGCCGACGCTGATCTGCCAGCCGGCGTACTGGCTGGCCATGCAGGCGAGGACGGGGTTGTCGCTCGATACTTGCACGAGGGGACAACCGACGCCGGCGACCTCTCCGGGAACCAGGCCGACTTCGGCCTGCCCGGCGAGGCAGATGCGCGCGAGCGACAGGCCGGCCTGGAGTCCGCCGGGGGATTTCACGCCGCAGTCGAGGATGCGGCCGCCGCACGGAAGGGTTTGCGGAGCGATACGCAGCGCCGCCGCGGTGCTCGCCATGTGATCGGCGAGGCGCTGGGCGCGCTCGTTCAGGGTTGGGGTGACTGCCACTGTTTTCTCCGGGAAGCTCCGGGGGCTGACGCCGCCCGGCTCGCCTGTGCGCTTGGTTCGGGATGATCTTAAGCGCCGGGCCGCTCTAGCGGTAGAGCCGGGTTTCGATGTCGCCCACTTTTTCCTGGAGCGACTCGAGGACGGCTTGCGGCGTCGGGGCCTCGGCGAACAGGGTCATGATCGGCTCGCCGCGGCGGATGAGGCTGTTCGGTTGAGGTATGTCCGCCAGGGACGGGGTGAAGTTGTTCCAGTGGCCGCTCATGCTCTCATGCCACGGATCGTCGGCGGGGAACAAGAGATCATCGCGCGCGAAAAGGATGACCTTGCCGGCGGTCCGAGTAGTGGACTCGTACCGCGAGTCGACAGGCTCCGGCTTCGCCGCAACGTCCGTGGCCTGTGGTGTCCGCTCGCGGCGCGAGCGGACTACTCTGACGTTGGAAGCCGAAAACGCCGTTGCGTGGATCTTTACGCTCCGCAGACCCGTGGCGCGTTCCAGCACCTCGATCGACGCCGTGTAGCGTGGGTTGATCTCCACCGGATAGAAGCGGCCGGCGTGCAGGATCAAGTCGACGCCGAAAAGGCCGCGCAGGCCGAGCGAGCGGGCGAGGAGATCGCCGAGGCGGCGCAGGTCGTTGGTCGCGGTCTCGTCGAGCGGGATGGGGCCAATGGAGCCGCAGTAGCGAAACCCGGTCGCATGCACCCATGCTTCGCCGACGAGTTGGCGGGTGAGACCGAGGAGGGTGGCGCCCGCCGCGTCGCCACAGTAAACGGCGCCGTAGGATTCTCCCTCGATGAACTCCTGGAGAAAGCAACCGCGCGGCGTCGCTTCGCCGGAACGAAAGAAACGAACGCCGGCGCCTCCCGCGCCGCGGCGCGGCTTCACCAGCCAGCGCCCATCGGCCGGGGCTTCGCGCATGACGCGCGGATGGGCGAGGCCGGTTTCCGCAAGGAGCGAGGCGACGAGGTAGGGATCACGCGCCCGCCTGAGCGCCGCGGGATCGACGCCCCAGAGCGTTCGCCGCGCGGCCAACGCGGCGACGACGCGCGGATGGTTCTCCAGCCCTCCGGTGTAGAGAAGCGGACCATTTGGAAAGGAAGCGGCGGCCGCGACAAGTCCGTGCGGATAACGATCCATGTCGACGCGGACGGCTCTGGCGATGCGGCGCAGATCGACGTCCGCGAAAAGATCGGCCGCGTAGAGTTCGTGGAATCCGGCCCGCCACGCCGACCACGCCGCGGCCCGGACGCTGGCGCCGACCAGGATCAGAGAAGCCACGCCGCTAGCCATGGCCGTTCGACACGTTCTCAAAAATCGTCGCGATCCCTTGCCCTGCCCCGATGCACATCGTCGCGAGGCCGAACTTCGCCTTGCGCGCCAGCAGCGCGTGAATCAACGTCGTCGCGATCCGAGCCCCGGAGGCGCCGAGCGGATGGCCGATGGCAATGGCGCCGCCGCGGACGTTCACCTTCTCCGGATCCGCCTCCAGGAGCTTGATGACGGCCAAGGTCTGCGCCGCGAAGGCCTCGTTGATCTCGATCAGGTCAATATCACTCAACTTAACACCGGCGCGCTCCAGCGCCTTGTGCGTCGCCGGGACCGGACCGATCCCCATCACCGCCGGATCGACCCCCGCCACCGCCATCGCCTTGATCCGCGCCTTCGGCTTCAGTCCCAGCTCGTTCGCCCGCTCCTCCGACATGACGAGCAGCGCGGCCGCTCCGACGTTGAGCGGACTCGCGTTTCCGGCAGTCACGCTGCCTCCCTCCGGCATGAACGCCGGCTTGAGGCCGCCGAGCGCTTCCAGGCTCGTGTCGCGGCGGATGCACTCGTCCCCGGTCATGATCTGCTTGCGCCCGTCCGCGTCGCGCCCCCAGGTGGGCACGATCTCGTCCTTGAATTGACCGGCGTCGGTCGCCTCCGCGGCGCGGCGATGGCTGCGCAGCGCGAACTCGTCCTGCTCCTTGCGGCTGATGCGGTACTTGCGGGCCAGGTTCTCCGCGGTCAGCCCCATATGCAGCGTGGCCGGGCTATGGCGGTAGAGGTACTTGGGACTCGGCTGGTAGCTGTCGTCGAACGGCAGATGGTGCATGTGCTCGACGCCCCCCGCGATCTGTACGTCCTCGCACTCCGCGGCGATGCTCTGCGCCGCCTGGTGGATGGCTTGAAGGCTCGAGCCGCAGTTGCGATTGACGCTCGCCCCCGGCGTCTCGATCGGAAAGCCGGCGATGAGCGCCGCCATGCGGGCGATGTCGTAGCCCTGCTCCTTGTCCTGGCGGACGCAGCCCCAATGGACGTCCTCGATGTCGGCGGCGGGGACGTTCGCTTTCTTCAGGAGCGCGTCCATGACGTGCGCGGAGAGGTCATCCGCCCGGACATCGCGATACATCCCCTTCTCGGAATGCGCTCGTCCGATCGGGCTGCGGACGGCTTCGATGATGACGGCGTGACGCATGGTTCAGCCTCCTGGTCGTGCGCTGTTTATCATATCGACGGAGGCGGCGCGGTTCCTTACTCTGGCACAAACACGGAGAAGACAAACAATGGCTGCTCAAGCGCCCAAAGGCGGTCAGTTTGATGCTGTGCGATCAAGTCGTTTTCGAGCAGGGGAGCCAGAAAC
Source organism: Gemmataceae bacterium (assembly GCA_046350295.1). Lineage (GTDB taxonomy): Bacteria > Planctomycetota > Planctomycetia > Gemmatales > Gemmataceae > JAXMAR01. The sequence continues at coordinate 9,468 of JAXMAR010000032.1, forward strand.
CCTACCTGTTGGGCATCTTCACGGGCTTGGCCGTGGACGGCTTTCCGACGCCCCCTCAACGATTCGACATTCTTGCCGCCCTCACAGACGGATTGGGAAATGTTACAATACGCTTGACTGTTACGCATCTGGAAAAAGACGAAGAGATCTACGATCAACGCCTGATAGTGACGTTCCCCGACCCTCTACAACTAGTGAATGTCCGATTTCGTATCAGGCGCTTGGTTTTTGACAGACCCGGCATCCACCTCTTTACGCTCGTCGCGGACGGATTCGGCGGCGAGGAGATTGCGGCGCGGCGCATCCGCGTCTACGAACCGGGAGCAGGAGAGTTGCCATGAATCGTCGATTCAAAGTGGGACCGAACGAGCTTGCAGGCATCCCTGCTTGCTTCGAGGAAACTCTTCCGGTCAGGCCGGAAAAACGTGCGCCGCGGAAGAGGAAACATCCCCCGGTTGTGCTGCCTGCGAAAAAGCCCACGGCCGATGATCTCGCCGGCATTCCGGTCTGCTTCGACGATAGAGACAGCCCGCCGAAACGAAAGAGGAGAAAGTGACACTGTGGATGTCGTTAAGAACGTGCACATCCAGCGGTTATCCCGTTGACGCCCATTCCCACCAAAAACGCCACCATGCTCGAGCAAATCCGCGCCAAGGTCGAAGCCAACCAACGCCTCTCCTTCGACGAAGGCGTCTTCCTCTACGACCAGGCCGATCTCTTCACCCTCGGCGAGCTCGCCAACCGCGTCCGCGAGCGCAAGAACGGCAACTACGCCTATTACAACGTCAACACGCACATCAACCCGACGAACGTCTGCGTCTATCGCTGCGTCTTCTGCGCCTTCCGGGCGGACCTCAAGAGCCCCAAGGGTTACGTGATGTCCGACGAGCAGATCGTCGAGCGTGCCGGCGAGGCCCAGGCCCGCGGCGCCACCGAGATGCACATCGTCGGCGGCCTGCACCACCAACTCCCCTACGACTGGTACCTGAACGTCGTCCGTATCATCCACGACGCGTATCCCCGGCTGCACCTGAAGGCGTACACCGCGGTCGAATGGGACTGGTTCTCCCGCCTCACCGGCCGGCCGACGCGCGACATCCTCGCCGAGTTCAAGCAGGCCGGCCTGGGGAGCCTTCCCGGCGGCGGAGCCGAGATCTTCCATCCCGAAGTGCGCGATGTCATCTGCGAACACAAGGCCGACGCCGGCGCCTGGCTGCGAATCCATCGCGAAGCCCACGAGCTTGGCCTGCGCTCCAACGCCACCATGCTCTACGGGCACATCGAGAGCACGCAGCACCGCATCGATCACCTGATCCGCCTGCGCGAGCTGCAAGACGAGACGGGCGGTTTCCAGACGTTCATCCCGCTGGCCTTCCATCCGGACAACACCAAGCTTGCCGCGGACCGCAACCTAAAGAAACCGAGCGTACTGATGGACCTGCGCACAATGGCCGTCGCCCGGCTGATGCTCGATAACTTCCCCCACATCAAGGCCTACTGGATCATGCTCGGCGCCAAGACGGCGCAGCTTGCCCTGAGCTACGGGGCCGACGATATCGACGGCACCGTCGTCCACGAGAAGATCTACCACGACGCCGGCTCGACCGAGCGCGAAGAGATGACGGTCACCGAATTGCGGCGCCTGATCGAGGAGGCGGGTCGGATCCCGGTCGAACGCGATACGTTGTACCACGAAGTCGTTCGCGAAAGAGCCGGATGGAAAACGGGCCGCCGCCTTTCCCTGGCCTGACAAAACGCAGACGCCTCGATCCGCAGAACACAAAAAAGGCGCCGGACCTGATTTGCTCGCGGCGCCTCTCGTGCTTTTGGTCCGGACTCTTCTACCGCTCCGTCCTTGCCTCCTGCGGCGCCGGCTCGGTGATCAGAACCCGCGGCGTCACGATGATCAAGACGCTCGACGCCTCCCGGCCGATTGCCACGTTGCGAAAGAGTCGATTGACGTACGGAACCCGGCTCAAGAGCGGCGGGCGGAACTCGGTCCGCGTCTCGGTCATGAAGCTGCCGCAGTGGAGGACCAGGCTTTCGCCGTCCGCCAGCGTCTCCTTGCAGGCGAGGTGGACCTTCTCGAAGCTGGGTCGCTCGAGAAAGACCTGGGCCGGCTCGGTTCCCCCCACGAACATCACCGGCGTCAACGGCGCCTCGTTGCCCCGCTGCGCCATGCTCGCTTCCAGCTCCAGCCGCACCGATTTTCGGTCCGCGGAAACGGTGGGGTGGACGCCAAAGCGCGTTCCCAAAACAAAGGTCTTCGTTTTCTGCTGAAGCGCCCCCCCGTCCTTCTCAACATCGAACGAGGCGCCGACAAGATACGTCTGGCGGTCGGTGATCTCGATTTGACTGCGCTGGCCGTTGAACAGGGTCAGCTTGGGCGCCTGCATGAGCGCCGAGCGCCGATCGTCCTGCGCTTGTTCCAGCACGCGCCGTAGCTGCTGCGGCTCGAGTTTCACGCGCCAGGCCGGTCCGCTCGGAGTAACGGCGCGCTCGTCCTTACCCGGCTTGACCAAGAGGTCCTTGTCCGCGACCGGCCGGATCTGGTGCGTTTGCAAGATACCGTCCAACGCCTCCGGATTGATGCGCAGCACGCGCATCTCCACGACCACGTTCACGTCCTGCATGCGCCTGAGCGCTTCGAGGAGAGACCGCACCTCCTCGTGAACTTGCGGCGTCGTGTTGATGACGAGGCTCATGCCGAGCGGAAAGTACTGCATCGTGCCCGGCCCGCCGTTCGTGTTCCACGTCTCGGGCGCCGCCGTCGACATGATGAGCTGGATCAGCGCATCCTCCTTGGTCGTGACCCGCTCCTTGGGCGACTGTTCTTCCTCGCCCTTCGCATCTTTCCCAGGTTCCACCAGCTCCGGCAACGGCTTGAACGTCCCCGGCGCCTTGCTCGGAATCGGGATCACCAGATCGGCGACCTGATACGTCGCCTGCACCAGGCGCGGCGGCGCCTTCTCGCGGTAGAGACAGCGCACGAACCCCGACCAGGCGAAGGCGGAATCCGCCACGCCAAGCGCGGACAGCACGGCGATAACGCCGACGAACAACGATCTACGCATCGACATGACAGCCTCCCGGGAAAGCGGCACGAACAGCGCCGGCCGGGATAGCGAACGGCCTCAATCGGGGCAAGACGATGTGGCCACACGTTTTCACCGTGTGAGGAAACCGGTAGGTGGAAAGGGACCGCCGCGCTTCACTTCAGCTCCTCGCGCGCGCCGCAGCGGGCATCCTTCCAGAAGCTCGCGTTGGTCCGGCCGGCCCGCCAGGTCGTGCTCCTCGAGCGGATCCTCGCGCGCGTCGTACAACTCCTCGCGCGGCGAAGCCGTGTCGATCCAGCGAATGTATGAGTAGCGCTCCGTCCGCACCCCCTCGCTCGGCGGGATGATCTTGGGCAGCGTCAAATGCTCGTAGAACCACTCCGTGCGCCACGCCGTCTTCTTTCCCTCCACCAGCGGCCGCACGCTCTTGCCCTGCATGCGTTTTGGAGCGGGCAGCCCGGCGTAGTCGAGGAACGTCGGCGCCACGTCGATGTTCAGGGCCATCGCGGCGACGGTCTTGCCCCGTTGCGACTTCGGCGCCCCCGGCGCCACCACGATCAAGGGGACACGGATCGACTCCTCGTACATGAACCACTTGTCCGCCAGCCCGCGCTCCCCCAGGAAGTAGCCGTTGTCCGAGAGGAAGACGATCAGCGTGTTGTCCAGGAGTCCGAGTCGCTCCAACTCGGCCAGCACCCGGCCGATCTCGCGGTCCATGCCGGTGATGAGGCGATAGTAGTCGCGGACGATGTTCTGATACTTTTCACGCTCGTCGAAGCGCCAGGTCCAGCGGCGCCGGCCCTCGGATTCCTGCACGCTCTTGGGCAGAAGCTCGAAGTATTTCGCGTCGGCGGTCTTCGGGACCGGGATGCGCGCGTCCTTGTACAGCTCCTCGTCGCGCGGGTCGGGCGGATACTCGCGCTTCGCCTTGTCCATGGCATGCGGCGATTTGAAGCTGATCGAAAGACACCATGGCTTCTTCGCGTCGCAATCCTTCAAAAACTCCAGAGCCTGGTCCCCCATCCGCCGCGTCAGGTGTACCGTCTCCTTCTTGCCGAAATAGGCGCCTTGACCCGGAAAGCCGCGCCAGAAGTCGAATTCCTTGGTCGGCATCGTGTCGCCGACCCCGAACTTGCCGATGAACCCGACGCGATAGCCGGCCGCCCGCAACAGCGCGACATAGGTCTCGGCGAAAGCCGCGGCGCTGAGATTCGTCTTGAAGTCGTTGATCCCGTGTCGCCGCGCGTATTGCCCGGTCAGGATGCTCGCCCGGCTGACGCAGCAGATCGAGGTGGTGACGAAGGCGTTGCGAAAGAGAACGCCTTTCTTCGCCAACCCGTCGATGTGCGGCGTCCGGATGACCATGTTTCCCATGCAGCCGAGGGTGTCCCAGCGGAGGTCGTCGGCGAGCAGGAAAAGGATGTTTGGCTGCGGCCGCTTCTCGCCTGCCGCCAAAGCAGGCGTGGCCAGGAAAGGCGCGACCAAGAGAAGCAAGGTGGGACGGATCATGGCAGTTCTCTCTTTGGAGTGCGCGTCTGGACACCGCACTCCAAATTGTCCGGTTGCGAACGCCCCAGGAATCCAATAGAGTGCGATATCATCGGGCCAAACAGAGACTATTCCGCGACCGCCGCCTTTGCAACCGGGAGCATCACCGTGTTTCAGCCTCGCACTCTCCTCCTCGCCGTTTTCGCCCTTTGCGCCAGCGCCGCTCCTCTTTCCGCTCAGGGCAAGGCGCCCGTGCCGAACTGGATCTGGCACGGCGAGCCGCGCGACAACCAGACCGTCTACTTCCGCAAGGAAATCGCCATCAAGGGCCGTGTCAACGCCGCTCGCCTGGCCGGCGCCTGCGACAACAAGATGACGGTCTACCTCAACGGCAAGGAAGTGCTGACGAGCGATAACTGGGAGACGCCCGTCTCCAAAGACGTCTCCGATATCCTCGCCGGGACCAAGGACGACAGCGCCGTTCTCGCCGTCGAGGCCTACAACTCCGAAGGTCCCGCCGGCCTCGTCCTCCAACTCGTCCTCGACGGGCCCAAGAAAGAGAAGACGACCATCGTCACCGACGGCTCCTGGCTCGCGTCCGAAAAGGCGGCCAAGGGCTGGAACGACAAGGGCTTCGACGCCTCCTCCTGGAGCAAGGCGATTGGGCTCGGCAAGATCGGCGCCGCCTCCGTCACCCCCTGGAACGCGGTGACGCTCGCCAGCCTGACGCGCGGAACCGCCGCCGGCGCCAAGCTCAAGAAGATCACCGCGACGCCTTCCGAACTGATCAAAGTCAAGAAGGACTTCAAGGTCGAGCTGCTCTACACCGTCCCACGTGACAAGCAGGGGTCGTGGGTCAGCCTGACCGTCGACGACAAGGGTCGGCTCATCACCTCCGATCAATACGGCAAGCTCTATCGCGTCACCCCGCCCGCCCTTGGTGGCAAGGCGGAGGACACGAAAGTCGAGGAACTGCCGGTCGACCTCGGTGAAGCCCAGGGCCTGCTCTGGCATAACGACACGCTGTATGTCGTCGTCAATCGCGGCAAGAAATACGCCAGCGGCCTGTGGGCCGTCACCTCTTCCAAGAAGGACGATACGCTCGACACCAAGATCCTGCTGCATGCGCTGGGCAGCGGCGGCGAGCACGGCCCGCACGGCGTCGTCCTCGGGCCGGACGGCAAATCCCTCTACATCTGCTGCGGCAACCACACCGGCATGACCAAGATCAACTCTTCGCTCGTGCCGGAAAAGTGGGGCGAAGACTTCCTGGTCCCGCGTCTCTGGGACGCAAGCGGCCACGCCGTGGGCATCATGGCTCCCGGCGGCTGCACCTACAAGGTCAGCCTCGACGGCAAGAACTGGACGCTCGTCTCCATGGGCTACCGCAACCACTACGACATCGCCTTCAACCGCGACGGCGAGCTCTTCACCTACGACTCCGACATGGAGTGGGACATGAGCCTGCCCTGGTACCGCCCGACGCGCGTCTGCCATGCCGTGCCCGGCAGCGAGTTCGGCTGGCGCGGCGGCACCGGCAAGATGTACGAGTATCATCCCGACAACCTGCCCCCTGCCGTCAACGTCGGTCCCGGCAGCCCGACCGGCGTGGTCTTCGGCTATGGCGCGAAGTTCCCCGCCAAGTACCAGGACGCTCTCTTCCTGTGCGATTGGAGCTATGGCAAGCTCTACGCCGGCCATCTGACGCCCGACGGCGCCAGCTACAAGTGTGAGTTGGAAGAGTTCATGAACGGCTCACCGCTGCCCCTCACCGATATCGTCGTCAATCCGAAGGACGGCGCCATCTATTTCACCATCGGCGGCCGCAGCACCCTCTCGGGCCTGTACCGTCTCACCTACACGGGAAGCGAAGACACGAGCCCGGCGAAAAAGACCGTCGAGAAGGAGGACACGGTCAAGGCGCGGGCCATTCGCCACAAGCTGGAAAGCTATTACGGCAAGAAGGACGCCAAGGCCGTCGAAGAAGCATGGCCCTACCTGAGTAACCCGGATCGCTTCCTGCGCTGGGCGGCCCGCACTGTGCTGGAGTTTCAGGATCCCAAGACCTGGGCGGAGAAGGCGCTCAAGGAGACGGACCCGGTCGCGCTGACACACGCCGTCATCGGCCTGGCGCGCGGCGACAAGTCCCTCCAGCCGCGCGATCTCGAAAGCGGCACGGAACGGGTCGACTGGAAGAAACTCACGCCGGCAGAAGATCGACTACCTCCGGGCTTACAAGCTGACGTTCATCCGTCTCGGCGCTCCGGACGCCGCTTGGAGGGAACGCGCTAGCAAGCGGCTCGACGCCTTCTATCCGGCCAAGACGCGCGAGGTGAACGCCGAGCTATCCAAGCTGATCTGCTACCTCGAGCCGGCCGACGGCGTGACCAAGACCCTGGCCCTGCTGGCCAAGGCCCCGACGCAGGAGGAGCAGATCGAGTACGCCCTCGGACTACGCATGGTGAAGAGCGGCTGGACCACCAAGCAGCGCGAGGAATACTTCAACTGGTTCCACAAGGGGGCGACCTACCGCGGCGGCAACAGCTTCCACGGCTTCCTGCGCAACATCCGCAACGACGCCATCAAGACGCTGAGCGAGGGCGAACGCGCGGAGCTGAAGGAAGTCCTCGCCCATGTGCCGACACCGACCGCTCCCAAGTTCTCCACCAAGCCGCGTCCCTTCGTCAAGAAGTACTCGGTGGATGAACTGGTCGCCGTCGTCGAGAAAGGCCTGAAGGGACGCAATTTCGACAAGGGCCGGCAACTTTTCGGCGAGGCCAAGTGCTTCATCTGCCATCGCGCCAATGGCGAAGGCGGCGGCCTCGGCCCCGATCTCACCGCCGTCTCCGGCCGCTTCAACCCGCGCGACCTCTTCGAATCGATCATCCTGCCCAGCAAGGTCATCAGCGATCAGTACCAGGCCGTGGTGGTCACGACCACGGATGGCCGCGTCATCATGGGCCGCATCGTCAACCTCGCCGGCGACAACATCAACATCAACACCGACATGCTCGACCCGAACAAGCTGGTCGGCGTGAACCGCAACCAGATCGACACGATGGAAGTGTCCAAGGTGTCGATGATGCCGGAGGGCCTGATCGACAGTTTCACGGAAGAAGAGATCCTGGACCTGGTCGCGTACCTGTATTCGCGTGGGGATCGGAATAACGCGATGTTTCGCAAGGACTAGGCGCGACCTGGCGCTCTTCGATATTGGCGACTCTCCGGGACGCGTGCTCCGGACGCGTCCCGGGGTGGTTGAGGACGACGCCGCAAGGCTCGCCGTTGTGCAATGCAACACGTGCGCGTCAATTCCTGGGCCGAGCTGCTCGACGTGCTTTACGCCGATTCCTGGAAAGAAGGGCTGGGGCGCTTTCGCTCGGATTTCGCGTTCCGCGGCCTGGAGACGCCGGCGGAAGAAATGCGGACGGGCCTGATGCGACTGGGCGGCGACTATGGCGAACTGGAGCGCCACCTGCTCCGCAATTTCCGCAAGTACGCCTACAAGGACGCCGTCCCTGTCGACACCGTCTGGAACTGGCTGGCGCTCGCGCAACATTATGGTCTGCCGACGCGCCTTCTCGACTGGACGTTCTCCCCCTTTGTCGCGCTGCACTTCGCCACCGAACACGTGGGCCACTTCGACGAAGAAGGCGTGGTCTGGGCCGTTGACTTCATCAAGATCAAGAAGTATCTCCCCGCCAGGTTACGCAAGCCCCTCAAGGAGGAGGGCGCCAACGTCTTCACGGCGGAGTTGCTTGGGCGCGTGGCCGGCGACCTGGAAGCCTACGACCGGCTGGCCGCGGAACAGTTTGTCGCCTTCTTCGAGCCGCCGTCGCTCGATCAGCGCATCATCAACCAGTTCGCCCTTTTCTCCCTCATGTCCAGCCCCGCGGCTAGCCTCCTCGACTGGCTGAAGGCGCACGACGGACTGTCCAAGCGCGTGGTCATCCCAGCCAAACTCAAGTGGGAAGTGCGCGACAAACTCGATCAGGCCAACGTGTCCGAGCGCGTCCTTTACCCCGGCCTGGACGGCCTGAGCCGCTGGCTGCGCCGCCAGTATGCGCCGACCGACCGAAGCGGCAAACGCCCTGACGACGACTGAAAAGAACCTTCGGCCACGGGCCCGCAATCTCACGGCGTCCAGTCCACGTCCGTCGTCACGCTCTTGCAGAACTCCGCCAGCAGCCGGGCCGCCTGGTCGAGGTCGACCAGGTTCACCACCTCCACCGGGCTGTGCATGTAGCGATTGGGGATGCCGATGAGACCGGTGGCGACGCCGTCACGCGCCCAGGCGTTGCATGGCGTTGGCGTCGGTGCCAGCCGTCGCTTTCGGTAGCCCCACGGACCTGCACGGCCATTTCCAGCCGCTGACCCGCTTCGCCGCAGCCGGCTCGAAGACGCGCGGGTTGATGTTCGGCCCGCGCGACAGCACCGGGCCTGAGCCCAGCTTCACCTCGCCGAGCTGTTTCTTCTCGTTCCCGGGCGTATCGGTGGCATGCGTCACGTCCACGGCGATGCCCACGTGTGGATGGATGCCGTAAGCGCTCGTGGTCGCCCCGCGCAGCCCGATCTCCTCCTGCACGGTCGACACGCAGAAGACTGCCGCCTCCAGCTTCTCCTTGGCTAGTAGTCGGAGCGTTTCCATCACGGTCCAGACGCCGACCTTGTCATCGAGGCCGGGCGAGGTGAAGAGGTCGTTGCGCATCTCCTTGCACGACAGCTCGGCCGTGATCGTGTCCCCCGGCGTGACGAGCGCCTCGGCGTCTTTGCGGTCCCTGGCGCCCATGTCGATCCAGATGTCGTGGAACTGCGGGACCTTGTTCTTCTCTTCCTGCGTGAGGACGTGGGGCGCCTTGCGGGCGACGACCGCGGGGATCGGTCCGTCCTTGGTCCAGACCGAGAGCCGCTGGCCCAGGAGGATCTGCATGTCCCAGCCGCCCATCGGCTGGACGTAGAGGAAGCCGCTGTCGTCGATGTGCTCGACCATGAGGGCGAGCTGATCGCAGTGGCCGGCGAGCATGATGCGCGGGCTGCCGCTCGGGTTGAGCGCGGCGATGACGTTGCCGTGCCGGTCGGTCCGCACCTCGATGGCGAGCGGTTTGGCCCAGGCGCGGACGACGTCCTGAATCTGCCGCTCGAATCCGGAGGGACTCGGGGTGGTGAGCAGCCGTTTGAGGAAGGCGTAGGAAGGTTCGTGCATGGGGCCATTGTATGAGGCGAATGCAGTTCTCCGCGGTATTGGCTGCGGGGGAACCTGCGGGGAAACCGAGGGCGGAGTCACGGCAAAGCGCTCGTCCGTGTTTTCCGATTCTTTAGTTTCTTTCCTTAAATCCGCGCAATCTAACGTCACATCCGCGTCCATGGCTAAACAACGACGCCCGGCTGCCGCCGCCGCGACGTGACTCTCAAAAACCCCCCAAACGAAAAAGGACTCCGCCATGAAACGCCTCATCGCGCTTCGACTGTTCGCCGTCTGCGCTCTGGCCGCCCTTGCGGGCCTGGGCGTCGCTTTCGCCGCCGAAACCGGCCACTCGATCAAGCACAAGCTCGAGAAGATCCACATGGACGCGGCCGACATCAAGGTCCACACCAAGCCCGCTCTCAGCCACAAGCCGTTCGACATGCTGGACAAGAGCGGCAAGAAGGTGTCCGCCGACACCATGATCGACCTTCCGGGCGGCAAGAAGATCAAAGCGGGGGAGTACTACGCCAAGCTCAACGACTTCGAGGCCAAATTCAACAAGCTCGGCTACTCGCTGCGCGACAAGAAGGACGGCAAAACGCTGCTGCAGGAGCACAAGGTCGACGAGAAGGAGATGGACGCGCACTCGACCAAGCTCCATTCCTTCCATCGAAAATTCGATCCCAAGACGATGAAGACGGTGCGCAAGCGTGAAGAGCTGGAAAAAGCGCATCATGCCGTCGTCAAGGCGCTCGCCGCCACGCCCAAGAGCAACGTCGCGGACCCCACGCCCGTCGGCCCCTCCCCGACCAAGACCACCAGCTGGAAGCGCAACTGGAACTACGTGCTCGGCAACAAGAAGATCATGGCCGCCTACCTCAGCGGCAACCTCGACATCCGCGGTTCGAAGGACGACGTCGCCCTCGGCGCCTCGGCCCGGGCCGGCGGTTACCTGATGGGGCGCGAGATCAACGTCATCCGGGCCAGCGGCACGGTGGTGTCCCCGGTCAAGGGCAATAGCCGCTCCAGCCTGCACGTCTACCTGCTCGGGCAGCACGTGATCAACCTCGACAAGAGCGCCTCCGCCAGCTTCAGCCTGTCGGACAGCAAGTCGCACGGCATCGACGTGCACGCCGAGTACCACTTCTCGATCGGCCCGGTGCCGATGGTGGCTCGCCTCGGGGCCCGCGGCAAGGCTGGCGTACGTTATCTGTTCGCCATCCGCCCCGGCCACGCGACCTTCCAGGTCATTCCGTTCGTCGAGGCCAAGGTTTACGCCGAATGCGGCGTCGACGCTTTCCTGGTGTCGGCCGGCGGCGGCGGTGAAGTGACCCTGCTCAACAACGAGCTGCGTCTGGGAGCGGAATTGGACCTGCGGATGGATCCCTCCAAGGGCCCGATGCTGACCGAGCACATCTATGCCATGAACCACATGGACATGCTCTCCGGCCGCGTCTACGCCTGGGCCCGCGTCAACTACCTGTTCGGCAGCCACACCTGGGAGCACACGCTGTGGCGCTGGAAGGGCATCCAGGTGAACGGTTACCTGTTCAACGACCACCACACCACGCAGTTGATCCCCGGCTTTTCGGTGGCGAGCAAGTAAGCAGGAAGCGGTGGAGCGGGACGCGTCGGCCAGGACGCGTCCTGCTTTTTTCCCCAAAGTCACTTTTTTTCCGCTTCTCGGCGCAATCTATCGGGTCCGCCGCGTCAACCGCTCAACAACGCCGGCCAGTCGCAACCCTGAGCGGCGTGAACGTCGCAATACTCCAAAGGAAAAGGACATACCGATGAAGCGCCTCCTGTCATTCAAACTGCTCGCGGTCGTCGCTGTCGCCGGCCTCACCGGCCTGGGCGTCGCCATCGCCACCGGAAGCTCCAGCCCCTCGATCACGCACAAGCTGGACAAGATCACCATGGACCCATCGATGGTCAAGGTGCACACCAAGCCGGCGATCGCGCACAAGCCCTTCGACATGGTCGACAAAAGCGGCAAGAAGGTGTCCGCCGACACGATGCTCGACATCCCCGGCGGCAAGAAAGTTCGAGCGGGCGAGTACTACGCCAAGCTCAACGACATGGAAAGCAAGTTCAACAAGATCGGCTACTCGCTCCGCGACAAGAAGGACGGCAAAACGCTGCTCCAGGAGACGAAAATCGATGAAGCGGAGCTGGAAAACCACTCGAAAAAGGTCCATTCCCTCCATCGCCCCTTCGATCCCAAGACGATGAAGCCCGTGCGCAAGCGCGAGGAGCTCGAGAAGCTGCACCACGCGTTCGTCAAGGCGCACGCCGCGGCCCCGAAGAAGAACGCCGCGGATCCGACTCCGGGCACGACGGGCCCCGCCAAGACCACCAGCTGGAAGAAGAACTGGAACTACACCATGGGCAACAAGAAGCTCATGGCGGGCTATCTCAGCGGCAACCTCGATGTCCGCGGCTCCAAGGACGACGTGGCTCTGGGCGCCTCGGCCCGGGCCGGCGGCTACCTGATGGGCCGCGAGATCAATATCGTTCGCGCCAGCGGCACGGTGGTCTCCCCGGTCAAGGGCCCGAGCAAGGGCAGCCTGCACGTTTACCTGCTCGGCCAGCACGTGATCAACCTGGACAAGAGCGTGAACACCACCTGGAGCCTGTCCGACAAGAAATCCCACGGTATCGACGTCCATGCCGAGTATCACTTCTCCATCGGCCCGGTCCCGATGGTGGCCCGCCTCGGCGCCCGCGGTGAGGCCGGCGTCCGCTACCTGTTCGCGATCCGGCCCGGCGCCGCGACCTTCCAGGTGATTCCCTTCGTCACGGCCAAGGTGTACGCGGAATGCGGCGTGGACGCCTTCCTGGTCAGCGCCGGCGGCGGCGGCGAGATCACGCTGATGAAGGACGAGCTCCGCATCGGCGCCGAACTGGCCGTCACCATGGACTCCGCCAAGGGCCCCATGCTGACCGAGCACATCTACGCTCAGAACACGCTCGAAATGCTCTCCGGCCGCGTCTACGCCTGGGCCCGCGTGAACTACCTGTTCGGCAGCCACGAATGGCACTACGACCTCTGGAAGTGGAAGGGCTTCCACACGAACGGCTACCTGTTCAACGACTACCACACGACGCAACTGATTCCTGGATATTCGGTTGCGACGAAGTAGAGTCGCCCTCCAGGGATCTCCTTCAGGCGTGCGGGGCGCGGTCCGAAAGGGCCGCGTCCCGCCTTTTTTTTTGTTCTCGCGCAATTTTTCCGTCCCATCGCGTCACACGCTAAACAGTTTCGCCAAGAAGCAGCAGAGAGGTGGGAGTCCTGAAGCCCACCAACCTTTTTTTCTCCCTCAAACCTTCGGAGCCAGCCATGACGCTTCCCGCCTGGAAGGTGTTCGAGAAGTTCAACCGCGTTCGTTTCGCGGTCGTTCTCGCCGCGGTCCTGGGCGTCATGTTTCTCGTCTGGCGTTTCGTTCACGCCGCCACGCCCGCCAAGTACCGCTTTGTCGCGGGTGAGCGTCTCGTCTTCCGGCTCGAATACACGAGCGCCTCGGCGGCGGATGTCGGCGCTCTTGGCCGCGGCGCTGACGGGGAAGAAGCGGAAGGCTCGGCACGCTCGCAGGAGGTTTTCACCAGCGTTGAAACCGATATCCACGCGACGGTCCTGGAAGCGAACGACGAGGGAACCGTCCTCGCCTGGTCGCTGAAGAAGCCGAGCATCCAGTTCGTCGTCAACGGCGACCTCGCCCTGCCCCAGGCCGAGGCGATCGAAGCCGATTTGAGCCGGGAGATCATCGTCGTCCTCGACGCGCAGGGCGCCGTCCGCTCCATCCATCTCGATCCTTCCCTCAAGTCTCTGTCGCACTCCTTCGCTCGCGCCCTCCTGGCCGCGACACAGGTGGTCCTCGCCGACGACGGCGCCGCCACCGCCTGGGACGCCCGCGAAGAGGACCCGAACGGCGCCTATGCCGCCGATTATGAGATCGAGCCGATCACGCGTGGGATGTCTCTGATCGTCAAGCGCCGTACCGAGTATTTCCCCGCGGTCCGCCGCCCCTCCCTGCACCGCGTCGATGTCGAACGGGTCATCCGCCCGTCCGGCGGCCTGTCCATTCGGTTCAACACGGCCGAGGGCCGGGTGGAAAGCGTCGACGGCGCCGAAGTGACGAGCGTCCTGGTCGAGGGGAAGGTCGTGGCCCGGACCGAGACGACCACCAAGCTGACCTTCGTTCGCCGCGACGTTCTCGAGCCCGAGGCGCGGGCGCAAATCGATCGCCGCGCCGCTGCCTTGCGGCGGACCCGGGCCATCACCCTCGCCACCGAGGCGCCCGCCTCCGAGCGTGAAGCCATCATTCAGCGCAGCGAGCTGGGCGAAGATACGATCGACACCATCCTGCCCCAGCTGGCCAAGCTCGAAGCGGACAAGGACGCCTCCGACACCCGCGCCTATCTCAAGGTCAAGGCCCTGGTTTATCTCCACCCCGAGGCCTGCGGCCGGCTCGCTCAGGAAATGATCGCGGCCAAGACGGACAGCCGCACCTTCCGTCTTGTGATGGACGCGTTCTCCAGCGTCGGCAACGACGCGGCCCAGGCCGCCCTCGCCAAGGGCATCGCCGCCCGCTCGGGCGACATGGCGGCCCTGACGTTCCTCGTCCCAGCTCTCGCGATGGTTGAAACCCCGACGCCGCTCGCCGAGGAAACCTTGCGTGGCCTTGCGACCAAGGCCACCGACCCCAACCTGCGTGCCGCCGCCGAGCTGGGCCTGGGAACCATGGCTCACCAGCTCGGCATGGTGGAGCCGGACCGGGCGAACGCCATCGTCCGTGACATGGCCGTCGCCCTCGCCGCCGCCCCTTCCTCCGAGGCGCGCCGCCACTACCTCCTCGTGCTTGGCAACGCCGGGAGCGAAGCCACGTTCGATCTGGTCGCCAAATACCTCGCCGCCGCCGAGCCTGAGGTCCGCAGCGCCGCGGCCGCCGCCCTCCGCTTCCTGGAATCGGCCCGAGCCGAGGAACTGCTCTGCAAGGTCCTCCGCGAGGATGCTGACGCCGATGTTCGCGGCGACGCGGCCGGCGCCCTCAGCTTTCGCCGCATGACGCCGACCGCGTTCGCCGCCCAGAAGGCGGCCTTCCTCGGCGACGCCGCCACGGGCGTCCGCCTCACCTGCCTGCAGAACCTGGTCCGGGCCGCGGCCGCCTTCCCCGAAGCCCGCACGATCCTCGGCCAGGCCGCCGAAGACGCCAGCGAAGCCATCCGCGACGAGGCCGCCAACCTGCTCGATTCCGTGGGCAAAGCGGGCCGGCCTTGAAATCCGCCGACAGTCGGCGGACGATACGTCTAGACGACACGTTTTAGCCCCGGTTCGAAGAGCCGGGGCTAAGCTCGTTTTCTCGCGACCCAGATACCTCTCGCAGAGCCCAGTGTGAAACAAGACCAGTTTCTCAACGTCATCGACCGTGACGAAGCCGAGCGCCGCTTTCACGCCGCCCTCGATCTTCGCCCCTTGCCGAGCGAAACCGTTGCCCTCGCGTCGGCGCTGGGCCGCGTGCTTGCCCAGGACGTCACGGCCCCCGTCGACGTGCCGAGCTTCGATCGCTCCAACGTCGACGGCTTCGCCCTGAGCGCCGCCGACACTTTCGGCGCCGCCGAGGAAACGCCGCGCCGCGTCCGCCTTACGCCGGAGTCGCTGGCGCCTGGGCAGGCGCCGCGCCATCCCATCACGTCAGGCTTCGCGACGCCGATCGCCACCGGCGCCATGATCCCGCGCGGCGCCGACGCCGTCGTCATGATCGAGCACACCGACAACGACGGCGCCGCGTTGATCGTCTTCCGCCCGGTCGCTCCCGGCGCCAACATCTCGTTCGCCGGGACCGACATCGGCCGGGGCGAAGTGGTCCTGCGCCGCGGCGACTTGCTGACCTCGCGCGACACCGGCGTCCTCGCCGCCATCGGGCTGGAGCGCGTGGAAGTTACGCGTCGACCACGCGTCGGCATCCTCTCCACGGGCGACGAGCTGATCGCGCCCGGCGCGGCGATGCGGGCGGGCCTGGTCTTCGACAGCAACGCCGTGATTCTGGCGGACGCCGTGCGCGAACTCGGCGGCGAGGCGGTCGCGCTTGGCATCTTTCCGGATGACCGCGAGCGGCTGCGGAGCGCTCTCGAAGAGGCCCTCGATTGCGATGTTGTCTTGCTTTCGGGCGGCACGTCGAAAGGGGAAGGAGACGTATCCTACCGCGCCGTCGCCGACCTCGGCCCGCCCGGCGTCATTGCCCATGGCGTCGCCCTCAAACCGGGCAAACCCCTCTGCCTGGCGGCGACGCGGCGCGGCGAGAGGATTGTCCCCGTTGTGATCCTTCCCGGCTTTCCGACTTCCGCGATCTTCACCTTCCACGAGTTCGTCGCGCCTGTGTTGCTGGCGCTGGGCGGGCGACGCCGCGAAAGCGGGGGAATGATCCGTGCCCGCCTACCGATGCGCGTCAACTCCGAGCGCGGCAGGACCGAGTACCTCCTCGTCGGCCTCGTCGAAGCCGAATCGGGCTACATTGCCTATCCGATGGGCAAGGGCTCCGGCTCGGTCACCGCCTTCAGCCGGGCCGACGGGTTCATCGTCATCGAACGTCAGCGCGAGTACCTCGAAGCGGGGACGGAAGCCGACGTCCATCTTCTGGGCAAGGAACTGCGTCCCGCCGACCTTGTGGTCATCGGCAGTCATTGCGTCGGCCTCGACTATCTGCTGGGACGCTTGCAGGACCGCGGCCTGCGGACCAAGTTCCTCGCCGTCGGCAGCACCGGCGGGCTCGAGGCGGCGCGGCGCGGCGAGTGCGACGTCGCCGGGATTCACCTGATGGACCCGAGGACCGGCGAGTACAACCGCCCGTTCGTCGCCGGCCTGCCGCTTCGCCTTGTCGAAGGTTACCGGCGCATGCAAGGCATCGTGTTCCGTCGTGGCGATGTCCGTTTCGAAGGGCAAACGGCTGCAACCGCTGTCGCGAACGCGCTCGGGGATCCGTCCTGTCTGATGGTCAATCGCAACCGCGGCAGCGGCACCCGCATCCTGCTGGACCGCCTCCTCCACGGCGCCCAACCGGCCGGCTACACCGTCGAGACGCGCTCGCACAATGCGGTCGCGGCGGCCGTCGAGCAGGGCCGAGCGGATTGGGGTCTCGCCATTGAAACCGTCGCGCGGCAATCCGACCTCGGCTTCGTGGCGGTGCAGGAGGAGCGGTACGATTTCGTCGTTCCCGAGGGCCGAGTTGATCGTGCCGCCGTCGCGTCGTTCCTCGACGAGCTCGAGCGGCCCGCGACCCGTGCAGGACTTCTTCGACTCGGCTTCCTCCCATGAAGCGGAGAACAGCGATGCTGGAGCTGCGCTGGGCCCAAGTGAAGCGATTTCGCGATGTCGCGTGGAAACACTTTGAGGCTGCGCAGTATTTGTTGCGCGGGTGCAGCCCACGCTCCGCATCCACTCGGGCGGCCGAAGCGATCTACCTGGGCGGTTATGCCGCGGAGTGTATTCTGAAGGCTCGCCTGCTTTCGAGAGTGCGCCCCAAACGCCATTCTCGTCTCTTGGAGCAGTTCAAGAGCAGGTTCAGACACGATCTGGAGGCCCAACGCGAGGCTCTCCAGCGGGGGAAGAAACCAGTCCATCTTCCCGAGGAGGAAATGCGGTCCTTCCGGCGCATACGGCGCACTTGGTCGTCCACGCTTCGCTATGACCCGGGAATGAAGAAAACGGAGGATGCCGAGGTGCTCCTCGAGTCCGTGTTCGCCCTGTTACAATGGGTCCTGAGGAGGTGAGCAATGCCGCCAGCAGCCGCGAAGAAACAGGACAAAAGCACGAGGTTAATCTACCAGCGCTTGAGGGAGCGATTCCCGGGCCTGCCCCAAGAAATGGACAAGGTTGTCTATCGTTACAATCCCGCGTCGATTCGGGTCCGCGTCGTTGATGCAGTCTTCGCTGAGAAGACCTACACGCAGCGAGAAGCGATCCTTGAGGACCTGCTCCAAAAGCTGCCGGTCAACGTCCGGTCCGACATCACTCTTCTCCTCCTGCTAACGCCCGTTGAAGCGGACGACCCTTCCGACTACATGAATCTGGAGTTCGGTCAGCCGACCGGATCGTATCTTTGACGATGCGGACATCGCTTCCTGAGGCATTCCAGCGAAAGGAGTCTTTCATGCCGTCTCTTCTCCGCCTCGCCGCCGTTCTCTGTCTCGCCGCCCCCCTCCACGCCGCCGACTGGCCCCACTGGCTCGGCCCCAAGCGCGACGGCTCCTCGCCGGAGACCGGCCTCCTCACGACCTGGCCCAAGGACGGCCCAAAGGTCATCTGGAAGAAGCCCGGCGGCGATGGCTACTCCACCGTCGCGGTCGCGGGCGGCAAGGCGATCACGCTGGTGCAGCGCGACGCCGAGTACGCCGTCGCCTTCGATGCCGCCAAGGGGAACGAGCTGTGGGCGACGAAGATCGGCCCCGGTTTCAAGAACATGTTCGGCAACGGGCCCCGGGCCACGCCGACCATCGACGGCGAGCGCGTCTACGTGCAGTCGGTCACCGGCAATCTCGCCTGTCTGAACGCGAAGGACGGCGCAGTCGTCTGGGAGAAGAACATCCTCAAGCTCTTCGGCGCCAAGAACATTACGTGGGGACTATCCGCCTCGCCGGTCGTCGACGGCGACCTGGTCTACGCCATTCCGGGAGCGATGGGCGCCGGTGTCGCAGCGTTCGACAAGAAGAGCGGCGAAGTCGCTTGGAAGAGCAGCAACGACAAGGCGGCCTACGCTTCGCCGCAGCCGATCACGACGGGCGGCATGAAGCAGGTGCTGTTCTTCACCGGGACAGGACTGCTCGCGGTGGACGCGAAGAAAGGCGAGGAGGCGTGGTCCATGCCGTGGGAGACCGAGTTCGATTGCAACATCGCCACGCCGCTCGTCGTGGGGGACAAGGTCTTCGTCTCGTCCGGCGAGGAAGTCGGCTGCGCCCTCTTCAAACTGGAGGGCGCGAGCCGGCCAACCGAGGTCTGGCGCTTCAAGGGCAAGAAGAGCCCGCTGACGACCTACTGGGCGACGGCCGTCCATCGTGACGGCTATCTTTATGGCGTTTCCGGCGAGTTCAACAAGCGGCTCGATCTCAACTGCGTCGAGCTGAAAACCGGCAAGGTCATGTGGACGAAGAGCGATTTCGGGAAGGCGGCCATCACGCTGGCTGACGGACATCTCTTCCTATCAACGAAGAAAGGAGACCTGCTGCTGGTAGAGGCGACCCCGGAAAAGTACGTCGAGAAGGCACGCGTCGAAGGCTTCCTGGGCGAGAACCGCACGGCGCCGACCATCGCCGAGGGCCGCCTCTATCTTCGCGACAAGGTGAATGTCTACTGCCTCGATATCCGCGGGAAGTGAGGGAATCCGATCCGGATTCGACGCGGCAAATGCCGCTGCGCCGGGCCCGAATAAGATAGCGAGATCGGAAACCCTCGAGAATCGGAGCCTTCGGCGAAGACGGGACATCTCGCGCCGAGCCCGGCGCTGCCTTCGCCCAAGGATGCCATGCCCTCCACCCCGCTGGTAGCCGCCGCTGTCGCCACCGCCGTCCTGATCGGGCTGCTTTCGACTCTTCTCGACAGTATCCGGTCGGCGCTGGCGCGGCGGTTCTCGCTCGCGGACGGCGGCCCCGATCTTGGCCGCGGGGTGAGCGTCGGCTCACTCCTCCTCATGCCGCTCGCGGGCGCTCTCGTCGATCTCTGGGGCGTTCACGCCGTCCTCTTCAGCGGCAGCCTGCTGCTGGCGTTCGGCGTCGCCTGGTTCGGCGTCGCCAAGTCGATGCAGACGCTGCGTTTCGGAGTCGTCGGCATCGCCTTCGGCGGCGCGGGCGTGACCCTCGCCGGCCTGCGCGTGATGCCGCTCGCCTTCCGGTTCGGACCAAGCCCCACCGACGCAGGCGCCTTCTGCGTCGGCTTCGTGTTCGTCGCCGTTGCGGCCCTGCTCACCCTCTATCTTTATCCGTCTCTGGTGAGCCGGGTCGGCTATCGCAACACGCTCTTGTTCACCGCCCTCGCCTGCCTGGCGCCGGCGGCCATCGCTTCCTTCGTCGAGCCGAACGTGTTTCCGCAAGGGCGCCCGGAGCCCACCCTCGCCGCGCCGCTGGGGGACGGACGCTTCTGGCTCCTCGCCCTGCTCATCTTCTTCTGGTTCCCCATCGAGCACTCGCTCGACGTCTGGCCGCGCCCCTTCCTGAGCGAACTGGGCTACTCGGGCAAGTCCGTTACCTCGCTGCTCGTCGGCTTCTGGACGTGCTTCCTGCTCCTTCGTCTTGGCATGGCCTGGGCCTTCCAGCAGGGCGCCGATATCTGGCTCGCCTTTTTCCTCGCCCTCATCCCGCCGATGGTGCTGGGAAACCTCGTCGGCGCGTACGCGGCCTCCAGCGGCTATTTCGGCTTCTGGATCGTCGGCGCCTGCTATGGCCCGCTGCTTCCCGCGTTCCTGGGCTTTGCCACGCATCTCTTCCCCGGCCAGACCGTCGTCCTCGGCCTGCTCCTCAGCATCGATGCCTTCTGCGCCCTCCTGATCCGACCCTGGTTCATCCGTTACCTGCAAGGACACACGGCACGGGCGTCGATGCGCATTCCGCTCGTCTTCGGGCTGCTCTTGTCGGCCGCCATTCTGGTGCTGGCTTTGTTGTAGGAGGTCATCATGCCCGATCTGGCCGACGGCGAATCTGTCGAGATGAAGGGATCCGGCGCCCGGCCTTACGTGCTGAAGAACACGGGGGGCGTCTACTCCTGCACATGTCCGGCGTGGCGCAATCAGTCGACGGCGATCGAGCGGCGGACGTGCAAACATTTGCGGAAGCTGCGCGGAGAGGCGGCGGAGGAGGCGCGGCTTGGTGGGGCGGCGCCGCAGCGTCCGGCGAAGAAGACGGCGGACGGAGAGGACGGCGCGGGGCCGCCGCTGCTTCTGGCGCAGAGTTGGGACAATGCGGCGGACCTGTCGGGTTGGTGGATGAGCGAGAAGCTGGACGGCGTGCGGGCGTACTGGGACGGGAAACAGTTCCTGTCGCGGCTGGGAAACCTGTTTCATGCGCCGGAGTGGTTCACGGCGGGCCTGCCGGAAACGCCGCTGGACGGGGAACTGTGGATCGAGCGCAAGAAGTTCCAGCGGACGGTGAGCGTCGTGCGGCGGCAGGACAAGTCGGACCTGTGGCGCGAGGTGCGGTTCCTGGTGTTCGACGCGCCCGCGGCGGGCGGCGGATTCGAGGAGCGCATGGCGTTCATCACGGATTGCCTGGCGAAGGCGCGGCCGGAGTTCGCGGCGCAGCATGTTCATGAGTTGTGCCGGGGGATCGAGCACCTGCGCGGCGAACTGGCGCGGGTGGAAGACCTCGGCGGCGAAGGCCTGATGCTGCGCGAGCCGCGGAGCAAGTACGAGGCCGGGCGGTCGAGCACGCTCCTCAAGGTGAAAACGTTTCACGATGCGGAGGCGCTGGTCCTGGGCCACGAGCCGGGCGCGGGCCGGCACAAGGGCCGGCTGGGCGCCCTGGCAGTGCAGCTGGCGGACGGGACGAAGCTGCGCGTCGGCACAGGCTTCAGCGACGCCGAACGGGAGAAACCGCCGGGTGTGGGATCGACCATCGTGTTCCGCTACCAGGAGTTGTCGGAGGCTGGGGTCCCACGGTTTCCGAGCTACGTCGGCGTGCGGCACGATGCGACGCTAGGCGTGAAGGAGACGAAGGCGAGCACGGAGCCGAAAAAGAAGCCGGCGCCGGAGCAGATCCGGACGAAGGAGACGACGCCGAAGCAGGAGACGGGGACGCGCTACTTCGAGTATGTGGAGGGGACGTCGAGCAAGTTCTGGGAGGTATCGCAATCGGGCGCAGACATGACGACGCGCTGGGGCCGGATCGGCTCGGCAGGTCAGAGCAAGACGAAAACGTTCGCGGACGAAGCGGCTGCGGCGCGGCAGGTAGAGAAGCTGATCGCGGAGAAGGTTGAGGAGGGGTATGTGGAAAAGACGGGGTGAGTGAGAAACGCCGGAACCTGGCGATTTACTTTCCGGTCACGGTAAGCCAGAGATAGGGCATCCGGGTCTCGAAATCGGCGAGCAGCGCCGGTAACCGGCTTTCTTGTCTCCTCGCGTCCCTTGATCCGGGCGTAGAGGCGGAAGGGGACGTTCTGCGGCGCCTTCAGACCCGAGAGGCGCAACGGGGCTTTCTTCGCGTCCTTGGACTCAATCTGCTCCTGCTTCGCTTCCCTTGGCCCTTCCGCGACCAGCTCGATCGGCTCCTTGAAGCCACCCAGGCGATTGATGTCGACGCTGATCTCGATCGGCTTGCCGGGCGCGGCGGTGGCAGACGCCCGCTCAGGAACCACAGGTGCGGCCAGGTCAGAAAAGCCAACCTCACGCCGTGGCGCTCATTTCCCTTTCCCACCCTTCACATGCTTGTCGAAGAAGGCGAGCGTTCTTCGGACGGCCGGCTCCACCGTTGCGTTGGTGCGCAGCACCTCCGCGAAAGCCTTCTTCAGGTCGAAGTCCTTCCCCTCACGAATCATGATCCCAAACATCTGCCAGGTGATCGCCGTCTGAAAAAGATGTCCGTCATTACAGAGCTCGTGCTCGCATGACGTTTTGAGACACACGGCCTTGCCGATCACGGTCAGGGCGTTGCGCACCGGAACAACGGAATCCAGATTGCCGTGAACGACAAACGTTGGCGGCAAGTGCGTCACCTTGCCGCACAGTTCGTCGGGCAGGCCGCCGGAGTAACTGGCCACGGCGCGGACCTTGACCTCCTTGTCCGAGACGACGGACAAGGCCAGAAAGCCGCCCAGGGAGAAGCCGATCATGCCGACCCGGTCTTTCTGCACGCCCTTGAGCGTGCGCACATGGCTTACGCAGTCCGCCACGGTCTCCATCCAGGCCTGGAACTTCTTCTTCATCTCCGCCCCCCTCTTCGGGTCCTTGAAGTCCTCGGGTTTCACGCCATCAACGTCTCCCGTCCGGTCGAAGAACTGGACGATGAAGACCTCGTAGCCGTCTTCGGCCATGCGCTCGGCGATGGCTTCATAGGAGGCGCGGACGTGGGGATCCTTGTTCATGCTCTTGGACTCGGGCACAAGAATCATGACAGGCAGGTCGCCCTTGCCCGCGAGCCGAAAGCGTTCCAGCCGGATCTTGGCGCCGCGGCTTTGGAAGTGGTTCTTCTGATGGGTGATTTCTTGCTTCTTCTCGGGTTCGGTCTTTGCCTGACCCTGGACGGCGGCAGTCGCCAAGGCGAGTGCGAGAAGAGTCACGGGCAAGGCGATCGAGAAGCTGCAAGGTTGGGCGTTCATGGGAGAACCTCCAATGGGGAAATCGTGCGAAGAGACTCTTAAGCGACAACGCCGATTCAGAAGCCGCGACAAGGATTAACGGCGGCCCCGGCGGTCGCCAGAGGCCGTGACAAACGCAACGGTCAGCGCCGCCGCAAAGACGGCGAGCAGATGCCGGAGAGGGGCGGCGCCGAGTAGGCGATGTTCATCGTCGTTTCTCCTTCGCCCGTCGGCGTCACTCCAGGAGCATCCGCAAGCGGCGAGAAAAGCCCTCACGAAAAAACGAGGCGGGGCCGAAAACCTCGCAGGCGTCGCTTGCTCCATGGAAAAGCAGACGGGATTGCTTGGAACATGACTCACGGTTTTCTGAAGAAATAGGCTCGGTAGCGACGGGTTAGGCCTCGGGCGAAGGCGGCGAATGATTCAACTGGCTCGGCGCCATTCTCAACACGCGGCGCAGGACAAGGCGCCCAAGACGACGATCAGAAAGCGGTTGTAAACGGCGGCGGATTGGTTAGAGTTGCCCGCAAGGAGGCCGGGCAATGGCAAGCGATCCGCCGGTGACGCGCTGGCTCAACCAGTTGAAACAGGGAGACCGCGCCGCTGTCGACGGTTTGTGGAAAGAGTTCTACTCCAAACTCGTTTCGCTCGCGGAGAACAAACTGCGCGGCGTGCCCGACCACCTGGGCATGTCCGAGGAGGTGGCGGGGAGCGCCTTCAAGAGTTTCGTCCTGGCAGCGGAGAAGCAGCGCTTCCCCAAGCTGGAGGACCGCGACGACCTGTGGCAGATCCTGGTGCGCATCGTCCGCAACAAGGCCGCGACCGCCTGGGAGCACATGACGCGGCACAAGCGCGACCGTCGCCGCGCGCTTGCTCCGTGGAAAGCAGACGGGAAGCGGCGGCGCGGCTGGGATTGGATCGGCGGGCGCTGCGGCGTCGGCTAAAAAGGCGTTCGGGAGGAAGGGGGTTGACGCCCGCACGCAACGTCATTTTCCGCTGACGGTGAGCCAGAGATGCGGCGTCCGAGAATCGAGATCGGCGAGCGTCGCCGTGACCGCCCTCCGCGTCTCCTCCCGTCCCTTGATCCTGGCGTAGAGGCGGAAGGGAGCATTCTGCGGCGCCTTCAAGCCCGAGAGACGCAGCCCGGCCTTCTTCGCGTCCTTGGACTCGAGCTGCTCCTGCTTCACCTCGCCTAGCCCTTCCGCGACCAGCTCGATCGGCTCTTTGAGGCCGCCGAGGCGATTGATGTCGACATTGATCTCGAGCGGCTTGCCGGGGGCGGTGGTGAAGCGGTCGGTCGCCAGGGTCGCTTCGAAATCGGGCTGCGGCACGAGGCAGCGCAGACGGAACAGATGGCGCGGGCCGCCTTCCTCGTGCAGGTCGCGGACTTCGAGCGTGTGTTTGGCGTCGGCGCTCGGGGTGAAATCGAGGACGGGATCGGCGTTCAGCTTGGCGGCTTGCACGCGCTGGAGTTGCTTGCCGGCGGCGTCGCGCAGGATCAGCACGGGATCGAGCGGAAAAAAAAGTTCGCGGGATTCGATCTGGAAGCGCAGACGCTGGCCCTTCTTCGTCTGCAGGTCGAGGGAGACGCTCTTGTCGCCTTTCAAGCGGCCGCTGACGGTGACGGGCGGATGGAGGGGGCCTTCGGTCACGCACGCATGTGGCTCGACACGGACGAGCGTTCCGTTGGCAAAGCCGGACGGTTGAACGAAGGCTAAGTCATCGTCCGTCGCGGGGACCACCCCGGTCTTGCCCTTGTCGGCGGGGATGTTCCAGCCAATCAGCTCGACCGCGCCCGGCTTGGCGCGCTCGACGGTGAGCGGCCAGGCGTGATCGATGAAGGGGCCGGTGGTCAGCGTGAGGCGGTAGACGCAGTTCTCCTTGCCGTGGAGGCCGACGCGGGCGTCGGCGACGGCGGGGAAGCAAAAGATGCGCACGAGATAGCGACCGTCGCGCGGGACCGGGAAGGCGACCAAGGGATCGATGTCGTAAAAGTCGTCGTTCTGGGCGAGGATGAAGCCGTCCTCGGAGAGAACCTGCAACACCGCATCCATCGGCGAGCGGAGCAGGCGATGCGCCTCGACGGCGGCGACAAGCGTCTGTCCTTTCTTCAGTGACACCGCGAAGACATCAGTATCGCTGGGCTTCTCCAGCCGGCCGTTGACGATGACCGGCGTCTCCTTGATCTCCTGCGGCTTCTTCGGCTCGTCGTTGGGCTCCTGCTCCATCACTTCGGGAATCTGGTTGACGAGGAAAGGCCGGACCGCGGCGGCGCCGTCCTTGTTGAAGAATCGCAGCCAGTGCATGCCGCAGGAGACGTCCGGGGCAATGGCGACGTGAAACTGGCCTGTCTTCTTCCCCGCGGAGACAGAAATGCCAGGATGCGAGGCCCACGCTTCCGCCGGGCCATCGAGACCGCCGACCGTCAGTTCGACCTTCTGCCCGCGCTGGCCGCCGGCGGGACAAAGATAGTCAGCCTTCGGCGGCGCTGCGGCGAGAGTCGTCGGGGCAAAGACGGCGATGATGGCAAGTATTGTTTTCACGGTTGACGCTGGTGAATGGCTGCTACTCACGCTCGATGCACAGGCGCGCCCCACGAGCGATCCGGTCGCCCAAAAACCGCATGATTATCGCAGCGCACCTCAAAGCAATCGTCCGCAGTGCACCCCGCACAATACGGATAGACGTCGGCGGCGGTGAGGTTGGTAAGGGCGTGAAGCAACTCCTCGGCGGCGGGCCGTGGCATTTCCACGATGCCGTCTGCCGCGATCCACCCATCGAGCGCGTTCCAGTCGCGGACTAGCTGAGGGGGCTCACTGCCTCTTGCCTGCGAACGATCAAGGACGGCCGCAAAGAGCGGGCTGAGGTAGCGGTCGCTGACAGCAAGCCGGTCGAACCAGAAGCCGTTGGTCGGTGGGCCGTAGAAAGCCGCCCCGGAGTAGTCCCCATAAGAGCCGTGCGAAAAATCCTCGGCTTCCGTCATGGCGTCGCTCACCCCATCAACTCCGCGATCGGCCTGCCATCACTGACAAGATGGGTCGGCCGGCCCTGCGGGGTGTAGAGGATCTTGTCGGGGTCGATGCCGAGCTTGCGGTAGACGGTGGCGACGAAGTTCTCGGGGGCGAGGACGCGCTCGTTAGCCGCGAAGCCGCGGGCGTCGGTGGCGCCGACGATCGTGCCGCCCGGCGTTCCTCCGCCGGCGAAGAATACGGACATGGCGTTGGACCAGTGGTCGCGGCCGGAGTCCTTGTTGATCTGCGGCGTGCGGCCGAACTCGCCGAGCGCGATGACCATCGTGGAGGACAACATCCCACGGCTATCGAGGTCCTCGACGAGGGCGGCGACGGAAGCGTCCCAGGCGGGCAGTCGCGTGCGGAGATCGCGGAACAGGTTCGTGTGGTGGTCCCAGCCGCCGTCGTAGACGGTGATGAACGGCACGCCGGCTTCGACGAGGCGGCGGGCGAGCAGAAGCCGCTGACCGAACGGGTTGCGGCCATAGCGATCGCGGACCGAGTCGGCCTCGCGGTGGATGTTGAACGCGGCCTGGGCCTGGGGCGAGGTGACCAGCTCGTAGGCCTGGTGGTAGTGGTCGTCGAGCCCGACGACGGGGTCGCCGGCGGCGGCGTCGCGGAAGCGGCGCATGCGGTCCAGCTCGGTGCGGACTTCGCGGCGGCCGTCGAAGCGCTCACCGGCGAGGCCGCGCGGCAGGTTGACGTCGCGGACCTGGAAGTCGGCGGTGTTCGGATTGTCGGCGACGACGAAGGGGGCGTAGCGGGCGCCGAGGAAGTTGGGGCCGCCCGAGCGCGACATGGTCGGCATGGTGAAGTAAGCGGGGAGGCCGGCCGGGGCGGGTCGCTCATGGGCGACGACGGAGCCCATGCTGGGATGGAAGCTGACGAAGGCGCCGCAGCCGACCGGGATGCGTGGCGGGGCGCCGGTCATCATATAGTGGTTGCCGGCTCCATGGTTGCCCTGGTCGTGGCGGATGGAGCGGATGACGGCGGTCTTGTCGGCGATGGCGGCGAGCCGCCGCATGTGCTCGGAGTAGAGGGCGCCAGGGACACGGGTGCGGATGGCGTTGTACTCGCCGCGCAGCTCGGCGGGGGCGGCGGGCTTGGGATCGAACGTCTCGTAATGGGTGGGGCCGCCGTCCATCCAGATGAGGATGCAGCTTCGCGCGGTCGCGGGGATGCGGCTGTCGTCGGCCGCCTGGGCCTGAAGCCGGAGCATCTGCGTGAGCCCGGCGCCGCCGAGGGCGCCGAGGCCGAGTTTGATGCAATCGCGGCGAGTGAGGCCGCGGCAATTGGTGTGGATGGACATCGGTTACCCCCCCCTTACAAACTAGTGCTTTGTCACAGCTTAATTGTCGGGTAGACCGACTTTAGTTTCGTCCGGGCATCGTCGATCTTCATTTGCCAGTCAACGCCACGCTGGGTCGCGTTGACGTCGTTTGACCATGCTGCGGTTTCTCTTCGCAGCGTCTCGACATCTTCGAAGCGACGATCCGAGACGCATTGACGCGTTAATGAACTCAATTCGTTCTCGGCGATGTTCAGCCAACTGCCATGCTTCGGCGTGTAGCAGAAGTCGATGCGTCGAACCAGGGCTCGAGCACGCTCGGGTTCAAAAGCCTCGTAGAA
Organism: Gemmataceae bacterium; assembly: GCA_046350295.1. Classification (GTDB taxonomy): domain Bacteria; phylum Planctomycetota; class Planctomycetia; order Gemmatales; family Gemmataceae; genus JAXMAR01. Next base: position 37,110 of record JAXMAR010000032.1, read on the forward strand.
CGCGCCCTTGGTGTGGGTGTTGAGGTTGTCGCACACCAGGATCACTCTGGCACAGGCGGCATAGCGGCCCTCCAGCAAACGGGCCATTTCGACGGCCCAATCGATCTTCGTCTTCCGTTCGCGAACGGCGACTTCACGCCAGCCCGCCAGCGGCTCCGCGAACATGAAGATGGCCGCCGTCCCGGCCCGTTCGTATTCGTAGTCCACCCGCTGAGCATGCTTGGCCGTGGCGGGAATGGGCGAGCGTGTTTCCTTCAGCAACTGCACCGGTTGCTCGTCCATGCACAGGACGGGCGCATTTGAATCGTACGGTTTTTCGTACGTTTCCAGCACTTCTTCCATGTGGGCAACGAACTCGGCGTCTGCTTCCGGTGGAATCACCCAGTATTCGATTTTCCGGTTCGTCATGCCATTTTTTTTAGTGTGCGCCGAACCGTTTCGTAGCTCACGGAGTCCACGATCTCCAATTCCACGACCTTGCGCGCCAACAGCCGCAGCGTCCAGTTGTTGTAACCTTTCGGCGGCGGGCCAAGGCGTGTCGCGATGAGGCGGGCTTCTTGATCGCCCCTCAGCAGCTTTTCCACGGGTGGTTGCTTCCGTTCAACTCGGTTGAGCGTCTCCTCAAATCCCTCCTCGACGAAGCGCTGGCGAAGTCGTTCCACTGTTCTGGTACGACAGGAAAAAGCCTCCGCAATACGCTCATCGGTCCAACTCGGACCGCCGGCATCCGCCTTGAGAAGAATCTGGGCCCGCCGAACCTTCTGGCCGGTCCCTTTCAGCTTCTTGACTACGCCTTGAAGCTCGACTCGTTCTTGCTTCGTCAGTCGCACGACGTACAACTTCCGCATGGCACACCTCCCTGTGCCACGCAGCATTGCCGTTTTGCCCGAATCAGCCAATCCGACTTTTTAGCTGTGACAAAGCACTAGAGTTCTACCCATTGTCGCGACTGTCGCCTTCAACACTTCCGTTTGAGGACGACGTGTCGGCGCCAAAAAACTGGTTCGTGTTCGCGTCGATGTAGTCCTCCAAACGGCATGAGTCGGGGGCGCGTTCGGGTACCCCCAAGCGTGGTCGCGTGTCCAGGCGGGGCTCAGGAAGGCCGGGGCCGTCGAAATACTGGATTGTCACATCCACGCACTGGAATCGATCATCGGGGGGTCTTCGGCGATCCATTTTACACCTAAAGCAGGAGAAGGCGCGTCTCACCGATCCATGTATTGTCGCAAAACAACTGCACAAAATATACGCCTTTCCGCTCGATCTTCATATCGGGAATGTGGCGCACCATCCTGACCATTGTCGACCGCCTGGGAAAGAAAAGTGTCCCGACCTCGGTTGTATGCACCAATTCGTTCGTGTCTCCGGCCCGTACGTCCACGAAGAAAGGGACCTTCCCAAGACCGTTCGAGAGTTGTGCAAACACGCAGAAGCGCGGGCAGATCAATGGATACTCAACGTCCGGCCGAATGGCGTTGACGAAGCCATAGGCGTCCGTCTTCCCGGACTCGTAACCGAAGACGTAGTCGCAAAGGAACAGTGAGTGGGCAATGGGAATCACCATCCTCGCAGCCGACGTTGTCGGCCTCCCTCGAAACAGTCAATCCTTCATCAAAAACTCCGGCGTATTCAGCAGCGTCCACATCAGGTCCTCGACCGCCTGCCGGCGCGGCCGCGACACGAACATCTTGCGGCAGATCGAAAGTTCCTCGGCGTCCGGCAGTCGAGCGTAGGTGAGAAGGTAGATCTCCGTCGCGATCTGCTCGGGGGTCTTGTCGCTCTTCGCCAGCACGGCGACGCGGCCGGCGTCGCTCGTCACCTTCTGGTGCAAGGCCGGGCTGTTCATCAGGTGCAGCGCCTGCACGACCGAGGTGTCCGGCGACCGCTCGCACGGCGGGTCCTGGTTGGGGTCCGGCCGGCTGAAGCTATCGAGGAAGACCGACTCCGTCCGCACCGTCCAGAGGGCCATGGCCCGCGTTCCGGGCGGCGCGGCCGTGAACTTTTCTTCCACGCCGGTGATCGCGCTGACCGCGTCGAGCAGCACCTCGGCTCGCAGGCGCTGCCGGTAATGACGCGAGTAGTTGCGCAGGTCGGCGACGTTGCCTTCGTTCGGCTCCGACGACAGGCCGTAGACGTGCGAGGTCATGATCGTCCGCAGCAGCTTCTTCAGATCGTATTTCTCCTTGCGGAAGTGCTCGGCGAGCGCGTCGAGGAGCGGGCCGTTGCCCGGCGGGTTCGTCGCGCGCAGATCATCCACCGGCTCGACGATGCCACGCCCCATGAGGCCGGCCCAGACGCGATTCACCGCGACCTTGGCGAAATAAGGGTTGCTCTCGGCCGTCATCCAGTCCGCCAGCACGCGGCGCGGATCCCCCTCCGGTTCGATCTTCTCCGCTTTGCCGAAGAGCGGCCGAGGCTCCATCGTCTTGCCGGTCACCGGATGCTGCACCGTTCCCTTGCCGCCGGCGAAGACTACCTCCTCGCCGCCGGAAATGGGTGGCGAGAGCCCGGTCCCCTTGCGGCCGACGCGGGCGAAATAGGCGGCGAAGGAGTAGAAGTCGTCCTGCCCCCAGATCTCGAACGGATGATGGTGACACTTGGCGCAATCGAGGCGCATGCCAAGGAATAGCTGGCTGACGCTGGTCGTGATCTCGTCCGGCTCGCGGCGGTCGCGATAGAAGACGGCCGCTCCGTTACGCCACGTGCTGCCTTGCGCGGTGACGATCTCGCGGACGAACCGGTCATACGGCTTGTTCTGCCGGAACGAATCGCGCAGGAACGTATCGAGACTCAGCACCGCCTTGATGCCGACGCGATACGGATTGGGGCGAAGCAGGTCGGCCCACTGGTTGGCCCAGTAGTCGGCGTACTCGGGGCGGTCGAGCAGATTGTCGACGAGCCGCTCGCGCTTGTCGGGCGCCTTGTCCGCCAGGAACGTTCGCGTCTCTTCGGGAGTGGGCGGGCGGCCGATGGCGTCGAGATAGGCGCGGCGCAGGAAGGTGGCGTCGCTTGCTCGAGCGGAGGGCGTGATGTTGAGCTTGCGGAGCTTGTCCCAGACAAGACCGTCGATGAAGTTGTTGCGCGGCAGCTTGGCGTAGAGGTCGGCGGGAACGGCCTTCGGCTGCGGGATCAGAATGTTGCAGACGGCGAACTTCTCCATGAAGCGGGCCATGATCGCGGCCTCGCCGGGGAGTGGGCCGGACTTGACGCGCCCCTCCGCGTTCACCGCGGCGATGACGCTCTCATTCGATTGAAACATGGCGAGATGGGTGACGTCCGCCGTGGAGCCGTCGCTGTAATGGGCGGTCACCTTGAGTTGGATTTCCTCCTTGAACCCGAGGACGCGCTCGCCGGGGTCGACGTCGATCCGCGTCACCTTGGGAGCATCCGCCGCCGTGCGCGGCATGCCCGCTTTCAGCCAGGCGAGGACCATCTGGTAGCCGCGTTCGCCGGCCTTGAGGCGGATGCCGCCGCCATGCGCCATCCGGCCGGCGGGCTTGGCGAGGAACATGCTATTTTCGGGCGCCGAGGCGAGTACGCGGCGGCCGCGCGCTTCCTGCACGATCGCCTGGTAGTCGAAATCGGGATCGAAGCCGAGGAGGGAGAGCTGAAATCCGTTCTGGCCGCGCGATTTGCCGTGACAGGGGCCGCTATTGCAGCCGGCCCGGGCGAGGATGGGCTCGATGTCTCTCTCGAAGGTCGGGGGGCGCTCCTGGGCGTTGGCGGAGGTGGCGAGGAGGAAGGTGAGACAGGCGAGAGGGAGGCGGGGACGCATTGGCGGCTCGAGGGAGGAAGAGGCTTTGGCGGGATAGTGTATTGTAGTCCGCTGCGTTCAGTTTTGCAGCGGAAGTTCCGGTGACCCAGACGCGGCGAACCGGCTCACCTACCCTTGACAATCGGCGCCCCGGCGGCGTCGCCTGGGATGGGCTGCCGGTGCGAGAGAGTTCGGATAGGTCATGGCTCCTTCGTGACCGACCATCAGATCGCTGACCTTGCCAACCGATTGGAAGTAACCCGTGCAGGCAGCGTCATTTTCTGAGAACGTCGCATCTTCACGTCTTCTTCCGCCCGCGCGAGTAGCGTGTGGCGCCGTTTCCACTGAGCAGGTCCTCCCAAGAACTCACGTGCAGCAAGCGAAGCGCCAACGCTTCGAGTCGGCCCAGGTCGGTCACCGTGTCGAGAAGAGACACGATCTTCGCGGGCGGCTCGCCAAAGCGGTCGCGGCCTTGCAAGATCAGCATCTTGCGCGCTTCCTCGGCCTTGCCCTCGGCCTTGCCCTCGGCCTTGCCCTCGGCCTTGCCCTCGGCCTTTCCCTCGGCCTTGCCTTTGGCTACGCCGATCGCCTCCCCCTCTTCGAGAATAGCCTGGTACGTCACGGATTCCTTCATACTCGCCACTCCTCGCAACAACGATTGGACCATTGCTCGCTTGTAACGAAGACCCATCAGGATGTAAGCCGCGGACCAAAGTTCCTTGGCCTGGCTTGGCGCTTCGCGGTCGAAACGCCGTTTCATCTGGGCCACGACTGCGGGCAAATCACTTTTCTGCACGTTGCCCAGCGGCGCCAGCGGAACGAGTCCGAGTCCACCCGAAAGCCACGCCGCCGCAGGTACTTCCCAGACGCGTAGGACCCGGTAGCGCAGGGCCGCATCGAACGGCTCGCCCGCGAAGCCACGCTCGTAGAGGCCGGTGAGCTTTCGCGAATCGGCGCCGCGGTGCAGCAGGACGAGTAGCGTGCGGACTGGCAGCCCGTGGCGCTTGAACAAGGCGCTATTATACAGCAGAAGGTCGGGCAGTTTGGCGAGCGAATCGTGGCCCGACTGAAAGTCGATGGCGAGGAGCCAATCGGGCGTGCCGGAGACTCGGATCGCCTTGTCCGCCGCGCCGCTGATCGTGCCGATGTCCGCATCGATCAGCGCAGCAGCGGCTGCCTGCCAACCGCCACGCATGACCCAATCCTGCGGCGAGAGCTCGGTGAGATGCTTGAGCGCATCGTCGATGGGACCAGGCATGGAGGTTCCCTCGGCCACTCCGTGTCGATTACGGCGATAAGCGGTTGGCCTGCGACTCGAACGTGGTTGGTGGCGGAGGTGGCGTGGTTTGGGAGCGGATCGGCGTCGACTCTCAACCCTTGATCGCCTTCACCTGCGCGCGGGCGTCGTTCGTCGCCCGATAGATGCGGTATTCGCCGAATACGAGCGGATTCACGTCCGCTCCGAGCGACTCCAGTTTTTGCTTCATCTTGTAAGCCGCGTCGTACGGCAGGTTGCGCACCACTAGCGGACTTTTGATGCTTGCACGCTTCGCCTCGTCGGCGCTGAAGCGAGTGTGCTCGATGATCCATGGAACGACATTCTTGTCCGCGCCCAACGTAATAATCTCCAGCTGGGTCAAGGGCGAAAAGCCGGGCGACCACGGAATCGGCGGTATCTCGTATCCGGTGGATCCCAGGCGCAGCGGCACGATGTATTCCCCCGGCCCGCGCCAACCCTGATCGGGTCCGATGTCGGCAACAGCCGCGAGGCGGAGCGCCGTGGGAATCGCTTCTTTTCCTTCGGCCTGCCAGAGCGTCTCCTTCAACGTCACTTCCGTCGCGGGGACGCCATTCTTTTCTGCTAGGTCGACCACGACCACCGCATCCGCTTTCAAGAACTGCGGCCGCGACAGGATGACCGGATCGCGGGTGCGGACCACCAGGAAGGCGAGGAAGCCGATCCAGCCGAGGAAGAGAATCGTGGCGACGGCCAGGCGAAGACGTGGGTAAGTCATCGTTTCCCATCCTGGAAAAGAAGGCGGCGCTCCGGCGCCCCTGCTCCTTCTTATAAGGAGGCGGGCGACGAAAGGAAACCCGGCGCCGTCTGGTTGTTGACGCGACGCCTCGTAGAATCGCCAACGTCTTTTCACACGCACCCCGGGGGCAAGCCATGAAACGCATCCTTCAGGCATCGTCCGTCGCGATCCTCGTCGGCCTCGTCTGGCTCTCGCAATCCAGCAGCGGCGCCGGAACCAAGGACCCGTCGCGCTCCGCCGCCGTCAAGTTCTTCGAGAGCCTGAGCGACGAGCAGAAGAAGCAGGCGGTTCTGCCTTACGACAGCAAGGACAAGTACGCGGAGAACTTCCCGGAGGTCAAGCGTCCCGGCATTCCATGGGCGGCGCTCAAGCCCGAGCAAAAGAAACTGGCCGAGGCGGTGATCGTCGCCATGACGTCCGAGTATGGCGGCAAGCGCTGCCTGCAAGTCTCGAAGCAGTCGAGCGAAGGCGGCCGCTACGTCACGTTCTATGGCGAGCCGAGCGCGGACAAGCCGTTCGCGTGGCGCGTCGCGTCGCACCACCTCACGCTCGTTTACGCGGAATTCTCCAAGGCGGAGGAGTTCGGGCCGATCCTCCTCGGCGGCAACCCGGTCAAGGACCTGTGGGACGACGAGGACAAGATCGCCCAGGAACTTTACGCCGCTCTCACGCCGGAAGAAGTGAAGAGTGTGCAGGGCAAAGGCGCGAACGCCGGCTCTGGTTCCGCGATCGGCAAAGCGGGCGCCCGCGTCGGCGATCTGAACGAGAAGGCACGCGCGCAGGCTCGCAAGCTTTTCGAGAAGCGCCTGGAGGTCTTCGCCGCCGATCGCCGCGCCTTGATGGAAAACATCCTCAAGGCGGAGGGAGGCGTCGACAACCTGCGCCTCGCCGTCTGGGGCAGCATCGCGAAGTCGTTCAAGGAGAGCAGCTACTCCTGGCGCCTGGGCAATGAGCGCATCACCTGCGACTGGCAAACCGTCGGCAAGGAGCACCTGCACCTGTGCGTCAAGGCCAAGGCCAAAGGTTAGCGTCGACCGCTTCCTATTGAGCGATCTGCGAATCCCTTCGTTGACGATGTCGCACGCTAAATTTGAGACCTGTCACGAACATTCTCACCAAGAAAGGGACTGCTCATGCGTAAGGCTTGCCTGCTCCTCGCTCTCGCCGCCGCTTTCCTCGTCGGTTACCTCACCTCCCAGCGTGAGCCCGTCTCCGAGGCCGGCGAGAAGAAAACCCATGCCGCGAAAATCGGCCACATGGTCTACTTCACGCTCAAGGACAATTCCGCCGCCGAAAAGGGCAAACTGGTGGACGCCTGCAAGAAGTACCTCACCAAGCACCACGGCGAAGTCTACTTCGCCGCCGGCGTGCTTGCCGAGGACCTGAAACGTGAAGTCAACGTTCGCGATTGGGACGTGGCCCTGCACATCGTTTTCGCCGACATGAAGTCGCATGACGCCTACCAGACCGCCGACCGCCACAAGCAATTCATCACCGAGAATAAGGACAACTGGAAGCAGGTTCGCGTCTTCGATTCGGTCATCGACTAGGAGCCCGTTCCAAGAGGCCGGTCTCCGGGCGGCCGAGGCTCCTGCCGAGCCGATTTCGGCGGGGGGCCGGCGGCTGGGAAGGAGCCTCGCCCTCCTCATGGAACAGACTCCACGTGCCGGCCCGACATTCTCAACTTGCGGCTCTTTACGCTGACCCCGTAGAATAGGGTAAACTGAGAAAGGTTTGCCGGGCGCGGAGCGCCTGCGCGCCCGTTTCCAGAGCGATCTCTTATGCCCACGCCACCCTCTGCCGCAGGACGCCGCCGCGTGGTCATCCTCGGGTCGACCGGCTCCATCGGCACGAGTTGTCTGGATGTCATCGACCGCCTGCCGGAGCGCCTCGTCGTTCAGGGTCTTGCCGCCCACACGCGCTGGGAGGCACTGCTCGAACAGGCGAGGCGCCACCAACCGCCCACGCTCTTTACATCCGATCGGGAGGCGGCCCGCCGTCTGCGAAACGCCCGTTTGCCAGCCGGGACCCGTCTCGTCGACTCGGTCGAGGAAATGGTTTCCGATCCGCAGGTCGACATCGTACTGAGCGCCGTCGTTGGGGCGGCGGGATTGACTGGAACGTGGCTCGCTCTCGAAGCCGGCAAGACGGTCGCCCTGGCGAACAAGGAAACGCTGGTGATGGCCGGGCCGCTGGTCATGGAGTTGGCGGCGCGGCAGAAAGCTCAGGTGCTGCCTGTTGACAGCGAGCACAGCGCGATCTTCCAGGCCATGCAGGCCGGCAGGCGCGGCGAAGTGGAACGGATCGTCCTGACGGCGAGTGGCGGGCCATTTCGCGGCCGCCGCGCCTGCGAGTTGGCCGAGGTCAGCGCTGAGGAGGCCCTGAACCATCCGACCTGGCGCATGGGCCCGAAGATCACCGTCGATTCCGCGACGATGATGAACAAGGCGCTGGAGGTGATCGAGGCGCGCTGGCTCTTCGATCTGCCCCCCGAGCGGATCGAGGTCATCATCCATCCCGAGTCGATCGTCCACTCGTTTGTCGAGTTCAAGGACGGCTCGGTGCTGGCCCAGCTATCGCCCCCGGACATGCGCTTGCCGATCCAGTACGCCCTCACGTATCCGGAGCGCTTGGCCGGACCGGCCCGGCGGCTCAACTGGCAGGAGCTTGCCGCCCTGACTTTCGAGCAGCCTGACCTCGATACGTTCCCCGCCCTCGCCTTGGGTTACGAAGTCGCTCGCCGCGGCGGCTCCGCGGGCGCCGTCCTCAACGCCGCCAATGAGGCGGCCGTCGCCGGCTTCCTCGCCGGCGACATCGGCTTCCTGGACATCCCGCGCGTTTGCCGGGCCGTCCTCGAAGAGCACCCTTTCAGTCCCCGTCCGACCCTGACCGAGCTGACCACGCTCGATCGCTGGGCCCGGCAGGAGGTAGATCGTTGGAAAACCAGGAACCTGTGCAGCGCCAGCCGCTGAATGACAAGTTCAGTGAAAAACCACTGACCGATAAGCCGCTGAACCCCGCGCCGCTGGAAGACAAAGAGCCGATCTCGCAAGACGAAGGCCCCGTCACCTTCGGCCAGTGGGTGGCGCAGAACGGCGTCACGCTCACGCTCGTCCTCGCCCTCCTCGTCTTCCTCTTCTACAAATTCGATCTCGCCGGCCTCGTGAACATCCTCAAGGCCTTCCTCGGCCTCTCGCTCGTGGTCTTCATCCACGAGCTGGGGCACCTCATGGCGGCAAAGTGGTGCGACGTCCACGTCACCAGCTTCAGTCTCGGCTTCGGTCCGACCATCCCTGGCTGCTCCTTCCGCTGGGGAGAGACACTCTACAAACTTAGCCTCATCCCCCTGGGCGGCTACGTGCAGATGGTCGGCCAGGTCGACGGCGATGAATCCTCCGACGGCAGCGAGGACGATCCGCGCTCCTACCGCAACAAGACCGTCGGCCAGCGCATGCTCATCATCTCCGCCGGCGTCATCATGAACGTCGTCCTGGCGATGATCTGTTTCGTCCTCGTCTTCCGCGGCCCGGGTAAAGATCGCCAGGCGCCCGTCATCGCGGCGGTCGATACGCAGTCCCCCTCGTTCGTCGACGGTATCCGCTCCGGCTGGGTCGTCACCAAGCTCAACGGAACCGAGAACCCCACCTTCGAAGACCTGATGTACGCGGTGCGCAACAGCCTGGAAGGGGAGCAGATCCAGTTTGTGTTCAAGGATCCCTACTCCGACAAGACGTACCCGATGGACATCGAGCCGCTCAAGAAGCAGCGCGAAAACCCGATGATCGGCCTGCGTCCCGCGGAAACGACACAGCTCATCGAGAAGCGCTACGCCCCCCGTTACGCCAACCCCACCCTGCCCGGCTCCGCCGCTGCCCATGCCGCGCCGGCCATCGAGTTCGGCGACACCGTCATCGGCATCCGCGCGGCCAAGGCCGAGAAGTGGATCGAGCTGCGCGACGACCCACGCTTCCCCGGTCACGGTCAGAAGGACTATTTTCAGTTGAAAAAAGCCCTGCAAGACCTGGCCGGCAAACCTATCGAGATCAAGGTCGCGCGCGGCGACAAGGATGAGCGCAGCGAGGCGACCGCCCTGGTTCCGCCCGCGTTCGGCAAGACCATCGGCGTCCGCATGGCGATGGGACCGATCACCTCGATCCGCAAGGGCTCGCCCGCGGAGAAGGCGGGCATCGTTGCCGGCAAGGATGGCGCCGTCGGGGACATCATCAAAGCCGTCGAAGCCCCGCTGCCGGGGGGCGGCGTCAAGCGCTGGGCGGCGAGCGACCTGCCGGCCAAGGCGTTGCCGGAAAAGGCGGAGACCGTTGTCCTCGATCCGGAAACACTTCCTTACGAGTTGCGCCGGGCCATGGACGAAGTCAAGGACACGCTCAAACCCGAGCAGCGCAAGGTGAAGCTCGTCCTGCAACGGCAGAATTCCGCCCCTGGGCCGGAGACCGACCTCAAAACCTTCGAGCTCGACTGGAGCAACGATTGGAAGTATGAAGAGTACGTTTTGATCTACAAGGACTCGCCACTCCCCATCCCCGAGCTCGGCCTCGCCTTCCAGATCCAGACGCGCGTCGCCGCCGTCACCTCACCCAAGCTCGGCAAGGATGACAACCCCCTCCAGGCCGAGGATTCCATCAAGAAGGTCCGCTTCCACTTCATGGGGCCGGACGGCAAGGAGGAGGCGGGGGACGACATCGACCTGACCGACAAGGACAAGAAGGAGAACAACGTCTGGGCCTACGTCTCCGACACCTTCTTCAACAGCGTCTGGTCGATGCGCATCACCAAGATGACGCTCGTCGTCGACCGCAACAACAAGGAGAAGGACAAGGAGATCGAATTGGTCCCGCAGTCCGATCCCAATCGCCCTCTCATCGACCGCGGCTTCGTCTTCACGCGCGACGTCCGCAATGAAAAAGCCTCCAGCGTCTTCGGCGCCATCGGGCTAGGACTGCGCGACACGCACCGCAGCATCATGAACGTCTTCAGCAACCTACGCGGCATCATCCTGGGCCGCCTGCCGGTGGACAAGAACCTCGGCGGCCCCGGCCGTATCGGCGAGATGGCCTACCGCATCGCCGGCTTCGATTTCTGGGAGTTCGTCTTCTTCATCGGCCTGATCAGCATCAACATCGCCGTCATCAACTTCCTGCCCATCCCGGTGCTGGACGGCGGGCACATGGTCTTCCTTCTCTACGAGAAGTTCCGCGGCAAGCCGGCGTCGGAAGGGGTGCGCATCGGCGCCACCTACGCGGGGTTGGCGATCATCCTCTGCCTGATGGGGTTTGTCATCTTCCTTGACATCTCACACTATCTGCGCTGACGCCCGCAAACGCCAACCCCACGGCATCCCCGGTTCCTCACGCGAACACATGAAGGCTTGCCATGCCGGAACAACCACTTAACCTTAACCACCCGTGGCTCATCGCCGTTTGGCCCGGCATGGGCAACGTCGCCCTCAATGCCGGGTTCTACCTCCTCGCCAAGCTCGACATGAGCGTCATCGCCGAGTACGAGGCGAGCGACCTCTTCGACGTCGACCATGTCGAGGTCAAGGAGGGCATGATCCATCCCGGGCGCCGCCCGCGCAACCGTTTCTTCGTCTGGACGGACCCGAAGAAAAAGCACGACCTCGTCGTTTTCTTGGGCGAGGCCCAGCCGCCGTTGGGAAAGTACCCCTTTTGCCGCCAGCTCATCGCCTATGCCCAGCAGCTCAACGTCGAGCGCGTCTTCACCTTCGCCGCCATGGCGACGCAGATGCACCCGCAGGAGCGAGCCCGCGTCTTCGGCGCGGCTACCGACCGTGAAACGCTCGAAGAACTCAAACGGCTCGAACTCGAGATTCTGCAGGAGGGCAACATCGCCGGGCTCAACGGCGTCCTTCTAGGCGTGGCCACTGAGAACAACCTGCGCGGCGCCTGTCTCCTTGGCGAAATGCCCCACATCTTCAGCCAGCTCCCTTTCCCCAAGGCGTCCCTCGCCATCCTCGAAGTCTTCACCACCATCACCGGCATCGAGCTCGACTTCACCGAGCTTACCGAGCAGGCACGCTTGATGGAGCAGCAACTTGGTGAGTTGCTGGCCCGGGTCGAGCAACGCTATGGGGGAGAGGAGCAACCGGAAGAGGAGGGCTACCAGGTGGAACCCGCCGAGGAAGAAAAGACGTCCGAAAAGGACCACGCGCGCATCGAAAAGCTGTTCACGCAGGCCGCCGCAGATCGTTCCAAGGCCTTCGAGCTCAAGCAAGAGCTGGACCGGCTCGACCTGTTCAAGGATTATGAAGACCGCTTTCTGGATCTCTTCAAAAAGTAGCCGCTTTCCTCACCTCAGGCCCCCGAGCATGCAGTCGATCGCCTTGCCCACGTAATCCGGCTCCTGATAGAGCGGGATGCGCAGCTCCGCCGTCAAGGTGAACGCCAGCGCGTTGCGGATCAGCTCCCAGGCCCCGACGCGAGGATCGACGTCGGCGCGGAACTCGTCCAGGCTCTTGCCGTCCGCGATGAGCCCGGCCAGGAACGCCTCGGCATCGAGATAGAAGTTGCGCAATGCGTCGGCGATGTCGGCGTCGTCCGCTTCCAGGAGCGTGCGGTGCAGAAGACGCAACTCGGGCGCCCGGTCCGCGGCCGAGAGCACGTAAAGATCGATGACGGCCCGCAACCGCTCGAGCGGATGGACCAGCCCGTGCGTCTCCATGCGCCAGCGCTCCAACGTGGCGACACGCACCTCGTTCAGCACTTCCAGGAAAAGCGCCTTCTTGCTCGCGAAATGCCGGTACAGCACCGGTTCGGTGATTTCCGCCGCGTGGGCGATCTTCTCCGTCGTCGTCTGCTGATACCCCAGACGAGTGAATAGCTGTTTGGCGTGTTCGAGGATTTGCCGCTTGCGTTCGGGCCGGCGCAGACGTACGGTCCCCTTCCCGCCGCTTCGCTTCAGCGAGGCGTCCATAAACTGAATGCTCGATTTCCGGACGGGAAAGTTCAAAGGGGATTAACTTCCCAATCGTAACCCAGAGAGGCGCCGCCGTCAACAGCCCGCGTCTCTTTTGTGATAGGCCAATAGAAATGTCCGCTGTTTGCGGCCATTAGAAATGTCCGGTTGGACGTGGGGTATATCGGCGGGTGGGAGTGGCGGGCATGAGCGTCTCCCTCTGGCGTAGGCCGCCAATGCGATAAACTCTGGGGTCTGGGGGCAGAGCCCCTCAGGACAGTGTGCTTGCAGTTGCGTGGCGTTGATGCAGGCGCCCGGGAGGGGGGCCGGGGGGAGGGTTATTTGCTCCGACGACTTCCCGGAAGGCCGCGGCGCCGGGGTGGTCGGCGGCTGGACGGTGCGGGCCTTGGTTCGTAACCTTGCCGGCGCCAGCGGGAGGATGGCTCCGCAGGAGATGCGACCGACGCCCGTTGGTCGGCTTCACGCCAGAGGACGGGGCAGCGCCGACGAGGCCTCGTCCTTTTTTTACGCCCAGCTCAGCCGTCGCGAGCCGCGTTCGACAGCGGAATCTCATGGTGGTTGAGGTAGCGCTGGCCGAAACGAACCGCCATCGTGCCATCCAGGCGCAGCTCGATCACCTTGCCGCCACGCTCGCCGGGGTAGATCGGCTTGTCCAACTGATACAGCCGATTCTGGAAGCGGATGGTGTAATCGTTGTTCACCACGCGTCGCTCCTGGACGCTCAAGATCGCCGCCAAGACATGCCCGCTGCCCAAGCGCGAGCGCGTCGCTGGCCTGGACGGCGCCACGCCGAAACGCCGGTTGTGCTCGGGCAACAAGCGCTCCAGCGTAGCTTGGCCTGAGCCACGGTCTGCGCTTGGCCAGCCGCAGCTCCTTGACCCAGCGATCCTGAGCCGTGCCGAACGAGCGTTCCACGCGGCCCTTGGCTTGCGGACTGCGTGCCTTGATCAGATCGATGTCCAGCTCCGTCGAGCGCGACCGAACTGCGTCTGGCCCCTCGTAATCGACCTGGCCCTGCTTGTGCGCCTCGAAGATGCCGTGGCGATCCGTGTACAAGGCGTGCGGCCGGCCATGGCGCGTCAGCCACCGGCCCAGCAGATCGAAATGCGCCTCCACCGTGTCGGCCGGATAGAAGCGGGCCAGCAGCCGCGACGTGGCGTCGTCGATCATGGTCAGGAGCACCATCTCGCCGCGGCCTTCGGTCCAGGCGTGCAACGAGGTGTCCATCTGCACCAACTCGCCGAAGCAACTGCGCCGCGGCCGACGCCGACGATGCTGTTCACGACGCCGCGCCGCTGCACAGACCTTCGGCCAACAATAACGCCGCAGCGTGTTGACCGCGACCACGAGACCTTCCTCGGCCAACTTCTCACAGGCCAGAGTCGGTCCGAAGTCCGCGTAGCGCGCCGATACGCCTGCAACACCTTCTTCCTTAGCTGCGGCTGATGGCGACGATTGGAGGGGCCAGCCGCGGCTGGCACCGTTGCCGCCACGCCCTCTCCGACAAGCCGCTCCTGTAAACGACGCACCTGCCGCACGCTCCGCTTCAACAACTCGGCGGCCTTGACCTGCGTGTATCTGCCCTCGTTCAAGTCCTGCAACACCCGCAACCGATCCCGCTCCCGCTGACTCATGGCGATCCGGTCTCCTTCCCCGCCCATAGACACGTCCTCCTTGGCGCTGGGCCAAAGAGGACATTTCTATTGGCTTAAGACCGGACATTTCTATTGGCGTACAACAGGGGGATTTGAGCGACGAAGTGATGGAACGATGTCGCGCTGCGGGCGGGCGCCGTTACTTCGCCGTCATGCGCGCCGCCAGCGCCTTGAGATCGGCGCTGCGTAGCGCTCCCTCCAGCAGCTCCGGCAGGCGTTGCGGGGTGCAGCCGAAGCAGGGGATGCCGAGCGCGGCGAGCTTGCGGGCCAGGTTCTCGTCGTAGGACGGGACGCCGCTGTCCGAAAGGGCGAGCAGGCAGAGGACACGGACGCCCGATTCGACCATGTCCCCCAGGCGGCGCACGAGCTGGGCCTGATTGCCCCCTTCGAACAGGTCGGTGAGGAGAATGAACAGCGTCTGCTTCGGCTCCTTGATGAATTGCTCGCAGTAGCCGACCGATTTGTTGATGTCGGTGCCGCCGCCGAGCTGGACGCCGAAGAGCATGTCGACCGGGTCATTGCCGCATTTCTCGGTGAGGTCGACGACCTCGGTGTCGAAGGCGACGACGTGGGTATCGAGAGCGGGCAGGCTGGCGAAGATCGAGCCGCACACCGCGCCATAGACCACTGAGTCGGCCATCGAGCCGCTCTGGTCCATGTCGACGATGACGGTCCAGTTGTTGGCGCGCTGGGCCCGCGAGAAGAAGTAGACGCGCTCGGGGATGATCTTCTTGAGGTCGGCGTTGTAGTTCTTGAGGTTGCGGCCGATGGTCCACTTCCAGTCGATGGAGGCGGCGCTGGGGAGCAGCGAATGTTCCTTGCGGTTGATGGCGCCGAGAACGGCCTGGCGGATCTTCTGCTCGAGCTTCTTCTTGATTTCCTCGACGACGGCGCGGACGACCATGCGCGCCGTTTCCTTGGTCCGCTCAGGGATGCGCTTGCCGAGGGCCATCAGCGTGCCGACGAGCTGGACGTTGGGCTGCACGTTCTTGAGCATCTCCGGCTCGAGCAGGAGCTGCTTGAGCCCCTTGCGCTCGACGGCGTCCTGCTGGATGACGGTGACGACGTCTTCCTTGAAGTAGTTGCGGATGTCGCCCAGCCACTTGGCGAGGCGCGGGGCCGAGCCGCCGAGACCCGCGGAGCGCTGCTTGCCGCCGTCCCCCTCGGCGGTCTCGTCGTAGATGGCGGCGAGGGCTTCGTCCATCTCGGCGTCGCCGCCGGCGAGGGAGCAGCCGCCGGACATGCCCTGGAGCGCCTCCTGCGCTTCCTTGCCGAGAACGAGGCGCCAGCGGCGGAGTTGTTCAGGATCGAAGGCGGGAGACGAAGATGTCCTTGACCCAGATGATCGTCGCCGACCAGTGGTAGCCCTCGCCCCGGAGCGCCGAATCGAGTTGCGGCCAGGAGAAGGCGCCCAGGACGCAGTAGAGGTCCCCGGTGACGTGCGGCCGCATGGCTCGGACAAAGCCGCAAAGGAAGTCCTGGAAGTCCTCGGCCGACATGTCATCGTTCTTCAGGCCCCTGCGCTGGCGGTGGCGCGGGTTGGCGTCCTGGCCGATCGCTACGTTCCAGGGCGGGTCCGTGAAGAGCATCCGAGCGGTCCGGCCGTCCATGAGCCGGGTGACCTGCGTGGCATCGGTGCTGTCGCCGCACAAGAGGCGATGGTCGCCGAGGGGCCAGAGGTCGCCGGGTTGTGTGATTGCCTCTTCGGGCGCGTCGGGGACCTCGTCGGGATCGCACAGGCCCTCCGTTACCTCCTGACCGAGGAGCTTGGCCAGCTCGTCCTCGCCAAAGCCGAGGAGCCCGAGGTCGTAGTCGGCTCCTTGCAACTCGGCTAGCTCGATCGGCAGCAGCTCGTAGTCCCAGGTCGAGAGGTTGTTGGTTTGGTTGTCAGCAATGCGATAGGCCCGGACCTGCTCGGGCGAGAGGTTCCTGGCGACGTAGACCGGGACCTCGGTGAGGCCCAGCCGAACTCGCGGAGCGACTGCATGACGGCGTCGACGGCGGGATCGTTGATGCGGGGGTTGTTGTGGTACGGACGGATAGCGCCGATAGGGCGAAGCTCGACTTCCATGGCGGTGCGCTCCTCTATCTGTATTCTAGCGCGTTGGCAGCTGCGCCTAACCCCAAGCTCCTCCTTACCGGGGGATTTTTTCAAACGCGGCGTCAACGAGGAAGCGGTCCGTGAAATACACGCGCGTCATCGTTAGTCACTACGGCGGGCCCGATGCACTTCAGGTGGTTGAAGAAGAGTGCCCCGAGCCGAAGAAGGGGGAAGTGCGGGTGCGAGTGCTGGCCGCGGGTGTCTCCTTGCCCGATGTCATGGCGCGCGAGGGCGTGCATCCCGAAACGCCCCGAGTACCCTACACGCCTGGGTGGGATCTGGTCGGCGTGGTGGACCGGCTCGGCGACGGCGTCTGCGGAATCGCGCCCGGTCAGAGAGTGGCCGCGCTGCCGATTCACGGAGCGTACGCGGAATTCATCTGTCTGCCGCAACGCGAGCTCGTTCCGGCGCCGACAGGTTTGGATGTTGCCGAGGCTGTCAGCGTCATTCTGAACGGCATCACGGCGTATCAGATGCTGCATCGGTCCGCCAAGGTCAAACCGGGCCAGCGCGTGCTGATTCACGGCGCGGCTGGCGGGGTCGGTTCGACACTCTTGCAGTTGGGGCGTCTCGCCGGGCTGGAGATGTACGGTACCTGTTCCGCGCGCAGTGCCTCGGCTGTTTCCGACCTGGGCGGAATTTCCATTGATTACCAGCATCAGGACTTTGTCCAAGAGATTCGCCGCCTGACCAATGAGGGTGTCGACGCAGTCTTTGACAGCATTGGCGGCGCACACATCTGGCGTTCGCGGAAAGCGCTCCGCCGTGGCGGGAAGGTGGTGGCCTATGGCCTTAGGAATCGCGCCAAAATAACTTGCTGAAGTGCCGTTGCGTGGATTCAGCTGATTGTGCGATTGTCCTGGGATGCAGGATACAACGATTGTTAAAGCCATTGAAGGCAAGTATATCGAACTTTTGGATGACCTCGACGAGCGTGGCAGGCGGCGTTGGGCAGCTGTCGAAGCGCGTGCCCTGGGGTATGGCGGAATTGCGGTCGTGGCGCGGGCGACAGGGTTGTCGGATCGGACCATTCGGACGGGATTGAAGGAGTTGGACGAGGCCGACCCGTTGGCGGGGCATCGACAGCGTCGGCCAGGGGGTGGTCGTAGATCGCATGCGATCACGCAGCCGGGATTGCAGCGGGCGCTGGACCGCTTGATCGAGCCGACGGCGCGCGGGTCGCCGATGCAACCACTGCGCTGGACGATCAAGAGCACCTACCGACTGGCGAAGGCGTTGCGGAAGCAAGGGTATCAGGTGAGCGCGACGTCGGTGCGTCGACTGCTCGCGGCCATGGGCTATAGCCTGCAGGCCAACCGCAAGACGCGGGAAGGCGAGCAGCATCCCGATCGCGACGGCCAGTTTCGCCACATCGCCGAACGGGTGGCGGCGCGGAAAAAGCGGCGCGAACCAGCCCTGTCGGTGGACACAAAGAAGAAGGAAGTGCTGGGAAATCTCAAGAATGCGGGGCAAACCTATCGTCCCAAGGGCCAGCCGGAGAAAGTCAAGACCCACGATTTTCCGGATCCCAAGTTGGGCAAGGCGATCCCCTACGGCGTCTACGACATCCATGGCAACGAAGCAGGCGTGTCGGTTGGCATCAGCCACGATACGGCCGAATTCGCGGTGGCGGCGATTCGTCGTTGGTGGAAGAAGCTGGGTCGCAAGCGCTACGGAGGCGCCAAGCGCATATTGGTAACGGCCGACAGCGGCGGCAGCAACAGTTCGCGTTGCCGGTTGTGGAAGGTCGAATTGCAGAAGTGGGCCGACGAGACGGGGCTGATTGTCGAGGTCTGTCACTATCCGCCGGGCACGAGCAAATGGAACAAGATCGAGCATCGCGTGTTCTGCCACATTACGCGCAATTGGCAGGGAGTTCCGTTAGAGACGTTGGAAGTCGTCGTCGAATCGATTGGCGCCACGACCACCGAAACCGGCCTGGAAGTTCATGCCTGGCTCGACGAGAGCACCTACGACAAAGGCCGAAAAGTGAGCGATGAGGAACTGGCTGACTGTAATATCACGCGTAACGAATATCACGGCGAATGGAACTACGAAATCCATCCACGCGTCAAGCGCGGAGATCGGTAAGTTATTTTGGCGCGACTCCTTACCGGTATGCTAAGTGGTGGACGATTGGCTTCCGGTCGTCCCGGAGGTCGCCATCCCTTTCGTGGCATCGCCATCTTTGGCTTGTACATCGTTGGCAGCTGGCTCCTGCCGGGCCGGAGATGAGTGGTCCCCTATAGCATCCAGACCCTCAAACGGCTGCGGCCGGCAATGTTTCGCCAGGACCTGATCGCGCTGTTCGACCTGCTCAAGGAGCAGAAGATCAAGCCGCTCGTCGCACAGCGGTTCCCTCTTGCCGAGGCGAGACACGCGCAGGAATTGCTCGGAAAGGGCGGCGTGACAGGCAAGATCGTGCTTATGTGCAACGGGGTATCGCCTGAATCAGGAGCGGCGTAGAGGCTCCGCGGCCGAACCAAAGCTACCCGTCACCGGGGGATTCTTTTAGACGCGGTCCCTTCACCGAGCGTGCGGAACCTTTCGTCTACACTCAACCGACATTGCAATCGCCGCCGGCGACGGCCAAGATGCCCGGCATGAAACTCTTCGTCGTCAAGGGAGGCATCGAGGTGTACCGACGCGGGGTCCTGGCGCTCGGCGTTTGCTTTCAGTCCTATCAGCGCGGCCCGTGAATTGGCGTACCTTTTAGCGGATGATCTTGCATTCGGGCAGGCTCTTCTGCAATTCCTCGCGCTCTGGCCGACGTTCCCTTGCGCCAGGATGTCGCGGTCACCGGCTCGGTGAACCAGCATGGGGAGGTCCAGGCCGTTGGGGGGCGTGACGGGCAGCGTTCTCTTCATGGGTCGCTGGCGAACCCCGCCTGAACAGCGATCTCGCGGACTATCGTCGCCGTCGCGAAGAAGAATTGGCGAGGTAGCTCGGCGACGTGCAAGACCGCAAGCGCAACGGAAGTTTCCGCGCGGCACGTTCACGGGCGTTCGCCGCCTTTCTTCCGCGCTGCTGAAATCCGAAAGCGTCCCAGGGTTTTCTGCAGATCCTCGTGCTTGAATTCCAGGATGACGCGCAGCGTGGCGCCTTCGGCGGCCAAGACGGGTTCCGCGAACTCGAACACGGCGTAATGCGCCTGGCCGACTTCGCTTACCCAGCCGGTGTTGTCGTCGGCATCGATCGCCAAGTGGACGAGGCTGTCGTCGCCGCGGCTGTTGTCCGCCCAGGCCTTTGTGAAGGTCAAGACGCGAGCTTCGTCCGTCTTCGTCCGTGGATCGAGCCGGGCCTTGATCGTCGTCAGCACGAATTCGCCATTAGAAGCTCGGCCCGGGCCGTTCTCCGGCAGCGAGGAGTGGGGCAGCACCTCCAGACGCAGGCCATGGATCACGGCGGGAACAGCGCGGAACGTGAGCGTGTAGACATCGTTCGGCGCTTCCTTGCCGCTGACGAGGACGGAGTTGTCGTCTTGTAACGTCAGCGTCGCCTCCCCCTCCGATTTCATCTCGATCGGCTTGAGGACGGCCCAGGGTTCGTGGGCCTTGGACGCTGGGTCTTTGTCGTTCCTCGGCTCCTCCAACTTTGTCGGGCCAATTCTTGTGGGGTCGGGTCTTTTGAGTTCGGTATGTCCCCCTCGTGGTATCTCGGGCGTGGGTTGCCCATGCCGCAGAAGATGGGTGAGACCGGTGGCCTCCGTCAACGCCAGGACCAGGATGGGAAGCAACACCCCGGCAGCCACGAGCCACTTCCACCGTCCTTTGGCGGGCTTGTTGTGGGGGACGCGTGAGAAGTCGGCGCCGTTGGGGTCGGTCTTGATCCGAGCCTCGCAATCGGCGAGGACATCGGCCACTTCGCGGGCGGTCTGGAAGCGCTCGTCCGGGTTCTTGGCGTGCAGCTTCGCGATCACGTCGCTCAGCCACTGCGGCGCTTCCGGAATGATCTCCTGAATCGAGCGCGGCGTCCCCTCCGCGACCCGCTTGAGCACGCCGAAGGTGGTGGAGGCGCGGAACGGGGGCCGGCCGGTTACCATGACGTAGAGAACGCTGCCGAGGCTGAAAAGATCGGCCCGGTGATCGATCGCGTCCCCCTTGGCCTGTTCGGCAGCCATGTACATCGGCGTGCCGGAGAGAACGCCGCTCTGGGTGAGGCTGGCGTCGTCGGCGGCGCGGGCCAGGCCGAAGTCGGTGATCTTCACCCGTTCCTGCGGGCCGGCTTCGATGAGGACGTTGCCCGGCTTGATATCCCGGTGGACGAGGCCGGTGGCGTGGGCGGCGGCGAGTCCCTCGGCGATTTGCCGGCCCAGGCGCACGATTTCGGGCGCATCGAGGGGGCCGGTGCGATCGAGGCGCTGCTGCAGGGTCTCGCCGGGGATGAACTCCATCGCCAGGTAGGGCAGCGGTTGCTCCTCGACGGCATACACCTGCACGACATTCTCGTGCCGCACTTTCGCGGAGGAGCGGGCCTCGCGGAGGAAGCGTTTGCGGGCGGGGGACGTGGCGGCGATCGCGGGAGCGAGGACCTTGAGCGCGACGACCCGCTGCAGTGTCTCGTCGAATGCCCGGAAGACGATGCCGAAGCCGCCCTGGCCGAGCACCTGGAGCATTTCGTAGTGGCCCAGGCGGCCGAGCGAGTCGGGTCGAGTGGAGGGCTCCAGAAAGGAGAGTGGTTCGTCCTTGTTCGGCGCCTCGTCTTTAGGGTGGGCGCCTGTCGCGGCCTCGTCGGTGGAGGCGCTCAACGCTTGCGTTTCATCCGACGGAGATACCGACAGTTGCTCCCCGATGGGCTTCTTGAGGAACTCGCCCATCTTGGGATGGGCGCTGAGCAGCTTCTCCACGAGGCGACGCAATTCGGCATCACCCGCGCAGGCCGAGTCCAGGAAGGCGGCTCGTTCTATGGCGTCTTCCTTGTCCAGGGCCGCGAAGAAGATTGCTTCCAGGTTGGTCATAACTCACCATGCGCCAAACCGAGCGCAAACCCCTCACGCGAATCAGCAATTGTGCTGATCCTCCGCAAGGTCGGCATACAACCAGGTGCGGGCGTAAGTCCAGTGACGTTCGGCGGTTGCCACGGAGATCCGGAGCGCCTTGGCAACCTCGGCCATGGTTAAACCCGCGAAGAAGCGAAGCTTGACCACCTCCGCCTTGATGGGATCGTGAGCCGTGAGGCGGGTCAGGGCGTCGTCGAGCGCGACCAGGTCCTCGGCAGGCCCTTGCACGAGCGACTCTGCGGCCTCCAGCGGGATGCGCGAGCGATCCCCTCCCCGCTTTTGCCGCTTCTTGCGGCGGGCGTGCTCGACCAGGAGACGCCGCATGCTCTCGGCGGCCGCGGCGAAGAAGTGGCCCCGACTATCCCAGTGCGCGCCGGCCTCCGATCCGACAAGTCGCAGGTAGGCTTCGTGAACGAGGGCCGTCGGTTGAATCGTGATGCCAGGCGCTTCATCCGCCATTCTTGCGGCCGCGAGCTTTCGCAGCTCGTCGTACACGAGAGGCATCAGTTCCTCGGCGGCGTGGGCGTCGCCCTGGACGAGGTTCGAGAGAACGCGAGTTACGTCGTTCATTTGCTCTCGGCGAGCGCCAAGGTGTAAGCGGGGTAGCCGCAGGGCGGCCCCGGTAGAGGGCAACGGCAAGACTCTTGAAGTTTATACAGGACGAAGAGCCGTGGACGCTAAGTAAAGAACCCTGTGCGCTCATATCCCTTTCATTTTTACGTGAGGGGTTTTCGGACGTTTCGGCGCATTGTGGGCGAGCCCCATCCGTGCAACGCCAGGCCAGGCCGGCGCCGTACACCGGCCTGGAGACGGATTCGGGCGTGTCGATCTATTCGCCCTCCCACTCGCTCGGGTAGCGCACATGGTCATCGCCAGTCCGCGGTTGGAGCCGCGTCACTTCGGGACGACGGAGCCGGCGCCGCTGCGAGCGGCGGCCACGGCCAACTTTCCGGGGTTGCTGCGCGAGCTTGGCGCATCTTTGCTGGTCACCACGTACCAGGCCGGCAAGCTGGTGCTGCTGCGCGAGGATGGCGACCGGCTCAACACCCATTACCGCTCGTTCAAGGCGCCGATGGGACTTGCCCTCGCCGACGGGGGCGGCCAGCTCGCCATCGGGACCGGGTATCAAATCTGCGAATTCCGCGATGTGCCGACCGTCGCCACACGCCTCGAGCCGGCGGGGCGGCACGATGCCTGTTTTCTCCCGCGCTCCAGTCATGTCACCGGTAACGTCCTGATCCACGAGATGGCCTACGGCGCGGGCCAACTCTGGTTCGTCAACACGCGCTTTTCCTGTCTGGCCACGATCGATCCCGAAGCGAGCTTCACGCCCCATTGGCGGCCGCCATTCATCACTGAACTCGAGCCTTCCGACCGCTGCCATTTGAACGGGCTCGCGATGGTCGACGGCAAGCCGAGGTATGTCACCGCGCTGGGCGCGACCGACGTGACGGCAGGCTGGCGAGCGAACAAGGCCACGGGTGGCGTGCTGATCGACGTCGACTCCGGCGCGACGCTCTGCCGCGGCCTGTCGATGCCGCATTCGCCGCGCTGGCATGGCGGCCGGCTCTGGGTGTGCGAGTCGGGCTCGGGGACTATCGGACACGTCGATCCGGCCAGCGGACGTTACGAGGCGATCGCGGCTTTGCCCGGGTTCACGCGCGGCCTCGACTTCGCGGGCGACCTCGCCTTTGTCGGATTGTCGCAGGTGCGTGAGTCGGCCGTGTTCAGCGGCATTCCGATCACCGAGCGTCTCCGTGTCGAGGAGCGGACGTGCGGCGTCTGCATCGTCGACCTGCGCCGCGGCGAGGTGATCGGCCTCTTGCGCTTCGAGAGCGGAGTGGAAGAAGTCTTCGCCGTGGCGGTTTTGCCGCGGCGTTTCCCCGATTTGATCAACGACGACGAAACGCTGTTGGAAAGCTCGTTCGTGGTCCCCACCGAGTGCCTTGGCGAGGTGGCGGCCGCAGTCCGCGCCTCGTGACGGTAGGTAGCTGAACTCGCAAGATTTCAGTCCGCAATCTAGCAATGTAGCCGCAGGCTTCAGCCTGCGGCTGACCGCGTTCCTGTTTCGAAGCTATCCGCACTAACCCGGGATTCGCCCAATGAACCGCACATGGATCCGTCGCCTGTTTAGCCGCCCGGTCAACCAGGTTCGAAAGGCGCCGCGGCGCTGCAACCTCAACGTGGAAGCCCTCGAGGATCGCACGGCGCCGGCCACCTTCACCGTCCTCAACACGAACGACACCGGCGCCGGCTCGCTGCGTAACGCAGTCGCCCAGGCGAATGCGAACCTGGGGGCCGACACGATCCTCTTCGACAACACCGTTTTCAACACGCCGCAGACCATCGTCCTCACCAGCGGCGCGATCACGTTCGCCGGCGACACGGCCCTCACGACCGTCACCGGCCCCGGCGCGAATCTGCTGTCGGTCAGCGGCGGCAACACGCAGGGAGTCTGGTGGGTCAACTCCGGCATTTCGGCCTCGATCTCGGGGATGACGGTGACCCAGGGGCGGAGCGGCGTTGGCGCCGTCTACAACGCCGGCACGCTGACCTTGTCCGATTGCACCGTTACCGGCAACGCCTCGACCGCCGCCGGCGGCGGCGTGAGCAACGCCGGCACGCTGACAATGACCAACGTCACCATCAGCGCAAGCACTGCCGTTACCAAGGGAGGCGCCCTGGACAACCGCTCCAGCGCCACGGCCACGCTTACCGATTGCACCATCTCGGGCAACACGGTCACGGGCGCTAACGGCGGCGGCGGCGGCCTTAGCAACCTCGGGGCGCTCACGTTGACCAGGTGCACTGTCTCCGGCAACTCGGTCACTGGC
This sequence comes from Gemmataceae bacterium, assembly GCA_046350295.1. Taxonomy (GTDB): domain Bacteria; phylum Planctomycetota; class Planctomycetia; order Gemmatales; family Gemmataceae; genus JAXMAR01. Next base: position 61,443 of record JAXMAR010000032.1, read on the forward strand.
TCCTTCAGCTCGAGCGGCGGCATCAACACCCAGGGCGCCGCCGCTACCTTGATCGCGATCGACACCACCATCTCCGGCAACACCGCAACCGACTTTGGCGGCGGCATGTCTGCCAACGGAACCGTGTCGCTGACCAACTGCACCATCTCCGGCAACACCGCCACCGTCGGCGGCGGCGGCATCAATTCGTACACCGCTAACACGACGATGGTGAACTGCACCGTCTCCGGGAACCAAACCGGAGCGAGCGGTACCGGCGGCGGTGTCTTCGTGCACTTCGGCAGTGTGAGTCTCAAGAACGTCACGGTTTCCGACAACACGGCGCTTTCCGGCGGCGGCATCTACCATACGGCCAACGGTACCTTGACGGTCGGCAACACGATCGTCTCCGGCAATACCGCAACCACGAGCCCCGACGTTTTCGGCACGATCAACACCGATAACGGCCACAACCTGTTCGGCGCGGCGCTCTCGGGCACGACGTCCGGGACCGGCAACGTCTTCAGCGACACGCCGGGACTGGGCGCCCTGGCCAACAACGGCGGGCCGACCCAGACGATGGCCCTGCTGAGCGGCAGTGCGGCCATCGACGCCGGCAGCAACGCCCTCATTCCCGGCGGCGTCACCACGGATCAGCGCGGTCTCGCACGCATCATCAACGGCACGGTGGACATTGGCGCATTCGAGATTCAAAGCTTGACGTTCACGGTCACGAACGCCAATGACAGTGGGGCCGGCTCGCTGCGTCAGGCGATCCTCGACGCCAACGCAGCTCCCACGGCCGACACGATCGTTTTCAGCAGCCTGTTCAACTCCGCGCAGACGATCACCCTGACCAGCGGCGTCCTCACGTTCACGGGCGCGGCCACTACCACGATCCAGGCCCCCGCCAGCAACCTGCTCTCGGTCAGCGGCGCCAACACCCAGCAGGTGTTCCAGGTCAACTCCGGGGCGTCGGCGGCCCTCTCCGGATTGACGATCACCGCCGGCCGCATTGCCTCGGGCAATGGCGGCGGCGTGGTGAACAACGGCACGCTGGTGTTGACCGATTGCTCCGTCAGCGGCAACGCCGCGCCAAGCGGCGCGGGCGGCGGCATTGTCAATTCCGGTACGGCGACCCTCATCCACTCCTCCGTGACCAACAACACCGCCCGCGGCTATGGCGGCGGCATCCGCAACGCCGGCACATTGACGATGACGGACTGCACCGTGAGCGGCAACACCACCACCATTCAATCCGGTGGCGGCATGTACAACACCGGCACGACCACGCTGGTCAGCTGCACCGTCAGCAGCAACACGTCCGCCAACCGTGGTGGCGGCATGTCCGACACCGGCGGCACGACCACTCTTCTGAACTGCACCATCACGGGCAACTTCGCCCAGGTGAACGGCGGCGGCGTCAACAGCAACAACAACGCCGGGCCCGGCTCGACCACGCTGACGAACTGCACCGTCAGCGGCAACTCGACCGCCGGGAGCGGCGGCGGCCTGTCCGTCATCAACAACCAGATCATCCTGCGCAACACGATCGTCGCGGGGAACACGGCGAGCGGCAGCGGGCCCGACGCCTTCCAGACCATCGTCTCATCGGGAAACAACCTGATCGGCAAGACCAACGGCAGCACCGGCTGGATCGCGTCCGATCTGCAGGGCACGATCGCCGCGCCCCTGAACCCCATGCTCGCGGCGCTGAGCGACAACGGTGGCTTGACGCGGACCATGGCCCTGCTGCCCGGCAGTCCCGCCATCGACGCCGGCGCCAACAGCTTCGTCGCCTCGGAAGCCCAAGCCGTCACCATCATCGGCTCGGCCGGTTCGTTCACGCTCACCTTCAACGGCCAGACGACCACCTCGATCCTGTTCAACGCGTCCGCGGCGGCGGTGCAGAGCGCCCTCGGCCTCTTGTCGACCATCGGCGGCGTCGGCGGCAGCGTGACCGTGACCAAGTCCGGCAGCGTCTACACGGTCACCTTCGGCGGCGCCCTCGCGCAAGAGAATCTACCGCAAATGACCGCAAGCGGAACGGGTGGAGCGATTGCGACGGTCGCCACCGTTGTCAATGGCGCCACCGACCAGCGCGGCGTCCTCCGCACCGTCAACGGCGTCGTCGACATCGGCGCCTTCGAGTGGACCGCGCCGACTGTCGCCGCCGACACCGCCTCCGTCAGCGCCTCCGAAGGTTCGTCGGTCACCAACACCGGCACGTTCCACGACGAAAACGGCAACAACACCGTCCTCCTCACGGCCTCGATCGGCACGGTGATCCAACACAATGGCAGCGGCACATGGAGCTGGTCTCTCGGCGTTAACGACGGTCCGGTCGGCCCCTTCACGGTGACGATCACCGCCACCGACAATTTCGGCGCTACCGCCGTCGCCCTGTTCAGTTATTCGGGCGCCAATGTCACCCCCGTCGCCGCCATCACCGGCCCCAGCACCGGCGTACGTAACCAACCGCTCACCTATCGTCTCACCGCGACCGACCCAGGCGCCCTCGATCAGGCCGCCGGCGTCACCTACCAGGTCTACTGGGACTTCGTCAACAATCCGGGCACGTTCGAGACAATCGCGCCGACACCCTACAACGGCGCCGGCCTCGATGTGAGCCACGTCTATTCGCAAACCGGGACCTTCAACATCCACGTCGTTGCCGTGGACAAGGATGCCGATAGCGACACGGCGGACCTGGCCGGCTCGGTCGTCATCACCGCGTCCGCGCTCATCGAGAACACGCTGCTCGTCGGCAGCACTGGAAACGACATTACCGTCGACCCAAACAACGTGACCTTTGGCGCGAATATCGTCGCCATCGGCAATGCGAACGCCGTGCAAGTCTACACCCAGACCGGCGTCAGCCAGATCGACGCGACCACGGCCGCTGTTCCTGTGTCGGTCGTTATCAATGACGCCTTCACCGGCGCCCTCACGGTCAAGACAGCGCAGACCGACAACACGATCGCCATCGCGCCGACGAGCACGGCGGCCATCACCATCGTCGACGGCGGCGGCCGCAACACGCTCGATTTCTCGACCGCAACCACGTCCAGCGCGCCGCAGGGCGTCACCCTGAACCTCAACACGGTGAACCAGGCGCAACCGATCAACGCCCAGGGCGGCACGATCAACATCCACGGCAAGATCCAGACGGTCATCACGAGCCCCAACGCCGCCAGCACCATCATCGCCGCATTGCCCACGGTCGACACGGCCAGTCAGTCGGTGAGCGGCGGCACGACGGTGGTCGCCAAGGGGCAGGACGCGGTCTTTACCACGCTCAAGACTACCGTCCAGGCGGGGAGCGACTCCGCCATCATCGGCCTGATGGACCGGGCGACCTTCGATGCCGCTGTCGCTAGCCTGACCGACGGACAGACGGGCGACGTCGTCTCCGGGCCAAGCAAGGCGTTCCTGCAGAACGCCTTCGCGACGGCGGTTTCCATCGGCTTCGACGACGCGCTGATCGCCGCCTTCGACAGCGAGCTGCTTGCCGGCTTCGACGCGGGCCAGCTCACCAACCTCCGCAACCAGATCACTCTCCAAGGTACGGGCGCCACCGCCCTCGTCGGCCTGCTCACCAACGTCCGGGCGACGAGCGTCAGCAAGAACACCGTCGTCACCGTCTTCGATGCCACGGCGAAGGCGCTCGTCTCGCGCGGCCTCGCCAACTTCGAAGACCAGCTCTCCGGCGGGTTCTCCGGCGCCGTCCGCAGCGCCTTCGACGACTCCCTCACGGCCGGGTTCGAGGATCTCGTGGCCGCGGGCTTCGAAGACGAGCTGGCGGGCGGATTTGTTTCGCCGACGGGTGTCAGACTTCTTCAGAAGGCGTTCGACGATGTCGTGAGCGGTGGCTTTGAAGACGATCTCGCCGCCGGCTTCGACGACGGCCTGGCGGCAGGCTTCTCCGGTGGCCTGACCCAAGCGCAGCGCGACTTTGCCGACGATCTCCTCGCTGGTTTCCAGGACGACCTTGCCGCCGGTTTCGAGAGTCAGCTCAAGGCGCACTTCGATGATGCCCTCGAGGCCGGCTACCGCGCCATCCTCGCCCGTGGCTTCGATGATTCGGTGGCGGGTGGCTTCGACGACGCGCTGGCCGCCGGCTTCGAGGACGCCCTCGCGGCGGGGTTCGATGACGCCCTGCAAGGCGCCTTCGATGACGCGCTGCAGGCGGCTTTTGACGATGCCGTGGACGCCGGCTACGACGCCGCTCAAGCGCGAGCCTTCGAGGACGCCCTCGCCGCTGGCTTCACGCGCATGCGGAGCGCCGCCCACTTCGACGACAATCTGGCCGCCGGCTTCCAGGACGTTTTGCTCGCAGGCTTCACCCAGGCGATGACGACGCAGTTCAGCGCGAAGCTGAACTCGCGCTTCGACGATGTGCTGGCGGGCGGCTTCAACGACGACCTGAACGCCGGCTTCGACGACACCTTGAACGCCGGATTCCTTGTGCTGAAGACGGGAACCAATTCGGCGGGCAACAAGTTCGCGGATGAGCTTTCCGCCGGTTTTGCCACCGATCCCGCGGCATTGAACAAGTTCGACGATGTCCTCAGCAGTGGCTTCGATGACATTCTCGAAGGCGGTTTCGAGGCCGCCCTCGCCGGCGGCTTCGAAGACGAGCTTACCGCGGCGTTCGGCGGCGATCTGACGAGTGTCGTCAAGGCGTTCGAGGACGACCTCGCCGCCGGATTTACCATCCACCTGTCGACCCATTTCGACGACGCCCTGGCGGCTGGCTTCGACGACGCCCTTGCCGGCGGTTTCGACGACATCCTCGCCGGCGGCTTCGAGGACGCTCTCTCGAGCGGCTTCCAGCAGGCGCTCCGCGCCCGCTTCGACGACGCCCTCGCCGCCGGCTTCGACGACGCCCTCGCGGCCGCGTTTGCCGCCGCGGCGCATCCCCTGACCGCCGCCCAGAGCCGGGCCTTCGAAGATGCGCTGCAGGCCGGCTTCGACGATATCCTGGCGGGCGGCTTCGACGACGCCCTCGCCGCCGGTTTCCGCGATCAGCTCCAGTCACGCTTCGAGGACGCGCTGGCTGCCGGCTTCCGCGCCCAGATGCTCGCCCGCTTCAGCGCCACCGTCCCCGCCAACTTCGAGGACGCCCTCAACGCCGGCTTCCAGAACCTCCAGAGCGCCGGCTTCGAGGACGCCCTGGCTGGTGGCTTCGAGGATGAAATCGCGGCGGGCTTCCAAACGAGCGTGAAGAGCGCTCGCCGCGAACGCCGCCGCCAAACTCCAGGCTCGCCGGCTTCGACGACCGGTCATCGCCGGCTTCGAGGAGGACCTCGCGACTGGCTTTGACGACGCCCTGGGCGCCGGCTTCGACGACGCGCTACAGTCCGCGTTCAGCCCCACCGCCGTGCACGCCAGCTTGCGAAACGCGTTCGACGACCTGCTCGCCTCCGGCTTTGACGACGTTCTGGCGAGCGGCTTCCAGACTGCCCTCGCTCAGCGCTTCGCTGCTCGCCTCGGCGCCCAGTTCGACGATACGCTTGTAGCCGCCTTCGACGACGCCCTGGAGGCCGCTTTCAATCAGTTACCGGCGAGCGCCCGGACCGCTCTAGGATCCGCGCTCCGTTTCGACGCCGTATTGGCCGCGGGCTTTGACGATATCCTTTCCGGCGGCTTCAGCGACGATCTGGCTGCCGGCTTCCGCAACACGCTCGGCACGCGCTTCGACGACGCCCTCTCCTCCGGCTTCGGCGACCTGGTCGCGGCCGGCTTCAATGACGCCCTCGCCTCCGGTTTCGAGGACGAGATCGCCGCGGGCTTCGACGACACGCTGTCCGGCGGCTTCGAAGACGCGCTTGCCGGCGGCTTCGAAGACAGCCTCGTGGCCGCGTTCGGCGTCGGCGTCACGACTCCGGGCCAGACAGGCAAGAGTTTCGCCGACGACCTCGCGGCCGGTTTCCAGGACGATCTCGCGGCGGGCTTCGAACGGTCGGTCCGGGCCGGCTTCGACGACGCTCTGCAGTCCGCTTTTGAAGATGTCCTCGCCGGCGGATTCGAAGACGTCCTGGCCGGCGGCTTCGAGGATGCCCTCGCCGCCGGCTTCCAGCAACGAATGCAGGCCCGCTTCGACGACGCAATCGACGCGGGCTTCCAGAGCGCCGTCCGCCGCGCCTACGACGACGCTCTGGCCGGCGGCTATCAGGCGACGGCTACCTTGCAGCAATTCGAGGACGAGGTCCAGGCCGGCTTCGACGACATCCTCGACGGCGGCTTCCGCGCCCGGTTGCTCGCCCGCTTCGAGGACGACGTCGCCGCCGGCTTCGGCCGGGCGCTGTCGCGCTCGTTCGCCGATGAGCTTTCGGCCGGTTTCGACGACGGACTGAACGCCGCCTTCCACGCTCTCCTGAGCGCGACCAATACCGCAGGCAAGAGCTTCAGCGACGAGTTGGCGGCCGGGTTCGAGAGCGACCTTTCCGCCGGGTTCGAAGGCCCGCTTGCCGCCGGCTTCAAGAGCACGCTCGCCGGCCGGTTCGAGGATACGCTGGCCGGTGGTTTCCTGTCGGGCGCCGCCCTCTCCAGCTTCGAGGACGATCTGGCCGGCGGCTTCGAGGAGGCGCTCGTGGCCGGCTTCGAGGACGACGTGCAGGCAGGTTTTGACGACGCGCTCGCCGCTGGCTTCGATGATATCCTGGCGGGCGGCTTCGAGGACGCGCTGGCAAGCGGCTTCCAGAAGGCGGTCAAGGCTCGCTTCGACGACGCTCTGGACGCCGGCTTCACCAACGCCCTGGCGCATCTTGACCCCGCGCTGCGGTCGGGGGTCAGCGCCAACTTCAACACGATACGCGCGCAGTTCGAGGACGCCCTCAGCGCCGGCTTCGAGGATGAGATCGCGGCGGGTTTCGTCGCCGCCTTGAAGCGAGGCTTCGAAGACGAGTTGAGCGCCGGCTTTACCGGCGCCAATGCGGGTCGTTTCGAAGACGCCTTGAACGCCGGTTTAGAGGCGCTCAAGGCGGCCGGTTTCGAGGACGCCCTGGCCGCGGGTTTCGAAGGGGACCTGGCCGCGGGCTTCAAGTCAACGCTCCCGGCGGGTTTCGACGATAGCCTGGCCGGCGGCTTCAAGAACGCTCTCCCGGCGACGTTCCAGTCGATCCTTCCGGCGGGCGTCATGACCTCCACCCAGCTCGCCCGCTTCGAAGACGACCTTGTCGCCGGCTTCGAGGACGACCTGGCCGGCGGCTTCGAGGGCGCCCTGATCGCCGGCTTCGACGACGCGCTTCAGGCCGGCTTCGACGAGGCGGTCGCCGCCGGATTTGACGACATTGTCTCCGGCGGTTTCGACGACACCGTGGCGGCAGGATTCCAGGCGAGTGTCCGCGGCCGCTTCGCGACGGCCCTGGAGGCCGGTTTTCAGGAAGCGCTAGGCAAGGCCTACGACAACGCGCTCGAGGCGGGCTTCAGCGCTCCCCAGGCGACGCAGTTGCAAGGCGCCTTGTCGGCAGCGTTCAGCGCCCTCCGCGGCGGCATCTCCTCCGCCGCCTTCAACGTCGACCTGGCGACGGGTCTCAGGACGGCGCTCGCGAGCCATCGTTTCGAAGACACGCTCGCGGGCGGGTTCCAGCGCGTCCTCGGCGGCAACTTCGACAACCTGCTCCGGGCCGGCTTCGACGACATGATGGAAGCCGGTTTCGCGGCCAAGCTCGGCGCCCAGTTCGACGACGCCCTCACGGGCGGGTTCGTCGGCATCCTCCGCACCGGCTTCGAGGATGAGCTTGCGGCTGGGTTCAACGGCCAGGGAACGGACAGGCAATTCGAGGATGACCTGATCGCCGGCTTCGAAGACGAGCCGCCGGTTTCAGGAACGCGGCTCGCGGGCGGCTTTGACGACGCTCTGGAGGAGGCGGGCTTCGAGGATCTGCTATCGGCCGGCTTCGACGATGTCCTTTCAGGAGGTTTCGAGGACGCCTTGTCGGCCGGCTTCGCCAAGGCGCTCAAAACGCGTTTCCAGGACGCGCTCGACGCCGGCTTGACGCAGGCCCTGAGCGGCTTGAACGGCACGCCGGCGCAAATCACCCTTCTCACCAACAACTTCGACGGCTTGCGCGCCCGCTTCGGGGATGCCCTGGCCGGCGGCTTCGACGACGTGCTCGACGCCGGTTTTCGCCGCGCCCTGGCTCAGCCCGCGACCGGGACAACCACCTTCCACGACCTTCTGGTCAGCAAGTTCCGGACGCAATCGGCCACCCAGCTCGCCGTCGCCCAGAACGCTCAGCTCCTCGCGACCACGGTCGCCACCGGCATCCTCAACGCCTTCCGCTCCAACATCACCGTCACCGGCGGCAACAACACCGTCAAGGCGGGCATCCTCGCCAACGTGACGCTCACCGGCGGCGACAACCTCTTCGTGGCTCGGTCAGCGTTTCGGCCCGGAAACCTGGTCTCCGCGGTGCTCACCGCCTTCCAGACCAGCGATGCCACGTCGCTCCTCTCCTCCTTCCGTACCAACGTCACCCTCCAGGGCGAGAACAACACCGCCCAGGCCGGCTTCTTCACCAACGTCACGCTGCCCGACGGCTCCGGCCTCGTTGTTCAGCAACTCACGCCCACCCAGCTCGGTCTGTTGCAGGCCGCGGCTCGACGTCGGCCTGAGGACGCGCCCGCCGCCCTGAGCGCGCGACCTTGTCGGTGACGATGGCGGATGGCGCCAACACGTTTGTCGGCGGCGTCCTGAGCGACTTCACCGGCAGCGCCAGCGCCGACCAGTTCCTCATCCTCGACCCGACGCGCTGCTCGAGGTTTCTCCCACCTATCTGAGCAATCCAGCCAACGCGGCCTTCCTCGCCTCCCTGCCCGGCGGCGTTCTCCGGCGGCAAGGGGAACGACGTACACGTTCGTCGGCGGCTGGGCTTCGGTTTCAATACCGTCACGATCGACGAGGCCGCTCCGACTCCCACGGACGACGGCGGCAACGATACGCTCGACTTCTCCTCCTACCAGGGGGGCGGCGTGACCCTCAACCTGGCAAGCGCCGCGCCGCAAACCTCCTACCTCGGATCGACCACGACGCCGCGCCTCGCTATCCAGCTATCCAGCGGCAGCGGCATCGAAAATGTCGTCGGTTCGCCCGCGGTGGATCACATCACCGGCAACGCTCGCGCCAACGTCTTCGAGGGGGCGGATATCACGGTCGACCGCATCAGCCAGAGCCCGGCGCCCGCCTGGAACGGCCGCACGCAGGTCGTTTACCTTCAGTTCCTCCCCGCCGGCGCCTCGCGGACGCCGTTCTCCGTCGCCAACCCGGACCAGGTCCACACGTACACGCTGGATGAGGAGATCGCGATCGCCCAGCAGATCGAGCAGGACTACGCGGCTTTCACCGTCCCGACCCACAAGGACGGCAACGGCGCCGCGATCACGACCCTCATCGACGGCACGCGTCCCGACCAGGCGGGCTACCTGCCTTACTTCCGCTTCTACATCGTCGACGCGACCGGGCAGGTGCGCGACGATAGCGGCGTCGCGGTCGCCTCCGTCACCGATCCGTTCACGGGCCACTCGCTCCCGACTCATTTCACCAACCTTTTCCTGGCGCCTGTCGACTAAACGGTCGTGCGATTCAACGATTCGCCGACCGATTCCGGCGCCCCGCGGCCCGGCGGCCATTCGGACGACGTCGATCTGCGCAACACCGTCAACAACTCCATCGTCCAGGTCGACATCAACGGCTTCCTGGGCGGCCCGGGGCAGCCGGCGGACGACACCCTCACTCAGCCCGACGCCTCTCAGCGCAACGCCGTCAAGATGTCCGCGACTCTCGCGGCACACGAGGTCGGCCACTCCGTCGGCCTGGTCCACTCGGACGCTCTGGGCCCGATCGGCGCCGGCACGCACATGCCTCCCGGCGTCAGCAAGTATCTGCCGATCTATGGCGGCGTCGTGCAGGCCTTCGAGACGACCGAACACCTCATGGCGTCCCCAGCATCGGTCGGCTCCTCCCTCTTCGACACCATCAACGATCCCTCTTTCGGCGAGCGCGAGCTGGTCAAGCTCGCCATCGACGCCGAATGGTCGAGCGCCGACTTCAAGACCGAGACCGGGCTGGCCGCCAACGTCGTTCACCAGACCTTCACCATCGATCCCACGACAAATCCGGTGGACGCGATTGCGGTGAATACGCCGGTTACCCTGGCCAACCATGCCGTCACGCTCGTCGGCGATCTCCAGCCGCTCAGCGTGCCGAACACCATGACCACAGGCGTGAACGCCGGCAAGGTGTTCGACGTGGCGGCCCTGGTGATTCAAGGCCACATTGACGCCACCAACGAACCGGCGGTCGATCCCCTCACGGGCGCGCCCGTCACCGACGCCGCCGGCGACCCGCTCTACAGGAGCGGGAGCGACTTCTACGCGTTTACCGGCCGGGCCGGCGACCTCATCAACCTCGAGGCTCTGTCGGTCGGCATGAACCGCTTCGGCACGGACGCGATCGATCCGCTCGTCCGGGTATATGGACCGGACGGCAGGCTGATAACGGCGGGCGCCGGCGTGGCGGTGAACGACGACGACTTCGACGGCGGCATCGCCAACATCGTCGACCTGCGGCTGCCCGAATACGCCGCCTATGCCAACGCCAGCGGCGATCGGTACGTTCTACGTGCAGGTCGACACTTTCAGCTTCCAGAACAATCCGAACTTCAGCGCCGCCGCGATCGCCAAGTATGCGGCCCGCAACGCCGACGGCAGCCTCGTCGATCCGAGCCGGGCGGACGGCCTCTACCACACCGACACGGGCGCCTACGAGCTGCTGATCTACCGCTTCAACGCCCGCAACGCCTCCGCCGGGGCCGACCACCTGGGATCGACGGCGACGCTCAACGTCGGCACGGTGTTCGGCGACGCCGTGACGGTGACGGTCGACGGCGCCTGGGCCAACGTCAACGGCCAGACCGTTCAGCCGAGCCCGGGACCGGTCAATCTCCTCATCGACGCGGGGACCAATCACGCGCTGCAACTGTCCGGCACGGTGGTCAACGGCGTCGCCACGTTCGATGTGAAAGCCGCCGGGGCCGGACCGCACACCTTCCAGGCCATTTACCAGGGCGACACGATTCTCGACGGCAGCACGAGCGCCATCACGACCGCAAGCGTCGCGCCCGCGCCGGCGTCTGCCTCGCTCAACGCGCCGACCATCACCTACGGCGCGCACGCACAGGTGACCGTCTCCCTCTCCTCTTCGGTCGCCATGCCGCAAGGGGACGTGACGCTCACCGTCGACGGCGTGATCTTCGCCACGCAGACCCTGAGCGGCGGCGTCACGACTTTTGACGTGGGCGCCCTGAACGCCGGCGCCCACGCGATGTCCGCTCGCTTCACGGCGCTGCACGGTAACTACACCGCAAGCGACGTGAGCGGCACGCTGACCGTGAATCAGCGCGCCGTCACCGTCACCGCCGATGCCAAAACCAAGCTCTACGGCGCGGTCGATCCGGTGCTGACCTACCACATCACCTCCGGCTCGCTTGCAATGGGAGACGGCTTCAGCGGCGCCCTGACGCGGCAAGCCGGTGAGGCTCTGGGCAGCTATGCGATCCTGCAAGGTACACTTGCGCTTTCGGCCAACTATGCCCTGCAATACGTCGGCGCCACCTTCACGATCACCGGCGCCACGACGGCCACGGCGTTGGTCGCTTCGTCCGGAACACACTACTTCGGCCAGTCCGTCACCTTCACGGCCAACGTGACTGCCGACTCGGGCGCCGCTGCCGTCGGATCGGTCGACTTCTTCGACATCACGACCGGCGTCGACCTCGGCGTGGTCAACGTCGCGAGCGGCTCGGCTTCTCTCACGATCTCGTCCCTGGTGGCGGGCGCCCACGCCATCAGGGCTACTTTCACCGGCGCTGTCGGCTTCGTCGGCAGCAGCGCGTCGACCAACGTCGCCATCGTCGGCGATTCGATCGTCGTGCTCAACCAAACGATGGCCGGCGCGCTCAGCATCAGCGGCAACGGGCATGTCCAGGTGGACGGCATCGTAGACGTGGAGTCCAGCTCCGCCAGCGCGATTTCGGCGAGCGGTAACGCCATCATCGGCGCCGCGGCCGTCCGCACGGCCGGCGCATTTTCCCGGAGCGGCAATGCCCAGATCAATCCTCCCGCGACGACGCACGCCGCTCGCCTCGGCGATCCACTCGCCGGGCTGGCGGCGCCCTCGATTGCCGGTCTGGTCAATCGCGGCTCTCTCAGCATCGGCGGCAACACAACCCAGACGATCAATCCTGGTATCTACACGCAGATCAGCCTCTCCGGCAACGCCAAGGTGACGCTGAACCCCGGCGTCTATGTCATCGCCGGCGGCGGCTTCACCGTCACCGGCAACGCGGCCGTGACCGGCGCCGGCATCTTCATCTACAACGCCGGCAGCAACTACGCCAACAACGGCGCCCCCGGCGGCACGTTCGGCGGCCTCACCCTGGGTGGCGCCGGCAAGATCGATCTCGCCCCGGCCGGCGCCGGCGTTTATGCCGGCATCCTCGTTTACCAGGCGCGCGACAACACCCGCGCCCTCTCCCTGAGCGGTAACGGCACGCTCCTCCACGGCGGCCTTCTCTATGTGCCCGCCGGCCTCGTCACGGAGAGCGGCAGCGGCCAACTTCAGGCGAGCATCGTCGCCAATCAAGTCCAGGTCAGCGGCAACGCCTACAACACGCTGACGGACGAGGGCACGGAGAGCACGTCGTTCACCGCGGGTCAGTTGCTGGCCGGCGACCTGGTGGTCTACCTCGACAACGAGGCGGGCGCGTTCACCCCCGAGGAGATCGCCCGCATCGAGGACGCGATCAGCGTCATCAACGTCGTCATCAACCCGTTCAATGTTCACATCATCGAAGTCGGCGCCGCCGACCGCGATCTGGCGACCCTGGTGATTCACAGCGCCGAGACAAGCGCCGTCGGCGGCGCCCTAGACGGCGTGCTTGGCTGCGAAGGCGCGGGGTTGATCACCGTGGTCCAGGGCTGGAACTGGTACGCCGGAGCGGACACGAACGCCGTCGGGCCCGACCAGTTCGACTTCGAGACCATCGTGATGCACGAGCTGGGGCACGCCCTCGGCTTGGGCCACAGCGAGGACACGAGCTCGGTGATGTACGCGACGCTGGCGACGGGTGAGGCGCGGCGCAGCCTTACAGTGGCCGACCTGGCGATTCCGGACCTGGACGACGGGCCGTGTGGCTTACATGTCGCGGGCATGGGACAACGCGACGAGGCGCGAGGCCGGAGCGCGGACGCCTCGGGGGGGGCCTTCGGTTTGACTGCCGTGGCGCCGGATGTCGTGCAGGCGGCGGCAAGCTTCGCCTCGGGCCTGGCCCCCACAGAGATCGTGAGCGCTCAAGTCGTTCACGGGACAAGCGCGACGATTCTGTCGGCGCCTGTCCCGTCCGCCATGGCAATCGCCGCAAGCGAGACCACTCTCGCGGCACAAAGCACGGCGTGGCAAACCGGCGCGGGCGCGGACGTCCTCATCGGCGGCGCGGGCGCAGATCTCCTCCTTGGGGAAACCGGGAGCGCCATGCTGCTGGGCGGCTTTGGCGGCAGCGAACAAGCCCCTGAGCAGCATCAAAAGCAGGCGACGAACGCTGAGTCGGAGACGAACGGGGTGACGCGTATCGAAAGCGCGGTCGACGTAGGTGGCGCCCACAGCGATACGCTTACGACGGCGCTCGGCGCCTGGCTTGACGATGCGAGCGGCTTGGATCAGCAGATCGGCGCCGATTCGCAGGGCGACTGGCTCGACGTTTCCTGCCTGGCGCTGCTCGGCGCGATTCCGGCGCTGCTGGCCTGCGACGGCGGCGTGGAACGTCGTTCGCGTCTCTTGTCCGGCGTGGCGAACTCGCTCACGCCGCGTGAGCCACTTGGATAACCGCGCGGACAGCGCGGAACGCTCATGCGGCTGGCTTGGGGGCCAGCGTCTGATGGCGGCGTTCTCTCAGGCCGCCCGCCGTTCCGGAAACCGGCTGGGCCGCGGCGCTTTCAGCTCCGGGGCGCGGGCGTGCGCCTTGTGCGCGTGGAAGTTTTGCCGGTAGGCCGCGCTCAACTCGGCGTAGTGCTTGAGGACGATGAGGTTCTCGGCGTTCTCGTGCTCCGCCTGATTGGTGAAGTTGAAGCGGCCCGTGACGATGGTGCGGCTGTCGATGATCATGACCTTGTTGTGGGCGATGGCGTGCTCGGAATCGACGAGCGGCGTCAGTCCTTCCTGGAGGAATGGATCGACGCGGACGGGCGCCAGTACGTCGAGGATGAGGGCGAGCGCGTCTACGGCGTGTGGGTCCGGCCCCCAGATGAGCCGTTCATCGTCCCGGCGTAGCATTCCCCTTCTCCCTTACTTGATCGCGAAAAAGCGTGCGGGCCAGACTGTTCGCGTGAGCAGCAAGGCATGCCGGCCATCGACTTTCGCAAAGGTCGAGAGGCGGTTTCCTTGGGCTACTCGGTTTTGAGGCTGCCCGATCCGCCGGAAGCCCGGTTCGGGGACCGTGCCCCCTGCATGGCGAAGAAGGCGGCAACCGCGTGTTTTCCGCCAATCTCATCAAGCATGCCTTGCGCTGCTTCAAGTGCGGAGCCGCCGGAAACCAGCTCGACCTTTGGGAGAAAGCGACCAAGAAGCCGCTCCATGAAGCCGCCCTTGAATTGTGCGCTCGTCTGCATCGAGAGGTTCCCTGGCTGCACAAGCGAACAGAGAAGAGGAACCCGTAACGGGACTGCGCGAGGCGACCGACGAAAACAACACGCGAAAACCGGATGAGCCTTTTTTCATCTCGGCGCCAGGCCAACTGGAAAGCAGATTTCGCACCTTCGACGAAATGCAGGGCGCAGAAGCGTCCATCCCATCGAAGTTTCTCCGTCACAACGTCCCCCCGGCCACCAAGAAGAACGGTGTCGAAATCGGGCTCAACTCTTTCGCCCTCGACAGTCCCCGGCCGAATCCGTTGCGCCTTCACCTCTAACGAAAGAAGTCCATGAAACCTCCTCTTGCGGCCATCCTGGCGGCGCTGTGCTCGGTCAACGCCGCCCACGCCGACACCTGGAAAATCGAGATCACCTCCCCGATCTCCGGCAGCGACCCCAATCCCGCGAATGACTCGAAGGTGAACACCTTCCACCAAGGTGGAAGGCTGCGATGACGAGCCGCGTCCATCATCGCTTGCAGCGCGCCTTAAGTCCCTCTCCCTGCTTCGATGGTGAGGGGGAAGGCGGCCCCGAAGACAAAAAAAGTGTTCCAACAGACCCAGTAACTCTCAACCTTCAACGGTGTCCGATGAAACATCTCCTCCTTGTAGCGTGTGCCCTCTCCTTCCTGGCCACGGCGCCCTGCGCCGGTCTTGCCCAGTTCAAGATCCCTCCTCCCAAGGACCCTGGCGACCCGGATGGCAGCGGGACTCGCGGGCACGGTCCTGGCGATTATGTGCCTATCCCTCCCGTCGGCCGCGCCGCCCCTTTTTCGGTCCCCAAGATTACCAGCGCGGGGATAACGAAAGGCCAGGTGCGATTCACCTTCGGCGCCTGTGGGACCGAAACCCTTCTGTACAAAATCTCCTGGTCGCGGCCCGGCAAGGCCGATTCCGACATCCGCTACACCGGCTCCTTCGACAGCAACGGCGCCGGCCTGCAGGATTACTACATCAAGGAGACACCGTTCCACCACGACACCGTCTACACCTTCCGGGTGCAGGCGCTGAGGAAAGCGTACACGCGCTACGGCATCATCAGCGACGAGAAGGGCGTCCAGCGCCCTGCGCCGCCCGTGTACGTGACGAACGAATACAGCACCCTCGTGGAAAAAACGTTCCGCACGCCGCTCGGCCCAAGCGACGTCGATCGCGCCCGCGTCCCCGTGAAAGCGACGGATTACGCCCACAGCTTGACCCGCAAGAAACCCAACCCGCTTTCCACCCCCAGGGTCGACACGCCGGTACGACTGGTTCCCCACCCGATCGTCGAAAGTCGCGACCTGACCCCGCTCCTGACCACGCCGCTCACGGCCCCCGCGAAGGCGCCCGCGCCCTCGCCGACCGGCCCGCGCTAGTCGGGCCCGCGTCGGGGACGTCGCCTCGTAGTCCCGTCGAGCCGCCGCTTCGCAGTCCCCTCTCCCCCCGCTTCGGGGGGGAGAGGGGCAGGGATGAGGGGAGCGTCTATGTCGGTCCCCTCAACCGGCGTGGAGGAAGCTCTCCGGTTCCGCGGTGATTTGCGGCTCATCTACTTGATCAAGCTCGAGCCGGCTACGGGTCGTCTGCTCGAAGCACGGCTGGTCCCCATGCAGTCGCGCCGGCTTCGGATGGTTCACGCGAGCGTCGCGGACGGCTAGTGGCTGCAGGCTCTCCTCGATCGACTCGCCACTCCCTTTGGCGCTCGCGTGAGATCGGATTCGGAGGGCGCCCTGACCGTCACCTGGCGCATATTTCGGGCTCGACCCACCGCGCCTTGTGCGAGCACGCGACGACTGGATGCCGGCGACTCCTGCGCTCCAACTCAACCAGCAGTGCCCGGCCGCTCGGGACGCCGATTCGATGGCGCCGACGAAGGAAAGGTCATGTCTCGTCTAGTCACGCTTCTCCGCCTTGAACGTGAACTTCCG
This sequence comes from Gemmataceae bacterium, assembly GCA_046350295.1. Classification (GTDB taxonomy): domain Bacteria; phylum Planctomycetota; class Planctomycetia; order Gemmatales; family Gemmataceae; genus JAXMAR01. Next base: position 78,019 of record JAXMAR010000032.1, read on the forward strand.
GACCGCCAAGGCGGGCACGCCATCGGGATCCTCAAGCAGGGGACCAATGATCCGGACGCTGGGGGGCGGGCCGCTATGCTTCGCCCAGCGTACCACGAGGTCGTGGTGGGCCGTCTTCTCGGCGGCGGTCGCGGGCTGTGGGCGGCCGCGCTCGGGATCCCAGTGAACTTTCTGTTTCAGCGGTTGCAGGCGAAGCACCACGTCGCTGCCGGACACTTTTAGCGCCGGCTCCCCCTTGACCTCGACCAGGACGCCGTCAATCGTGCCCTCCACCCCGACGAGGGTGAACAACTCGCCGACGAACCGGGGGAAATCGCGGTTCCATGCTTTCAGGTCCGGCAGTCGGCCATCCTTCATGTGGACAATCCCTGTCCAGGATTTTGGGTCGGCTTCCAGGCTCACCCGCTTCACGCCTGACAGGCGTGTCAAGGCCTCATGGGCCGTGGGCCATCAGTTGGCCACGCCATAGGGGCAGGGGGTATTCAGCGCGACCGTGAGAGACACCACCTGGGCGCGGGCCGGGCCGGGTGTCGCGGCGATCAGGGCCAGTGCGACGCCGGCCACGCGAAAACACGCGAAACGCTGCCAAGTCATGTTGTGCTCTCTTTCATGGAGGTAGGTCCGGCGAGCCGAGCCGGACCTTGCGTGAAACACTCGCGAACGGTCACCTCTCTGCTCGGCCCACTCGGCTTACAGGGCCCACAAGTGTCAGCCGATCTGGATGATCTTGGCCATAGACGGCACGCCCTTGTCGTTCAGGATAAAGAGCATGTAGTGCCCAGGAGGAGCCATACTGGGACTGGGCGGCGCGGTCACGAACACCGACCCCGCTGTCGGATAGTACGCCGGGTAGACGAGGCGCTGGTCGAAGTTGCGGGCGTGTGTGGCCGAACCCAACCGAATCCACGTCACGCCGTCCGACCTGCGAATGTGGGCGGCGTCGGGGGTTTTGACTTCGAACTGTTGCCCATATTTCACCGCGGCCGGGGCGCTGGTGACGACTGGTCGAGGCCCGCGGAACAGGTAGGGAGGTGAGAAGATCTGAGCGTTGGGGTAGGACGGGCCAAAACCCTTGGCCGTGTCGCCGCCGGGCTCTCCCCCGCCGGCGCTCAGAACCTTGCCGTCGGGCAACAGCAGCGCCGTCGAGTGGTAAAGCCGCGGCACGCTCTGCGCCGCCATCGGGATCCAGCGCTCGGTGTGGGGGTTCCAGAGTTCGGTGTTGAGGACCGCCGCGGTGGCGTCGTTGAGACTTGGCCCGCTCACCTTGCCGGTCTTGGTATCCTTGATCATGAAGTTGCGCTGCTCCGCGCCGCCCGAGACGAACACATGCCGTCGGCCAGAATGGTGGCGTTCATGTGCCGGCGGGGAAACCACATCGGCTGGATGCTGCCAGACCGGACGGGTGTTATTCAGGTCGATTACTTCGGCGGACGCGGTCGGGGGGAACCCCCCGCCCACAGCCAGGACCTTACCCTGCTGGTACATTACCGACGATCCATAGTCCCGGTCTCTTTCAAATGTTCGATCCCCCACCGGCTCCCACTTGCCGGCCCCCGCTGTATCCATGTAACCCGTCTTGGTGTTCGGCCCGGCCCTGAACACCTTGCCGTTGGGCGCCACGTGCAGGAACGGGTAGAAGGGGACTATCCCCGGGGCTATGTCGTCGTCCGGGATGTTGGTCAGGTCCCGCCAGGGCTTTTTTAGATCGCCCCTGGTTAGCCAGACCTGGGGCAGGCGGTTGACCTTCACAGGGTCGGAGTAATAGGTGCCCCCCTCAACCAGGATATCGCCCGAGGCAAGGGTCACGCAGGAAGGATACCAGCGGGGGAGATTCATGGCGGGCAAGCCGCTGGTCCACGTGTTCTTGGCCGGATCGTAGATGGTGACCCTGCCGTCGCCCCAGAAGTTGGCCCACATGTGCCCGCCCGCGACAAACAGTCGGCCGTCCGGCAGAAAGGCGTGGCCGCTGCAAAAGATGTTGTAAGGCGGTCCCGCGGTTTCCACCATCTTGTCCATAGGGTGCGCCGGATCCCACAGGTGCGGATAGCCTTCCGCCTTGGGGCGCAGAGGAGTCTTGGAGTGGGGCTTGGGGTTTTCTTTCGTAACTTCGCCGTCGAGCTGGATGCGCGGCCAGACAAGCACCTTGCCGGTGTGCAGCATGGCGGCGTGGATGGCGACGACCGTCCAACCGCTGTTTTTCTTGTCCAGAACGGGGGACCACTCTCCCACCAACGCCTTGTGCGTGGCCTCATCTCCGACAAACACCGCGGCGTAAGTGGTCGTCTTCGGGTAGGTGCAGCCAATCACCAGCAGCGGCCGGCCACCCTGCGACGTCCAGCGCTCGAACTCCCACTGATATTCCTCCCGGGTCAGATTGTGGCGGGCCTCCCAGTAGTCCTTGGAACCCTGAGCGAAGACCACCGCGTAGCGCGGGGATCCCCGAAGATAATAGTGCGAGATGCTCACCGGCCGGTAACCCTTGGGCCGCAATTCGTCGTACGCGTGCCGGTACTCGGGTTCGGTGAGGTCGTGCCGCTCCAACCACGTCGTCGACTTGTCGGCCACCCAGACGGCGGCAAAGTGGGTGTCGTCTTTCCCTTCGGAATAGCCGGTGACGCTGATCACCCGGTAGCCCTTCGGTCGCAGGTCGTCGCAGGTCTTCTTGTAGGCCGCGCTGGTCATGCCGTGGCGCGCCTGCCAGTCGCGGCCGTCCTTGACCCAGAGGGCGGCGAAGCGATTGCCCGTGCCCTCGTAGTAGCAGGAGACGGAGACGACGCGATAGCCGCCGGTCTTGTACAAGTCATCACACGCCTTGCGGTACTGTGGTTCCGTCAGGCCGATGCGCGCCTCCCAGGGGTAGTCCTTGCCGTCTTTGACGGCGACGGCCGCGAACTGCTTCACGCCAACGCCGTAGGCCGACACATGGGTCGGCCGGAAGCCCTCCTTTTTCATGCGGGCGATCCAGGCCAGGTAGTCCTTGGCGCTGAGGGCGTGGACGCCGCTGACCGGCGCCCGTGCCGGGGCGGTGTCCTGGGCAGGCGCCGGCGGCGCCAGCGCAAGGCAGCACACCAGCACCAGCGCGGGCCAAGGCGGACGCGGCTGGCCGGAGCGAATCCTCTTCGGCGCGGGACCAATGGCGGAAACACGGCACAGCATGGTCGTCTCCATAGCGATTCCGTCCTTCCAGTGCGCCTCGATGAGTTCGACGCAGAGCTCCCGAGGACGCCGTCTTCGCGAGCGCGCCCCTCTACTCAATGCACCGTTTTCGCGGAAACCCGCCATTCGGGATGAGCATTTTTTCGCCCGCTTCGGCGACTTGAGCGTTGCGCAAGATGTCCAAGCGTGAGCGTCTGGCGTCCATCTCGCCGGCGCTTTGCCGTCGACTTCACGGAGCGCAAGGAACCGCCGAGCCGTGAAGGTCTGCCGCAAGCCGGTGTCAACAGGGCAGCTTTCCTAGAAAGGCATCCCATGAAGCGTTCATTCCTGATCCTGGCGTGTGCAGGTTTCCTGCTCGCGACACCCCCAACCAAAGTCAGGCCCAGTTCAAACCGGCGACGCCCAAGGCCGACGACCCCGACGCCTCCGGTGGCGGCAAGCCTGCTGGTCGCGGACGGGCAAGGCGCAGGTGGAAGACGTGCGCTGGAGGCCGTGCGAATATGTCATCAACGAGAAGGCCATCCCGGCACTGGTTCCGGGTGCAGGCCGTGGGATGAGCAGTTCGAAGGCGTTCGGCGCCAGCGGTCTCGCCCGGGCGCCTGCCACGACGGCGGCGAACTCGGAGCGGCAGAACAGTGAACGCCATGGAGACAAGAGAGCCGTTGGCCCGACCCCTCCGAGAACCGGGGCGGCGATCCGTTGGCCCGTCCGACGCCCACGTTGGGCCACGTCGCGGCCGGGCCGCGAGGGGGCGGCCAAGGGGCCACGCTGTAACTCCCGACAAGCACACGCGGGCCATCGTCGCAAAACTGGTCAACGCTACTTTGGCATCATCCCTGAAGCCCGCAGCAGCGTCTCCTGCACCGCCAAGTCGTGCTCCGGCGTGTAGTCGGGGGCCTTCTTGCGTCCGACGACGGCGGCGAACTCGCGCAGGTCGGAGATCTGCAGCGTCCGCGCCTCCAGGTCGTGGCGCTGCCACTCTTCGGCGCCGGCCCGGCAGGTCTCGATCGGCTGGAGGTTCTTGTTTTTCAGATGACCGCTGCCGAGATGGGGAATGACGGCGGCGCCCGCCGTGCCGTAGACTTCGATGCGGCGCGAGTGCGGGGCGACCTCCAGCGCGGGAACCTCGATAATGCCCCAGGCGCCCGGGTAGCCGAAGATCGCCACGCCATTGTCGATGTAGCTCTCCGGGCCTTCGGTGTGATGGTGGGCCATGAAGGGCGTGATCTGCCGCGGCGGGCCCAGCAGCGTGATCATCAGATCGACGACGTGGCCGGCCATCTCGAAGAACATGCCGCCCTTGTAGCGGCCCAGTTCGCCGACGAAACGCTTGTATTCGCGCAGGTCCTTGGGCAGGCGGGCGCGGAACTCGTAGATTCGGCCGAACTCGTTCTTGCGGGCGCGCCGGATCAGGTCAAGCATGGCGGCCATGTAGCGAAACAGGTAGATCATCTGAACGTGCAGGTGCTTGCGCTGGGCCTGGTCCATGAGCCGGCGATAATCGTCGAGGTTGTCGCCGGCCGGCTTCTCCAGCATGACCGGCAAGTCGCGCTCGATGGCGAGGCCGGCCAGGCGCACGTTCTCGTGAACCAGGCCTTCGACAACCACACCGTCGAGCTTCTCCTTGAGCAGCGCTTCCGGCTTATCGAAGGTGCGCAGCGTGCCGATGATTGGCGTCCAGCGCTTTTGGCGGTCGGCGACGACCTTGCCGTCCGGGTCGTAAAAGCCGACGAGCGAGAATTCCTTGGGATGGGCCGCGACCTGGCGGACGATGCCCTCCGCGTGCGTATGCCACATTCCGAGCATTCCGAGGCGAAACGGCATGGTTACGCTCCCATAGTGGCTCTTTCAGAGCGACGACACGATCCAACGAGGTTTTCGACGCGCGTGGGTGAAAAATCGGCTCTCTGTTGCCCAACGAATCGCGAAGAAGTCCCAGGGCGGCGTGCAAAGGCCTGACGCTCGCCAGGAGCGTGGCGCCATCATGAAAGTGGGTGGGTTTGTCATGGCATTCAACAACCCACTATTCCCAGTCCGCGCTTGCCACGACGGCTCAACCCGGATCCCCCACTAGCACGAAGCTCGCCCAGAAGAAAGGATGCGCCGCCCCGTTCCTCATCCGTCGCTGCTCGATCAGCGCCCGCTGCGCCCCGTGCAGCGCCGCCAGTTTTCCCTCCCCTAGCCGGGCATAGAACGCTTTCATAAGGTCGCGCGTCTCCGCGTCCGGTACTTCGAACAGGCTCGTCACCAGCGTCCGCGCGCCGGCGTAGAGGAAGGCCCATCTTAAGCCCGACACGCCTTCGCCGGTCTTCAAGTCCCCCAGGCCGGTCTGGCAGGCGCTCAGGACCACTAGGTCCGTGCCGCGCAGGTCGAGGAGGGAGATTTCCTCCGCCGTGACCCAGCCGTCGTCGACGCCGGCGCTCTCCTGTTCGCCGACGTTGTTGGCGCCGGCGAGGATGAAGCCGGAGCGCAGGAGCGGGTTGTCGAACTGCTTCAGGCGGCCGCGGGCCCAGCCGGCGCCGCTGCCTTCCTTGCCGACGGCCTTGGGGTCGTAGTCGATCGAGAAGCCGTGGGTTGCGAGATGGAGGATGCGCGGGGCGGGGAGGCGCCTGAAGGCCTCCTCGAGCGCGTCCGGTCCCTGGAAGACCTGGACCGGGGCGAAGGCGCCGGCGTCGAGCAGCTTCTTGATCTCACGCGCCTCGGACGCGGCGCCGGGCAGGGGCTTCCAGCCGACGCGCGTGTCGCCGAAGGCGCCGCGCGTGCCGTCGACTTTCGGCGGCTTGCCAGTCAGCTTCGCGGCGCCGGCCGCGCGTTTCTCGGGGTTGAGCTGAAAATCGGGATTAGCGAAGATGACGGTTCCCTTGGCCTGCGTCGTGTCGGGGCGAAGGAGGTCGCGGCCGCTGGCGAGGTAGACGAAGCGGAAGGTCTCGACGAGGTATTTGCCGTCGGGGCTAGCGAGGGCCTCGAAGGGGACGCGAGTGAGGTCGCCGTCCGGCGCGAGGAAGACGAGCGACACCTTGCCCAGATGCTTGCGGAGCGGCTCGAAGACGAGGGTGTGGAGGTCCTGGGCGGTTTTCTTCAGCGTCTTTTCCTCGCTCTTCTCCAGATCGCGCGCCTCGTCGGCCGAGTCGCAGTCCTTGAGCTTCTCTTGGAAGTCGCTGAAGCCGCGGCGCAGGGCGGCGACTCCCTTGTCGATGGGGCTAGCGTCGCCGAGGCGAAGGAGGCGGACGGGGCCCTCGCGCGGGAGGACGAACGCGTAATAGACGGCCTCCAGGCGGACGAACTCGACGAGGGCGGCGTCCGCGAGGAGACGCTTGCGCACGGCCTCGGCGCCGACTTCCGCGGCGTGTCCCGGCAATCGCTCGGCCAGGCCACGGCTGAGTTCCGCTTCGAGGCTCGCGAGGCGCTCGCGCTTCGTGTCCATCTCCTTGGCGAAGGCTTCCGCGTCTCTTGCGGGCGCGCCTTTCAGGGCAGCGTCGGCGAGGATTTGCTTCAGCTCGCGACACTCAATGAGCCGCTTGAACAGGGGGGCGTCGGGCGCGAGCAGGTCCTGGACCGCGCGGAAGCGGCGGACCGCGTCGAAGACGGCCCCCTTGCGGCGCAGCGTCCAGTCGAGGGCGAGGGAGGGCGCCGTCTCCAGGCGGCCGGCGTAGGCGATGTCGATCATCTGCGGGAGGAAGTCGGCGGTGGTTGCGAGGAAGGCGTGCATGGCTGATTCGGAGCTGAAGGCGAAGACCGTTTGAATTCCTTCCTGCGCGAGGGCCAGGCAGCGGTCCTGGAACTTGAGGGCCTGGTCCCAGGCGCCGAGGCGGGCGTGGACGCGGGCGAGGCCGTCGCACACGCTGGCGAGCTCCGAGTTGTGGCGGCCGGCCTTCGTGAGGATGGCGAAGGCGCGCTCGTGGGCGGCCCGGGCCTCGGCGTCCCGGCCCTGGGTGGCGTACAGCGTCGCCAGGTTGTGCAGCGGGCCAGTGAGCTGGAAATGCTCCGGACCGAAGCGGCGCTCGGCGATCTTGAGGCTGCGGAGATAGGCCGCCTCCGCGTCCGCGGGTCGCTTCAGGTTCTTGTAGACCATGCCGAGGTTGTTGAGGTTGGCCGCGACGTCCGGGTGATCCTCGCCGCGCGTCTCACTGATCGCCAGCGCGCGCAGCAGTACCGGCTCGGCGTCGGCGTAACGCTTATCCTGGACGAGCATCGTGCTGAGATTGTTGAGGAAGATGCCGAGGACCGGATGATCTTTCCCGAGCGCCGCCTCTTGAACCTCGATAGCGCGGCGCAGGTGGCTCTCGGCCTCCTTGCGGCGTCCCAGGTTGCCGTAGAGGAGCCCCAGGTTGGCGAGTGCCCTGGCGACATTGGGATGCGTCTTGCCAAGGCGCGTCTCCATGATCGCGAGGCAGCGGAGGTACAGCTTCTCGGCGTCGGCCGGGCGCTCCATGTCCGTGTAGAGGCTCGCGAGGTTGTTGAGGACGGCGGCGAGGTCCGGGTGGTCCTTGGGCAGGCGCGTCTCGCGCAAGCGCAGGCTCCGCAGGAACGCGGCCTCGGCGTCGCGGAAACGGCCGATCGAATGCAGGACCATACCAAGGTGGTTGAGCGGCGCTTCCAGAATCGGGTGCTTGGGTCCGAAGCGGTCCTCGGTCGCCTTGATGGAGCGCCGCAGCGCCGCCTCGGCGTCCCGATAGCGAGCCAGATCGAAATAGATGGCCCCGAGTGAATTGAGCGTATCGGCCAGGTCAGCCTCGGCCTTGCCCGGAATCGCCGAGCGGACTTCGAGCGCCCGCAGCAGGAGTGGCTCCGCTTCTGCGGGCCGGCCCTGCTCGCTAAACAGGGCGGCGAGGTTCATCAGCGAGACGGCGAGCCCAGGGCTCTTCGCCTTCTCCGCGATGGCGATGCTGCGGCGATAGAGCGCCTCGGCCTTGTCCCATTGCCGCAGCCGGCCGTGAGCCATGGCGGCGTTGCTCAAGACTTCAGCGAGTTGCGGATGCTCCGTGCCGACGGCGACCTCCCGAATGGCAGCCGCGCGTGTGAAGGCGGCAAGAGCTTTCGCATTGTCGTTGACGGCGAGATAAGCAATGCCGAGTTGGTTGACGATGCTACCGGTGTTGGCATGTGCGGCGCCGAAGACCGCAGGGGCCATGGCGGCGGCTTTTTCGAGGAAGGGGATTGCTTCGGTGTCCTTGCCCAGGCGACGGAGCTCCATGCCTTTGAGGAAGGCGGCGTCGAGGTCCTTGACGGTGGGACGGGCAGGGTCGCCGGCGTGGGCAAGGCCGGCAAGGACGGCGAGGAGGAACAAGGGTCGCATCGGCGGTCTCACTGGCGCGTCGAGAGGGGAAATGACACGATGATAGCCGAATGGGAAGAGGGGGGGTACAGAAAAGCTCGTGCCGATCACCTAGAGCCCGACGCGGCATGACGCGGGTACAGTCAAATAAGCAGGCGCGGATTACATCGCCAGCTTTATGGCCTTGTGCCTCATAAGCATTTCACTTGCGATTCCGCCGGCTCACGGCCATACTACCTCCATCCAATCGCGCCAGGAGTCCCATCATGCGCTTCCTTCTACCGGCTCTTTGCCTCATCGCCGTGACCCCGTCCATCCGGGCGGGCGAGGATGACGAAAAACTGTTCAACAAGGTCATGGCGCGCCTGCTCAGCGCCGACCTCGTGCGTAAGGAATACCCGGACAAGTATCTCTGGCCGCCAAAATACTTCGTGAAGCCCGACTCCGCCAAGGAACTCAATGCCTATGCCACGGCGCACGTCAAGCTCGGCGCAATCATCGAGGACGGCAAGACGCGGCCCGTGGTCATGATGACCGAGGGCTACCTCACGAAGCTGGTGAAGGGGAACGAGAACATTTGCGCCGCCGTCATGGGGCATGAGCTGGCGCATCTAACCAAGGACCATGTCGGCGGCTCGCGCGCCGAGACCGGGTTGCTGTTCCTCGCTTTTTCGCGCGATCACGAGATCGAGGCCGACCTGAGCGGCATGCGCTACGCTCTCGCCGCCGGCTATCCCTGCAAGGAGAGCATCACCGGCGCCTTTCGCGAGATGAAGAAGAACACGAGCTATACGTCGTTCGAGGGCCTTCATACCACCCACCCCTCGTGGGACGAGCGCCTTATGTTCCTCGACCGGGAACAGGCCAAACTCTGGTCGGCCATGAGCGCCTTTAACAACGGCGCCCTGTTTCTGCAACTCGAGCAGTACCCCGCTGCCGAGCAATGCTTCCGGGCCGTCGTCAAGGAGTTCCCGGAATGCCATGAGGGCTGGGCCAACCTCGGCTATACGCTCCTCATGCGCTATTGCGACGCCCTGGACGCCGACGACCTGCGCCATTTCCGCATCGGCCATATCGTCGCCGGCTGCTTCTACAACCGGCCCGATAGCCTGGAGTCGAAGGTCCGTGGTATCGACGAAAAGACCTGGCACAAGGCCGTCGAGGCCCTCAAGACCGCGCTCGCCCTCAAGGAAGACATGGTGCTGCCGCGCGCCTGCCTGGGTATCGCCTACCTCGTTCATCCCGAAGGCAAGGACGTCAAGCAGGCTCGCCTCGCCTTCGAGCAGGCCTTGGCCAGCACGCGCAAGGACAAGGGCGTGCGCGGCAACCTATCCAGTCTGATGTCGCTCCTCATCAACGCCGGCGTCACCGAGCTCGCCGACGGCAACGTTGCCGCCGCCGAAGAGAAATTCGGCATGGCCGAAAGGGTCGGAGCCAAACTGGACGACGTGCCGCTGATCCGAACGCTCGATGTCGCCCTCCTGTTCAACCAGGCGCTGGTCGCCTCGGAAGCCAAGGACGCCGACGCCAAGCGCGCCGCCCTCAAGAAATGGCAGCGCTACCTCGCCCTCGCCGGGCAGGACTCCGCGTGGTGGCCGCTCGCTTACGACCGCTATGCCAAGCTGGCGCGCGAGTTGGGCGACAAAGTGACGCCGGCCGAGGAGATCGTTAAGCTGCTCGGCCCGGCGCCGACGCGGCTGACGACTTCCGTCACCAGCGGCGCCAACACGGTCTTCCTCAGCGAGCCGATCGAGCAAGCCGTCGCCGACCTGGGCAAGGGCGAAGGCGTACCGCAACCTCTGTTCCCGAAATCGAAGTTCATCCGCTGGCGCTTCGCAAGCAAGGGGATCGACGTCCTGGGCAAGGACAAGGTCCTGGCGATCTACCTCACCAGCGCCAAAGGCCCGCCGATCATCGTGCAAGCGGCGGGGAGCAGCACCAAGGGCCGGGAGCTGCGCGTCGGTATGAAAACCAAGGAAGTGACCGACGTGCTCGGCGATCAGCCGGTGACGCATGGGTACCTCACGGATCCGGACCGGCGTTACCGCCTCTATCCGCTCCTCGGCCTGGCGCTGCGATTCAATGATGAGGATCGGATCGAGGAGATGGCGCTGGCGCGTGTGCCGCGGATGGAGATGCGGAAATGAGCAAGAGTCCAGTGGCCGCCTTTGTTTCGAGGAAAGGCATGTTTCGTTACACTCGTCGCTCGGTGATCGCGATCTTGGCCGCTGCGATCGGACTCCTCCCGACCGCCTCGCTTTGGGCCGATGAAGCCACGACGGGGTTTAAAACGCCTTCCACCCCGGAACTGAAGAAGACATTGGACTCGCATTTTCAACGGGGGTTGACTCTGCGAAAGGAAGGGAAGTGGCCTCAAGCGGCTATTGCCTTCGAAAAGGCCGCCGCCCTCGCCCCCAAGGTCTTCGGCCCCGACCACCTGAGCACAGCACTAATTTGGAATGCCTCCGGCGTCGCCTGGTCCAATGCGCGGGAGCCGAAAAAGGCGATTGCGGCATATGAGGAGAGCCTGCGAATTCGTGAGACGGTCCTCGGCAAGGACCATGAGCTCGTCGGCCAAACGCTGAACAATCTGTCCATAGCTCATCGCAGGCTCGGCCATCGGGAAGCAGCGGAGCGCCTCGCGCTGCGCAGTTTGCAGATCGTCGAAGCTCGTTTAGGCCCCGATCATCTGAGGGTGGCGGACGGTTTGAACAATCTTGCTGTTTTGCACAAAGAAGCGGCGCGGTACGAAAAAGCGGAGTCGCTCTTCCTGCGCGCTCTGGAGATTCGGGAGAGGCGGGCGTTGAAAGACGATCCTGGTTTGGCGCCCTTATTGAATAACCTGGGAGATCTGTATTATTTCACCGGCCGCTTTCGTGACGCGGAAGTCGTCCACCTGCGCGCCCTGAAGTTGGAAGAGCGTGGGGAAGACCATGCAGGCCTGGAATTGCCGCTCAACCATCTCGCGTTGACCTATCAGGCGCTGGGACGATACCGGGAGGCGGAAAAACTCTTTCTTCGCGCCCTGCGCCTCCGGGAGAAAAGGGCCGACCAATTGGGACAGGCCGTTATCTTCAACAATCTGGGACGACTCTACGTAACAATGGAGCGATTTGCCGAAGCCGAGGACTACCTGCGCCGCAGTCTCGCCATCAGGGAGAAAAAGCTGGGCGAGGACCATTTGGATTATGCGTCCGCGCTGACGAATCTTGGGAGCCTTTGTCTGAGCCTTGGCCGCGACAAGGAAGCCGATCTGCTTTTTCGAAAGGCGATCGAGATTCGTGAAAAAAACCTCGGACCAGATCATCCGTTGGCCGCCCAAGCGCTGGCGAGCCTTGCCGTTTCGCTGACCGCCCGAGGTCGCGATGCCGAGGCCGAACCTCTGTTGTTGCGTGCTCTTAAGATTCAGCAAATCAAGGGCGGGGCGGGGAGCGACACGCTCGCAACCAACTTGGCGATGTGTTACCGAGCGCAAGGACGGCTCAAGGAGGCTCAGAACTTGCTCGAGGACGCCCTGCAAGCCGCTGAGAAACGCCTGGGGGCTGAACATCCTCGCCTTGTCCTCATACTAAATAACCTCGCCACCCTTCATATTACTGCAGGTCGTTTTCCGGATGCGGACAAGCTCCTCCAACGAGGCCTTGCGATCGCCCGGAAGGAGCCGGGTGATTTCGCCCTCGCTCACGCCTACCAGGCTCTGGCCAGACTCAACAGCGCCGAGGGACGACTCGGGGATGCACTCGACTTTCAGAATAAGTGCCTCCTTAGCTGCGAGCTCGCGATCCAAAATGTATTCGCGTTCAGTTCCGAAGGAGCGATGCATGCGTTCCTTGAGAGAACAAATCTGACGCTTCCCGGCCTCATTTCACTCGCAGCCGCCACGCCGGACAAGGACGCCTGTTCACTCGCTCTTGACTGGACTCTGCGCCGTAAAGGGATTATCTTCGACACGGTCCGACGCTTCCGTCAGCTACAAGACTCTTTGTCCGCTGAGGACCCACTTGGCAAGCGCCTCGCCGAGTATCGTGCCTTGAGACAACGAATGGCTGACGCTGTCTTCAACCCCGCCCCGGACAGTGGCGGGGAAGCGACGAAGAGCGAATTGGCGCGCTGGCGCAAAGAAGCGGACGAGTTGGATGCGGAATTGAATCGAGGACTCGCTGCCAGATCATCCGCGTCCGCAATCGAAGCCGTGAGCACAGAAAAGGTCCGGAAGATTCTGGCGCCCAAGAGTTGCCTCGTCGAGTTCGTGCGCTGTCCCTCGCGGGTTGTCAAGTCGGGTGATTGGACTGCGCCGCATTACTTCGCCTTCACTCTAAGGCCGGGCGCCGCGCAGCCGGAACTCGTCGACCTGGGGCCCGCGAGCACGATCGATAAGTCGTTGACAAACCTGCGCAATCATTTCGCTGATTTTCAGGAAAAGCTCAAGGACTGCGAATCCGCCGAGGAAGTGCACGACTTGGAGAAGACCCAAGAAAAGGGAATTCGGAAGATAGGTCAAGCAGTCCATGCTATCATCTTCGCACCTCTGCAAAAGGCGCTGGGTGACGCTGAGCTTGTCTACGTCGCTCCCGATGGCGAATTGAACCGTCTCCCCTTCGAAGTCCTCGTCGACGAATCCGGCAAATACCTCGTCGAGCGTTATCGCTTCGCCTACCTCTCCAGCGGGCGCGACCTCCTCCGGCCCGATGCCAAGCCCGCCAAAGGAACCACCGTCTTCGCCAACCCCGATTTCAAGCTTGACGCGCCGAACGAGCCGAGCGTTGCGCCAAGCTACCGAACGCGAAGAAACGAAGGAGATCGTCGCGACAGCCTGGGCGAGGTGCGCGGCGGCGTTGAAGCCGCTGGCGCCGCCGCCGAAGACGCGCGATCTCAAGTCCCTGCTGGACGAGGTAGCACGACCCGGTTCGCGTTTTCAGGGCGCTGACGCTCGCGGGAGACGTTCCGAAGACGATGACGCCACCGCGCGTCCTCCATCTGGCCACGCACGGCTTCTTCGTCGATCACGACCCGGACGCCGCCTGGAAAGAAGGTGAAGGCGCCGGCTGGGCGCGCGGCCGCTTGAAAAGCGTGGACAATCCGCTCCTGCGCTCCGGCCTCGTCCTCGCGGGGGCCAATACCGTCGGCGACAAGGACAAGGCCACAGGTGTCGATGACGGCTGGCTCACGGCGGAGGAGATCGCCTTACTGGATCTGCGCGGGACGGAGCTGGTCGTCCTGAGCGCGTGTCAGACGGGGCTGGGAGACCTCAAAACCGGCGAAGGCGTCCATGGTCTGCGCTGGGCGTTTCTCTACGCTGGCGCCCGCACGCTGGTGACAAGCTTGTTCGAAGTACCGGACACCGAGACGCGCGAACTCATGAAGAGTTTCTATGGCCGGCTGAAAACCCACGGCAAGCTGGAGGCCTTCCACGGCGCCCAGCTCGCTCTGATCGAGCGCCGCCGCATGAGCCATGGGGCGGCTCATCCGTTCTTTTGGGCCAGCTTTGTGCTTGTAGGTGATCCCAAGTAAGAAACTCTGTGTTTCAGCCCGGCGTCGTATGCGCCGGCCCGATTTGGCAGGAATGTCTTCCACTGTCTACGAACTCCACTCTCGCCCACACGAGTGAACGCGAAACGCCAGTGCCACAACTCCCATTCGGCGGCCATGTTCGCGGCTAGAGTCGGCTGGCTCTGTGCCTCGTCTTCTTTGTCACGGTTGCCCCTCCCGCCTACTCAGATCGAGGCCGAGACGACTGGCCAAGGCGACGCCGACGTGACCGTTGAGGCTGACGGTCATCCGCGCACCTCCGATTCCGGGAAGTTTCGCTCTGTCCCGAGGGCTGCGCGTTCAGCCAGCGCGAGGGTAACGGCATCCTGGTTGAAGCGGAAGCGTTTGCCGATCCGAAGATGGGGGAGTCTGCCCGCGTCGGCCTCACCCTTGATCCACGCTTCGGGCAGATTCAAGGCTCTTGCCAAGGCCGGCAGCGACAGCAACTGAGGAGTGATTTCCATTCCCCCAGCCGGGCGCCGGGGTGACGGGCAACGGAGCCAGGGTTAGTCCGGGCCTCCGTTACGCGAGATGGTGCGGAAGACGATGCCAGCCGACGACAAGACGCGTCGCCCCTCGATCTCGGGTGGTTGCACCCAGCTTGATGCCTGGTAGAATCCAGCCCATAGTCGTTCAATCAATGGGTCGGTCAGCGTCATCCGAGTGCGCGACGGAGTGGGCGGCCCGACTCCTGCCGCCTGATCGACCACGCCAGCCCCCTCCTTCGTTTCGGAGATCCTCACCATGAAAACGTTCGTTAGCCTCCTGTTTGTCGCGCTGCTCTTCCTGCCGGGCTGCGGCGGCTCCAGCGGTATCGTGGGAACGTGGAGTTTCGACGGGGGCAAGTTCGAGTTCCGCGCCGACGGCGCCTTCATCGACCACAACAACCCACCGGGGCTCGGCGAGACCACCACCTACAAGCTCGAAGGGGAGAAGTTGCACCTCTCCCGCCGAACCGTGTACGTGGACGGCAAGGAGAGTACCGAGAGCCAGGAGTGGGAGGTAAAAACCATCGACAACGACACCTTGGAAGTCAATGGCGAACGCTGGAAGCGCGTGCGTTGACGGCGCAGAGTCGACGCCCGCCTCGGAAACCGAGTAGACGTGATCGCAACGAAATGCGGCAACGACAAAGACCCCCGTCCTCGGGGGCCAGGGGCGATTCGGTCGCCCAGGTTGTCGAAGGGGCCTAGTTCTTTTCGTACCCCGTGGTCTTGGCGGTTTTGGGCCCCTGGAACAGCATGTAGCCGGGGCGATCGCGCCAGCTCGAAGGACCGGCAAGGATTTTGCCGTGGGCAAGAACGGATTCCCGGACCACTTTTTCCCGCGCGTTGTAAGACGGAGAGCCATCGCGGTCGCCGGCAAACATGCCGAAATCGTTGCTCGCAACCATGACGATGTCGATCCCCTCAACCTCGTTGAGGATGGTATCGATCACGCCGGCGCCCACGGGGCTCTCAATCTGAATCATGACCAGGATGTTGTTGTTGGCGTTGGTGGCATACCCAGTTCCCCACAGGGACGTGGCCTGGGTGCTGCCAGAGCTGCGACGACCCCAAGGCTTGGTGTTCGGGTGATCCCGATGACCGATCGGATATTTGGAAAATAAGACCGCGTTGCGGGCCTCTTCCACCGTCTCGACCATCGGCACAACGATTCCCAGGGCGCCGGCATCGCAAGCTTTCAGGATGTCGCCGACGTTGGCGGACGGCACTCGGACGAACGGGATGCACCCTGCTTCGGCGATCACCTTGATCAGTTGCTGCGTTTCGCGCCAAGTGATGGTGCTGTGCTGCATTTCGATCCAGATGAAATCCTGCCCTTCGCAGGCTTTCTTGGCGGCTTCGAGGTCGGGTTGGACGAGCGTGTTGCTGAAGATCTGCTGGCCGGCTTTGAGTTTCGTGATCACGGTGTTGAAGGTGAGCGAACCGGGCGGCACTTCCATTTTCTACTGCTCCTCTAGGTCTCCACGCTGATTGCAGCCAGCGAGCAGGCGACTTGATCCTTGAACACAATCTAGCCGTTGACTCTCTG
>JAXMAR010000033.1:0-93825 GCA_046350295.1 Gemmataceae bacterium
CTCCCAGGACATTGAGCGTTTGATGCAGGCGATCTCGGAGGAATATCCGGATCTTCTCATCTACGTTCGCGGTATGGGCGAGGAGTTCGAGGACGTCTGGTTGCGCCAGTTCCAGGGCGGCATGACGGTGTTCCGACTGGGACCCTTCGAAAAAGGCGACGAAAAGAGCGACGAGTGATGCGTCTGGTCATGATGGGCACGGGCCTGTTCGCCGAGCCCACGTTCGAAGCGCTGCTGGCAAGCCGGCATCAGGTGGTCGGCCTGGTGACGCAGCCGGATCGCGCCGTGGGGGAGAAACGCGGCTCGACCCGGCAGACGGGACGGGGGATGAAGGAGATCGCGCTGGAGCGCGGCGTCCCCGTCTATCAGCCGGACAGCGTCAACACGCCGGAAGGGGTCGCGACGCTCAGGGAGTGGGGGCCGGACCTGCTCGTCGTCGCGGCGTACGGGCAAATCCTGTCGAAAGACGTTCTCGAAGCGGCGCCGGGGGGCGGCATCAACGTACACGCTTCGCTGTTGCCCAGATATCGCGGGGCGGCGCCGATCCACTGGGCGATCTATCACGGCGAGACCGAGACCGGCGTCACGATCATCCGCATGTCGACGGCCCTCGACGCCGGGGACATGCTGGCGCAGGATAAGATCGCCATCGGCCCGGAGGAGACGTCGGGCGAGGTGGAGGCGCGGCTCGGGCCGCTGGGAGCGAAGACGGCGCTCGGGGTGATCGAGCAGATCGAGGCGGGGACGACGCGGGGGATCAAGCAGGACAAGTCGCTGGTGACCAAGGCGCCGAAGCTGACCAAGGAGCACGGGCTGATCGACTGGTCGCGCTCGGCGGCGCAAGTCGTCTGTCAGGTGCGGGCGATGCAGCCCTGGCCGACCGCGTACTCCTATTTGCACGAACCGGGCGCGGCGCCGCTGCGGGTGATTGTCTGGCGGGCGCGGGTTTCTGACAGGGCGGCGGCGGGCGCGCGAGCTGGGGCGGTGATCGAGGGCGCGGGGCAACCGGGACTCTTCGTCGCGGCGGGGCAGGGGAGCGTGGAGGTTCTCGAGCTTCAGCCCTCGGGGAAGAAGCGGATGGCGGCGGCGGATTTTCTGCGCGGGCGTCCGATCACCTCAGGCATGCGCTTCGGGCCGGAACAACCATGACACCTTCCGCGCCGACCAACGCGCGCGGCCTGGCCCTCGCCGCGCTTCTGGAATGCCACAAAAAAGAAGCGTTCGTGCAGGAAGTCCTCGACCGGCATTTCCAGCAGAGCAAGTTGAGCGCGGCCGACCGGCGGCTGGCGATGCAGATGGCGTACGGCGTGCTGCGGCGGCGCGGCACGCTCGACGCGCTGTTGATTCCGCTGGTGACGAGGGAGCGTCACAAGACGCAGCCCTGGCTGTGGGAAGCGCTGCGGCTGGGCGCCTTTCAGCTCGCCCTCATGTCCAACATCCCCGTTCATGCCGCGATATACGAGACCGTCGAGCTGGCGGCCGTCTTCGGGCAGCCCAAGGCGAAAGGGTTTCTCAACGGTGTCTTGCGCATGTCGCGTTTATTAACCGCGGAAGCGGTCCCCCGGACCGGCCGAGGATCTTTCCGGTGGGGGAAGGTATCGCCGCCTCGCCAAGCCGGTGTTCCTTCGCCCCAGGAGCGGCCGGCGGATTGTGGGAGCGGCGTTTTCGTTGCCGAGTGGCTGGCGGAGACGCTGGCCTGGCGCGGCAGGGCTGGGAGGAGTGCGTGCGGCTCGGCCTGGTTCGCGGGCCCGGCGCCCGCTCTATCTACGCGTCAACCGGCTGCCGCGCGATCGAGGAGGCGTTGCTGGGGCGGCTGGTCGAGGCGGAGATACACGCCGAGCCGGGGGAACATCCGCAGGCGATTCGCATTGCGACCACGGCTCCGTGCGCGACACCCGGGATTCGAGGAGGAGCTGGTTCGTCATTCAGGACGTTCGGCGATGCAATTAGCCCACGGCGGCAGCCCAGCGCCGGGGTGAACCGTGCTCGATCTCTGCGCCGGCCCGGGAAGCAAGACGACGCACCTGGCGGAACTGATGGAGAACCGGGGCAAGATCGTCGCCTGCGACATCGACGAGAAGCGATTGCGGCCGCTGTCGGAGACCTGCGTCCGGCTCGGGATCGACATCGTCGGCGGGGTGATCTTGAAGGAGGGGACGGAGCCGCCGCCTGGCCCGTTCGACGCGGCGCTGGTCGACGTGCCGTGCAGCAACACGGGGGTGCTGGGGCGTCGACCGGAGTTGCGCTGGCGCCTGAAGCCGGGCGATCTCGGGCGCCTGGTGGAGTTGCAGACGAGGCTGTTGACGCAGGCGGTGGAGCGGGTGAAGCCGGGCGGGGTGGTGGTGTACTCGACGTGCAGCGTGGAGCCGGAAGAGAGCCGGGGGGTGGTGGACGCGGTGCGGGCAAAGGTTCCGGACCTCACGGTCGAGGCGGAGAAGGAGAACTTGCCAGGCCGTCCGGCGGACGGCGGCTACTGGGCGAAGCTGCGAAAGCCGCGCTGACAAGCGCACGAGAGGAGATGTCATGAGCGCCATGCGTTTCTCGTTCCTGTTCGCACTGTGCCTGCTCACGGCTCAGGCCGCCCCCGCTCAGGATTCGTGGGTCGGCGAGACCGTGCTGCTCAAGCGCGACGGCGTGAAGATCAGCCGCGTGGCCAAGGACGGCGCCACGGTGATGACGGACCTCACCGAAACCTATTACCGCGTGCTCGGCGACAAGGACGACCGGCTCCAGGTCAAGACCTATGCCGCCGAGGTGGGGTGGTTCGACAAGAGCGACGCCGTATTGCTCAAGGACGCCGTCAACTTTTTCAGCGAGCGCATCAACAGGAACCCGAAAGATCTGGGGGCCTGGAACCGCCGGGCCACCGCCTGGACTCTGAAGGGGGAGACCGACAAGGCGATCGAGGACTTCACCGAGTCGCTACGGCTCAAACCCGACCAGGCGACCATCTACAACAATCGCGGCGTGGCCTGGGAGAAAAAGAAGGAGCACGACAAGGCGATCGAGGACTACAGCGAGACCTTGCGCCGCAACCCCAAGAGCGTCATCGCCTGGGCCAATCGCGGCGCCGCATGGCTGACGAAGAAGGAGCACGACAAGGCGATCGGCGACCTGGACGAGGCAATCCGGTTGCAGCCCAAATACGCCCGCGCTCATAACCTGCGCGGCGTCGCCTGGGCGGAGAAAAAAGACTACGAGAAGGCCGTCGCCGACTACGACCGGGCCATCGAGCTCGACCCGAAGGAAGCCGTCTACCTGCGCAACCGTGGGGCGGCCTGGCGCGCCAAGAAGGAATACGATCGGGCCATCGCCGATTACAGCGCGGCCATCGAGCTGGAGCCGAAGAGCGCGGCGGCGTGGCGCGGGCGAGGGCTGGCGCGGTACTTCAAGAAGGACTACGAGGCGGCGAGCGCCGATTTCACGGAGGAGGCGCGGCTGACGCCGAAGTCCTACCTGCCTTACTACGACCGCGGCCAGTGCCGGCTCAAGCTCGGCGACGTCGACCGTGCCATCGCCGACGAAACCGAATGCCTGCGCCTCAACGGCAAATACGCTCCGGCCCACAACCTGCGCGCGTCCGCCTGGCTGAAGAAGAAAGACTATGACAAGGCCGTCGCCGACTATGCGGCGGCGATCCGCCTCAGTCCGAAGGTTTCCGGCTACTACGCCGCGCGCGGCCTCGCCCTGTTCCTGGCGAAAGAATACGACCGGGCCCTCGAGGACCTTGACCAGGCAGAGAAGATGGATCCCAAGCTGATCCTGCCGCTTGTCAACCGGGTCCGGATGCTCGCCACCTGCCCCGACGCCAAGTATCGCGACGGCGCGAAGGCGCTCGAGCTGATCACGAAAGCGCAGAAACTGCTCAAGGAGCCGGACGCGGAGTTCTTCCAGACCTTGGCCGCGGTCCATGCGGAGAACGGCGACTTTGCGGCGGCTGTGCGCTGGCAGGAACGCGCTCTCGAAGATCCGCGCTACCGCGACGACCCGGATGCGCGGCGCCGGCTCGAGCTGTATCGAGCGAAAAAAGCCTATCGCGAGCTGTGAGACGGCGCTCACGCCCCGCGCCGCGCCTGGGAAATGCCGCCGTTCAATCCCCCGTCAGGGCCTCGATCGCTTCCTTGCGGTCGTCATAGATCGCCCACAGCGTCTCGAGGTCGAGCAGGTGCAACAGCTCCTTGGCCGGCTGCGACGGGCCGGCGAGCACGATCTCCGTGCCGTTTTTCTTCGCCAACGCATGGCAGCGCAACAGGAACGAGACGAACACCGAGCCGAAGTAATTGACCTGGCTGAGGTCGACGACGATGCCGGACGGCGGGTCCTCGCGCAGCGACTGCACCACCATCCGCGCCGCCTGTTCGATGAGCGTCTCGTGCATCTCCTCGACCTTGGCCGACGGCGTCACGATCGCCACCTCGCCGTGCCGTTCGATGCGGAATGTCTGGTCCTGAGCCGCGTCCGAAGACATGATCGCTCCTTCGCTGGATTTGTTCTTCTTGTCCGCACAGCCTACCACGCCGCCTGCGGAAAGGAAAGGGGCGCGGCGTGCCGCCGGCGCATTTTCGCCATGCCGCTCGCCGGTCTGGCGCCAAGCGCACGGCGCCGCCTCGGTCTTCACTCATGCGGTCTTCACTTCTTGGCCGCTTTCTCGGCCGGCAGCCAGCGGGCGTCGCCGTAGAGCTTCAGTCCCATGATCGTGAACGGGTCCTGCGCCGCCGCCATGCCCGCCGCCACCGCCGCCTTTTCGGCCGTCGTGTCCGGCGGCCCCGGCGTGAAGAAACGCGAGCCGACCACGATGACGATCATGCCGATCAAGAGAATCAAGGCGAGCCGCAGCGTCTCCCGGCTATCACGTCGGTGCAGGAGCGAATCGAGCGAGGCCTGGTCCCCTGATTCGGCCGCCGTCTGTAGCGCCAGCTCGTAGCTGCTCCCCGGATACTCGCACGCCATCTCCTCGGTGGCGTAGCCCTCCTTGTCCTCGAGGAGGTTGAGGCGCGGCAAGATGAGCACATCGAAACCGAGGTCGCCCGAGAAAGCGAACGTGGCGGGATAGAGCCGGCCGCGCGACCGGCTCGGCAGCAGCGTCCACAGGCCGCGCACGAAGTCCGGGTCCGGCGCACGCCGCTCCAGCAGCAGCCGGCCGCCGTCCACCAGGATCTGCACGCCACCCAGGAGGGCCGGGCTCTCCGAGTTCTCCACGGTCCGCTCGAAGTCGGCCGCCTCCGGATCCTCCCCCTCTTTGAGCGCGTGCGCCTTCACCCGCTTGAGCACCGCCTGCACCTGCGGGACCGTCCGCGCCGGCAGCGGCAGGTCGTGCCAGGTGATCGTCGCCAAATCCCCCGGCTTGTCCCAGGGCGCCGGCAGACGCTCGCTCAAAAGGAAGGGATCGCTCAGCTCCCTTTCATAGCGCTTGCGCTCGATGACCAGGAAGCGAAAGCCGAGCACCCGCTCCTGCTTCTCCAGCCGGTCCGCCACTTGCACCACCGCGATCGTCCGCTTGTCGAGCGGCTGCACGAACAGCGCCTCCGGACAGGAGACGCCCGCCGGCCTGGCGCCGAATCCCTGCATGACGCGATCCGCCTCGGCCAGCCAACCGTCGCGAAACCCCGGCGAGCGCGCCACCAGCCGGCCGTGCCTCTCATCGTCGCGCTGAAACAGCGCCTGCTCGATCGGAATCGACATCGCCTTCCTTTCACGTGGCTTGGCAACGAAGCGGGGTCAGATCTCTTTCCGTTGTGAGGACATTTCACGTCCCAAAAAAAACATTCTACCGAGCCGAGAGAAGAAGCGACCGCCGCGCGTCAAATCTCGTCGCCCCGTTGCCCCGCGCCACAGAATCCCTGATGATAGACAACGCCTTTTCATTCCTTGTCGCGAGGAACCCTCATGAAAACCCGGGGTCATCTTCTCGTTCTCGTCGGCCTGGTCGCGCTGCCGATCCAGCTCTTCTGCCAGGAGAAGACGCCTGGCAAGCGGCCCGTGACCGTCCTCAAGGACCTCGCCTTCGGCAAGGGGGGAGATCGGGAGCTTCAGCTCGACCTCGCCATGCCCAAGGACGCGACCGAAAAAACGCCCGCCATCCTTTGCCTCCATGGCGGCGGCTGGCGCGCCGGCAACCGCAAAGACCTGAGCAAGCTCATCGAGGTCTACGCCGAGAAAGGCTTCGTCGCCGCCACCGCTTCCTACCGTCTCTCCTCCGTCAGCCCCTTCCCCGCCCAGATCGAGGATTGCAAGGCCGCCGTCCGCTGGCTGCGGGCCAACGCGGACAAGTATCATATCGATCCCAACCGGATCGGGACCGTCGGCTTCTCGGCCGGGGCCCACCTCGCCTGCCTTCTCGGCACGGCCGGCGCCGACGCCGAGCTCGAAGGCAAAGGGGGCAGCCCGGGCCAGTCGAGCAAGGTGCAGGCGGTCGTCAGCTTTTTCGGGCCCACCGATTTCTCCGTGAAACGCTGGGACAAATCCGTCGAGGACTACTTCCTCAAGCCTTTCTTCGGCGGCAGCTATGAGGACAAGAAGGACCTTTATTGCCGCGCCTCGCCGGCGCGCTACGTTTCCAAGGACTGCCCGCCTTTCCTCTTCTTTCACGGCGACAAGGATCGTCTCGTCAACATCGAGGAATCGCGCCACCTGTGCAAGAAGCTCGACGAGGCCGGCGTCTCGGCCCGCCTGGTCACGATGGAGAACGAGGGGCACGGCTGGTCGGGCGAAAAACTGACGCGCTCCCTCGACCAGAGTGCCGCCTTCTTCGCGGAGAAGCTGAAAAAATGAGCCACCCCGGTTTAGCCCCGGTTCACGGAACCGGGGCGGACGACGCTCCAGGGCGGCGCCCGTTCGCAGCGAACGCGATTCCCGCCCTCCGGCGCTGGTGGCGGGTCCTGTTGCTCGCCCTCGGCATGTCGATCCTCCTGCACGGCTGCCATGGCGAGGACGAAGACCACGAACTCTTCCAGGGCGCGACACCCGCGCTTACCATCCACTGGACGCCGGGGGAGTAACATGAGCGATCTGAATGACATGGCCCGCGATCCCAGGCATCGCCGGACCTTCGAAAAGCTGCTCTTCCTGGCCGCCAAGCGGGGGGACGCGGACCTCGTCGCCGAGCGCCTCTCCTGGGGCGTCGATCCCAACTGCCGCTCGGCGCGGAGCCGGACGCCGCTGATCGTCAACGTGCGCTGCTACTGCCCGAGCGTCGCGACGGTCCAGGCCCTCCTAGCGAAAGGCGCCGACCCGAGCTTGATGGACGAGGCGGGCCTCACGGCCCTCGATTACGCCCGCCGCAAGCTCGCCCGCATCCAGGCCAGGCCGCGCCGCCCCCAGCCCAAGTCCCCTTCGCTCGACGAGAACAACCAGCTCCGCCTCAGCCCCGACGAACAGAAGGAGCTGGCCCGCATGCGCGCGAAACTCGGCCCCGACGAGGGGCGCGACTTCTTCCGCATGTACTGGAAAGAACGACTGCGGGCGGCACGCCGGAAGTTCAACGACCCGGATGAAGTGGAGCGCATCGTCGAAATCCTCGAAGCCGCGCAGAAGGCATGACTCCCGGCTCAGCCCCCGCGCACCTTCCGCACGATCCGGTGCAGGTCATCCGGCGGCCGCGACTCCCAGCGCAAACGCTCCCCCGTCACCGGATGATCGATGGCCAGGACCGCCGCGTGCAAGAGCGGCCGTTCCGCCCCGCTCGCGTCGGGTAGTGGCGGCCCGTGCAGGGGCCGATCGTAAAGCCGTTCGCCGCAGAGTGGAGTCCCAGCCTCCCCCAGATGGATGCGCACTTGATGGGTCCGCCCCGTCTGGAGCTCGCACTCGACCAGCGTGAAATCCGTCCCGAATCGCTCTCTCACGCGCACAAGGGTCACCGCCCGCTGCCCTTCTTCCGCCGGTCCGCTGCCGCGCCGGCCATCCCCGCGGTCGCGCACCAGATGACTTTCGATCCGCCCTTCCTGTGCGGCGCCGCGCACCAGCGCAAGATAACGCCGCTCGATGCTGTGAGCCCGAAACTGCTTGCCCAGCGCGGTCTCCGCCTTCGGATTCAGGGCGAAAACGACCAGGCCGGTCGTCTCCCGGTCGAGGCGATGGACCGCCCGGACGCGCCTTTTTCGCGCCTGCCCCGGCAAGAGTGGCGGCAACAGGTCGAGCAGTGTCAGCGGCAGGAAACGCCGAGCCCGTTGCCCCATCTCCTCGATTTCGGCGGCATGACGCACCGTTGTCAATCCGGCCGGCTTGTCGACCACCACGATATCGTCATCGACATGGACGATGCGGATGCCGGTTCGCTTACCGGACTTCGCCGCAGCCGGAGGTGACGCCGCTTGCTTCCGCTCTCCGGGCGCCGGCCGCCCGAGTTCGCCCTTGTGCCGCTGCTCGCCTTTCTTCGTCTCGACGCGGACTTCATCCCCGGTCTTCAGACGGCGCTGCAGATCGGGGCAGGGCCGGCCATTGACGAGCACGCGCAGGCTTGCCGGCGTTCGCTCGGCTTTCTTGCCGAGGAGGCGGCGCAGGAACTGAAACAGGGTCCACTGGCTTTGATTGCGACGAACGACAAAGGAGCGCGGCGACATGCGGGGCATTATAGACAGACTCAAGCGGGGCCCTTGTTCTTCGCGCTCGTGGCGTCCTTCAGCTCCGCGCAACGCCTCGAACTCGACGCCAGCTTCGGCACCTGAAACAGCGTCTCCGCCAGCGTGACCAGCGCCGTCCGCGCCGTCCGCGCCCGGTTCAGCTCCCCCTCCAGCCGCAGGATCCAGGCCGGCACGTCCAGGCCCACTCCCGTCGGCTTGTCCGCGTACGGCCTCAGCTCGATCTCCAGCGGAATGACCTCGTCGCTGCCCAGCGCCGCGCTCGCCTGCTCCAGCGCCGGCTCGATCAAGGCGCAAAGCCGGTCCAGCGCCATCGGCTGCACGAAGCGCTCCTCGACGCGGTCACGGATTGTCGGCAGCCGCATGCCGTGTTTTTCCTCGATGCGTGCCAGCTCCTTCAAATGGTCTTGCGCGTTGCGCTCGCAGATCTGCTGCACCTGCGTCCGCCACAGCGCCGCCGCGGCGCCGTGCTTGCGCGCCAGCACTTCGTGCAGGAGACTCAGGGGCCGGAACTGCCAGGCGTTGCGGTCGTAGCTCGCCTTGAGGCGCAGGAAATCGAGGTACTGGTAAAGGTTGTCGCCGAAGTCCGACTGGGCCGTCGTCGACATGTAGTCCTTGAACGAGTCGTAGTTCTCCCGGATCGCCTGCAGGATGATGAACAGGAAGCGCTCCGCCTCCGAGCGCGTGATCGACTGATCGAGCTCGTCGGCCAGGCGGACGTGGGCGGCCGGGTCGTCGTTGCTCTTCAGGTAATCGAGGAACGCCGCCACGCCCCGCGCCAGCACCGCCTCGATGTTACCGAGCGCCAGGAAGCGCGGCGTGAACAGGTCCTTGCCGAAGCGCTTGATGAAATCGACGACGCGGTTCCAGTCACGCTCCGATGTCAACACCTCGAGCATCGCCACGCGCAGCGTCTTGCTGTGGTCCATCCAGATACCCAGGAACGGCTCCAGCAGCTTCTCGAAGGCCTGCACCAGGTCCTGCGGCGCGCGATTGTCGCGCAGCGCCGCGTCGACCAGCGTCTCGCCGCACGCCTGCAAGCCCAGCTGATAGAGCCGGTCGAACTCCGTGATGCGCGGCCCGCTCAGGGGCTGGGCCTGCTCCATCTCATGAGCCAGGCGCAAGATCACGATGGTATCGCGAATCAGCCCGACACGCGGCAAGTTGGCGGCCAGGCTGCGCAGGATCGTCTGGGCCAGGCTCGAACGGAGGATGTGGCGCGGGTTGCCGCCGTTGGCGAGCGGCGTATAGAGCAACGGCTCGCCGCGGAACGTCGGGATGAAGCCGCGCAGGATGTCGCGCGCCCGCCCCGCCTCGCCGCGCACCAGGGCTCGCTCCAGCTGGAGAATGTGCCGCTCCCAGCGCGGCGTCGCCGTCTCTTCCGTCTCCTCCGGCAGCTCTTCCGCCAGCGTGCCGCGCATGGCGCCGATGGCGAGCGTCTGGTCCAGGCAGGTCGCGATGACCATCCCGAGGAGCCGCTCCTTGGCGACGCGGCGGTTGTTGTACTCGACCATCGACTCGAAGGAGCCGGAGGGGCGCGGAATGTCGTGCTGGTGGATGGCGTCGAGCAGGGCCAAGAGGCCCTGGATGTTCTTGCGCGAGCGCGCCAGCCAGCCGCGCAGCGCTTCGTGCCCGGCGCGCCGGTCCTCCCCTTGAGCGACGCGCAGGATGCGCGTGGCGATGTTCCACAGCCGGAAGACGGTGGACAGGAAGCGCAGCCGCCCCTCCAACCGCTCGGCCTCGCGCGCCAGGTCGAAGTCCTTCTGCGGCATGAAGTCCAGCACTTCCGCTTCGTTGTCGTCGTCCGTGCTGTCCTTGTAGGTCATGCCTTCGTACGCGGCGCCGAACAGCGACTCCTCCTCTTCTTCTTCCTCGACTGGCCGCGGCATCGGCGTGTCCGAGTCCTCCCCCGTCCCCATGAGGTCCAGCCGCGGCACGTTCCACAGCTCCTCCGCGTTCGCCTCCACGTAGTCGAAGAACTTGATGACCATTGGCGCCGGATGCGCCAGCGTCACGGGTTCCGCCTCGGCCCCCGCCCGCTCGTTGCCGATCCCGGCCTGGGCGCAGACGCCGAGCATCCAGCGCAGCGCCAGCTGATGGAACGAATAATCCCCTTCTTCAAGCGCCACTTCGCCCGCCTGGCTCAGCCACGTCATCAGCAGCGCCAGCGCCGCCTTGAGATCCTCCTGCCGCAACAGGGCGTCGACTACCAGCGCGAACGACTTCGGAGAATGGAACTTGTCGAGCTGCGCCCGCCAGAACGACAGGTCCGTCCCCGCCGCCCCGCGCTCGCGCCACTTCCCCAGCGCCCGCGCCACCAGCTCCGCCGACTCCGTCGCCTCCTTGCCCGACACGTGGGGCACGTCGCTCACCGTCGTCGTCGCGAAGCGGTCCCACCACTGCGCCAGCCGCCGCATCTGCTTGGCCAGGTCCGCGCTCGGCTTGAACGTGCCGGCCGCGGCGCCCTCGCTCATCACCCGCGCGTGCAGGTTGAAAAGCCCGTCCATCGCGTGGACCAGGTCGTGCACGCGCGGATCGCGGATCGAGTCCTCCGCCGACTGGAAGCGCAGGAAATTGCCCTGAAACGCCAGGATGCTCCAGGGATCGAGGACCGCCGCGCAGCGGATGCCACGCCGCAACAGGTCCTCCACCTGGGGCAGCGCCTCGGCCGCTTCCTCCAGCTCGCCGCGCTGCAAGCGGAGCTGCGCCGTCGTGAGCAGGATCTGCGTTTCCGTCAGGATGCGCACCGACGCCGCCGCCACATCCGCCAGCTGCCGCCGCGCCGCCGCCGGGTATCCCAGCTCCGCCAGCAGCAGGGCAAGATGCCGTTTCTGCAAGTGCAGCGCCCGCCGCCGCGCCAGGTGTTGATTCAGGGCCTGCCGCGCCCCGCCGAAGGGCTGCTTCGTCAGCCGCGCCTCCTCGCGCAGCCGCTCCCCATGCGGACCGGCCGCCGCTTGCAGCAGCCCCTGGTAAAACGCCTCGCGAATCTTGGAGATGCGCGGCACCAGTGTCGTCAAGCTCACCGTGCTGTCATGGCTCTCGGGCCCGGCCCCGCTCACCGTTGCCGCCATCAGCATCGTGCCCGCCAGCACCGCCGCCGCCTCGAAGATGCGCTCGTCGCGCGCAGCCCCTTCCGTCTGGTCCGTCCTCTGCCACAAGCCCTCCAGCGTCACGCCGCGCACGATGAACCGGCGATAACGCCCCTGACCGTCCAGGTGATGCGGATCCCACTCGCCGAAGCAGTAGTTCGGCCTCTTGTCCACCGGATGGCTGAAGTCGTAGCCACGCGGGTCGAGCGCGATCTCGTCCAACAGCTCGAGGTCGAAGTAGGCGTCCGCCAGAAGACGCGGCTCCGTCTCGCGTAGGATGTCGACAGCCCGGCTGACGATGTCCCAGTAACGCCCGTGCGCGACCCCGACGCCGCGCAGATAAAGCGGGATCGGCCGGACACGCTCGTGCGGATAGACCTCGCCGCGCTCCCGGTTCTCGAGCACGGGTACCGGCCGGTGACCGACGAAGTCATTGAGCTGGCGCAGCGCCCCTTTGACGATGCGCTCCGTCTCGTGCCACGGCCCGCGCTGGGCCAGCACCGCCTCGCACACGCGCACGATCAGGAAGGGCTGCCACAGCTCCGCGTCCGAAAGGTGGAAGAGGAGGTCGCGATGGTGCTGGCGATAGGCCGGCATCACCTGGAGGAACGTCTGATCGAGGACCCCCACGGCCTGGGTGATGTCGCGGAACGCCGGCAGCCCGGCGCTCTGCGCGGCGCTCAGGCTGGCGCGCAGCGCGCCATGGAGCTCACTCCAGGCCGCGCCACTTCCCTCCTGCGCGAGCGCGGCCTGGGCGTCGTGCAGGAGCTTCTGGAAATGGACGTCCGGCTTGCCCTCCGAGAAGTTCAGGTAACCCAACAGGCTGTGTAACGGTTGCGCCCCGAGCCGCAACCGCAGAATATCCTCGGCCATTGACCTTTCTCTGTTATGGCGCCGCTTCGAAGCGGCGTCTCGACGCCTGCGCCTCTCGATGGCACGCTTGCGTCGCCATCCCCATTCACCCAATAGAACAAAACGACGACGCGAATTCCAGGCGGGTTTGGACGCATGGGCGCCGCCAAGCTCATTCTACCTCAAGCGGGCCGAACAGCGTCCACTTCCCCACCCGCGCGACCAGGCTCTCCAGGCGCCGGAACGCCGCCGCCTCATCCGCGAAGCGACGCTCCCCCAGGCCCAGCCAGCGCAGCCAGTGCGTCAACGCCACCACAACCCCCGTCCGATCCAGCGCCCGCGCCATCTCCCACTCTTTCGGCGCCAGAGGCCGCTCCCGCCCATACGCGTCCAGCCCGACTCGCCACAACGCCTCGTCCTCCTCCGCCAAGCTCCCCAGGAGACGCGCCAGGTCGCCGGCGACACCATCCTCCTTCACGCTGCCGAAATCGATCAACCCCGTCACCGCGTCCTCCGTAAACAGGACATGAGCCCTCCAGATATCGCACAGGCACGGCTGAACATCCACCATTTCCCGCGTCCACCTCTCCAGCGCCCCGGCCGCCGCCGTGAACCAGCGCTCGATGAGACGAGACGCCTCGGCAAGCAAAGCGGCCTGCTTCGACCGCGGCGTCACTCCCACAACGCTCCCCACCCGCCGCCATGTCTCCAGCGCTTCGAGCCGACGCCGCACGCCGGGACACACCGCCCGGCCGTAGCCGCCTTCCCAGACGCCGTGCAGCCGCGCCAGCGCCCGACACGCCGCCGTCACGCGCTGCGGCGCCGGCGGCGCCGCCCCATCCGCCGTCCCCGGCATCCACGTCGTCACCTCGACCAATCCACCGCGCCATTCCAGAAACGTTTGCCCGGTGTCGCACGGTAGCAGCGCGGGCACAAAGGACAGCCGCCGCCGCGCCTCCGCCATCAGCCGATGAATGTGCGCAACCTCCGCCGCCGTCCGCTCGACCGGCCAGAAACGCAGCGCGAAATCGCCAGGCAAGCCGGCGACCCGAAAGACACGCGCCCCACTGAACCCGCCCCCCTGCGGCGTCGCTCGCCGCGCCGCCAGGCCCGGATAGCGTCCAAGGACCGCCTCGACCTCCGTTTCCCCGTTTAAGCCGTTTAGCATCTGCGCGCCGCTCCATCCGCCCGACTTCGGGTCCAACCCTTCATCATCCCACGCCGCATCGCAACAAGCCAGCTCAGTTGACGCGTCCTTTGGCATAACGATTGCTTGTGACAAAAGGGCGCGAGGGTACGAGTCTATTTCCGCACACGCCAGGATGCGAAAGGAGGGAAGCCATGCCCCATTTTGAAAGCGCGACGGTTCATGAATGCGCCGTCCGTGTTCCCGCCGGTGTCCACCGTCTCGACGGCATCCTCGGTCTACCCCCACGCCCCCGCGGTGTCGTCCTCTTCGCCCATGGCAGCGGCAGCGGCCGCTTGAGTCCGCGCAACCAATATGTCGCCCACGAGCTTCAGGCCGAAGGCTTCGCCACCCTGCTCATCGACCTGCTCACGATGGACGAGGTGGAGGACCGTGCCAACGTCTTCGACATCGAGTTACTGGCGGGCCGCCTGCGCGATGCCGCCGCCTGGGTCCGGCAGGAGCCGCGGACCCGCAGCCTCGACCTAGGCCTGTTCGGCGCCAGCACCGGCGCCGGCGCCGCCCTGGTCGCCGCGGCGCGCAGCCCCGAACGCGTCAAGGCGGTCGTCTCGCGCGGCGGCCGGCCCGATCTCGCCGGCCCCTACCTCGCCCGCGTCCAGGCCCCGACGCTCCTGATCGTCGGCGGCTGGGATGAGCCCGTGATCGAGCTCAATCGCGAAGCGATGGAGCGCATGCCCGGACGGAAAGAGCTGGTCATCGTCCCGGAAGCGACACACCTTTTCGAGGAGCCCGGCAAGCTCGAAGAAGTGGCCCGGCTGGCCGCCGATTGGTTCGCGCGCCATCTTCCAACCGAGGAATGGCGGGCCTAAATCGGGGTGCGCGAATTCTGGTGTAGCGGAAGTCTGTCAGACTTCCGCCTGGCACTCGGAACTCTGGCGAGTTCCGCTACGCCTCGCTGCAGACTCGCGCACGCCGATATAGGAGTCGCTTGAGCGTTGGTATGCACGAACCGCAAAGGGAACGGTGAGCGGAGGGATCGTCCCCTCTTGCGTTGAAAGGCCGGCGATTACCCCCGGCAGGATTCGAACCTGCGACCCTCGGTTTAGGAAACCGATGCTCTATCCCCTGAGCTACGGGGGCCCTTCCTCGCATCTTACGGACACCGGCTTCCGCGGCACAGTTCACGGCCGGTTGGACCCTCCGAGCAACCCTGTCCGCGCGCGGGCTCGCCGGACCGGACGCCGCCTCCGGTTCGTGTTGTTTCGATGAAGGCGCCTTTGCGAGGTCGCTGTCTCCTGGGACAATATCCCCGTCCTCGGCCTTGTCTCAAGGGAGTCCTACCAAAGGAGCGAACGATGCAGCGGCGCCGTTTCCTGCTTCTGACACTGTTGTTGTTGTTGCTCGCCCCCGGCGCCGGCTGGGGCTGGTGGAAGACGGGGCACCATGTGGTCGCCAACATCGCTTACGACCGGCTCGACAAGGAGACGCGCGACGTCCTCGTCGGCTGGCTCCGCGCGCATCCGCGGCTCAAGGAGGAGTTCGCCATCCCCAAGGACATCCAGGCGCTCGGCAAGGACGCGGAGGACCGCTGGCTCTTCCTCGTCGCCGCGGAATGGCCGGACCTGATCCGCGGCAAGGCGGCCTACGATCGACCCCAGTGGCATTACATCAACAACCGGTTCTTCCTCACGGACACGGACAAGGAGGCGCTGGGCGACCGCGTGAAACCGAATACGAGCCGGACAGTACCCGACGGCCTGCGCGACGACGCCGAGCCACTCGATCTGAACGCGGCGCAGGCGGCGCAGCTGTGCTTGAAGCGGCTGGGCCGGGCGGATGTGCCGGCCGGGAAGAAGGCGGTGTATCTCTGCTGGGTGCTGCACATTGTCGGCGACGTGCACCAACCGTGCCATAGCGCCTCCTTGTATTCGCGTGCTCTGTTCAACGGCGCCGACGGCGACCGCGGCGCCAACCGCATCCCGCTGGCGTCCGGAGAGAACCTGCACGCTTTCTGGGACAGCCTCCTTGGCGGCGCGAAGCTGTCGAGCGCCGGGGACGTGAACGCGGTGCGCAAGCGCTCGCTCCAGATCCTCGACAACGACGCTTTCCGCAAAGCGGCCGAGAAAGCGGCGACGGCGCCGGAGGTCGACACGGCGATCGCCGAGAGCTTCGCCCTGCTGCCGGAAGCGGTTTACGACGAGGCGATGCGGGCGGCGATCCGCGACAAGGAGAGCGCGGGGAAAAAACTCGATCCTCTTGCGCTGACGGACGAATACCGGAAAGCGGCGGGGCAGCTAGCGCGGCGACGCGTGGCGGAGGCGGGGTACCGGCTCGGCGTGTTGCTGAATCGCATTGGCAAATAACGGTCGGCCGGGCTGTTCAAAGCCGCCGATGACAGGGCGACGCCTAGCGCTTCACGCGCACCAGCCGAACCTCGCTCGCGCCGCGGGTCGCGGTGAGCCAGCCGACGTCTCCGTTGGCGAAGAGCGCAAGGTCATTGCGGCGGCCGATGGGCTGATCGACGAGCGTCGGGCGGCCCAATAAACGGCCGGCGCTGTCGATGGGGACGTAGCGCGTGGTCGTGTCGGTCTCGGTCCAGATGAGCAGCAAATCGGAACCGAAGGGCGCCAGGTTCACGCCGGCGTGCGTGGTGGGGGGGATGGTGTCGAGAACGTTCACGAAGCGCTTCACGTCGCCGGTCTTGTCGATGGCCGCATAGTAGGCTTGCCACCCTCCGCCGACGCGTGTGACGAAGGCGAGGCCGACGTCGGCGCCGAGGGGAACCATGCTGCCCAGGTGGGTCAGCTTCGGATGGAAGCCCGCGCGCTGGTCCTTGGGCGGATAGATCAGGCTCCGTGCCTTCTTCGCGCTGCGGTTGATGAAGGGAATGCCGACCGGGTGCGCGTCCCCGACGGAAGCGGTGAACCAATCCCCTCCGTGGTAGAGCAAGGCCTGGTCGATGCTGTGGCTGACCGTCCAGTGATTCTCCTGAAGTTTGTTCCCCTTTCCGTCGAGCCGGGCAAAATAGCCGCCCTGGTGCTTCGCGCCCCCCTTGGTATGCACGAAGTGCCCGAAATGAACGGCGCATTCCGTCCCGGACGAGATCAGCTTGGCGTTCGAGAACCACCGGGTGGCGAAGTGCGTGCCCGGCCCGTTCCCATGCTCTCCCGTCAGCGGGGTTTTGAAGAGCGTACGTCCCTCGCGGCTTAGGCCGAGCAGGTGCACCTCGCACGGAGCTCGAAATGCGAGGGCCGCGATCGTCCCGTCGTCGTTCACCGCAAGGCCGCGCAGCTCCGTGTCCGCCAGGATGATGTCGCGTCCAGCCGCTTTGAGATCTGCTCCCAGAGGGGTGATGTGGGCGCGCCCCTTCGCGTCGTTCCAGCCGAACTGGAAGCCCCCGCCGGGCGCCCGCGCCATCATGAGGCGCCCTCGTCGCGCCAGGGTCTCGGAAAGCGGGATGACGTCGACGACGTATTTGCCATAGTCCGCTGTTCGCGGCGGGACCTTCGCCGCGGGGATTTCAGGCTTCTTGTCCGCGACCCGGGGCGGGGCCAGATCGCGAACCTCGACGCGCTTGTATTGGATCGAGCCCCCCTTGGCGAACATCGGTTGCAGGATGATGTGCCCTTTCACCGGCGTCTTCTCGGCGTCGTCGTGGTCCGCGACGACTTTGCCGTTGACCCTGATGTGGATATGGTGGCCGCGCAGAATCACGTCCATCGTGAACCAGGTATCCGGCGGGACGGCTTTCTCCTTGACCTTGGCGATGTCGCGGCCGGCGATGCGCAAGGACCCGGTCCCCATCTTGCCGCCGATGAACACGTCGTACGAGTCCTTGCCGGGTTTCGCGGCCAGCGGGCCGCGTAGACACACGCCCGTGCCGCCCCCGGCGTACTTGGCCTCGATGCGGAGATGCACGTCGGTCCAGTCGTCTTCCACCGTGAACAGCCCACCGAAGATACCGGACTCGGCGAGGATGCCGCTCTCGACGTGCCAGTTGCCGGGGACCTTCGGCAAGCTCCGCCAACCGGATTTGTCCTTGCCGTTGAAGAGGGGGACCCATTCCCCGCGCCGCCGCAGTTCCTCACGCGAGAGGGTCGCCGGCGGGCTCGGCTTGACATCCCCCGGCAATCCGGGCCGGAAGTCGGGCTCATCGGCGAGCGGCGGAGGCTCCGTCCGCTTGAGGACGATCTCCGAGCCTGTTTTCGGACCGACCTCAAACGGGAGGATGTCGACTACATCCCCATGGCGCAGCACCAACAATTCATGCTTGCCGTGCCGCAACTCCACGGGGCTTTGCAGCGTCTTCGCCGAGATTTCGCGGTCGTTCAGAACGTACTCCAGCGAAACATCCTTCAGATCGACGTCGAGCTTCAGGAGTACGGTCTTTGTCGGGGCCGGCTCAGCCGCCGGGGCCGAAGCGACGAGAAGCACGCAGGCAATGAACGGCGCCGTCAACATTCTCGTTGTTTCCGCAGTCGCCGCTGTGGATGAGGAAATCCGGTCAATCCAGCAGTTCGCCGCGCACCACCCCATCCCCGGCGATCGGCAGCGGCCGCCCAAGCGCGTCGTTGACAAGCGTGTGCGGGTCGATCCCCAGCAGATGGAATGACGTCGCGAGCACGTCTTTCGGCGACACCGGTGTCGTTGCGACTTCGCCGCCGAGGCGATCGGAGGCGCCGACGACGCGACCCTTGCCCATGCCGCCGCCCGCGACGATGGCCGAATAGACGCGCGACCAGTGGTGCCGCCCGGCGCCGCGCGGCCGCGAGTCGATGCGCGGCGTGCGGCCATGCTCGCTGAGGCAGAGGACGAGGGTTTCGTCGAGCAGGCCGCGCTGGCGCAGGTCGTCGATCAAGGTGGCGAAGGCGGGATCGAAGCCGGGGAGGAGATACTCCTTGAGCCGCGGGTAGTGATTATCGTGCGTGTCCCAGGCGCAGGCGGAGAACTGGCCGAAGCCGTCCCAGAAGACGGTGACGAAGGTCGTGCCGGCCTCGACCAGGCGCCGGGCGGCGAGGCAAGCCTGGCCAAAGAGCGTCATGCCGTAGCGCTCGCGGAGCGGCATCGGCTCGCGGGCGATATCGAGGGCGTCGCTCACGGCGCTGGATGTCAGCAGGCTGTAGGCCCGCTCGCGCTGCCGATCGAAGATCGCAGCGGCCGCGTCCACGCGGCGCCGGCCCGTCTCGAATTGATCGAGCAGCGATTGCCGCAGGTTGAGTCGCTCCACAGGAACATCGTCCCGGACCCGGCTCTCGGTCGAGAGAACGAAGCGGCCGTTCTGAAGGATGCCGCCGTAGGGATCGACGAAATCCTTCTTCTGGCTGTCGGTGTAGTGCGGGACGACGCGTGTGCCGGCACCGATGAAGTCGGTCCAGAGCGGGTCGTGGTTCTGACCGAGGAAGGCGGCGAACGGGCCGGCGTTGACCAGGATGTCCGTCTTCGAGTTGAGCATCCAGGGCAAGGCGATATTGCGTGGCGTGTTATCCGCGCGGCGCGTCCGGAGATAGTCGACGACGGAGCCGATGTATGGCCAGTGGCGCGCGTCGCGCGGGCGGGTTTCGAGGTCCGGGGTGTAAGTCGGAATGCCGCTGACCGCGTAAGCGACGCCGTGCTGCGGGTAGGGGTGCGTCATCGAGCGGATGACGGTTGTCTGATCGAGGACGCGCGCGGTGCGCGGCAGCAATTCGCAGATGCGGGCGCCGGGGACAACCGAGGGGATCGAGCCGATCTCGCCGCGGACCTCGGCGGGGGCATCCGGCTTGGGATCGAACGTCTCGTGCTGCGGCGGCGAGCCGTAGAGGAAGAGGAGGATGCAGGCCTTGGCCCGGCCGAAGCGTGGGAGACGCGTGGCGGGCGCGGCGTCGGCTTTGAGATTAAGGAAGTCGCTGAGGGAAAACGCGCCGAGGGCGCCGAGACGCAAAAGGTCGCGGCGCGAGAGGCCGTCGCAGAGGCGGCGCGTCGAGCCCTGGAGGGTGAGCATGTCGGCTCCGGCGGGGAGGTTCGGCGGATGATTGGATTGTAAGCGAAGACACGCGGGCATGCCACAGTGAAAACTGGCATGGGGTATCAGGCTATCAAGCTGACGGTGACCTCTCGAGCACGAGGACGACGTAGCGGCAAAACCGTTGCAGGGAGGGGAAGCGCCGCAGCAGCCCGCGGTCGACCCTCTCCAGGCGGCGGGTCACGCTTGGCGTGCGGAGGAGCCGGCCTGCCATGCCCAACAGCTGATACCCTGTCCATTCGAGGCTGGGGAAGTAACGCCGCAGGACGGCCAGATCGGCGCCGCGCAAAGGTTGTTCGTCGACTGTCCGCTCCTTGCCGGGGTAGGGGAGTCGGGCACGGGCCAGGCGCAGCAAGGGGTTCTCGCCCCAGGGCTCGCAAAAGACGGCTCGACCACCCGGCTTCAGAAGTCGGCGCAGCTCCGCGCCCGCCATGTCCATGTCAAGATGGTGCAGGATGGCGTTGCCCCAGATCCGGTCGAAGGCGCCATCGGCGAAAGGGAGACGCTCGGCGTCCGCCTTCAGCCAGGCGACGCGGACGCCGTTGGCCTCGCCGCGGCGCCGCGCCTCGGTAAGGTAGCCGCTGGAGAGATCGCAACCGATGACGCGAGCGCCGCGACGGGCCAGAACGACGGACGCCATGCCGTGGCCGCAGCCGCAATCGAGGACGGTGCGGCCGGCGACGTCCCCCAGGGCGTCGAACGCGGGGCGGATCCAGGTTTCGTGGGCGAGATAGTCGTCGTCGGCAAAAGCGAGTTGTTCGGGGCGCCGGTCGAAGAACGAGGCGCGCTCGAGCGCCTGGTGATCGTGAAACTCCTGTTCGCGGCGCAAGCGCGTTATCATGGAAAGATCCGGAGCGGCGCCAGGGCCGAGGGGCTTTGCAACGCAAAAGGGGACTGTCCCTTTCGCTCGAGCGAAAAACCGGCTCTTTTGCCAGGTCGAAAGGGACTGTCCCCTTTTGCGTTGCCAAAGCCGGGCCGAGGCGTCGTCGAAGTCGGATGCAGGCGACTGTGAACTCTCACCGTTTGAACTCTCACGAGTTCAGCTACCGCAAGGATGACGGCAAAACGAAAACGACGCTAGACGAGGATCGCTGATGCCTCTCTGGAAGATCGCCTGCGTACAAACCGATCCCCGCCTCGCAGACAAGGAAGCCAACCTTGCCGCCATGCTCCGCCGCCTCGAGGAGGCGGCGGCACACGGCGCACGGCTCGTCATTTTTCCGGAATGCGCTCTGACGGGTTACTGCTTCGAGAGCAAGGAAGAGGCCTGGCCGCTTGGCGAGACGATCCCCGGGCCGGCCACCCAGGCGCTCGGCGCCGCGTGCCGGCGGCTCGGCGTCTGGGCGGCGTTCGGACTGCTCGAACAGCGCCCCGCGGACGGCGCCCTTTTCAACGCCTGCGCCCTCGTCGGCCCCGGCGTTACCCTGTCTTATCGCAAGATTCACCTGCCTTTTCTCGGCGTCGACCGCTTCACGACTCCCGGGGATCGTCCCTTCGCGGTCCACGATCTGGGGGGCTTGCGGATCGGCGTTACCATCTGTTACGACGGGAGTTTCCCCGAAGCGGCCCGCTGCCTCATGCTTGAGGGAGCTGATCTCATCATCCTGCCGACGAACTTTCCGGCGGGCGCCCGCAGCAGCCTCGATGTGCTCGTGCCGGCGCGGGCGCTCGAGAACTGCGTCTTTTTCGCGGTCGCCAACCGCTGCGGCGAGGAGCGTGGCTTCCGCTTCATCGGCCGGAGCCGAGTGCTGGACGTGGCGGGAATCGTGCTGGCTAGCGCGAGCGAAGAAGGAGAAGAGATCGTCTACGCCGAGATCGACCCGGAGAAAGCGCGGCGCAAGCGGATCGTACACATTCCGGGGAAATACGAGTTGGACCGCATCGCCCATCGCCGCCCCGAAATGTATGGTCCCTTGACCGAAGCGAAATCGAGCGAAGGGAAACGTAGCTGAACTCGTGACAGTTCAGCCCTGGACGAGGTTCCCCGATCCGAAGTCTCACGACTTCGGCTACGGAAAACGCCATGAAAAAAGCCGCCGGCACGTTGCTGTATCGCGAGGGGCCCGAGGGGCTCGAAGTGCTTCTGGTGCATCCGAGCGGGTGGTACAACAAGAAAAAGCCGTGGGGCATTCCCAAAGGGGAGCCGAACGCGGGGGAGACGGAGATGGAGTACACGGCGCGGCGCGAGACGCTCGAAGAGACCGGCATCCAGGCGGAGAAGCTGCACCCGATCGGCACGGCACGCTACAAAGCGACGGGCAAGGTGATCCACGGTTTCGTCGGTCCCGCCCCGGACGGCGCCGAGCCGCGGTGCGCCAGCTGGGAGATCGATCAGGCCTGCTTCCTCCCTCTGGACGAAGCGCGGCGGCGCATCCATCCCGACCAGGCCGTCTTCCTCGATCGGCTCGTCGAATACCTGGCCACACGTTGATAAGGGCCCTTCTCCATGGCAACGGTCGCGTATCCGACGGCGCCGCGCCGGTTCAGCGTCAGCCTCACCATCCGCTTCCTCTGCTGGCTCGCCCTCGCCTGGATCGCCATCGTCGGGGCCCTCTCCCTCCTCTTGCATTTCCAGGTCGACCCCACGAGCGCCCGCCGCTATTTCAGTGACGAGCAGATCGACGATGGCCTGCGCTACGGCTTCGAAAGCAAGATCATCGGCTGGTCGAGCGGCCTTGTCCACTATGCGTTCCTCGCCGCCCTGGGGCTCACAACTCTCGGCGGCCGCGTGACCGCCGGATTCCGCCGCCTCAGCGCCGACCGCTGGTTCCTGACCCTCGTCTGCGTGGCCGCGTTCCTCTACCTGGCGCCGGTCCTGCTCGGCTTCCCTTTCAGCGTCCTCGCTTATCTCCACCGCCGCGCCTGGGACATGACGCAGGCGACGTTCGGCGTCTGGATCATCGACTACCTCAAGAGCATTCTGGTTTCCGGCCTGATGGAGACCGTGCCGCTCATCGTCCTCTATCTCCTCATCCGCGGGTTACCGCGGTTTTGGTGGCTGGTCGCCTCGGCGGCGTTGATCCTGTACGCCGTCGGCATCGCTCTTCTCTACCCGATCGTGGTCGAGCCGTTCTTCAACACGTTCACGCCGCTGTCACAGACCCGGTGGGCGCACCTGGAGAAACCGGTGCGCGAGCTGCTGAAGAAGGCCGACCTGCCGGTCGAGGACATCCTGGTGATCGACGCGTCGCGCCGCACCAGTCACAGCAACGCCTATTTCACCGGCTTCGGGCCGACGCGCCGCATCGTCTTTTACGACACGCTCCTGAAAGATCACCGCGACGACGAGACGCTGTCGATCCTGGGACACGAGATGGGGCACTGGCTGAACGACCACATCGTCAAGGGCCTGGCCATGGCCGCGGTCGGGGCGACCCTGGCGCTCTTTCTTCTGTCGCGCATTCTCCTTGGCCTGGTCGGCCGACCGCCCTGGCGCCTGTCGAACCCGAGCGACCCGGCGGGATTGCCGCTGGTGTTCTTGCTCGGCGTGCTCGCCACGTGGGTGACACTTCCGATCCAGAACGCGGTGAGCCGGTATTTCGAGCGGCAGGCGGATGAGATGGCGCTGCGGCTCGGCGCGCGGGACGCGTTTATCCGGGCGGAGCAGCAGCTGGTGCGGACGAACAAGAGCAACGTGACGCCCCACCCGTTCTTGACGTGGCTGTTCGCGACCCATCCGCCGGTGCTGGAACGCATCGAGATGGGGGAACGGTGGGACAATGGACCGCCTCAGGAACGCCGGAAATAGAGGGCACAGCCTGTCGCACCCTGAAATCTCCGACAAGACGCGTTGATTTAATTCCTTCCTAATCAAGTTTCTGCTAGTCTTTCTTCGCTCAATCGCGTTGGTCGCTTGCGCGCTGACGTTTGATGATTTGTGAGAGAAAGATCATTTTTTCTTTCGTCGGATGGAAAATGATTTTTTTCGGCGGAGTCGGCGTGAAAAGGGTACTACTATTGTTGTAGTCGAGATCCCTATCTACTGCGGAAACCCATCCCTGCCTTGTTTTTTTTCCCTTGGAGCATCCATGAATCGCAAGTCCCATCACGTTCGACGAGGCTTTACCCTCATCGAACTCCTCGTCGTCATTGCCATCATCGCGATCCTGATCGCACTCCTGGTTCCCGCGGTGCAGAAGGTGCGCGAGGCTGCGGCCCGCGCCCAGTGCCAGAACAATCTCAAGCAGATCGGTCTTGCCTTGCACGGCTACCACGACACCTACAAGAAATTCCCCGCGGGCTGCGCTCCCGACGTGGACGGCGCCGGCAATGTGACCGCCTCGTGGGGCAGTTCCTGGAAGGTCCGCATCCTGGCGCATATCGAGCAAACCGCCATCGCCAGCAAGTGGACGTACAGCGGCAACAGCGGCTACGTGAACGGTAACAATCTCCAGTGGGTCAACAACATCAATATCTCCGTCTACCGCTGCCCCTCCTCGACCCTCCCCGACTTCTACGGGAGTTCCTGGAACAATGGCTATATTGAAATGTTCTCCTCCTATCCGGGTATTTCCGGATCGATACAGGACAGCGGCCTGGTCTCGAGCGGTGGCGCCGGCTTGGTCAGCGGCGGCGGCATCCTCTATCCCAACAGCAAGGTGAAGATGACCGGCATCACGGACGGAACCAGCAACACGATGCTGGTCGGCGAGCAAAGCGACCACCTCCGCGACGCCAATGGCCAGATCATCACCGGCAGCTTCTACGCCATCACCAGCCAGGGCCCCCATGGCTGGACGATGGGGGCGAACGGCGACAACCGCGAACCGCCGAACTATCAGAACGGCGGCGACAACCGCGAGTTCAACTGCACGACGATCCGCTACCTGATCAACCAGATCGGCATGTCGAACAATTGCGGCAATGGAACGTGCGACAACACCGGAGCGAATATCCCCCTCAGCTCCAAGCACACGGGCGGCTGCAATATCCTTCTGGCGGACGGCTCGGTACGCTACCTTGCGGACACGACGCCCTTGGCCACCCTCTATCCGCTTGCCTGCCGCAACGACGGCCAGGTCTTCACGCTGGATCAATAAGACGACTTTCATGACAAAGCCGGCCCCGCGACTCGTTCGCTGGGCCGGCTTTTTTGCTCTGCGCCCCTCAGCCACAGGAGTTGTTAATGCGTCGCCTCTTGGTTCTGCCTTTGCTCATCCCCGCGCTGCTGGCCTGTTCCGGCTGTGGCAGCGACTCGAAAAAGATCCCAACCGCCGCCGTGAAAGGAACCGTACACATGGACGGCAAGCCGATGCCCTCCGGCGAGATCGCCTTCAGCATCACGGGCATGCCGGCGAAGCGGTTCGAGATCAAGGACGGGAGTTTTTCCGGCGAAGCCGACGAAGGCAAGAATCGGGTCGAGGTGCTTGCCTTCAAGGACGGGCCGCCGCTGACGACCGATACCGAGAAAAAACCGACAAAGATCAACATCATCCCGCCGAAATGGAACGCCGCCTCGACCCTGAGCGCGGAAGTGAAGGTCGGTGCGGCCAATGAGTTCAAGTTCGACATCACGTCCCGTTAGGACACCCGCGTCGGTTTCTCGACCACCGCCGGCAAGCGTATCGTGAAGACGATGCCCTTGCCGGCGGCGTTTCCACCGTCGCGCCGGATTCCGACGCGGACGCGCAGACACCGGCCGCAGCCGCCCGCAGCCGCCCGCGGCTGAACGGCAGGCCGGCGCCAAAGGCGCCGGCGCCGCATGCCAGCGGTCGCCCGTCGGCTTCGCTCACGCGTTCGGTTCGCCCAGCTTGGCGAGCAGGCCCTGGATGACCTGCCTGTCGTGGACGATATGCTCGCGATAGCTCGGCGTCTTGGTGCGATGCTCCTCGACGCGGGTCTCCTTGAGCGTCGCTTCCAGAAGTTCGCGTAGATAGCGGCGCTCATCCGAATTCAGGTTCACCGGTTGCTCGTTCATGATTTGCCCTCCAAGGTGGTACATATATAGCTTAGGTGGGTTTCCCCCTCGAAAGGAAGCCGCAAAACCTCGCGCCGCGCTTTTCTCGCTTCCCGTCGTTGTCTGAAGGCCGCGCGGCGCACGCTTTTCCTGTGGAGAACACGGAGCAAGGCCGCATGTCCCGTTCCGTCGATTGGCTCTATCAGCGCAAGTCCTGAATGTCGTGCAAGCGGGCTCAAGGGTTCCTTGAGCAGAACGCGCTCGGCGCCCGGGAAACGGTTGACGCGAGCAAGCAGCGCAAGGGCCGGGCCGACGCCCTGGCGCTGGCGCGGTCCGTCGCTCATGTCGTCATCGCCAGGGGCAAGAACCTGGTGCGCTTCGACCTGGCGAAGGATCGGCCCAGCGATGACATCCTGGCGTCACACCTCCTCGGCCCCACGGGCAACTTGCGGGCGCCCGCCATCCGCAAGGGGAAAACCCTCTACGTCGGCTTCAGCGAGGAGGCCTACCGGGAACTGACGGCGTGACGTTTGTGCCGACTTTGCCGTGCGTTCCGCCAGCCGCCGAAGTCATGACGCCATTCCGCGACGATTTCCCTCGCGAGCGGAGCCGTTTCCGGGTACAAACGCTGGCGGCGCGGCGCCCGCGGGGCCCGGGGCGCCGCGCGACGCGGTCCGCATGTCCGGCATACGCCGACCGGCTCGCGCCCGGACCATCGGAAAATCATGAGGAGGCTATTGCTGGCGGACGGGGGGTGTGTTACAAAAAAACCGAGACGGGGTGTGCAGACAGGCCCGGACCACGGGCCGCGTGCGATCCGATTTCCCCTCCTTTCAGCGCGGGCCGGGCACGACGCTCAGGCTCGGATCGTGACACACAGTTCAGGACGACCCAGAGGCGATTTCCGGTAGGCCGCTCGCGGTTGCGGGCGGCCAGGGTTTGCAAACCGCCTCTTGCCCCACATTTGACGACGTTCGCTGTGACAGCCGGCGGCCCGTGGCTGCGCTCGCCCGCCGCCACGGCGATGATAATGAATTCCCGAGATCGAACCTTCTGAACTGCGAGGTCCTCCTGCGATGGCCAAGATCCATGTCGAACGCATGATGCACCGCAACAGCATAGCCGTCACCGGCGAGTCGGCCGCCAGCTATGCCCTCATCAAGCTCATCCCCTCCGGCCTGGGGGACGGAACCGAGAAGCCGGTGCCTCTCAATATCGCCTTGGCGCTCGACGTCTCCGGCTCCATGTACGAGGAGGACGGCACGGGCATCAGCCGTCTCAAGCGCGTCCAGGACGCGGCGATCTCCGCCCTCGGCCAGCTCAAACCCGAGGACACGCTCTCGATCGTCGCCTTCGCGCACAACGCGCTCGTCCTGTTGCCCCCCACCGAGATTGCCGACCGCGGCAAGATCGAGAACGTCATCAAGCAGATCGACATGTACGACGTCGATCCGGGCGGCACGGCGATGAACGACGGCATGCGCCTGGCCCTCGATGAGCTCGAGAAGAACGCCGGGACCGGCACCCTGAGTCAGCTCCTTGTCCTCACCGACGGGGAGACCTCCGGCGAGCAGGAATGCCGGCAGCTCGCCCAACGCGCCGCCGAGACGAAGATCAACGTCGGCCTCATGGGCGTCGGCCTCGACTGGAAGGCCAGCCTCATCAAGGACCTCGCCAGCCTGTCCAACGGCACGTGGCACTACATCGACACGCAGCAGGCTTCCGAGGCCAAACGCATCTTCGTCGAGGCCTTCACCGCCATCGCCCACGCCGCCTTCACCAACGTCGAGATGCACCTGCGGCCCATGAAGGACATCAAGATCAAGCGCGTCCGCCAGGTCGTGCCCGAGATCCGCGAAATGAAATGCGACGAGCCGGAAGAGCGGCACATGATGGCGCAGCTCGGCACGCTCGAGAAGGACAAGTCGCCGCGCTATGTCCTCGACATGAGCCTGCCCAAGCGGCCCGACGGCAAGTACGTCATCGCGCAGCTGGAGATCACCTACGAGGTCGGCTCCACCGGCAAGCGCGAGACCACCGGCATGATCCCCCTCGAGATGACCTACACCTCCGCCGGCCACGGCTACATCAACGCCGAGGTCGCCCGTCACATCGACGAGGTGCAGATCTTCGAGATGAACAACAACCTGCAGGCCGCCATCGCCAAGAACGACCAGGCGGCGATCAAGGTGGTCGCCGAGCAGATCGAGAAGAAGGGGGAGGTCATGGGCAAGCGCGCCGCCAAGAAGACCATGCTTGCCAAGCAGGTCCTGCAGGAACTCAACGCCGGCGGCCGCGTCTCCAAGAAGACGCAGCTCGCCCTCGAAGATTCCGCCCGCATGGCCGACGAAATGCCGCCTTCGTAGCGACATGCACCAATGCGTAGCCGAAGTCGTGAGACTTCGGAGGACCGCGACGCCGGGCTGAACTCTGGCGAGTTCAGCTACGGATCGCGGATAGAGAACAAGAGTCCCCAGCGCAGTCAACTAGCCGCTGCCTCGGATCCATCTGGAGGTTGAGTTTATCATGATCAAGTGTCCGTTCTGTGGCTTCGACAACGAAGAAGGCGCACTCTTTTGCGAGCAGTGCAAGTCGGATCTGAGCAGCGTGGCGCCGGCCCCCGCGCCGGCGCTCCTGCCGCCGGTCCATCATCCCGAGCCCCACGCTCCCGCGGCACACCCCGAGCCCCACGCTCCCCCGCCGCCGCACCACGAGCCGCACGCTCCGATCCCGTTCGCGGCCGAGGAGCACGTGCCGCTGGCCGCGGTGGTCGAAGCCGCGCCGCTGCCCGAAGAGATCCCGCTGGCGCCCGTCGTCGAGGAGCACGTCCCGCTGGCCGCCGTCATCGAGGCGGCCCCCGTGATTGAAGCGCCCCCGGTCATCGAAGCGCCTCCCGCGCCGGCCCCCGCGCCGCCGCCCCCCCCGGCGCCCGAACCCGTCGCCCAAGCGCCGACTCCGGCTCCCACGCCCGCCCCGGCCCCTGCGCCGGCCCCCGCTGCCGCGGGCAAAGCGCCTCCGCCCGCCGGCTCCGAGCCCAAGCTCCTCGTTATCCGCGGCGCCAAGGTAAACGCCGAGTTCCCCATCTACCCGGGCCAGAACTTCATCGGCCGCGCCGACGAGAAGCCCGTCGACATCGACCTCGAAGATCAAGAGCCGCCGGACCGCGTCTGGACCTCCAGGCAGCACGCCGTCCTCGAATGGGACGACGCCGCCGGCTCGTTGACGCTCGAAGACCTCAACAGCTCCAACGGCACCTACCTGAACCGCGGCCGCGTCTACCCGGGCCAGAAGCAATCGCTCATGGTC
The DNA here is from genome assembly GCA_046350295.1 of Gemmataceae bacterium. Classification (GTDB taxonomy): domain Bacteria; phylum Planctomycetota; class Planctomycetia; order Gemmatales; family Gemmataceae; genus JAXMAR01. Next base: position 28,868 of record JAXMAR010000033.1, read on the forward strand.
GGCGACGTAATCCAGATCGGCACCATCCATCTGCGCGTCAAGGTGTAGCCGGTTCGCTTCGGCAAACGCGTGAAGCCCACGGTCGTATCCCGTGGGCTTTTTTTTGGCTCATCCGGTTTTCGTGTGTTGTCCTCGCCGGCCGCCTCGCGGAGCCCAAGGACATCCGCCAAGGGAGCCGCCTCTCGAACTTTGCGATGGCCGCCTCACGCGAACAGAGCCGCTCTTCATTTTTTGCCCGCAATGTTTTTGCCTCTGGCATTAGCCGCAGAAGACAGCGAGGTGGCCGACGAGTTCGAACGGAGGACGGTCACCCTTCAGGCAAAAAATTGGGGGCAAAAAAATAAATAAAAACGGAAGAGGGAGCACTGTGGGAAGTTGACATCTGCGGCTCATCATATTCCTACCTGAATGTTTTTGCCGTTCGAATTCAACGGGAACGGGATACCGCGGCAAATGACTCCACCCGGAAGCCAAAACGCGCGTTTCCCGTATGAGCCTTTTTTTTGTTACCTGAGCGACACCACGCACCGGAGAACAATTCTCCGTTCTCGGTTCTCCGTTCCTGCCGTTTCACCAGCGGAAGAAGCGATAGGGATCGTCCCATTCTTCCGGCATGTCGAGGTAGAAGCCGTCGAGCCAGCGCTCTTCCATTCCTTTCACGGGGGCGCGGACCCGCGCCAGCAGCGGCGTCGCCGCGGCGGCGCCCAGGTTCGCCGTCAGGCGCGTGACCAGACAGGAGGCGCGGCGGAAGGTGCGTTTGAGGTTCATCTGCTTCTTCGGATCAAACTCCCACGGCACGAGCTGACAGAAGACAACGGCCCCATCCTTGCTCCGCGCCAGCACGCCGTCGCCCACAAGGTCTGGGCCCCCGGCGACGAGCGGCAGCGTGCGCGGGTTGCGGTTGTGTACGTCGGCGGGACCGACACCGGCCAGCGGCGAAGTGCGCGAGAACGGCTCGAAGAATGCCGCGATGTGTTCGGCGTTCTTCGTCGTCATCGTGAAGGGCGCCCAGCCCTTGGTCTCGGCTCCGCTCAGTCCGAGAGCGAGGATGCGGCCACCCCGCTCGAGCGCCGCCGCCACGGCGGCGCCGTCGCCGGCCAGCGCTTTGCTGCCGCCGGGGCCAACGACAAGCAGGCTGCCGGCGGTCATCTTGCCCGAGGCGAAATCCCGCGGCACGAAGCCGCACGCTTCGAGATGGCGTTTGCCCGTGGGGTCGCCGGCATAAACAAGCTCGCGTGCGGCGCCGGGTTTCCAGGCCGACGCGTGGGTCAGGATATTGCGGATCAGGGCGTGGGCGGCCGGGTCGTTCTCGGTGCGGCCGGTGACATCCAGCTGACAGAAGAGGACCATGCCCTTGCCTTCGCGGTACTCCAGGAGCGGGCTGTATTGCAGGCTGTAGCCGCCGTCGATGATGGAGAGGAAATCGCCGCGCGCCGGGCGCTCGATCAAGACGGAGGCGACGTTACCGCGGCAGCCGCAGCGCCAGACGTGGGGCACATCGATGCCGCACCACTTGACCGTGGGTCCGTGGCGCGGCCGGAGAGTGTAAGCCAGACGGGGCGAGAGCAGTGTCGCCGCGCCGCGCCAGTCGCGCAGATGCTCCGCCCGTAGACCGGCGAGGAGGGGATGATCGGAAACGCGTGGGAAGACCTCGCGCAGGCCGTACTCGGCGACGCGAAAACCGAAGCGGTCCTGGAGCACATCTGCCGTCTGCTCGAAAACGACAACCTTGAGGCCGTCGCGTACGCGGTCGACATTGGGGCCTGGACCGGTGGGCGTCAGCGCGCCTTTGCCGATGATCAGCAGGTCGTAACCCGACAGGTCCGTGTCCGCCTTGACGGAGTCAAACGGCGTCTTGAGCCCGGCCAGCAACTTTGTGGTCTCCCCCTTCGGATCGAACAACGCGATTCTCGCCTTGGGCGTCTCGGTCGCTGCACGAGGCAAGACATGGATTGTGAAGGTATCCTCCTGCTTCTCGCCGGAGCCGAAGCGAACGGTCGCGGTCAGATCGTACGCGCCCGGCGCGAGCGTGGCGGGCAACTCGAAGCGCAAGGGGATGCGCTTCTGTTCGCCGGTCGGGACGGAGACCTTCGTGCCCCTCTTGGAGAGCTTCCACGCCCAGGCGCAGTCGCACGCAACGGTCTCGCGCGAGTTGTTGACGATGATGAGCTGTTTCTCGACCGTCTCGCCGGGCAGATAGGTGTGGCCGCGGCTGGTGAAATCCCCGGGCGGGCCGGCGATGTACGCGAGGAGCGGGCGATTGTTGCGATACAGCGCTTCGGCGGCGGCAGTCGGCTGCCAGTCGGAAGATTCGAAGTCGGTGATCATCTGCCAGTTGCGACGCTCGGTGTAGTCGGCGCTGAAGCCGGGTTTTTGCAGGGCGTCCCAGTCGACCTTGAAATCGCGGCGACCCCCGGCGACGCCGGGTTTGAGCTTCCAGAAAAGGTGGTGTTCCCATGGCGACGTCGCGGACACGCCCCAGGTGCGGAAGGCGCGCCAGTTGTCGGTGATGTAGCGGGCGAAGATCTCCTCGCGCTCGACGAAGTCGGCGGAGCCCACCTGGTGCGGGTAATCCCAGCGATGCCAGAGGGCGCCCTTGCGGAACTGCCCGGCCTCCCAGCGGAGGTTGCGCGCCTCGGCGGGGCTGATGCGGAAGGCGCGGTCGCCCACGAATTGCGAATTCCACTCGGCCAGGCAGAACTCCCAGGGAACCTTGGCGCTGCCGAAGGAGCGCTCCCCCTTGTACCAGCCGCGGTACATCGTCCAGTCCCACGAGAAGGGGACGCCGTATTCGACGAGGAAGACCGGCTTGACCCCCTCGGTCGCCCAGTGCCCGAACCAGTCGCACATCTCCTGGACCGGCGCGAAATTCACGTAGAAGTTGCATGTGTGCATCGAGCCGAGATCGCCGGAGGAATGGTGATAGACGACCCGGCTCGGGTCGAGCCGCTTGACGATCGCCTCGGCTCGCAGCGCCAGCTTGGCGTTGTTCTTCGACCAGGGCTCGTCGCGCGGTTCCTTGAGACCGTCGATGCGGTCGGGGTTCATGTCGTCGGCGTAGCCGGTGGCGTTGTGGCTCATGGAATAGGCGACGACGGCGGGATGGTTCTGCGCTGCCTGGACGAAGAAGGCGGCATGGCGGACGTAGCCGTTGATGGCGTCGGCGTCGCGCGCCTTCCAGTCGTAATGGGAAAAGTGGGGCTGCGACAGGGCGACGAGCATGCCGACGTCGTCCGCGGCGCGCAGGACCTCGGTGAAGCTGACGTGCGAGCCCGGCTCGCAACCGTAATTGTGCGTGTAGACGAAGTTGATACCGAAGCTCTGGAGGCGCTTCAGCGTTTCCCGCGCCCCTTCATACGACGCGGTCCGGGCGCCGATCTGGGCGCTGTCGAGCGGGACGGCGGAGAGGTAGAGCCGCGTGCCGTTGAGATAGAAATCCTTGCCGTCGATCCAGAACTCGCGGAAGCCGAAACGGACGGGATAAAGGGCGTCGAGAACCTTGTCCTTCGCGACGAGCGTCACCTGCGCCTCGAGCTGGTTGCCCGGCGTATGGATGTCCCAGAGTTTTTCGGGGCGCCATTTCTCGGCGCCGCTAAAGCGGCCCTTGTCGAGGTCGGCGCCCGTGAAGGTCTTGCTGGTGAAGGAGTGTACGGTACGGTCGCCGGCGCGGATCTGGAAGCGCAGCGCGTATGGTTCATCCTTCGCGAGGTCCGCGAGCGCCGCCTCGAAGCGGACCTCTCCACGGCGTACCGACGTATCGAACGTGATAGTGCTGAGGCGTGGGTTCGCCGGCTCGCTCGTGAGGAAGACGTCGCCGCACAGGCCGCGCCGGTCCACGTTCCCCTTCACCTCGCGCGCGGTGTTGGTGTCGGTGTAGGAGAGGAGGACGCCCTTGAGCGGCAGCGCGGTGACGTGGAGGCTGAGGACGTGTTTTCCGCCCGGCTTGCACACGTCGCTGAGATCGACGGCGCCGGCGGGGAAGCGCACCTCGCCGGCCTTCTTGCCGTCCACGAACACGACCGCGAGGGAGTTGACGTATTCGAGCGACAGGGAGATGCGGCGGCCGGTCCAATCTTTGGGGACAGTGAACTCGCGCTGATACCACGCGGCGCGCAGGCCGCGAACGTCGGCGCCTTTCCAGGCCGGATGGGCGAACAGCGTCTGCGTGTCCTCCTGGATGTAGCTCGAAGCGCCGGGCCAGAAGCCGGGAGCTTTGAAGAACCCCCAGCGATCCGTGGGCACGGCGCCGACGGCTTCCGACGCCGGTTGCCAGCGCCACAGGCCGTTGAGGCATACGCGCTCCCGCGTCGGCGTTGTGTCGCGCTGCGCCTTGCCGAGGTCCCAGACGGCCTTGACGCCGGGGGGAAGCGGAGCGTCAGGCAGCGGAGCGTCGGCCGCGGCGGCCGTTGTTACCGCGAGACACAGCGCCCATCCCGACACGAGGAGGCGACGTTTGGCTGTCATGGCGCCCTCTGGAACGTGAGCCGCGGCGCGCCAACTGGCGCCGCGCATGCCAGGGTAACGGCGCGGCCGCCGCTCCACAACCGGAAAGCCTTCGTCACTTGGGAGTGATCTTGCACATGGGCAGCGCCGCGCGCAGCCTGGCCCGTCCCGCCGGGGTCGTGCGCGTCTTGAGCAGGGAGAGCGACTTCAAGTGCGTGAGCCCGGCCAGGGACTCCAGGCCCGTGTCCGTGATCGGGACGCTCCGCAAATCCAGTCGCTCCAGGTTCGCAAGCCCCGCGAGGTCTTTCAGACCCGCGTCCGTGATCGTCGTGCCGCTGAGGTCCAGGTCCCGAAGGGACTTCACCTTGCCGATCTCGCGCAGCCCGGCGTCCGAGATCGGACAAAGGGCAAGCTCCACGCGCATCAGATAAGGGAGGCCGGCGAGAGCGCCCATTCCGGCGCCGGTGACTTTCGAGCCGCGCAGGTTGAGCTCGCGCAGCAGCCCGGCAGCCGCCAGATGCTTGAATCCCGCATCGGAGACCGCGGTATAGCTCAGGTCGACGGTCCGCCAGTCCTTGGCCTCGAGCGCCATGACGCCGGCGTCGGTCACGTTCCAGCCGGCGATGCGCAGCTCGGTGGTCAGCCGCGTGAGCGCCACGAAATGCTTGAGGCCGAGGTCGGTCCTGGCGCGATCGGGTATAGACAGGATGAGCGGTTGCATGCCCAGCAGCTGCTCGAGGCCGGCGTCGGTCACCGCGCTGCGGCGCACGTCCAGGTAACGGAGCGTCTTGAGGCGCCGCAGCTCCGGCAACCCCTTGTCCGAGACCGGATTGTCGCCGAGGTTCAGGTGGACGAGCGCCGGCAGATGGGCGATCTCCTTGAGCCCGGCGTCGTTGATACGGGCGTTATCCAGGTAGAGGTTCTCGAGTCGCTTCAGGTGGGCCAAGCGCTTGAAGCCGATCCCGGTCACCGGCGTGCCGATGAGGTGTAGCGTCTCGAGGCCCTCGATGCCGGCGAGGTCCTCGAGCCGTTCGTCGGTGACATTGGTGTACGAGAGGTAGACCGCCTTCAGCCCCTTGAGCCTGGCCAGGTCCCGGAGCAATTCGGCCGGCGCTTCCTTGGACAGCGACGCCGCGGTTACCGGCCGGCCTGGAGCTTTGTCGTCGCGCTCGACCCGTCCTCCCCCCGCGAGGATGCGCGCGACGATACGCTCGGCCTCCTCAGCGCCGGCCTGGAACGGAACAGCGCAGGCGAAGAATGTGACGGCCAGGAGGATGATCAGGCGCATCGCGGACTCCGGTGTCGTTTGATCTCCCCATTGTCTCAGCCGCATGGCGCCCCCGCCAGGGCGGCCCGCATCATCATCGCCCCGGCCGACGAGCCTCATCCCAGCCGTCGGTTTGGCTATTCTCCCGCCACGCCAACACGCTCCGCCTAGACTAGAGCGACGAAAAAGAATCTGTTCTTGCGGTGTCCTTGATCCCGTTAAAGTAAAATCGAGGCGGTTTCTGTCGAAGCAATGCCCGGTGGCAAAGGCAAAACGATGGCCATCGTCTTTCATGCACATTGCGTTGCCATCGAAGACATGGACGATTTCTGGCTCGTCGGCTTCGCTGACGACAAATTCAACACGCGCGACTACCTGATGCTTCAACGGGCCTTTGAACACGACGAGCAGGACGTATCTCTCGGCATGAACACCTACCACGTCGAACGCAATGGCCAAGGCTGGTCGGGATACGGCGGAATCATGGCCTTCGAGTTGAGACGAGATCGCGCAAAGATCGTCTTCACCAAAGAAGGCGCCGCCACGATGGGGAATGTGACCGAAATGGAAATCACGTTTCGAGTCGACGGCGACGAGTACTCCAAGCTGAAGGATCGCCTCGGCAAGATATTCGCGGGCGCCGGCTGCCTGGTCGAATAGGCGCCGAAAAAACTGCCAACCGCATAACTTCGCCTCCCAAAAGACGCTGCGGACGACGGTGGCGCCATTTTCTCCAGGGTTCCAGGCCGCACCTCGCACGCCCCATCCCCCGCCTCTTACCCACCTCCGCTCCGCCCCAACACGCTCCGCCTAGTCCCGTTCGCCGCTTCCCTGGTAAAATCACCAGACCGGATGTCGCACGATTTCGAAGCCATCGAAGAATCGACATGGTCCCTGTCCGTGAAGCGCAGACGATCATCCTGGAACGGGTCCAGCCCCTGCCGCCACGCCCCTTCCGGCTCGGCGCCACCGCCCTCGGTTTGACCTGCGCCGAGGACGTTCCCAGCGATCGCGACAGCCCCCCATTCGACAAGGCCCTGATGGATGGCTACGCCGTCCGCGCCGCCGACTTGCAGTCGGGCCGCGCGGAGCTGCGCGTCATCGAGGAGGTGACCGCGGGACAGCTGCCCCGCCACGCCGTCGACCCCGGCTCGGCCACGCGCATCATGACCGGCGCCCCCATCCCCGCCGGCGCCGACACCGTCGTCATCGTGGAGAAAACCCGCCTCGCCGACGATGGTCGCGTCGTGCTCGAGGACCATCCTTCTCCCGGCCAGAACATCCTGCCGCGCGGCGCCGAGATGCGGCTGGGCGAAAAAGTGATTCGTGCCGGGACAGTTATGCGGCCCCAGGAAATCGGGGTCCTCGCCGCCATCGGCAAAGCGGAACTGCAATGCCATCCCCGGCCGCTCGTCACCATCCTGAGCACCGGCAACGAGATCGTCGAGGTCGACCGCACGCCGGGGCCGGGGCAGATCCGCAACGGCAACGGCCTGATGCTCCTCGCCCAGGTCCAGCGCGGCGGCGGCGTGCCGCGCAGCATGTTGATCGTGCCCGACGAGAAAGAGCGGCTGCGCCTCGCCGTCCAGCAAGGACTGGAAGCCGGGGATGTGGTTGTCCTCTCGGGCGGCGTTTCCGCCGGCAAGCTGGACCTCGTGCCCGGCGTCCTGGCGGATGCCGGCGTGAAGACGCACATCCAGAAGGTCTTCATGAAGCCCGGCAAGCCGATGCACTTCGGCACGTTCGAGCGCAAGGACGGCTCCTTCTGCTATGCCTTCGGCCTTCCCGGCAACCCGGTCAGCTCGCTGGTTTGCTTCGAGCTTTTCGTTCGCCCGGCGCTACGGAAAATGCGCGGGTTGATCCCCGGCCCCTGCATCGTCTCCGCCCGCCTCGGCGCCGACTTCGCCTACAGGAGCGATCGCCCCACCTACTACCCGGCCCGCCTCGAGTTGAGCGCGGACGGCTGGAACGTGACTCCGGTCCCCTGGAGCGGCTCCGCGGACTTGAAGAGCGTCCTCGCCGCCAACGCGTTCCTCGTGCTGCCCGAAGGGGACAAGACCCACCGCGCCGGCGAACGCTACCCCGTGCTGCGGGTGGAGGACGACTGGATTTGACACCTGGCGAGCGTCGAGGCGTTAGCCCGACGTGTAAGCCCACATGGCCCAAGGAAGGGACGACGATGGCCTCAGCAACCGCCAACCACAACCGGCTCGGCATGCGGATCAGAACCCAAGAAATCGTGACGGCGCCCGAGCCAAAGCCATCGACCCCACTGGGCCGCTGGCTGCCGCGCCTCGCCGTGCCGCTCGGCTCCAGCCTCCTCCTCTGGGCCTGCTTCTTTCCCCTTTCCTTCGGCTTCCTCGCCTGGGTCGCCCTCGTGCCGCTGCTCAGCCTCGTCCGCCATCAGATGAGCGGCAAGCGCGTCTTCTGGCTCTCCTACCTCGGCGGCTTCGCCTTCTTCCTCCCCAGCCTCTACTGGATGGGCGTCGCCGATCCGCGCATGATCCTCGCCTGGATCCTGCTGGCCGTCTATTGCGCACTCTATTTCCCCGTCGCCATGGTCCTCATCCGCGCCATCGACCGGACCGGCCGGGCGCCTCTCTGGCTCTCCGTTCCCCTCGTCTGGGTCGGCCTCGAGTTCATCCGCTCCATCATGCTCTCCGGCTTCGCCTGGTATTACCTGGGGCATAGCCAGCACGAGTTCACCCGCCTCATCCAGATGGCCGATCTCGGCGGGGCCTACCTTGTCAGCTTCCTGGTCGCGGCGGTCAACGGCTGGATCGTCGAGTGCCTCTATCGCTGGCCCGAGTTCCGCCGCGTCTTCAAGCAGCGCGAGCCGGACGCCCCCGCCGGTTGGGGCCTGATCGCCGGCGGCCTGCTCCTCGTCGCGGCCTTCGGCGCCGCCATCTGGTACGGTGGCGAGCGCCTGGGCGAGTCGAGCTTCCGCCCCGGCCCGCGCATCGCCCTCCTCCAGGGCAACATCGACCAGCGCCTGCGCAACATGGCGATGGGCGGCGACGATGCTGCACGCATGGAGGCCGGCCTGATCATCGGCAAACACTACGAACGCCTCTACCCGCTCGCCTACGACTACGAGGAGAAGCGGCCGCACTTCATGCCCGACCTCGTCATCTGGCCGGAAACCAGCTTTCCGGCCTTCTGGTGCGAGGATGACCTGTCCATCGACGCCGCCAAGATCCCGGAGGAGTACAAGGCCTGCGCCACCAGCATGCGCGACGTGCTCAAGGCCCTCACCGGCAAGCCCCACGCGACCGTCCGCACCTCCCCCATCACCGGCAAGAAGGAATTTCACGACTACTTCACCTGCCCCACCAACCACCTCCTCGGCATGAACGGCGCTCTCCTCGACGCCGACGGCAAGGAGACGCAGTACAGTCTCGCCGTCCTCATCGACAAGCAGGGCAGGAAGCTGGGCCGCTATGAAAAGATCCACCGCGTCCCCTTCGGCGAGTTCGTCCCCTTCCAGGAGACCTTCCCCTTCCTCGGCGCCCTCTCCCCCTATGGCGCTGGCTGGCAAGGCATCGCCGCCGGAACCAAGTTCACCCGCCTCGAATTGCCCGCCGCCGCGCCCCCCGGCGTCAAGCCCCCCACCTGGCGCATGGGTGTCCTCATCTGCTATGAAGACACCGATCCCGTCCTGGCCCGCCAGTACGGCCGCGACCACGACGACGGCCCCCCCGTCGATTTCCTCATCAACATCTCCAACGACGGCTGGTTCGACGGCACGGCCGAGCACGAGGAGCACCTCGCCATCAGCCGCTTCCGCGCCATCGAGGCGCGGCGCGCCGTGGTCCGCAGCGTCAACATGGGCGTCTCCGCCGTCATCGACAGCAACGGCCGCGTCTTGAAGCCCCTCCTCGACAACGTGCGCATGACCGACCGCGCCGGCCGCGAGATCACCGGCAAGCGCTGGTATGTGCCGACCGACAACCGGCTCGCGGAATTGCCCACGGGCGAATGGTCCGCCTTCAAGCAGGTGCACGGCGTCATCCACGCCACCGTGCCGATCGACGACCGCACCAGCCTTTACAGCCTGTGGGGCGACTGGCTGCCGGCCCTGTGCTGGATCGCGATCGCGGGGTTCATCCTCGCCGCGGTCGTGCAGGCCTTGAGCCGCCGGAAGATGGTTCGGGTCTGAGCCGCGACCGGACACAGGAATGCGATTTCAACGAGGAAAATGTTCCGGCGCATCCTGACATGCCGCCTGCCGCCCTTCCCACCATTGCCGCGCCTCGGCCTGTGTCCACACGCCCGGCTGGGCGCATTCGCTCAAGGCCCGGTCCAGCGCGTCGGCGTCCGCGTAGCGTTTTTCGGGCGCCTTTGCCAGGCAAGTGAGGATCACGGCTTCGAGGTCCGGCGGGACCGTGGGACAGAGATGGCTGGGTGGGACGGCCGGGTCGGCGATGTGCGCGTGCATCGTCTCGATCACGCTGGGGCGGACAAAGGGCGGCTGGCCCGTCAGGAGGAAGTAGCCGAGGGCGCCCAGGCTGTAGAGGTCGGTGTGATGCGTCAGGCGTTCGGAGCCGCGTGCCTGCTCGGGGGACATGAAGGAAGGCGTGCCGACGACGGCGCCGTCGCGCGTGACCTGTGTTTGACCGTCGAGCACTTGATTCTTGACCAGGCCGAAATCGAGCAGCTTGACGGTGTCGCAAACGCCGCCGCGCTCGCCGAGGATGACGTTGCTCGGCTTGATGTCGCGATGCACCAGCCCGAGGCTGTGCGCGTGGCTCAGGCCGGCACAGAGCTGCCGCAGGATGTGGACCACCCGCGCCGCGGGCATCGGCCCAAACTCACGCACCGCCTCATCGAGGTTCATGCCCGGAACATATTCCATCACGTAGTAGAAGGTCCCATCCTCGAGCCGGCCGTAGTCGTAGATCTCCACCACGTTCCAGTGCGTCAGGCGCGTCATCGCCTTGACCTCGCGGTCGAAACGGCTCAGGGCGCCCGAATCGCCCGCCAACTCCGGCCGGATGAACTTGACGGCGCAGGGCCGTTTGAGAAGTTGATGTTCCGCGAGATGGACCTCCCCCATGGCTCCGCCGCCGAGCCTGCGAATGAGCTTGTATTGCCCGAACTCGCGCAACAGCCGCTGGGCCTCGCTGACCTGCGAGGTCAGCCGCTCGATGCGATAGGAGCCGAAGACCGTGACGCCGGCGCCGATGAAGAGGGTCATGCAACCCGTGATCGCCGACGACGCCAGGAACTCCTCGCCCGCGGGAAGATATTGCGACCAGACGACGACGTCGGTAACGAACGCGACGAGCATCATGAAGGCGACGCGGACGAGCGTCTGCTTCCAGGGGTTGGGAACCACGATGCCGAAGCAGATGACGATGGCCAGCAGCAGCAGGTTGTTATGGGTGGACGCATACAACGGTCCGATGTTGCGCGTGAGCCCGTCCAGGTTGGCGAGCGAGCGCTCCACGGTCATGTAGCGTATCCAGGCCATGCACACCATGCACATCCCCAGAAGACTCAATTCCACGAAACGCAGAAAGGCGTAGGACACGACCGGACGCCGGAACAGGATCAGGCCATAGATCAGCGGGGCGAGCGTGGTGAGCAGGATGGCGACGCCACAGGCCGGGTCGAGTCTTTGCGCGCGGACGAGTGGGTCCAGCCCCATGAACAGGACCGCGTAAACCCCCGGCCAGCCGCCGACGCCGAGAATGCACAGGAGACGCAAGCGCTGATGCAGAAGCGCACGCTCCGCGGACCGGGACGCGGTCGGCGGCGCCTTCTCCAGCACGGACACCGTCGTGCCGTTCGAAGGACCCGTGTTCGCCTCGAACGCCTTACGCCAGCCGTCCACGAAACTTTCCGGCGGGCCCGTCGTGTCCCTGGTTTCGGTCTGGGCGTTCTGCATCGGGGCAGCTTTCGCGCCGTCAGGCATTGGCTCACCGCACGGGCCGTGGGAACTGTCCCTTGAGAGTCGAATGCAGTCGCCGGCTCGCCGCGACCCAGTAGCGGCGGACGGTGCGTTCGCTGACGCCCAGCAGCTCGGCGATTTGCGGCTGCGTCCAACCGTGGTAGTAGACCAGGCTCACCACCTCACGCTCGTCGCTCGGCAGACCCTCGACGGCCTCGTGGAAGTGGCTCCACAGCTCCAGGTCGGGGTCCGCAGGACCGGGAAGCCGGACAACGTCGACCGGTTCCACCTTTTTTTTCGCTTCGGCTCGCGCGAGGTCGAGCAGCTCGCGGCGAATCTGCAGGGCGGAAAGGGCAAAGAAAGCCCGCGTCGAGTCCGGCTGGATGTCGTGGAGCGCCTTCAAGAGCCGCATACAGGCGTTGTTCAGCACATCGCCGGTGTCGGCGCGGCCGCGCACGCCGGGAAAGCCACGCAGCATCTTGCGCGCCAGCCGCTCGAGGCGGCCCTCGGCGGCGCGGAACAGCTCGTCTGCCGCCGCCGGGTCGCCGGCGCGCAACCCGTCGACACACTTGTGCATCTGCATGGTGGCGAAGGAAAGCTCGGGCATCGGCGACTCGGAAAGAGAAGGGAATTGCCCCGACTCTAACGCCCGGCGTCCGCGTCGTCAACCGGACCGACCCGCGCCGCTCATGTACCAGGGCACGGATCGAGGCGGGAGCGGACGAAAAAAAGGAAGACATTTTGGTTTTTCTTGCGTTCTCCTGTCCGGTTTCCGGGATCAACGCTCGCTTTCAGGGTGAAACTCGATTCTTCTGATCAGTTTCCGGGATCGGCGCGCTTGACGGGATTTTGTTTGCTGTTTGGCGCGAGATGAGGGATTGTCTGCATGTGCCCAAAGGGGCTGCGATTCCCGTCGCTTGCAAAAAGAGGCGCAAAAAAACGGACGTTTTCCCGTCATGGTCCCCAGGGGGAGTTTCATGGCGCCCGACTTGGAACAGCGCGGCGAGGAGTTGGAGCGGCTGCGCCCGTATTTGCACCTGGTCGCGCGAATGCACCTGGACGGTCGGTCCCATCTCTCGAGCGCTTTGCAAAAAGTGTCGTGCACGGCATCCTCGGGATCGCGGCGGATCGAAGCGCGCAGCCCCTCCAGCCGCTTGATGACAGCCGCCTCGTCCGCCCCGAGCGCGGCCGTCGACAGGACAAGGACCAGCAGGGGAGAGATGGCGCATCGGACGATCTCCTGTGAGATGTGTTCGCCGGCGTTGCCAACATGCTTCCGGCTCTCATCAAACTTCAGCGCGCGTTCGTCAGCCCGACGAACTCCTTCACCGGAACCTCGTGGATGCTTCCGCCCAGCATGCCGGGTACCATCACCCGGAGCGTGAGCTTGTCCAGGTGGGTCCGCTCCGCCGTGAAGCGGACCACGACGCGTCCCGGCTTCGATCGGTCCTCGCGCAAGGGCGCGATCAGCTCCGTCTTGTCTCCCTTGCCGAGCACCAGGTCGACACGACTGAAGTTCTTCAGCTCCCCCACGGGCGTGAACTCCAGCTCCACCGCGACATGTTTGGGCCCCGCCGCCGTCGCCCGGAACTCCATGCCCAGCTCCTTCGCCCGCTCCTTGGTGACGATTTCGACGTCCCACACGGCAAAGCAGCGGCTCGGGATGCCGACCAGCAAAGTCGCCACGGCCAGGATCTTTATCACCATTCTCATCTCGATTGGTCCTTTCTATCTCTCTCGCCCCCTGCAGCACGACATGCTCGGGTCATGCCCGAATATCCCCAGCCGCGAGCAATTCTAGAAACTCCTCGAACGACCCGGCCACCCGGGACGCTTCCTCGAACTCCGGTTCGCGGCCGGCGACGACGCGGCCGAAACCGTCCGCGGCCGTGCGGATGGCGAAATACGCATACCCGTCGCGAACGGACAGCAGGAAGGGCAAATGGGCGTCCCAGAACGACCGCACTTTGGCGGCAAAGCGGGGGTCGTCCCCCGCGGCATCGAGCGACAGGCGTTCCCATTCATCCCACACGAAGGCGGCCCCGCTCGTGCCCGAATAGTCGGCCTCACACAAGAACCACGCTGTTTCGCCATGGTTCAGGCAAGAAGTCAGGCCACCGACGAATTTGGAAAACGCCGCCGGAAGCTTGGGATGCCGGGCGGAAACCGCGCTCGGCAAGCGGAGAACGCCGCCTGGACGCGGCGTCACGGTCCAGCCCGACTCCCGCAACCGATCCAAGATGTCCGGCCCGTTCATCGATGAGCGCTCGAAAGAGAATGGCGCCGCTCGCCTGCCGCGGCCGCCGGTAGAGATGGAAACCTAACGAGCCATCCCAGCACAGCGCCCGTTCGCTGTCAAGCCGGCGCTTCGCGCAAAGCACTCCGCCTAGCGGGCGTGCGCCTCACCGCTTCCGCGCCAGAAACGGATTGAAGCCCGGGACCTCGTAGCGCCACACGGGTTTGCCGCTCCGGTCCAGCTCGATCACCGCGCTCTGGGAATAGACGGCGCAAATGAAATGGCCATTCCGCGTTTCCGTGATGATGCCACGGGGCCCGGGAAACCGGATTCGAGTCTATCCTGAGCCAGCACCGGCGCCGCGAGGGGGAACCCCGATCCCGATGAGGACCAGCGCTCCCAGAACTCCGTTGATCTTGGACCCGAACATGGCTTTCACCACTCCTCCGGTCGTCATCCCCACTCACCGCATACGCGCCCGCCACGGCCTGTAACCGCTCGGTAGCTTGTATTGCCACACCGCAGTGCCGGCCCGGTCAAACTCGGTCACGTCGCTGGTGGACCAGGCGCCCGCCATCACGTGGCCGTTGCGAACCGGGGTGCTGCCCACGGCCACCGGCGCTTGCCACAGGCGTTTCCCTTCCAGGTCGAACTCGCCGACACCGATGCCGCGCAGGTGGTCGGCGAGGATGCGCCCCCTCGGCGTCAGCTCGATCCAGCCCCCGGTCGCGCTGTCCAACCCCGGAACGAAGCGTTTGACCTCCTTGCCCGCGGCGTCCAACCGGACGCAGGCGCCGTCGCCCGTCAGGTAGATCATCTGTCCGCCGGCGGTTTTGCGAGCGGCAATGGGCCGATCGATCTTGAGGTCCAGAACGGTCTTGCCCGTGGCGTCGAATTCCATCAATCCGGCGTTCGTGCAAACAAAGGTGTTGCCGGTGGCGAGGCGCTGGACGTCGCGCGGTTGTGCCGGCAGGTCGGTTTTCTGCCACAAGATGTTCCCGCGGAAATCGCGTTCCGTGATCCGCAGGCCGCCCATTTCGGCGATCAGCACCCGGTTGCCCGGCAGCACATGGACGTCCGCCGGATATTGGACGCCGTCGAACTGCCAGCGCACATTCCCGTTCCGATCGACTTCGAGAACGCGACTGTTCGACGGTTCGCATCCGAAATCGCCGCAATCACGGGTGTAACCCAGCAAGGGCGCCGGCACGGACGACACGGCCAGCTTCGTCGTGGCGCCGTTCGTCCTTCCACCACGTCTTCCAGGCGTCCCGGAAGCTGTGCGCCGCCGGATCGTCGGCCGGCTCCATTTGGGCGCCGTCGCGCCCGGCCACGCGATGTAGGATTTCCTCAGCCCGCCACAGTTCACTCCGGGGCAGGTCGGCGAGCATGTCGTCAGCTTGCCGGCACGACTCTTCTTTATCCGCGGCACACACCAGCGCTACCGCCACCCGCAACCGTACGCTCACATCCAGGTCCGCGAGCAGCTTGCGGACGGCGGCGCGCCCTCGACATCCGCCACCCCGGCCAGAACCTCACCCGCAACGGCTCGCCGCAGGGCTCATGCTGTCGCCTAGCAGCTTCGCCAGACTGGCATTCGGGTCCCGCTTCCGGCCAACTCCTGAAGCGTCTTGGTAGCCTCCGCCCTCATCAACTCGTCATCCGTGAACGGCACATAGGCCAGCAGCGTTTCGACGGCCCCGGCCGGCTTGCGCAGGGCCACGAGGCGGGCGGCCACCACAGGCAAGCCCTCCGAATCGTGAGCCCTTGCGATCCGCTGGAGGCAGTCCTCGATGCGGCGCGACTGCTCGAGGGACACCCCGGGCAGCGCCTGCCGTAAGAGCGGCACAACCGGCAACCCCAGGGTTACGATCTCCGCCGCCGCACGCTGGCGGGTCGCGAACTTTTCGTGGCCCAGTTCGGCGATGCGGGTCAACGCCTTCGCCGTCTGCTCCGGGCTCAACGTCCGTTTCCGGAACGCGGCCAGGAGCGCCGGCCCATCGACGTTCCGCCACCAGACGGCCCACGCGTCGCGCACGATCCGCCGCGAAATCTCATCATCACGGACCAGCGTCGGATTCGGCGCCCACTCCTGGGCCACCCCTTGGAGCGCCAGTTCCGCCTGCCGCCGCTGTGACGGCGGCAGCACGGCGAGCAACTCGATCAAGACGTTGATGGTCGCCTCGTCCGGTCGAGAGGACAAGTCGAGCGCAGCCTTGAGGCGAACCTGGGGATCGGGATCTTTGAGCCCTCTGCGGGTGTCATCCGGGCCCGCAAAGGCCACGGTCGCCAGCAGCGCCCAGGAAGTGAGAAGGGAACCAGTCTTCATCGTCGTCTCCAACGGTCACCCATTATTGAAAGACGATGTTTACCCCTCGAAGGATTGACGCCGGCTCACGGTTGTTCGAACAGCTTGGGGTCGAAGCTGTCCACCACCCCGAAATCGATGACTTGAGCATCAGGTACCCGTCGTCCTCTTTCTGGGCGATCCGGATGCCGTCGAACGTGTTGTAATCGCTGAAAATACCTTCTCTTTTGGAGACACCAACGCCCTTGACGAGCAGGCGCGTCTCCTTGTCAAAGTACATCATCTGGTTGAAATCTGGACCGCTGACGCGCACACACCCACGGCGGACCCGGCGACCTTTCGCGACTTTGCCCGCGGCGCGATCTGCATCGCTGCCCCCCCTCTGTCGCTTCGGAAAGCCTGGCTCAACGCGGCGCCGGCGCGGACTCGACGCCCACCTTGTCATACCCATAGCGCCGGATCACCTCGCCCCAGCGCTCGGTCACCTTCGCACGCTCGGCGGCCGTCAGCGCGTACTTGTTCGTCTCGTAGCCCTTGTTCGCCGCCAGGTACTCGCGCAGGTGGGGGACAAGGTCGTTCCACCCGCCCAGATGGAAATGGTCGTAGATCTTGAGCAGCTCTTTTTCCGGCGCCTTCACCAGGTCCTCGTACTTCAGCTCGTAGAACTGCCCCGGCGGCAGCAGCTTCCTGCCTTCTTCGAGGCGGCGGTACATCCGGACGTAGGTGTCGAGGACATGCTCGTCGAGGCCGTCGAAGTTGGGCTTCTGCAGGCCGTGGGCGCGGTAGAAGGTCTTCCACAGGTTGACGGTGGACGGATAGACGACGTACGGATCGCGGACGATGTGGATGAAGATGGCGTCCGGGAACATCTCCTTGAGGACCTTGATGCGGGCGGTGTGGGGCGGCGACTTGAGGACGAGACGTTTCTTCTTCTTGCACGTGAGCTGCTTGAGGAACTGCTTGAACGTCCGCTTCCAGCTTCGCAGGGCGCCCGACGGAACGCCGTCAAAATCGAGCCACTCCTGGCAGATCGGCTTGCGCGCCGGGAAGGCGATCGTCAGATACGGCGACGGCTGGCCGAGCATGCACAGGGCGAACTCTTCCTCCTGCGGCTTGTCAAAGCCGGCCTTCATGTTGTCCATCGGTCGGCGCTTGGGCATCATCCAGCGGAACAGCCGCTTGAACAGGCTCTCGGTCAAAAGGAAGTGGCTCGGGTCGAGACACTCGTACGTGTTCGGATAGGCGAAGCGCGGGTCGAGGATCATCAACTCGTGCAGCAGCGTCGTGCCCGTGCGCCAGTGGCCGAGGATGAAGATCGGCGGCTGCTCGATCTTCGTGCGGCGGATGCGCCGGCCGAAGATCGCTTCCTGCACGAAGGCGAGCAGGGTGTGGAAAAAGCTGACGATGGTGAGGGAGACAGCAATGTAGAGGTAGCGAAAATGAACGGCGAAGCGGCCGCGGGCCAGGATGCGCATCCAGGCGAGGAAGCTGACGCCGTGCCAGATGCGCGGCGTCCATTCGGGCTTGCGCCCGGAAGGGGGTTCCGGCGTAGTGGCCCCCGGAGCGCTGATCGCAGGCGGATGCGGGACGCCGTTCGACGTGGGCGGGGGAGCGCTGGTTCGCGGAGCCGTGCTGGTGGCCATTCTTTCATTTTCGGCGGCGGCACAGACGAGACAAGGCCCCCCCCTGAATCGCAACGGATCTTCCTTCGCTCGTTCGTCGGCGTCCGGGGAAGGCGTTCCCCAACGTCTGAGCAGACAGGGGGATAGCTCTCTTTTTTTGTTGGACTCCGTGGAGCAATCCGCTTACGATCAAGGTTCGTCTAGGAAGTGTGGCTTTCAGAGAAGACAGGGGCGAGCGCCTGCTTGCCCGTGGGAAGGGGTGTCGTCATGGTCAGCATGTGGTGGCGGGGGATCGGGGTCCTGGGTTTGGCGCTGGCGCTTTCCGCGCCGGCTCAGGGAGCCTGTTGCTACTTCTCCGCGAAGAACGCGGACATTTTGCAGCCGGCGCAGAAAGTGTTCCTGACGTATGATCCGGCCGAAAAGGTCGAAACTTTCACCGTCCAGCCCAAGTTCGAGGGGAACGCCCTGGACTTCGGCATGGTCATCCCCACGCCGACCCGGCCCAAGCTGCACGAGATGCCCAAGGAGTTTTTCAAGCACCTCGCCTACTACACCATCCTCAAGCGGCGCGAGGTTCCACAAAGCAAGCTGCTGTGGTTGAATCGCCGCTACGAGCTTCTGCAACGCGCCGCCGGGGCCCGCGATCGGGCCGGCGACGACAAGGCCAAGGGAGATGTATCCAAGTCGACCGTGGTCGTCCTCGAAGCCGGCGTCGTCGGCAGCCTCGACTACAAGATCATCGCCGCCGACCGGGCCGACGATCTGTTCCAGTGGCTCAAGGACAACAAGTACCAGTACTCCGGCGACGAATCGACCCTCGACCACTACGTGAAGAAGAACTGGCTCTTCACGGTCATGAAGATCGACACCATGGCCATGAAGAAGAACAAGGACGGCAGCTACGCCGGCGAGGTCACCCCGACCCGCTTCCAGTTCGCCTCCGACAAGTTCATCTACCCGCTCAAGATCACCCAGATCTCGGTGAAGGACAAGACCGAGGCGTTGATCTATGTTCAAGCGCCCCACAAGGTCGACCTGCCCGGCGACTGGACCTACCAGTACACTTGGCTTCCCATGCTGCAAGCAGCCACCGGCTGCACCCCCGGCGGTATCCAGGGGGGCGGCGAGGAGTGGGTCAAGACGCTCGGCGCCCAGGTCCCCGTCCTCCTCAAACGCGCTAGCGATCTCGGCTTCCGCTTCATGCCCGGCCAGCGCCCGGCGCCCAACGCCAAGGGACACATCCCGACCACCATGGAGTGGGCCCGCAAGCTGACCGCCGACGACGTCAAGATCCTCAAGGGGGAGGCCCTCTACAGCGAGAAAGTCCCCAACGTCGACGAGGGCTTCACCGAGGCCGACATGAAGGACCCGAAGCGGGCTGAAGCGATCACCAAGGTCATCCAGTCCCGTCTCGCCAGGGCCCACAAGGAACGTCCCTTCGGCTATGCGGTGCGCGACGTTCCGGCGGAAGAGTTGAAGGGGCTCAACCAGCTGGCGGGCCACCTCCGGGAAGGCTTGTTCATCACCAAGTTCCGCAAGTTCTTCTGCCGCGACGAGATGAACGAGGACCTCGTCTTGGTCCCGTCCCGGCAAGGCGACCACGAGGACACCTCCGAATACCAGGAGATCCTCCCGACCTCGCCTCCATGATTTCGTGGCGCCCCCAGCGCCCCTGATCTTCGTTTAGCCCCGGTTCGCAGAACCGGGGCGTGTCGTTGCGCGAGACAAGAGGAGTGAACCATGCGATCCATGTACCGTTGGCTGCTCGCCCTCGCGGCGCTCGCCGCCGGTTCCTCGGCCCAGGCCGCCTGCTGCTACTTCTCCGCCAAGAACGCCGACATCTTGCAGCCGGCGCAGAAGGTCTTCCTCACCTTCGATCCGAAGGAGAACGTCGAAACCTTCACCGTCCAGCCGAAGTTCGAGGGCAACGCGCTCGACTTCGGCATGGTCATCCCGACCCCGACCCGGCCCAAGCTGCACGAGATGCCCAAGGACTTCTTCAAGCACTTCGCCATTTACACCATCCTCAAGCGGCGCGTCTCCCCGCACAGCGAGCTGGCCTACGAATTTGAACGCGGCCGCGACAAGGACAAGGCGACGGCGAAAAAGGAAGAAGCGAAGGAAGCGCCGGACCCGAGGAAATCCACGGTCGTCGTCCTCGAATCCGGCATCGTCGGCACGCTCGACTACAAGATCATCTCCGCCGACCGGGCGGACGACCTCTACGCCTGGCTCAAGGACAACAAGTACCAGTACGCCGGCGACGAGGCGACGCTCGATTTCTACGTCCGCCAGAAATGGCTCTTCACCGTCATGAAGATCGACACCATGGCGATGAAGAAGAACAAGGACGGCAGCTTCGCCGGTGAGGTGACGCCGACGCGCTTCCAGTTCTCATCGACGAAGTTCATCTACCCGCTCAAGATCACGCAAATCAGCGTCAAGGACAAGACGGAGGCGCTCTTCTACGTCCAGGCGCCCCACAAGGTCGACCTGCCCGGCGACAACACCTACCAGTACACCTG
Organism: Gemmataceae bacterium; assembly: GCA_046350295.1. GTDB lineage: Bacteria > Planctomycetota > Planctomycetia > Gemmatales > Gemmataceae > JAXMAR01. The sequence goes on from JAXMAR010000033.1 coordinate 49,162, forward strand.
GGTCCCGATGCTCCAGGCCGCGCAAGGCTGCACCCCCGGCGGCATCAAGGGGGGCGGCGAGGAATGGGTCAAGACGCTCGGCGCCCAGGTCCCCGTGCTGTTGAAGCGCGCTCAAGACCTCGGCTTCCGCTTCATGCCCGGCCAGCGGCCTCTGCCGAACGCCAAGGGGCACATCCCCACCACGATGGAATGGGCCCGCAGGCTCAGCGCCGATGATGTCAAGGTCCTCAAGGGCGAGGCGCCCTACAGCGAGAAAGTCCCCAACGTCGACGAGGGCTTCACGAGGGCCGACCTCGCCGATCCCAAGCGGGCCGACGCCGTCCGCAAGGTGGTCTATGCCCGCCTCGCAAAAGCGCAGAAAGAACGGCCTTTCGGTTACCTCGTCCGCGAGGCGCCGGAAGAGGACATCAAGGGCCTGACCCAGCTCGCCGGCCACGTGCAGGAGGGGCTGTTCATCACCAAGTTCCGCAAGATCTTCTGCCGCGACGAGATGAACGACGACCTCGTCATCATCCCGTCGCGCCAGGGCGACCACGAGGACACCTCGGAGTACGAGGAGATCCTGCCGACGTCGCCTCCGTGATTCACGAAGGCGAGCCGGGCGGCGTGAGCCCCGGAGTTTCCGGCGCCTACCTCCGGGGCTCACGCCGCCCGGCTCGCCCGCGAAAGCAACCATCAAGGAGACCTTTATGCGATCGACTCTTCGGGCCGGCCTCGCCCTTCTGGGCGTGGCCTTCGCCACGCAAGGCGCATCCGCCGCCTGCTGCTATTTCTCGGCGAAGAACGCCGACATTCTCCAGCCGGCCCAGAAGGTGTTCCTCACCTTCGATCCGGCGGAGAAGATCGAGACCTTCACCGTGCAGCCCAAGTTCGAAGGCAACGCCCTCGACTTCGGCATGGTGATCCCGACGCCGGCGCAGCCCAAGCTGCACGAGATGCCCAAGGAGTTCTTCAAGCATCTCGCGATCTACTCGATCCTCAAGAAGCGCGAGATTCCGCACAGCGCCCTCCTGCCCGTGCTGTACCGGGGCGGGCGCGGCGGCGCCAGGCGGGAACTCCAATCGCTGCGGGCCGATTTCGACGACAACAGGGAAGGCAAGAAGAAGGTCGAACCGCCCCCCGTGCGCATCCTCGAGACCGGCGTCGTCGGCTCGCTCGATTACAAGGTCCTCGAAGCCGACCGGGCCGACGCCCTGTTCCAATGGCTCAAGGACAACAAGTACCAGTACGCCGGCGACGAGGCCACCCTCGACTTCTACGTCCGCCAGAAATGGTTCTTCACCGTCATGAAGATCGACACCATGGCGATGAAGAAGAACAAGGACGGCACCTTCACCGGCGAGGTGACGCCGACGCGCTTCCAGTTCGCCAGCGACAAGATCGTCTATCCCTTGAAGATCACCCAGATCAGCGTCAAGGACAAGACCGAGGCGCTCTTCTACGTCCAGGCCCCCCACAAGGTCGACCTGCAAGGCGACAACACCTACCAGTACACCTGGATCCCCATGCTGCAAGCGGCCACCGGCTGCACCCCCGGCGGCATCAAGGGGGGCGGCGAGCAATGGGTCAAGGACCTCGGGCCCCAGGTTCCGGTTCTCTTGAAACGCGCCGGCGACCTCGGCTTCCGCTTCCTGCCCGGCCAGCGCCCGGCGCCGAACGCCAAGGGACACATTCCGACCACCATGGAATGGGCCCGCAAGCTGACGGCCGAGGATGTCAAAGTCCTCAAGGGAGAGGCGCCCTACAGCGAAAAGGTCCCTGACGTCGACGAGGGCTTCACCCAGGCCGACATGAAAGACCCGAAGCGAGCCGAAGCGATCGTCAAGGTGATCCAGGCCCGCCTGGCCAAGGCGCAGAAGGAACGCCCCTTCGGCTATGCGGTGCGGCACGTTCCCGACGACGATGTCAAGGGCCTGACGCAGCTCGCCGGCCACCTGGCCGAGGGGAAGTTCATCACCAAGTTCCGTAAGGTATTCTGCCGCGACGAGATGAACGATGATTTGGTGCTCATTCCGGCGCGGCAAGGCGACCACGAGGACACCTCGGAGTACGAGGAGATCCTGCCGACCTCGCCTCCGTGATCCGAAGTCAAGGGCGAGCCGGGCGACGTAAGCCCCCGGAGGTCGATCCGGCGACCTGTCTCAAACTCCGGGGGCTTACGCCACCCGGCTCGCCACGAACCGATCCGTTAAGGAGACACGCATGAAATCGACCCTCCGCCGCTTGCCGGCAGGCCTCGCCCTCCTGGGCCTGGCGTTTGCCGCGCAGACGGCGTCCGCCGCCTGTTGCTATTTCTCCGCCAAGAACACCGACATCCTTCAGCCGGCCCAGAAGGTGTTCCTCAGCTACGATCCAACGGAGAAGGTCGAGACCTTCACCGTGCAGCCCAAGTTCGAAGGCAACGCCCTCGATTTCGGCATGGTGATCCCGACGCCGGCGCAGCCCAAGCTGCACGAGATGCCCAAGGAGTTCTTCAAGCACCTCGCCTATTACACGATCCTCAAGCGGCGCGAGTTCCCGCGCAGCGCCCTCTTGCCTCGACCGCGCTACAAGTTCGGCGGCGGCAAAGCCAAGGGCAAGGCGATGGCCGCCGAATCGAGCGCCGCCGGCAAGAAGGCCGACGCGCCCGAGCCGCCCCCCGTGCGCATCCTCGAGACCGGCGTCGTCGGCTCGCTCGATTACAAGGTCCTCGAAGCCGACCGGGCCGACGCCCTGTTCCAGTGGCTCAAGGACAACAAGTACCAGTACTCAGGCGACGAGGCGACCCTCGACTTCTACGTGCGCCAGAAGTGGTTCTTCACCGTCATGAAGATCGACACCATGGCGATGAAGAAGAACAAGGACGGCAGCTTCACCGGCGAGGTGACGCCGACACGCTTCCAGTTCGCCAGCGACAAGATCGTCTACCCCTTGAAGATCACGCAGATCAGCGTCAAGGACAAGACCGAGGCGCTCTTCTACGTCCAGGCGCCCCACAAGGTCGACTTGCAAGGCGACAACACCTACCAGTACACCTGGATCCCCATGCTGCAAGCGGCCACCGGCTGCACCCCCGGCGGCATCAAGGGGGGCGGCGAGCAATGGGTCAAGGACCTCGGGCCACAGGTTCCGGTGCTCCTCAAGCGTGCCCAGGACCTCGGCTTCCACTTCGTGGCCAGTCGCCGTCCCGCCCCGAACGCCAAGGGACACATCCCGACCACGATGGAATGGGCCCGCAAGCTGACCGCCGAGGACGTCCAGGTCCTCAAGGGGGAAGCCCCCTACAGCGAAAAGGTCCCGAACGTCGACGAAGGCTTCACCCAGGCCGACATGAAAGACCCCAAGCGCTCCGATGCCGTCATCAAGGTGATCCAGTCGCGCCTCGCCAAGGCCCAGAAAGAACGGCCCTATGGCTACGCCGTGCGGCACGTTCCCGCCGAGGAGCTCAAGGGCCTGACCCAGCTCACCGGCCACCTGGCCGAGGGGAAGTTCATCACCAAGTTCCGCAAGATCTTCTGCCGTGACGAGATGAACGACGACCTCGTCCTCATCCCGTCCCGCCAGGGGGACCACGAGGACACCTCGGAGTACGAGGAGATCCTCCCGACCTCGCCTCCATGATCCCGGCCGGCGCAAGCCGACGACGTGGAAGATAAAGGCCGCGGCACGATGCCGCGGCCCTTTATCTTTGGCGCTTTCGGAGACGGTTGGCTTTGTCGCTCGGGTCAGGCGGTGACGAGCTCGGGACGCCTCAGCGTTTGCGGTTTGGCGGCGCCGGGCAGGGCGCAGAGGCTACCGTCGATGTAGGTGTGATGCCAGAGCTGGGTGGCGAGGACGCCGACCAGGCCGAGCTCGACGGAGGAGCGGTTGCGGAAGCCGAGCCGCTTCTCGAAGACGGCGCGTTGCCACGCCTTGACCGCATCGAGATTGAAGTAACCGGTCTTGCGGAGCGACTCCTCGCTGAGGAGCTGGTCGACGTAGGGGGGGGTGCCGTGGCTGAAAAAGCTGTCGAGCGGGGCGCGGAACATGCCCTTGGGACGCCAGGCGACCTCGCGCGGCAGGTAGCGCTCGCCGAGGAGGCGGAGGATGTACTTGTCCTGGAAGCGACGCAGCTTCCACTTGGGATGGATGCGGGCGAGGAAGGCGAAGACCTCCTCGTCGAGGAACGGGTAGCGCGTCTCGACCGAGGAGTGCATGGCCACGCGGTCCCCCTTGGAGGCGAGGAGGTGGCCGACGAGGTGGATACGGCCGGCCCAGAAGAAGGCGCGGTTCATGGGATGCCAGCGGCGTATCCGTTCGAGCGGCGGGGCGAGGTCTTCGTAAGGCAGATAGTCGCCGAGCGTTTCGAGCGTCTGCGGGCTGAAGAAGCGCAAGCGCGACTGGCCCATGACGCCGTAAATGTCTTGATAGGGCGTGTGGTCTCCCAGGAAGTTTCGGATGCGGGCGACATAGGCGAGCGCGCCCTTGGGGGCGCCCATCGCCCGCATGATGCCGCGGCGCAGGAACTTGCTCAGCGGGACACCGGGGATGATATCGAGGTAGCCGAGGAGCCGATGGATCTTGAACCAGGCGTAGCCGGCGAGCCATTCGTCGGAGCCTTCGCCGGTGAGGGCGACCTTGAAGCCGTGTTGATGGACGGAGCGGGCCAGGCCCATGAGGCCGACGCACGAGGTATCGATGACGGGGGCTTCGGCGGCGCGGATCAGCTCGGGGTAGTCATGAGTGATCTCCTCGTCGCCGCAGCGGACGACGATCGGCTCGGCGCCGATGTGGCGGGACGTGACGGCAGCCTGGTCGGTTTCATCGAGGCGCCCAGGCACCTTGATCGTGAAGGTCGGAATCGACGTGCCGCGGATGCGCGCCGCCATGGCGACAACGAGGCTCGAGTCGATGCCGCCGGACAGATAAGACACGACGGGGACGTCCGCCCGCAGCCGGCGCTCGACGGCGGCGAGCATCCGGTCCTCGAACTCGTCGACCAGCTTGCGCGGATCGTCGCTCGGGTCCTCGTCCCCCTGGTTGGGGAAATCGATCATCCAGTAAGGCCGCTCGCGCAGGCGCGCCGGTTCTCCGGGCCGGCCGAGCTGGATGCTCATCATGTGGCCGGGCTGGAGCGCCTGGATGCCCTCGAAGCAGGTGGCGGGGCCGGGGACGGCGAAGAAGTTGAAGACCTGGTCGAGGCCGCGCAGGTCGGTACGGGCCTCGACCATGCCGCTCGCCAGGATCGCCTTGATCTCGGACGCGAAAAGGAGCCAGTCACCGGAGCCGTCTTTTTGCCTGGTCCAGAAGAGGGGGCAGATGCCGAAGCGATCGCGCGCCAGGACGAGCTGACGGCGGCGGTAGTCGTAGACGGCGATGGCGAACTGGCCGCGCAAGTGATCGAGAAATTGCTCGTGGTGGTCTTCCCACAGGTGCGGGATCAGCTCGGTGTCGCAGTGCGTGGCGAAGCGATGGCCGCGGCTCTCGAGCAGCGTCCGCATCTCGGGGTAGTCGAAGAACTCGCCGTTGAAGACCGTCACGACGGAGCGGTCTTCATTCCAGATCGGCTGCTGGCCATCCGCGAGGCCGACGATGCTGAGGCGGCGATTGGCGAGGACCATCTCGGGCTCGTCGAGGTACCCTTCCTCGTCGGGGCCGCGGTGAATGATGGCGTCGGCCATGCGGCGGACGACGCCGGTGGGGGCGAGGTTACGCCCCGTGAGATCGATGATGCCGGCGATGCCGCACATGAAGCGTCTTCTCGTTCCTGTTCGCGTTCGACGTAGGTCAGGCTTTCCAGCCTGATGTAGGTCAGGCTTTCCAGCCTGATGTAGGTCAGGCTTTCCAGCCGGATGTCGCGACCCTGATTCGACTCAAGGCAGGCGCCCGCTGTCAGCCTGGAAAGGCTGACCTACCCGTCTCCCACTTCGCCATTTTATTCAACGCGGTTATCTTGAAAAAGCCGCAAAGGCCGGGTAGTTTTAACATTTTCCCCCTGTTGCCCGCCAGCGCCCGCACAGATGTCACAAACGCTTTCACCGGCTATCGATCTCACCGACCGGGAGCTGTTGCGCCGCGTCGCCCAACTGCGCCGGACGAATAACTGGACCGGCTGGCTTTACCTGCTGCGCGAATACCTCTTCCTCGCCATCGTCATCGGGCTGACGGTCGCCTGGTGCGAGTTCCTCTGGTTCGAGGGCTGGTCGCTCGCCTGGGGGGCGCCGGCGCTGTTCCTGTGCATCGTTTGCGTCGGGGCCGGGCAGCACCGGCTGGCGACGCTGACGCACGAGGCCGCCCATTACATGCTCTTCAAGAACCGGCTCCTCAACGAGCTGGTCTCCGAGTGGTTCTGCATGTTTCCGATCCTGGGGACGACGCACCCCTATCGCGTGCAGCACCTGGGCCATCATCAGTACCCGAACGATCCCGAGCGCGACCCCGACTGGACGCAGATGCGGCTGTCGGGGCATCGCTATCGGTTTCCGATGTCCGCGGGCCGGTTCGTGTGGGAGTGCTGCATCAAGCAGGCGCTGTGGTGGCCGAGCTTGTTGCGCTACGTGGCGGTGCGCGCCTTCTTCAAGCCGAATGGTCCGGTGGGCAGCCCGTACCACATGAAGCGGCGGGCGGCGAAGGCGGTCGTGTTCTTCAGCCTGGCGTACCTGGCCGGGTTGATCGGGTCGTTGACGTATCTGGCGTGGAACGAGGAAACCGCGCTGCTCGCATGGGTCCCGGTGGGGTTCCTGGCCGTGGGCTTGATGTTCTTCCTGCTGGTTCCGGACCGCTGGCTGACGGAGTACTCGATCAAGAGCGATATTCCGACCCGCTGGCAAAATATGATGCGGTTGACATTCTACACGCTCCTCTCTGCCACCATCGCCGGGCTGACCGTCTGGACCGGCCGGCCCGTCTGGTTTTACTTTTTCCTGCTCTGGCTCGTGCCGCTGGGGACTTCCTTTTCCTTCTACATGATCCTGCGGCAGATCGTGCAGCACGGCAACGCGGATCAGGCGCGGTTCACGAACACGCGCGTGTTCCATGTCCATCCACTCATCAGCATGTCGGTGTTCCCGATCGGCAATGACTATCATTTGCCGCACCATCTGTTTCCGATGGTGCCGCATTACAACCTGCGGAAGCTGCACGCCATGCTCATGGAGGCGGAGGAATACCGGACCGGAGCGATCCTGGTGGAAGGGTATTTCTTCCCGCCCAAGGAGCCGCGCGAGCATCCGACGGTGGTGGACCTGATGACGCGCTAGCGGTCAGCTCCGTTCGGCGCGGAAGCCATCCTGCCAGCGACCCTGTCCCTGGAGATAGCGTGCCAGCTGGGCGATGCGCTGCCCTTCCAGGGCGGCGGCGGCGGCGTCGAGGTGCTCGAGCGGGCCTTGCCAGCCGGCCCGTTTGATGAGATTGCCGGGGTCGGCGAAGAGATAGAGCCGGCGGCGGGCGCGTGTCAGAGCGAGCGCCAGGTCTTGCGGATGTTCACCGAAGGCGACTGCCCGGTGGGAATGGCTCCGCGTCAAGCTCAGTAGTACCGTGTTGTACTCGCTCTGGCGAAACTTCTCCGGCAGGCCAAGAGGGAAGGTCCGGCCCTGGAGCGTCTCGGATCGTTCGATCAATTTTGCGATCAGCTCAACCTGTCCCTCGTAGAGGGCTACGATCGCCACGTCGTCCAGCGTGGCGCCGTTGCCGGAGCCCGCGAGACTTTCGAGTCGCTTGACGAGCGCCTGGGCCTCGAAGTAGTTGGCGAAACCGCGCCGCGGCAGGACGTTGCGCAGGTCCGGTGGGATGCGGTCGACCGGCCGGATCGCCGTCAAGTCGATCTCCAGCCCGGCGCCCTCGCGCGGCCAGAGCGGGGCGGCTGCATGACGTTTGTCCTCGGTCTTGCGGCCGTTGTCACGGGGCGGGCAAGGGATGGGATGGAAGACGAGCGGCGCCTCCGCGGTGGTGTCGGGTCCGTGGGCACAAAGCAGGAGATCGGGGAAGAGAACATCCCCGACGATCCGCGCCAGTGGCCCCTGGGAGCGGTAGGAGACACCGAGGAACATCGTGCGGCCGCTGTCGCGCAGGCGCAGGTGCTGCTGCAGCCACAGCTCGGCCTGGGCGCGTCCAGCCGGCGCCGCGCTCGATGTGGTCGGAATGGCTCTCGTCCGCCCACTCACGCACGCCCTTCTCCAGCTCGATCGGCTCGCCCCCGGGCTGCTCGACCCAGGGAACGAGGCGGCACACGAAGCGGTCCGGCTCCTCGCGCACCCAGGCGGTCCGGCCCAGGCGTTGCACCGCCACCTCTTGCAGCTCGCGGAAGATGAACTGCTTGGCCTGCGCCATGGTCATCTGGGGCGGAAAGACGATCTGCGCCAGCGCCGGTTGCGGCGTGGGCAGAATGCGCAGCTCCACCTCCGGGAAATCCGCGAGGCGCTCGATCTCCAGGCGGCTCTGCTCCTCCGGCCGGACGGCGCGGAGATGACAACAGAGGCGGCCCTGCTCGCGGCGCCAGGCGTAAGGGGAGCGGGTGAGGTCGCCGTGCAGGTGTTGCCAGAGCTTGTGGAAGCAGCGCGAGCGCAGTACGTTGGCTTCTCCGAGCCGAACCGGCGAATCCTTCTTGCCCAGGGGCAGCGTATCGGGCTGATGATCGGCGATGAGCACCCAGTGATTGGCCGCCCGGGAGAGCCGGAGCAGATCGGTCTCGGTGACCAGGTGGGCGTCTTCCAGAATGAGCAGGTCGAAGCGGCGCGCTTCCGGATGTAGGTCGAAGCCGTCGAGCGGGGCGGCGATCAGGTTGGCAAGGTCGGGGAGGCGGCGCACCAGCTCATCCGCGGAGCCATGGAGGAAGGCGGCCCAGTCGCGGTTGAACTGTCTTCGCGCCTGCAGACGGTCCTGCCGGCGCGTCCATTCCTGCCGCGCCTGGCCCAAGCCTTCTTCGCTGGGCTCCTGTGCCGCCAGCCCCAGCTCCGCGAGCATGGCGTGCCAACGCTCCCGGGCCTCCGCCAACGCCGCCCGGACACGCCGCAGCGCCTCCTCGATTTCAGCGCCTTGCCGATCGCTCTCCGCCTGAATCAGGCGCTCGACGCACGCCGCTTCCTCGTTCTCGGTCTCGGCCCGACGCGCATCCAGCGCGTGGCCGGCCTGTTCGGCTGCGGCGAGGTCGGCCCCGGCCTGGCGCTCCTGCTCTTCGAGCTCCGCCATTCGGGCCGCCACGTCGCCACGAAACACGGCCTTCCACCAAGCGCCGCTCCACCAGCGGCCGGTCCGGCGCGCTTCCGCGAGAGGACGCAGCGCCGCGAGCTGCGGCTGGAGGGCCTCGCGCCTGGCCCCGGCCTGTGCCGCATTGGCCCGTGCGGTTTGTCGCTCCTGCTCGAGCGCGCGGCGCCGCTCTTCAAACCGGCTGCGCGTTTCCAGGACGCGGGCGGCCAGCGCCGTACCGGCCTGTGCGGACTCCGCCCGGACGCGCTGCGGTACCGTCGCGATCTTCGCTTCGAGCTGGCGCGCCTGCTCTTCGTGCTCCAGGCACGCGGCGAGGGCGGGTTGAAGGCGCTCCGCGGTTTCCTGCCCGTCGCCGTTGTGATATTCCGGCCTGGCGGCAAGCGCGGCGGCGGTCTGTGCGATATGGGCGCGGAAGGCCGGCCCGAGGTGAGGCAAGGTGAGCGCTTGAACGGCGGGCGGCAGCTGGGCGCCGACTTCTTCCGGCCCGGTACGCCGTACGGCGAGGGTCTCGGGACAACCGCTGAGGGCGCCGAGCACGGCGTCGAGCGAGCAGCTCCGCGCCGCCACGAACAGGACGCGCCGGCCCAGGCGGCAGGCGCGGCGGATGATTTCAGCGGTGACGCGCGTTTTGCCGCTGCCCGGCAGGCCCTCGAGCAGGAACACGTCCGGGGTGGCGAGGGCGCGGGCGACGGCCTCGCGCTGCGCCTCATCCAGGTCGCCGTCCTCGATCGGTTGCGGCTGGACCGGGGGCAGCGCGGAGACATGGCCGGCGAGGAGGCGGGCGAGGAAAGACTCTTCGGGCGGGTGATCCTTGGCGGCGCCGTTGGCGGGAAGAGGCGTCTGGTGGACGTAAACCAGCCCTTGCCGGCGGGCCAGGGCGAGGATTTCTTTCTGCTGTTCGGCGGAAGCGGCGCGGAACCATTCTTCCCAGGGAAGGGGGACCGGTTTCGGAGGGAGCGCGGTGTCCGCGGCGCCCGCTGTGCGCTGGCGCGCGGTCATGACGGCCTCGGTCCGCGGGCGAATGCTGGCCGTCCTGTCGTGGAGATTCATCCGTGACGGGTCCCTTGCGTCTGGTGGGGGAGTTTGCCGGTCCGAATGCGCGCCATCGTCGCGGTCTTTTCTGTGCTTCAGGCTCGCCGCGCCGCTTCCCATGACATCGTGCTCCTTCTCGGGAAGCCGCCGGCGCTCCGCTCGCGACCGTGCTTTCCAAGCATCCCCGCCTGGATGGTGTCCGCTTCGCCTGATGGGTCCAGTTGCCTCTGAGGGAAAAGCATGCAAAAGAAACGAGTTCTTAAAGGGAAGAGGAAATGCTTTGCTCCGGACGAGGGACTGCTGGTTCCAACCTCAAAACCCGAGCAACGCCTTGGACTGGGGAAGGAGAATCTCCGCTATGCGAATCGAAGCTACCGCTTCGGGAAACGTCCCGTCCATCTAACCTATAGACGGAATTGACTGTCAAAGCTATCCAAACGGGCGCAAAAACTCAAGAAAATTCAGGGCAAATCCGGAGAAGGGGGGCGAACGCCCGGCCCTCCCGTGCCCCCGGCCTGGTAACGAAAGGGCTTCTCGTTGCCATCGACTCAACCTTAGTAGCGCACTGCCAGCACGTCAATCTGCAATCGCCCCAGGACCCGCAACACGGGAAACAACGGCGTCATGGTCCGCGCCTCGTGCCAGCTCTGGTCATTGATCTTGAGATGGAACGCCCCGATCCCGCCTTGCCCCAGCGTCGCGTCAAGCGGCGCCCAGCGCCCGTCGATCCAGACCTCCGTCCACATGTGGAAAGCGAAGATCGGGCCGGCGTGGACATCCGCATAGATCAGTCCGACGGCCGTCCGGCTCGGGATGCCTTGAGCGCGGCACATGGCGGCGGTGAGCATCGCGAACTCGGTGCAGTCCCCCTCCAGGGTGCGGGCGACATGATCGGCGCTGGCGAGCGCCTCGTAGCTCGTCGCCTTCATGTTGCGGAAGACCCATTTTTCGATGGCCACGGCCTTTCGCCAAGGGTCGGTCTCCCGTCCCACGGCGCGCCGCGCCAGCTCCTGCACCTTTTCGTCGGCGCTCGTGATAAAGTAGGAGCTTTCGCGATATTCGGCGCCCGGCTCCTTCTCGTCCGCGCTCGCTCCCCGCGCCTTGGTCTCCAGCTCGAAGGTCGACCCTTTCACGTTCTTGACGCTTTGCCGCTCGTCGCGCGCGAATGTGCTGGCCGGATCGCTATCCCCTTTCACCGTAACGCGCAGCAACGCGGAGCTCGCCTGCTGCGGACGGGCGATGGGACGCGCCAGGCGGATGAACTGGTTGACCCCGATGTCCGGCAGCTTGGCCAGCGGCGCCGGCGCCAGGGCGTTTTCCTTCGTCGTCCGGTACAAGACGACCTTCCCCAGGCCGGGAACCTCGAACTGGGAGCGCACCGGCATCCGGTCTTCCTTGAGCCAGACCATCATCGACGCCAGCTCGACCTTTTCCACGCGCGGCGGCTTGATCTCGACACGCAGCAGCTTCGCCTTGGTCTTCCCGCCGAACAGCTCGACCTCCTCTTCCTCCTTCACCTCGACCTTGTGCTCCAGGACGATATTGAGGGTCGGCTCGAAGCTGGGATAGCTGAAGCTGTCCCCGGGCTTGACGTTCTTTTCCTGGAAGATCATCTGCTGGCGGAACAGGCCGATCACCTCGTCGTTCCACGGGGCGGGCTTGAGCACGCGCGAGCCCCCTTCGGTGAGGTGGAGCATCCCGTCCTTGACAATGCCGATGATCAGCAGGTCCTTCCCCTTCCCGATGACCTGCCGCATCAGGGTGCCGACGACCTTGCCGGTTTGCATCTCGACCGTACCGGTGTCCATGGCGAGCTGGATGGTGTCGGCGAAACGCTTCACCGTCAGGCGCAGCTCCACGGTCGCGAGATGCAGGATGTGGCCGTCCTTGGTGACTTCCTCTACCTGGGTGTGGACGTAGCCGGCGCGGGCGCCTTCGAGGAAGGCGACGTCCCACCAGTCGAGGATGACCTTACCCTTGCCGGCGAGGCCGGCGGAGGCGGAGAGGGGAAACGCGACCACGAGACACAAGGGCAGGATCCAGGATCGCATCGGCGATTCTCCGGTGGGGAGGGGGCAGACGAATTATGACCCCGGCAGGCTGGGAAGGCAAGGCAAAGCGGTGGCTGGTTGATCGTGGCTGGCGAGCCGTCCCCCTCCGCTACGAATCACCAGGCGCCAGCCCCCGCTGTTCCAGCCACCAGCCACCCGAAACCAGCAACCACCTGTCTCACCCGCGCAACCCGCGCGGCGGCAAAGGTTTTGCATTTGCCTGCAAACCACTGCCTAGAATCCAGTGTCGGAATTGGCCGCGGGCGCTTTCGCGAACTATATTTCAGGAGATGCCGCCATCCCCGCGGTCGGCCAACCGAGAACCCTCCCCGAACGCAGGGGCGCCATGAACGATCCCAAGCTGGTCGAGCACCTCCGCCAGGACCGCTACGGCAGCTTCCTTTTGACCGACGCGATCCGGCCCTCCCTGCAAAAGCAGGTCATTCCACGGCAGGGCTATCGCATCGAGATGTACAAGGACGCCAAGGCCGGGTTCCAGGTCCCGGTCCTCGCCGCCGCCGTCTCGCGCGAAAAGCTCTTCGACGCCTTCCTGGATCTCCTCGACCCCCTGGGGGAGGTGGTCGACGTGGTCCTCGAAACGAGCCATGAGTCCATAGGCAGCAAGCACCAGGACCTCTTCCGCGAAAACCTCGACCTGCCGATCTTCAAGAGCTACTGCTGCGACTTCGAGGAGCTGCTGCTTAACGATGGCTGCTCCGGCGTCGCCGCCATGTCGACGAGCGGCCCCATGGAGGTCCAGTTCGACGAGCACAAGCTGCTGGTCGTCTATGCCGCCGACCTGCGTCCCTTCGCCCGCGCCCTGGAAGGCCACGGCGTGCACCGGGACGACAAGCTCAAGCTGATCACGGAAGGGGAGCACCTCCATAGCACCGACCCCCGCTTCCGCGAGGAGTTCGAGCAGATGTGCTACCGCATGGGCGTCGGCGAGGCGGTGGAGCGCGTGAACTGGTAAGACAATCGAGACACAGCGAGGGGCCGGAACAGAGAGCTTGCCCCGATCAGGAAGACCCACGGCGATGAGCCGTGGGTCTTTTTCTTCAGCCAGATGATAGAGACGTTCGACGAACCGTCCAACCTGGGAAAAGGCTGGATGGCGTGCCCTCTTATGCGCAGAGGCTTGATATCGTCGCCATGATTGGCTAATCTGCCATCGTGCGATCGTTCCAGGTCGTTTATAGAGGCCTGCTTCACATCCGTGCTTGTTTCCCGGTTTCGCCCAGCCTGGTCCCACGGCCAAGGGACGAGATTGTCGCGCCCCTGAAACGCCGTGTCGAGCGTAACTGAGGAGGAGCGTCATGTTTCTTTTCGTGGCGGCCTTGATTGGGTTTCAGGATCCGTCTGCGAGGGATGGCGAACTGGTGCGGATGATCCAACGTGGGGACGTGGAAACGCGCCGACGCGCCGCGGCCGAACTTCAGGTCAGCGATGCGAAACACCTTCCCGAATTGATCGATTGCTACAGGAAGGACGCTGATCCACAGGTCCGAACCGCCCTCGCCTACTTCTTCGGCCAACTCGGCCCGGCCGCGAAGGACGCCGTGCCGCATTTGTTGAAGGACGCGAAGGCGGAAGACGTCGAGTTGCGGCGTCGTGTTACCTGGGCTTTGGGTTACATCGGGTCGGAGTCCGACAGGGTGATCCCTGTCCTGATCGAGGCTATGGAGGACCCCGACCCGGGGACGAAGACGAAGGTCCGCGTAAGCGTCATGGCCATTACGAGCTTTTACAAGCATGGCGAGCAGGCGCGTAGCGCCGTCCCGGCGCTGCTGACCTCGCTGGATAAGCGTTTTGACAACCTGGCAATACGTTGTGCGATCGTCGGGGCGCTCGGGATGATCGGCGGCGATGATCCACGTGTCATACCAAAGCTAATAAGTTGTCTCGACGAAAAGCTGGACGAGCGCACTCAGATACTCGCTGCGGGTGCCCTAGGCAGTTTTGGGCCAAAAGCGGAGTCGGCCCTGCCTCGCCTGGAGCAAATGCTTCTTCACCGCGCATCCTCACCCAATCTTCGCGACACAGTCCTTCGGGCCTTAGAGAAGATCGGTCTGGATAAACTTGGCGCCGAAGCGGTGAAAGAGATTGGCGTCCTTGCCGCAGATAACAAGATCGGAAACGTGTGCGAATGGACGGCCACGCGCGCTTTGGGACGGGTAAACAAGAAACATGCGGCGATTGCTCTGCCGGTCCTTTTACGGGCTCTAGAGACGGGAAAACGCGATGCGTCGACGAGCATTGTCGCCTGGGGCAGCGACGCCTTACCTGCGCTCATGCCCATGATCACAGATACCCGCGATCTGGCCCTTCAGGAGCAAATAATGCGAATACTGGTCGCGATGGGCCCTGCCGCCAAGGATGCGCGACCCGCGATCGAAAGGGCGCTGCGGAACAGCACAAATGAGCGGATCATCGCCCTCGCCAGGAAGGCGTTGCAGAATACCGAACCAGAATAAATTCGAAGAAGCGAGGATTTCCGGTTGATTTCCTGCGAGCCCTGAGTGTAGGATACGCCTCTCTTCGCCCAGGTCTTCAACCTGGAGGCTGCCTTGTTCCGCCAACTCGCTTCCCTTTGCCACGGTCTCGCCCTTTCGCTCCGCTCCTAGTTTGCTATTCGCATTAAGCGCGTGTCCCGTCCGCCTCGTCCGATTGTCCACTTTGCCCGGCTGGGCTTGGAAAGTTTGGGCGACCGAATCGCGCCGGCCGTCCTCACGTGGACGGGCCTGGGCGCCTCCCAGCTTTGGAGCGACACAGGGAATTGGAGCAGCAATTCTCAGCCAACCGCAAACGACGATCTGAACTTCGTCGGTAATCCGGTCGTCATGAACTCGGTGAACGATATCCCAGCGGTCCGGAACCTCACCGTGGCCGCTGGCTACGCCGGGGTCATTACGCTCCAGCAGAATCTCCAACTCTCGCAAGCGTCGCTGATCGCGGGCGGGAGCCTCGTCGGCGGCGGCATCACGACGAACGCGAACCTTGAGCTGTCCAACACCACGCTCGACAACGTCATCGTCAACGAGATGCAGCCCGGCCAGTTGCTCCTTTCGGGTCCCGACATCCTGCAGAACGCCGCGAGCCTCAACATCAACGGCGGCCTGGGGCGCTGGACGGGCGGCAACATCACGCTCAACACCGGCTCGATCCTGAACAACAATCCCGGCGGCACTCTCCGGATCGAATGCAACCAGAGCGTGCTTTCGGACGGGCTTGGCACGTTCATCAATCAAGGGACCGTGGAGAAGCCAAACACCCCTGGCCTGGTCGCCGGGGTGACGCAGATCGCGGCGAAGTTCAACACGATAGGCGCGAGCCAGGTTAACGCCGACCTTGGCTCTTTCCAGTTCACGGGCGGCGGGGCTGAGACCGGTCAGTTCAACGTCGCCAACGGCTCCACCATGGAGTTCGGGGTCAATCCGAAGGTCTATTCCTTCAGCGGCTGGACGGCGTTCGCCGGCGCCGGCGCCGTAACGCTCAAGGACGGAGGCACGTTCTTGCTTGCGGGTGGCTCGACGGTAACTGCCTTCGCGAACTTTACCCTGGGCAGCAACATGTCCCTCGCCACCTTGACGGGCGACGGGGATTTCCGATCCTTTGCCACGTTCACCTACACCCAGGGGTTTCTCGATGGCCTCCAGACCATCGAGAACTACGGTACCATGAACCTCGCCGCGCTTGGGCAGCCGGTATTCATCGACTCGACCTTGCTCACCAATTACGGAACGATTACATGGACGACCAACAACATTGTCCTCGGGAACGAGCACAACCCCGCCTATGTCGGGAAGATCGTCAATAACGGCACGTTCAACTGGATGTCCGGCGGGCTCATGACCTTGACCAACGCGAGCGTTCTCGGCGAGTTCTTCAATAGCGCGGGCGGCGTCGTGAACGTCCTGATGGCGGGCGTCACCTCGGCGGGGGTCAAGGTCACCAACAACGGCACGATCCAGATTAACAACAACCTCTTCGACTTCCGGGCCTCCTTCGTTCAGGGCTCGACGGGCCTGCTGAACATCGGCCAGCCCGGAGGCTCGGTGCGCTTCATGAACGCGGCCGGCACGGCCTTGACCGCCGGGTACATCGACGCCGGGACAGTCAACGTCGCGGCCGGAAGCTCGCTTGCCGGAACGACGATAACCATCGGACAAAACGCCACCTTGAGGGGAGGCGCGACCATCACCGGCAACCTCGTGAACAACGGAGTCATCGACGTTGCCAACACCGCCGGAAACCTGGGAAATCGCGCGAACAACGTTCCCTTGACGCTCACGGTTAACGGCGATTTCACTCAGAGCGCGACGGGCACACTGAGCCTGGGTCTGCTGAACATGGCGAACTACAGCAAGGTCGTGGTCAACGCGGGGGATGCGACGCTGGGCGGAACGCTCGACGTGTACACGCTCATCGGGGCCGTCCTCAATCTCAACGACCATTTTGAGCTCATCCAGGTCGGTCCTGCCCGAAACATCATCGGCGACTTCGACATGAAGCTCTTCCCGCCTCCCCCGATGGGACGCAATTGGCTCTACAACGCCAACGAAGGTAACCCGGCGGGGACGGCGGTCACTCTGAGAGTCGTAGCGGCATGAGAAAAAACCTCCTTCTCGTCATCGCCTTCTTGCAGGGCGCCATCGTCCTGGCGCAGGATCGCGTTCCGCGCCAGGACGTCTCCGGCTTTTTGCCCGCCGAACGTTTCATGATCCCCGTCTCTCTTGCCTTCTCCGAGGATGGGCATTTCCTCGCCTGCGCCAGCTCGCGGAGTTCGGGCGGCGAAGCCATTGCCATCTGGGACTTCAAAAAGAAAGAGTCCGCCGCCCTGATCGAGCGCGGCCCGCAGACGCAAAGCGTTGCCTTTTTGAAGGACGGATCGCTGCTGGCCGGAGCGGTAGGAGCGGGGACGACCGTGGAGATCTGGAAACGGGACCCCTGGAGCCTGCGCTCGACCCTCCACGAGACCAAGGACTTTTGCCGCTTCGTTCACGCAGGGGAGAAACGTCTTACCGCCGTCTGCGGCTCCTCGGTTTCCCAGTGGGACGCGAAGACGCTCAAGTTCCTGGAAACCACCCCCTTGCCGATCGAGGACATTCGCGTCGCCACCCTGTCGCCCGACGGCGCCCTCCTCGCTTTGGGCAACGCCTGGGGCGCCATTCTCATCTTCGATCTCGTCAAAAAGAAAGAACTCACTCGCTGGAAGGCCTATGAGGGACCTGTTTACGGCTTGCGTTTCGCCTCCGATGGCAAAAACCTGCTGAGTTCCCACCGACGCGCCCCCGAGGCCGACGCCTGGCAGGTCGGCACGTGGAAGAAACGCTTCACCTTCGATTTCGGCCGCTTCGGCGTGAGTAAGATCCCCGACTTCGCCTTCGTTCCGAAGACCGATCTGGTGGCGGTCGCCGGCTTTGGCGCGCGGATCATCCCTCTGTTCCACCTCGAAACCGGCAAACGGGCGTTCGATCTGACGATCGACGACATGCACAAAGGGGGCGATTTTTGCCGTCTTGCCATCACGCGCGACGGTAGGTGGTGTGCGGCCGCAACCTTCGGGGGGCAGTTCTCATACTGGGACCTCGAGCCCGTGCTTGCGAAGCTGAAGACTCCCTAGGCGCCCTCCGGATAGGGGATCTTGACGGAGCTCTGCCGTCACGGCGCTGAGCCGTGGGTCTTTTTTTCAGCTCCGACGATGGAGACGGCTCTCAACGTCTCCCTGCCCCTCGCAAGACTTGGTCCGCCCATACCGAAGCATCGGCCGACAACTGAGGCGCCGGGTCCAAATGGTAATCAATCAGCAGGTCGTAGCCAAATCCATCGTAGACGTTCGTCAGCGCCTGTTGCAGAGGGAGGCTGACATCGGGGTCGGGCTCCAGGAGAGGGACCGGCACGGCCGGCAACGACTGATTGAGGCCGATGGGCCAGTATTCCGTGATCGGGCGGCGTCGCGCTCGGCTCAAGAACACGAAGTATGGGAACGCCGGAAGAGGATCTCTGAGCGGCACACGCTGCCCATGCCGTATCAGGTCGAGTTCCAGAAGATTCGCCTCGCTGCGCAGGACGGCCGCGCGCTTCTTCAGGTATTCCTCTCGGCCCTCCCCCCGCTTGTTTGTCGGGGAGAGGAACTCGATTGACGTCACTAGCTTGCGGGCTTGGACATCCTGAATCTCAACCCAAACATGCGGCACTTCCTCCGGGAGCAAGGAAACCGTTTCCAGTGGTGTTGCAACCGCGACCGCCGATGCGCTGAGATCGCCTCTTGTCGTTTCCGCGACCCCGATGTCCGGATAGATGCTGCTGATGGTGGTTGCCGTCTCGTCAAAGGTCTCGGCAATGAAGCGTTTCTGGGTCAATGCGACATAGCGCGGCCGCAACAGCGGAGTCAGAAGTCGGGCGATCTCCACGGCGAACTGCGTGTGAAAGTTGGTCCACAATTCGCCTTCCAGATACGGGTCCATCCCAGGAAACGGTGAGGGCATACAATCTCCGCGTGAGACAAGAGGACGAAATCATTCTATCCGTCCTCTCCGTCGGCGCAGCAATCTCGTTCTTTCCCTTGACGCCACCCCTCGGACGCGTTCCTGTTATGGGATGAACCACACCGCCCCCGCCTCCGCACTCGACGCCCCGGTCACTCCCTCCGCCGCCCGCTGGGGCATCGTCGCCCTGCTCGTCGCGTACAGCTTCATGAGCTGGTTCAACCGCGTCAGCATCTCCGCCGCTTATGACGAGCACATCAGCCGCGACTATCGCATCGACGAGGAAACGATCGGCTATGTCTACTCCGCCTTCTTCTTCGCCTACATGATCTGCATGACCCCCGGCGGCTGGTGCATCGACCGCTTCGGCCCCTGGGCCGCCCTGGTCGTCATGGGGTTCGGCTCGAGCCTGTTCTGCGCCGCCACCTCCCTCACCGGCGTCTTCCCGCTGACCGCTACCGGACTCGTCGCCGCCCTGTTCGTCGTCCGCGCTCTCATGGGCGTCTGCACGGCCCCCATCTACCCCGCCGCCGGCCGACTCGTCTCCTACTGGTTGCCCCCTTCCGGTCGCGCCTGGGCCAACGGCCTGGTGCAAGGCGCGGCCGGGGTCGGCATCGCCCTGGCCTTCCCTCTCTTCGGCCTCCTCATGGACGCCACGTCGTGGCCGGCGGCCTTCGCCATCACGGCGGCAGTGACGCTCCTTCTTGCGCTTCTCTGGACCCTCCTCGCCTCCGATGCGCCGGCGTCCCCTTCCGCCGCGCCCGCCGCGCCCGCGCCGCCGCAGATCGCAAAACGTCCCGCCGTCGAGTGGGGTCTCTTGCTTCGCAACCGCAGCCTCCTGTTTCTGACGGTCGCCTATGCCGCGGTCGGCTACGTCGAGTACCTCTTCTTCTTCTGGATCCACTATTACTTCGAGGATGTGCTCCACGTCGGCAAGGAGGCGAGCCGCTATTACTCGATGATCCTTCTCCTCGCCATGGCCGCCGGCATGATCGGTGGGGGCTGGCTGTCGGACTATCTTCGCTGGCGCTTCAGCGGCCGCGCCGGCCGCGTGCTCCTTCCCGCTTTCGGCCTCGCGCTCAGCGGCGCCCTTCTGCTCCTGGGCGTGCTGGCGGAGGAGACGGTCTGGATCGTCCTCCTGCTCTCCGCCGCCCTTGCGGCCATCGGCGCCACCGAGGCGCCCGTCTGGACCCTGTCCGTCGAGCTGGGCGGCAGGCAAGGCGGCAGCGCCGCCGCCATCTGCAACACCGGCGGCAACGCGGGCGGCCTGCTGGCGCCCATCGTCACACCGGCGGTGAGCGGCTGGGTCGCCCGCGCCTTCGATGTCGACAAGCAGACTGGTTGGCAATGGGGCATCGCGCTGGGGGCGTTGATCGCGGTGTGCGGAGCCGTTCTGTTTTTGCGAATCGAGAGCCGCCGCGGCGCCGAGCTCCCGCCCTCCGGGAATGACTGATCGTAACTCATGTCTTTACGAACGCTTGTGTGCGACCTGCCTGTCGAACGATCCGCCGCCTGCCCTGGCATTTGTGACCTAGAATTGGATGTGCTATCGATCCCCATCCTCTCGAGTGGCTGAGCATGCGCCGTCGTCTCAATTTCCCCTGTCTCGTCAAGACTCTTGCGATCCTGCTTGCCCTCGGTGTCAGTGCCCATTTCCTGCACGCCGTTCAGGTCCGTCGCAGCGCTGAGACTTTCCTGAAGCGGGCGAACGAAGCGGTCGCCAACGGCGATTACGAGCCGGCCCTGCCATATTTTCAGAACTACCTGGCGATCCGGCCCGATGACGTCGCCGCCCGCGCCGCCTATGCCCTTGCGCTCGATCACTACGCCCGCACGCCCGGCGCTCGCGGCCACGCCAGCAGCGAGATGGAAAAGGTGCTCGCGGCCGAGCCGGAGCGCGCCCCCCTGCGTTACCGCTATGCCGTCCTTTTGATCGAAGCCGGCCGCGTGGACGACGCGCTGCCGCAGGTGGAAAAGCTCGTCGCCGCTGGCTACCGGCCGGAGCCGCCGGCGCCTCTACCACAGCACATCCTCGGTTGGTGCTTGGAGGCGAAGAAGCGCTACGCCGATGCGGCGAAGGCGTTCGCGAGCGCCGTTGAGGTGGATCCGACGCGCATCGCCACCTACGAGCTCTGGGTCCAGACACTGCTCGAGCTGCCACCGGAGGACGCCGCGAATCCGGCCGAGCCCGAGGAGAAGGCCCGCGCCGTCCTGGACCGCATGGTGGCCGCGAACCCGAAGGACGCCGCCGCCTTCCTGGCGCGCTTCCGCTTCCTCGAGCGTCACGGCCAGCCTGACGAGGCGAAGAAAGATCTCGACGAGGCGGAGCGGCTCGCCCCGAAGGCGCCGGGCGTCTTCCTGGCCCGCGCGGGCTGGCAATTCGACCACGGCGATCTCGCGGCCGCGAACGCCACCCTCGCTGCGGGATACCGCGAACACCCCAAGAACGCCGGGATCGTCAAAGCGCTCGCCGGGGCGCAGATGCGCGCCGGTAGGACGGCCGAAGCGATCCCGCTCCTGCGCGAGGCGGTCGACCGCATCTTCGCTCCCGACCTCAACGTCTTGCTCATCGAGCTGCTCATTGACAACAGGGAACTGGACGAGGCCAACAGCCGGCTCGCTATCCTGAGCGCCGACGGTTCGGCGCCCCTCCTCAGCCTTTACCTGAAGGGACGCCTGGCCGCGGAGCAAGGACGCTGGACCGAGGCCGCCGCTCTCCTGGAGCGCGTCCGCGCCGATTTGACTCCGACTTCCGACTGGCAAGGCCGGCTGCACGCGCTGCTGGGCCTTTGTTATGCCAACCTGGGAGACGTCGAAGGCGAGCTCGTCTCCTTCCGCCGCGCTACCGAGCGCGAGCC
The DNA here is from genome assembly GCA_046350295.1 of Gemmataceae bacterium. GTDB lineage: Bacteria > Planctomycetota > Planctomycetia > Gemmatales > Gemmataceae > JAXMAR01. The sequence goes on from JAXMAR010000033.1 coordinate 70,753, forward strand.
GGGCTGGCCTCAGGCCCGCCTCGGACTCGCCGCGGCGCTGGCCCATTCCGGCCGGCTCGACGAGGCGTCGCGCCTCCTCGAAGATCTGATCCGCGACCAGGAGAAAACGGCCGCCAGGCTGCAAGGACTCGATCTCCTCCTTGCTCGCGTCCTGCTCGGCCAAACGCTGCGCCGGCCGGAGAACGATCGCGACTGGTCACCCGTGACGGAGGCATTGGAGCGGGCCCGCAAGAACGAGCCGAAGTCTCTGGAGCCAATCCTGCTGGAAGCGGAGATGCTGGCCGCCCGCGACAAAACCGCCGAGGCCGAAGCCCTTCTGGAGCAGGCTCGCACCACGCATCCGACATTCGTTCCCTTCCGGACGCTCGCCGCCGACCTCGCCGCTCGGCAGAACCGTCTTGCGGATGCCGCGCGCCTGCTCGACGAGGCCGAGAAGGCCCTGGGAGCCCAGACGGTTCTCGACCTCGCCCGCCTTCAGCTCTGGGCCCGCGGCGGGGCCGTCGATGGGGATGCCGCCGTCGCCGACTTGAAACGCCGCGCGGCGTCCCGGCCCGCGCCGGAGCGCGGCCGTCTGCTCGCCGCCCTCGCGGCCACGATGAGCCGGCTCGGCGCCTCGAAGATAGCGGAGGGCCTTTGGCGGGAGGTGGCGGAACTGGAGCCGCGCGACGTGCGCAGCCGGGCGGCGCTGCTCGATCTCGCCCTTGCGGCCAAGGACGAGCCGGCGGCGCGGCGCTGGATCGAAGGGCTGCGCGACCTCGAAGGAGACGACGGGATGTGGTGGCGCGCCGGCGTCGCCGCGCTGCTCATCGAGGCCGGTAAGAGGCAGCCCGCCAAGCTCGTGGACGCCAGAGCCGCGCTAGACCGCCTCGCCGTCTCCCATCGCGACTGGCATCGACTTGCCCTGTTGCGCGCCTGTCTCGCCGAAGCGCGCGGCGCCGGCGCAGACGCCCTCGGCCACTATCAGGATGCCGTCCGCCTCGGGGAGCGGTCCCCGGATGTCATCCGCTTCCTCGTCGTCTCGCTCCTGGAGCACAAGCGTTTCCTCGACGCCGATGCCGTCGTGTCGCTGCTGGAGGAGCAGGGGCCGCTCGCCCCGGAGCTGGCCCGCCTCGGCGTCGACGCCGCCTTCGGCCTGCCTAACCACGACAAGGCCCGCCGACGCGCCCTCATCCCCGCCAATCTCGACGCCAAGGACCATCGTGTCCAGACCTGGCTCGCCGGCGTCTATCACCGGCTTGGCGACGACGAGCAGGCCGAGGCGGCGGCGCGGCGCGCCGTGGCCCTGCACCCCGGCACGCCCGACACCTGGATCGCCCTAGTCCGCACGCTGGCCTTGCGCGGCAAGCGCGACGAGGCGGCCGCCCTCATCGACGAGGCGATCGCGAAGGTCCCCTCCGTCGCGGCGTCGTATCTGAGCGCCCGCTGCCGCGAAGCGTTGGGCGACCTGGCGCAGGCGGAGGCGATTTTCCTCGCCGGTGTGAAGGACCAAGCGGGGGAGTTCAACCTCGCGATGCAAGCGATTGATTTCTTCGAACGGACCGATCAGTTCGCCAAGGCGCTGCCCGTGTTGCGCCACCTTCTCTCGGCCGAGGCGTCGACGCCCCGCGAGTTCTTGCCTCGGCTCCGGCGGCAAATGGCGCTCGCCCTCGCCGAGGATCCGGGCGGGCGCGAGGAGGCGATCGCCGTCCTCAACCGCAACGGCAAGCCGGGCGCCGAGGACCCTGTCAACCAACGGGCGCGGGCCATGGTCCTGGGCATGGACCCAAAAAAACACGACGAAGCGGCCAAGCTCTTCAGCGACGCCTCGAAACGTACGCCTCCGGACGACGACGAACTCTACCGCCTGGCCCGCATCCACGAGCGCGGCGGACACACAGCCGAGGCGACCGAAATCCTGGAGAAGCTCGTCCTGTACCAGCCCGAGAACCCGCGCTATCTCGCCCGTCTCGCCCTGCTGCTGGCGGGCCAGGGACGCGAGACCGAGGGGCGCGACTATCTGACACGGCTGGAACGCCTGGAGCCCGCGAGCGCGCGCACCGCGCAGGTGCGAGCGGCGCTCAAGAGCGCATGATTCCAGCACGTGTTGCCGGACCGCTTGAGTCCGCTTGCCGAACCGAGTCGAGACGCCTTTTTTCGAGTGCGCTACTTCTTCTTCACCTCCCTGTGGGGCCGTTCCTCGGCGGCTGCGGTCGTTGCCCACTGGGGCGCCTCCAGGACGCAAGGCCGACAAGGCACAAACTCAATGCGACGGCGGTCAATCGTTGGACCATTTCTGCTCCCGTCGAACGGGCGGGGTGGCATGCTTCATGAGGAGGCGCCGTGGGCGCCATGCTTTCGCGGGGCCCCTCACCCCTCAAGCCGCCGGTTCGCTCTTCTCCGAGCCACGCCGCTCATGGCGGCGCCATCCCATCCGGCGCGCACCCCGCACGCTCACACCTCCTCCAAGCGTGCCTCTCCGCCTCATCAAACCCCGGCGTCACCCAAAAGTCACGCCGCCAACCACCGCAAACCGCCTCGAACCGCCCTTCGCCCCGCGCAAGCCCACCCAACCGTGCCCGCAAGGCGCCAGGAGACGGCTCACGGTTTACCCGCTTTGCGCCGCGCCTTCTTCCCCTTCCCCGGCGCCACCACGCCGCCACCCTCCACCGTCCGCAGCTTCTCCGGCGACGAGAACACGTCCATCGATCCCGTCCGCAACACCTCTCCCCATCAACGCCGCCTTGCTCGCCGACGCTGCCGGCCGCAGCATCCGCACGATGTCCAGCGCGAACTCCGGCTCCATCGACTTCATGATCGGCCTCATCTCCTCCTCCATCCGCTGCTCCTGGCGATACCCCTCCCACTCGTCCATGTTCACCCGATCCGGCTCCACCCCCTTCGGCAACACGTGCGCGAACAGCACCCGCGCCGCCCCCACGTTCCCCTCCAAGGCGAGCTGCACCAGCTTCTTCCCGATCGCCACGATCTCCTCGTCCGTCACCGCCTCCAGCAACAGCCGCTTCAGCCGCGCCACCCGCCGGTTGTAAGGGTTCCCCGTCTTCAAGCCCGCAGGCGAGTCCAAGCCCGCAGGCGAGTCTTCGAGCCTGCGGGGTCCAGTCGCCGCCCCCGCCGCACGCGCCTCCCCTCCACCCCTTCCCCGCCCCCCGCTTGCGGTGTCGCGGACGCCGCCTCGCGCGGACGGCCGCCTCCCGCGCCCCCGTCTCCGCGTGCAACACCCCATTCCCATTCCCGTTCGCCAGGATCGCATCCACGGGAAAATCGCGACATGTCCATGACACTCTCCAAAGACGCCGCGCTGAAGTGAAGCATTGCCGAGCCGCGCGCGCAACCCCGGGGCGCTAGAGGAATCGACCTACCTCCACCGTAACCCATCGCCCCACAAATCGGTAGCTACGTTGTCGCGCCAAACGAATGCCGGCCGACCCGGAAACGTCCACGTATCGCCAATTGCCGCAAGACGTTCCGTCGATCAAAAACCTCGCTCAACCGGTCACAACCCGCTCCCCGCCGCCAATAGGAGGATGTAACGAACGAAAAAACGAGGGCCGACAACGGGTCGGCCGAGATCAAGACGGGACAACTTTCAAGGAAACACAGTCATGCGTAAGATCATCGCGGTCGCTCTGCTCTGCGGTTTCGGTCTCATCCCGACGGCCACCAGCGAAGCCAAGGGCCCCAAGACTTCTTCGTCTCACACGGTTCACGCGGCTCACACGACGACGCACACGAACGTTCACCCGAAGATTCACACGAAGTCGTCCTTCCAGCACGTCGTCCGCGGCCGGCACTTCCGCTTCGATCACCGCGTGGTTCGGGGCCGCGATTGCTACCGCTACTGGCAGGGTGCTGCCGCTGCTACGTCTACTGGTATCCGGGCTACTACCTAAGCTACCCTGGCTGATACGGGTCTCGTCCCGGTGACCGGCGTGGCGACGACCGGCCCCGCCACGGGCCTGCCGATGACCGGCCCAGCCCTGCCCGCGACCGACCCGGCGACCGGCCCCGCCCTGCCCGGCGATGACCTGCCGCCGCTGCCCACGGATGTGCCGTGATTGGGAAATAAACCTCTGGCAACGACAAAGCCCGGCAATGATGCCGGGCTTTGTTTGCGCGCGCCGGATTGTGCCGCGGCGGCGTTGTGATTGGGCTACTTCTTCTTCACCTCCGGCGCCTTGGCGACGTAGCCCGGGGCGGCGAGGAACTGCTGCGCGATCTTGCCGTCGGCGATCTTCCAGATGCCAACCTCGCCGTTGAACGTGCCGCCGGCCGCCAACTCGCCGTTCGGGCTGAGAGCGGCCGAGTAGGCCCAGTCGGTGAGGCCCGTCAGCGTCTTGATGGCCGCGCCGCTCGTGGCGTTCCAGACCTTGATCGTGCCGTCGGCCCCGGCGGTGGCGATCATCGGGTTCTTGGGATCGGCGCGGTAAACCATCTGGATCACCGGCTTGCCGTGGCTGCCGATGACCTTGATCTGCTTGCCGAGGTTCTTGGCCATGTCGGTGGCTTGCCACTGGCGGATGTTGCCGTCCTCGCCGCAGGAGATGCCGGACTTGCCGTCGGGGGCCATGACGACGGAGTTGACGCCGTTGGCATGGTCGGGGAAGGTGAGGACGGATTCCTTGGCTTCGAGGTCCCAGAGCTTGGCGGTCTTGTCGCGGCTGGCGGTGGCGAGGTGCTTGCCGTCGGGGCTGAAGGCAAGACCGAAGACCCAGTCGGCGTGGTTCTCGATGGAGTGCTCGAGCTTGCCGGAGGCGAGGTCCCAGACGCGGACGATCTTGTCGACACCGGCGGCGGCCAGCTTCTTGCCGTCGGGGCTGAGGGCGACGACGTGCATGCTGTCGTCGGTCTGCACGAGGTCCTTGACCAGGACGCTCTTGTCATGCACGCCGTCGAGAATCGGCACGGCGCCGATGGTCTTGGCGGGCGCGGCGTTGATGTTGTAGATGCGGACATCGCCTTCGCGACCGGGGCGGCTGCCGGCGACGGCGAGCGTGCCGTCCGGCAGGAAGACCATGGAGAGGGCGCGTTCGGCCCGCGTCCAGACGCGCTTCTCCAGCTTGCCCGTGGCGACGTCCCAGACGGTCAATTCCTGGTAGCCGCCGACGACGATCTTCTTGCTATCGGGGGTGAAGGCGAGGGCGTTGATGATCGGCGGCCGCGGATAGGTTTCCTTGGGCATTTCCGGCTTGAAGCGGACGCGCAACTCGCGAACGAGATCGGCCTTGGCGTCGAGGCCGGTGTCGAGCTTGGCGCCCTGGTCGATCCAGTTGGCGATGACAGCGACGGTCTCGGGGGGCAGCGGCTTGGGGACGACGTCGACGGGGGGCATGCGGTCCTTGCCGGAGCTGGTGAGGACCTGGATGATGATGCTCTTCTTGGCGGCGCCGGGCTCGATCGGGTCGTCCTTCGTCCCGCCTTTGCGGAAGGACTCGAAGGTGGTCATGTCGAGCTTCCCCTTCTTGGTCTTGCTGCTGTGGCAGGAGAAGCAGTTCTTGGCGAGGATGGGGGCCACATCGTCGATGAAGCTGAGGTTTTTCTTGTCCTGGGCGGACGCGGACGGCGGGGCGGCGAGAAGCCAGGCGGCGAGGCCCAGGAGGCCGCAGAAAACGCAGAGGCAAAGGCGGGAGCGGAACATGGAAGAGGATCCTTGGGGTGGGTGGGATTTACGGGTTCAGGGGGCGGGGTGGTCGGGGGCGGCGCCGTTGAGGAGGTCGTCCCAGGAGGAGACTTTTATGATCCTGTCGCACCATGACTCCAGCACCGGCACATCTTCGGTTTTCTCGATCGCCTCTCGGACCCTTGTTGGCGCGGGGACGCCAAACTTCTGAGTCCCCATGCGCAGCAACACGGAACGGAGCGTCTTGATCTCGGTCCATTCGACAAACATGTCGTAGACGGCCGTGCCCGGCTGCAAGATCTTGCTAACCATTTCCATCACCTCGTTCGCGGAATAGCGCAACTTCATGAGAAGAGCGACCGTCGCCCAAAGCCTATCCGCCTGAACTGCGTCCGACGCTTCTTGCTCAATGCGGTCATGTACCCTCTGAAGGACAGCGGGAAGATGCGCCGCCGCATCATCCGTCAGCGTGGCCAGGGGCAAAAGTCCTAGTCCCGCGTGCGTTATCTCCGCCGTCGAGCGCTCCCACAGGCGAATCACCTCGAATCGGAAGCTGCGGTAAGGATCGCGGCCGGGAATCGCTCGCGAGAAGTCGCCGGTGAGGTCGGACGTCCACGCGTCCTTCTGCAACAGGACGGTCAGATCTGGCGGACCGGTAAAACCGTGTCTGTACTCCAAAAGGGCATTATACCAATGAAATCTACCGGGCTAAGCGATCATCGCGGTTCGCTTGATCTCCACATGGAAGATCCAGGGCTGAGGGGAAAGGATACCCGCAGCACCTTGTCCGCGCTCGCCGTTACGGTTGACAGATCCGCGTCGATAAGCTCCGCCTCGTGAATCTGAGGGTAAGGAGAAAGCGATAGCCAGTCGAGCGGATACTCGTTCACCAGAAACTTCGCAGTCGCATCGTACGGCTTGGGCATGGGCGAAGTCGCGCATCAATGGTTGAACAGGAACTCCTTCGAGTTAAAGAGCGCCCACAGCGCGTCCTGGGCCGCCTGCTGTCGCCCCATCGCCCCGGCCGTCGCGAAGTGCCGCTCGAAGATCGCCCGCTCTTCGGGGCTCGGCGGCCGGCATAGCACGTTCAAATAGAGCTCGTCGATCAACAGCGGGTCGGTCATCTTCTTGTCGGCCAGCAGCTTCGCCAGGGCGCCGTTCGGATCGGCGAGACGGCGCGCCACGCTCTGGCCGTTGATCAGGTGCAGCGCCAGCGTCAGGCTGATCTCGTCGACGCGCTCGCAGGAGCAGGACGATTCGCCGCGCGGCCGGCCGAAGATGTCGAGCAACTCGGCGGTCAGCTGGCGGTCCGGCAGGGCGCCGGCCCGGACGCCGCCCGCCGGCAGGGCGACCGTCGCCTCGCCGAAGCGGGAGCGGAAGTTCTCGCGGATGCCGGTGACCTGGCTGAGCGTGTCGAGCACCTGCTCCGCGGTGAGGCGGCGCGGCACGGCATGCGAGAAGTGAACCGTGTCGAGCTGGTTCCATTTATTGGTTTTGGCCGAGCGCTGGTAGGTGTTGGAGTTCAGCATCGCCCGCAGGATGTGCTTGACGTCGTAACCGTGGTCGACGAAGTCCTTGGCGAGGGCCTCGAGCAGGGCGGGGTTGCTGGGCGGGTTGGACGAGCGGATGTCGTCGACAGGGTCGATGATGCCCTTGCCGAAGAGATGGCTCCAGAAGCGGTTAACGGCGGCGCGTGCAAGGTAGGGATTGTCCTTCTTCGTCATCCAGTCGGCGAGGACCTTGCGCGCGTCGTCGTCCGCTTTGAGCGGCAGGAAGGCGGCGTCGAGCAGCTTGGGCTGCACCATCGCCTTGGTCGTCGAATGCTGCGCTTGCGGCACGGCTTCGCCACGCGTGATGACCAGGTCGTCGCGCACGCCCCCCGGCTTGCGGCCGACCTGGCTGAAGAAGGCCGCCATGCCGTAGTAGTCGGTCTGCACCCATTTCTCGAACGGATGATCGTGGCAGCGGGCGCACATGAGGCGGATGCCGAAGAAGACCTGCACGGTCGCCTCGGTCGCTTCGTTGGTGTTGTCGAAGACGCGGAAGAAGTTGGCGGGGGCGTTTTCCGCGCAACTGCCGCCGGCGGTGACGATGTCACGGACGAACTGGTCGTACGGCTTGTTGGCGGCGATGCTGTCGCGCAGCCAGCGATAGAGGCCCCACGTGCCGCGGTCGCGCAGCGTCTCGAAGCGCATCTTGAAGAGGTCGGCCCACTTGCTGGCCCAGAACTCGGCGAACTCGGGCCGCTCCAGAAGGGCGTCGATCACCTTCGCGCGCTTGTCGGCCCGCTTGTCTTCCAGGAAGGCGCGGACCTCGACCGGCGTGGGGGGCACGCCGAGCAGATCGTAATGGACGCGGCGGAGGAAGTCCGTGTCGCTGCAAACGGCGGACGGGATGATCTCCAGGCTCTTGAGTTTGTCGTGAACCAGCTTGTCGACGTAATTGGCTTCGGCCGGCTTCGTCCAGGCGAAGGAGGGGTCGCGCTCGAGGGCGACCAGGGTGGCGAGGGCCATGCGATTGCCGTAACGGACCGCGATGGTCGCGCTGGCGTGCAGGCGGGCCGGGCCGTTCTCGTCGACGAGGCATGACGCTTCGTTGCTGGACGAGTAGCGCACCTCCTGCGTCACGTCGCGGCTGGAGCCGTCGGAGAAGCGGGCGGTGACAGCGAGTTGCTGGGATACATCCTTCTTCGGGAAGCCGCGAAGGTCGGAAGCACGTCGACGCCGACCAGCGGCAGCGGCTGTCGAGGTCCGAGCCCGCTCCGCCGGCGATCCAGCGGCTCGGCGGTGATACGCCCGGCCAACTCGCGGCATCGAAGCGTTTCATCCCCTCGTGCGCCACCTGGCCGCTCGGCGAGGATGAGCAAGCTGCGGCTTCGGCTCGAAATCGAGACGCCGCCACTTCCGTGCCCGCGTCAGGCTCACGTAGTCGCCGGGCCGGGTCGTAGCCGCGGAGATCTTGAAGCCCTTCTTGCCCGCGGCCACGCCCGTGGCAGCCGCCCGCTGTTGCAGTCGAAGCGGGCGAGGATCAGCATGATGTCGTTGGCGAAGCTGACCGGACGCGGCGGCGTCGACCGCCTCGACTGGGACGGCAAGCTTGATTCCGGCGGCGGTGATGTTGATGACCGTCGAGCCTTTGCCGACCGGAGTGACGACGCCGCCGGCATCGACTTTGGCGATTCCCGCGTCCCGGCAGGCGTAGGCGACTTCGCGTGTCGCGTCGCGGCTGGAACATCGAGAGCATTGGCGGAGACGAGGATCTGCTGCTTATCGTGAGCGTGCGTAAGACAACTTTCGCTGGGAAGAACGAGCCGGAAGTCAAGCTTGGCGGCTGGGCGGCCGCGGCGCCGACGCCAAGACGAGCCAAGCGAGCAAGAGCATGCAGCGGGGCAGAGGACGCAAAGCCGAAGGCATGAAATCTCCAGGATGGCGACGAGCCAAAAGGCGGGAGGGTCGGGCTGGCGGCCCAAGGGGCCCAAGGCAGGCAAGATCCAATTATAAAGGGGCAGGGCGGTGGATGCGAGAAAAAAACACACTCGCGAGGCGCCGCGGGCGCCGTACCACGGCGTGGACAGGATGAATCGGCCGCCATAATAGACAAGCGACGCCGGGGCACGGCGCGGTTCGGCGCTTGAGGAGTCGTTCGATGCGTGAAGCTGTCCATGTCTCCGACCATCCGCTGCTGCTCCACAAGATGACCGTGCTGCGCGACCGCACGACCGAGCCACAGACCTTCCGGGCGGCTGGTGCACGAGCTGACGCAGCTCCTCTTCTACGAGGGCGACACGCGATCTGCGGCTCGAACCCGTCACGATCCAGACGCCCCTCGCCGAGTGCACAGGCCGTCACCTTGCCGAGACGGTCGGCCCCTCGTCCCCATCCTGCGGGCCGGCCTGGGCATGTGGGAGGCGATCCTCGAATTGATCCCCACGGCCCGCGTCTGGCACCTCGGGCTCTACCGCGATCACGAACGTGCAAGCCGGTCATCTACCACAACAAGCTCCCCACCCCGGCCAACCTCGACCTCGCCCTGGTCGTCGACCCGATGCTCGCCACCGGCGGCTCGGCCGTGGAGACGATCACGATCCTCAAACGCCGGCATTCGCCGCGTCAAATTCCTCGGCCTGATCGCGGCGCCGGAGAAGGTGTGCGTATTCAGAAACGCGCATCCGGACGTGCCCATCTACCTCACGGCAACGGATGACCTGAACGAGCAGAGCTACATCGTTCCCGGGCTGGGGGACGCGGGCGATCGGCCGGGACGGGATGACAGCCGAGGCGGCGTAGGCTCTCCGGCCCGTCAAACGCACGTCGCCGTCCCGTTTGACCCCGGGGCGAAGCTCGAATCAGGTGCGCTTCTCGAACCACGCCGGCGGCAAGCACAGCTCGTCGTGCTCCAACTTCTCCACGCGACGCTTGTCCTGTAGGCCGTAGCGGACTAGCCGACCGCATCTTGGGCAGTAGCCCGCAAACCACCCTTTTGCCACCAAGCGACGGTCCAGGCCTCCGCCTCCGCGATGGGCGCCCATTGGTCGAATTGAAAAGCGATCGCGTCAATCCTTTCCCCACACTCCCAGGGGCAGAAGCAGGCCGCCCCTTGATAAACCACCTGCGGGCACGTGATGCCGCAAAGCGCTCTCGCGATATTCCATAACGCGTCGTTCGATCTCGGCGCGTCAGGAGGGGTGCTGTTGGCGTTCATTCAGCTAGCTCCTGGGATTGCGGCAGCCACGCCGTTCATTCTCCTATCTTTGCAAGAGCAGCCCGCCATCCGGCCCCGCCCTCGTCCCCAGCCGCTATAAAAACCACATGACCTCCGGCAGCGACGTGGTGATCCTCGGCGGCGGCGTCATCGGCCTGACGACGGCGCATTACCTCGCCAAGGAAGGAGCGCGTCACCATCCTCGAACGCAGCGACGGCCAAGAAGCCTCCTGGGCCGGGGCCGGCATCTTGCCCCAGCGATCCGGACCACGCCCGGACCCCGTTCGACCGCCTGCGCGCGGCCTGAGCGGGCGCCTCTTCCCCGGCCCCGTATCAAAACGAGCTGCGACGCGACCGGCATCGACAACAGCTACTGGGTCTGCGGCGGCATCGAGCTGACCCACGGACACCCGGCCGCCTCGAAGAGGAATGGCGCGGCAAGGCGTCGTCTGGCAGACGCTGAGCAGGGCGGAAACGCGGGCCCGCGAGCCGGGCTGGCCGGCCTCGGCTCGGCCTTTTATCTCCCGCAACTCGGCCAGCTCCGCAACCCGCACCATCTCCGGGCGCTGGAAGCCGGTTGCGTGAAGCGCGACGTGGCCATTCAGATCGGCTGCGATGTACAAGCCCTCGCGCCCGAGCGGAAGCCGCATCCGCGCGCAGTCGGCAGGCGAGATCGCAGGCGAACGTTCCTGATCACTGCCGGCGCCTGGAGCGATCTCTTGCTCAAGCCGCTCGGTTGCACGCTTTGGCATCCGGCCCGTCCGCGGGCAGATCGCGGCTTCTCAACCCCGACCGGCCGGCCTTGCGTCATGTCCTCATGCATGGTCCGCAATACCTCGTGCCGCGCGCGATGGCCAGGTCCTCGTCGGTTCGACAGAGGAGTATGCCGGCTTCGACAAACGGACGACGCCCAGCGGCATCGGCGGCTTGCTCGACCTCGCGGTCCGCCTCGTCCTCCCTCGGTCAGGCTCGCCTGGAAAAGACCTGGGCCGGCTTGCGGCCGGGCAGTCCCGATGGCCTGCCTTTCCTCGGCCGTGTCCCCGGCTGGGACAACATCTGGCTCGGCGCCGGACATTTCCGGGCGGGCATTCAACTATCCCCGGGATCGGGACTGTTGCTCAAGGAGATGCTCCTGGGACAGCGCTCCCGAGCATGGACCTGTCCCCTTTTCGCGTGGACCGGGCGGCGGGGGGCGGATCAGCGGACCACGAGACCCATCGCGATCGCTGAACGGCCCCGGGATGACCGTCGACCATTCCTCTCTATCCTGACTCCTGACTCCTGACCCCTGACTCCTGACTTGCCCGCCTTCATGGAACAAGCCGGTTTGCGAAGTCTGACGCGGCAGTTGGCCGAAACCTCGGCTGGCTGGAGGAGCATGCGCGGGCGCGGCGGCCGGAATGCACGCGGCGCTTCCTCTTCGCCGGCGGCCTGGTACGGAACGTGCTCGGCCCGTGGCTGGAGAACCGGCCGACCGCGCCGGCATTGCACATCGCGGTGCTCGGCGGGGCCGGGGCAGGCAAGAGCACGGTCGCCAACTTCTTGTGCGGCGGCCCGGTCGCCGAGGCCAATCCGCAAGCCGGCTTCACGCGCCCCATCGGTCGCCTATGTCTGCGCGGAGGCCGGCTCGCTTGCCTGGGGCGACTACCTCGGTTTCCTCGGACCGTTGAAACGGCTCAGCGCGGCCCGCGGCTCCGACCTCGACGAAGACGTCTACCAGGTTCGCCGCGTCAGGCCCGAATCCCGAAGGACGCCTCCCTCCTGCGGCTCCGCGGTCATTGACGGGACTGCCCCGACATGACCACCGCCGCCTCCACCGGCTATCAAGCCGCGAACTGATCGAGGTCGCCGCGGCTCGCCGACGTCATCGTCTTCGGCGCCTCCGACGAACGTTACAACGATGAGATCCCCACGCGTTTTCTCGACCTCTTTCTCAGGACCGGCAAGACGGTGATCGTCTGTCTGGTGAAGGTGCGCGAGGACGATGCCGCGGCCTTCGTCGACCACTTCAAGAGGACGTCGGCAAACGCCTGAGCGGCCACCGCCGCCATCGTCACCATCACCTGCCGTTCGCCCAGCTGCACGTCCGGTCGAGCAGGCGAAGCCTTTCGCGAGCGCGCTCTGGCCGAGGTCCGCCAGTTGAGCCACGGGGACGCGCGGCAGCGGACCGTACAGGCGGCTGCACCGTTACCTCAAGAGCATCAAGGAGAGCTGGAGACGGTCGCCCGCCGGATCTGGCCGCGGCTCGACGGCTGGCGCAAGACCGTGCAAGCCGGGCAGGCGGAGTTCGAGGAACGCTATCGCCGTGAGTTTTGACGGGGGAGCGCTTTCGCCGCTTCGACGAAGCCTATGCCCGGCTCGTCGTGGACCTGCTGGAGCCGCCCGGTCTGGGAAAAGTCGCCGGGACCGTTCTCTCCCTGTTGCGGACGCCGTACCGGTTGGTGCGCGTGAAGCTGGTTCCAGCGCGTTGACGCGGCCCGCGGCGGCGCTGATGCCGGAGAAGCCGGTGCTGGGCGCCTTCTCCGGCTGGCTCGATCACCCTGCGCAGGAAGCGGCACGGCGGGCCGCGGAGAACCCGCTCTGGACTCTGGTGCGCGGGGCTTTGCCGGCGGCCTGTCGGACGGCGCACAGAACGCTCGACCAGGCCCGCAGCGCAGCCTGCAACTCCAGCAGGCCAGCGAGACCGACGCCGCGGCCCGCCGCGTCACCGAACGCCTGGAGCGCTGGCCCGTCGGCCTGAACATCATCCGCGCCCGCCAGCTCGCTCTCGACGCGACCGCCATCATCCTGCTGCTCGTCAACTTCGGCATCGGCCTGGTCAGCATCATCGGCATCCCGCTCGCCGTGTCGCTGACGCAACACTTCCTCGAGTTGATCGCCAAAGCCTACGTCGACCATCAGCGGCGGGATGCCGGCACCGCCAGCAGGAACTCTTGCGGCAACTCCTGTCCAGACCGCTCGCCGAGTGGCTGAGCGCTGGCCCGTGACGGCGGCTCCCCTACGAGCGGCTCCAAGCCGCTGCTTGGCGCTGAGATCGGCCCGGCGGCGGACATCGAGAAGGCCGTCTGAAAAGAGACGCAAGCGACAGCACATCAGAGCCGGAAGCGTAAGCGACGGTCGACTACGCGGGAACGAGGAAGCTCAGGTGCAGCTCGGAATGCCGGCAATGCAGGCGGTCCCATTCCTCATTGGTGAGCCGGCCGATGGCGGGATGGGGCGCCCGCTTGGTCTCGGTCTTGAGACGGTCCAAGGCGGCCCGGAAGGCTTCGACACCCTGGTCCCAGGTTGTCGGCGGCGGGATCAGCCCCTCCACCCGTTTGGGGAGCGTGAAGCCCGGGCTCATCCGCCGGTTCAGCAGGCGCCGCTTGATCAGCAGGCGGACGAGGAAGCGCAGCACCGGGCCGAACGCCATCGGCCCGCCGTCGATCGAATTGTTCATGACAATGGCGAGGTGCATGAGCACTTGCCCGGCTGACCAGTTGCCCAGGGCGCGCGGCTCTGCCTTGGCAAGTTGCTCGACGTCGGCGCGGATATCGTCGATGCACTTGAAATCGAGCGTGCGGCGGCCGGTGACCTGTTGTGTTTTGATGGTGGACATGGTTTTCTCGGCGAGCGTCGAGGAGCTTCGATCGGTCTGACACGCGGCGCGAAACGCGAGAGCGGCGAATTTCAGCGTTGCGGCGGCGGTCCCTTCCAAGTGATAATGAAGCCTTCCCTGGAGGATTTCAACATGCGTCGCGCGTTTTTCGGTTTGTTTGCTCTCGTTTGCGGCCTCGTCTTCTCCGGCGTCGCCCCGGCCTGCCCCTTCTGTCAGGAGAACAAGGGGAAGACCCTCGTCGGCGACTTCAAGGAAGCCGACATGGTCGTCCTCGGCAAGTTCGTCAAGACCCGGCCGGGCAAGGACCTGGAGTTCGAAAGCGACCTGAAGATCGTCGACGTGCTCAAGCCCCACCCGTTCCTCAAGGGCAAGGAGATCGTGACGCTGCCCAAGTACCAGACCAGCACCAACCTCTTCCTCGTCTACATGGACCTCTACAAGGGAGAGCTCGACGCCTACCGCGGCATCGAGATCGCCGGCAAGACCGAGCTGGTCGAATACCTCAAGGGGGCGGTCAAGCTGGCCGGGGCGACGCCCGCCGATCGCCTGCGCTTCGCCTTCAACTTCCTCCAGAGCGAGGACTTCGAGGTCTCCCTCGACGCCTACCGCGAGTTCGCCCAGGCCCCCTACCTCGACTACAAGTACATGGCCGCGACCCTGCCGGCCGACACCATCGTCGGCTGGCTCGATAGCCCGAAGACCGCTCCCTACCGCTACGGCCTCTACGCGTCGCTGCTGGGCCACGCCGGCGCCAAGGAACCCGAAAAGTACGGCAAGGTGCTGCGCGGCATGATCGATGACCCGGAGAAACGCAAAGGCTCCGGCATCGACGGCCTCCTCGCCGGCTACGCCATGCTGCAGCCGAAAGCGGCGCTCGCCTACCTCGACGAGCGGCTCGCCAATCCGAAGGAGGACTTCCTGCTGCGTTACGCCTGCCTGCGCACCGCCCGGTTTCTCTGGGAGCAACGGCCCGACCTGATCTCGGAAAAGGAGTTGGTCCATTCGATGGTGCTGGTGGCGCGGGCGCCCGACATGTCCGACTTCGCCATCGAAGACCTGCGCCGCTGGAACCGCTGGGAGGCGACGTCCGACATCCTCGACCTGTTCGGCAAGAAAGGCTTTGACACGACGCTGATCAAGCGCTCCATTTTGCGTTACGCCCTGCACGCCAAGGCCCAGGGCAACAAGGACGCGAACACCTTCGTCGCCAAGCAGGATCCCGCCTGGGTCCGCTCGGTGCAGATGAACCTCGAACGCGAGGCCGACCTGAAGAAGCCCTACGAGCGCGAAGACACCAAGGCGCCCGCGAAGACGCCGACGAAGACCAAGTGATGGGAGGATGGATATGCGAGCCGTCTTCCGCCTGGCGCTCTTCGCGCTGTTCCTGGTAACGCCGCGCCATGCCTTCGCCTGACGCTTCTGCGACCCCAAGGGCAATTCGCTGGTCAGCGAGTTCCGCGACGCCGACTTCGTCATCGTCGGCAAGTTGATCGAGACGCGGCCGGGCAAGCTGCTGGATTTCGAAAGCGACGTGAAGGTCGTCGAGATCCTGAAAGCCCATCCCTTCCTGAAGGGGAAGGACGTCGTCACCGTGGACAAGCAGCTGGGCGTCCATCCCTTCCTGATCTTCGTCGCCGTCGGCACGGACCGGCTCGACGCCTATCGCGGGGTCGAGATCGCTCCCAAGAGTGACATGCTCGCGTACCTCCGCGGCGGTCTCAAGCTCGCGGACGCCCCGGCCGCCGAGCGCCTGCGCCACGCCTTCCAGCATCTTCAGAGCGACGACTTCGAAGTGTCGCTCGACGCCTACCGGCAGTTCGCCAAGGCGTCCTACCTCGACTACCGGAGCCTCGCGGCGACGCTGCCGGCCGAGACCATCGCCGGCTGGCTCGCGAGCCCAAAGACCGCTCCCTTTCGCTACGGCCTCTACGCGTCGCTCCTGGGCCACGCCGGCGCCAAGGAACCGGAGAAATACGGCAAGGCGCTGCGCGGCATGATCGACGACCCGGAGAAGCGCAACTCGTCCGGGATCGACGGTCTCCTCGCCGGTTACACGATGTTGCAACCGAAGGAGGCGCTGCGCTATCTCAACGACCGATTGAGCGATTCCAGGGAGGAGTTCTTGCTCCGCTACGCCTGCCTCCGCACGCTGCGTTTCCTGTGGGAAGATCGGCCGGACATTGTCCCCGAGAAAGAGCTCGCAGCCGCGATGATGATGGCGGCCCGGGCGCCCGACATGTCCGACTTCGCCATCGAGGACCTGAGGCGCTGGAACCGCTGGGAAACGCTGCCGGCTGTCGTCGACCTCTTCGGCAAAAAGGGCTACGATACGACGCTGATCCGCAAGGCGATCCTGCGTTACGCCCTGCACGCGCAAGCCCAGGGCGCCAAAGAAGCGTCGGCGTTCGTCGCCAGGCAAGATCCGACCTGGGTCCGCTCCGTGCTCCAGGGCCTGGAGCGCGAGACCGACTTGAAGAAGCCGTACGAACGCGATGGCGGCAAAGCCAAAACGACCAAGACGAAGTGAAGTGAACGAGCCACAAAAGGAGAACTACAAAAGGAGCCGAGGACTCGGCTCCTTTCCGTGTTTTCCGTGTCTTCCGTGGTTCAAACATCTCACGGAGGCGACGTCGGCAATATCTCCTGATACTCCGACCGATCCTCGTGATCGCCTTCGCGGGCCGGAATCAAATCCAGGTCTTCGTTCATCTCGTCCCGGCAAAAGCTCTTGCGGAACTTGGTGATGAACATGCCCTCCTGCATGTGTCCCGCGAGCTGCGCCAGGCCGCGCACATCCTCCTCCGGCGCCTCGCGCACCAGGTAGCCGATGGGCCGCTCCTTCTGGCACTTCGCGAGCCGGGCCTGGATGACCTTGCGGATGGCGGTCGCCTTCTTGACGTCCTTCATGTCGGCTTCGGTGAAGCCCTCGTCCACGTTCGGAACCTTCTCGCTGTAGGGCGCTTCACCTTTGAAGATCTTGACGTCGTCCGCGCTCAACTTGCGGGCCCATTCCATCGTCGTCGGGATGTGGCCCTTGAGGCCAGGCGCCGGGCGCTGGCCGGGCATGAACTTGAAGCCGAGATCACCCGCGCGTTTGAGAAGGACGGGGACCTGGCCGCCGAGCGCCTTGACCCATTCCTCGCCGCCTCCCTGGATGCCGCCGGGCGTGCAGCCGGTCGCCGCTTGCAGCATCGGGACCCAGGTGTACTGATACGTCCAGTCGCCGGGCAGATCGACCTTGTGCGGCGCCTGCACGTAAAAGAGCGCCTCGGTCTTGTCCTTCACCGAGATCTGCGTGATCTTGAGCGGATAGACGAACTTGTCCGATTCGAACTGGAAACGGGTGGGCGTCACCTCGCCCGCGTAGCTGCCGTCCTTGTTCTTCTTCATCGCCATGGTGTCGATTTTCATGACGGTGAAGAACCACTTTTTCTTGATGTAGTGATCGAGCGTCGCCTCATCGCCGGCGTACTGGTACTTGTTGTCCTTGAGCCACTGGAAAAGGTCGTCGGCCCGGTCGGCGACGATGATCTTGTAATCGAGGCTGCCGACCACGCCGGCTTCGAGGACGAGCACCTTGCGCCCCTCTTTCGCGGCCTTCTCCTTGCCTTGATTGTCGGCAATCTCCCCGAGCCGCTGCAACCCGTTGAAGAGAAAGAGACGATCGTCCTCCCGGAATAGCAGCCGGCTCTGCGGCGACTCGCGCTTCTTGAGGATGGTGTACACCGCCAGGTGCTTGAAAAACTCTTTGGGCATCTCGTGCAGCTTGGGCCGCGTCGGCGTCGGGATGACCATGCCGAAGTCGAGAGCGTTCCCCTCGAACTTGGGCTGGACGGTGAACGTCTCCATCTTCGCCGCCGGGTCCCAGGAAAGGAACACCTTCTGGGCCGGCTGGAGAATGTCGGCGTTCTTGGCGGAGAAGTAGCAGCAGGCGGCGTCGGCAACGGCCGGCTGCAAGACGGCGCAGAGCGCCAAAGCGAGCATGCGTTTCATGATTCGGCTCCTGCGAGGAGGATGGTCACGATAGATATGTGACGAGGCGGGTCGTTTCCTTCGCTATGGCAAGGACGAATCAGCCGGCCCCGACGATTGGTCTGCCTGCGCCTCGCTGATTTCCAGGGTCCGCTTCAAGACGGACAGGGCCATGATGTCCTTGTCGCGCCCCGCCTTCTCTTTCATGGCGATGACGGTCCGCAGGTTGAGCACGCGCAGGTTTTGCTCGTCGATCGGCACGAGATGGGAATCCGGAAGCAGGCTGTCGTAGTCCCGGTCGTCCGAAATGGCGCCGAGCACGTCCAGCGGTCCCAGGCGCGTCGCCAACAGGTTGTGGCCCGGCCCGGCAAGATGAGAGAGTGTCGGCTTGACCTTCCGGTCGCGGCGTTCGCGGTAGTAAGCGTCGAGGTCCTCGAGCGCCGCCACGAGCCTTTGCAGATTCTCTGGGGTGCGGCGGTGCACGATGTCGACGTCAAACGTGCTTATCGGCGCTCCTTGCAGCACTGCGCTCAGGGCGCCGATCAGAATGAACTCGACCTGGTGGTCAGCGAGTTTCTTGAGGATCGCCTTTAGGTCGGGTGGCTCGGGCATTCCTTACCTGCCAGATGAAGCGGGCGGCGTTGCTGGCCGTCTCGAGACGCTGCGCGGGCGTGAGGTCGAGAAAATAACGGATCAGCGTCAGGTCGACGCCGTCCGGGCTATGCGTCGGCAGTATCGGCCCCTGTTGATCGGTCTCGACCGGCTCGAACATGGTCACTCCTCCTGCCTCATCTTATCGCGTCACTCCTTCGTGACCAACTCCGTCCAGGCTCAGAATCGTGTTTGCCACGGCCGTCTACGCCGCCAATTCGATCATCAATACGGTGCGGCTGCGGAGGCCTACGTCCGGCCGTCGGAACCCCGGCTATCGGAGAAGGAGGGCCCGGCGCCGGGCCCTCCCTTTCGTCGCCCCCTATTTCCTCTTGGTCGCCTCCACCCGCATGGCGACGCTCGGATCCCCTTCCTTGGTGGTGACGCGGATCGTCGTGCCTTTGATGAGATCGGCGAGCTTGCAATCCTTGCCGTCGGCGTCATGCACCACCGCGGTCGTCGCCAGGGTGTGCGAGTGTTCCTTGCCTTTGCTCTCCATGACGAACGTGTTCCCCTTGACGCTGACCAGCGTCCCGGTGTGGATGTTCTTGTCCGACTTGTCGCCCGCGGGCAGCTGTCCCGCGGACAAGACAACGAGGGCGAGTCCAGACAAAGCGAGAGAGAACAGACGCGACATCGATGCGCTCCTTTGGGCGGGACCATGAAAATGCCGGCAGCGCCGGCGTTCGGCGACGCTGGATCGCCTCCGGTTCGCGGAAGTGGAAACAACACCACCCCGATGGGCGAATCTCCCAAGGAGGTTGCAACGAATGTGCCCAACGCGGCGATTCGACGCGTGCGGCACAAGACCATTCGTGCGGGCGGCTTGCGGCTCGTCTTCGGATGCCCTCGCTTCCGGCGGAAGCCTGGCGCCGGTTAACAGGAAGCGGCTCGCGCAACAAACGGCGCCCGACGACTCGCACAGGTCCAACCGCCTCGCGGCGCGTACCATGATGAGCATGGACCAGGCGCGTCACTGGAGTAAAGCCGCCTCCTTTTATGAGGCTGAGTTCGTCGATCCCTATCGCGACGACGTACAGAGCCCCCTGCACGCCACACTGCGCAAGCTCGCCGCGCGCCATCCCGTTGTCGCCGACCTCGGCTGCGGCATCGGGCCGCTGTTGCCGTTCCTGACGGAGCGCTTTCACGAGGTACACGCCGTCGACTTCGCCGAGGGCATGCTCGAGCGGGCCCGCGCCACGGTCCCGAAAGCGAAGAACGTCTCGTTCCACCGCCTTTCCTTTACCGACCTGACGCCGCTCCACGGGACGCTCGACCTCGCCGTCGCGGTCAACAGCCTCGTCTTGCCGAGCATCGCCGACCTCGAAGAAAGCCTGCGGCAGATTCACGCGACCCTCCGGCAGCGCGGCAAATTCGTCGGCATCCTCCCGGGCATCGACGGCGTGCACTATTACACGATGTTGCTGGTGGACCGCGCCCTCGGGCAAGGAAAACCCCTGGACGTCGCCCGCAAGAATGCCGCGGCCCTCGGCGAATTGAAGGACTACGACTTCGCCTTCGGCCAGTTCCGCTTCAACGGTCTGGAGCAACACTTCTGGCAGCCGTTCGAGATCCGTTATCGGCTGCACAACGCGAAGTTCCGGCTGCGACGGTTCAAGAAAGTACACCTCTCCTGGAAGCAGTTCGCGGCGGGGGAGGAGTTGAAGAAGCATCCGCCCCCCTGGGATTGGTTTTTCCTTGCGGAGAAAACGTGACTCAACCAGCTTTGACGCTCAAAGCGTCGCCGGTATGACCCTCGTGACCATGCCATCCATCCCGCTCCGCGGCGTGCGCGTTCACAATCTGCGCTCGGTCGACGTCGACGTGCCGCTCGGCAAACTCACCGTCGTCACGGGCGTCAGCGGCGCCGGCAAGAGCAGTCTCGTCTTCGACACGTTGCACGCGGAAGCGCAGCGCCGCTATCTGCAAAGCTTTTCCACGACCGTGCGCCAGTACCTGGAGCGCCTGGAGCGACCGGCAGCCGATGCGATCGGCGATCTGCCACCCGCCGTCGCGATCGGCCAGGCGATGCCGAAGCCGGGGCCGCGCAGCGTCGTCGGCGGCTGGAGCGAGTTGGGCGACACGCTGGGCCGGCTCTGGTCACGTGCCGGCGTGCTGCACTGCTTGCGCTGCGGTCAGCCGGCGCGCGCGCAGGGACCGCAAGACGTCGAGCGCGTGATCGACTCGCTGCCGCACGGCGTCCGCCTGTCCCTTGGCTTCGCGTCGGTCCCCGAGAGTGACGCCGCCGTCTGGGGAGCGTCATTGCGTGAGGAGGGGTTCGTCCGGGTCTGGATCGCCGGCGCCATTCATCGTCTCGATGAGCCGTTGCCCCCATCCGACCGTGCCATTGTTCTCGTCGACCGCTTCGAGGTCGGCAAACAGGCGCCGGCACGGCTGCGCGAATCGATCGAGCTCGCTTTCCAACGCGGCAAGGGGACGCTCGAACTCTTGAGCGACGACCGAGCCTGGACCTTCGACTGCCGGCTGCGCTGCTCGCGCTGCGACATCGTCTATGCTCCGCTCGAACCCGCCCTGTTCGATCTACAGCGGCCGCGCGGCCTCTGTCCCACCTGTGCTGGGGACCGGACCATGGGAGACGCCGCCTGCCCCGACTGCTCCGGCACGGGCCGCAACCCCGAGGCGCTGGCCGTGCGCCTGGGAGACCTGTCGTGGCTCGAGTGCGTGACCCTGCCCTTCGGCAGCCTGCGTGCTCGCCTCGCCGGCATGGCGGAGGCGGCCCACTGGAGGACCGGCTGTTGCTGCAAGACGCGGCTGGAGCGCTCGGCACGCTCGAGCGCTCCGCCTCCCTTACCTGACGCTCGACCGCCCGGCCGCGACCTATCGATCGGCGAAACCAAGCGCATCCAGCTGGCCGCCGCGCTTGCCGCGCGTCTGGTTCAGGCGCTGTATCTGATCGACGAGCCGACGACGGGGCTGCATCCGCGCGATACGGAGGCGCTGCTGACCGAGCTGCGCCGGCTGCGCGACGCGGGCAACACAGTGGTCGTCATCGAGCACGACCGGGACGTCCTCCACGGCGCCGATCACATCATCGATCTCGGGCCGGGCGCGGGGCAGGATGGCGGGCGCGTCGTGTATCAAGGGACGCCGGCCGGGATGGAGGAGTCGGAACAGGCTGCGGAATCGCTGACGTTGGCGCATCTCAAAAACGAGCCCGAAATTCGCGACGCAAGGACGCCGCGGCGCCCGGAGGGCGTGATTCGCCTGCGCGGCGCGCGCACGCACAACCTGCAGGACTTGACCGTGGATTTTCCGCTCGGCGTCCTGTGCGTCGTCACCGGAGTCAGCGGCGCCGGCAAGAACTCGCTGGTTGCGCACACGCTCTACCCGGCCCTCGCCAGGGTAAAGAAGAAGAAACCGCCGCCGAATCCGGCGACGCGTTACGACGATCTCGCCGGCGCCACGCGCGTCGAGGACGTTGTCCTTTTCGACCAGACGCCGCTGCAGCGCTCGGCGCGCTCCAACCCCGCGACCTACCTCAAGATCTTCGACGACATCCGCGACCTCTACGCCGAGACGACCGACGCCAGGATCCGCAACCTCGGCCCCGGCGCCTTCAGCTTCAACCAGCCGGGCGGCCGGTGCGAAGCCTGCGCCGGGCAGGGGGTGCAGACCGTCGACATGCATTTCCTCGCGGATGTCGCGGTCGTCTGTCCGGAATGCCGCGGCCGGCGCTTCATGCCGGACCTGCTCAAGATCAAGGTGCGCAACCTGGATATCGCCGAGGCGCTCGACCTGACGGTGCGCGAGGCGTTCCGCTTCTTCCGCGCCCAGCCGGCCATCGAGAAGCGCTTGAAGCTGCTGCTCGACGTCGGCCTCGATTACCTGCGCCTCGGCCAACCCACCCAGACCCTCTCCGGCGGCGAATGTCAGCGTCTCAAGCTGGCCGGACAACTGGCGGCGACGCGCAAATCACGCTGCCTTTTTCTCTTGCTGGAGCCCACCGCCGGGCTGCATCCTGCCGATGTCACCCGCCTGCTCGATTGTTTCGACGGCCTCGTGCAGGCAGGCCACTCGCTCATCGTCGTCGAGCACGACCTCGATGTGATTCGGAGCGCGGATCACATCATCGATCTGGGCCCGGAGGCGGGGGCGGCGGGGGGCAGGATCGTGGTCGCCGGCACGCCCGAGCAAGTGGCCCTGACGGCCGCGTCGTGGACGGGGCGGCGCCTGCGAAATGACGAATAACTCAGCTTCCGCGCTTTTCCTCCCGCCGCAAAACGTGAGCTATAGTTGCAATGGCTCGCCCCAGACGGCTCGGGCTCTCCAGGCGGGCGCCGGCCCATCTTCCTTCGCGGTGCGCGTCATGAACAAACGGGACCTCGATCATGCCAGAGCGCCCGCGCTGGTCCCCTTGTTCGGCGGCCACGACAAGAAGCCGCGGACCCTGGAGCGCGACGTCATGTCCGTCGGCCGGGCGCGCGGCTGCGATGTCATCCTCGAAGCGCCGGACGTGTCGACGCTGCACTGCCTCGTCTATCGCACGCCTGAAGGCTTTCGTATCCGCGATTGCGGC
>JAXMAR010000034.1:0-92895 GCA_046350295.1 Gemmataceae bacterium
CTTTCATCGGCAAGGCGACGGGGGCCAAGGCGCGCTTCCTGTTGCTCTACCCCACGGCCGCGCCGCCGCGCAAGAAAGACGCGCCGAGCCTCGCCGAGGCCCTCGCCGAGCGTAACGCCTGGCAAGAGGTCCCCATCACCATCGATTTCTCGAAGGCCGAGCGTACCGAAGGCCGCGTCGCGCGCCTGGCCAAGGCCATCCCCGGCGCCAATGATCTCGAAGGACGCTGGGCCGTCGATCAAGCCGTCGCCTTCGCGATCCTGGAATGGCAAACGCCCGAGTTCGGCTTCTACGGCCTGGCGCGCGAGGCGCTCGGGCGGCGTTACGATGTTCCCGTCTTGCCTTTTCGCTCCGGTTGGGCCGTCCCGGAGCGCGCGCATCTGCAACTCTACGAGATCACCACCGGCGCCACCGCCATCGCCGAGAGCCTGGCCCTGGACCGCTTCCGCAATCCGCGCAAGAGCGACAAGCCCGAAGCGCGCAACCATGACGTGACCAAGCTGCCCGCGGTCACCGTCGCCGAGCACGACTGGGTCAAGATGATGGCCGGCAAAAAACCGAGCGCCGAGCCGCTGGCCGGCATGGTCCCGCACGACAATTACTTCATCCACTTCAAGCACTACGGCAAGTTCCTGGAGCTGCTCGACCTGGTGAACGAGGTCGGCATGAGCGTGGGCCGGGCCATGTCGGTGCAGAGCCGCGAGTACCATCTGAAGGAGAACATCGAGCGACAGCTCTGCCTCAAGAACACCGGCCTGGCCAAGCTGCTCGGGCCGACCGTCATCAAGAGCCTCGTGATCACCGGCAGCGATCCCTACATCCGCGAGGGCTCGGACCTCACGCTGCTGTTCCAGACCAAGAACAAGGCGTTCTTCCTGTCGGGCGTGCAGCCGCACATCGAGGAAGCGCGCCGCCTCTGGGGCAAACAGCTCAAGGAGGAGAAACGGGAGCATCGCGGCGTCGCCATCGAGTCGTTCGTCACCCGGCTGCGCGAGGTGAGCCTGTTCCGCGCCGTCATTGACGACGTGGTCGTTTACAGCAACTCCCCGGCCGGCGTCCGCCGCGTCATCGACGCCCACCAGGGCAAGACCAAGCGGCTCTCCGAATCGCTGGATTTTCAGTACATGCGCACCGTCTTCCGCTTCGACGATCCCGCCGAGGACGGCTTCCTCTTCCTCTCCGATCCCTTCATCCGCAACCTGGTCGGACCGGCGCTGCGCATCAAGGAGCGACGCCGTCTCGAAGCGCTCACCAGCCTCTACATGCTCACCAACGGCGCCCTCTTCACCGCCTGGGAAACCGGCGCCCTGCCCAGGCATCACAAGGAACTGCTCGCCCGCGCCTCGATCCGGCAGGAGGAGCTGGTCACGCCGGAAGGCGGGCCCGTCTTCTGGGACACCGAGCGGAAGGTCGCGATCTCCGACGCCTACAACACCATCCGCTTCGCCACGCCGCTAATCGAATTGCCGATCGACTTCGTCACCGATCGCGAGGCGAGCGAGTACGAGGAGTTCCGCCGGCAATACCTGGGACTGTGGACGCGGACCTTCGATCCGATCGGCATGCGCTTCAGTCTGCGCGGCAAGGAGATCCAGTGGGACACCTTCGTCCTGCCGCTCGTGCAGATTAGCCAGTACGCTCAGCTGCGGCGCTGGGCGGGGGGCGAAGGCATCGCTCTGAACAGCGACGTCTTCAGCGACAAGACGGTGATTCAGTTCCTCGCCTATTTCTCTAAGCAAGCCCACGACGACGTGCGCGGCTTGTTCACCCATCTCGGCGGCGGGGCGCCCAAGGAGCGCGCCCTGGGGGACTGGGTCATGCTGCGTCTGGATGACTCGCCGGCCTTCAAGAAATGGGTCGAGATGAAAATCGCCGCAGAGGTCAGCGGCAGCCCGTCCTACTGGGCTATGGAAAAGGGACTCCTCGAAATGCCGTTTACCTTTGGTGTGGAGGTTGTGAACCGGAAGGCCTTCACCGAGGGGCTTTCCCGCCTGCGCGGCAAGATCGAGGAGAGCCCACAACTTCGCTTCGAAACGCTGAAGAAGCCCTACCGAGGCGTCGAGATCGGCAAGATCACGGAGAAGGATCGCGACGATTTCCCGCCGCTCTTTCACGCCCTGATCGACGACGCCTGGTACCTGAGCCTGAGCGAGAAGAGCCTGCACGATATCGTCGACCGCTCCATCCTGCGCAAGGAGGGCAAGATCAGGAAGGGAAAGGAAGCGGCCGCCGTCAATACCGTCCTCTACATCGCCCCCGCCGCCATGAGGGAGTTCAAGGCCGGCGCCCGCCTCTATCTCGAATACGAGGCGCACCGCACCGCCCTGGGCAACAGTTACCTCTGGCTGCCGCTCTATCGCTCCGGCCTCGTCAGCGCCAAGTCCTCGGCGGCTGAGAGAAAGGACGCGGCCATGCGCTTCCTGGGCTATGAGCCGATCAGCCCGGATCTGGCGCCGGATTTCTACGACGCGCGGACCGGCGAGGTCGTCAACAAGCGTCACGGCTCGCCGCGCAAACCCGCCCTGGCCGATGGGGTCGATCCTGATTCGCCGCTGGGCAAGCTTCTGGAGAACTTCGAGATGATCCGGGCCGACATGCGTTTCCGCGAGGACGGGTTGCACGCGGCCGTTGTCATCCGCAGGAAGTAGCATAAACGCAAAAGGATGCCCCCATGTCCGTAGCACGCCGTTGTTGTCTCCTCGCCTGTCTGGCGCTGCTCCTGCCGAGGCCGGCCTCGGCGCAGATGAAAGTCGAGACGAAGGGATTGAAAGCGGGTCCGATCGAAGACGCGACGTTTGTGGACGAAGCCGGGACGAAGCGATCGTTGCGCGACTGGAAAGACCGCAAAGCGCTTGTCGTGGTGTTTCTCTCGTTCGAGTGCCCGGTGTCCAACAGCTACGCGCAGCCGCTGGCCGATCTGTTTCACGCTTTCGAGGCCCGGGGCGTGGCCTTCGTCGGCCTGTGCCCGAGGGACGAAGGGGACGAAAAACAGATCGCGAAGCTGGCGCGCGACTTCAAGATTCCATTTCAGGTGTTCCGCGATCGCAGCCAGGAGGCGGCGCGTGCGCTCGGAGCCCGCGTGACGCCCGAAGCGTTCCTGCTCGACTCGAAATTCGCGCCGCGTTACCGTGGCCGGATTGACGATGGCTACACGGCCCGGCTCAAGCCGAGCGCCAAGGTGGCCCGCCAGGACCTGCGGGAAGCGATCGAGGAGGTACTGGCCGGGAAGGTGGTTCGCGCGCCTGCGACCGAAGCGATCGGCTGCCCTATCGAAGTCGTCGTGACGGCGAAGGCCAAGGCGGGCGCCCCGGCCTATCACCGCGACGTGGCGCCGCTGCTGCAAACGCATTGGTGAAATAAAAGGCGTCAGGACCCTTTTTCTCAATAAAGGGTCCCGACGCCTTTTAATTCACGCCAGCAGCTCCGGCCTCAGCACACCGGCGCCCGCGATCGGCACGGGCCGTCCCAGCTGGTCCGGCACGCTCGTGTGCGGGTCTATGCCGAGAAGGTGGAACGCCGTCGCCAGGATGTCCTTGGGGGAGATCGGCGTGTCCGCGACGTCACCGCCGATGCGGTCGCTGCGGCCGATGACCCGGCCTCGGGCCAGGCCGCCCCCCGCGAGGACGGCCGAGTAGACGCGCGACCAGTGCTCGCGGCCGCCGCCGGGAGTGTTGGTGATGCGGGGCGTGCGGCCATGCTCGCTGACGCACAACACCAGCGTTTCGTCCAGGAGGCCGCGCGCTTCCAGGTCGAGAATCAGGGCGGCGAAGGCCTGGTCGAATCCGGGCAACAGGAATTGCCGCAGGCGCGGATAGTGATGGAAGTGCGTGTCCCAGCCGGCGGTGGCGTCGCCATAGGCGTCCCAGAAGACGGTGACGCATTTGCCCCCCGCTTCGATCAGGCGGCGCGCCGCTAGCAGCGATTGGCCGAAGAGTGTCATGCCGTAGCGTTCCCGGCCGGAGAGCGGCTCGCGCTGGATGTCGAGAGCGACCGCCAGGCGCGGCGAGTTCAGGAGTGAGTAGGCTTGCTCGCGCTGGCGACCGAAGCGGGCGACGGCCTCGGGGTCGCGTGCCCCGCTCGCCAGCGTCCTGCCGTCGAACGCGCGGCGCGCCAGGTCGAACTGCTCCAGCAGCGCACGCCGCAAACCGATCCGCTGCGGCGTCAAGTCCCGGTGCAAGGCGTCGGCCCCGGCGAGATCGAAACCATCTTGAGGCCTGATGCCGCCGTAGGGGTCGAACAGGTCCGCCCGGGCCGTCGGGTTGGGGACCGGCCTCGTGCCTCGCGCCGCGAACTCCGTCCAGACCGGATCGTAGCGACTTCCCAGAAAACCGGCGTAGGGCCCGCCCAGCAGCCTGAAGTTCGCCTTGGAATACAGCCGAAACGGCAGGGCGATGTTCGCCGGCACGGGCGCCACGGCGCCGTCGCGCGGCGCGAGATAATCGACGACCGAGCCGAGGAACGGCCAGAGCCGTCGGTCATTGGGATCGGCCTCGACCGTCGGGCTGATTTCGGGGATGCCCGAGAGGGCGTAGTGGACGCCGTGGAAGGGCCAGGCGTGCGTGAGCGAGCGGACGATGGCCAGGCGATCGGCGATTTGGGCGAGGCGCGGCAGCCCCTCGCTGATCTGCGCGCCCGGAATGCGGCAGGCGATCCCCTTCATCTCCCCCTGAACCTCGGTGGGAGCGTCCGGCTTCGGGTCGAAAGTCTCATGCTGCGGCGGCGCGCCGAAGAGGTGGATCAGGATACAGGACCTGGCCTGGCCGAAGCGCGCAGGCGCCGCCAACGCCGCCTGCGGTCGGAAAAAATCGGCCAGGCCGAGGCCAAGCATCCCAAGTCCGCCGACATGGAGCAAGTCCCGCCGGCTGATGCCGTCGCACAACGTTTTCCGTGAGCCCAGGATTCGCAGCATCCCGCCAGCGTACCACACCGGC
This sequence comes from Gemmataceae bacterium, assembly GCA_046350295.1. Taxonomy (GTDB): domain Bacteria; phylum Planctomycetota; class Planctomycetia; order Gemmatales; family Gemmataceae; genus JAXMAR01. The sequence goes on from JAXMAR010000034.1 coordinate 4,932, forward strand.
CGCGGCGTTCCCAGCGCAACCTGGTGGCGTTGGTTGCGTCAACGCAGCAGGCCGATGAGGATGGCAATGATGCCGTCGCGCGTGCCAACGACGATCACCGTAGCGCCGCGGGAAGCCAACGTGCGTATGCCGCCGAGTTGCTGGTCGATGGGCCGTCCGGTCAAGCCGTTTTGCACCTGCAAGCGACCGCCGACTGGCACGCGAACGATACCCCTGTCGGTGTTGAGCAGGAGCACACGCCCGACGACATCGACATCGATGAGAACGCCCTGGATTCTCGCGCCCGGAACCAGCGGCACGCCTGGAACGACGCCTCTGTTCACGGGCGTCTTGGGCGCCGCTTCCGCGGGGCTGCCGACGGCGCCGACGCAAAGAGCGGTAGCGAGGCCGAACATCAAACTTCGCATGACATTTCTCCTGGCAGTCGGGTTGGAGGCGTTTCGAAGCGGGCAAGTGCTGTAATGCCTACCCATTGTCATGCGGCGGCGGGATGTGACGGACTTTTTTTACCCGAATGTAGGCTCCGCGAGCCGAGCGACTTTGTGCCCGTCGTTCCTTTGCACGGAGTCAGCGGCAGGGCCAACAACCGCCGGCATCAACGGCGCCGGCATGCAACGCATGAACGAGAAGCAGCCCTGGATGAACTACGTTGACGGCGCCGACATCGCCGAAGCGCTCGAGAAAGCAACCAGCCTCGGCGGCAAGGTCGCCCCCGCTATCACCGAGCGCCAAACGGGGGCAAGCGTGGCCGCTCGCAATCCCGTATTACAGTAAGACCTGAGGCGTGAGCTCATAGCAGCTCGCGCACCGCGTCCGCCAGGCGGTCGATTTCCTCGATCGTGTTGAAGAAATGGGTGGAGACGCGCAGCAGCGTGCCGTCGGGGCGGTCGACGAGGGGGACCTCGATGTGGTGGCGTTCCCAGAGCTCTTTCCGCCAGTGCTCCGGGTCAATGGTTTTTGGGAGGTGGAAGGCGGTGAGGAAGCCGTGCAAGGTCCCGGCTGTTGGGGTGGCGGGGACGAGGCCGAGCCCTTCGCCCAAACGGCGGCGAACGTGCTGGGCGAGCTGCTCGTTGTGGTCGCGGATCCTGTCCCAGCCGAGGTGGGCTTGAAAGTCGATGGCCGTGGGAACCGAGAGCCAGGGGGCGAGGTCGCGGGTCCCTTCGAACTCGTAGAAGCGGATGCGCGGCGTGGAGCCGAAGGAATCGGGCTCGCTCCACGAACGGTTGGGACGGTGGTAGCCCCAGCTCACCTGCATCGGTTCGAGCCGGTCCTCGCTCCCCTGCCCGAGGTAGAGGAAGCCGGCGCCGGTGGGGGCGAGCAGCCACTTGTGGCAGTTGGCGCCATAGAAATCGGCGCCGATGTCGTCGAGGCGAAGGGGGACCATGGCGGGGGCGTGGGCGCCGTCGACCATGGTCAGGATGCCACGGCGGCGCGCGGCGGCGCAGAGGTCCTTGGCGGGAAGTACCATGCCGGTCGGCGAGAGGACATGGCTGAAGAAGAGAAGGCGGGTCTGGGGACCCATGGCGGCGACGGCGGCGGCGACGATCTCTTGCGGGTCGGCGGGGCAGGGGGGCAGCTCGAAGAGGCGGAGCGTCAGTCCCTGTTTCTGGGCGGCGCGTTCCCAGACCCATTGCATGGCGCGGTATTCATGGTCGGTGATGAGGATCTCACCCGGCGCGGCGAGGCGTAGGCCGGAGGCCACGATGTTCACCGAGACGGATACGTTGGCGGTGAAGATGAGCCGCTCGGCCCGGGCGCCGAGGAAGTCGGCGAGGCGGCAGCGCGCCTGCCAGAGGAGCGGCGGCATCTGGCGAAGCAGGAAGTCCATCGGCTCCTCGGCGAGGCGCTTGCGGAGCTGGGTCGCGTGCTCGAACACGACACGCGGCAAGGGGCCGAACGAGCCGGTATTGAGGTTGGCGACGTCCGGATCGAGGAGCATCTGGGAGCGGGCGATGTGCCAGGGGGATGGATCAGTCATGGGGTCGGATCAGTCCTGGGGGTCTTTGGTGCAACGACGACATTCTCCGGCAGTTCATACGGGCGGCAAGCCGAAAGCGGCAGGTATGCTCATCTCTTGACACATCTCCGGCGCCACGGTCTCCGATTCCAGTTTCCATTGCTAATCGGGCTCAGGAGCCCACGATAGTACCGCGGCGAGCACGACCATGCGGGCGAAGGGGTCGCTCAGCGGCATATCGAGGAACGACACGAGCCAGCTCGAACCGTCGTGGCGGCTGGCGCGGGCGACGGTCTGGTTGAGGCGGTCAACAAAGCCGCCAGGATCGGGCGACCGGCGTTGGCGCAGGCGCGCGAAGCCCTCGCCGCGCAACTGAAGCCGGACACCGCGGAACACGGCGCCGATGGCTTGCTCCTCCGCGTCGAACACGGTCCAGTTGCGCCAGAAGCCGCGGCTCAGGCTGAGCAGGAAGGAGGCGTCCTCGCTCTCGAAGACTTCGATCTGTCGCTCGCCGAACCAGCCGGCCAGGAAACCCGGGCCGGAGCGGCGCCAGGCGGCAAAGCCGAGCGTCGCGCCCGAGGCGGCGTCGGCGATGATGCGCGTCCAGGCGCCGGGCGGGGCGGCGTGCGCCCAGGCGCGCTTCGGCTCGAAGCGTCCCCAGGGGCCGACGATCAGACCGCGCGATTCGAGCACGCCAAGCCCTGCCGGAAAAAACGATCATAAGCGATTTGCCAGCTTTGCGGCGGTAAGCTACGTTTTAGCGAAGGAACAATACCGAGGCATCCCGTCCCAGGTTCTCATCCCATGCACGCCGCAGTTTGCAGTTTTTGTGCACTCTCGGTGGCTCTGATCTTTTACACGTATCGAGCCTACCGGGACTATCTCTGGCGCAGGGCCCGGACCTTGCGCGAGCGTGTCACGTACATGCTCTGGATCGCGGCGAACAGCGCCGAATGATCCCCCGCTGTCACGAATTCGCGGTTCGCTGATCCCCTCCCCTCGCCAGTCTCCCCCCACCGCCATCGCCTGATCATTCCTTTGTCTCTCGTGCGTTCCTCGGCGCGCGCGAGGGCCGGTTCGGCATCCTCCACCGAGGCAGAGGCTTCTGTCGGCGTTTCGGCGCCGGCAGAGCCTCTGTTTTTTTTGAGCCGCTAGAATGTCTCCATGTTCCTGATCCTCGGCGCCGCCGGTCAACTCGGGCAAGCGTTCCGCCGTTTGCTGGGAGACGACGCGCTGCCATTGGACGCGCTCAGGCTGACCTCGCGAACGTCGACGCCCTCGACCCCCTTCTCGAACGGCTACGGCCGCGCGTCGTCCTCAACTGTGCCGCTTACAACCAGGTGGACCGGGCGGAGAGCGACGCCGTCTCCGCATTCACGGCCAACACCGTCGGCCCGGCACGGCTCGCCCGGCTGTGCCGCGAGGGCGACATCCTTCTGGTCCACTTCAGCACGAATTATGTATTCGGCCTCGACGCGGGCCGCCGCACGCCCTATCGAGAAGACGATTTGCCCGGCCCGCAGAGCGTCTATGCCGCCAGCAAACTGGCCGGGGAATACCTGGTGCAGGCCAACGCGGGCCGGCATCTTGTCGTGCGCACGTGTGGCCTGTTCGGCACTCGCGGCGCCGGCGTGCCCCCCGTCAACTTCGTGGCGACCATGCTGCGGCTCGCCCGCGCCGGCAAGCCGCTGCGCGTGGTGAGCGATCAGGTATGCACGCCGACCGCCGCTTCGGACCTGGCCGCCGCCACCGTCGCGCTGGTGAACGCCGGCGCCAACGGCCTGTTCCACGTCACCAATTCCGGCTGTTGCAGCTGGTTCGACTTCGCCCGCACCATCTTCTCGCTCGGCAACGTCGAGGCCGACTTGCAGCCGATTGCGACCGCCGAATACCAGGCCGCGGCCTTGCGCCCCGAATACAGCGTCCTCGATTGCGGCAAGGCGCTCACGGCGGGCGCTGGACCGCTACGGCCGTGGCAGGAGGCGCTGGACGACTACCTGAAAACGGCCTGACGGTCTATTCAGGGAGGCCGACCGCCCAAATTGCGAACCCGACGCGGCCGGCGGGCGTCTTTTTTCTACGTGAAGCAGCGGCAACGCCGGCATTGACGGCATCCGTTTCGCCCTATAACGTAAACGCATGATCTGGGGCCGTGGCGCAATTGGGAGCGCGCCAGAATGGCATTCTGGAGGTTACGGGTTCGATCCCCGTCGGCTCCACTGACATAATGATCGAACTGATAGCGATTTGGGTACCGCGCTCGTAAGTCCCGCGCGTGGGCAGGCGTCCGCCGGTTGTGCTCTATTGCAATTGCAAGAGGGTTACGGCTTCGCCAGGGAGCCGCAGACAAGCTCTTTTCCGCTGCGGGCAAAGATGTGACGGTTCGCATAGGCCGGGGCGGACCACGCGACTTTCCTTCCGCCGAATGGGAACGTCGGCTCGAGCACGGCGACGCGGCTGATCTCCTTGTAGCCATGGGCGGAGAGCTCGGCCCGAATCAATTCACCCCGGTCCGTGTAAAGCAGCACCGAAGGGCCGTTCGGGCTCAGGTGAATGCTCGCTCCGTTTTTCAAGTCCGTAACCTTTTTCGACTCCCAAACCTGGGCGCCGGTCGACGCTTCCAGACAGATCAGCTCGCCCGATGATTTAGCGGAGAAGACATGATCGCCCCGGAAGAGCGCCGTTGACGTGTGGCTTAGGACTCTGCGCGCCGGCGCCTTCGACTCCGGCCAGAGGACCTTCCCGCCTGGCCTGTCCGGGTCGAGTCGCATCATCAAACCGCCGATCAGCAGCCGATCTTCGAAAAAGACGGGCGTGGACACGGTGTATTCGCTGCTGGTGACGAGGCGCTGACGCCAGTAGACCTTGCCCGTCGCCGGGTCCAGGCTGGTCACCGATTCTTGCGTCCAAACGATCAGTTGCCTTTTCCCGCCCGAGGTGATGACGATCGGCGAGCTGAACGTGAGGGACTCATCCAGCGCCTTCCATACTTCCTTGCCCGTGTCCTTGTGAAGGGCGACGAGGCACGCGCCTGGCTTGCCGCCGATGAAGAGTATCAAGAGGTCCCCTTCGATCAACGGAGACGGAGCGCCGGGCGCAAACGCCGTGCGATAGTCCCTGTCCAGGTTTCGCTGCCAAAGCACGTCCCCTTTGCGGGCATCCAGGCAAAAGAGATGGCCCACTCTCCCGACCGTGTACACTTTGCCCTTCTGCACGATCGGCGTCGCAACCGGGCCGATCTCTTGCTTGGGATCGAAGGCCCAATCTTCGTAGCCGACGTCGTAGACGTGGACCCAGAGTGATTTGCCGGTCTTCTCGTCAAAACAGTGGACACGTTCCTTGGCCTTGGGTTTCACGACCTCGGAATCGGCCAGGTAAACGCGGCCCTGGGCGACCACGGGACTCGAAAAGCCCCAGCCGACGGGGACGCGCCAGCGGATCTTCAAACCCTCGGCGGGGAAGGTCTCCAGAAGGCCGGTGTCGCTGCACACGCCGTCGCGGTTCGGCCCGCGCCACTGCGGCCAATCCTCGGCTTGCGCCGGCGGCGAGAACAACAAGACGAGAGCCGGGGCTGCCCTGCTTTTTTCAGAGTTTCTGGCGACTCCGCAGGATCATCTGGCGTAACAGTTGACGGGATAATAACTTATGATTCCGTTCCAGCAAAGACCCCTCTCTGGGCTGCGTTGGCTTTTTTTGGTTGACGCCCGCGCCCGGCGGACCTTCACTCCGCCTCGACAATAACCCCGTCGCCTCAGCTTGACCGTTTCGTAAGCCGCCGGTACTGTTCGCCCGCGAATTGCGTTGCTGGCTTACCGCGTCCTGCATTTCAAAGGACTGAAAGCATGCCCCGCCTTGCCACCGCCCTGTGCTTCCTGGCTCTCCTCACCTCGTCCCGTGTGCTGCACGCCGAGATCAATTGGAGCTACATCGGCGACAAGCAGGTTCAGATCGGCTCCGGCGGCTCGACCGTCAATTTCACCGGCACGGTCGGCAGCGCGAGCAACAGCACCGGCCTCGTCCTCTTCAACCTGACCGCGAGCAGCACGACCTCCAACGACGGTCCCCCGGATCACTTCAACAAGACGCCGTTCACGTTGACCGTGAGCGTCGTCGATGAAAAGGCCCGCGTCACCAAGACCGGGAACGAGCTTGGCACCTTGACGTTCAAAGGAGCATTCACGGCCGACATCACCAAGGGGTCGCTCACCGGCTGGTCGGTCGATTGGAACGCGAGCGAGGCTTTCGCCGTCCTCGGCAACAAGACGGTGGGCTTCCGGAAGTACGACCTCATGGTGGACGGTTTCTTGCCTCCTTCTCCCAACAACCCGCTCATCAGCGGTCAAGGCGCTATCCACGCCAGCGCACTGGTCACGACGGTGGACGGCGGTTCGGTCGGCACGACTGGTGGCAATGATCCCCCTCCGACCCCGTCCGAGACACCCGAGCCTGGCAGCCTGCTGCTGGCCGGACTCGGCCTGAGCGGCCTGGCCGTGGCATGGCGCCGCAGGACCCGGCAGCCGCGCTAGTGCATTTGACTAATGCCCGGATGCGACTTACGCTCCAGTAGCGTAGCTTCTTCCCGAGGCGGATCTCATGTTCGAACGGACCTTTTCGTTCTGGCGCCGGCTCGTCGGCGCCAATGCCGTTCCGACCCAGCCGGCCGGGGAGGAGCGCCGTGTCTGGGCTCGCTATCCGGCCGAGATCAAGACCATCGCTCATCTGAACGGCAAGAGTGATACGCAGCGCTTGCAGGTGATCGTACGGGACATCTCGCTGGGAGGCGCCAACCTCGAAGTCGAGCGCTCGTTCGCGCCGGGGGCGATGCTCAGCCTGGAGCTTCCCTGCTCCCACGAGGGAGAGACGCAGGAGGTGCTCGCCTGCGTGGTTCGCATTGCGGGTGGCCCGGACAGGTGGTCGCTCGGCTGCGTCTTTTCACGCGAGCTGACGCGCGAGGACCTGGAAGGCTTCGGGGCGCAGAAGGAGCGGACGAGCCCGGAAGACCAGCGCACCTGGAAGCGTTTCACCGCGAATGTGACGGCCAGGATCCAGAAGGTGAGCGCCGCCGAGAGCCCGGTACACGACGCCCAGGTCTTGAACCTGTCGCCGAGCGGCATCGGCCTTTCCGTCAAGGACCCCGTCGAGGCGGGCGCCCTGCTCACCGTCGACCTCACCGGCCCCGCGGGCCGCCACGCCAAGCCCATCCTCGCCTGCGTCGTCCACGTGACCGGGCATACCGGCGGGGATTATTCCCTGGGTTGCAATTTCATCCGGCAACTCCAGGAAGACGAGTGGCAGGGGCTGACACACGCGCGCTAGGCTCTTGTGCTCCTTTGCGGTTTTGTGAGAAGCCGTCGGAGAAGTGATTCGCTCGCGCGGCACATTTCAGCCGATCAAGGACGCTCTACTTGATTCTGCGACTCTATCGTTTCGGAATGCAGGCTCCCCGTCTGTATCCTGGAGCGTTCGCCATGGGTGACGGACTACATCCGCAACCAGAAGCAACGACACGCGGAGAGACGGATGATCGGGCGATTGGAACGCGTCGATCCGGAAGCGGAGGAAGGGGAGTATCAGGCGGGAAAGTGACGCACAGGCCCGAGGCAATATGCATGTTTCGATCACGTTGGCCGCGCAGACAAGCCCCGTTCACGGGGCTTCTCTTGGGGTAGTAGGCCCGCCGTTTACGGCGGGCCGGGCGGCGGGCGACGACGTGGTAGCCCCGTTCACGGGGCTTGCTCGCCGACGGCTTTAGCCACTGGAAGCGCCGGGATACGGAACGTTTCAAAGGCTAAAGCCGACGCACGGAAAGCCCCGTGAACGGGGCTACACAAACGCGATTGCCCGCTGCCCGGCCCGCCGTAAACGGCGGGCCTACTATAAGCGAAGCCCGCTGAAGCGGGCTAGCCGATAGATAGCGGTTCGGAAAGCACATCCGTCGTCCATATTCGTCGTCCTATTCGTCGTCCATATTCGTCGTCCATAACCGTCCTTCATGTCCCTTCTTGATTTGGCCGCGATGGCCGTGGAGAATGCATGCCGATCCTACCTGGAGCGCCCTCATGGCCCGCAACTATTATTCAGAGATTCACCTGCACATCACCTGGCACACGAAGGAGAGCGCGCCGTTGCTCGTGCCGAAGGTCGAGACGATGGCGCATCACGCGATTCGGGACAAGTGCGTCAAGTTGCCAGGCGTGTTCGTCCATGAAATCGGCGGGACGGAGACGCACGTGCATGTCGCGGTTCGGATCGCGCCGACCGTCCTCATCAGCGAGGCGATCGGGCAGATCAAGGGCTATTCGTCGCACGACGTAAACAAGAAGCTCGGGGACGGGCAAAAGGTGTTGCAGTGGCAGGACGGCTATGGCGTGGTCAGCTTCGGGACGCGGAATCTCGATTGGGTGACGGATTACATCCGCAACCAGAAGCAACGGCACGCGGAGAGACGGATGATCGGCCGCTTGGAGCGCGTGGACCCGGAAGCGGAGGAGGGTGAGTATCAGGCGGAGCGGTAACGCTACAAGTCGTCAATGCGAGCGTCGGCACAGAACACGCTAGCGCCGTCGGCATACGCCAGCGCCTCGGAATGATGACGTCGCCGCGCAGGCAAGTCGCCGCGCAGGCAAGTCGCCGCGCAGACAAGCCCCGTTCACGGGGCTTCTGTTGGGGTAGTAGGCCCGCCGTTTACGGCGGGCCGGGCGCCGGGCGCCGACCGTCGTAGCCCCGTTCACGGGGCTTGCTCGGCGACGGCTTTAGCCATTGGTAGCGCCGGGACATGGAACGTTCAAGGGCTAAAGCCGACGCGCGGAAAGCACCGTGAACGGAGCTACACAAACGCGATTGCTCGCTGCCCGGCACGCCGTAAACGGCGGGCCTACTACCCACGCGAAGCCCGCTGAAGCGGGCTGCCCGAGGTCGCGTTCCACGCGCGGGACGCCTCGCTCAGCGGCCGGACGCGAATAAGCGAGGGAAGGAGGAAAAAGTGGCTATTCACGTCACTTCTTCAACACCTCCAGCCGGAACTCCTTGAACCGCACCTCCATCGGGCCGCCGGCGTGAATCTGCAGGGCGAGGATGCCGCGCAGCGCTCCCTTCGCGTCATCGATGTCGACGCACAGGTTGCCGTTGATCCACGTCCGCACCTTCGTGCCGATGGCTTCGATCTTGTATTCGTTCCAGTCGTCGACTTTGACATATTTCTCGCCGCCTTCCTTGGTCAGCAGGCCGCGGCCGTTTTCTTCGTAGAGCTTGCCCCACCAGCCGGCGCCGACGTCAGCCTGGTAGCCTTGCATCTCGGTGTCGTCGAGGTCTTCCGGTCGCTTACGCTCGCGGCTCGGAAGTTCCTTCGAGCGGAACTGGATGCCGCTGTTTTCCTTGTTCGGGGTGAGCTTCACTTTGACCGTGAGGCGGAAGTCGTCCATCGTCATGTGGCTGCGCAGGAAGGTGTTGTGCTTGATGCCGGGGCTCTTGCCGACGATCTCGCCTTTCTCCACCGACCACAGCTTGGGGTCGCCGGTCCAGCCGGTGAGGTCCTTGCCGTTGAAGAGGTCGGCGGCGTTCTCCGGCGTGGCGAGGATCGGCGTTTGCGTCGGGCTCTGGAGATATGCGATCAGGGAGCGCACTTCATGCGGGCTCATGGGCTTGAGCTGATCGTCGGGCATCAGGCTCTGGCTGGTCGGCTTCATGCTGAGGACGTCGCCGCGCGGGATGGTCAGCGTTTCCGTGGCGGTGGCGATGACATACGCGGCCGGCGTCTCGCTCTTCTTGATGCCGGTGATGAAGCGGCCGCTCTCGAGTTCGATGATGGAGACGGCGTACTCCTTGGGGATGACGGCGCTCGGGTCGACGATGTTCTCGATCAAGTAATCGAGGTTACCGCGGTTGGCGCCGGTGATCTCGGGGCCGTTCACGCCGCCTTCGCCGAAGAGTTTGTGACACTGGTAGCAGGTCTTCTTGAAGAGGGCGCGGCCGAGGGCAAGGTCGGGCGTCGGACCGGGGCCGAGGACGAGGAATTTCATCTCCTTCATCTGCTTGGCGCGGTCAGCCGGGGTGGCGCGGATGCTGCCCCAGACGTCGCCGATCTTCTTCTCGAGAGACGCGTCGCCGAGGTTGCGGAGCGAGCGGATGACATCGGCGGAGACCTCGGCGGCCGCGAGGCGCTTCTTGCCGATCGCGTCGAGCATGGCGTGGGCGAAGGCGGGGCGGGCGGAAAGGGTGGCGAGGGCGTCGCGCTTCTCGGCGGCGCTCAACGTACCGAAGAGCTTGAGGAGACGCTCCGGCGTCTCGGGCAAGTTGTATCCGGCGAGGCCGCGGATGGCGGGGCCGCGCAGCGGCGCCTCGTCGAGGAGCTTAACGAGCATGGGGCCGACGGTCGTGTCCTTGACGGCGAGCAGCGTCTCGAGCGCGGCGGCGCGCGTCTCGGCGTCGGCTTTCGTGTCGGCGAGCGTGAGGCGGAGGCCGTCGAGCGCCTTGGCGTCGCCGAAGGTCACGGCGAGCGAGCGCGCGGTCTTCTTGACGCTGTCGCTCTCGGAGCGCGAGAGCGCGGCGTAGACCTTGGGCCAGTTATCCGGCATGGCGACCTTGGGCCGGCCCTTGAGCGCGAGCTGGATGGCGCCGAGCATCGCCTGCTGCCGCTCGGGCGTCTTGACGCGCAGCAAACAGTCGAGGACGAGGGCGAGGTCCTCGGCCTTCGCGGAGGAGGCGATGCGGCGCGTCATGAAGGGGAGGATGATGTCGATCTTCGAGTCGAGGGCGAGGTCGAGCGCTTTCTTGGCGTCCGCGTCGGCCAGCGGCTCGGCGGCGTACCAGTACATGAGGGGGAGGTTGTGGTCGGTGTTGTCTTCCGCATGGGAAAGGAGTCTCTTAAGGACGAGGCCTTTGTCCTCGAAAGAGACCCTTTGCATGGCCGAAGCCATGTAGAGTCGAACAACGGGCGACGCGTCCAACGCGAGGTTGTGAAAGAAGAAGGTTGCTTCATCTGCTTCCTTGGTTGTCATTGTCTCAACAGCCAGTTGGATGGCCCATGCGCGGACGTGAGCGTCGAGATGGCCGTCGGCCGTGGCAAGGCATCTCTTCTGCCACCATCCTCGTTGCTCTTTCGGAACAAGAACATGCAAGGCCCAGAGCCGCTGGCGCAGTTCTTGCTTCGCGGGCAGCTCAGCAAATCTTGCTGGGTGCAATAAACGGCTCACTTCGTCAAAAAGTTTTGGATTACGCGAACCTCGCTCCTGAAGCAAACGTCTAGCGTGTCTGACGTACCAGTCGTTTCTATCGGCTTGAAGTTGGAAGAGCTCCTCGCTACTCTTCTTCGCCAAATCCACCTTCTCCCACTTCGTACCGCGGAAGCAAACTTTGTAGATGCGCCCGTTCGAGCGGTCCCAGATCTTCGTGTCGCCCGAGTGACAAGCCTGCTTGTCGTACCAGTCGAGCAGATACACGTTGCCGTCCGGGCCGTAGCGCATGTTGATGAAGCGGGCCCAGGCGTCGTTGGCCATCAGGAAATCGGGGCCGTGGCTGGCGACATAACCGGAGCCTTTGGGTTTGAGGACGTCCATGTTGAGGCGGCGGCCGTGGATGTTGCCCATGAAGAGCTGGTTGTGGTACTTCTCGGGCCAGGCGCCGCCGAGGTAGACCATCAGGCCGCAGTGGGCGTGGCCGCCGCCCATCGAGTCGGAGCGGTTGTTGCCGGCCCAGGGGTTGGCGCCTTGCCAGTGCAGGTGGTCGGCGATGGTCTTGATGTCGGCGTAGGTGTGCGGGTTGAAATGGGTGTTGGCCTGGCGCTCATAGCGGGCGCCCTGGATGATGTGGAAGCAGTGCGGGATGACGCAGGCCTCGACGAACGCCTGGCCGTGCTCGTCGAAGTCGAGGCCCCAGGGGTTGCTCGTGCCGTGGGCGAAGACCTCGAAGACGTGCCGCGTCGGATGATAGCGCCAGACGGCGGCGTTCATCGGGATGCGGTCCTTCTCGGCCGTCCCCGGCTTGCCGACCTTGCTGTGGGTGAAGACGCCGTGGCAGCCGTAGAGCCAGCCGTCCGGCCCCCAGTTGAAGGCGTTGAGGGTTTCGTGGGTGTCGTGCCAGCCGAAGCCGTCGAGGAGGACCTTGGGCTCGTCGGCGGGTTGATCGGTCTTGGCGTCGATGGGGATGAAGAGGAGGTACGGGGCGGCGCCGACCCAGAGGCCACCGAAGCCGTATTCGATGCCGCTGACGAGGTTGAGCCCCTCCATGAAGACGGTGCGCTTGTCGAAACGGCCGTCGCCGTCGGTGTCCTCGAAGATGAGGATGCGGTCGCCTTGCTCCTTGGGCTCGACCTTCCAGCCGGGCGTCTTCTTTCGCTGCGGATAGACGCGCGACTCGACCACCCAGAGGCGGGCCCGATCGTCCATGCAAAAAGCGATCGGCTGCGTGATGTCCGGCTCCCCGGCGAAGAGCTTGACCTCGAAGCCTTCGGGGACGGTCATCGCGGCGGCGGCCTTGTCGGGCGGCAGCCCGGCGAACTTGTATTCGTCGGCCGGCGGCGGCGCGGCGAGCTTGGGCCGCGGCAGGACGAGGGGCTTGTCGCTATGGAAGCGGAAGTCGTCGAAGTTGACGTGTCCCCAGTGCCCGGTGTGCTTGTCGACGAGGCGGATGAAGATCTCCTTGCCCATGTGCGGCTTCAGATCGACGGCGACGCGGCGCAGGTTCTCCTCCTCGAGGCCGCTGGAACGATGGAAGACGAGGCCGGTGTCCTTGCGAACCAACTCGACACAAGTCACCTCATGCGGCCCGCCGCCGACGAGGAACGACCCCCAGGGATGCGTGACCTTGAAGGGGACACTGGTGAGCGTGCCGGTCGGCTTGTCTTGCAGCTTCTCGTAGCCGCCGATCCAGTACTGCCCCTGATGCTCGCTCTTCATGTCGCCGCGGCGCGGATGGACGGTGTCCCCCTTGATCGGCTGGCCCTTGAAGGCGTCGCCGGTCGCGGTCCAGTCGCGCAGATCGCCGGTCTCAAAATCGAGGTTGAGCGACCGCCCATCGGCGGCCTTGGGGAGGACGCCCTCGGGGGGCGTTTTCTCCTGGGCGAGGAGGGGCGTGGGGAGGAGGAGGGCGAGGAGTGGGAGGTATTTCATGGCGGTGGCGCTTGGGGTTGGAAACGCGAGTTCGATTCAGTATGACCGCCAGCGTGGCTAACGACAAGACAGCGGCAGTTTTTCGAGGTACGTTGGGTAGAATGGGTTGCGTGTTTGGTCGCGCTTTGTGCTTTGAGGACGAACAGGTGAACAGCTTCGCGCGAGGTCTGATCGTTCTCTTCGCGTGCTATTGGATCGGCGTGCTGCTCAACTTTCTGATCCAGTACGGTGGATCGACAGACTATCTCCGCTGGAGCCCCGAGGCGGGTGTGGGGCTGTTTTTTTATTGGTGTTTGTGGAGACGGTTCGCGAACAGCGGGAATGAGAAGGCGCGAGGCTCTCCTCGCGACGCCTGCGGAGATAGGCGATTGGGGAAGTCCATGAGCCGCTTCTTGCGGGGCTTAACGGTTCTTGTTGCCTGTTACCTCCTGGGCGTTCTGTGGAGATACTTGACGTTGGATGATCAGGCGCCCGGCGCACGTATCGGCCGAAATCCATGGAAATCGGAGCTGGGCCTTCTGCTTTTCCTCGTGTGGTGTTTGTGGCCCAGCGCTAAAAAACGTGACGATAGGGGGGAGCAGGCGACCCGTTCGCCGAACTCGCTTGGAGGAAACCCATGTTAACGTTCCGAGTATCGGCCGAAGTCAACGAAAACCGAGAGGTGGTCGTAAAGCTGCCGCCCGAAACACCAACGGGGAAGATCGAACTCCTCGTCATCGTCGCTACCGAGAACGGCGCCAAGCCAAAGCGGCCCCGGACAAGTCTCGCCGATTGGGCCCAGCAGAACGCAGAGGACTGGGGCGGCCGCCTGAGTTCCGAGGACGTGTCGAGCTTCACCGGCACGCAATTACGAGGTATCCCATGAGCACCGCGACCAGCGTGATCACCAAGCAGCCCGGTCGTTGCGGCGGCGAGGCCTGCGTTCGAGATACGCGCATCACCGTCTGGGGTCTCGTCGAATGGCGTGATCTCGGCAAGTCTGATGACTGGCTCCTCGCCAACTACCCAACCCTGACCGCTTCCGATCTCACTGCCGCCTGGGATTACGCGGCCGCACATGCCGAGGAGATTGCCGGCGCGATCAAACGGAACGCACACACCTGATCAGGTCTTCCGATCGCGATCCGGAGGTCCGCAATGGCTCGCCTTTACGCCGATGAGGATGTTCCCGAAGACTTGAATCAACTCTTGCGGGGCCTGGGCCACGATGTCCTCTCGGTCGATCAGGCCGGCAAGAAGGCGGCCGCGATCCTACCGTACTGGCGGACGCGACGGCGGACCAACGAGTGGTGCTAACGTTCAATCGCTGGGATTTCGAGAAGCTGCATCGGGCCAGCGCGGCGCATGCGGGAATCGTGAGTTGCAAGCGCGATCCGGACCTTCTGGCCTTGGCTCAACGAATCGACCACGCGGTCCGGAGTCAGGCGTCGCTGGTAGGCCAGCACATTCGCGTCAACCGGCCGTCAAGTCCGTGACACTGCCTCGTCGCAAGCGCTTTGGCCAGAGAGACAACTGCCGAAGGATGCGTTGGCAGTGGTTGGCAGTCAGGTTTTCCGGCCGTCTCGTCTCCCCTCAAAAAGCGATTTGTCCGTCACACAAGTCGTCCATCGGCCTATGAGCCATGTCGGTCCAAAGCAACCGGGCCGCAGGCGAATAGGGTAGACAACTTTCTTACTCTTAACCCGAGAGGTTCCATGAGCAGGCTCCTACTGCCGGCACTTATCCTGACCGGCGTTTGTATTCAGGCGGTGGCGGAGGCGAAGGTGATCAAGTCGAATACGCCGCGGGTGGCGATCACCGACATCGACGCCGAGGGAAATCGCGATTTCTTCCGCATCAAGATAGTGAACGAAAGCGAATTCGAGGCCAAGCGGCCGTTCTTGCGCGTCGTGGTCATCCGCGACGACAAGCTGGTCTTCGAGCTTGACCGCATGCTGGCGCCGGTGGCGCCCTGGAAAAGCCTGGACGAGCACATCAGCGGCGCCAAGATGCGGCTGCGGAAGGGGGACCGGATCTTGGCCGTCGCGGGAGAAGAAACAAAAGCGCCGGACGGCAAAACCGCCAGGATCGGCGTGACCTCACGCGAGCTTACAGTGGTCGAGGTGTGGCGGCCGGTGGACCGGGACTTTCCACGAAAATAGCCGCGTGGAGCGCCATGCAGCCTGATCACCAAGCAGCCCGGCCGTTGCGGTGGCGAGGCGTGCGTCCGCGATACGCGCATTACCGTGTGGGGTCTGCTGAATGGCGGGACCTCGGGAAGTCGGATGATTGGCTTCTCGCAAACTATCCAACGCTGACCGCCTCCGATCTGACCGCCGCCTGGGACTACGCGGCGGCGCATCCCGATGACGGCGCCATCCAACGGAACGCGCACGCCTGATCGGTCCCATCCGATCGCGCTCCGGAGGTCTGCATGGCCCGACTCTAAGACTTGAATCAACTCGCAGTCGACCCTCCTTGATGGGACAGCATTTCCGGGTCAATCTTCCCGCGAATCCCTGACGGTAGACGCTCTTGAAGTGGTCGAAAGAGAGCGGCGCTTCCCCGCCCGCAAAGAAAAATGCGGACGCGGCGTCACAATATCCCCGCCGCCCGCTACGAGGAGATGAGATTGGTGCGACAACCCGAAAGGAAGCAGCATGCGTTCGTTCCTACCCTGGCAACCGAAGATCCCCGCGCGGCGCCCTGCACCGCGCAAAACCGGCTTCCGGCCCACCCTCGAAGCGTTGGAGGGCCGCGACCTGCCGTCCATCACCCTCGTGAACTCGACGATTCTCATTGCCAGCGGCGATGACAACGGGGTCCACAACGACACCTACCAGCTACACACGCGCCCGGACACCGGACAGCTCCAGATCGTCCAGTCCGTCGGCTCCACCAAGATCGCCAGCAAGGACGTGCCGGCCGGCGTCACGGCGATCGTCATCGTCGGCGACTCCGGTACCGATACGGTCAAGGTCGAGGCCCTGCCGGCCCGCATTGCTCTCACGATGGCCGACATGGACGTGCTCACCGTGGGTAACAATCACACCCTGACCGGCATCCGCGGCAACATGACGCTCACCACCCAGAATGGCGGGGCGTCAACGGCGGTGACCTTCGTGGACGATCTGGATACCACCGACCATACCGTCATCTACACGAACGACGGCGGCATCATGCACCCCACCGCCGATCATACCATCACCATAACGCGCGACGGCGTGAGCGGTCTGACGCCCCAGGGTACGCTCGACTACTCCCACGCCCCGCTCCGCTCCCTCACCATCAGCACCGGTAGCGGGACGGACAGCTTCATCGTGCTTGGCACGAAGGCGGACACCACGCTGAACACCGGCGCTGGTACCGATCTCGTCGCCGTGGGCCAGTCGCCGCAGAACCAGCGGACCGGAGATCTTTCGGGCCTGCACGGTACCCTGACGGTGAACGGCGGGGACTATCCGTTGGACCAGCAGCTCCTCATTTACGACTTCGGCAGTCCCCTGCGCGACACGAACTATGTCCTGTCCACGGACAGCTTCACGCGCACGGGCCAGCTCACGCTGCCTGGCGGCGCGCAGCAGCCTTCGACAGCCACCATTAATTACAGCGGTTTCCACGATCTCCATCTCCTTACGGGTGGCAGCGGCGCGCCCGCTGTCCGCATCAAGGGGACCGGGCCTGACAGCCGAACCACTCTGACGACCCGAGGCGCTGTTCCCGTTATCGTCGGCAATGACGACTTTCGCCTGGACGACGTCCACCGCGACGACGACGGCCACGGCCTCGACATCTCGGCCATGGACGCAGCCGGGCAGCCGACTGCCGGCGGCGCGCTGTTCCTGCTCGACCAGGGAAGCACCACGGCTCACGGCTACACGATCTCCGGCTTCGGCGACAGGGTGGAGGCGCAGCGCGACGATGACGTGAGCATTGGCGCCAGGAACATGGCCGCGGTGTTCTTGAACGGCGGCAGTGATGCCGACACGTTCACCGTGCTGGAGGCTTCCGGCTACGGCCCCGCGCCGGTTATCCCCCTTCTCATTAGTGGCGGCGGCGGCGCCAACACGCTGATCGGCCCGGACAGCGCAACCCCGTACAAGATCACCGGGACCAACGCGGGCGCCGCCGGCTCCCTCATCACCTTCGGCGGCATCGCGAACTTGACAGGCGGCTCGGCCGACGACACCTTCGCCTTCCAGGCCAACGCCCAGGGCGTGCCCGGCAGCCTCAGCGGCGCCATCGACGGCGGCGGCGGCATCAACAAGCTCGACTACTCCGCGCTGACCACCGGCGTCACCGTCGACCTGCATGCCAACAGCGCTCGGATCGGCGCCGGCGCCGCCACTACCGTCCTCAACATCCGCAACGTGACGGGCAGCAAGGGCAACGACCTCATCCGCGGCGACGACAACGCCAACGAGCTCCGCGGCGTCGACGGCAACGACATCCTCATCGGCCTCGGTGGCGACGACAAGCTGTCCGCCCGCGGCATCGACAACGTCGGCGCCGGCACGACGCGCCGCAACATCCTCATCGGCGGCCTGGGCAGCGACACGCTTGAAGGGAGCGAAGGCGAAGACATCCTCCTGGGCGGCTACTTCACGAACGACCTCGACGACTTTTCCGACGCCGTCCTGCGCGAGTTCTTCAGGGTGTGGGCGGGCCCCGGCGATTACTACAGCCGGGCGGATGCCCTCAACGACGACGGCGTCCTGGTCAATGGCGTCTGGTTCCAGCTGAACGACGACAACATCCAGCGCGATGACAATTCCGTGGACACCCTCCACGGCGCCGGCGGCCTGGACTGGTTCTGGGTCAGTGACGCGGACATCACCGACCGCATCGACGGTCAAGAATACAAGAACGACCTTGACCTTTAGGAGTGGCACATCGGTCCCGATCCGCGAGCGTTTCGCGAATCGTTGTCACAGTCGCCTCATTTGAGGCAATGGGTTCGTAACAGCGTCCTGTGTCGATTTGCGAGGGCCGTC
The DNA here is from genome assembly GCA_046350295.1 of Gemmataceae bacterium. Lineage (GTDB taxonomy): Bacteria > Planctomycetota > Planctomycetia > Gemmatales > Gemmataceae > JAXMAR01. The sequence goes on from JAXMAR010000034.1 coordinate 22,967, forward strand.
TCGCTCGAACGCAGTTCCTCTTTGAGAGAGTCGTGACTTCGATGGCTAGCAACCGCTCAAACCGTTTTCGCCCGGAAGTGGAAGACCTGGAAGGACGTTTGGTCCTTTCCGGCGGTCTGAATCCGGGCCTTCTGACCTCTGCCCCCGCAAATGTAATCCCCCCAGACCTGGCGCAAAAGACGGTGGAGCAGCGGATGGGGTTGCCGATCCTGAACAGCAACCCGGGCGCGGCGGCCACCTTGTACCTCGATTTCCTCGGCGACTTTGAGCCAACCTGGTACTGGCAATACGGCGACTTGTTCTTCTATTACCGAAATGTTTCGACGCCGGCCTTCGATCTGGATGGGAATGCCGAGAGCTTCAATGCCAAGGAGCAGGCCGCCATTCTGAACGTGTGGCAGCGCGTCGCCGAGGATTTCGCGCCCTTCAACATCAACGTAACCACCGCCTACTACGGACCCTTCGACAACGGCGTCGCCCTCAAGGCCGTGATCGGCGGCTTCGGGGAATGGATGCAGGCGCCGGTCGTCGGTTCTTGGACCGGGTCGCCCGCCAGCGGCATCTCCTCCATCGGCTCTTTCCACGACGATGCGCCGAACGTCGTTTTCGCCTGCGCAAGCATGATCACGGCCGATTTTGCCGTCAATTTCGGACCGGAGTTGGCCAACACCGTCTCCCACGAAGCGGGTCACGCCTTCGGACTTCGCCACCAGAGTGACTTTGTCACCGTCAACGGCAAGCTCACCCTACAGAACCAGTACAGCCAGGGAACCGATGTCTGGAAGCCCATCATGGGTAATACCCTGTCTAATAACCGCAGCACCTGGGCGAATGGCCCAGTGGACACGGACGGTAACCAGCTCTTCACCGAGGACGAGCTCGCCATCATCACCGCGGCCAACAACGGCTTCGGCTATCGCCGGGACGATTACGGCAATACGATCGCCACGGCGACCCCGCTCACGGTTTCCAACGGTATCGTGTCCGCGCAGGGCATCATCGGCCGCATGAGCGACGTGGACGTCTTCAGCTTCGACACCGCGGGCGGCAAAATCGCGCTGCGCGTGGACGTGGCGGCGGTCGGGCCGAACCTCGATACGAAGATCGAGCTTCGCGACGCGAGCGGTGTGACAATCGCGCGAGCCGACCCGACCGACGACCTGGGCGCCACGATCCAGACGACCTTTCTTCGCGCCGGCAAGTATTACCTGTGCGTCATGAGTCATGGCGCCTACGGCGATCTCGGCCAATACACGATTAGCGGATCCGTGACGACCGCTCTCTCGGCGGTCCCCCCTCCCGGCGGCCAGCTTTCGCTGAACAACTCCGCGCCGTTGTTGGGGCCGACCAATATCCTGGCCGGCCAAACCAGCCAAAGCATCGGCGCCATCGTACCGCCATCCTCCCAGCCCGTCCCCGGCGCCGGCCCCTTGCCTTCGACAAAATCGCCGACGAGCGGCAAAACCTCCGTTCTGGCCATCGATCAGCTATTCGCGACGGGATATCGGGCTTTCTAACCTCGATACCAGCGAGTCGGACGCTGAGTCCATTCCACGCCGATTTTTCTTGAGCGGCGTGGGGCGGGTCGAGTATCCTTGCAACTTCCTTAGCGGCGCCATCAGTCCCTGCGAGGATACGCCCATGGCCCTGGCCACCGAGGGCGCCGGCGGCCGGTTGATCTGGTCGGCGGCGAGCGACGCGACGACGAGTTCGCGCTCCATCTACGTGCTCACCGCGGGTCGCTTTCACTTCGTGAGGCATTTCAAGAATTCCGAGCACAAGGCGGTCCTGGCCCAGGCCCGGCGCGGCCCAGACGACGACCGGCTCCTCGGGGAGGAGGGACGATCGATACGGCTCTCCGAGATCATCCGCGTGGAACGGACCGGCGACGGACCCCTGGAGATCAAGCACCGGCGGCGCGGGAAGGTCCAGCTCGAAGAGACGTCCTGCTCGAAAGCGGTGGGGGACGAGATCTTCGCGGCGCTGCGTGAGGCGCTCGGCGACGACTTTGTCTACACCACGCGTTCGCAAAGGATCTCCAAATTCTGCTGGAGCCTCCTGGTCGGCCTGCTGATCGCGCTGGCTATCTGCATCTTGCTCCTGGTCTGCGCCAACGCCGGCATGGGCGAGGAGCTGGGCCACCTCCAACCGAATTTCCGACGGCGACCCGCGGGCGGCGTGACAGCGCTGCTGGTCCTGCTGGTGACCTACCTTGGCTTGAAGGGAAGCCTCTTCCTCACGTGCTTCGTGTCGCTCCTGATTGCCACCTGGGCCTTTCTGGTGATCATTCTCCCGGCCCGCATCAAGGTACTCGAACGCGCGGATTAGTCGCGTGTTCGCCTGATTTGGCGAGGAAACGCATGAGACTCGTACTCGCGCTCGGCGCCCTGATCGGCCCCGTCTCCTGGGCAGGCGCCGGCGACCCTCTCCCCATCGGCCATCGCGGCTTGCTGCAGCACGCGCCGGAGAATACGCTGGCCGGCTTCGGCGCCTGCCTCGATCTGCGCCTCGGCTTCGGGCGTCAAGTGAGTCGATGAACGGCCGTCAGTGACTGCCGTTCTCCACCAGGGGCAAACCGATCCGGCCCGGCTGCTTCGGGCGTGCGCGATTCAGCTCGTCGAGAAGGCTCGGCTCGTCGACACCGAGGTAGCGGCAGGCTCGGCTCAGCGTGATCCGTGGAGCGAGGAGGCGGCGCGCCCAGGTTGATTTGAGGGGCGTGAAGCCGTGCGCGAGGAAGATCGAGAGCAGGTCGGGATAGCGGTCAAGGATGTCGCCCACGCGGTTTGTCGCCGTGATCGGCTCGTTGGCGCCCAGCGCCGACCCCGGCTCGATCTCAGCGTAGCGGCCCCACAGAATCGCGAGAAGATGGGCGCCCCAGAGGGCCAGGCCGGTCACTTCGAGGACGCCGCTCACACCGGCGACTGGAAAGGCGATCGGCGTGAAATCGGTCAGCGTCTGCATACTGACACGGAGGGCGCAGCCGGCGTTGATGAGCAGGAACGGCGTCCAGAGGGAGGTGAGGCGCCGCGTGTCCACGCCATTGAGAGTGGGGACGACCTTGGCGGCGACGCCGACGATCATCAGGCTGACGAAGCCGACGGTGATGGCATGGCGAATGGCGCCGTAGAAGGCGTGGGAGAAGCCGAGCGTGGCCGCTTCGCCGTTCGCGGCAAGGCGCAGCAGGCCGAACTGGTAGGCGGGCAGAAGCACGAGCATGGCGAGCGAGACGAGCAGCCAGACATAGGCGGCGCGGACGAACTTGAGACTGCGGTCGGCGTCGCGGGCGGGGGAGAAGATGCGCCAGTCGCGCACGAGGGCGACGGTCGTTCCGGCCAGGAGGAGAATCGACCCGTACCAGAGCGCGGCCCAAGCGTGGCCCACGCTCCGCATCAGGACGAGACCGGCCACTTCGCCTATGACCGCGAGATTCAGCCCGACGAGGGCGGCGCGCGCCAGCCGCGGATTGGGCGCCGGCAAGCCATAGAAGTGATGCAGCATGCGCTGGCTCACCCCCAGGATCATCACCAGCGCGAAGCCGTGGATCTGAATCTCGCGCAACGGCCCCTGCCAGGTGGCGACCAGATCGAGCAGTTCCGCCCGGCTGTCGGCCGTCAGCGTCGCGGCCAGGTAGACAGTCTCGTAGACGGCCTGAAGCACGAACCAGGCGAGAGCGGCGGCGATGTAATAGTCGTAGAGCGCAAGCGGTTTGCCGCTGCGGCGCCAGGTGGCCGGGATGATCCAGGCGAACAGGCCGATCGCCAGGATTTCGAATACGCCGGCCCCGACCGCGGGAGCAGCCAGCCAGGGCCAGAAGCGAGCCAGCGGCTCGCACACCGAGCGGACCACGAGTCCGGCGAGGAGCAGCCACAGGGTGGCGCGGGCGAGGCGGGGATAGGCGAGATCCGTGTGCTTGAAGCGCGGGAACGCCTGGTAGGCGAAGCCCATGACGAAGAGGCCGACCCAGCCGAAGATCTGGGCGTGACCGTGGGCGTTGATCTCGTGCAGACCGGCGGCGGTGAAGGAGCCGGTCCAGGCGATACGCAGGAGCAGATAGGCGCCCCAGACGGCGCCGAGCGTGAGGACGACGGCGATGCCGCCGATGAAGAAGGGGCGGTAGATGGCGTCGGCGGGGCGCGGAGCGCCGGCCGGGGTTTCGGCGGGCGTCGCCATGCGGGCCTCGATTTCCTGGAGGAGGCGATCGAGAGGGATGTCGTGGGCGTTCGCGAAGAACTCGAGCGATTCGCGCGGCCCCAGCGGTCCGCCGCAGCCGCGCAAGCCATAGCGATCGAGGACGCTGCGCGTCTGAGGCGCGGCCTGGAGCAGGTCAGGAATAAGGACGCTTTTATCGAGGGTTGCGATACGATTCATGTCAGCCCTTGTCAGGGAAAAAAAGGGGGCAGTGGACAAGAGCAAATGGGGCGCCAGGGGCCGGATGCCCGTTTTTGCGGGCTTTTTTTTGAGGTGAACGTGCGAAGCCGACCTGGTGTGTGCGGATTGGCACACGGCAAGTTGGCACGCCGGGACGGTGGACTTTTCCTACGTCTAACCTGATCGCCCAACCTGGCCGAGGAATCAACATGCTCCCAAGTCGCCGCGACGCTCTCACTGCCGCCGGTGGTCTCGCCCTAGCCGGGACGACTGCCGCCGCCGAGCCGGCGCCGGCGCGGCGCGTCTATCGTATCGGCGTCATCTCGGCGTCGATCAACGGCCGGCCGCAGCCGGCGAACGGGCACACGTGGCATTTCGCCAGTACTTCCATCCGGAATGCGACCTCGCCGCGATTCGCCGGCATCTCGATCCGGGCTCGGCGCGCTGCTTCGAGCGTGTCGTGCGCGGCGCGCTTGTTCGATCAGCTTCCTTTTCCCGACACGCCATCGCGTATGTACGGCAACCCGGCGGATGGTTTGAGCCAAGTACGTCAAGGCGTTTCCCAGCGTCCGCATCGCCCGCTCGCTGGATGAAGCCCCGGTGGAGAACGTCGACGCCGTCTGGCTCGGGGACGCTTCCGGCACGGGCAACGACCACTTCGATCTCGTCAGCAGCACCGCCCTCCGCGCCCGGCAAGCCGACCTTCGACAAGCCGATTGGCGGCACGGTCGAGCGGACGCCCGCATCCTCGACTTCCTGGCCCGCGAAACCTGGTAGCCTCTCATGTCCTCCAGCTGTTCCGTCACGAGTTCGGCATGGAGCAGGCCCTGCGGCACCACGCGTTCGGCGAGCACGGCCCCGCTCCAGTTCACCAGCATGGCGAGGGCGGCTACTCGCGTCCCAGCTGGTTCATCCCGGGCAGCACCCGGTCTGGACCGTCGTGACGCTGTGCGGCCCGGGCGCCCAGGCGGTCAGCATGTATGCGCGCGAGCAAACCGCCCACGCCCTCATCACCTACCCCGACCGCATGCCCGCCGAGGTCTGGTACGGCCGGCCGGACATCGGCTCGCAGTATTGCCACACGTCGGTCCACTTCACGCGCCAGACCTACCAGTTCACGCCGGCCATCGAAGGGGATTTCTGGTACGGGCATCACTACGAGATGTTCCGCATGGCCCACACGTTCCGCGAGATGATCCGCACCGGGCGCGAGCCGGTCCCCCATCGGGAGATTCTGGAGGTGACGGCGATCATCGTCGCGGGAGCGCGGTCGATGGAGGATCGGGGCCGGCTGGTGGCGTTGGCGGAGGTGATGGGCGGGTGAATCGTGGTGAAGCCAACGTGGCGCGCCCGTAGCTGAAGTCGTGAGACTTCAGCCGCTTCGACTACGTCCCACCCGAAGTCTCACGACTTCGGCTGCGCCGAGACGGTCTGGATCACGCCAAAGAGGCCCGCGATCCATGAGTCCAACGATCCTGCTCCTGGTGCTCGCCGTTCTGCCGCCGCCCCGGACGCCGGAGGCGTTGGTCGAACGCGCGCTTCGAGCCGCGGGCATGAAGCGGCCCGATCAGCCCGTCGCCATCTACTGCCACTATCAGTTGCGAAGCAAGGACGGCCCGGCGGGAAGCCTGCAAATCTGGATCAACGCCACGGCCGACACCTGGTTGGTCGTGCGGCGTCCCGAGAAAGAAGAGTCGATCGGAAATCCGGTGGAAACCGTCTGCTACGGCGTGTTGCACGAGAACCGGCGTCTGTCGTTGATCCTCCGCGCGGAGGACGCGAAGCGGAGAACGGAGGCGTTTTTCAGGCCGTTCGGCCGGCAGGAGGCGCTGATATGGCTGGCGCCGCTGCTCATTCCAAGCAGCCGATGGACCTGGTGGAGGAGGAGCGAGGCGGGCAAACCGTCTTACGCCCTGCTGAGTCCCCGTTGGCCGCTCTTGCACTTGCGGTTCGATTCCGCTTGTCGGCTGCTGCAATCGACAGCGACCGGGCCGACTACTCACACGACGCTTACCTTGCGTGACCATCCGCGAATCGGGGTCCGCTCAATCGACGCCGAGCGGCCCCGGACGCGGGCGGGGATCGCTTTTTGGACAACGACGCCTTGCTGCAGCTTTCTCACGGAGCGGGCTCCCGGCGCGTGCCAGGACGACATCCGGCAGGCGATCGACGACCTGGGCGGCGTCGCCGGACCCGCGAGGAAGCGAGAAGCTCGGCTGCACTTGCGTTCGGGCGACTCGCCATCCCGGCGCTGTTGCAGGCGAGCAAAGAGGAACGGTCCTCGAATCGGTGCGGCGGATCGAGATCTTGCTGCACGAGTGCGACGAGGTAAGACGGACGGTCCGCTCCGCGGCGCGGGCGGCTCGCCGCGCGGCCAGACTTCTGCCTTCCTTCCTCGTCCACTACCTGGCTTCGAGTGGAAGCCGACAAAGCAGCGTCGCGGCGGCGTGGATCATCTCGCGCTGGAAGGGATCGCGTCGATCCCCGGCTGATCGCACTGAGCAGGCGAGGGGCGGCCGGAGCAGTATGCTGCCGCTCCTTGCGCGCCGCGGAAGGCCCCGCTCGGCCGGGGCACGGCTGTTCTGGCTTTGGGTAGCCGCATGGCGTGGATCGGATCGCGTTGTTCGGCGAAACACATGGCTCGTCTCCTATCGGCTGATCGACGCCCGGTTCTACAACGCTCATCCGGCGTGGGTCTTCTCCGAGCCGGCAAAGACGATGGCGGAGTGGAGATGAAGTCCCAGTCAGGCGGTGACCAACAACGGTCTGCGCCCCGTCGCCTGATCCGTCTGCTTTGAATCCGCCATTCGCTCCGGCTCGATGGTGACCAGCACGCATTTGAACGCCGGCGTCTTGGAGAGCGGGTCGACGGTCGCCGGCACGAGGACGTTCGCTTCCGGGTAATACATCAGCGCGTTGCCGGCGCGGATGTCGTGCGCCCGCACGAGGATACCGGCCATTTCCCCCGCCGCGCTCCGGACGGTGACGCGCTGATCTAGCGTGAGTCCGAGTCGCTTGATGTCGGCCCGGTTCATCAGGATCACGTCGCGCCGCTCCTGGCCACGGTAGATGTCCTCTTCTTCGTAGACGACGGTGTTGAACTGGCCTTCGCGGAGCCGGACCGTCATGAGGCGAAGCTGAGCGCTTGGTTTCGGCGCGGCGGCGGCGGCAATTCCGTTGCGGGGCGAAGGCGGCGCGGCCGGTCGGCGTCGCGAAGCGGGGTTGATGGAGGACGCGGCCCTGGACGTGGAACTCGCGTTTCGTTTGACCGATGGCGCCGATTTGCTGGTAGCCGGGGATGACCTTGGCGATCATTTCGCGGACATGGCAATGACGCTGGAGCGACTGCCAATCGACGCCGGAAGCGTCGCCGAGGACCAGTCGCGCCTGGACGCGATCAGATCCACTTCGCTACGCGGCCCTGGAGGCGTGACTGCCGGCCGTCGCTCAGGCGGACGAAGTTGAACCTTGATTCTTGCGTGGTCGCTTCCGGTTCCTCATCGCGTGCCGAGCACGGGCAGGATCAGCGTCTCGCGGCCGCGGCCCAGGCGTGGCCGTGTTGAGCGTCGTGCTGAGGTAGGTCACCAGGTCGAGGCGGCCCAGGGCGCGATGTTGGGCGAACTTCGCGTCGGGATTGCTGCCGAAGAGGTTGCCGCCCAGGCAGAAGGCGGAGCGCAGCTCGCCGCGCTCGGAGGCTTGCATGCACGCCATCGTGTCCAGTCCGGGCGAGCGTGGCAGCTTGACGTGCAGGTAGCTTTCGAGGTTGTCCAGCACCTGCTGTTTCCAGTTGGGGCGACGCCGACGGAGCCCATCCCCTGGACATTGGAATGGCCGCGGATCGGTAACAGACCGGCGTGGCGACGGCCGACCATGCCGCCAGGAGGCCGGGTTGACGATGGCGCGAACGTTGGCGACGCCGTGCTCGTGATGGGTGATGCCGCTGGTCCAACCAGGAGCGGCGTTTTTGGCGGAGCAATGAGGTCCGCGACCTTGGCGATAGCGCGGCGGCTCGACGCCGACGCTGCAGCTCGATCTCGTCCCAAGAGGCGGCATGCACTTGCGCGCTGACGAAGGCGTCGAAGCCGTCCGTGGCCTGGGCGATGAACGTTGCGTCGGCGGCGCCGAGCACGAGCTGGCGACGCCGGTGAGCAGCGCGAGGTCGCCGCCGATGTGGGGCTGGACATAAAGACTGGCGATCTTCGAGCCGAACAAAAGGCTCCACAGATCGGAGGGGACGGCGAAGTTGACGAGGCCGACTTCCTTGACGGGGTTGATGACGATGACGTGCCCGCCGCGGCGGCGGATGTTCATCAGGGTCCGCATCAGGCGCGGATGGTTCGACGCGGGGTTGCCGCCGATCAGTAAGAAGAGGTCGGCCTTCTCGATGTCCTCGAGGCTGACCGTGGCGGTGCTCGTGCCGAGGGCGGCGCCCAGACCGACGCCGCTGGCTTGATGGCAGTAATAGGAGCAGTTGTTGACGAAGTTCGTGCCGTAAAGTCGGGCGAAGAGCTGGAGGAGGAAGCCGGCCTCGTTCGAGGAGCGGCCGCTGGCGTAGAAGAAGTTCTCGTCGGGCCGGGTCCGGCGTAGCTGGTCGGCGACGCGTGCGAGCGCCTCGTCCCAGCCGATGGGGCGATAGTGGCTGTCACCCGGGCCGGCACGGAGCGGCATTGTGAGGCGGCCGCACCATTCCAGCTCGCGCGGGGAGAGCGTCTGCAACTGGGCGATGGAATAGCGCTGGAAGAACTCGGGGCGCAGTCCTTGCTGCATGTCGGCGACCATGGCCTGGAGGGACTTCTTGCAGACCTCCGGCCAGTGCCCCTGCTCATTGCGCATGCCGCCGGCCTGGCCGCCCATGCCGAGGGCGCAGGTCTTGCACGCGTTTCTGGAGCGCATGGCCTGGAACAGCCGCCACCAGCCGACCTTGCGCGCCATCCGCAGGGTGTAGCGGATGGCGGCCCAGCCACCGCCGTGTTTCATGAGTTTCATGTCGGGTGCTCCGCATCTGGCATGTGGCTGAGTCCCAGCTGGGCTGAGCCCCAGCGTGGGTCCGTGGGCATGGCCCCTTGCCCTGGTCCGGGTGGCGTGGTAGGATCCCCTTGCGCCCATCGTCCGGAGCGCCACGGGGACACATCAATGATAGTCGCGACCCGCAAGGCCGATCAACGCGCCAGGCTCGTTTTGCCCGACGATTTCGCCAATGAAACGGTGGTGATCGAGCGCGTCGGCGCGAACGAGCTGCGTCTGCGCAAGAAAAAGACGTTGAAACAGTTGGTCGCCGGGATCACGCCCGAGAACCTGCACGGTGAATGGGACACGGGACCGGCGGTCGGCAAGGAGGTCGTGTGAGCAGGGCGAAGAGTTACGTCCCGGAGCGCGGCGACATCATCTGGATTCACCTGGACCCCCAGATGGGACGGGAGCAGGCGGGCCACCGAACCTGCCTCGTGCTCTCGCCCGCGCTATACAACGGAAAAACCGGCTTGGCCGTGCTATGTCCGATCACCACCAAGGTGAAGGGGTTTCCATTCGAGGTACCGCTCCCCGCCGGTATTGCGACAACCGGCGTTGTACTCGCCGACCACATCAAGAATCTGGACTGGCAAGCTCGTCGCGCGCGATTCCGTGAGAAGGCGCCGGCCCATCTGGTCCAAGAGGTCCTGGATACGACCCTGACGCTCCTGGAACCGGAGGACTCGACCGGGGCGCCCGCTTAGGGGCCGCGTAGGGACCATCAGGGCGCCGGTCGACGCCCCTGTGCCCGCGCAATCTCGACGAGAAGGGTGCGGTTTTCCGTGAACGGGCCGTCACCGCGGTTGACCCAGACGATGCCCTTCTCGGGGTGGATGATGAAGGTCCCGTGCGTTCGTTCGGGTTCTTCGCCGGGCTTCGTGGGGGGCACGCAGGTCCCGTAGATAGAGGCGACCTTGTTGTCGGTGTCGCAGAGAACAGGGAAGGAGAAGGCGCCGTATTGCTTGAAGCGCTCGCGCGTCAGCTCGATGGGGTCGGCGCTGATCGCCACCACGTCGACGCCCAACTCGCGGAACTTCGCCAAGTCTTTCTCCAGACCGAAGAGTTGGCTGACGCAATGGTCGCAGTAATAGCCGTAGTAGAAGACGATGACGACGGGGCCTTTCCGCAGCGCTTCGTAGAGGGACCAGACCTTGCCGTCGGTGTCGGGCAAGCTGAACGGGGGCGCCTCGTAGAGGCGCGGGTAGCTTTGCGTGGGGATCGGGCGGTATTTCGGATCGGAGAGCAGAACGTCCAGGGACGCGGAGAGGGGTTGGTAGTGGCGGCGCTCGAGGTCTTTTTCGGCGGCGCGCGCGAGATCGCGCTCGGGCGGATTCGTGGCCTGACCGAACGGAAGGAAAAACCAGACAAGCGTCGATGCGGCAACGAGGATCACCGCGAATCCGCCTAGTTCGAGGCGATGCGCCGCCCCCCAGGGACGCCGCCTGACCAGCTGCGTCAGGGCGAAGACGACGCCGACGAGCCCGGCCGTGAACAGCAGCCAGCGCGTCGGCTGGAAGGAGGGATTGCCGGCGCCTTTCTTTTCCGGCGCGGGGGCGAGTTTTTTCTCCGCTGTCGCGGTCCGGCAGCAGGGCAAGAGGCCATAGCTGAGCAAGACGCGCGACGGCTCTACGCCCTCGGCCGTGCGGCGGAGAAAGACATGGTCAGCCTTCTTACCGGCGGTCTTGAACTCGAGGATGAGCGATTTTCCAGGCGGCAAGGGAAAGGCGCCTTGTCCGTCGTCGCCGGCTTCGCCCGAGGCGAAGGACTTGCCGTGGTCGTCGATGACTTGCACTTCGACTTTGCCGCAAGGTAGACCGTCTTGCCGGATTTCGAACTCGAGCCAGTTGTCCTTGACGTGAAACGCGGCTTCCGGGTCGCGGCCGTAGGCGGGGGCGGCGGCGAGGAAGGTCACGACTAGAGGGACGAGACAGTGCTTGAGGCGGCGCCGGTTCATGAAAGCCCCCAAGTCATTCCTCGCTCTTCAGCAAGCGTAGGCCGATCGGCAGCGTGTCCCCAAGCATTTGTCCCTGCTCTTCGCCCGTCAGATCGACCACCTCTTCCACCATGCGCGCCCAGTGCTCCGGGATCGTTTGCCCCTTGAGCGCGGTCAGCACGCTGCGGCGATGGCTGTCGTCGATGTCGAGGGCGCGTTGGCCGCTCTTGCCGCCAGCTGGGCGAGGCAGAAGGCCCAGCCGAGGCGTTCGTTGTCGTTGGCGGGGTCGAAGGGGAGGAGGGATTCAAGCCAGGTCTGGGCCACTTCGGGATGGATGACGGTGTTTAGCGGGCCGTAGATGAGGACACGGGCGCCGAGGCGGGTGAGGGCCCAGAAGACGTGGGGCGGCACGGGGCTGCGGCGGCCGAGCTTGAGGAGCGGCTGGCCGAGGGCTTCCTTGCTCTTGGCGTCGATGCGTTCGAAGCTGGCGGCGGCGCGCCACATCTCGGCGAGCTCGTTCGGGTGGGGCTTGGCGACGTTCTTGCTCTTGGCCGGGATCAGGACGGCGCGGAGCCGGTTGAAGAAGGCGTTCTGATACTGGAGCGTGAGGCCACCGGCGACGCGGCGCCACATGACCCAGAAATCGGCGCCCCCCTCGGGCGGGCCCATCACCTGCTTGCCGCCTTGCACGCGCGGGGCGTGGACGATCTTCCAGAGCTGGTCGATGCGGAAGCGGTCGAGCGAATCGCCGAAGCCGGGGCGGAGGCAGAAGCCGACGAGGTTGTACCAGCGGCCGAGGTGCTGCGGCGAGGCGCGGCGTTTCTCGGCGACTTCGCTCAGGAAGTCCCACATACGGCGGCACAGGCCGGTGGGCCATTTGTCGCGTGGGGCGTCGAGGGCGGCTTCGATGGCCTTGGTGAGCTGCGAAGCGGGCACGGCGAGCCGGGCGGCGTCAGCCCCCGGAGGTGCGCTCGCGGAATCGTAACTCGCGCGAATGAGCGCCGCGGCCGCTTGCACCTGCTCCTCGGGCCAGACGTCGGTGAGGCTAGGCTCGCCGGAGCGCGGCGTCTCGTCCTCGTCTTCCGGTTCCTTGACGACGTCGCGGACGTTGAACTCGAGGCGCCAGCGGTTGTCCCCTTCGCGGGCGACGCAGTAAAGCTCGAGGGTGCCGATCTCGGTGCAGCGGGCGGCGAGGGTGACGGGGACGTTGCGCGTCCCGGCGCGTTTGCCTCCGCGGAGGATGGTATGGAGCGGCGGGAGCTGGCCGAGCTGGGTCGGGGCGACGCTGAGCAACTCGCCGGCCTTGTCGTCGCCGCGGACGGTCGAGGTGAAAAGCGGGAACTGGACCGGCTGACCGAGGGCCAGCTCCAGCTCCGGTTTTTCGAGCGTGACCTCCTGGCCTTCCTCGAGGTGCTGTGGAACGACGCAGACGACGCTGCGCTTGCCGTCGGCGTCGCCCCCCTGGACGCCGATGTAGTAGGAGCGGGCGATGCCGCCGCCGATGCGCCGGCCGCCGGTGTGCTTGAGCCAGGCGAAATGGGCGGCGCCCCAGGCGACGGCGAGGTCGAGGGAGGGATTGGTGAGGACGAGGGGTTGATAGGGATGGTCGGGGGTGTGCCACCAGTGCGTCAAGACATCGACGACGCGGTCGCGGAGGATGGCGGGCTGGAAGACGCCGCCGTTGAAGAGGATGGCGCGGGGGGTGGTGGGGACCCCCTCACCCCCAGCCCCTCTCCCCCTATCGGAGGAGGAGAGGGGAGCATGCCCCGGCTCGCCTTCGGATAGGTGTTTGTTCAGGAACCCCGCGAGGTGGCGGGTGATGCCGGGGTCGCTGACGTAGGGGAGGCCCATCTCGTGGAGGCCGGTGCGGGCGCCGCGGTGAGGTTCGGAGTTGCGGGTGACGGAGGGGAGGAAGCCGTCGAGGATGGTCTTCTTCACTTCCTCGGGGGTCAGGCTGGTGTGGAGGGAGCCGCCGATGACCTGGCGGCCGCGGCCCATGACGGTGACGGTGTAAGCGGCGGGCGGGTGCGGGGCGAGGAGTGTTTCCTTCGCCTGGCGACAGGCCTGGGTCAGTAGACCGTACTGGGCGGCGTCGAGGCGGCCGGCTTGCGGGAGCTTGGTCTCGACGAACTTGGCGAGGGCGAGGTCCATGTTATCGCCGCCGAGCAGCAGGTGATCGCCGACGGCCTGGCGGACGAAGCCGATCTCGCCTTCTTGCTCGATGGCCTGGATGAGGCTGAAGTCGGTGGTGCCGCCGCCGACGTCGACGACGAGGCAGAGGTCGCCCGGCTTGAGGTGGGCGGCTTCCTGGGCGCTGTGGGTGGCGAGCCAGCAATAGAAGGCGGCTTGCGGCTCTTCGAGAAGGGTGAGGTTCTCGATGCCGGCTTTGCGGGCGGCCTCGACGGTGAGAGTGCGGGCCATGTCGTCGAAGGAGGCGGGGACGGTGAGGACGACCATCTGCTTTTGCAGCTCGGCGTCCGGGTCCCCCTTGGCAATGACGTTGTTCCAGCCTTCGACCATGTGCTGGAGATAGCGGGTGGAGGCTTCGACAGGGGAGATGCGATGGACGTCGGGCGGGGCGCTCCAGGGGAGGAGCGGGGCGGAGCGATCGACGCCGGCATGGCAGAGCCAGGACTTGGCCGAGGTGACGAGCCGGCCGGGGACCTTGGCGCCATGGTTGCGGGCGAACTCGCCGACGATGTGCGTGCGGGCCGGGTCCCAGGGGAGGGCGGCGGCGCCGGGGGGCAGGTCGTGCGGTCCGGGGAGGTAGAGGAAGCTGGGGAGCAGCTCGCGCGGGCCGACCTCGCCGAGCTTGACGAGCTGCGGAATCGGGAACGGCTTGATGACGCCGCCCGGCTTGCCCTTGGCGGGGCGCAGGTCGATGTAGGCGAGGGCGCTGTTGGTGGTGCCGAGGTCGATGCCGATCAGGTAACGCATGTCTTTATGGTAGGGCGGCGGAAGCTGCGGTGTGAGGGGCGAAGGACAAAGACGTGGGGCAGGCCGCCTGGCCTGCCAGAACGAGGCCTGCCAGCGCCGGCAGGCGAGGCCGCCTGCCCCACGGATCGAGTCTGCTCATGACGCCGAGGGCGCCCCTCGGCCGGGACTTGCGGCCGCCTCCAACGGAACCGCCGGGATGACCTCGAAGAGGCGATCGAACCTGGTGATTTGCAAGACCTCCCTCAAGTGGTCGGAAGCGACGACGGTGAGCCGTTCACCTCGCGCCAAAAGCGATCTTACCAACCGAAGCAGCAGCCCCATGAAAGCGCCATCGATGAACTCGACCGCCTGAAGGTCGAGTCGGATCGCCGCAACCTCGGACTGGGACAGCCGGGAAAAGTCGTGCGCCAGCCCTTCGCGGTATTCCTCTCCAATGAGCTCGCGCTGGGGCAGGACTGCAAACAGCGTATCCCCGTCGGAGCGGGCGGTCAGGAGTCGCAAGCCTTCCATCGGCGCCTCTTCCGGGCGGCAAGAGAGTGAAGCTCGCAAAACCAGGACAGCGGCCCCAGTCCATCACCGGCTTCATGAGACCATCGACTGGGGCGCATGTCAACGTCCGCGGTTGCAATTTGGCCGTCGGCGCGGAGCGCAAGAACTGCCCTTCCCCCAAATCGCCTCCCTTTTGCATAATCTCGAACAAGCGCCACCACCGCGCCCGTCAAGGAGGACGCCTCATGTGCGGCATCGTCGGTTACATCGGCTCGCGCGAAGCGGAGCCCATCCTCATCGAAGGTCTGCGCCGCCTCGAATATCGCGGCTACGATAGCGCCGGCCTCGTCACCATCACCGGCCCGCAGCTTCATCTCCGCAAACGCTCCGGCCGCATCAGCGAACTGCAGCGACTCCTCGCCGACCGCCCCGCCCCCGGCTGCCTCGGTATCAGCCACACGCGCTGGGCCACCCACGGCCCCGCCAACGACGTCAACGCCCACCCCCACCTCTCCGCCGACGGCTCCGTCGCCGTCGTCCACAACGGCGTCATCGAGAACTACTCCTCCCTCAAACGCCAGCTCCAGGACGACGGCGTGGCCTTCCAATCCGACACCGACACCGAGGTCATCGCCCAGCTCATCGCCCGCCACTGGCACGGCGACCTGGTCGACGCCGTCCGCCGCGCCCTTGGCCTGCTCAAAGGAACCTACGGCCTCGCCGTCGTTAGCTCGCGCCAGCCCGACCTCCTCGTCGGCGCACGCCTCGGCAGCCCCCTCGTCGTCGGCCTCGGCGAAGAGGAGTACGTGCTCGCCAGTGACGCCTCCGCCCTCCTGGGCCACGCCGAAAAAGCCGTCTATCTGCAAGACCGCCAGATCTGCGTTCTCCGAAGCGACGGCTGGCGCCTCCTCGACGGCAACAACGCCCACGTCGAGGCCAGCGTCGAATCGATCGAAGGCGAAGCTGAGGAGACCGGGACAGGCCTCTTCGATCATTACATGCTCAAGGAGATCTTCGAGCAGCCCGAGGCTCTCGAAAACGCCATGCGCGGCCGGCTCTCCGACGAGAACGCCAGCGCCCACTTCGGCGGCCTCAACCTCGACGCTCGCCAGCTCCGCCGCGCCGAACGCCTCATCTTCACCGCCTGCGGCACCAGCTACCACGCCGCTCTCGTCGGCGAATACCTCTTCGAGGAAATCGCGCGCATCCCGGTGGAGGTCGAGTACGCCAGCGAGTTCCGCTACCGCAATCCGCCCATGGAGCGCAACACCATCGTCCTGGCCATCACGCAATCCGGCGAGACGGCGGATACGCTGGCGGCGCTGCGTGAAAGCAAGCGCAAGGGCCACCACACCCTCGCCCTCTGCAACGTCGTCGGCTCCAGCATCGCCCGCGAAGCCGACGGCGGCGTCTACCTCCACGCCGGCCCCGAGATCGGCGTCGCCAGCACCAAGGCCTTCACCAACCAGGTCGCCGTCCTCGCCATGCTCGCCCTCTACCTCGGCCGCATGCGCCACATCTCCAGCACGAGGGGCGAGCGCATGATCAAGGAGCTCCGCGCCCTGCCCAACCTCGTCCGCAAAACCCTGAGCTGCCACAACAAGGTCAGGCGCATCGCCGAGAAATACCACGGCGTCCGCAACATGCTCTACCTCGGCCGCCAGTATCTCTACCCCGTCGCCCTCGAAGGCGCCCTCAAGCTCAAGGAAATCAGCTACATCCACGCCGAGGGCTACCCCGCCGCCGAGATGAAGCACGGCCCCATCGCCCTGGTCGACGAGCACACCCCCTCCGTCTTCCTCCTCCCCGGGGGCGGCGTCTTCGACAAGGTCATGAGCAACCTCGAAGAGATCAAGGCTCGCGGCGGCCCCGTCATCGCCGTCGCCCCCGAAGGCGACGACGACATCTCCCGCTACGTCTGCGACAGCGCCGACGACGTCCTCTTCATCCCCCAATCCGCCGAATACCTCCAACCCATCCTCGCCGCCATCCCCCTCCAGTTCCTCGCCTACCACATCGCCCTGTTACGCGGCTGCGACGTCGACAAGCCGCGCAACCTCGCCAAGAGCGTGACGGTCGAGTGACGCGCCGCTCTCGACTGTCAGAGCCGGAAGCGTAGGCGACGGATTGGTGAGCGACAGCTGCGCTTTCTCTTCGAAGGCGCCACGAGAACGCCCACGTGGCCAAGGCCCTCCGCGCGCTTGCAGACGCTATCGACACCGCGCGTCTTTCCCTGGCGGACCATGACATGCAACTGCGCGGCGAAGGCTGAAGGGTCGGCGGCACAGCGACATTCGTCCAACACCAAGGAGCCGTCAGCGAACGCGGCCCCATGTCGCCTTTCGCTCGCGCGAAAGGCCCGACGACGCCCCCCAGCCGTCTCCCGAACCCGCGAGTTTCCCGCTACAATGCATGGCGACTCCCTCTCCACCGCTGCGGGGGAGAGGGTTGGGGTGAGGGGAGAAGCAATCATGACCTTGCACGGCCAAGTCAAGAACGGCGTCATCGTTCTCGATAACGGCTCTCCTCTCCCCGAAGGCGCCCGCGTCACTGTCACCCCCATCGCAACGGAGCCACCGTATAAGTCTCCAAGGAACGCCGCGAGGCTCTGCTCGGCCTGATCGGGATGTGCAAGACCAACAACCCGCCCGACGACGATGAGGTGAAACGCATCATCGACGAATACAGGATGAAGAAATACGGCTGATGCGCCGAGACCAACAAGAGTTCGCCCGCGCGTTGAGCCCCAAAGGGGCGGACAGCTAATAGCCAGGGGCGTGAGCCCCTGGAAGGCTGTCCTCGCGAGCGCGCGAGCCCTAAAAGGGCGGCAGAAGCGCGACGCGACGATACTGCCGCCCCTTCGGGACTCCGGCCGCCCACCCGAGCGCGCCAACGGATGCCCCATCATGAACGCCCGCATCCGCATCCTCTTCAAGCCGCCGACGGAAGAAGACTGGCAAGCGATGCGTTCCCTTGCGGCCGGCCTGACCAATGACAGAGCCTCGGTCCGCGTCTTCGCTGACGAAAAACCCGGCTGGCTGGTGGCCGAGTTCACCATGCTGACGGAGCCGCAATACAAGGCGATGGGCAAGATAGATCGAGCGGTCCGCCTCGTGGTCTGGAACCGCATGGACATGACCTTCGGCTTCCCGTACACGGAAGCAGAGCGAGCAAGAGCGGACCGTAAAGCGGCACGCCGTAAGGCGCGGCGCAGGGAGAGGGGCCAAGCGCCGGAGCATTGATTAATCAAGGACGAGGAGATACCTTTACCGAAACAAGCCGAGCGCGGAGGACACCCAGCACGAAAGGACCCGCCCATGGCCTTGGTTGTTGAACTGGAACCTTGCCAGAAGGAACGCCAAGCCGTCCACAAGAAGACACGCTGTCTCTTCTCCGTCGTCAACGGATCCGACGGCAACCGCTACTTCCAGCTGGACACCTACGGCTCCGACGAACGCCAACATCCCGAGAAAGTAAGCCAGTCGTTACAGTTTGACGCGAAGGCAGCGCAACAGCTAGTCGATCTGTTGAAGCAGACGTTTCCTAACCTCCGATAACGCCACCTCCCCGATCTCGGTAGCGATCGCCCCGACCCCTTGTGGACATCCCGCCCAAGGAGCAAGCCAAGCGGCCAACCCGTTCTTGGTGTCTCGGACAATTCGTCGCAGATCGAGTGCAACGCATCATCGCTCTGCGGCGCAACAGCTTCCGGCAATCCCCGAAAATGTGTTGCAGATCGGGGGTCGGGGTCTGAATGCAACGAATCCGTCCCGTCGGTCGCCGCAGTGATTCCACGACGGAGCGCCGCCCGCTAGTACCCCGCCTGAGCCACGATCGGGGCCGGACACCCTGTCGCCAGCAAGAACTCGCGAAACTCCGCATTGATATGCGCGTCACAACGTCTCACGAGAAACTCGGCGTCCTGGATCACCTTGAGGACCGTGCCGCCGAGCTGTAGTGGCTGGGGTGAGACACGCGGCCGGTCGCAGTTGTGGATGCAGTCGTGCCGCCTCTGGAAAAGCTCCTGGTAACGATCTTTCATTTGCTCTCGGGCGCCGTCCACCGCCATCCCTCTTTCATTTTCGGCGAGCGCCAAGAACGCTGCCCGGGTTATACCGAAGACCCGCTTCTTGGCATCCGGATGAACGATCCACGTGGGCAAGCAATCGCTGAAGAACCGGTACCGGGGCCGAAAGAACTTGTTGAAGAGGTTTTGAACCGCCGACAAGCTCAACACGTTCTCCCGCTCCATCATCTTCCGCGCCGCCATGCGCCAGCGCCAGTTCTGGTTGTTGGCGTAGGGCTCCAGGATGGCACGGACCGGAAACCGGATGTCGTAAAAGAAGTCGGGCAGATTCGCCGCGGGATATCGGCTCTTGGAGATGATCGTGGCCGCCACGATATCGGTGTACGCGTCGCAAAAATACGCGTCCATGGCGCCGACTGCGAACATCCAGGCGCTACGCAGGAGATCGGAACGTAGCAATTGCTCTGGAGCGCTCGTTCGCGGCAGGGGATCCGCATGGGATAGGATGGTCCGCGCTCGCGCGATGTCTTGATCGAAGTGGTTCAGGGCGGTGTCGGGCACGTTCCACTCCTGTGACGCTCGCTATTCCGCTTGCCCGACTGGCGCCGTCGTCTCGTCGTAATGGATCAACCCTTCCTCTTCGTCGAACCAGACGCCGCGGTGTCCCGGAAACGCCACATTCCAGAGATCGACGATCTCCTCGCTCTCCAGACCGTTCTTGATGTGCCCGACGATCTTTCGCAGGTACCTGGCGGAATCTCTGCCGACCTCCGCTTCGGTGACCTCCTCCTCGGGAAAAAGCTCGTTATGGATGGCGACCAGGTCATCCGCCCGCGAATGCTCGGCCGCTTCCGTGAGTCGACGCACAGCTTCTTGTCTCGTGACCGTCACCATGAGCAGCCCTCCGATTCTTCCATCGAATCCTACCCCATTCTACGGCGCCGGATCCTCTTCTCAACTCCTCGCCCCCCCTCCTTGCACCCGCGTCTCTCCCTGTTACAATTCACTCGCTCCCGAGCCGTTCGCCCCCTTCAAGCGGTCACACCGGAAGCGGGTCAGGACTGTGGCGCCACGCATGGCCTGGCACGATCGTCGTCATTGAATCTCAGGAGGAATTGCTGATGTCGGCTCGCGCGGGTTTTTCCCTTAGCCCCGGCGCCATCTCCAGACCCCAGACCATCGACCCGCCACCGAAACGTGGTAGAATCTCATGGTCCATGCCTGGGAGGTTGCCGTGCTGACGATCCGTGACGCCGGAACGACGCTGTGCGATCAGTTGACGCGGCGGGACTGGCTGCGCCTCGGCGCGATCGGGGCGCTGGGGCTGTCGGCGCCGGCTCTGGATGCGGGGCGGGCGCAGGCGAGCGCGCCTCGGCGGACCGGACCGTTCGGCAAGGCCAGGGCGTGCATCCTCGTCGGTTTGACGGGCGGGCCGCCGCAGCACGAGACGTGGGACCCGAAGCCGGACGCGCCCGAGGAGGTCCGCGGGCCGTTCAGGCCAATCGCGACTTCTGTTTCCGGATTGCAGGTCTGTGAGCTGATGCCGCGGCTGGCGCGACAGGCGCATCATTTCGCCGTCCTGCGAGCGGTCTCGACGCGCGACAACGCCCATTCCTCCAGCGGCTACTACATGCTGACCGGCGTGCCGCATGTGCCGCCGAACGTCGAGAGCGCCCGGGCTGCGGCGCCCAACAACTGGCCGAGCCTCGCGGCGCTGGTCAACCGGCTCAAGTCCCGGCCGGGCGGCATGCCCGCCTCCGTGGTGTTGCCCGAGCACATCTGGAACGACGGCAATATTCCCTGGCCCGGGCAAGATGCCGGTTTCCTCGGCCGGGCCGCTGACCCATGGCTGGTGCACTGCGATCCCTCGGCGCCGAATTTCCAGCTTCCGGCCACGGCGTTGCCGCCGGAGATGACGCCGCTGCGCTTCGACGAGCGCCGCTCCCTGCTGGCCCAGGTGAATGGGCATCTCGACGGGCTCGACCGCTCCGCGGCGGTCACGGCCTACGACGAGCGCGTCCAGCAAGCGCTCGACATGATGAGATCGGGGGCCGTGCGGCGGGCGTTCGATCTGGAGCGCGAACCGGCGGCCCTGCGCGATCGCTATGGCCGATCGCGTTACGCGCAGAGCGTGCTTCTGGCGCGGCGCTTGATCGAGGCGGGCATCTCCCTGGTGCAGATCAACTGGACGCGCATGGGACCCAACCTACCCAACCAGGGCGGCTGGGATACGCACGAGAAAAACGCCGAGTCGCTGCGCGGCCATCTCATGCCGTTGATGGATCGGGTATGCAGCGCCCTGATCGAGGACCTCGAAGCGCGGGGCCTGCTCGACGAGACGCTTGTCGTCTGGGGCGGGGAGTTCGGCCGCACACCCCGGCACAACGGGAACGGTGGCCGCGATCACTGGGGCTCGGTCTTCTCGATGGCGTTGGCCGGCGGCGGCGTCCGCGGCGGCGTGGTCCACGGCGCCTCCGATCGCCTGGGCGCCTATCCGCGCGACGGTATGGTAACGCCGCAAGACCTGAGCGCGACCATCTTCCACCTGCTCGGCGTCGCCCCGGGGACCGAAGTTCACGACACGCTCGGCCGGCCCATCGCGGTGACCCGGGGGACGGTGATCGAGCCGATCGTCTGACCGAGCCACGCTTTCATTCACCCCGCCGACCGGCCGGGACGGTACATTCAGCCGGGCTTCGGCCCAGGTGGGGTTTGGGGCGCCGGCGGGGGCGGTTCATCGCGCATCGGGCTCGCGGCGTTCTGAAGGAAATAGTAGTTTCGCGCTCGCCCTCGGACGGGCCGGACGGGACCGGCGGGGACGTTCGCCGGCAAGTCGCTCAGATCGATGTCGCCGTGTGGAAAGGGGCCGGCCCGCGACGGGACGGCGGAAGGCGGCGCGGCCGGCACGTCAGGCGGCGCGGTAGGCGGCGCGGTAGGCGGCGAGGTAGGCGGCGTGCCGGAGGGCGGGACCTGCGGCGCGGCGTCGCCCTGGACCTGGCGTCGGGCGCCGTGGACTGCGTCGTGCAACTGCTCGCGTATCTCGCCGCGAACCGCGGGATCGAGGATGTTCCCGGCGCCGGGGATGCCCGGTCGCTGGAACCCGGGCGGCGGTCCAGGCATTCCTGGGCTTTCTTCGGCCATGTCACACGCTCACTTTCTCGAGTACGCCCAGGGCGTCGTCGACGAGCACGGCCACCGAGAAATAGCACGTCACGAGATAGCTTGCCGTCCCCTGCTGATCGATACCCATGAAGCGGACGGCCAGGCTTTGCAAATGCTCGTCGCCGATCCCCTCCTGATGCAAGCCGACGACGCCTTGCTCTTGCTCGCCGACGCGCATCAGGAGGATGGAGGTCGAGTCACGGCCGTCCGTCTTGGCGATGGGCAATTTGTCGCAGGGCAGGATCGGCACGCCGCGCCAGGAGGCGAAGGAGACGCCGAACATCTCGACGGATTCGAGCGGCAGGCCGCGCGCGTTGCACTCGCGTCCGAAGGCCGCCAGGGCCCGCGGATGGGCGACGAAGAAGGCGGGCATCTTCCAGACCTTAGCCAGGAGGTTGTCCAGATCGTCGGGGGTCGGCGGGCCGGCGAGCGTCGGCAGGCGCATGTGCTTCGCCGCCACCGTCAGCAGGCCGAAGTCCGTACTGTTGATGAGCCGGCGTTCCTTCTCCTCCTTGATGGCCTCGACGGTGAGCCGGATCTGCTCGCGCAGTTGATCGTGCGGTGCGCTGTGCAGGTCGGGGATGCGCGTGTGGACCTCGAGAACCGTCTGAACCGTGGCGAGCGTGATCTCGCGCGGCTTCTCCTCGTAATCGACGAACGTACGCGGCAGCGCGGCCCCTTCCTTGTGCTCCGCGCTGACCTGGGCGGCCTTCGTCACGCGATTGATGCGATAAATGCCGGCCTTGACCTGGACCCAAGGCAACAGCTTGAGAATCCAGCGCGGCGTGATCCCTTCCCACAACGGCACGGTCTTTGTGCTGGTGGCGAGGTTCTGAGCGGCTAAGGTCGAGAGTGGCATGACGGTTCCCCAAACGAGCCGGGACCGTGAACGGATTGGCGCCGGCGGCGATGCCGTAGGCTTACGGAAGGCGGTCGCGAAAGGCCAGAACGGCGCCGGCCATCGCGCCGGCAACTAAGGCGCCGCCCAGAGTCCTACAGGTCTCGCGCGCGTCCGATCACGCCTCGCCGGGGCTTGGCGGCGCCGCTCCCGTTCGCGTGGCGATCAACTGATAGTGCTCGATACGACGGTGTTGCGCGAAGTTGAAGAGCCGCTCCTTGTAGGGCTTCACCAGGTCCAGATCGCAGCGGTAGATCACCAGCTCGTCGCCGAGCGTCGCGCTGCGGGCGACGATCTCCCCCGAGGGGGCGATGATCGCCGTCTGCCCGATCTGGCTTACGCCTTCCTCGACGCCGGCCTTGGCGACGCCGACGACCCAGCAGCCGTTCTGGTACGCGCCGGCTTGCATGCACAGCAGGTGGTGGAAGTCGGCCAGGTGGTCGATCTCGGGCTGGTCGGGGATGTGGTCCGGCGTGTTGTAGCCGAGCAGGATCAGCTCAGCGCCTTGCAGCGCCAGCATTCGGTAGCTCTCGACCCAGCGGCGGTCGTTGCAGATGCACATGCCGACGATGCCGCCGAAGGCGCGCCAGGCCGGGAAGCCGAGGTTGCCCACGTCGAAGTAGCGTTTCTCCAGGTTCTGAAACGGATGCTGCGGACGGTAATCGGCGTGGCCGGGCAAATGGATCTTGCGGTACTTGCCGATGATGCGGCCGTCGGCGCCGACCAGAATGCTCGTGTTGTAGCGGCGCTTGGCGCCCGCTTCGAGCGCCAATTCGGCATAGCCGAGGTAGAAGCCGATACCCAGCCGCGCCGCTTCGTCGAAGAGCGGTCGGGTCACCGGGCTCGGCATGTCGCGCTCGAACCAGGCGTCAAGCTCCGCCTCGTCGTCGATCCACCAGTGGGGAAAAAAGGCGGTCAGGGCGCATTCGGTGAAGACGATCAGGTCGCACCGCCGGGCCCGCGCCTCGCGCATCTGCTCGATCAAGCGCGTGACGACTTGGGCGCGCGGCATGTGACGCGAAACCGGACCGCTCTGGGCCGCGGCGATCGTGAGGTGGCGTGGCATGGAGGTTCTCGGCGTGATCGAAGATCGGGCTAGATATAGGATAGCGATACCCGTTCCTCACGAGGTTCCCATGCGCTGTTCCATTTGCACTCTCCTCTTCGTCGCCGTCCCGCTGCACGCTCAAGAAAACTGGCCCCAGTTTCGTGGACCGACCGCGGCCGTGGCGCCGGGCGTAAAGCTCGAAGGCGAGCTGGCGCCGGTATGGACGACGCCGATCCACGAACTGGGGCGGGGTTGGTCGTCGCCGATCGTCTGGAAGGACCGCGTCTATCTCACCTTCGTCAAGAACGACAAGACGCCCAAGTCGCGGCCGGGGCTTTACATCGAAGGGGTCTTCGCCAGCAAGATTCCCGGCGAGCACGAGTGGTCGCTCGCCTGCTTCAGCCTCGACAAAGGGGAGCTGCTCTGGAAAAAGCTGCTGCACAAGGGGGAGGCGCCGGGGGCGGTGCACATCAAGAACAGCTACGCCTCCGAGACGCCGGTGACGGACGGCGAACGCGTCTACGCCTACTTCGGCAACCTCGGTCTGTTCTGCACGGACATGGACGGCAAGTCGCTTTGGACCGCGAAGCCGGGGACGTTCAAGACACGCTACGGTTGGGGCACGGCCGCCTCTCCCGTGCTTCACAACGGGAAGCTCTACATCGTCCACGACAACGAGGAGACGTCGTTCCTCATCGCCTACAACGTCGCCACGGGCAAGGAATTGTTCCGCACGCCGCGCGCGGAGAAGAGCAACTGGGCCACGCCGTTCATCTGGGAGAACCGGCTGCGGACGGAGATCGTGACGTGTGGGACGCAGAAGGTGCGCTCCTACGACCTGGACGGCAAGCTGCTCTGGGAGCTGACCGGCATGTCGACGATCACCATCCCGACGCCGAGCGCCCGGCGCGACATGCTCTACATCGCCTCCGGCTACGTCATGGACGCGTCCCGGCCGATTTACGCGATACGTCCCGGAGCGGAGGGGGACATCTCGCTGGGCAAGGACGAGACGAGCAACAAGTTCATCGCCTGGTCGCAGAAGCAGGGGGCGCCGTATCACCCGTCGCCGCTGCTTTACGACGGCCGACTGTACGTTGTCTACGACAAGGGCTTTCTGGCCTGCTTCGACGCGGCGACCGGGAAGGAGGTGTACGCGAAGGAGCGGATCGACCCGGGCCGGGACAAGTTCACCGCCTCGCCCGTGGCGGCCGCGGGGCGGATCTTCATCGCGAGCGAGGAAGGGGACCTGTTCGTGCTCAAGGCGGGGCCCAAGTTCGAGGCGCCGGCGAAGGTCGATCTGAAGGAGGAGATGTGCCTGGCGACCCCGGCCCTGGTGCGCGACAGCGTGATCGTGCGGACGGACCGGGCGCTCTGGCGGTTGGCGGGGAAGAAGGGGAGGGAATAATGGCACGACCTATGAACAACGAAAACTGGCGTGCCGCGCCGATCCTCGGCGTGCGGCGCGTGCGGCAGGCGGCGGAGTATTATCGGGACGTGCTCGGCTTCAACCTCGATCCGGCGGACGGCGTCTTTCAGCCGAGCCCGGACGAGCCGGAGGGGGTGTACGCGATCGTCAAACGCGGCGGCGTGTGGATTCACTTCCAGATCCGCCGCGGCGAGATGCCGGAACGGACGCGCCAACCGCTCGAGCGCGATGTCTATCTCTATGTCGACGACATCGACGCTCTGCACGAGGAACTGCGGCGCCGCGGGGCGACGGTCCTCCAGCAGCCCCGGCCGACGCCCTATGGGCTGCGCGAGATGGTTGTCGAGGACTTGAACGGATACCGGCTTGCTTTCGGGCAGATGGCGTGACGGGCGCCTAGGAAGCCCTTCGGCGTCAACGAAGATACTCAAGAAGATAAGTCCCGACGGTTTGTCGATGTCCAGACGTCGCATCAAGCTTGGTTGGCGGTTTTTGCGGATTTGCCGGATGCGTCCGAGAGGAAAGGAGTTGGGGCGCGGGCTGGAAATACGTCGCGATGAGTGGGTGTGTCGGCGACGAGATGAGACGAAATCGAGGGCGTTGATTTCAGTATCTAGGGCGTGTCGAAATGCAATGAAAAGAAAGGACGGCGCCATCACCCCCAGGCTCGAAGACTCGCCTGCGGGCCTGCTTGGGTCCCCCTCACTCCTAGCCCTCTCCCCGAGGGAGCGGGAGCGTCACGCCAACAGCTTGTCCACCACGCGTCCATGCACATCCGTCAGCCGGAAGTCGCGGCCCTGGAAGCGGAACGTCAGGCGGCGGTGGTCGAGGCCGAGGAGGTGCAGAATCGTCGCCTGGAGGTCGTGGACGTGGACGCGATCCTCGACGGCGCCGAAGCCGAACTCGTCGGTTTCGCCGAGGGTGATGCCGGGCTTGACGCCGCCGCCGGCCATCCAGATCGAGTAGGCGTCGATGTGGTGATTGCGGCCGACAGTCTCCCGGTTTTCTCCCATCGGCGTGCGGCCGAACTCACCGCCCCAGATGACCAGGGTGTCGTCGAGGAGACCGCGGGCTTTGAGGTCCTTGATGAGTGCGGCGGCGGGCTGGTCGGTTTCGCGGGTGCGGAGGTCGAGGCCGGTGGTGATGGTGTTGCCGGAGTCGCCGTGGTGGTCCCAGTCGGTGTGGTAGAGCTGGACGAAGCGGACGCCGCGCTCGATGAGTCGGCGGGCGAGGATGCAGTTGTTGGCGAAGGAGGGTCGGCCCGGGGTGGCGCCGTACATGTCGAGGATGCGGCGCGGCTCGGCGGAGAGGTCGATCAATTCGGGGGCGCTGGTCTGCATGCGGAACGCCATCTCGTAGGAGGCGATGCGGGTGTCGATCTCGGGGTCGCCGGTGGCGGTTCGGCGTTCGTCGTTGAGGTCGCGGACGGCGTCGAGCACCTGGCGCTGGCGGTGACCGGAGATGCCGGCGGGGCTGGTGAGGTTGAGGATGGGCTCGCCGGAGGAGCGGAAGGGGACGCCTTGATAGGAGGTGGGGAGGAAGCCGGCGCCCCAGAGGGGGTTGCCGCCGCGCGGACCGCGCGGACCGGACTGGAGGACGACGAAGCCGGGGAGCTCGCGGGCCTCGGAGCCGATGCCGTAGGTGACCCAGGCGCCGATGGAGGGCCGGCCCCATTGCGGGGAGCCGGTGTTGATGAACATCTTGGCGGGGGCGTGGTTGAAGACGTCGGTGGCGATGGTCTTGACGATGGCGATGTCGTCGACGACGGACTCGATGTGGACGAGGCAATCGGCGAGCCAGGCTCCCTGCTTGCCGGCGCGGCGGAAGCGGCGCGGCGTGCCCAGCAGCTTGGGCGGGTTGCGGGTGAAGCTGTCCATGAAGGCGAAGCGACGGCCTTCGAGGAAGGATTGCGGGATCGGCTCGCCGTGAAGGCGCTTGAGCTCGGGCTTGTAGTCGAAGAGGTCGAGCTGGCTGGGACCGCCGGCCATGAAGAGGTAGATGACGTTTTTTGCCTTGGGCGTGAAGTGGGGCGGGCGCGGGGCCATCGGGTCGGAGGCGGAGCGCTCCTGGGCGCCCCCGTCGGGGCCGAGGAGGTCGGCGAGGGCGAGGGAGCCGAGGCCGACGGCGCAGTTTTTGAAGAAGTGGCGGCGGGTTTGGAGGAGGAGCGGGGTCATTTTGCGGGGTGGGTTGGTGGCGGGCTTATGGGTCTATGTTCGCAAATCGGGGGTTGGCGCTCAAGGGATTTTCGGGCGCATCGTCAAGTCCCTTCGCCCTGAGGGAGTATCCGAACGATCTCGACTTCACGATGCATGCGTCCTTTGGTCCCATACCAGCCGCGAGCGCTAACGACGCCTTCAAAGACGACAAGCCCACCTTTCTCAGGAAAAAAGTCGAGCAGGTCGTCTGCAAGGACGGGCTCCCAACGCTCAACAGGGTAAAACAGCGAGAGAAACGCGAGAATGGCGACGAAGACGACCAGAGCTGTTTCGCCCCAGAACCCGAGCGCGAACCCGACGAGCAGGATCAGCAGAGTCAATACAGCTTCGACGAGCCGACGAACGCGAGGGGCTCGGACCAGGATGCATGGCGCCCCGGGGACATAGATGCCGTGATAGCGTTCGACTTCGCCGACCAGAGGCTTGGTCAGTGGCAGCATCGCAGGACAGTGGAGCGGCAGTCTACCCGGTTTTCTTGCGCGGATGAGACGGATTCAGCTTGTAGCCCAGGAGTTTGACGAGGCGATCGATGGTGTCCGAGGAAAGTGTGCTTTCGCCAGTGAGGAAATCGGTCAGATCGGCGGGCGGGATTTCGATCTTCTTCGCGATTTCCCAGAGGTCCCATTTACTCTCGTGCATGGCGCGGCGCAGCTCGCCGCTGAGCGTCTTCTCTTTACGGGCGTTAATCATCATCTGATGGCGGCGGAGCAGCTCGGGCAGCTCTTCGGCGACCTTCTTGCGCGCGATGGTCAGTCGCCGCTTTTGCGCGGGGGTGAGTTCCCCATAGATTCGTCGTGCCTGTCGTTTTCGCATCGTTCACCTGCGAGGCTCGTCCACCTCGTAAGCAGTCACCGGGAGAATCGTCATGTCGTCGAGCCGCTCGTAGACCGCGATGATGAAGCGGCCGTCCTCAGTATAGCCGAACGCGGAGTGATTGCCGGAAGAGCGACTCCTATCGACGGATTGCGGACTGCATACGACCCGCTCAAAGTCTTCCGGCGTGAGATCATGCTCGGCCAGATGCTCGACAAGGTCGTCTGTCCAGAAGAAGAAGTAGTAGGGCATGAGGCGAGCGTGCTGCGTGAATCATCCAGGTAGATGTTCATCGCGGACGATGCGGGCGTGTTCTTCGGGAGGGACCGGCTACAATGCTTCGCCGGATTGTTCCTTGATGAAGGGCTGGCGGTAGCGCAAGCCGGGTTTGGGTTCCAGGGCAGGCGTCAACGGACGGTAGATGCGCTTGATCGTCATGGTTCCATGTCTTACGGTCGGCGGCGGAGCGCTCCTGGGCGGGGAGGTCGCTACCGAGGAGGTCGGCGAGGGCGAGGGAGCCGAGGCCGACGGCGCAGTTTTTGAAGAAGTGGCGACGGGTCTGGAGGAGGAGCGGGTTCATTGGCCGGCGTGGGGTTGGTGGCGGGCTTATGGGTCTATGTTCGCAAATCGGCTGGCGGCGCTCAAGCGATTTCTCGCGGTCGGGTCTAGCAATCCACAAACTCCGCCACCTCTTCTCGCAGCCGTTTGAGAACACGACTCTTCGCCAGCAACACCGAGTTCTGCGACAGGCCCATCTCCGCCGCCACCACGGCCGGGGCGGCGCCGTCGAGCACCTGGCGGCGAAACGCTTCCCAGGTCGCCGCGGCGAAGTCGCCCTGCACCATTTTCATCGCCCGGGCCGCGACGTACAGATCGTGTTCGCGGTCCCATTGACAGCTCAGCGCGCTCTCGGGCGCTTCCAGCTCGTCCAGGCGGTCGAGAAGATCGGTCTCGCCGGTGGCGACCGGGCGCGAACGGCGGGCGCGGAAGAAACCGCGCAACCGATTAGCCAGAACGCCTCGTAACCACGCGCGAAACGCCCCGGCCCGGTTGCGGTCGAATGCCGCCACCTCGCGGACGACGACGGTAAGCGTCTCCTGAACGAGATCGTCGGCATCGGCGTCGGTGGCGCCGGCCCGCAGCGCCCAGGCGCGCAGCAGCGGCTGATACAGCTCAAACAGCCGCTGCCAGTCGGGGTCCGTCGGCTGGTCGGTCAATCGCTCCAACAGGCTGACGGAGGTTTCCATGCGCAACGCCTCCGTGGGTTAGGGCTTGCCTTTGGCTGCGGGCGGGTCCGGCAGGCGGAACAACGACACGCGGCCCAGCAGGCCGATTGCCATCCGGCGGCTGTCCGGCGAGATGAGGATGCGCTCCCCTCCTTCACGCACGTCCGTCAACCTGTGGACTTCCTTTCCAGTACTCAAATCGAAGAACCGAACCGCCCGGTCTCCTTTGGCCAAGACGATGCCGAAGCGCCCGTCGGGTGTCATGGCGAGATGATCGACTTCCCTGATACCCGAGGCAATGTATCCGGCCGACTTTCCGCTTGCCAGGTCGAAGAACTCGAACCCCCAGCCGTCCTCGCTGCGATACCGACCCACACCGACCTGCCGACCGTCGTCCCGAAAACCGGCCGGCGGGCCGATCCAGCCCTGGACTTTGACGGTCTTCGCCCATTTGCCCGATGCCAAGTCGTGCAGGCGGATCTGGCTCCAGCCGTCCGTGGCCGCGACATCACAGGTGTCGAGAGTCACCAGGCATTTTCCGTCCGGTGTAAAGCGGCAGAAATGCTGCCACGAGTCGGGGGCAAGCGGGATTGCCGTGACCCGCTCCCTCCCGGTCTCATACTCCCAGACACGGAAGTGGCGAATGCCCGGCTCGACGGCCTCGGCTGTCGCGACATGCTTGCCGTCCGGCGAGAAGTCCCACAGGGCGGTGTCCCCCCTGGCGCGGGCGAACTGCTTTGCTTGCCGTTGGCTCCCCGTTTCGAGGTTCCACAGGCGGAACGTTCCGTCCAGGTGACAGGTGAGGAGCTGTTTCTTGTCAGGCGTGATGTTGGCTCCGGTGGCCAGGCTATCCACGTCGGAGAAGCCGCGCACCAACTTGCCACTGTCGGCCTGAAAAACGCGAATCACTTTCGTCTTCGCCTCCCATGGGGGGGCGGCGAAACTGATCAACGTGCCATCGGACGAAAACCGCGTCCACTGATGGTGGAAGAAGAGTTGCGGCTCAATGATGCGAGCCAGAAAGCGAGGTTTGTCCACTTCCTTTCCGTCGGCAGGCCCGTCCGGGCGCCGGATTCCGGCCACCGACCCCTTGGCCACGCGCTCCACCCGCGCCAGCACCGTGTCGCCGCGCGTCAGCGTCGCCTTCTCGACGGTGAGCTTAAGTCCCTCGGGCGCTCCCTTCAGTTCCAGCTCATAGACGCCGGAGCGGAGCGTGAGCGTGATCTGCTTGTCCGTTTTCATGTCGATGACGCGGACTATCCTGCCCCCTTCCTTGATGATGACATCGACATCGTCAGTCTCGGTCGTGATGACAAGCTCGCCCTTGTCGGTCTCGATGCGGTAGACGACTCCGCCCGCCAACAGCATGCCCGCAAACAGGGCGGCAGCGGCGACGAGCCAGCGGCGGCGTGGCGCCGGACGCGCGATCTTGGTCAATGCTTCCAGCGCCTGCGCGACCTCAGCAGGCGTCTGGTAGCGGTCGGCCGGCTTCTTCGCCATCATCCTCGCCACAATGGTGGCTAGCGCCTCAGGTACTTGGGGTCGCCGTTTCCGCACCGGTTCCGGCGCGCTGTGCCGATGAGCGTCGAGTTTGCGCAGCACTGAATCGCCGGGGAACGGCACTCGTCCGGTAAGGAAATAGTACAGCGTGCAGCCAAGGGAATAGATGTCGCTGCGCACGTCGGCTGTGCGCGGGTCCTCGGCCTGCTCGGGGGCGACGTAATCGGGCGTCCCCATGACGACACCGGTACCCGTCAAGCCCCTGTCTGCGCGGTTCATGTCGCCCAGCACGGCGAGGCCGAAGTCGAGAATCTTGACTGTGCCGTCGGCGGTGCGCATCAGGTTCTGCGGCTTGACGTCGCGATGGACCAGGCCGCACTCGTGAGCGCGCTGCAAGCCGAGCGCCGCCTGGCGAACGGCGTCGCAGGCCTCGGCGACCGGCAGCGGACCGCGGCTGCGCACCTCGTCGGCGAGGCTGACGCCGTTGATGTACTCCATCGCCAGCAGATGCGTGTCGCCGACCCGTTCGGCGTCGAAGGCGGTGACGATGTTGGGATGGGTGAGCATGGCGGCGGTCTGCGTTTCGCGACGGAATCGCTCAATAGCCCCCGCCTTGGCGACGAACTCGGGACGGATTACCTTTACCGCCACCTGCCGGCCCATGACGCGATGCTCAGCCAGCCACACCGTGCCCATGCCGCCGCTGCCAAGCTGGCGCACGGGCCGGTAGCGCGGATGGTTTGCTAGCATTGAAGGGATGTCAACGTGTTCCGCGTCCGCCGCCGCGCACGAACCGGTGCCGCCGCCGAGGGCGCCGGAGTCGATCGTGCTTGCCTCGCCGGCGACCGGCTCCGGGGTGTCCGACAGCGCTTGAGTCGACTGGAGCAGCGTCGTAAACGCGTCGCCGGCGACGCCTGAGACAATCGCCTCGCAGTCGCCACACGAAGAAACGTGGTTCTCGACGACGCAGAACAGGTCGTCGCTGAGGCGACCGAGGGCGAATGCCTCCAGTTCTTGCGGCGTGGGATGCGACGCGACCTGTACCATGCCGGGCCCTCCTGACGAGGAAAGCAAGGGAGAAGTTTTTTTGCAAGAGAAGCTCCTTGCTTCTCACTCCGGCCGCGGTGAATGGTATCACCCATCTTGTCCGGGCGCCTTCTGAAACGACGTTGGCTATAAGAACAGTGCGCGAGAACCACCAGCCTGTCCGGGAAATGGCGGACCCCGGCAAATCGCTCTGGTTGAGGCGGATGAGATCCACGCATGTCTTGTGCCGCGGAGGGGTTGCCGCCGCGTGGGTAGCCCAGGAGCTTTACGAGACGATCGGTGGTGTCGGAGCCAAAGGGTTTCTCTCCCGTGAGGAAATCGGCCAGATCGCCGGACGGGACGTCGATCTACTTCGCGATTTCGAACAGATGCATTTGCTATCGTGGATGGCGCGGCGCAGCTCACCGCTGAAGGTTTTTTCCTTTCGCGCGTCAATCATCATCTGAGGGCGGCGAGCCAGTTCGGGCAACTCTTCGGCGATCTTCCAGGCGCCTCGCTCGACAGAAAGAACGCGGTCCGCTGCCGGTACGTCTGGCCGGGCCGGAGGATGATCGATGGGAAGCCCGGCTGGTGGACGGAGTCGGGGAAGTGCTGCGTCTCCAGGCAGACGGCGCAGCGGGCGGGATAGGTATTGCCGCCCTTGGCCTTTTGACCTTTGAGAAAATCGCCGGTGTAGACCTGAAGGCCGGGCTGGGTCGTGGCCACCTCCAGGCGCCGGCCCGAAACGGGGTCGCGGAGGCGGGCGGCGATCTTCAGGTCGCCGGGCCGGTCGGGGTCGTGCGGACCTGGTTCCATGTCTTACCAGATAGACTATCCACAATAGTGCGTTGCGACTCAAGCGCGAAGCCGATCGGATTTCAGCCGAGAATGTCGAGAAGCTCGCGGATTCCACCCGCCCGAACGCCGGGCCCGAGGGTCGCGATTCCTTCGGTGGCGCCCGCTGGACGATGCACGACGAACGGGGTCACCGGATGGGCGATGGCGGCGGCGAGCTGGCGCAGGGGCTTGGCGAGTCCCGGGGTCGGTGTTTGCGTGGCCTTCGCTTCAATGAGGACGAGATGCCGGCTTCGCGTGGGGACGACGAAGTCGACCTCCAATCCTTGCTGATCGCGGAAGTAGTAGATTTCGCGCGCCCGGCCGTGGTTGACCTGGTGTTTGAGGATTTCCGAGGCGATGAAGCCTTCGAAGATGGCGCCGAGGAAGGGGGAACGCGCCAGCTCGGGTGCGGTTTCAATGCCCAGGAGATGACAAGCCAGTCCCTGGTCCATGAGGTAGATCTTGGGGGACTTGACGAGGCGCTTGCCGAAGTTCTCGAAATAGGGCGGGACGATGATGATCTGGCCGGTCACCTCGAGGATGTGGAGCCATTCCGTCATGGTGGGGACGGAGGCGCCGAGTGGGCCGGCCAGGTCGGTCTTGTTGAGGATCTGGCCGGTCCGGCTGGCGACGAGGGCCAGGAAACGGCGAAAGGTGGCGAGGTCGCGGATGGCGGTAATGGCGCGGACGTCGCGCTCCAGATAGGTCTGCACGTACGAGCGGAACCAGACCTGTGCGACGGAGGCGGGCCAGCGGCTCGAGAGCCGCCGCGTAACATCGAAACCTTAGTCGATTCGGCCGTCGAAGGGAAGAGGTGAAGAACAGCGGCGCGGCCGGCAAACGCTCAGTGACGCCGCCCGTAGGGGGCGCTCCTGGGGGCCGGTGAGGATCCACAGGCCATACGGCTTGCGGAGCCGCGTCAGGCCAGAGTGCAGCGGGCCGCCGCTCAGGATCTCCAGGACGTTCTGCCGGATCTCATCGAGAATGACGGGCAGCGGCAGGTCGTCGAGGAAGGAACGCGGATCGGCGCGTAGGCGGGCGATGATGTCCGGGATCTCCACAGGCTTCGGTACGCGGCCAGCATCGGTAACAGCACCGCAGCAGCGTAGTTTTTCCAGCCCGGCGCGGGCCAGTGACGTAGACGCGCGAAATGCCTGCATGAAGCCTTTTTCAGGTCATCTTCAGGATCCGCAGGACGTATCGCATAAATTTCGTGTAACTTTAAGAAACTCAAAGACAAATCCCCGCCTCAATCGCGCACCGCGATCTTCACCTGATACGACCCCGACGCCGCCGTGTCGTATGGCGAGGAGACAATCTGCAGGTAGAGCCGGCCTTCGCGCTCGGGGACGTTCTCGAAGCGCTCGCCGATGACGAAGGTCTCCCCCTTCTCGCCGATGCGGCCGAGCAGCGTGCCCGGGTAGGATCGCGCCAGGTCCATGCCGCCTTTCTTGCCGACCTTGCCGCCGAAGCCTGCGGGGCGGGTGAGGCCGCGCGGGCCGCAGGTATAGGTCCCGGGCATGCTCGGGCGCAGCTCGAGTTCTCCCGAAGCCTGGACGGCGAGCGTGCTGTTGGCGCCGAGCACGACGCCGGTGTCGAGCCATTGATCGGGCTGGGCATACTTGCCGGCGTCGAGGACCACCTCGGCGTCACGCGCCTCACCGAGCAGCCGCAGCAGGCGGAGCTTGACGATGGACTGCTCGGCCTCGCCGAAGTACTCGCTCTTGGCCTTGACGGCCGGGTTGAGGATGCGGCCGACGATCGTGAAGCGCGGCGTGACGATCTTGTCCTCCTCCGTGAGGCGGAGGTCCTTGGCGGGGACCTTGGCCTTGATCTGCGCGAGCGCCGCCTGAGCCCGCTTGCTCGTCTCGAGGTCGGAGTTCTTGGCGGCCTGCACGAGCGCCGGATAGGCGTAAATGCCCAGGGCGACCAGCGCGCGGACGGCGGCTTCGCGCTCCTTGTATTCCGGGTCGGCCAGCCGGCGGACGGCGGCCTCGACCTTGGCGGCGGTTCCCTCCGGCGCGTGCAGGCCGAAATCGATGCGGCGGATCTCGCGGATGGGGACCATGAGCTTGCCAAACTGCGTCTCGACGGCGATCTCGTCCGGGAGCAGCGTCATGCGCAGGACGCTGCCGTTGGCGAAGGTGATCTCCGCATCCGGTCCGGCCTTCTTCGTCTCGGCGGGACCGGGTTGGGCGGCGAAGAGGGCGAGGAGGAGGGTGTTCGCGATCATAATCGGCCTCCAGCGAGTTTGGAGGAAGCTGCACGCGGCCAGGGCGCGCAGAGAAGAGGCGGCCCTTGATTTTAAAGGCCGCCTCCTGAAGACTCAATGAACATTTCGGAAACACGCGGGCCGCAGCGTTACCGCACCACGCCGCTGATCAGCCTCGCTTCCTTCACCGTGCTGATGATGCCGCGCGTCTCCATGAGGACTTCCAGCGTGTTGTTGGCGTGGAATATTCTCTCCCAGGGCACGGCGGCGCCGGTCATGTCGAACGCCTTGACGTCCCCTTCGATCTTCAGGTTGCGGTGCGTGGCGCTCACGGTCTTCTTGCCGACCTTGGTGGTGATGCTGAGCGAGTATTTGATGTCGCCAGGGCTCACGCGCAGCTTGCCGGTGAGTTTCTCGGTCTTGGCGATCTCGGTGGGCGCCCTGACCTCCGCTTCGCTCATCAAGTCGCCCGCCACGAGGCGCGCCACATTGACATGCTCGAAGTCGCGCTTCGGCTCGGGATAGAGCCACACGTCCACGGTGTTGCCGACCTTGAAGACCCGCGCGTTGTCGCGCTCGTTGAGCATGGCGCCGGTCGTGTCATAGCAAATGCCGACCGCGTGCACGATGACCTTGTGGTCCTTGCCGGTAGCGTCGGTGATGAAGATGCCGTCGCGCCGGTATTCCTTGACGCGGGCGCCTTTTAGCTCGTAGTTCCCCTCATGGAACGGGACCTCGGAGAGGGCTTTGACGAGCTTGATCTCGACCAGGATCTGCTTGCGTCCCTCGGCGCGGACCTTGATGTCGACGATGTTGCCCGGGTTGAAGGCGAAGCGCGCCCGGCCGACGCCTGGCTTGAGGGCGGCGCCGGTGACGTCGAGCATCGGCAGCTCGAAGCCGCGCTCGCAGCGAAATTCCTTGCCGTCCACCTGGAACGCCGAGAAAGGGAAATCGAAGCTCTGCACGACCGCGTTGCGGTATTCGAACATTTCCGGCGCCTTGGGCGTCGTATCCTTCGGGTCCTTCTTGAACGGGTCGCCTCCCTTGGCAAACGGGTCGCCGTACGGATCCTTCGGCGCATCGACGGGGCGCATGTCCGCGAGGTCCCAGACGCGCAGGGCGTTGTCGGCCGAGATCAGCTTGCCGTCGTTGTGGAAGACGACCCGGTT
This sequence comes from Gemmataceae bacterium, assembly GCA_046350295.1. Taxonomy (GTDB): domain Bacteria; phylum Planctomycetota; class Planctomycetia; order Gemmatales; family Gemmataceae; genus JAXMAR01. The sequence continues at coordinate 59,267 of JAXMAR010000034.1, forward strand.
CACCGAGTCTGGCGCCTTGAACCCGCCCGCGAGCTTGCCGTCGGCGGCATACAGCACGCGGATGGTGCTCGAGTTGGCCGAGCCGACGGCCAGGTACTTCTCGTCCGGCGACAGAGCGATGGTGTGCAGCACCGTGCCCGTACGCGGAGACGGCGAGAACCAGAGCGACGCGCCGGTGCGATCCCAGCACTGCACGCCGCCGCCGTCGCGGCTGTTCTGATGGACGACGAAGATCTTGGAGCCGTCCCGGCTGAGCGTGAGTTGCTTCATGTAGCTGGGGATCTTGCCGACCAGCAGGGTCTCGGCGCCGGAGGCGGGGTCCCAGACGCGAATCTGTCCGTTCGGGCCGCCGCCAACGTTGAGGCCGGTGATGAAGATGAGTTTGCCGTCGGGGGCGAAGCGGGCGTCCAGGATCCAACTCATCTTGGTGCTATCGCTGGGGACAAAGGACCGGAAATCCTTGCGCGTGGCGAAGCTCCAGGCGGTCACGCCGTGGTTGCATCCCGCGAGCAGCAGGTTGTTGTCCTGCGAGAGAGTGATAACGTCGATCCACTTTTTCGTGGTCATCACGGCGCCGAAGTCTTTGCCGCTGGCCGCATCGAAGGCCACGACCTTGCCGGAGAAGGGATCCTTGGGCGAAGCGAAGAGGGTTTTGGAGTCGCCGCCGAAGGCGAGGCCGCGCTGGCCGCCCACCTCGATCTTCCATTTCTGCTTGAGGGCGAGATCGGGCCATTGAAAGACGCTCAGGCCGTTCTCGTAGAGCTGGCTCCAACCGACGGCGATGAGTTTCCCGTCCGGCGACAGGGCGATGTGCTGCGCGCCGCCTTCGAGCTTGACCGTGTAGGGCTCCTTGGGTGGCGGCAGGCTGGGAACGGGGTCCTTCTTGTCCACGATCGGCACGATCGGGATCTCGGTCTTCTTGTCCGTCGGGGGATCGATCTTGATCTCCTTCTTGGGATCGATTCCCTTTGTGGGATCAAACCCCTTGGTCGGGTCAAAGCCTTTCGTCGGATCGAATCCCTTGGTCGGGTCAAAACCCTTCGGCATCAGGTCCTTGATCTCGCCAAGGCCTTTTTCAAAGGCCTTCTTCGCATCGGCGATCGCCTTTTCCTCGGCCGACGGCTGGTTGAAGACGATGATCAGTGTCACGACCAGCCCGACCAGGGCGAGCCCGCCCACGATGCCGCCGATGAGCAGCCCCTTGGAGCCGCCTTTCTTCTTACCGCGCGGTTCGCGCTCCACATCCGGGTCATCGCGTTCGCGACGCCGGCGCGACCCGCGCTCGTCGTCATCGCGATCGCGCTCCGGAGCACGCCGTTTGCTCGGCCGGTCCGAATCGTCGATGTCGTCGCGCTCCGGCGCGCGGCGCTTGCCGTTGCGGTCCGCGCCGACGTCGAAATCGTCCTCGTCACGCGAAGCTCGCTTGGCCACGCCTTGTTTAGCGCGGGGCCCTTCGTCCGCCCTGGGGTTGGATTTGCGCGGCGCATCGTCGGAGCGGACCTCGGCGCTCGACTTGCCGACCGTGAACGAGGTACCGCATTTCTTGCACGCGACCTTGACGGCCTTGCCCTTCATCGCGTCGGGCAGGGAAAAGGCGGCGGAGCATTCCGGGCATTCAATGCGGATCGGCATGACGAATCTCCAATAGGGCGAGCCGTGCCTTGCGAGTCAAGGCGCGGAAAAAGCCGTCAAGCTAATGATACAGACGGTTGTGGACGGCCAACAGACCGCGGGATTTCACTCGCGCGTGATGAATTCATCGAGGTTCAGCAACACGCGGGATACAAGCGTCCAGGCTGCTCCCTCCGCGATACTCGAAGCGGACACCGGAGCGATCTTTCGCGCCTCGCTCAGGTCCTCAGAAAACTCGCGCTTCAGTTGACCCAGCAATCCGAGAAGCCGGCTCTCCTCCCTGGCGGACGGATCACGAGCCAAGCAAAGGCGAAACGCATGACGAAGCCGGTCCGCGTCGCTCCCCTTGCGCTCGGACAGCACGCGTTCCGCGAGACCCTGGGCGTATTCGAAGAAGGCCTTGTCGTTTAGGAGCGTGAGCGCTTGCAGCGGCGTGTTGGACCGGACGCGGCGCGTGCAGGTGTTGACGCCGTCCGGCGAGTCGAAGGCCATCAGGGCCGGGTGGGGCGCCGAGCGCCAGAAGAACGTGTACATGCCGCGGCGATAGCGGTCCGGGCCGGTGTCCGCTTTCCAATCGCGCTTGACCTGCGTGAAGGCGAAGACGCCTTCCGGCTGCGGCGGGAAAACGCTCGGGCCGCCGATCTTCCGGTTGAGCAGGCCGCTGGAAGCCAGGGCCACATCGCGCACCACCTCCGCCTCCAGGCGCAGCCGCGTCTGCCGGCCCCAGAAGCGATTCTGCGGGTCCTTCTTCATCTGCTCGGGGCTGATGGCGCTCGATTGCCGGTATGCGGCGCTTGTCACGATCAGACGGTGGATGTGCTTGATCGACCAGGGCGCCGCCGACTTCTCGGAAGCCATGTTAAACGCCGGCGTCATGAACTCGGCGGCGAGCCAGTCGAGAAGGTCGGGGTGGGACGGCGGCGTTCCCTTGGCGCCGAAGTCGTTCTCGGTCTCGACGAGGCCCCGGCCGAAATACTGCTGCCAGAGCCGGTTGACGAAGACGCGCGCCGTCAGCGGATTCTCCGTCGAGACGAGCCAGCGGGCGAAGTCGAGCCGCGTCGCGCCGGCGTCCGACTTCACGCTCAGGCGCGGGAAGACCTCCGGCACGTCCGCCGCCACGCGCTTGCCCTTGCGAAGAAAGTCGCCGCGAATCATCACGTGGGTCTCGCGCGGCTTGGCCCGTTCCTGGAGCACCATCGTCGTCGCCGGCTTGGGCTCGCGCTTTTTCAGGTCGTCCAGCTTCTTCTCCAGCGCGCCATGAATCGTCAGCAAATTGACATGGTGGCCGCTATCGAGCGCTGCCAGACCGTCGATGCGTCCCACGGCCTCGAGCCCGCTCAGGATCAATGGGATCTGCTCGACGCGGCGATAGAACGCCGTCACCACCTGCTTCTCCTTCGCCGTGCGCTGATAGTCCGGTTTCTCGATGAACTCGCGAACGTCGGCCGGGAAGGTCGCCTTGGTCGGATAGGTGAGGCCGTCTTCCCACGCCTTCTGCCGAATGGGGCTGGCCGTGTCGATGCCTTTCAGCATGCGCTGCAGGTCCGCTTGCTCCGCCTTCAGCTTCGTCAAGAGTTTGGTCTCGGTCGCCGTCGGCAACACGAGCGTCGGCTCGTCGCAGTTGTTGAAGAAGGCGAATAGCTCGTAATACTCCTTCTGTGCGATCGGGTCGTACTTGTGGTCGTGGCATTGGGCGCAGCCGACGGTGAGGCCGAGAAAAACCGCGCCCGTCGTATTCACGCGGTCGATGATCGACTCGACGCGGAACTGCTCCAGATCGATGCCGCCTTCCTGGTTGATCTGCGTGTTGCGATGAAAGCCCGTCGCCACCTTGTCATCGATCCCCGCCTTGGGCAGCATGTCCCCCGCGAGCTGCGCGATGACGAAGCGATCGAACGGCAAATCCTTGTTGAAGGCGTTGATCACCCAGTCGCGATACGGCCAGATGCTGCGCGGCGCGTCGATCGAGTAGCCGTTGGAGTCGGCGTAGCGGGCCAGGTCGAGCCAGTGCCGGCCCCAGCGCTCGCCGTAATGGGGCGAGGCGAGCAGCCGCTCGACCAGCTTTTCGTAGGCGTCCGGGCTTTTGTCGCTGAGGAAGTCTTCGACTTCTTTTGGCGTCGGCGGCAAGCCAAGGAGATCGAGGCTCAGGCGGCGTATCAGCGTCGCCCGGTCCGCCTCCACCGATGGCGCCAGCCCCTCCTTCTCCAGCCGGGCGAGGATGAAGCGGTCGATCGCATTCCGCGCCCACTTTTCGTTCTTCACCTTGGGCGAATCCGGCCGGACCGGCTTCTGAAACGCCCAGTGATCGGCGCCCTCGATCATCCCCTTGTCCGCCGTCTCACCTGCCGGATAGATCGCCCCCTGCGTGATCCAGGCCGAGATGCGGTCGATCTGCGCCGCCGAGGGGCGTGGTTGGTCCGTCGGGGGCATCTTCAGGAGGATCTTGGGATCGTTCGCCCGCAGCGCCTTGATGATCAGGCTGGCCTCCCCCTTGCCGGGCAGCACCACCGCGCCCGACTTGCTCCCCTTCTTGACGATGTTCTCGCCGCTATCGAGCCGCAGACCGCCGCGCTGCTTCTTGGCGCCGTGGCACTTGATGCAGAACTCGTGGAAGATGGGCCGGATGTCGCGCGCGTAGTCAACCTTGTCCTGAGCGGCGCCGGCGGCCGTCAGCGACAGCAAAACAACGAAAGCGAGAGGAACACGGCTCATGGGTCGCGTGGCCAGGAAGGAAAGCGAGCAGGCAGATCACCATCTTCGCAAAACCCCGCGTCGATTGCAAGAGACTGCTCGATCCGCTTGTCCGGGCGGCTCCGTTTTTCGCGCTGGCCGCCGCCTCTCCCCACCGTTACATTCCTAGAGCAAGCCCGATGTCCCTCCCCGGCCACGCCATGATCTCCATCGTCATCCCCGTCTACAACGAGAAGGAGAGCCTGGCCATCCTCTACGACGAGATCCACGCCAGCCTCACACGGGTCGGCATGGACTACGAGATCGTCTTCGTCGACGACGGCTCCACCGACGGCTCCTGGACCGTCATCGCCGGCCTCGCCGAGCAACACCCGGCGGTGCTGCGGCGTCCGTTTTCGCCGCAACTTCGGGAAGGCCGCCGCCCTTTCAGCGGGGTTCTCGTGCACGCCAAGGGGGGATCCCGTCCTCACCATGGACGCCGATCTCCAGGACGACCCTGCCGAGATCCCGCGTTTCATCAACGCCCTCGCCTACGAACATGACGTCGTCAGCGGCTGGAAGCGCAAGCGTCACGATCCCTGGCACAAGGTCCTGCCCAGCCGCGTCTTCAACTTCATGGTCAGCCGCGTCACCGGCGTCAAGCTGCACGATCACAACTGCGGCATGAAGTGCTACCGGGCCGAGGTCTTCTCGCGAGATCCGCCTCTATGGCGAACTGCACCGCTTCATCCCCGTCCTCGCGGCCGCTCGTGGCTTCCGCGTCGGCGAGATCGAAATCAACCACCGCCTTGGCGCAAGTACGGCCGTTCCAAGTACGGCGTCCGCCGCTTCCTGGCGGCTTCCCCTCGACCTCTTGACCGTCAAGCCTCACCGGCTTCGGCCAACGCCCGCACATGCTCGGCGGCATCGGCCTGTTCAGCTTCTTCCTCGGCATCCTGCATTCTGTATCTGACCATCACCTGGATCATCCGCCTCTACGATCCGGACGCCTTCCCTGCCGCACGAACGGCCGCTCCTGCTCTATTCCCTCGGCCACGGCCTCCTCGGCGGCCAGATGATGTCGATCGGCTTCGCCGAGTTGATCACCGCGTACATGAGCAGGGGACCACGAGAGCTACAGCATCGCGGAGCGGACGCAGTTGACGCGGGCGGGGCTGGAAGCCGTCAACAGCACTTCGCCTCCATCTGGGACGCCGAAACAGCCGGATGATCACGCCCCCAGCCGCCGGTCTTTGGCCCGATCGAGCGTCAGCCGTGAAGTCACGACAACCGAAAAGGCTGCAACGACGTCCGCCGCCGTCTCTTCCACGCCGCCTCCGCGCCAACCAGTTTGGCGCGGCGCTCCCTATCGTAACCTTCAGCCCCTCCAGCCCTTCCGGCGTCCCTGTTTTCTGCACGCCAAAATCCTGCCCACACCCCTCACAACCGAGCTTGATTCCGCGACCCTTTACGGCCCCTTACTTCGTGCGGCGCGAATGGCTCCGCTAACGGGTGTTTGTCCTTGGTGCGTGATACAATTCAGGCCGTAGCCGCTTATCATTCGTTCGGCGAGGCATTGTAGCGCTCGCGCAGGAGGCCTCGTGTCGCACTACCCGCCCAAACTGATAGGTCTCTCCGGAACCGACTTGGGGTCGCTCCTGTTCCTCGACGACGGAACGCAGGTCACTATCGACGTTCGCCTCTCAAGACTGAATGAGGTACTCAAGAGTGAACTGTTGACCGAGTATGGCGCCTTATCGCTGCATGACCTGGTCAAGCGCCATTCTGTCGATGTCTTCGTAGGGCAGCTCTTGATGACAGCCGATCGATGGGACACCGTCAGGGACCGCATCCGCTCCTCGGTCCGGGCCGGCACAACACTGAGTCGATTCCCGTTGCTTTGGGCGAGCTTCGACGAGTCCTACGGTACCATTGCGGCGCGAGCGCACCGACTCTATGGTGGATTGTCGCGCTCCCTCTACACGAGTTGCCCGATTGACTTTCGCGAGGATCCCAACCGCCCGTTGCCGTGGTATCGCGCCTTACTGAGTGCGGCGGGCGGTTGGCTCTGCAACACTTGGGTCAACTTGGGTACGGGAACGGTCGAGATCGAGGCCGAGCAACATCCAGGGCATTTTGTCGAGTGAGTGCCGCTTTGCGGTCACGGTGAATGTGGAGCTGCGCCCCATGATGTCGGTCCTAGACAAGCTCGCCTTCTACCAGAACCGCGGCGACGAGGTTCCCAATCAGGAGCTCGCCAAGGCCCTGGCTATGGCGAAAGACCGCAAGGGCATCCGCGAGATCGCCGAGAACCTGTGGCACGACAACCCGCAGGTCCAGAGCGATTGTCTCAAGGTCCTCTACGAGATCGGTTACCTCGAGCCGGCCTTGATTGGCGATTGGGTTGGCGACTTCATCAAGCTGCTGGGGAGCAAGAACAACCGCCTCGTGTGGGGCAGCATGATCGCCCTGTCGACGGTCGCCGAGGCGAAGGCGGCGGAGCTTTTCGAGCAGCGCGGCGCCATTCAGGAAGCGATGGAGCGCGGCTCGGTGATCACGATTGACAACGGTGTCAAGACGCTGGCCCTGATCGCGGCCGGCAACGCCGCACGCATCAAGGTCCTTTTCCCCTATCTGCTGCGCCACCTGGAAACGTGCCGGCCGAAGGAGATCCCCCAGCATGCGGAGAAGACGTCCAATTGCTCCAGGTTTTTTCAGGTGCTCGAAAAACGCCTCCCGGAGCTGACCTCCGCACAAGGCGCGCGTGTACGGCGCGTCATCAAGAAGGCGCAAGCGTGCCGTTAGATGGCGCTGCTCGCGGCCTGCCAGTCAAGTACACGCAATCGTGCAGCGCCACCTCAAGAACGACACCGCCCTTGCAGCCACCCGCGCAGGTCAGCACAATGTCGAGGAACCTCTTGGAGATCGGCTCCCCTCGTCGTTGCGCGCTATGCCCTCCCGCAGCCTGACCACCGTGTTGATCGTCATCGCCGTTGGCCTCGCCTGCGGGCACATCCTTTCCACCCAGCTCGTTTACGAGCCCAATCTGCATCGCAAGACGGTGGAGCCGGCGAAAATGGGCCGGCCCTGGCCCGGCGAGCGGCCCGAGCCCATGCCAACCTTCAGCTCCAACGATCGTTCACGCTGGGCGACCATCCAGGCGCTCGTCGACGACGGACAGTATGCGGTCGGACAGCGCAACACCAGGACGCTGCGCGCAACGTTCGCCCTCAACTTCGCCGCCGCCGATCCGCTGCATGCCGTCGTCCTCGCCGAGGCCGGCTATCACTTGCGGACGCGGCCGGAGAACCAGAGCGGCATCATCTTCCAGGACGGATGGCAATCCGTCGACAAGGTCCTCGACCCGAGCACGCAGCAGTATTATTCGAGCAAACCGCCATTTCTTTCGACGTTGATCGCCGGTCTCTACTGGCTCCTCAAGTCGCTGACCGGCTGGACGCTCAAGACGCACGCCGCCGAGGTGGTGCGGACGATCCTCCTGCTCGTCAACGTCGTGCCGTTCGCCATCTACCTGAGCGTCCTCGCACGCATCGGCCGGCGCTACGCCGCGACGGAATGGAGCCGGCTGGTCGTCCTTTCCGCCGGGGCCTTTGCGACGATGGTGACGCCGTTCCTGCTCACGCTGAACAACCACACGTTCGCGACGTTCAGCGTCCTCTTCGGGCTGGCGAGCGCCTTGCGGATCTGGGAAGCACGGACGGAAGGCCGGCCGTTACCCTGTTGGCATTTCTTGCTGGCGGGTCTCTTCGCCGGCTTCGCCGTCGTCAACGAGATGCCCGCCCTCGCCTTCTGGGGCGGCCTGTTCGTTCTCTTTCTCCTCTGGTCTCCCGGCAAGACGCTGCTGCTCTACGTGCCCCCCGGTCTCCTCCTCGGCGCCGGCTTCTTCCTGACGAACTACCTCGCCGTCGGCCAGTGGACGCCGGTGCAAGCCAGCTTCGGCAGTCCCTGGTACGCCTACGAAGGCAGTCACTGGACTCCGCCCCAGCCCGGCGAAATCCGCAGCGGCATCGACTGGGCCCATCAGCGCGAATCGCGCGCCGAGTACGCCCAGCACCTGCTGATTGGCCACCATGGCTTCTTCTCGCTGACGCCGCTCTGGCTGGTTGCGCTCGTCGGTCTCTGTTTCCTTTGCTTGCGATTTGCCTCGGGCACAGGCCAGGCACGCCCTGGGACGTCTGCCGCGGGGCTCGCGCCTCCCGAGCCCGCGACCTTACTTCCCTGGTGGCTGCCGCCGCTAGCCCTGGGCCTCACGCTCATCGTCGTCGCCTTCTACCTATTCAAGAGCGACAACTACGGCGGCTGGACGAACGGTCCGCGCTGGTTGATGTGGCTCTCTCCGCTACTCCTCGTCGCGCTCTACCCCGCCCTCGACAAGCTCTCCGCCTGCCGCTGGGGCCGCGGTCTGACGTACGTCTGCCTCGCGGTCTCCGTCCTGTCCGCGAACTACCGGCCGTGGAATCCCTGGCGGCATCCGTGGCTGTATGATGCCCTGGTGTGGCTCGGCTGGCCGGGGTATTGAGAGGGCGAGCAATGCATCCACTTGTCCAGAAACTGCTCCCCGACTACCCCGTCGTCATCCGCCAGCCGGTCGACTGGGGGGACATGGACGCCTATCGCCACGTCAACAACGTCGTCTACTTCCGCTACTTCGAGAACGTCCGCCTCGAATACTTCGAACGCCTCGACTGGCGCGGCTTCGAGAAGGAGACCGGCGTCGGCCCAATCGTCGCCTCCATTCAGGCCCGCTACCGCCGCGCCGTCACCTATCCCGACACGCTCTGGGTCGGCGCCCGCCTTTCCAAGATGGAGGAAGACCGCTTCACGCTCGCGCATCGTATCGTCAGCGAGGCGCTCGAGGATTGGACCACCGAGGGACAGGTCGTCGTCGTTACCTTCGTCTACGCGACCGGCAAGAAGACGCCGATCCCCGACGAGATGCGGCGGCGCATCGAGGCCGTGGAGAAACGCGAACGCTGGTGAGGACGGGGCGATCGTTTGCCGCGAGTCGGTCAGGTAGATTGCGACACCTCAGCCTCCATAGGCGCTGTAGCGCTTCAAGCCCGCACGATACAGCCATTGCGATAACACGATGAAGGCGAGCGCCCAGGCCGCCTCCACGGCCAGGCCGACCGCCAGTTCATCCCCCGTCTTCCTGCCCAGGAACACCATGGCGGGAAAGTAGGCCAGGAACTGGAACGGCAACATTTGCAGCACATGCGCCCACGGCCCGGGTAGCAGATCGAGCGGAAACAAATGGCCGGAGACAAAGAAGTTAATCGTGTTGACGACATAAAGAAACGACGTGACTTCGAGAAACCAGAAGCCGATCATGCCGATCGTCGCCTCGAAGAAGAAGCCCAGGATGAAGCCGAGAACAAGGGACACGAAGTACGCGACCCAGGTCCCGGCGTCGGGCAGGTCGGTGAAGGCGTCGCGGCACAGGAAGAACAGCAACCCGTAGGGCAGCGCGGAAGTGACGATGTACGCGATCTTGTGCGCCACGCGGTACGCCAGCAAGTAGGGCGTCATGTGGATCGGCTGCAGCAGGTACTTTTTCAAGTTGCCGTCGCGGATGTCGCGCGCGATGCCGGCCGCCAGACCCGGCATGCTGGAGAACATGCGACTGATCTGCACCAACAGCAAGTAGGCGATCATACTGCGGCGCGTGAAGCCCGAGATTTCCTGGTCCCCCGCGCCGGTAAAGATCGCGTTCCAGAGCAGAAAGCTGGTCAGCAGCGGCATGAAACGCAGCACGGCCGTGAAGAAAAAGTCGGCCCGGTACGCGAGGCGTTCCACCAGCGAGATGCGGAGAATGTTCCAGTATTTGCGCAGCGGCGGCACACGCGGCGGCAGGGGGGCGAGCGAAAACGCGGTCGTGTCTGTGCTCATTGGCGCCGGCGCCCGTCCTACGGATTGGAACCGCTCTCACCTGCCGCTTGCGTCGCGGAGGCGGCGGCCGCCTCCTGAAAGACGCGTGCGATCATCTGGTCCAGCGGCGGGTCTTGCACACTCATGTCGACGACGCGATGCCGATCGAGGATGACGCCAAGCACCTCCGCCACGCTCTGCCGCGGGACCTTGAGATCGACGACCGGTCCTTGCCGCTGCGTCACCTCGCCGAACTGTTCCAGTCCCGTAGGGCTATCATCGCCTTCGAACTGAAGCCGGACCAGCTTGCTTGAGCCGAACTGCTCGGTGATGCCCGTCAGCGCCCCGTCGTACACCAGCTTGCCGTGCGTGATGACGAGCACGCGTCGGCACAGCGCTTCCACGTCGCGCATGTAATGGCTCGTCAAGAGGATCGTCACCCCCCGGCTCTCGTTGTACTCGCGCAAACAGCGCTGGATCGTCACCTGGGCGACGACGTCCAGCCCGATCGTCGGCTCATCCAGAAGAAGGAGCTGTGGCTGGTGCAAGAGGGCCGCGATCAGCTCCATCTTCATCCGCTCGCCGAGCGACAGTTCGCGCACCGGCTGCCGCGTCAAGTCGCGGACGCCAAACAGATGAATCAGGTCGTCGAGGGTCTTTTGATAGGTGTCGGGCGGCAGCGAGTAGATCTCGCGATGCAGAGCGAAACTGTCGGCGGCCGGCAGGTCCCACCAGAGCTGGTTCTTCTGCCCCATCACGAGCGAGAAGCGGCGGCGAAACGCGTCCTCGCGTTCCCAGGGGACATGGTCCAGCACCCGCGCCGCGCCGCTCGTCGGGTAAATGAGCCCCGCGAGCATCTTGAGCGTGGTCGTCTTGCCGGCGCCGTTGGGACCCAGGAAGCCGACGAACTCTCCCGGCTCGATGGAAAAGCTGACGTTGTCGACTGCCCGTACTTCCTTGTGCTCGCGGCGGAACAGGCCGCGAACCGCGCCCCACAGTCCCTCTTTTTTTTGATAAACGCGGTAGACTTTCGAAAGCCCAGCCGCCTCGATGATCGGCATGTCGCCATCCCATGAACAGCACTGTGCCGTTATTCTATCGACCTTGCGAGCGCGACGCTCAAGGGCCGCTCGCCAGGGCGCAGACGCGGGCGATCACGCATTTGAGGTATTGCGTTTCCGGACAGGTCGCCGCCACCGGATGATCGGCCGCGGCGCCGCGCACCGCGAGGACCTGCAAGAAACGCCGCGCGTCCACGGCGACCTGCGCCAGCAACTCCAGGAGCATCTCCGCCGTGATCAGTCCCGAGCAGCAACAGACGCAAAGGATACCGTCGTCTTCGAGCAGCTTGAGCGCTTGCGTTTGCAGGCGGCGATAACCGCGCAGCGCGTCCTCGACGGCGCCGCCGGAGCGCGCGAACTTGGGCGGATCGAGGATGACCACGCCGAAGCGCTCCCTGGCCGTGACCAGCTCATCGAGAAGCGTGAAGACGTCTCCCTGGCGAAATTGCAGGTTGGCGAGCCCGTTGCGCGTCGCATTCTCCCGTGCCAGCGCCAACGCCGGCTCCGAGACGTCCAGCCCGATCACCTCGCTCGCGCCGGCCTTCGCCGCCTCGAGGCCGAAGCCGCCGGAATAGCAGAAGGCGTCCAGCACGCGCCGCCCCGCCGCGAGCCGCGCCACCGCCCGGCGATTGTCGCGTTGATCCAGAAAAAAGCCCGTTTTCTGCCCCTCGGAAAGGTGCACGAGGAACAGCGTCCCGTTCTCCTCGATGGGAATGGGCTCGTGAGGCACGCTGCCCCGCAGCAGTTCGTCGTGCGCCTCCAAACCCTCGAGCTGACCGATGCCGCGCTCGGTGCGCAGGTAGATGCCGGCGGGCTTGACCAGCTCTTCGAGCAGATCGGCGAGCAGTTCGCGGCGCTGCCCCAGCGCCAGGCTCGTGAACTGCACGACGAGCCAACGATCATACTGATCGACAACCAGGCCTGAAAGACCGTCGGACTCGCTGAAGACCAGCCGGCACGCTTGCCCCGGCCCGCCCAGGCGGAGGATGTCGCGACGCAGCCGGATCGCCCTTTGGAGCCGGTCGCGAAAGAAATCGACGCCTAATCGTTCCGGCTCGCTCCACGAATAGAGGCGAACGCGGATCTTGCTCTTGGAGTTGTAAAAGCCGCGCGCGATGAAGTTGCCGGCCGAGGAGACGAGATCGACCTCGGCGCCGTCCGCGGCATCCCCCTCCAGGCGATCGATGGCGCCCGCGAAGACCCAGGGATGCTGCGCAAAAAAAGGTTTGGCGCGGCGCGGCTTGAGGATGATCTTCGGCAGCATGATCCACCCGACACCTTATGACGAACGGAGAACCGGGAACGGAGAATTGGAACCAAGGCCTGTTTTCCTGCCCCGGTTCTAATTCTCCGTTCCCGGTTCTCCGTTCGTCATTTCCTTCACTTCACGACCCGGCCTGCACGCCTTCGATATAGGCGACGGCCTGGTCGACCTCGTCCTTGTGCTTGCGGCTCTCCAGCGCCGAACGGACGCGCAGCAGCAGCTCGGTCTTATTGATGGGCTTGGTGAGAAAATCGTAGGCGCCGGCCTCGACGGCCCGGTCGATGTCGCTTCCCTGGTCCAACGCGGTGATCATCAGCACGACGATGCCGCGCGTCGCGGGGTCGGCCTTCATCTTCTTGCACACCTCGAAGCCGGACATCTTCGGCATCATGATGTCGAGCAAGAGCACGTCCGGCTTCCAGTCGCGCACCTTGCGCAGCGTCTCCTCGCCGTCGGCCGCGGTCTGGATCTCGTAGTCCGTCCCCATGAGGATCGCCTCGAGCAGCTCGACGCCCTGCGGGTTGTCGTCGGCGATCAGGATGCGCGGCGGTTGGTTCATTGCTGGTTGGCCTCGGCCGTCCATTCGTCGGCAGGATTGCAGATAACGATGCTAACCTGCTTGTTCGCAGCGTCAATCTCGTAGTGGATCCGCAAACAAAGGTGTTTCAAGAACCAAAAGCCTTCGGGCAGCAGCTTACCGGTCTCAGGATTGGTCGAGAGCATCCTGTCAATCTCCTCCTTTGCTCGCCTCGCGAGAAAAGGATCGGCGGACCTCACCCAGATCAACAGGAAAGACTGAAACGCGTCGGGCAACCAATCGACCGTGTGATTCATTTGCCATTCTCGGCGCGCATCTTGCCAGGGTCGATTCGGTCGAAGTGGGCAAGTATCTCGTTCATGCGGCGCTCGTCCAGTCTACCGGTCTTCTTGCGCTCCTCCTCGAGCGCGTCAAGTCGTCTATCTGTTTGCTCTGAGCTGTACCATGGCCCCGGCGATCGCGCACGCCGCTTAAGCTCGGCTACGAACTCGTCTGTCAGCACTGGTGTGATCAAGCCAAGCAGCTGTCCGTCTGGCCCACACAGGCGCACCGTATCGGGCGCCCGCCGAACGATACCAGCCTGTTCTTCCGTGAGACGCAGTTCAATCATTTTGGCATTCCTCCTTGTTGCCGATTATACCGCGGCCCCGCCGGCCAAGCGACCGCAACCGCGCTCAATGCCCCACGTACTTCGCGTACAGCACCCGCGCCTTGTCCGTGTCGCTCGTCCCCTTGATGATCGCCCGGCCGTCGGGGAAGACGGTGAATTCGTGCCCCTCCGCGTTGAACTTGAGGAGGAAGCGGTTGTAGCTCACGTCGCCGAGCGCCTCCAGATGCCGGGCCATCTCCTCGAAGTTCAGCTTGGCCGGTAAGTGGTGCGACACCTGCACGGCGTTGCGACCGCACAGGCTGGTGGTCTGCGAGCCCTGCTCCCCTTCGAGCCACTCGAAGCGGCGCCGCTGGCAGCACGGGCAATCGACCTTGCCCAGCAGCGGGGCGATCTTGATGCGGCGCGTCGTGTTCTCCCAGACGTCGATGTAGATCAACTCGCGGTTGATCTTGTCCATCTGACCGGTGAGGATCTTCAGGCACTCCGCCACCTGGAAGCTGGCCACGATGTTGACGATCGGCGACAGGACCCCCGCCGTCTCGCACGTCCCGGCTTCCCCGGGCGCCGGCGCCGCTTCGAAAACGCAGCGCAGACAGGGCGTCTCGCCCGGGATAATTGTCATCGTCTGTCCATGGCTGCCGATCGACCCGCCGTAGACCCATGGCTTGCCGAGTTTGACGGCCACGTCGTTGATCAGATAGCGGACCTCGAAGTTATCCGTGCCGTCGAGAACGATATCGGCGTCCTTGCTCAGTTCCAGGATGTTGGTACGGTCGATGTCGGTGACCACCGGCTCGACATGCACCGACGAGTTGATAGCCGCCAGCTTGCGCGCCGCGGCTTCCGCCTTGGGAATGTTCTCGGCCACGTCGTGCTCATCGAAGAGCACCTGCCGCTGCAAGTTGCTCGTCTCGATGAAATCACGGTCGACCAGGCGGAGATGACCAACGCCGGCACGAACCAAAGCGTTGGCGATGACGGTGCCGAGCGCGCCGCAACCGCACAAGGTCACGTGGCTATCGAGCAGCTTGCGCTGGCCGGCTTCGGCGATGCCATAGAAGCGCATCTGCCGGCTGTAGCGTTCGAGGGACGGATCCTTGCTCATGAAAGAGAGTTTCTCGTTAGGCCGGGCCAGCGCAATACCAAGAGGCGAGCCTCGTCCCGTGAGGGTGAGGGGTACATCACCCCTGATCGGTGATGCCATAATCGCGCAGGAAGTTCTGCAGGAACTGAACCTCTTCCTTCGGCCAGCCCTCCTGCCGCGCGAAGGCGATGAGCGTTTCCATGTCTTCCTGAACCCGCTTGAGGTCGGCCGGGCTCAGGCGCTGCAAATAGCCCGCAACATACTGGAGCGCCTCGTCGGCGGCCGCGTCGTTGACGACGTCCTCCGCAGAGCCGTCGAAGAAGACGACGGCGTGCAGCGTCGCAAGGAGCAACGGATGGACGCCGAGCTCCTCCGGGATCAGGGGGAAGACCGCGGCGCCCTCAGGGACCTCGTTGGCGTCGGTGCTCATGCTCGGATTCCGTCCTAGCCGCCGGCGACCGCGGGGATGATACTCAGGACGTCGCCGTCCTTGACGGCGGTCTCCAGGCTGTCGAGGTAGCGCACGTCCTCGTCGTTGAGATAGATATTGACAAAGCGGCGCACCTGGCCGTTCTCGAAGATGCGGCTCGAGATGCCGGGGTACTTCTGCCCCAGGCTTTCGAGCACCTGTTTCACCGTGGCGCCGCTAGCCTGAACGCTCGGCTGGTTCTCGGTGTGCTGCCGCATGGGGGTAGGGATGTTCACTTGAACGGGCATGAGGGGTATCGCTCCGGTTGTCTGGGTGAATCACTCGTTTTCAATACCAAGCTCGCGCATCAAATCGTCATGCTTGATCGTCTTGCCTTCCGCAACTTCTTGCCTTGCCCGAGCGATCGAGGCAATGAAATCAGGGGCATGCTCGCGCTCGTACCAGTAAAGCTCGTCGTCGTCGAAGTCGCTGAGAAGTGCCACAGCATGCCCGTTGACGGTAAGCACAACATCGCTCTTTTTGGCCGCGACAACGAGATCTTCAACCGTCATTCCTGATTGAATCTCAAGCTTTTTCATTCGAAGGGCCCTCCGCGGGCGTTTCCTTGGTTCCTTTTTCCACGATGCGGAGAATCAAGACCTTCCTGAGGTCGTCCGTAACGTCATAATACACGCGAAAGTCCTCAACCCGAAGCCGATACTGGCTCCAAAAGGGTTGCTCCATCTCCTTGATTCGCGATCGGCTCGTCTTCTTTGGTTCGTGTTTCAAATGTGTTACGATGGCTGTCACGATCTTCGTTCGGTCCGTCGCGCGCAAAGCACGCAACTCATCCGCCGCCTGGTAGCTGTACTCAATAGTGAATGGGTCTGGCACTTCGGGCATCCTAGACTAACGCCGGCTCCGGCAACGCCGCTTTCCCCTCGTGCACCGGCTCGAACTCCTCCAGCGACGGCTTGATCACCACCGGCTTCTCCACCACCCCCGCGATCGCGTCCTGCGTCTTCAGGCCGTTGCCCGTGATGCAGATGACGATCTCCTCGTCGCGCGGCAACCGTCCCTGCTCGATCAGCTTGCGCGTCACGGCCAGGGTCACGCCGCCGGCCGTCTCCGCGAAGATGCCTTCCGTCCGCGCCAAAAGGCTCATGCCGTCGGCGATCTCCTCATCGCTCACGTCCTCGCCCCAGCCGCCCGTCTCGCGCATCACCTTGGCGGCGAAGAAGCCGTCGGCCGGGTCGCCGATGGCCAGCGACTTGGCGATCGTCTGCGGCTTGCGCACCGGCTTGTGCTGCTCCAGGTTCCGCTTGACGGCGTCCGTGATCGGGTTGCAGCCCGTCGCCTGGGCGCCATAGATCTTGCAGTTCGGCTTGTCGATCAGGCCAACGCGGTGCAGCTCGCCGAACGCCTTGTGGATCTTCCCAATCAGGCTGCCGCCGGCCATCGGCGCCACGACGTGCCGCGGCGTCCGCCAGCCGAGCTGCTCGGCGATCTCGAAGCCCATGCTCTTGGAGCCTTCGGCGTAGAAGGGGCGGAGATTGATGTTGACGAAGCCCCAGCCGTACTTGAACGCGACCTGGGTGCACAGGCGGTTCACCTGGTCATACGTGCCGAGGACGCCGATCACCTTCGCCCCATAGATGCTGGTGCCGATGATCTTGGCCGGCTCCAGGTCGTGCGGCACGAAGATGTAGGCGGTGAGTCCCGCCTGGGCGGCGTTGGCGGCGACGCTGTTGGCGAGATTGCCGGTCGAGGCGCAGCCGACTGTCTTGAAGCCGAGCTCGACCGCCTTGGACAGGGCGACCGACACGACGCGGTCCTTGAAGGACAGCGTGGGAAAGTTGACCGCATCGTTCTTGATCCACAGTTTCTTGACCCCCAGCGCCGCCGCCAGGTTCTTGCTCTTCACTAGCGGCGTTCCGCCCACGAGCGGCCCCACCGTCGGCTCGCCGTCCAGCGGCAGCAGCTCGCGATAGCGCCACATGTTGAACGGCCGCATCTCGATCTTGGGCCGGTTAACCGCCTCGGCGATCGCCTCGTAATCGTAGTCGACTTCGAGAGGGCCGAAGTCGTCCGTGCAGAAGTTCAACGCTTCCTTACCGTACGCCTTACCGCAAATCCGGCACTTCAGACCGCGCACAAAGTCGCTCATGGATGGTTCCCGATTATGGCGCTGTGGCCCCGGGCGCGTGAAACGCACCCTGGAAGCGCCGGTGCGTTTCACGCACCCTACGCATTGGTGTTCTGGCTAGATGAATCCAGAGCGGGAAGAGGCGACAAAAAAACCTCTTCCGGCATAGATGAGAGAAGAGGCGTGCGATGCACGATCTTATCTCCCCCGGCCGTACCGGGTGGGAGTTAGCACCAGCATCGCCTTGTGAGGCGACCGGTTGCTGTGGCTTCAACGGGCCCAATCCCTCAGCCACTCTGGATAAGATCCAGTCAAATTGTCAATTCTCTGATTCTAGAAGAGGCAAGCCGGCCGAGCAACGACATTTCGAGCTTTTTTGCAAATCATTCCGGGCGCCGGCTCGCATCTTCGCTTCGCCTCGCCTCACAAGCCCTTACCGTTCACCGCCTCGTAACAGATCCAGAACCCCATCAGCGTAACAACGATGGCGCTGAGAATCGGCAAGGCCCGCACCAGCCGCCCCTCTCCCCAGCGATCCCCCAGGATGCCGCGGAACTTGACGACCGCGATGCCGATCAGCACCAGGACGCTTGCCAGGCCGGCGCTGAACGCCAGCAGCACCGGCAGCGCCAGCCAGAACAGGTTCATGCCCACCGCCAGGACCAGGAGCGCGATCGCATCCCAGCAGGGGATCAGCCCGCCCGAGACGCCGAGCAGCGTCAACGCCCACCAGCCGAAGCGGCGCTTCTCTCCGTCGCTGCGCCCGGGTTCATGCCCGTGATGGTGATGGCCGTGATGATGGTGATGCCCGCCGCCGACGTGGAAATGATCCGCCCGGCCCGCGAGGCGCTGCAGCAAGAGGAACAGCCCCAAGCCCGCAATCGCCAGCCCCATGACGAGTCCCAGACCGAGCTGAATGGACTGGCGCATGTTCTCGGACATGCCTTCCGGCAAGAAGAACAACACGCCTGCGACGAGCAGGACGATACCCGTGTGCGTGATGGTCGTCACCACGCCGAGAAAAACGGCATGCGCGACCGTGCCGCGCTCGCCGACCAGATAGGCCGCGACCATCGTCTTGCCGTGTCCCGGCGTGAGGGCGTGCACCGCGCCGATCCCCGCCGCCAATAACAGCATGAGGGGAAGACCGAAGTCGGAGTTGAGGAAGAGATGCAAAAGACCGCCTGGCTCCTCCGTGTCGCTCGTCGCTGGCGCAATTGCCGCAGGTCCCGTCTCGACGGGCGCTGCGGCCGGCGTCGCGACCGGCCTCTCGAAGCGAAGGTGCACCGTCCGCAGCGCGTACTCGTCGTCCGGACTGCGGTCCTTGAGCGCCAGCGCCTGCACGCTCGCATCCGGCGCGACGACGCGTACGAGCTTCACCGCGGCGTCGTTGCCAAACGAAAGGAGCAGCTTGCCCGGATAATCCTGGTAATTCAGATTCCGGACCAGCAGCTCGTTGAGCCCCTCCCTGAGCGTGACGTTCGCCTCGTAGCGAAAGTCGCAGCGCAGATGATCGAGCGACTTGCCGTCCTCGTCCTTCAGCGTGTGGTCGCTGCGGACGCAGGTCCATTTCACCTCGGCGCCGTTGAACTTCGCGTAATAGTTCCGGCCGTAAACGTTGGCGTAGAGCCGCGTGAACTCGCGCATGTAATCGGCAGGCGTCTTGACCTTGTTCAGGTCGATCTCGTCCCGAAAGGGACGCATGTCCTTGAGGATGACCGTTTGCGGGTCGACCTCCAGGCGAAAGTCGATTTGCAGTAGCAGCTCGCCGGCCCCGGCCCCCGGCTTGAGACGAACGACGGTCGTCTGATCGTATTCGTCGCGCGGCACCGGATGCGCGAACGCCGGGGCGGCGAGGAAGCACACGAGCAGCGACGACAGGAGGGAGAGTCGCATGCCTCCATTAAACCCAAAAAGGGAGTCGATGCAAACCGCGTGTTTGGTCACCTGTTCCGCGACAGATGCCGAGCCCATTCCGCGTCAGCAGATCGCAGCGGCGGAACCGGCGGCTGGGAATAGTCAACTTCGCGCTCATAGGGCCCCTGGTCGTAGGACCAGCTAAAGCACGGCTGCAGGGGTAGTTCCACCCATTGGTCCTCGGCTTTGAGCGGGATGGGAATAGACGGTAACGTCTCGCGCACGGAAATCGGCCAGATAACCGTGCGCGGGAACTCTGCGGCCCGCGAGACGAGGGCATAATAATCGGCGGCAGGCGGCGCCGGCTGTCCCATGGGCATCCGTGGTCCCGCCCGGTGAAAATCCAGTTCGACGAGGTTGGTCCCGGTCGCCAGGTACTCGTTCCGCTTGGCGAGGTACGCCTCCCGATCCTCGCCTTCCACCTTGACGTTCGGGCTGAGCAGTTCGACGACGGTGATGACGCGCTCGGAGCGCGCTTCCTTGATCTTGAGATACTTGCTCCCCTCACGGCGAACCGCGGGGAGAATCGAGACCGCGGGTCCCGTCAGTGTCGCCAGCCCGCCGTTACCCGACTTGGCGCCCGTCATGAACACGTCAGGTCGGCCCAAACGCTTATCGGCGTCGGGCTCGTGAAGCCAGATGTAGATGTCCGACCAAACGGAATATCCAGGCGGCAAGCGTTTCTTCAACTCACCCATCATGGAAGTGATCATCGTGCCGTGAAGGACCCCCCAGAACGGAGGAGCTTCAAGGTAGGGGTCCATTCCGGGAAAAAAAGAGGGCATGTCGGTCTCGCGATAATAACTTCCGTCGATGACTCACGCCGGCGTTACCTGCTCCGTCTGCGGGTTCATCCGCATCTGCTCGCGCAAAAGCGCCCGGTTGATCACCTGCACGAACGCCAGCGCGCTCGCCTCGATGATGTCGGTGCTCACGCCGCGGCCCCGCAGCTTGCGGCCGTTGTGCTCGGCTTCGATCTGCGCTTCCCCCTGGGCGTCCTCGCCGACCGTGACGCTGCGCACCGTGAACTCCTTCAGGGTGACGTCGATCCCGGTGATGCGCTCGATGGTCTTGAAGACCGCGTCGATCGGGCCGTCGCCGCAGCTCGCGTCCCGGTGCAGCGTGCCGTCCTTGTGCCAGAGGACGACGGCGGCGCTCGGCACCGTCCCCGAGCCGGCGTTGCAGGTGATCGCCTCCAGGGTCCAGATTTGCGGCCCCGTGCTTATGGCCGCTTCCGCGAGCGCTTCGATGTCCGCGTCGTAGATCACCTTTTTGCGGTCCGCGAGCGCCTTGAAGCCGTCGAACACCTGCTGCAGTCCCTGGTCGTCCAGGTGGTAGCCGAGGTCCTTGATGCGTTGCCTGAGGGCATGGCGGCCCGAGTGCTTGCCAAGCACCAACTCGGTGCGCTGCAGGCCAACGTCCTCGGGCCGCATGATCTCGTAGGTCGATTGATGCTTGAGCATGCCGTCCTGGTGGATGCCGGCCTCGTGGGCGAAGGCGTTCTGGCCGACGATCGCCTTGTTGCGCTGCACCTGGATGCCGGTGATGCGCGAGACGAGCCGGCTGATCGGGCAGAGCCGCTTGGTATTGATGCCGGATTGCAGGTTGAAGTAATCGGAGCGGGTGCGGACCGCCATGATGATCTCTTCGAGGGCGCAGTTGCCGGCGCGCTCGCCCAGGCCGTTGATGGTGCACTCGATCTGCCGGGCGCCCTCGTGCAGCGCCGCCAGGCTGTTCGCCACCGCCAGACCGAGGTCGTTGTGGCAATGGACGCTGATGACGGCCTTGTCGATGTTCGGCACGTTCTGCTTGAGGTAACGGATGCACGCCGCGTACTGTTCCGGCACGGCGTAGCCGACCGTGTCGGGGATGTTGACCGTCGTCGCCCCGGCGGCGATGGCCTTCTCGACGACCTCGGCGAGGAAATCCAGCTCCGTGCGGGCGGCGTCTTCGGGCGAGAACTCCACGTCGGCGCAGTTGCTCTTGGCGCGGGCGACGCCTTCCACGGCGCGGCGGATGATCTCGTCCTTCGCCATGTGCAGCTTGAACTCGCGATGGATCGCGCTGGTGGCGAGGAAGACATGAATGCGCGGCCGCGGGGCTGCCTTGAGGGCCTCCCACGCCCGATCGATGTCCGCGGCGTTGCAGCGCGCGAGGCCGCAGATGATCGGTCCCTGCACCTCGCGCGCGATTGTCTGTACCGCCTCGAAGTCTCCGGGGCTGGCAATGGGGAAGCCCGCCTCGATGATGTCGACGCCAAGCTCGCGCAGCGCGTGGGCGACCTCCAGCTTCTCGGCGAGGTTCATGCTGGCGCCCGGAGATTGCTCGCCGTCGCGCAGCGTGGTGTCGAAGATCAGGAGACGATCGCTCATGGAAGGCTCCGTCAAACAAAAAAACCCTGGGCTTCTGTCCCAGGGTCATCGCTTCTATCCGTTTGTGGATCGACGTGCCGGGACAGGTTTCCCTAACCGAGGGAAGGAAGAAGATCCCGAAGCAGGAGGCCGATCGAGTGCATGAAAAGGATTCTAGACAAAACTCCCAAGGAATGCAACGGATTTGACGAGATTTCACACAGACAACACGTTCGCCACCGCTTCCCCGACCACTTTCACGCGACTCGTCGTCCCTTGCCGCTTGCATCTTGCGCCGCCCGCCGCTCGCTTCGCAGGCTCAGCAGACACGGCAGGCACACCAGCGACGCGAACATGCAGAAGGTCACTCCCAACGTCAGCGCCAGGCCGAGACTGTAAAGCCCCTGGTGCTGCGCCACCATGAGGGCGGCGAAGCCGAGGATCGTCGTGAGCGCGGCGACGAAGATGCCGCGGCCGGTGGCGCGGCCGAGCATGTAACGTTCGCCGCGGCGGCGGTGGCGGTAGTCGTGGACGACATGGACGCCGTTGTCCATGCCGACGCCCAGGATGAGCGGGAAGGCGATCAGGTTGGCCGGGTTGAGGGCGACGCCGCACAGGCCCATGAAGCCGAGCGTCGCGATGACGCCGACCACGAGCGGGAGGAACGCCAGCACGAGGTGCTTCAGGTCGCCGAAATCGAGCAAGAGAACGATGAGCATGGCGATGAGGGCGTAGACGCCGGCCCAGAGGAAGCCGTTTCGCATCGCCTTGAGGCCTTCATAGGTCGTGAACGGTTTGCCCGTCGCCTCGCGGTCGACGGCTTGACACTGCGTGATGAAGCGTTCGAGCGGCCCGAACTCCCAGAGGCACTCCTTGCCGAAAACCTGGAGGAGCCACTTGCCGTCCTTGCCGACATAGCGTTCGCGCAGGCAGACGGGGATATCGCCCACGTCGATTTTTTCGGGCTTGGAGACGTCGCGTAGCCGGTGCAGGTCTTCCGCCAGATCGCCGGCCACGCGCTGCTCGAAGTCGCGCAAGCGCTCGCCGGCGTCCGGGCGGTTGCGCAGCATGGCGTGCAGGCGGGCCAGCGTGACCGGGAGGCCGGCGAAGTCAAAGTTCGGATGCGCCTTGGCGAGCGCCGTCAGACTGCCCTGCAAGCGCTCGATGGCCCGCGTCACCTCGGCGGGATTGGGCACGTCGTGCGGAATCGGCGTCCCGCGCTCGGGTAAATTGCGCAGCCGCTCCTGAATGTCGCGCAGCTGCTCCAGCTTGCGTTCCTGATCGAGCGGCACGAGCGAGGCGACCTCGCGCACCTGGCTCACGCACGGCAGTTTCTCCAGCTTCTCCTTGAGGGCGAGCGCTTCCTCTCTCGTCGTCGTGTAGCTCACCGCGTTCCAGGTCGCGCCCGGCATCTCCTCGATCAGCCGCTTCTCCCACTTCACCGACTCGAAGCCGGGGGCCTGGAGGTGCAGCAGGTTGTGGTCGTAATAGACGCGCGTCGCCTGCCAGCCCAGGAATACGATCAGCGCCGCGGAGACGCCGAGCACCCAGCGCGGCCGGGCGACGAACCAGGGGAGCCAGGTCCGCGTTCGCTCGCGCTCTTCTTCGAGCGAGAGGATGTTCGGGTTGACCTCGGCCCGGATCTTGCCGCCGAAAAGACGCAGCAAAGGGGGCATGACGATGAAGCAGGAGAAGGCGCAGAGCATGACGCCTGAGCCGGCGATCCAGCCCAACTCGGCGACCGCCTTGAGATCGGCGAGCATGGCGGCGAAGAAGGCGAGCGCCGTCGTGGCGGCGGCGGCGCCGATGCTGGGGCCGACGTGCAGCGCCGTCTGCCGCATTGCCTGGGAGACGTCCAGCCCGGCGCGGCGATCCTGTTCAAAACGCGCGACCCAGAGGACGCCATAATCCCCCATGCCGATCAGCATCACGGCGAACGCGGAGGAGAGGATGTTCAAGTGGCCGACGGTGACCGTTGTCCAGCCGAGCGCCCAGGCGGTGCCGACAAGGAGGCTGACGACGGTCATGAGCGGATAGCGCAGCCCGCGGTAGACGACGAGATAAAGGAGCGCGACACCGACAAGGGCGAGCCAGCCGGCGAGCTGGCTGTCGTCTTGCGAGGCGTTCATCTCGTCGTTTTCGAGCACGGGTAGGCCAGTGAGCCCGATCTTTAGCGATGGAAACTCCCCCCGGACCTTGTCGAGCATGCCGCGCATCTCGTCGATGCACGAGGCTTCTGAGGTGAAGCTGCCGGTCTCGCGGAAAATGGGCCGCGCCATGAGCAGGGCGATCTTGCCGCTCGGGCTGAAGAAGTAACGCGGCTGGTCGAGCGTCTCTTGTTCGTCCTTCCCGGCCGGAAGGACGCTTTGCCAGGGATTGGCGTAAGTCTTGTCGTCCGCGAGGAAGGCGGTCGCCGTGCGCGCGATGGCGTTCAGCTGACCGAGGAACGCGTCCGGCTGCGGGTTCTCCGCGGCGGTGGCGAGAGATTGGGTCCGCCGCTCAGCCTCACCCAGAAGTTGCTGAAGCGTGAGCGCTTTCCAGCCGAAGAGCGGATCGAGCTGCGCCAGGACGGGAGGTTCGAGTAACAGGCGAAGGTTCTTGACGTTGTCTTGAATCAGGCGGATCTGCTCGGCGGGGAGAAAGAGCAGGGCCCGGTCCTTGAGGGCGCCGAGGTCGGCCTTGTAAAACAGGCGGTCGAAATGATCCGGGCGCTCCCGGACGAGGCCGGCGATCCTTTCGAGGGCCACCTCCATCTGCGTCCGATCATTCCCTTCGACGACGACAACCATGTCCTCGTCATCGCCGAACTGCGCGACGTATTTCTGCCAGCGCTGGAGGTAGTCCTTGTTCTGGCTGAGGAGGTCGTTGCGGCTCGTCTGGTAGGTGAGATGGGCAATCGTGGCGACGACGGCAAGCGCGCAGGTCGCCGCGACGATCAGCAAGACCGTCCACGGGAAGCGACAACCCAGCGCCGCCAGCCATGCCAGCCCGCGCGCCAGCTGCCCGGACGGCGCCGTTTCCTGTTCCACGCTCATGACTTACGGCCTCCTTGCCCTATTCCGAGGCCGCGGATTGTAGGCAAGGCGCCGGGAAGGAACAAGGCCGGGTCGCCTAGCGTCGGCTCGCTGGATTACTGCTCCCGCTGTCCTCCGCCGTGTTACGGGCGAAAGCGGCCGCGACGATGGGATCGCGGAGCAAGAGCAGGAATCGTATGCTCGCGACGATCGCGACAAGCGCCGCGCAAGGGTAGCAGATTGCAGGTAGCACGAATCGATGTTCCGGCAAGGCGATCGGCGACGTGCGATCGAGCAACACCAAGGTGAAGACAACGTTGAGGCCCGAGCAGGTGATCGCGACAGTGGCGCCCGCGATAACCATGCCCTTGAAGCGTCGGGCGATGAAAAAGCTACGCGCCACGATCATGAAGACGCCCGGAACCACATTGAATGACAGCCCCCGCACGGCCGCGCCGGAGATGTCGCGGCCCAAAAAAGAGTCCTCGTCAACGCGCACTCGACCGGCTTTCTTGACGACGAATACGATCTCGATTGCCGGGCAGGCAAATAGCAGAAGGGCAGCGAGTAGGAAAAAGTCGAGTCCGACCTGACGCTTTCGTACGGGGGAAGCCAAGCCTTCATCGGAAGCCACGTTACGCTGACCGGCACGCGGTTGACCGGCGGCGATAGCAACCGAATGCGGCGCGTCTCGCCAGCGCTCCTCGACGATGTCTCCCGCCCGGATCGCCTCCGAGGCGATTGGGAAGATCGTGTCGCACGCAGGGCAGCCGAGTCGCTTGCCCGCGAGATCGTCCGGCAAGTTGAACTGGCGTTGGCAGCCGGGACAGGTTGACAGCATGGGCGATCTCTCCCCGCAACTCCGCTCGGCGTCAGCGCGATGTCCATAACAACGGTAGCCGCAGGCTTTAGCCTGCGGAAGAGCGAGCGCCATGCGGAACAGCGAGGCACGCAGGTCGGCCTCCGCAGGCTGAAGCCTGCGGCTACGAGGTCGCTACAAGGTCGCTGTGTCCGCCAGAACGACTTTCAACTCGATCCCAAGGGCGCCGGTGTGCGGATAGTCGTTCCAGCGTGCGACCAGCCTCTTGCGGACGGGATTGTCGGCGATGTAGCGGACGTGCGCGGCGAGGTCATCGTCCTTTCGGAGAATGTGATCATGAAAGTCCTTTTGCCACGCAAAACTCGGTCGATGGCGGCTGAACCAGAATCCAGTCTTTTGTTTGAAAGCGACCATGGCACGCCAGGTGTCAGCGTTCTCGCTCAATCCGCTGACCAGGATGTGCAGATGATCCGGCATGAAACAGTAGATCGGCGCACAGCAGACGTTCTTCTGGAGCGCGTCGGCCAGATCATGCCGGAACTGTGCGATCACGTCCACATCTTCGAATGCATGCGCTCGGTCCTTGATGCAGGCGGTAAAAGACACGACGACCGGGCCCCGGTAATAGGCGAGAGGCAGGCGATGCGTTCGCTCGCGGATGAAGGGCATGACTGGGCTCCGAGAGAGAGGCCGCTGGTTGTTGCACCAATTTCCGCAGGCTAAAGCCTGCGGCTACGGTGGTTGGGTCTAGATCGAAGCGATGTTACCCGCCGCATCGAACGTCAAATCGTACGGCCCGCGCACCACCTCGAACTGCGTCTTCTTCGCCAACTCCGCGAGGCACGGCTCGGAGATCTCGACTTCTTCTAGGCAGAGGGTGTTCTTGATGTGGATGACGCGGGCCTTTTCCGCTGGGCGGGTGCCGAGGATGGCGAGGGCGGCGTCGAGGACTTCGCGGTCGGCGTCGAAGTGGACCGGCGTGTTGGCGTGCACGGGGTAGCCGGCGGTGAGGCAGTTGATCACGGTCGCCTGGTAGTTCATCGATTTCACCAGGCGGGCCGTCGTGAAGTCGGCCATGCCGATGCCGGCGGCGTTGCCGTGTGTGTGTGCCGAGAGGCCGCGGACGAAGATGAGGCGCATCTGCGGCTGGTCCTTGGGCCCCTCCGCCCCGAACGCGCTCTTGCGGCTGATGACGCTGCGTTCATGCCGGCGCCAGATCTCCTTGCCGATCTCGTCGACGATGAGGAGGTCGGCTTGCTGGAACGGCAGGCGGGCGAGCCATCTCTTCGCCTTGACGAGGAGGGCCTCCTCGACGGCTCGAAATCGTTGGCGGGCCGCGTCGATGGCGGCGTCCTCGTCGTAGGCGTTCTCGACGACACCGAGGCCGAAGCTGATCTGGGGCCTTGCCAGGCCGATGGCGGGTGACGGAGCGGACGACCTTGTCGAAAGGCTGCTCGAGGAGGATCTTGTGGGCCATGAGGGCGCCTGATGCTTGCCCATGGTGGCCGATGAGCATCATCTGCACAGGCCGCTCTCGAGCGGGCCATGGTAGCTGGTGTGCGGCTTGACGCGGGCGACGACGCCGATGTGGTCGGCCTGCGAGGCGATGCGGTCGATGACGACCGGGAAGCCTTCGGCCGTCGTGCCGAGCGAGACGACGTCCATCGACGCCTCGATCGGCGCCCCGACGAACGCCTCGGTGATGCCGTAGCTCTCGATGATTTCGCGCTGCCCCTCCGCTGTGCCGCCGCCATGGCTGCCCATGGCTTGGACGAGGGAAAGGTTGATGCCGAGGTCCTTGAGATGCTGGACGACGCTCTTCAAGATGACGGGGATACTGGCGATGCCGCGGCTGCCGGCCGTGAGGGCGACCGTCTGCCCCGGCTT
Organism: Gemmataceae bacterium; assembly: GCA_046350295.1. Lineage (GTDB taxonomy): Bacteria > Planctomycetota > Planctomycetia > Gemmatales > Gemmataceae > JAXMAR01. The sequence goes on from JAXMAR010000034.1 coordinate 86,559, forward strand.
GATCGTCTTGCCGAGGCTGAGCTTGTCGAGCGAGGCGCGGATGGCGGCCGGAATGTTGTCGACGCGCGGCCGGGAAAACTGCTGGCGGATGCGGAGGAAAGCCAGCGGATACGGCATGGGAAGACCTCGAGGAAGAACGCGGAAGGCGAGCCCCGATGGCGTGAGCCTCGGGGGTACGTGTCCCGTGGCGGGGCGGCACGCGGCTCGGGACATTGTAACAGAAGGAGGCGGTGTGTCGCGAGGAGGAATTGGGGCGGCGCGCATCAGGGGTAAGTGTTTTCGAAAAGTTGGTGGAATGTTTGTACACAAGCCAGTGCCGGAAAGGATTGGGGGATCGGCGCCAAGGAGACAACACCAAAATAATGCATCTTACCCCCGCTCAAGAACAGGAAGCCAAAGTTATTTCGAAGCCAGAATTCGCAAGCGATGAGAAGGAGATCGCCACTTTGGGCGCGGCTTATGGTGTGGCAAGCCGGATAGAGAGAGCTGTTTGGCAAGACCGAGTTTCAAGTGCGACATTCTCTTGCGGGTGGGAGCCAAGGTCAGCGAAGAGCATCTGCGCGAAAAAAACGGCTATCAAGGGATCGGGAAGCGACCTGTCCACACTGCGGCCAGACCGCCGAGTTTCAGGGATAGTCGTCGGCTGCGGCCGTTGAGCATCCTGGGTCCCATCTGCTTTCGCCGCGCCTACTACTATTGCCATCGTTGCGGCGGCCTGACGCCCTGGGATCAGGAGGTTGGGCTGACGGCCGCCTCACGCCAGCGGCGGAGGAATTCGACGACGTTGGCGGGGAACGCTCTGCAACAGCTTCGAAGAGGCCGCGGCGCGCTGCCGAAGCTGGCGGCGTTGCGGCTATCGGAGTCGACGGTGCAGCGGACCAGTGAAGCGGCAGGCCAGCGTCTGGACCAGTTGCTCCTGGAGAAGAAGGTGCTGGGCGGACCGGACGCCGTGGACGGCACAAGTGATCTCGCGGGCCGCACGCGCCTACGCGAGCATCGACGCGACGGAAGCGTGCGGCAGCAGGCGTTTGGCGGAGCGCGGCCGAGGGACGGATGCCGTATGTAGCGATGATATTCAACCCGGTCCCCGACCGGCCTCTGGGTCATCCGCATCGGCCGCCCGTCCGAACGAAAATGCACAAGCGTTACTTGGCGGGCTTGTATGACCTGGACGAACTCGGCCTGCAACTGCGTCGCCAGGGGGGCCAGGTGGGGATGAACTGTGCGGAGCAGTGGATCGGTCTGACCGACGGCGGCAATGGCTTGGAGAGCTTTTTGCGGAGGAACTTCCCCCGCGACTTGGTGCTGATCCTCGATTTCTCGGCACGTTACCGAATACCTGGGGGAGTTGAGCAAGGCTTTGTATCCGGTCGACGAGGATCGGCGTCAGAGCCTAATGACATCATGGTGTCACACTCTGAAGCATGAAGGCGGCCAGGGCGCTGCTCGGGAACTGGAAAAGCTGGAGTTGCCCCCGCGAAAACCGGCTGTACGAGAACAGCATGAGGTCACACTCGGCTACGTGAGGAGCAACCTCCACCGCAGCTGACTACCCGACGTACTTGGCCAATGGCTGGTGCATCGGCTCCGGTTCTGTCGAGTCAGCCTGTAAGACCGTGGTGGGCCAGGCTGCCTGAAACTGGCTGGCGGCGCGCCGGGGCGCGGTTCGGTACCACCAGAGGACATGTGCCACCTGCGCGCCCTATTCCGCAGCGAGACCACGCAGTGGGATTCCGGTCGCGCAGCGAACTGAGAACATCTGCTCTACCAACAAAGAAGACGCTCACCAGCGCATCAGCCGCGCGCGGTTTCTCGGGCAGCGTCAATCGACGGCACGATGCCCGGACGGCAAGGTTCCCTCCGTCCACTCCACCGCCTCCCTTTCGCGTGCCGCGTCTTCCGCCATGTGCCGGTAGCCCTCGTCCAGGTTCTCCACGTGATAAGCCACGCGCTGGGTTCCCGGGCTCGACGGCGGCAGGATGATCTCCCGCGCCGCGGTTACGTCATGCACCGGCGCCAGGAAGGCGTAACCCACGCGCCAGCGTTGGCCGCTTTTGACAATGATCGACACCGTACGCGGGTTGAGCTTTTCGATGCGGCCGATGAGGTCACGGTTCTGGCGGTCCTTGAAGCTGACGAGGTCGCCGACACGCCATTCGCTTTTCGGACTGACCGCGGGAAGGACGGGCGCTGCCTCTTCGAGCGTCTTGATGTTGTGATAGTGCACCGACCATCTCTCACCACTGTCGACTTCCTCGAGCAGGGCGCAGGTGCGATTGAGACGCAGGATGCGCGAGTGGATCATGCGCCTGCTGCGGTGATCGAAGTAGCCGACCTCCATGCCCGGCCTGAGCCGCGCGCGAGCCTGGAGGATGCGATCCGGGTTGTCGCACAACTCGGAAACGGCCCGCGAGAGCTGGCCGAGCTCGAAGAGGGAGAGATTGGCGGCCTGGGTGAGGAAGTCGGTCCAGTCCATGGGATCAGTGGCCTCCGGGTGGTCGGGTTCACGCGCAGCTTGCCCAACAGTGACCTTCACCTGCGTCACGAAAACCTCGCCGGAGAGACGACGTTGAATCTCTTCCGCAGAAGCCGTTTCGAAGAAAGCTCGAGGGCCTCCTGGAGATTCGTGCGCGCCTCTTCGACGGAATCGCCCTGGCTGGCGATGTCGAGCTCCGGGCAGCGAGAGACGTAACGGTTGTAAAACGGTCTCTTAGCGCAGCTTCTCCGCGATGATTGCGCCTACTTCCTTCAGCGCAACGCGGTCCTGCTTCAAACTGTCCCGATCGCGCAGCGTCACCGTCTGGTCTTGCAGCGTCTGTCCGTCGATCGTGACGCAAAACGGCGTGCCCGCTTCGTCCTGCCGGCGATAACGGCGGCCGATGGCGCCCTTGTCGTCGTAGAAGACGGGAAACTGCCGCTTCAGCTCGCGATAGAGCCCTTCGGCTACCTCGGGCATTCCTTCCTTCTTGACCAGTGGAAAAATCGCCGCCTTGAAGGGCGCCAGCCGCGGGTGCAGCTTGAGGACGACGCGCTGCGTCGGCTTGCCGTTCTCGTCCGGCGCCATGTCCTCCTGGTACGCCTCGCAGAGGAAGGCGAGCGTGGCCCGGTCGGCGCCCGCGGACGGCCCGATGACGTGCGGCACATAGCGCCGCGCGTCACCTCGTCGAAGTATTTCATGTCCTTGCCGCTCCCCTTGTAGCGCGGCTTGCCGTCCGCTCCTGTCCTTCGACGACCGCTGCGCTTCCGGCGCACGAGCTTGCCCTCCATGTGACCAGTGCGCAGGTCGAAGTCGCCGCGATGCGCGATGCCTTCCAGTTCGCCGTACTCGCCCTGCGGCAGGAACGAGCGTATTCGATGTCCGCCGTGCCGCAGGAATAGTGACTCAGCCTTCTCCGCCGCGTGCGATCACGCAGCCGCAGCTGCTCACCGGCCAGGCCCAGCTTGATGTACCACTGCGGAGCGCCGGACGCGCCAGTAGCGGTACCATTCGGGCGACGACGGCGGATGGCAAAAGAACTCGATCTCCATCTGTTCGAACTCGGCGCGAGCGAAAGGTGAAGCGTGCGGCGTGATCTCGTTGCGAGCTTCTTGCCCGCCTGGGCGATGCCGAAAATCTTCACCCGGCGTCGAATCGAGCACGTTCTTGAAGCTGACGAAGATGCCCTGCGCCGCCCCGCCGCAAAACGCCGCGTCCTCCTCGCCGCCGAGCCGCCGACGATGGTCTTGAACATCAAGTTGAACTCGGCGGCTCCGTGAGCGTGCCGAGCGCCTTGCCCGGGCCAAGCACCTTGGACATGTCCTTCACCGTCGGCAAAGCGACCATGTCGCCGGTCCATTTCAGCTCGTCCGCGTGCTTGCCGCGCAGGTCGAAGAACTTGAGCGCCTTCTGCTCGGCCTCTTTTTCGGGATGATCGCTGTCGCTGTAGACCGCGACAAAGATGGTCTGGCCCTTGGCCTCAACCCAGCGCCCCTTCACCTGGTCGTAGCGGTAGCGCTTCTTCGATTCCCGGCAATCGACCCTGAAATCGTGAAAGAGGTCGTAATGTCCCGAGCACTTCCAGACCTGCGGGTGCATGATGATGGAGCAATCGAGGCCGACCATCTCGAAGGCGGAGGGCGCCCCGGCCGGCGCATCGAGGTCGTCATGGCCGGTGACGTTGTCCTTCCACCATGCCTCTTTGACGTTCCGCTTCAATTCGACGCCGAGCGGGCCATAGTCCCAGAAGCCATTGAGTCCGCCATAGATTTCGCTCGATTGAAAGATGAAGCCGCGCCGCTTGCACAGCGACACCAGTTTGTCCATATCCATCGCAGGGTCTCACGTTGGGTGTGAGTTGTGAGCGGTTGAGTGGTCACGGAACAATCGGACGACGGTTCCACCATGCGCCCGCTACCACTCACCAACTTTCTACTTGTGCCAGTGCCGTTTGACGATGCCCACCGCTCCGACCTCCAGCCGCGGCGGGTCGCGCTTCAGTTCCGGCACGATGGCGAACCTGTCGATCTCCGCGGCCAGCTTGATATCGCTCGCCAGGCCGATCGCGGCCAGCTGCGTCCCTCCTTTGCTCAATTCCAGGGCGGCGGGCAACACCTGCCCATGGTTCTCGAAGCAGTCCCAGGCGAGGCGGGCCGCGTCGTTGAGCTCGCAATCCGTCTCCTCGCACAGGAAGTCGACGAGGGCCCCGGCGAGAAGCGTGTCGTCCAATGTCACCTCGCCGTCGCTGCCGGCGCAGACAATATGGAGAGGACGCGGGTCGCGCCGCAGTTGTTCGCACACGGCGCTGAAGTTGACGAACGCCGCGATCAGAAGGCGCTCGGCCGCCGCGGCCCGTTCGATGGCGCGTGTGCCGTTGGTCGTCGTCAACACGAGCGTCATGTCGCGGCAGCGCGCGGGCGTGTATTCCGCGGGCGAGTTGCCCACGTCGAAGCCCGGTACAGGCAGGCCGCCGCGCTCGCCCCCCAGGAGCGCTTTGCCCGCCGGTAGACTGTCGGCGAGGCGGCGAGCCTCCTCGACCTCGGCCACCGGCAGCACCTGACGACAGCCCCCCGCCAGGGCGTAGACGATCGTCGTCGTCGCCCGCAGTACGTCGATGACCACCGCGGTGGCTTGCGCAAGCTGACCGGGATCGACAAACTGCGGAACCAGGTGAACCCGAACCTGCCGCGACCGGCCCATTCTCATCCCTCAGCACGATCCGCCGGCAAGCATGGCAAAGCACAAGCTCCGGCGCCGCCGCCGCCTTCCGCTAGACTTTTCGCCTCGCCCCTCGCCGCCGCCGCGCGCCGTCCCGTACCATGACGGGATACACTCCCGCGAGGAACGGCATGACCCCCGCACAAGCCTACGACGACCTTAACCGGCAATTCAAGGAATACTCCCTCCTGGGCTCGATCAACAGCCTGATTGGCTGGGACGAACGCGTCTTCATGCCCCCCAGGGGCGCCGCACACCGCGCCGAGCAGATGGCGTTTATCGCCCGCCTCGCCCATGAGCGCCTGGCCGCGCCCCAGGTCGGCGAACGCCTCTGGGAAATCGACGGCTCCAATCTACTCGAGGATCCCACTTCCGACACCGCCGTGAACGTCCGCGAAATCCGGCGGCTGCACGATCGCGCCGTCAAGGTGCCGGCTTCGCTGGTCGAGGAGCTCACGCGTACCGCCACCCTCGCGCAGAATGTTTGGCAGGAGGCGCGACACAACAACGATTTCCCGAGCTTTGCCCCCTGGCTCGAAAAGATCGTCCACCTGAAACGCCAGGAAGCGGACGCGATCGGCTACCAGGATAGCCCCTATGATGCGCTGCTGGATGAATACGAACCCGGCGCCACCGCCCGCGAAATCACCGCCGTCTTCGCCGAGCTGCGCCGCGAGCTCGTCCCGCTGGTCGCCCAGATCATCGGCTCGGCCCGCAAGCCGCGCCGTGACCTGCTCAAACGCGAGTACGCCGTCGAGCGCCAGCAGATCTTCGGCCAGGCCGCCGCCGCCGCCATCGGCTTCGATTTTCAGTCCGGCCGCCTCGACGTCACCGTCCATCCCTTTTGCAGCGGCATCGGTCCCGGCGACACACGCCTCACCACGCGCTACCACCCGCGCGAGTTCAACCAGGGCTTCTTCGGCATCCTCCACGAAGCCGGCCACGGCATCTACGACCAAGGACTCGACCCCGACCACTTCGGCACGCCCCTCGGCAATGCCGTCTCCCTCGGCATCCACGAATCGCAATCGCGTTTGTGGGAAAATCAAGTGGGTCGCGGCCGTCCATTCTGGGAGCACTTCTACCCGCGCCTGAAGCAGACGTTCCCGGGCGTCGTTGACGACGTCGCGCTCGACGACTTTC
>JAXMAR010000035.1:0-87350 GCA_046350295.1 Gemmataceae bacterium
ACGCAACAGAAGGCGTTGATTCCCGATTTCCTTTGGCACGGAGCGGAAGCGTATGGTTTCCAAGGGGAGTTCTGGACCTGTGCTCGGATTGGCAAGGTTTTGCAGGAAGAGCTGGGTGTCGCTTACCACAAGGACCATGTCTCCCGGATGCTTCGCAGCTTGGGTTGGACCCCCCAGATTCCGATTACGCGGGCGGTCCAACGCGACGAAGAAGCGATCGAACGCTGGCGGCAGACGCGGTGGCCGCAATTGCGGGCGCAAGCCAGCCGGGAGCGCCGCACGCTGGTTCTTACCGATGAATCTGGGTTCTACCTGCTGCCGGCCGTGGTGCGGACCTACGGGCCAAAGGGACTGACGCCGGTCCTGTACCACTGGTCGGGTCGCGATCATCTTTCGGTAATGGGGGCGGTTACGACGAGCTTCAAAGTTTACACGCTGGTCCGCAGCAAAGCGTTCAATGGGCTGCATTGCATCGAGTTCTTGGAACACCTGCTGCGGCAAATCGGGGGTTCGTTGCTGGTGATCTGGGACGGTTCGCCCATCCACCGTCGTGGCGCGGTCAAGGACTTCGTCGCTGGTGTCGGTCGAGCAAGGTTGGTGGTTGAGGCGTTGCCCGCGTATGCGCCCGATCTGAATCCGGTGGAATGGATGTGGAAACACCTCAAGTACGTCGAGTTGCGCAACCGGACCTGTATGGACTTGGAGGAACTGCATCTGGAATTCCATGTGGCTGTGGGCCGCATTCGCCCCAAGCGAAAACTGCTTCGGTCGTTCTTTGACGGCGCTGGACTATCAATCAAGTAAACTCAACCTGGCTGCGCAGCTGTCAGTAAGGCCGCAGTTGGCGCCGAAAACAACTCGTTCGACGCCACCTCCACCCCTGCGCTCCTACTCGCACCTCGTTCGCTGTAGCCGTTAGTTCTGATTCATGTTAATCGAGGAAGCGCGGATGGCAAAACGAACTCGACCGGCATCGGATTCACCCGGTGCCGGTCGTATGATACGCCCTCAGGTCTTGTCAGCACAAGGGAGCCTGGACCGGAGTCGCCGCGCCGGCTTTATTCCCTCGTTTGACCCTTACCCTCACGGTTCCTCATGGAAATTGGGGCAACCTTCCCAGATCATGTCGGACACCGCAGATCGCGGTTGATCGGCCTGGGTTTCTTGACCTCCGTGCAGTGGAGCTTGAACGGGCGGATGTTTTCGCTTAGAACGCAAATGCTGTTTTTCCCGCCACAGAACGGTCTCGTGTTCCAGACTGCGCGTCAACGTTACATTGGCGCCGATTTCCGAGTTCCGCCCCACAAACGTATCGCCGCCAAGCACGGAAGAACCCGCGTAGAGCGTGCAGTGATCTCCCACGGTCGGGTGTCGCTTCGCACCTCGGATAATGTCGCCGTTGTTGTCGCGGGGAAAGTTCCAAGATCCCAGCGTCACATTTTGGTAGATCGTCACATTCTCACCAATATCGGCCGTCTCGCCAATCACGACCCCGGCACCGTGGTCAACGAAAAAACCCGGCTTGATTGTCGCGCCTGGATGAATGTCGATGCCGGTGAGTGCTTTGCCGTATTCCGTCATCATCCGTGGGATAAGCGGTACCCGAAGCTTGTGAAGCTTGTTCGCGAGGCGGTAGATCGCTGTTGCATGGATCCCCGGATAGCACAGCGCGATGAGCGTAACGCTGCGTACCGCTGGATCTCTCTGAAAGGCTGCCTCTGCGTCGCAATCCAGTGTTTTCTTCACTTCCTCCAGCGTGTTGAGAAAGGCGTTGACCTTGCGCTTGGCCCAATGGCGATATCGATCGGATGGCGGCGCGTTTTTCGCGGTCGAAAGCTTCGCGAGACGAACCTCCTTGGCGAGCGCCGTGCGGATCTCGTTGAAGCAACGAAGGAATTTGAATGCGAACCGTTTCGAAGTGGGCATGGGCAAGGTTCTGCGATAGCCCGCGAATACCATGCCTATCAAGCGATCCGTGATTTTCTTGATCGCATCGTGGCTTGGCAGACGCGACGGCCCGTAATAAGAAGTGTTTGGAGATAGCCTGTTTTCGTAGACCGACAGCAGGCGTTCCTCGGCCGAACGAGAAGTCATACTCTTCATCTTAGCCTCGCGATTATGGACTTTCGGAGCCAATGTCGGACACCGCGTCAGAAACGCTCCACTTAATAGGACCGGCTTGGTCGGTCTTTTCAGCCATCAAAGCATGTTTCTGCCTTTCGGATGGGAGCAAGCCGACCGTTTTCTCGACGAGTTGCCTGTGCCGCCACCGGCCGAGGACGGCATCATTCTGGTGGCCGCCGCCTCTAGCCACCAGAAGGTGCCTGTTTTCGAGCAGAAGGAACGGCCAGGCAATCGGCGGATGGCCACGCTGGCCGCGTTCACACGGTGAAGCGTATGTGCGGACGCCGGACCAGATCGTGGCCGCGCTGTTTCCCGACGAGGCACCGCCAGCCGCAGGAAGCGATTTCTGTTGCGCTCGGGCATGATTCCAGGCTAGTCAATGGGGCATGCGGCTCTCCTACAACCCGAACAGCCCCTTGAATGTCGCTCGTCAGGCGCAAGACATGGCCAACGAGTCCGGATGCAAGGCGTTTCAAACAGTCGCCATGGTCTCGATGGGGGCCATGGCGCTGGCGGCCGTTACCCAGGCCATGCACACGATCTTTCGAGAATTGCGTGGACGCCAAGACAATCGAGGCCGACAGCTTTGAGCCAAAACATCGCGAGGAAAGGCAGGATGCAACCTACCCCTCCCAACTCCCTCCGGCTCAAGCGTGCGCGCGCAGATGCGTTTCCCTCCGGCGCCTCGCCTCTGGCCCTCGGTATGGGGTGGCGGGCCGCTATTATACTGGCTTCCGTGCCAGTGCGGCCTTATCACCACCCCATACCGACGACCGACGGCGCCGGCGAGCGCAGAAGCGGAAGGTATGGAATGGTACAGAATCCGGTACAGAATGCGTTGCAAAACGAGAGAAATCGGAATAAGACGTGAGAAACGGCACTTTTGGGAGTTGCAAAAACACCGAAAAAGTCGCGGTTTTGTCGCATTCCCCGTCAAAACGCGGGGACTTTTAATCCGTAGGTCGAGGGTTCGAGTCCCTCCGCCTTCAATGAAGGAGCGGGGCTGGGTGGGGGCGCCGGCCCTCGCATTTTTTTTGATTCGTCGGCGTTCAAGCGTCCTTTCTTGACTCTATTCCTGTTGTCGTCGGCTTCTTTCCCGGTGACTTTGCCGAGGGATGGGGTTTTTCGCTTGGCGGCTGATGTGCCACAAGCGCCGGTGGCGCCTTTCCTGACGGAAGGGCCGCCTTTGCGGCTTTTCGCTTCGTGGTGGTGGCGGCTTTTGTCCTTGACAGCTTGGGCAAGGGCGAATGGATAGTCGAGACAGGAGGTAACGAGAGACCATCCATCGGCAGGAGGATGAGCCGTGAAGAAGCAGATCGTCGCCGGGGCGCTGGGGGCCGTTCTCGGCTGGACCGGGGCCGCCACGAGTCAGGAGCCGCCACCCGCCGCCAAGGCGCCGCCGGTGAGATCGGCTCCCGCCGCGGACGCCAACCAGCGCATGGCCAACGCCATTGCGATGTACCTTCGCGCCTCCGGCGCCTTCAAGGGCTGCAACCTGGACATCGCCTTCGTCGGCGGCGTCGCCGATATCGGCGGCCAGGTGAACGACTACGCCCAGCGTGCCGAGGCCATCCGCATTGTGCGTTCCATCCCCGGCGTCTTCGGCGTCCGCGACCGGCTGGCCGTCGGCTCGGCGCCCCCGCCTCCCATGATGGCCTTTGCTCCGGCGCCGGCGTTCGCTCCGGCCCCGTTCGTCCCCGCGCCGATGAGCCCGCCCGCCGGCGTCCTTCCCGCCCAGGCCCTCGGCCCCGTCCCCAAGGAAATGCCGCCGGACGCTCCCGGCAAGGGCCTGCCGGAGCCGCTCTCGATCATGCCGCCGCCGATGCTCCCCAACCCGGCCTACAACCCACCGCCGATGCCCCCGTACGCCTGGCCGACGTACGCCCCGTACAATAACCTGTCGCGCGTCGCCTATCCGACCGAGTATCCGTACGAAGCGTGGCCCTTCATCGGCCCGATGTACCCCTTCCCGAAGGTGCCGCCGGGCTGGCGTTCGGTGTCGCTCGAATGGCAGGACGGGTACTGGTGGTACAAGCGCAAGGCGACCGGGCACGACTGGTGGCGTGTGCGCTACTGGTAAGCGGAAGTCCAATGTGATCCAACGGCGCGGAAACCCGGCGACACTCGTTTGCCGGGTTTCTTCGTTACTCGACGGCGCGGAGGCGCGTTAGAATACGGCACGAGGTCCGAGAGAAACGACCATGCCTGTTCACGATTGGACGCGCGTCGACGCCGGCATCTTTCACGATTTCCACGTCGGCTGGCTGCCGGAGATTCGCACCGTCCTCAACCGGGGTCTCCTTCCTGCGGGCTTCTATGCCCTCACCGAGCAGCACGCCGGCCGCTCGATCGCCGACGTACTGACGTTGCACGCGAGCCCAGCTTCGCCCGAGCCGTTGCCGCCGCTTCCCGCGGGCGGCGGCACGGCGCTGGCCGAAGCGCCGCCTCAGGTGCGGCGCCGGCAAACCGTCGAGGCGACTGCGCTCTCGCGCCGCCGGTCGCTAGCGATCCGTCACGTCAGCGGCCACCGACTAGTCGCGTTGATCGAGATCCTATCGCCCGCGAACAAAGATCGGCCGCAACACGTCGAGGATCTGGTCGCCAAGGCGGTTTCGGCGGTCGATCTGGGTATCCATTTGCTAGTCGTCGATCTCTTTCCACCGGGCCGCCATGATCCACGCGGCCTGCACGGCGCCATCCTCGCGCAGCTCGACCCGGAGAAACCCCGTATGACCTGCCCGCGGAAGCGCGCTGACGCTCGCGAGCTATTCCGCTGGTCGAAGGTCAGGATCTTTCTGGAGCACATTGCGGTTGGAACCGTGTTGCCGGACGTGCCGCCGCTTCTTGAGCCCAGAGCGGCACGTCCAGGTTCCACTCGAGCAAACGTACAACTCGGCCTTCACCGGCACGCCGGCGTATTGGCGATATTCTTGAGGCATAAAAAGCAAGGGCGTGGAGTACCACGCCCTTGCTCATTCCCTGGTTCAGCTACGCCTTGCTGCAAGCCTAGATCAACTCGCGCATCGCCTCGCCGTCGGCCAGATGCTGTGGCCGGCCGGTCAGGTCCATGAGGTTCACCGTGTGCGGGTTGAGGCCAAGCGCCTGGTAGAGGTAGCGAACACCTCGCCGAATTGCACGGGTCGCTGGGACGCGTATTCGCCGAGGCGGTTGGTGGCGCCGATCGCCTGGCCGGTCTTGAGGCCCCGCCGGCAAGCAGGGCGCAGCTCGCGGGAGCCAGTGGTCGCGGCCAGCGCCGGCGTTGATGCGCGGGGTGCGGCCGAACTCGCCCCAGGCGACGACGACCACGTCATTGAGCATGCCGCGGCTGCTCGAGGTCTTCGATCAGGGCGGCGAAACGATGGTCGAGGAAACTGCCGCCGTGGTCGCGAACGGGTTGAAGTTTTGGCCATGGCTGTCCCAGCGGCCGAAGGTCAACGTGACGCAGCGGACGCCGACCTCGACGGGCGGCGCGCGCATCAGCAGCTGATCGTTGACCGTCGGGGCGCCGTCGTACTGGAACTGGTACGGCTTGCCGTCGCCATAGCGGGCGCGGACGCGGTCCGGCTCCTTGGAGAGGTCGAGCGCGTCGAGCAACCGGCTGGAGGTCAAGACGTCGAGGGCGCGGCGCTGGGCCGAATCCATCCCCTCGATGGCGCCGGAGGAGTCGATGTCGCGGCGGACGGTATCGAACGCCGAGATCAGGCGGCGGCGGTCCGCCAGCTGATCGACCGTGACACCGTTGAGGCGCATGTCGTCCATCCCCTGCCCTTCGGGTTTGAACGGAGCGTGGCTGGGCCCGAGGAAGCCGACCTGGCCGGCGTCGGACCAGGGCTTGTGCTGCGTGGTGGCGGCCAGCCCGACGAAGGGGGGCACCGAGGGATCGACCGGCCCTTGCAGCCGGGAAAGTGCGGCGCCGATGGAGGGGCGGCCGCCAAGGGGCTTGAGGCTGGCGGGCGCCCACCCGGTGGTGCAGTTGATGGCGTCGTGGCCGCCGGAAGCGCCGACGAGGGAGCGGATGACGGCGCACTTATCCATGATGCGGGCGATGCGCGGGAAGACCTCGCCGATCTGGATGCCGGGAACACTGGTCGGGATCGGGCGGAATTCGCCGCGGATCTCGCTGGGCGCTTCCGTCTTGATGTCCCACATGTCTTGATGGGGAGGGCCGCCGCCGAGGAAGACGTTGATGATGGCCTTGTGGGAGGAGGTCGACCGCCCTGCCGCGGCGGCGCTCGCTTCCGCGCGGAAAATATCGGCAAGACCGACGGAGGCGGCGCCGAAGCTGAAGGCGCCGATCTTGAGGAAATTGCGGCGGGTGACGCCATCGCAATAGCGGCTTTGCGGGCCGGCAACGCGGAGCATGGTGGGAAGCCCCTTTCGGTGGTGGGAAAACTGGCGCTCGCTTGTTCCCGGGCAGGCCTTACACCCCCCTGACCCGTCGATTTGGAACGAAAGCGGCGCCGACGCTATCTTTGCTATCATCTCAAACAATAAGGGGCCCGGGGGAGTCAGTCAAGGAAAAAGCCCGGCCCCGCGTCAATATCGGCAGGCGGCGCAACTTGCATGATCCCTGAAACTTCCCGGCGCCGCGCTCCTCTAAGCTTTGTGCCGGCGCCTTTCCTCCCTATAATTGCCGAAAAGGCGCGGCGGCCCCATGCAAACAGGAGAGACGGATGGCGAGCCAAAATGTCGTCGAGTTTACGAGCGATAACTGGACCAAGGAAGTCGAGCAGAGCGACGTCCCCGTCCTGGTCGATTTCTGGGCCACCTGGTGCGGTCCCTGCCGCGCCCTCAGCCCGACCATCGACAAGATTGCGACCTCCTTCGCGGGCAAGGTGAAGGTCGGCAAGCTGAATGTGGACGACGCTCCCGATGTCGCCACCAAGTTCGGCGTCACGAGCATCCCGCGCGTCTTCATCTTCAAGGGGGGCGACAAGCCGGTCAAATCGATCGTCGGTCTGACCAGCGAAGCGGAGCTTGCCAAGACACTCAACGGCCTCCTCGCCGGTTAAGCAACGGCGCGTTGAAGACGATCTACAAAAAGAGGGCGCCGATCCCCGATCGGCGCCTTTTTCCGCGCTCAGACGGAGCAGAGACGCCGTTCGTCGCCGTAGCGGCGGCTCATCTGCAGCAGCCGAATGCGCGCCACGTCCGCCTCGGGTGTGTCGCCGTGTTCCCGCACGATGTCCAGGTAGATGGCGGCCGCCTGGCAGATCGAGCAGTTCGCGTAGTAAAGCTCGGCCATGCGGAGCAGGCGAGCGGCAAAGTGGTCCTCGATGTCGAACGAGTTGTCGCTGGGCGTGAAGGCGTGAGTGGCTTGCAGCATAGGCGCGTCCTCTCCGAAATGAAACGAGATGCGAGAAGGTCAGCAACCGCAATACCAAGGGGTGGATTGCCGGGGCGACTATCCGGGGACGACGGGTTCGGCGTGAGAAGGGCGCCGTCTGTCTGGCACGTGCACGAGTCGTTCCTCGTTTATAGCCGCTCCGTCCCGGAAATGCGATTGCAGGCCCAGAAGATTCAGCGATTCTTGCTTGCGAGGGCCCCGCTCGAGCGTTAGATTTTCACCATCTTCCAATCGCTCCGCCCACCTTCAAAAAAACTCCCATGCGCGTCCTCGCCATCCTCTCGTTTCTTCTCGCTCTCGCACTGCCCGCTGGCCTCTGCGCGAGAGAAAGGACCAAACGCCTGCCGAACATCGTCTTCATCACCTCGGCGACCTCGGCGTCTTCGACCTCGGCTGCTGGCCGCGAGGACCAGCCGACGCCCAACCTGATCCGCTGGCCGCGGGGATACGCTCACGAACGCCTACACCGCCGCCTCCGTCTGCTCGCCGACCCGCGCCTCGATCTACACCGGCAAAGCCCCCGCTCGCCTGCGCATCACCACCTTTCTTCCCGGCCGCGGCGACGCCGCCTCGCAACTCCTTTTGCACCCGATCATCAACCAACAACTGCCGGCGACCGAAACCACCACTCCGCCTCCCCGCCTCCGCTGCTCTCGGCTTCTCGATCCGGACTCATCGGCAAATGGCACCTCGGAGGCAAAGGCTCGCTTCCCACCGACACGGCTTCGATCTCTATTACCCCGGCAAGGCGGAGCCGAACGCTGAAGTACCGAGGGAGGCAGGGCGAACAAGGTCCAGCGAGCCGCCGAGGAATTCATCGGAGAACAAGGCGAAGCCTTTCCTCCTCTTCCTCTGCCACAACAATCGCACATTCCCTCTTCGCCAAGGCCGACCTCGTCAAGAAACGCAAGGACGCTTTCAACCCGACCTACGCGGCGATGATCGAAACGCTTGACGACTCATCGGCCGCATTCTCGCCACGAGACCAGATGGCACAAGTGCAGCGGACGACACCATCATCGCTCTTCACTCAAGGACAACGGCGGGCTCAGCGTCTCGGCGTCTCAGTCCCTCCACGCTAACCGGGATCTTTTCGCGGCGGCGAGGACTTCGGCGGCGTCGTCGCACCTTCATCGTCCCTTGGCCCGGGCAAGTCCCGCCGGCAGGAGCCGAGCGCCGTGATCTCGACGACTGGACGCCAACGCCGCCTCGACATCGCAGACCAAGACGAAGAGGACCGTTTCGACGGCGTCAGCCTCGCCGGCACCTCTTGAAGCCTTTGCCGTGGTGCCTGGACCGCCGCATGCGCTCTACATCGCCTGCACCCGCAACCAGGGGAATGACCGAGCGGCGCCATTCGCGAGCAAAGCGACTGGAGCTGATCGAACACTACGAGAACGGCGCCTGCAGGCCTGTACAACGTCGAACGACCCAAGGCGAGCGCGACGATCTGGCCGCGAAGGGGTCGACCGCATCCTTACGCCACGCGTGGCTGGGTACGGTGTACGACGTTGAAATGGAACGACCAATCCGCGGCTTCTCCGACAAGCTCGGAGGAGACCCTCCATCGATAACGATCCTCACGCTGGGAAAGATACGGCCGCGGCACCGTGGCGGGGATACCTGGGCCGCATGGCGCAAGGAATGAACGACGTCCTCAAGCCGAGGTCAAGCTCGGCGAGACCACCGTGATCCTACACTCGGGGACGCCAGGATCGGCCGCGCTCGCTGATTGAACACACGGAACCGCTCGGCTTCCTGGTTAACAAGGATGAGCTAGATGATGACCGCTGTTCCCAAACAAGGCGGGCCGCTAAGTCGAGCTTAACCGGCGGGGCACCGGCAAGGGGCTCAGGTGGCGGCGGATCGGGGTTGGGGTGACGGGACAAGAGCTGCTGATCGGTGACGGAACGGGAACCGTCCGGCCTTTCGTGCGTGTGATCGGCGTCGTCGACGCCGGCGGGGAAAGGGACGGCGACTGGTGGAGACGGGGAATAAAGGCGGGCGGCACGATGATGGACCTGGGACGTCTGGCCCTTCGGCCGGCCGTGATTCGGCCATGTTGACTTAACCGGATCCATCCGGCGTCGAAGGAGGCATCGCCAGATGGTCGAATCGCCAAGCCGCAGCTACGTGAACTCAAGGGGCTAATGATCTGACCGTCCTTTACGATGGCCTTCGTATCCAACCATCGGGCGTCAGTCTGCGCCAAGGCCCTCGTGGGACCTCAAGTCAACCATCTGGAACTGTGACCAGCACCACGCCATTGAGGCTTGTATTGAGGCGTGAAACCCTGTGACATGGTTCTTCCATGCTCAGCGTTGAAGGCAATCGATGTAGGCCGGAACCAGGACGAATGAAATAAAGAGCGCGTCGGGTTTCGCTTGCGCCCTCGCTCCAGCCACCTGGAACGCGGCGTTTCTCCCGCAGGCGCCGATGCTCTCCTGAAAGGTCACTGGATAGCGCGACGGCTCCGAGCTCCGGCGACAAACTCATCATCAGCGAGGTCTTCTCCAACCGTCGTGTGTCCGCTTCAAAACCGAGAATCCCTCGCCGTCCTCGATGAAGAAGGTCGGTCACCTTGACCGCGATCGTGGATCTCGCCGGTTGCTTCGCCAGTCTTCCGCGTCCTGAAGCGATCCGGATGCCGAAGTAATGAACCTCGATCACGTCGCCGAACTCGTCCGTGTAGATCTGGCGTAGGTACTTCGTTGTGCCTGGACAGCTGGGAGACGTCGCGGAACTCCACTACCGCCGCTGCGGTCGAGGAATTTCCGGCTGCTCGGGTCGCCTGCTCGACGTCGTCCGCGCCTCAATGGTCAAACGGATCGTCTTGCGAAACGCCGCTCATCGGCCGCGCCCTTCGTATGACAAGAGCCAACGGAAGCCGCTTCGTCGTCGTCCTTGGCGCCATTAAATCCGGCGCTGCAGGTCTCAATGCATCGTCCCGGCATCGCCACCAGCGCGACCAGCAGCTATCATGTCGAGCTGAGGCGGCTCGAGGACCAGGCTGGTGCGGGTTCGCGCTCCTCCCCATCGCTCTGGCCCGTGTAGGCGTTGCGGCCCATGGCGCAGCCATCAGCAGCTTCTCCAGGTGATACTACCTGCGTCGTTGATCAGCCGGCTGGTGATCGCTTCCATGAAGGCGACGTGCTCACGACCCGGTAGACGATTGTCCGTGCGGCGGAAGCTCCGGCCGTTCGCCGATGCCGATCGTGTTGCCGCTGGAATCGTGCGCGCATGCCGCGGTGACGGCCTCGGAGATGTTGTTGGCGCAGCCGCCGATCTGCCGCGCCCGTGCTGCGGACGTGGACGCCGCGGAATGCTCGAAGTCGATGGCGAAGTGGTCGTAGATGTGGCCGAACTCGGCGCCGGTGCGGACCTGCCGTCCGCCGAGGCCGCGGCGCCTTGCGGATAGGCGGAGCGCTTCCAGTTGATGACGTCGGTGTTGTGCACGTGCTGTTCGACGATGTGGTCGCCCGAGAGCCAGGTGAAGTAGAGCCAGTTGCCGGATCTGCCATTCCGGAGTCGCTCCACCCGGCCTGGCGGGCGCGGTTCAGGGCCGCCCTGGTTCCAGTAGCAGCAGGCGGTGATCATGCCGATGGTAGCCGTCGTGGATGCGCATCATCGATTCGCGGTAGCCGGTCTGGTAGCGGCGGCAAGGCCGCCGGCGACGATCGACAGGTTGTTGCGCGTGGCGATGTCGGCCGTCGAAGTTGAAGGGCGGGCAGTGGGACCGTCGACGCAGGTCGGCTTCTCGATGAAGATCTTCTTGCGAGCATTGACGGCGGCGAGGGTGCTGGGCGCGGAAGCCGGGAGGCGTGGCCGAGGATGACGAGGTTCGCGTTCGTGCCGAGGACCTGCTCGAAGGCGTTGAGGCCGGTGAACATGCGGGAATCGGCGACGTCGACTGGGCGCGGCGGATGTCGCGGTCGGCCCGAGGCTGATCGCGGCTGGAGCGGAGGCGGTCGTTCAGGCGTCCCCATGGCGACGAGGCGGAGGCTGCGCGCCAGGCGTGCAGGTTGTCGGTGGCGGCAGCCAGTGCGCCGACGCCACGGCTCCGATGAAGACCGACGCGGATCTCGTCGTGCCGTCGGCGATGGGCGTTGGCCAGCGCAGGGTTGGCCGCCAGGGCCTTGCCGGCGACGGCCAGCCGGCATCTTGAGGGGCAAGCCGTGGTCGAGCTCGTTGAGTACTCCGGGAGGTGACTTGGGCGGCGATTGGGATTGCGGGCATTTTCGGGCGCGTCCGGGGCATTGTCACCGGAAAGTGAGCCGGGCGTCGGCCGGCCGGCGAACCGTGTCATGATCTTGCCCGGAGCGGCCGGCGCGGAACGCGTGCTGGTGACCTTCCGCGCGTTGAAGAGTTCGACGATGCTCACCCTCGTGCAGTTGGCGTTGACCACCTGGTCGCTCGCGGCCCCGTCTCTCTGCGACACCTACCATCCGGACCGTGCCGGCATGAAGCGCGTGGTCGCCTCCCCTCAAGCCGAGCCGCCGACCTGCTCGATCTGACGGCCACGCGACTTCCGGTCCGGTCGGCCTTGCTCGTTTGTCGCTGCACCGCGCCCCGCGCTCGCCCCGCCAGTAGCCTGCGGCTATCTCCGATGTGGACGCCCTACCCGCGGCGGTGAGGCGGCGTGGCCATGTCCAGCAGCGCGGCGGCAGCAGACCGAAGGTGATGTAGCTCGAGCAGTTCCCGTGGTGTTGAAGCTGATCAGGAAGGCGGCGAAGCCAGGCCGGGAAGGACGTGCAATAGGCGCCGCTGGTGGTCGGGAAGTTCGCGCTGAGGAGGCGGGACGGTCGTACCCGTGGCATAGGCGTAGCCGTCGGCGTCGATGGCGACGCCCTGGCCGACGTCATTGCCTTCGCCGCCGAGGTAGGTGGCATAGAGGGCAACGGAGCCGGCGGCATTGAACCTGGCGAGCAAGAACATCCTGGGTGAGGCCGAGGCCGTGGCCAACCGCCGTCGAGGCGATGCCGCGTGATCGTCGCCGAAGCCGCGGCGAAGGTGGGAAAGACGAGGTTGGCGCCGGCTGATCGAAGGCGGCGGCGAAGGCGTCGCTATTTGCCGCCGGGGCTGGTCTGCCGAGCGCCGGTCGTGGTCGGGACGCCGGCAGGTCGATAGGCGCCGGTGATGGTGGGGAAGTTGGCGCCGAGGCTATAGGCGCGTGGCGGCCATAAGTCAAGGTGTCCCCTTTTGGGGTTTCAGTCAACCACGCGAGCAAGAATGGGCAATCGTTGCTCGATCGCAACGTCGCACGGGCGTTGCAACCTGCACAAGAGCGGTTCGCCATCAACGTCAATAAATGAGTCGTATAGGCAAATGTGCCGACCGGGCGAGTTGCCGAGGATTCCTTTGCCAGTCGGCTCGGAACCGAACGGCTGGCAATTGCCGAAATGGCGAGGAGATATCCTCAAGTTCCCGTCTTAGCCTCTCACGAACAAGAGGCGACCTACTCCGTCTGAATCGGAATGAGAAATCGTATTGGGTACTTGCTTCCACACTTTATCCCCTCTTCAGGGCTCAGTCACTGTTCTGCGAAAAAAACTCGAAGTCTGAACCAAGCTCCGACTTCGAGCCCATCAAAGTTAATTATCGTTGTCAAAAGACGCACAGGTAAAGTCCCATAGGATTACACCTTCTCAAATTCGGACAACTTTGGCATGTTCTTTTTGGAAGTTCTGCAGTGACGGATGGAGTCTGCAGTTGGCAGTGACATAGGATCACCAACTTCCTTCGAGACTCCAAGGCGCGGGAAAGCGAGCAAGCGAATCTGGTAAGTAAGTCGCAACGGCACGTTTTTCAACAAGAAGTACGCGCATCGTGCAACCAGCATCCGCTCGCTGCCCCATTAATGACGGCTGGTGTACCGATAGCTAACGTTCATGTGATCCCCTCAATTTGCACACCCCATCGCTGGAGGCCATACGGAACGTCGCGTTTATCGGCCTGGTCGTGCGGATAGTGTATGGAGTGTTCTCGATCAGGGAACGATACGTCTGTAACCGTAGTTGATACGTCGAATTAAGAACACTGCTACCACTCTTTATTTCGAGGAATCCCGCTTCGGTCGCGTCGAGCGTCGTTCCTTTTAGAAGTCCATCCCTAGTGTATTTCGCTTTTCCGACGATCACCTTGAAAAGCTGAGCTTTCAGTTTGCTCGAAGGTGGGCCGCCAAACCGTATTATTCTTTGGCAAACTGGGGTCCGCCAGTTGCTGGGCTTCAGCTCGACCCGGCCTCGATAGGGTTGTTTCCAGTTCTCGCTGGAGGTGGGACCGGCTCGATGTTCGGGCACTCGCCCCGGCCCGCCCGACCGGAACCGCCGTAATGCCGCCGCGCTGCCGGTGAGTACCAGATCAAAGCTCGCGCCGATTCCCGCGAACACGGTCCTCGTGAGATCATATCCATCCGCCTTTAGTCGCAATCATCAATCCCTGTGTTGTGGCATCGGTAGCGACTCCCCGAACCGCGCTTCGTAGACCGGGGACGCGGGAAGACCCAACCTACGTAGCGAAACTGGCAAGGGGGGCGGCGGTGGGGCGGTGGCGATGCCGGCGATGGCCCAGCTCGACGGAAACCTGGGTCGCCCGCGCGTTTCGCGAAGGCTGCCAATCGCTCGGTCGCAGTCCTCGATGGTATCTGTTTCGCGGTCCACATCATCGCGCTTGCGTACGGTAGCTTTCGGGCAGTTCGGCGACGCTACCGCCGTTCATGATGATGGGGTTGTGGCAGGAAATGCAGCGCGTGTTTCGCCGAGACCAAGGACGCGTGGGGCGAGAGCGTCCTCTTCTCGGGCCGCTCGGTCCTCGCGTTCGTGGCGTTATTCCCGACGTAACGGTAGAGATCATGTCTTCCGCGGCAGGCGACGGATCTGCTCATCTGCTGCGTGGATGTCCACGGAATACGTGCGCTTGCCGCGCAGATGAACACCGTGTCGTATAGTGTCCATGCGCACGGCCGGTGTAGGTGTAGCGGTCGTCGGGGCCGGGCCGGTCTTGAGGGTGATGCGGCCGAAGCCGTCGTAATCCAGTTCTTTCTGGAGACCGGTCGACCGGTAGATGTCGCGGACGGAGCGCCGGCGATCCGTCGACCATCGTCGAACTGTCGCCGGGCTCGATCTTAGCGAAGAAGGCGTCGACCGCATCGAGGGTAAAAACGGCAGGTAGTGATGTTCCGCTGGCGTCGAGATCGGCAGGCGTTGCCGTTTTGGTCATAGGCGAACTTGGCCACGGTCGCGGCGGTAGAGCCGGCGCCGTCAGGGTCGGTGTCTCTGAGCCGCGGTTGCCCAAGGCGTCGAAGGCGTAATCAGCTTCCCAGATCAGGTTGTTGGAGGCGTCGATCAGCAGGCCTTGCGCAGGTTGATTCCGGTTGTTGTACTGGTATCGCCAGACGTAGCCAGTCGAGATGTTGGTCTGCTGAACGGTGCCTTCGTCGTCCCAGGCGTAGTCCATTGCCGTCGGTGTCGAGGCGGTTGGCCGTGCCGAACGTGCCGATGTTGATGTCATTGCCGGCCTTGCTTGTCGAAAGCGTAGGTCGAGGAGCCGTCACTGAGTAGTTGGTTGATGTTATCGTACGTGAAGTTACGAGTGGAGGAGACGCCGCTGACTTTGCTTTCTTCCGAAGTGACGCGGTTGGCGGCGTCCTGGCTGTAGTGGAAGTAGTCGATGGTGGCGCTGGAGGCGTTGAGGTGATCGATGGCCGCCAGGAAGCCGTTGGGAGCGTAGGTGTAGTCGGAGCGGGCGACGAGGGTGGTACCGGTCAGGTCGCTGTAGCGGTTGATCTCGGTGACGCTGTCGCGCTTGTCGATGCGACCTGTAGGTGAAGCTGTGGACGCCGGTATCCGGGTTGGTTGATGGAGGCGAGGTCGCCGGAGCCGTTGACGCTGACCGTGAACGTGCGCGACCCGGGGGCGGAGATCGAGGACAGCTTGCCGGAGGAGTAGCTGAAGGTCCAGGACGTGCCATCGATCGCCGTGATCGAGGCGAGGAGGCCGGAGCTCTCGGTCCCGTTTGCGTCGGTCATGGTATCGACCCAGCCGTAGCGAAACGAGCTGCGTCCCCTTTTCCGGCCGCCGACATCGCGCCACTGCGCCCGCGCGGTTCCATCTCGATTCTCGCTTGTTGTCGTCACCGCGGCTATCTCAGTTGAACGAGCAGTCTAACGCCCGATAATTCAGAATGTCCCCTTTTTCGGTCCCCAGCTCGCTCGTCAGCGGCGCCGCCGTCGAGTCGCGGACAATTCAGAATGTCCCCTTTTCGCCTTCCTTAAGAAGGCGCTCTACATGTTCCAATAGTGCTGCTACGTCTTTGTTGCTCATGTCGAGTGTTCTGATGCGAGCTCTTTCCCGTTGCAGGGCAGCGACAGCTTCCTCAGAACGTCCAAGGTGGTGAAGAGCAAAACCCAAGAAGGACGGATGACGGATCACAGGAACGATGTCGTCCACCTTTTGAAAGCGATCTAGATAGGGCACTGCCACTTTGAGCAGCAACGGACCAACCGTGGTCGCAAAGCCGCGTCGTAGATTGTCCTCGTTTTTACAGTTGAACTGTTGCTGGGTGATGTTTACCCCATCGCTCTCACTCAGTAGTGACCAGGCGTCCGTCGGTATTCCCACGTTGTCTGGAAATCGCTTCTCGAACAATGGATCAATGTGCGGCGAATGCGGAAAAACGAATACCTGGTACCAAGCCCCCCTAGAGCCAATGCTCGGCATGACAAAATGAAAGACGTCCTCCCCTACCTTGCGATAGAAAGTGCATCGCTCTGATCCGCGCTGGGTAAAACCCAACGGTGTCAATATGGAGCCAAACAGTTCACAGGCCGTCTTGTCGAAGTGTCTGTCGCCCATCGCTTCTCCCGTTTAGCGTAGCCGGAATAGTTCCTGCGCGTTGGCCCCGAATCGACTCATGAATTCAGCTTGTCGCGAACGGCCAATCAGCCTCATGGTTCCACCGTGCGTTTTTAGGTCGAAGATCTCAATATATCCCGGGTTGTCGAGCCTCCTCAAGACCGCATCCGCACCTCTTGACCCAGGTGCACGCGGTTGCACCAGTCTCCCAGTAGCATCACGGAATTCTTCAGCGGAAACCCGGAATGGGCTGCCTTCTTCTATCAGCCTCCGATTTAGGCGGTTATTCAATTGCTCGAAACGCTGGTGCGCGTAGTCGCCGAAGTGTTGTGCGGTCCCGTTGAGACGGCCCCTCGCCGCCGCGCGCCGTGCCATCTCGGTAGCAAGGTCCGCATTACGATTTATCTCGGCGATAGGATTTATCGAAGTCCGTGCCGAACTTGCGCCGCCCGAGCGAAACCGCCGCCAGGCCGCGGCGCCTCCGGCAATGGCCAGGTCAAGAGTTCCTCCCGCTGCGCCCGCAAACAGCATTCTAGTGACGTCGAAGCTATCGCGCCGTCCCGTGGCGATCATTATTCCTTGCGTGGTCGCGTCCGTGGCGAGCCCCCAGAGGACGCCGCGCAGGCCGGGCGTGCGGAAGACCCAGCCGATGTAGCGGACGCTCTGGAGTGGGGCCGCGAGGGGGGCCGTGAGTAAAGTGATGGCGCCCTCCACAAACGTCTCGATGGCCGAGGACTCGGCGTCGCGCATCCCTTGGATGGCGCGATCGCAGTCCGCCACGTTTTCGGTTCGCGTCCACATCATTGCGCTGCGCTGGTAATCCTCGGGCAGATCAGCGACACTGCCACCGCCCATGATGATCGGGTTGTGGCAAGCCGCGCAGCGGACTATCTGCGACCGGAGGCCGACGCGCAGGACATAGCTCGAAAGTTCGCGCATCCTGTCGACATCCGCCCCCGTTACTTCCTCCTCGAGGCCGCTGGGATCCGTGGCGTTTGTCGCGTTATTCCCGACGTAACGGTAGAGGTCGTAATCCCCCGCGGCGAACTTCAGCGGGTCCTCGCTCATCCACTGGTGGATATCCACGGAATAGGAGCGGCCGCGCGCGTAGAGAATGCGGCTGGTGTAGTCGTATTCGCGGCCGGTGTAGCCATAGCGGTCGTCGGGACCGGAACCGGTCTTCAGGGTGATCCAGCCGAAGCCGGAGTAGTCGATTTCCTTTTGCAGGCCGGTGGAGCGGTAGATGTCGCGGACGGAGCCCTGGCGGTCGGTGAGATAGTAATCGACATCGCCTGACGAGCCGATCTTGGCGAACAGGGCGTCGACCGCGTCGAGGTAAAGGCGGCGGGTGGTGATGTTGCCGGTCGAGTCGAGATCGGCCCAGGCGTTGCCGTTGTTGTCGTAGGCGAACTTGGTCAGGACGGCGGCGGTGGGGCCGGCGCCGTCGATGTCGAGGTTTTCCGAACTGCGGTTGCCGAGGACATCGAAGGCGTAGTCGGCCTCCCAGATAAGGTTGCTTGAGTTATCGAAGCGCTGCGCCTTGGTGAGCTGGTTCCTGTTGTTGTACTCGTATTTCCAGACGTAGCCCGTGGAGATGTTGGTCTGCTGCGTGAGGTTTCCCTCGTTGTCCCAGGTATAGTTCCAGGTTCCGTCCGTTGACAGGCGGTTGGCCGTGCCAAAGGTGCCGATGTTGACGTCGTTTCCCGCCTTGTCGAAGGAGTAGTTCGAGAAGCCGTCCGTCAGGAGCTGATTGATGTTGTCGTAGGTGAAATTACGCGTGGACGACGAGCCGCTGACTTTGCTTTCCTCGGAGGTGACGCGATTGGCGGCGTCCTGGCTGTAGTGGAAGTAGTCGATGGTGGCGCTGGAGGCGTTGAGGTGATCGATGGCCGCCAGGAAGCCGTTGGGAGCGTAGGTGTAGTCGGAGCGGGCGACGAGGGTGGTACCGCTCAGGTCTCTGTAACGGTTGATCTCGGTGACGTTGTCGCGCTTGTCGTAGCTGAAGTCCCAGCGCAAGTCCGGCAGGCCCGTGCCGCTGAAGGTGACGTAGCGGACGTTGTCGGGAGAGATGTTGCTGTTGACGTTGTTGTAGTAATAGTACTGGCGCGTGGCGCCGGCGCTGTCGGCGACGGTGTTGATGCGGTCGGAGGCGTTGACGTAGTTGATGGTGATGACGAAGCCGTTGGGATCGGTCTGGGTCTTGGGCCGGGCTAACTCATCAAAGGTGAAGGTGTAGCCGCTCGTTCCCTCCATGGCCGTGAGCATTTCGTTCTTGGCGTTGAACGTGAAGGAGAAGGAGTCGACCGTCGTCCCGCTGGAGTCCTTCCAGGTTTCCGAGGTCTTGTTGTCGTTGTGGTCGTAGCCGAAGTCGCGCTCGCGGCCGTTGCGGTCGACGATTACAGTGACCCGCCCTGCCGTGTCGCGCGTGTAGGTTGTGGCGTGGTTCAGCGGGTCGACTTCCTTGATCACTCGGCCATCCGCGTCATTGGCGTAACGCGTCGCGTTGCCAAGGGGATCGACAACCGCCGCAAGGTAGAACGGATCGTAATTCTTTTGGACCATTCCACCGTTGGCGTCGACGATAAAGGTTTGGCGTCCGAGAGCATCGTTAACGTACTTGGTGACGTGACCGAGGCCGTCGATGTCGGCGACCTTCTGGTCCATGGAATCGAAGATCACCTGGGACTCGTGGTTGCTCGCATCGGTGAACGAGGTGGCGCGTTCCAAACCGTCGTAGGCTTCCTGCGTGTCGTCGGTCTCGGCATCGGTTACCTTCTTCCCTTGGCCGAGGCCGTCGTACAGGTACGTCGCCTTGAGCATGTAGTTGTCGTCGCGCATCTTCCAGACCTGATGCAGGCCGTTGTCCTCGTAGTAGGTCACGAACCCCAAGCCATTCTCGACCTCGGTAACGAAGCCGGCGGCATTGAAGGAGCTGACGATGGTGCGCTCGAGGCCGGGCACGTCGTATGCCTGGGTCTCGGAGCTGAGGCGATTGAGGAGGTTGACGTCGAAGCGTGTTATCGTGCCGAGCTCGTCGGTGAACTGCTTGACGCGTCCGTCTTGCCAGTAGTCGGTGTCGGTGGTGGCGCCGTTGCCGTCGGTGGTGGTGTCGACGCGGTTGAGCGCGTCGTAGGTCTTGCTCTGGCCCCGGCCTTCCGAGTCGGACCAGCCGGTGGCAAGGCCGTTGGGCGCGAAGGAGAAGTCGACGGTGTAGGCGGTGGGGTCGACGGTTTCGCTGACCCAGCCGCGGTTGTTGAAGTCCGAGTGCGTGTGGAAGCCGAGCGGGTTCCAGGTGTCGGTACGCTGGCCGGCGAGATCGTAGACGTTGCGGGTCTTGCCGCCGAGGGGATCGGTGTCGGTGAGCGCCTGGCCGACGGAGTCCAGGAGGAAGGTGTGCCAGCAGCCGTTGGGTTGGCGGACGCCCTGGGTGTGACCGGCGAGATCGAAGGTGTAGAGCGTGGAGCGGGCCTGCTGAGTGTTGGCCCCCTCGACGGTGGAGGCGACGATGCCGCGGCCGTAGTCATCGTAGACGTACTGCGTGCGGTGCAGATTCTGATTTTGGCTTTCCGTGACGAGGCCGGAATCGTCGAATGTCCAGGATTGTGCGCCATTGGTCCCGAGCTGCTCGAAGGTCTTGCGGCCCATGGCGTCGAAGAGATAGGCGGTGGAGAGGCCGAGGGCGTCGGTATCGCTGGCGGGGTTGCCCCAGCTATCGTAAGCCGTGTCGGTCTGGGCGAGGACGGTGAGGCTGTAAGTCGTCTTGGCTTGCGTTTGGCGGCGGTAGGTGTCGTACACGAAGGCGGTCAACTTGCCGAGGGGATCGGTTTCGCTAGCGAGGAGGCCGGTCGTGGCGCTGTAGGCGTAGTCGGTCTCATTGTTGAGCGCATTGGTCATGCTTTCGAGATGGCCGTTGCCGGAATTGTAGACATAGGTCGTGGTGTTGCCGCGTTCGTCGGTGAAGGTGGCGACGCCGTGAAAGTTGGGGTCGTAGGTCCAGCTGCGCGTGTGCGAATCGGGCAGGGTTTCGAGAGTGACGTAGCCCGCGGAGTCGCGCGTGTAGCTCGTGGTGCGGCCAAGAGGATCTTTGAGTTGCGTGACGCGACCGGCGCCATCGCGCGTCCAAGTGGTCGTCGCGCCATTCGGCTCGATTTGCGTGACAAGGCGGCTATCGATATCGAAGCGGTAGACCGTAGGGTTGCCGAGGGGGTCGGTAACGGTGGCCAGTGGGTCCCCCTTCGCGATGCCGCCGAGACCTTGCTTGGCGGCGGGACTGATGGTGAAGACGGAAGGGCTGCTGGCGTCTCCCCAAGTGTGCTGGTCGAGGAGGCCGTTGGAGTCGTAATGCCATTGGTTGGCGACGACGCCGAAGGTTTCACTGGTAATGCGATTGCTGGGTGGGCAGCTGAAAAGTTGGTGGAATGTTTGTACACAAGCCAGTGCCGGAAAGGATTGGGGGATCGGCGCCAAGGAGACAACACCTCGTGGACACGCATCTTACCCCGCTCAAAGAACAGGAAGCCAAAGAGCTCGAAGCCAGAATTCGGCAGGTAGCGATGGAGAAGGAGATCGCCACTTCTCGGCGCGGCTATGGTGGCAAGCCGATAGAGAGTTGTTTGGCAAGACCGAAGCTTCCGCGCGGCGACATTCGTGGGAGCCAAGGTTTACGAAGAGCATCTGCGCGAAAAAACGCTATCAAGGATCGGGAGTGACCTGTCCACACTGCGGCCAGACCGCCGAGTTTCAGGGATATCGTCGGCTGCGGCCGTTGAGCATCCTGGGTCCCATTCTGCTTTCGCCGGGGCGCCTACTACTATTGCCATCGTTGCGGCGGCCTGACGCCCTGGGATCAGGAGGTTGGGCTGATGGCCAGCCGCCCCCACGCCAGCGGCGGAGGAATTGACGACGTTGGCGGGAACGCTCTGCAACAGCTTCGAAGAGGCCGCGGCGAAGCGCCGCCGAAGCTGGCGGCGTTGCGGCTATCGAGTCGACGGTGCAGCGGACCAGTGAAGCGGCAGGCCAGCGTCTGGACCAGTTGCTCCTGGAGAAGAAGGTGCTGGGCGGACCGACGGCCGTGGGATTGGCACAGGACGCGCGGGGCCGGCACGTGCGCCTACGCGAGCATCGACGCGACGGCGTGCGGCAGCAGGCGTTTCGAGGAGGGCGCGGCCGAGGGACGGATGCCGTATGTAGCGATGATATTCAACCCGGTCCTCGACCTGCCTCTGGGTCATCCGCATCGGCCGCCCGTCCGAACGAAAATGCAGGGCCGCGTTACTTGGTGGCCGAAGACCTGGACGAACTCGGCCTGCAACTGCGTCGCCAGGGGGCCAGGTAGAGCGAACCGTGCGGAGCAGTGGACGGTCTGACCGACGGCGGCAATGGCTTGAGAGCTTTTTGCGGAGGAACTTCCCCCGCGACTTGGTGCTGATCCTCGATTTCGGCACGTTACCGAATACCTGGGGGAGTTGAGCAAGGCTTTGTATCCGGTCGACGAGGATCGGCGTCAGAGCCTAATGACATCATGGTGTCACACTCTGAAGCATGAAGGCGGCCAGCGCTGCTCGGGGAACTGGAAAAGCTGGAGTTGCCCCCGCGAAAACCGGCTGTACGAGAACAGTATGAGGTCACACTCGGCTACGTGAGGAGCAACCTCCACCGCATGGACTACCCGACGTACTTGGCCAATGGCTGGTGCATCGGCTCCGGTTCTGTCGAGTCAGCCTGTAAGACCGGTGGGCTGGCTGCCTGAAACTGGTTGGCATGCGCCGGGCGCGGTTCGGTACCAACGACATGTGCCAACGCGCCCTATTCGGCAGCGAGACCACGCAGTGGGACCTTTTTTGGTCGCGCAGCGTTAACTGAGAACATCTGCTCTACCAACAAAGAAGACGCTCACCCATCCGCGCGCGGATTTCGTCGCGCGAGGCTCGGTTGCCCGGTCTTCGGTAGGTCGCCTTATCGCGTGGTTGTCGAGGGAGTTGCGGCGTGGGGCGCGGATACGTCGCGATGAGTGGGTGTATGTGCGACGAGATGCGACGAAACAGCTGGCGCCTGTGGGGGCCAAGGCCGGCGGAGGCGCTGTCAATCTCCGTTGTCGTCAACCTCAGTTGTGGTCGTTTTGAGAAATGCCGGGGACGTGTGCCGACTTTTTGGCGGCGTGGAGGAGGCGGCGCCGCGACGAAGGCATAGCGCGGCATGGGGATGTGTCTATGGACGCAGCGCGTCCACCGGCCGGCGTGGTCATACAATGCTTCCATTGGCTTCCGCCCTCCTTGCTGGACTACACGATGATCCGCCGATCCATCTTCGTCCTGCCCGCGTTCGTGCTTTTCGCTCTGGCCTCCGGTCCGTCCCTCCAGGCGGGAGAGGCCCGCTGGTGGAAGGGCGACGTCGAGGAGGCTCTCGCTCAGTCCAAGGACAACCGCAAGGAACTCGAGAAAGCGCTGCGCGAGGCGCCCAAGGAACAGCGGCCCGGCATCGCCTTCCTCATCGCCAACATGCCGGCCGGAGACTTGACGACGCTCAAGGCGGCATTCCTGCTCGAGAACACGCGCCTCGCCTATGAGGCGCGCTCGAAAATGCCGTGGGGCAAGAGCGTGCGGGAAGAGTTGTTCCTCAACGACGTCCTCCCTTACGCCAACGTCACCGAGAAGCGTGAGCCGTGGCGCCGCGAGATGATGGAGCGGTGCCTGCCGCTCGTCAAGGACTGCAAGAACATCGCGGAGGCGGCGCAGGCCATCAACGCCGGTCTGTTCTCGAAGCTGAAGGTTCGCTATTCCACCGCGCGGAAGCGGCCCGATCAGAGCCCGAGCGAGACGATTTCGAGCGGCATCGCCTCCTGCACCGGCCTGTCGATCCTCCTCGTCGATGGTTGCCGCAGCGTCAGTATCCCGGCACGCCTGGCCGGCACGCCGAAGTGGGCGGCGAAGGACGGCAATCACACCTGGGTGGAGATCTGGGACGGCGGCTGGCACTTCACCGGCGCCTGCGAGCATGATCCGAAGGGCCTCGACCGCGCCTGGTTCACGGGCGACGCGGCGCGGGCGAAGAAGGACTCGGTCCAGAGCGCCATCTACGCGGCCAGCTTCAAGCGGACCGGCACGCCGTTCCCCCTCGTCTGGGCGCCGGGCTACCGGGACTCGTTCGCGGAGAACGTGACCGATCGGTACACCGGGGAGAAGACGAAGAAGCCGTGAGTGGTCTTGTCCCGGTCCGGATGCGCTGGGATACTCCTCCCATGAGCGCCATCACCCATCTCGCCCTGACGTGGTTCCTCGCCGCTCCACCGACCTGCGAAGTGTATCGGCCGGCAGGCCACTATACCCTGACGCCGGAAGAACGCCGCCTCCAAGTCTTCTGGCGCGACTATGGGGACGCCTTGCGTCGTTACTACGGCAACGTCGACTGGACCGATTACTACAAGAAGATGGGCTCCTCGATCGAAAGCGCGCCCTGTCCAACCTGTCCCAGCGGCAGCCGTATCCGGTTTGCTCCGGTCTTCGTGAGCCCGTCGATGCAGTGGGGTTTGCCGTCCATGCCAGCGCCTTTACCGCGGCCGTGAACCGGCGCAATTCCGGTTTCATCGATCATCGCTTCGCCTTCCGGTTGCCCGCGCCGGTTGCTT
Source organism: Gemmataceae bacterium (assembly GCA_046350295.1). Lineage (GTDB taxonomy): Bacteria > Planctomycetota > Planctomycetia > Gemmatales > Gemmataceae > JAXMAR01. Next base: position 23,948 of record JAXMAR010000035.1, read on the forward strand.
CGCTAAGATAACATTGTCTCCCCTGCCCCGCTCACCGTTCCAGTGTCATTGTCTTTGGTTTGCGTAACCCCTGAGGCCTACGACCGCAGGGTTCGCCTGTCATAGTCATGGTTGCCGAGGCCGCGCGCGACAGCCTGTATCTGGTCGACGCTCACTCGCTCATCTTCCAGGTCTTTCACGCCCTGCCGATGATGTCGAGCCCGTCCGGCTTGCCGACCAACGCGGTCTACGGCTTCACCAAGGACATGCTGCTCTTGCGCCGCGAGCGCAAGCCGACGCATCTCGTCTGCGTGTTCGACGTCGGCGAGAGAACCTTCCGCGACAACCTCGCCGCCGATTACAAGGCGAACCGCGCCCCGATGCCGGACGATCTCAAGCTGCAGTTGCCGCTCATCCGGCAGGTGCTGGAGGCGATGCGCATTCCTGTGCTCGGCGTGGCGGGCGTGGAGGCCGACGACGTCATCGCCACGCTGGCGCAACAGGGCGCCGCCCGCGGCATGGAGGTCTACCTCTGCACCAGCGACAAGGACTTTCGCCAGCTCATCACGGACGACGTGAAGATGTTCAACCTCCGCAAGATGAGCGTGATGGGCCGCGACGAGCTGGCGGCCGACTGGGGCGTGAAGCCGGAGCAGGTGATCGACTTCCAGACTCTTGTGGGGGACAGCGTCGACAACGTGAAAGGAGTCGCCGGTATCGGCCCCAAGACGGCGAGTCAACTCCTGCAGCAATACGGCACGCTCGACAACATCCTCGCTCATCTCGATGACTTCAAGGGCAAGAAACGCGAGAACCTCGAAGCGGCGAAACCCTATTTGCCGACAAGCCGGGAGCTGGTGCGGCTCAAGACGGATGTCCCGGTCGAGGAGGAATGGGAGAAATGGCGCGTGCAGGCGTGGGACGGGCCGCGCTTGCTCGATCTTTTCCGCGACCTCAGCTTTCGCGGGCTGAGCGACATGGTCCGCGACTCCATCCGCGAGACGGCGCCGGTCGTGCCGCGGGCGTCGCGCGTCGTCCAGGGGAGCCTGTTCGGTGGCGAAGAGCAGACAACCGCCGTCGCATCGGCGGACGAGCCGATCGTGCGCGACGACTGGAAGGCGACCTATCATCTTGTCAACACGCCGGAACTCTTCGACAGCTTCCTCGACGAGGTGAAGAAGCAGGACCGGATCGCCATCGATGTGACAACGTCGAACCCTAATCCGCTCGACGCCGACATCGTCGGCGTCGCCGTTTGCTGGAAGGAAGGGGAGGCGTTCTACCTTCCGTTCTGCGGGCCGAAGGGAGATTGCTGCCTCGATCGGGAGAAAAGCCTGGCGGCGCTGAAGCCGATCCTCGAAAGTCCACGGCCGGAAAAGATTAACCAAAACATCAAATTCGACGTCCAAGCGCTGCGGCGTTACGGAATCGATATGCAGGGCGTGGTCAGCGATCCGATGGTGGCCGATTATCTCTTGCACGCCGGTCAGCGAAGCCATACGATGGAGGTCTTGGCGGAAAAACACCTCGGCCACCGCGTTCTTCCCCTCAGTGAGCTGATCGGCAAAGGCAAACAGCAGAAACGCATGGACGAGGCGCCTTGCGCCCAGGTGGCGGAGCACGCCGGCGAGGATGCCGACGTCGCCTGGCGGCTCTGTGCCAAGCTGGAGCCCCTCCTCGAAGAGCTGCGTTTCAAAAGGACCGGCGAGCCGGGCGGCGCAAGCCCCCGGAGGCCCCCCGCCTCGGAGTACTACCTCTACGACGACCTGGAGATCCCGCTCATCGGCGTCCTGGCGGAGATGGAATACAACGGTGTCCGTCTCGACGTGCCGCTGCTCAAAGGCATGAGCGTCGAGATGGGGCAGACGCTGGAGCGACTGGAGAAGGAGATCTATCGCCTGGCGGGACGGGAGTTCAACATCGGCTCGGTGAAGCAACTCCGCGACATCCTCTTCAAGGAGCTGGGCTACAAGCCGAAGAGTCGCACCGCCATCACGCGCGAGGCGAGCACGGATCAGGAGACCCTGGAGGAGCTGGCGAAGGAAGGGTATGAATTGCCGAAGGTATTGCTGGAGCAGCGCAAGATCGCCAAGCTCAAGAGCACGTATGTCGATGCCCTGCCGGCCCTGGTGAACGCGCGGACCGGCCGCGTCCATGCCTCGTTCAACCAGACGGTCGCGGCGACGGGCCGGCTCAGTTCGAGCGACCCGAACCTGCAGAATATTCCGATCCGCTCGGAGCAGGGAGAGCAGATACGGCAGGCGTTCATCGCCGAGGAAGGCTGGAAGCTGATCACGGCGGATTACTCGCAGATCGAGTTGCGGCTGCTGGCCCACTTCTGCGAGGACGACGCGCTGAAGCGGGCGTTCGAGCAGGACCACGATATCCACGCCAGCGTCGCGGCTCAGGTGTTCGGCGTCAAGGAGAGCGAGGTCAACGGCAATCAGCGGCGCATGGCGAAGATGATCAACTTCGGCATCATCTATGGCATCAGCGCGTTCGGCCTGGCGCAGCGACTGGAGATTGAAAAGGAGGACGCGGGCAAGTTCATCGAGGCCTACTTCGCCCGCTATCCGCGCGTGCTGCAATATCAGGAGAAGCTGTTGCGCGACTGCTGGATGAACGGCTACGTGAGCACCATCCTGGGCCGACGCCGGGCCATCGAGGGCATCCGCGAGCGGACCAGCTACAAGGCGCGGAATCAGCCGGAGCGTGAAGCGATCAACATGCAGATTCAAGGCTCGGCCGCCGACCTGATCAAGGTGGCGATGGTGAAGATCGCCGGGCGGCTGAGGGAAGAGAAACGCAAGACGCGCCTGCTGCTGCAGATCCATGACGAGCTCGTGCTGGAGACGCCGCCGCAAGAGGAGCGCGAGATGGTCAAGATGGTCCGCGCCGAGATGATGGGAGCGCTATCCGACCGCCTAACCGTTCCGATCAAGGTCGACGTCGGGGTCGGCACGAACTGGCTGGACGTCCAAGAGGTCTAGCCGCCCGAGGGTGCGAACGCGGCGCTCCGACAATGAACAGCCGCCGCGCCGGGGTGGCATGCTTTGCGGTGCGAGCCGATGCTTCAACGAGCTCCCGACATGACCCGCAAAAGCATGCCACCCGACGCCAAGCTGGTGCTCGCCGTCGTCGGCGGCATCGGTAGCGGCAAGAGCTTGGTCGCCCGTGGTTTCCTCGCCCGCCATGGCGGCCACCTGATCGTCGCCGACGAGCTGGGACACGAGCCGCTACGCCAACCCGACATCGTGGCGCGATTGTCGAACACTGGGGACCGAGGTGCTTGACGAGCAGGGAAACATTGTCCGCCAGCTTCGGTGCGATTGTCTTTGAGCGCCGGAGGAGTTGAAAACCCTGCAAAGCTTCGTCTATCCCTACATCGGGAGGCTTCGAGGAAGAAAAATCGAAAGCGGGGTTGGCGGACGGTGTAAGATTCATCGTGGTGGACGCCGCCGTCATCCTCGAGGCGGGCTGGACGAACGGGATCGATCGCCTGATCTTCGTCGAAGCGCCCCGCGATGTTCGGTTGCTCCGCGTTCAAGGCCGCGGCTGGGACGAGAAGGAGCTGCTCAAGCGCGAAGCCAACCAGATGCACCTCGAAGAGAAGAAACGACTCGCGGATGTGGTCCTCGTCAACGATAATGGGTTGGAGAAAGTCAGCGAACAAGTGGAACGTCTGTTGCGGAGTTGGTGTTTGACGACGTGACGTTTTTCTCGCGCTGCCCTGGCGCGAGGACAGTTTCACGCCCGTGCAAGGCGCCCTCCGGGGGCTTACGCCGCCCGGCTCGCCTACTTGTAACGAAAGGTTTGCCCGAAGAACGTTTTTCCCACCCACCGTACCTGCCGCCGGTCACGCGGCGCCCGTAGCCGATCTCCACACATCCGGCTGCGGTCGCCGTAGCAAAAGGGACGCCCGTCCCTGCCCATCACGAAGGCCGGCCCTGGAAGGAGAAGGTTGATCATGTCCGACTTCAAAGGCCGACGCGAGCAGTATCCCACCGTCACCCCGTCCCTGCCCGCAGGGGACGGCTACGACGACTATGACTCCGGACCGCCGCCCTGCCGCGACGATCGGGAGGCGCCGCGCGATGACGCCCGGCTCTGCCAGGAGGCTCGCCCTCTCGCGATGAGGTCAGGCCGGCGAAGCCGAGCCGCGCGATTATGCTCTCGCGAGGGAGGCCGCGATACTGCGTAGCCGCGCCGCCGGCGAGCCGCGACGACCGCCTCGAGCCGCGACATCGGCAAGTGACGCGCGAAGGCGGGCGCTCAGGCCAGCCATCCCCGGCGAGGACGAGAACTTCCAGGATGCTTCGACGCCGAGACCAACCAGCCGCTACGAGGAGATCATGCGCGCCACGTACATCCCGACGCTCCAAGCGATGACGATGGCTCAGCTCCTCAAGGTCGCCAAGGAGGAAAGCCTCAGCGACTACCCGGCCCCGCGAAGCAGGACCTGATCTTCAAGATCTCAAGGAAGCCGCGTCAAGCAAAACGGCTTCATGTTCGGCGAAGGGACCCTCGAGGTCCTCCCCGACGGTTTCGGCTTCCTCCGCAGCCCCGACTACAACTACCTCCCCTGCCCTGACGCAGACATCTACATCTCCCCTAGCCGATCCGCCGCTTCGGCCTGCACGAAGCGTCGTCTCCGGGCAGATCCGGCCGCCCAAGGAGAACGAGCCGCTACTTCGCTCCTGCTTATGCGCGTCGAGGCCATCAACTACATGGACCCCGACGTGCTCCAGCAGAAGGTCGTTTTCGACGATCCACGCCGCTGCACCCCAACAGCCGGCTCAGTCTCGAATCCGAGCGCAAGAGATCAACATGGCAAGCCATGGACCTGATCACCCCCATCGGCAAGGGGCAGCGCGGCCTGATCGTCGCCCCGCCGCGCACCGGCAAGACCATCCTGCTTCAGAAGATCGCCAACAGCGTCGTCAAGAACCATCCGGAATGCTACGTCATCGTCCTCCTCATCGACGAGCGACCGGAGGAGGTCACCGACATGGAGCGGACGGTGATGGGGGACAAGGTCGAGGTCGTCAGCTCGACGTTCGACGAACCCGCCAGCCGGCACGTGCAGGTGTGCGAGATGGTGATCGAGAAGGCGAAGCGGATGGTGGAGTTCGGCATCGACGTCGTCATCCTGCTCGACTCGATCACGCGCCTGGCCCGCGCCTACAACACGGAGATCCCCCATTCGGGCAAGATCCTCTCCGGCGGCGTCGACGCCAACGCCCTGCACAAGCCCAAACGCTTCTTCGGCGCCGCCCGCAACATCGAGGAGGGGGGCAGTCTCACCATCCTCGCCACCGCTCTGATCGACACCGGCAGCCGCATGGACGAGGTGATCTTCGAAGAGTTCAAGGGCACGGGCAACATGGAACTGCACCTGGACCGCAAGCTGGTCGACAAGCGCGTCTGGCCGGCCATCGACATCAATCGCTCCGGTACCCGCAAGGAAGACCTCCTCCAGCCGCCCGAGGAGCTGCGTTGCTCCTACATCCTGCGCAAAGTGCTCAGCGACATGAACCCGGTCGAGGCCATGGAATTGATGATCAGCCGCATCGGCCGGACCAAGAGCAACGCCGAGTTTCTGAGGACGCTGAACTTGCAGTGAGACGCGCCATGGCTTCGCCGTTTCCCGGCATGGATCCGTATCTGGAAGGGGACGTTTGGACTTCCTTTCATGGCCTTTTCGCCATGAAGATCGTCGAACAGCTCGTCCCCAAGCTGATTCCACGGTATGTCGCCCTGCCGGAAAAACGATACATCGCTGTCGAGGTCGATGAACAAAGCGATCGTTATCCGGACGTCGAGATCCGCCGGGTGAGCGGCAAGAAACGCGATCACATCGACGAGGGGCAAGCGCAGGCGCCCCTTCTTCTCACCATGGTTGTCAACGACCCAGAGCCGCACACCTGGGTGGAGATACGGGAAGCGAAACGCAGGAAGCTTGTCACCGCGATAGAGATACTCTCTCCCACCAACAAAAGGGGCAAAGCACGCCGGGATTACCTGGAGAAACGCGAGCAATACGTCCATGGCAAGGCGCACTTGATCGAAATCGACCTCGTGCGGCAAGGCAAGCGCTTACCGGTTCGCCGACTGCCCGCGGCGCCTTACTTTGTCTTCCTGAGTCGGGCCGGCCGCTGGCCTGCGGTCGAAGTCTGGCCCATCGGCTGGAAAGCGCCTCTGCCGACGATTCCCGTTCCCCTCCTGCCGGGCGACTCCGATGTCCTCCTCGATTTGCAATTGGTATTGAGCCAGGTCTTCGCGGCTACCGCGCTGGATCTCAGCATCGATTACCAGGAGGAACCCGATGTCCCGCTGCCCAAGGATGTCCAACGTTGGGCGGATCAGCTGTTGCGGACTGCGAAACTACGCTAAGATCATCCCTTGCTGGCGTCCTGTTATCCAGTGTCTCTAACGCGAAGCCAATCATGCCTGCCATCACCCTTCGCTGCCCCGATTGCGGCGCCGGCCTGAAGACCCTGGCCGAGATCAAAGCGGGCCAGAAGATCCGCTGCCCCAAGTGCAAGAACTTCTTCGCCGCTCCGGACCCAAGGTCGACGGCGGTGGCCGCCGGCGCCCCGCGCCGCGGCGTCGCGAATGAGCCGGTGGACGAACTCGATGACGTCGACATCGTCGACGACGCGCCGCCTCGAGGCCGCGAGCGCGATGAACGACGGGAGCGCGATGAACGACGCCGGCGGGACGAAGACGACGACGACAGGCGGCGCGAGGAAGACGAGGACCGCCCCCGCCGCAAGAAGAAAAGGAAGAAGGCGGAGTCGAGCAACAAGGGCCTGCTGCTGACGCTTTACTTCGGCGGCGCCGCGGTGGTCGCCGTCGGCGTTGTCCTCCTCATCATCTTCGGGCAGACAAGCGACGCTCCCACGGCCAAGGGCGGAGGTCCGGTCGCCGCCGATAAGGCGGCGGGCGACAAGGCTCCGCCCAAGCTGGATGGGCCGGCCAAACTGCATGGCAGGATTCTCGACGAGGTGCGCGGGAAGACCATGGCTGAGACGGAAGCCATCATTGGCGCCTCAGGCACGAGGGTCACCGACGCGGGAGAGATCGCCAAGCTCTCCCTGCCGGCGCTGCCGGGGACTCAATATTACGTCTGGCGCAACGGGCCTCAGACGCTCTACCTCATGCTCGGTCCTGACGGCAAGATCAACGGCGGGTTTTACGACAAGGCACGCTGAGCTTGTCCCATAAGGAGAGGCAATGACCGGCGACTTCCTTGCCCTGGACACGGCAGCCGTTCCCTGGACCGAGAGCTTCAACGAGAAGATCGGCCGGGCGCTATTCCGCAAGGAACTCTTCAGTGACCCGGAAACGGGCATGATGGTCCGCCTCGTCCGCTATCCGGCCGGTGTCATCAACCCGGACCACACCCATCCCTGCGGGCACGGCATGTACGTCCTCGAAGGCCAATTGGTGACCCACAAGGGGACGTTCGGCCCCGGTTCGTTTGTCTGGTTCCCCGAGGGCGAGGTCATGCGCCACGGGGCGAGCGCCGCCGGCGATTGCACGGTTGTTTTCATCACCAACAAGCCGTTCCGTATCGATTACACGCCCTAGGTAAAGAAGCGTCGCCATGACCTCGATGCTCATCGTCGCCGGCGTTGGTTTCCTCCTAGTGCTCGGCGCCTGGGGCTTGTGGGCGCTGGTCCGCAGCTGGGACCGGACCAACGCCATCGTGGCCGCGGCGCCGGAGTTGCCGCTGCGGATGGTCAACGTCTGGGACCCCGTCTGGCTCCGCGGCGACATCGATTGCCCCGACCCCGTCCACGTCCCCCACTTCGAGCGCCCCGCCCTGCACTACGACTACAAGCTCGAGAAATACGTCACCAGGACGCGCCGCACCAGCGACGGCAAAGAAGAGACCTACCAGGAATGGGAGACCGTCGAGACGAGGAGCGATTTCGCCTGGTTCTCCGTCCGCCAGGGGAACGATCATGTCGCGGTCGCGGCCGACAAGGCCAAATGGCAATACGAGGCGAGCGACAGCGAAACGCTCGGCATCTGGCGTCACAGTTGCAGCTACACGCCCTGCCCGGGGGCAATCAGCGTCATCGGCGTCATCGGCGAAAAGAAGACGACGATCGAGCCCTTAATGCACGTGCCGCTCATCGTCACGCCGCGCGAGCGCCAGAGCTATCTCGCCTCCGCGGAGTCGGCGGAGCGCTGGGCGGGCTTCGCCGGTTACATCGTCATGTTGCTCGGCTTCGGCGGACTCGGTTTTGGCCTCTTGCGTTATCTGCAAACGCGCGACATGCCCGCGCAGCCCCACTGGTGGGATACCCAAACCGGGATGGTCGCCCTCGCGTGCGGCGTCGGGGCGATAACGCTCTTCTGGCTTGTTCGCACCTACAACACGCTGATCATCTTCCACACCCGGGCCGAACAGAGCTGGAGCGGCATCGACGTACAGCTCAAGCAGCGCTACGACCTGATTCCGAACCTCGTCGAAGTCGTCAAAGGCTACATGGCCCATGAGAAGGGGACGCTGGAGCGGCTCACGCGGCTGCGCACCGAGGCGTTGGCGGACAGGATCGCTCGCATCAAGGCGGAGAAGGACGTGGTCGAGGACATGGGCCGCATCGCCATGGTGGCCGAGCGATTTCCGGACCTGAAGGCCAACGACCAGTTCAAGACCCTGGCCCGCCAGTTGACCGCGCTGGAAGACAAGATCGCCCATGCCCGCCGCTTCTTCAACGACTCGGTCGCCGAATACAATCGAGGCATCGCGATCTTTCCGAACAGCGTCGTCGCCGGCGTATGCGGCTTCAAGTCCTACCCGTTGTTCGCCGCGGACGTGACCGAGCGAGCGGCGGTCCGTTTCGAGTTCGCGTGACGGGGCGCAAAATGACGACGCGACCGCGTGCGGTGGTCTGCTGGAGCGGCGGGAAAGACAGCGCCCTCGCCCTGTGGAAGACTCGCCTCGACCACGATATCGTCGGCCTCGTGACGACCTTAACCGCGGACTTCGACCGCGTTAGCATGCACGGTGTCCGCCGTGAGCTGGTCAAGCGACAGGCGGCCGCGCTCGGGTTGCCGCTCCACGTCGTTACCGTCTGCCGGCCCTGTACCAACGAAATCTACGAAGAGCGGATGCGGGCCGCGCTGGACCGGCTCTACCGGCAAGGAGTCGAGAAGGTAATCTGCGGCGACATCTTTCTGGAGGACGTGCGCCGCTATCGCGAGGAGCGGCTGTTGCGGCCGGGCAGCGGCGTCTTCCCGCTCTGGGGCGCCGACTCGCGTGCCCTGATGCATGAGTTCCTGACGAGCGGCTTTCGCGCGGTCTTGTGCTGCGTCGACACCCATCAGGTCCCGGCAAGCCTCGCCGGTCGCATGCTGGACGCGGACTTGCTTCGGGACCTGCCCGCGCACGCCGACCCATGCGGCGAAAACGGCGAGTATCACTCGTTCGTCTGTGCCGGCCCGCCGTTCGCTCACCCCATCGCGGTCGAGCTGGGTGAGCGCGTGCTGCGCGAGGATCGCTTCATGTATTGCGACCTGACGCCCGTGGCCGGTCCGGTCAATCGAGGTTGAACACTTCCCCTCCGTCGGGCGTCAGCGCCGGCCGCAGATCGAAGCTGAAGACGATGAAACGCACCGAGCCGTCGCAGAAGGCGAAATTGGTCCCGTTGCGGAAGGGGCTGCCGAACTGGTTCGTCTCGCTCTTGGGTCCGTCCAGGACGGCCTTGCTCTGGTTCCGTCCCGTCCCGAGCGTACCGCCGAAGAAAATGCTCTCGCGCCCCTCGCCGGCCTCGCGCTTCTGAAAATCCGCAGGTCGCATGGCTAGTTCGCCGATGAGGAGCGTGTTCGACGTGCCGTCGGTGATGTTGGTAATCTTGGTCGGGCGATCAGCCCCGGAAACGCCGCCGTTCTTGGGATCATTGAGCCAGGTGTTGATGGCGTAGTCGCTCACGGCGCCGTGCATCTTTCCTTCCGTTGTGGCGCCGATCCGCCCCCGCGCCGGGCAGAGAAACACGGCGAACGACGAATTCAGCGCGTCCTTGGGTCTTTGAAACGCCGGCTGTTGCTCCACAAATGGAAGGATCTGATAGACCCACGAGCCCGAGCCGGGCGCGGCGGGGTCGCCGAACGTCCCGGCCGTGCCGTTGAACGGAAACCTCTTGAAGGTATCGTGGAAGGCGTGGCAGCCGAGCGCTTGCTGCTTCTCGTTGTTCTGGCACTGCGTCCGCGCCGCCGCCTCGCGCACCTTCTGCACCGCGGGGAACAGGAACGCCAGCAGCATCGCGATGAGACCGAGGACGAAAAGGACTTCGATCATCGAAAACGCGGGCCGGCGTCGATTGAAAAAGGTCATGTCCACTCCTCCGGAATCGTGGTGAAGCCTGTTTCGAAGGGAGGCCGTCCTTCGCTATTCAAACGCAAACGCTTCCCCGCCGTCCGGCGTCAGCGCCGGCCGCAGGTCGAACGTGAACGCGATGAACCGGACCGAGCCGTCGCAGAGGGCGAAGTTGGTCCCCTGCCGAAACGGGCTGCCGAATTGGTTCGTCGCGCTCATGGGACCGTCGTGCACGTGCTTGCCCTGGTTGCGTCCCGTCCCCAGCGTGCCGCCGAAAAAGAAACTCTCGCGGCCCTCGCCGGCGTCCTTCGCGTGGTAATCGGACGGGCGCATGGCCAACTCGCCGAGGAGGATGGTGTTCGACGTGCCGTCCGTGATGTTGATGAACGTCGTGCGGCGGTCGGCCACGGCGACGGCGCCGTTCTTGGGGTCGTTGATCCAAGTGTTGATGGCGTAATCCGTGGTTGATCCGTGAAGCTTGCCTTCGCTCGTGAAGCCGGCGCGGTCGCGGGCCGGGCAGCGGTAGACGGCGAAAACGAGGTTCTCGAACGCGTCCTTGGGTCGCTTGAACGCGTTCTCTTGCTCGATAAACGGCAGGATCTGGTAAGCCCAGGAGCCGGAGCCCGGGGCCATGGGATCGCCAAAGGTTCCGGCCGTGCCATTGAACGGGAACTTCTTGAAGACATCATGGAAGTTATGAAACGCGAGCGCTTGCTGCTTCTCGTTGTTCGCGCTCTGCGACCGCGCGGCCGCTTCACGCACCCGCTGCACGACGGGCAGCAAGAATCCCAGCGCCAGGGCGATGAGGCCGAGAACGAACAACACCTCGATCATCGAAAACGCGCGGCGGCGGTCGGCTGGAACCACGGTATCCTCCTCCGGGAAATGTCGAGTGTCTTGATATTCTATGCCGGCGCCCTCGATCGCGCAGCAGGAGATTCATTGCGCGGCGCTTGGGCGTTTTGCGTCCCAGCTGCCATGGGCCGCCATGACGAGCGTCCCAAGGGCGGCGCCCGACGCGATGATGACGCCCCTCGCGCCGTTCCGTCCCAGAAAAGGCAGAGTTTTCATGGCAGCCGCAGGCGGATCGTCAACTCCTCCTTGCCGCGCAGGACAAGGAGCGTGGTTTCCTGTCCCGGTCGATGGCTCAGCCGGAACCAGGCCTCGAACTGACGGCCCGTGAGGCGCGGGCGCATGCCGTCGACGCCGACGATGATGTCGCCGATCCGCACGCCGGCGTGCCGCGCGGCGTCGCTCAGGAACGGGCCTTGTCTAAGCGCCAGTCGATCGGCGGGAATACCGAGCGCCTTGCGTTCGATATCGTCCAGCGCGTCGCCGGCGACGGGCGGGTCCGGCGCCAGGGCCTTGAGCGACCAGCGCCACGAGATGTCCGTTTGCTCCTTCCATCGCGCAGGCAGGTCGAGGTCGATACGCTTCTCGACGCCCGAGCGGAGAATCACGAGGCCCAGTTTCCCTGCAGCGGGCGCCCGGTCCAGAGCGAACGATAGATCGGCGCGGGATGCGATCGGCACGCCGTGGGCCGACAGGATGAAGTCGCCGGCGCGAACGCTCGCGCGACCCGCCGGACTGTCCGGCGCCGTCTCCTGAATGCGACTAGCGTCTTCAGGATCCAACGTCAAGCCAAGCGCCGCCGGCTCCGGATAGCGGTACTCGCCTGCCGGCGTCCAGGCGCCCTTTGGCAGGGCGTCGGCGCGTTGAAATTCGTGTACGTGATGGCAATGGATGCACGAGCGCGGCGGCGCCTTGCGCGCCGAGGCGTAATCCTCCGCAGGCAGGGCGCCGGCCGGTAGTCCGTCCTTGCGGCGCGACGCGTGCCGCGCCAGCGCGTTCTTCAGAGCGAGATGAAAGGCGCTCAGTCGTTTCGCTCCCTCGAGGTCGGTCCCGCCGAAGCGGCCGAGGACCCGTCCTTCCGGCGCGATGAACAGCGCCATCCATGATCGATCGTAGTCGAAGTCGAAGATGCGCAGGTCCAACCCGCGCATGTTGGACAGCCTGACCCGGACAAACTTGTTCGTCAGGTCACGAATCTCGGGAGCCAGGTGAACCACCTGCTCATCGAAGCCGGTCGGATCGGGTCAGTGGTGTCAGTGGAGAACGGCGAGGATGGGCTTGTCGTCGCGCTTCGCCTCACGCTGGGCGGCGGCGAAGTCGCTGAGCCAGGCAGGCGTTTCGGGCGGGGCGAATGCGGCAAGCGTGAGTAGAGCGGAATACATTCCCCCATTCTACCGGAGGAACGGTTTCCGAAAGCCTGAGAGCCGGAAGCAAGAGCGATGGAACCGTCTGTCCGTCGCTCACGCTTCCGGCTCTCACAATCCACTAGCGCCGCTTGCCGGAGGTTGGCGCCGGGTGGAACAAGGCGTCGATGGCGGCGGCTGGACACTAGCTCTTCGTTACCCTGAAGTTGTTCCCCACGATCCCGTGCGACCAGCTCCCTCCGTCCGCATCGTTGATGGTGTCGAAGGCGCCACTCACGCCGCTAAAGGTCTGGATGATGTTCCAGTAGTTCGCGCTCAAACTCGACCCGCTCAGCGTCAGGGTCCCGTCGATGGTGGCCGTCCCGCCGACTCCCAGCACGTCGCTGGTGGGCGTGTTCACGAGCCGCATGGAAAGCTCGGCCGAGCTTCCCTGCGTATAGTCGCCGCTGACCCAGACCATGTGCAGGCTGCTGCCCGTGAAGCTGAGGGAGCCGTTCATCGTCAGGTTGCCCGTGATCGAGTCCGAGCCGCCGTAGGAATAGCCATAGGAGTTGAATGTCCCCTCCAGGTCCAGCGCCGACACGCGGTCCGTGTCCATGCTGATGCTCGCCCCGTGCATGTTCAGCGCGCCGTCGCTCGTGATCACGAACGTGCTCGGATCGTCCGCCGACGGGAAGCTGAGCGAGCTGGACGCGTCCAGCTCCAGGGTCGCGTCGCTCGTCGTGTCTTCCGCCGTCCGGGCCCCGATCGTGAGCGAGCCGGTGGCGATCGTCAGAGAGTTGCTCACCTCCAGCGTCCCGTCGTTGACGACGCCGACGTCGGCGTCGATCGTGTTGCCGCTGGAGCCCGTCGACGTGAACGTCCCGCCGTCGATGAGGATGAGGTTCTCGGAGCTGAGCGTGGCGCCGCCGTCGTCGCCGCCGAAGTCGAACGTGCCGTGGATGACCACGTCGTCGTCCGAGCCGTTGCCGTAGAAGCTCAGCGCGGCGCCCGCGGCGGCCGTGATCGATCCCGGCGACTCGGAGTCCTGGGAGAACGCGCCATCGATCTCGAGCACGGACGTGCCGCTGTCGAGAAGCAGGTCGCCGCCGTAATCGGTCATGTCCGCTTCCACCGAGAGCGACGTCTCGTCTTGCACTTCAATGACGGAGCCGCTGTTGGCGACGACCGCGGCGGCGCTGACGTGAGCGGCGTCGGGATCTTCGGAGATTGGGCCATAAAGGTCCACAGCGGAGGCGACAATCAGGCCGGTGGCTGTGGACGTGTAGACCATGTAGAGTGTCGCATCGACAACCAGCGCACTTCCAGGAAGGACGTTAACCGCGCCGTTGACGGTCATGAAATCATGCGCCGTGACTGTGCTTCCATTCGTGATCAGCATGGATCCATACTGGTCGATTTGGTTCGTGGTTGAGAGAACGGAACTGTATATGGTAAGCAGTGACGTGTAGCCAGCATCCATTATGATTCGGTCGACCGCCGTAGTGGCGCTGCTTAGGATACAGGGAGTGTTTACGCTGTAGAGATTGGAGTTCGGCGTAAATAGGGCGTAATCACCCGACGCGGGAACGGCATTGGCGTTGGTCAAGATGTTTGTCCAATTAAGGGCCGTCATCCAGTTGGAACTGACTGCACCTGTCCAAGCCATCTGGGCAGGTGTCTCCCGCGCTTCAAGGTTCTCAACAGCCGGAAGCACCTTCCGGAAAACTGAGCCGCCGCCGCAACAGTCAACGCCAAGCGAGAACGAGTAGCGCCTTCTTGGGATCCCGGCGCGCCGAGCGAACAGGCCCAGGCAGCCGCTCAACCACCACGAATACAGGATGACACCCATCGCGCAGAGAAACATGGCATGCTCCTTTCCCCCAAGCAAGTCCCTTAATTCCAATCTCCAGCAAGTGCTTGCCCGTCATTCGGCTGCATTGCCGAGTACCATGTGGCGGGCGTTATTTCTGTCGACACTAGGCGAACGCTGCCGTCGAGTAGACCAACGCTAATCCCGGCCGGGTGGAGCGCCTGGGGCAGCCAGCCAGGTTGGCACCAATCCTTCGTCGGAAGAATCTGAAACACAGGTTGCACGGTAGGTATTCCCGGCATGGTCGCGGTTGCTGGCGCGCGCGAAACCGCGCTGCCGAAAAACGGAGAGTTCGCGACCTGCGCAGAGAGGTAGTAGTATCTTTCTCCGGCTCCGATCTTTAGAACAACATCCGGACCGCAGTTCATATAGCCGGTCACGAAAGCCAGCGTGTTGGAGGCGCCGTCCGGGATGCGGTGCAAGGCCGCTGACGACCCACGCGGCCAGGTGTCGCCATTACCGCAATCATTGATCCCGCGGTAGCTCGGGTCCGCATACGATCTGCCGCCACAACTCCAACCCTGATCAGTGAACACGCGAAGATTGGCCAAGAAATTCTGTGTATCTTGTCCGCCATCGCTCTGGCTCGGATCGAGGGGTGAAAGAAAGACGGGAATCGTTTTGCCGTAGACCGGGGGGAAGAACGTCCCACCCACACCGTAAGGATTGGCGTACGTTGCGCCTGGCAGGCCGCCTGGAAAGGGAACCCGCGCCCATGAATCGTGAAGACTCCGCTGCTCAACAAACGGAAGCAAGTGGACGTGGATAGTCCCGCAGAACTGAGCAAGCGGCGTGGAGAAACCACCGTAGGCCCCTGTGGCGGGAGGAAGCCGCTTGTAGATGTCGTTGCAGCTGTGAAGCGCCAAACACACGTTGCGAAGGTTGTTGTTGGTCTGGACCAGTGCCGCCGCCTGCCGCACTTTCTGCACGGCCGGAATCAAGAGCGCGATCAACACGGCGATGATCGCGATGACGACCAGCAATTCCACGAGCGTAAAGGCACGACGATTCATTGCAAATCCCTTTAGGCGCACCCGGGCGAAACGCCGGTCACCAGCCGGGCCATTCGTTGCTTCCTGCCTTTGACAGCGAAACAAGGGCCTTTTCGAGTTCAATGAGAGAAATCGCTGCTTGGGGCGGGCCGCATGAATGGGCGGAAAGACACCGACACGGTTGGAATCCTCGACGGATCCAAAAAAATGGAACGGTCGTCCTCCGGATAGGCAAGCGGCTGCAATCTCGAACCTCGTCTCGCCCCACTCGTAATCAATGAGCGCGGCCTGGCGCAAACGTGCCGGCTTTGGGGAGCGGAAAGGGACTCGTCGCGAATGCTCGCGCCTCCGGGGAGTCAAGCGGTCGGCCGCCGCTCCAGAAAAGAAAGGTGCGTGGCTTCATGGGGGTCGCCTCGCATTCCAACGAGCAAGATGCTTGGTCTCATGGAAAGGAGCAAATTGACGGGCGGAAAGTGCGACGGCGGAGCCCGGTGGATCGGGATACCGTGCAGCCTAGCATGCTCAAATGAGAAGAATATGATAATCCACGCTTTTCCCAAAATCCTCGCGCTCTTAAGGCCTGGCCAAAAAGTTTGGGTTGTTGCTGAAAATCGGAAAGGTTTGAGGTGTGGCCGAAAGGATTCAGGCGGGCAGCCAAAAGCCCCGCAACGGACATTGACGCGCAAGAAAAAAAGCCGCGGAGATTCAACTCTCCGCGGCCTCTGCGTCTCTGCGCGAAACACGCTCAACGTCGTTTCCCAACCGGCGCCGGGGCCGGACGGAACAGCGCCTCGATGGCCGTGTCTTCCATCGTCTCCAAGCCGCTGCTCATGTCGACGATCAGGGCTGTCCGGCTCGGCGTCACCCACACAAGGTGATTGCCGACGCTGAAGGCCTTCCTGGCGTCTGGATGCCGCTCCAGGATGCGGAAGTAGGCGGGAGACATCGCCTTGACGGTGACCGTCTTCATGTCCCCTTCATAGGCCTCGTCAATCCAGACGCCGCCGACTTCCAGACAGTTGCGCGTGCCGAGCCAGCGCTGGGCCGTGGCGCTGACCTGCGATTGCGAGCGCAGGTTGGCCGCGTCGCAGGAGAGATCGACGGCCAGCTTGCCGTTCTGGACGTTGTCGAGGCGGCCGGTGCGCAGCTCCTTCTCGGCGTCGCGATAGGCGTTGAAGCGATCGCGGGCCATCTTGAGGTTATACGCCCAGCCCCCTTCGTCCTTCTTCGCCTCGCCGGCGATCTTGCCCAGCTCGCGCTCGTTCAGCTCGTAACGGGCGCGGATGGCGTCTCCTTCCTGTTTGGCCGTCCTTTTGAGGAAGGTTTCGACCGTTGCCGGCTTGCCTTCCTTGTCCTTGGCATCGTCGAGCGCCGGGGGGGTCTCCTTGGCATCACCGCCCATCAGATGCAGCCGCACGTCGGGCATCTTCTCCGCCCCCTTGCCCTTCGGCGCGCCCCCGGCTGCGACCGGCACGACCGTGTCGGGCACCACCAGGTAGCTGGTGTAGGGGGTCGTGATGCCGTAACGCTTCGCCAGCGCCACGACCTCTTCGACGACCTCCTTCGACTCGCCGTTGAGCCGGATCTGATCGAGCAGATAGCCGACCTTGCGCCGCGCCCACAGGTCTTCGACGAACGCCTTGTCCTCGACCGTCTTTTCCGTGAAGCCCAGCTCATAGACGAACTCTTGCGTCTCCTTGCCGAGCTGACCCGTGAGCTTGACGGCCGCGTGCCCCTTACCGTGGTAACGGCCCAGAACGACGACCTGGTTGCCGTGGAACAGGTCGGGCAGTTGCGGCGGATACACCTCATTGATGGTCACGTCGCCGGTCACTTGCAGCTTCAGGTTGGCGAGGACCGGGTTGGCGATTTTCGCGAACAGCGCTTCCGCCTTCGTTTCAATCGCTTCGGACTCGCGAACGTAGCTCGACACGGCCCGCGTCTGCTCCGCCAGCTGATCGAGCAGCGTCGCGTTCACGTCGTCGCCGACCCCGAAGGTGAAGATGCGCGTGTTCGCCGTGTTCTGCTTGGACACGTTCTTCAGGATCTTCTCGCCGTCCGTCTCGCCGATGGTCGGCCGGCCGTCGGTGAAGAAAACGACCGTGAAGATTCGGCTGGGATCGTTCCGCATCGCCAGGGCGTTGGCCAGCGCGTCGTTGATGGCGGTCCCCCCTGTCGCCTCCAGGCCGTCGACCCACTTCTTCGCTTCGATGATGTTGTCGGTATGGGCGTCGTCGAGCCGATCCCGGTACTTGTTGACCGTCGTCGCGAAGTTCATGATGGCGAAGCGGTCCCGGTCATTGAGCTGATCCAGGCAGATCTTGAGCGCGCGCTTCGCCTGCTCCATGCGACGGCCGCGCATCGAGCCGGAGGTATCGAGCACGAACACCATGTCGCGCGGCGCCATCCTGGCCTTGGACAGCTCGGTGCGCGGCGAGATCAGCATGAGGAAGTAGCCGTCCTGCGTCGGATTGGGCCGGTGCGTCAGGGCGGTGACGCCGACATCTTTTCCACCGGCGCTGTAGTAGAGGGTGAAGTCCTTGTCGAGGACGGCGGCGTCCTTCTCGAAGCCGATGACGGCTTCCTTGTCGCTGGGCCGCCGCGTCGTGATGGCGTGCGTGGGGGAGTAGACGTTGGTGATCGGGTGCTGGCTCTTGAGCTTCACGGTGAGCGAGAACTTCTCGAGAGTCCGCGCCGCCTTGCTGTCGGTCCGCATGGGGTAGGTGTACTCGACGAGGTCGCCTTCCATCGGCGCCACCGACGTGTAGCTGATCTTGATCTTCTGGTCCCCCTTGGGCGGAATCGGGAACACGCTCATCTTGAGCAGGTTGTTCCCCATGTACTCCAGAAGGCCCGGATCGAGCGTGCGCGACACGATCGATTGATAGATCTCCTTCGCCTTCTTGGCTTCGACCAGCTCCCCGTGCGTTTCCTTCCCATCGACCCACATGACGAACTTCCGGACCGACGCTCCCTTGGGAATCGGGAACACGTAGGTCGCCTCGAGCTGGCGGTCGGTATGGTTGCGGAACACCTGTTCAATCGTGGTGAGCGCGACCTGGTCCTCGATGTCGACGTTCACCTGGTGAGTCAACAAGGCGAGCGGCGGCAGTTTCTTCTCCACCGGTATCAACAACCCGGACGCATCCGCCGACCGAACTCCAGAAACCACTAGCACCAACGCCAGGAGGCGACGCATGGCATTCCCCTTTCCGTCTGCATTTCCGTATTCCTCTTCATAATAGAGGACGAAGGGAGCAAGCCAAAGGATTGCTTTTTCGTGTGGCGCCGCGGGGATTTCCACAACGTTGCAACCCCGATGACCGTTTTCTAAAACGAGCGCATGTGGCGCTCCCGCATCGTCTGGCGACTCTTCATTGCCTACAGCCTCCTCGTCGCCGTCGCTCTTGGCTCGCTCGGCTTCTTCCTCGTCGGCCGCATCGAGAACCAACTCCTAGCCGAGGTCCGCCAGAAGCTGGACATCAAGAGCATGCTCATTCGGGAATTGGTGAGCCGGATGAGCCCGGCGGAATGGCAAGCGCAGATGACCCGGCTCGGCGGCGAAACCTCGGCGCGGATCACCCTGATCGACGCCGGCGGCAAGGTCCTCGCCGAATCGTCGCAGTCGCCCGAGGAGTTGGAGAATCACGCGGAGCGCCCCGAGGTCAAGGACGCGGAGCGGAGCGGCGTCGGCGTCTCCACGCGGTTCAGCGCCAGCGTCCACTTGCCGATGATGTACCTCGCCCGCCGCAATGACGCCGGGCCCGTCCGCTATGTCCGCGTCGCCCTTCCCCTCGCTGCTGTCCATGAAGAGATCGGCTGGCTGCGCCGCGTCGTCTGGACCGGGACCGGCATCACGCTCGCCCTGGCCCTCGGTCTGAGTTTCCTCATCGCCCGGCGCCTCAGCGCTCCCCTCATCGAGGTCGCTCAGGCCGCCCGTTCCATCTCGCAAGGCCGCTATGGCGAGCGCGTCAACGTTCGCTCCGAGGACGAGATCGGCGCCCTCGCCCTCGCCTTCAACGAGATGAGCCAGGCTTGCGCCGCGCACATCGCGCAAATGGACCAGGATCGGCAGCAACTCCTCGCCGTCTTCCGCGGCATGGTCGAAGGCGTGCTCGTTCTCGACGCTGAGCAGAACATCCAGTTCTTCAACGACGCCGCCGGCCGCATGCTCGGCGCTCCGCTCGAAGCGCTGCGCGGCCGCAAACTCTGGGAGGTTTTTCGCAACCGACAGCTCAGCGCGGCGGTCGGCAAGATCCTCGCCTCCGATCAACCGCATTTGACCGAGCTGGAATGGTCCGGCGCCGAGCGCCGGGTCCTCGCGGTCCATGGCGCCCGCCTGCCGGGCCAACCGTTGCGGGGCGCCGTGCTCGTTTTTCACGACGTCACCGATCTACGCAAGCTGGAGCGGGTCCGGCAGGAGTTTGTCGCCAACGTCTCGCATGAGTTGAAAACCCCACTCGCCGCGATCCAGGCCCTTGTCGAGACGCTTCTGGGCGGCGCGGTGAACGACAGCGAGCACGCTGTCCGCTTTCTCGACCGCATTCGCGAGAACGCCGACCGCCTGCACCGCCTCATCCTCGACCTGCTCACGCTGGGCCGGATCGAATCGGGCGAGGAGACCATGGAGATTCAGCCCCTCGACGTGGCCGAGGCGATGCTGGGGAGCATCACGCGGCACGAGGAACGCGCGAAGAGCAAGGATTTGCAGCTCGCTGCCGCTGAGCCGCGTGAGCCGGTCACGGTGCTGGCCGATGCCGAAGCCCTGGCGCAGATTCTCGATAACCTGGTGGACAACGCCATCAAGTACACGCCGGCGGGCGGCAAGATCACGCTGCGCTGGCGCGCGGAGGGCCAGCACGCCATTCTGCAAGTGGAGGACACCGGCGTCGGCATCCCCGAACGCGACCTGTCGCGCATCTTCGAGCGTTTCTACCGGGTCGACAAGGCGCGCAGCCGGGAGCTGGGCGGCACCGGCCTGGGCCTCAGCATCGTCAAGCACCTCGTCCACGCCCTCGGCGGCACGGTCGCGGCGGAAGGCGCCCTCGGCGCGGGGAGTGTCTTTTCGATCCGCTTGCCCCGCACAACGGCGGCGCCCACGGAGGGCACTGGCGCCAAATCTGAATCGAACCTTCATAAAACCTACACAAATCGGCCCTAATAAATGCTCTGACGGTTTTCACGCAATGACGGCGGCGCCGTCTCGGCTCGCGGAGCCTCCTCAGTATGTCCATTCATCTTCATCGCGACCTGGACAACCTGCAGCGGCAAATCTTGTCGCTGGCCGCCGCCGTCGAGCAGGCCATCGAGCAGTCCATCCGCGCCCTCTTCGAGCGCGACATCGCCCTCGCCAGGACCCTGATCGATTCCGATGCGCCCATCGACATGGAGGAGACGCAAATCGAGGAGGACTGCTTGAAGATCCTCGCGTTGCACCAGCCGGTCGCCGTCGACCTGCGCCGCGTCGCCGCCATTCTCAAGATCAACACCGACCTGGAGCGGATGGCCGATCTTGCCGTCAACATCGCTGAGCGCGCGCTCGCGCTGGCTCATGGCCGCGAGGTCCCGGTCCCCGCGACGTTCCGGCAGATGACCGACCTGACCAACACGATGGTGCGTGACAGCCTCGACGCCTTCGTCAACCTGGACGCGCGCATGGCACGGCGCATCTGCCGCCTCGACGACGAGGTCGATCGTTACAACCTCGAGATCATCGACCAGGTCAGCCGGTTCATGAAGCAGTCGCCGGACAATGTCGATCCGGGCCTGCACTTGTTTTCCGCCGCGCGCCAGCTCGAGCGCATCGGCGACCACGCCACCAACATCGCCGAGGACGTCGTCTACCTGGTGGAAGGCAAGATCATCCGACATCACCCCGAAGCGTTGTCGTGACCTTTGACGCGCAAGAAGCCAAGCCGCGACGCCCTGACCCGAGCTGGATCACCCATGGCAAAAAGCCGAATCCTCATCGTCGAAGACGAACCCGCCCTTGTCGAGGTCCTTGCCTACAACCTCGAGCGCGAAGGCTACGAAGTGATTGTCGCCAGGGAAGGGCGCGAGGGCTTGCGTAAGGCGCAGATGCTCCTGCCCGACCTCGTTCTCCTCGATCTGATGCTCCCCGGCCTGGGCGGACTCGATATCTGCAAGGAACTTCGCTCGTCCACGCGGACCGCCGCCATTCCCGTCCTCATGCTCACGGCCAAGGCTGAGGAGACCGACCAGATCGTCGGCTTTGCCGTCGGAGCCGACGACTATGTGACCAAGCCCTTCAGTGTCAAGGTTCTGCTTCAGCGCATCAAAGTCCTTCTCCGCCGCGGCGCTGAGCCCCCCTTGGCCGGTGAAGTCCTCGAGTCCGCAGGGATCAAGATCGACAAACGCGGTCATCGCGTGACCGTGCACGAAGAGCTGGTTGCGCTGACGCCGACCGAGTTCCGCCTCCTCGAGACGCTCATGCGCCAGCCCGGTCGCGCCTTCCAGCGCCAGGATCTCATGGAGTCCGCCCTCGGTGACACCATCGTCCTCGACCGCACCATCGACGTCCACATCAAGTCCCTGCGCCGCAAGCTCGGCGACGCCAGCGAGCGGATCGAGACCGTCCGTGGTGTCGGCTACCGCTTCCGGGAGGACAAGGCGCTCTAGTCCGCTTGGACACGGCTTTGGTCCGGTCAGAGTTGGGTGCGTGACGCTTGTCGCGATAGACCGCGCCGTTAACGCCGTTTGCCCGCTCAAACCCGCCTGCGCCGACTCGTTCTTGTGTTGTCGCAATCGTCGGTAGCCCGGTTGACGAGGCGAGTTCCTACCGAGTTCCTACCGGGCGATGCCGCCATTTCTTTCTGCCTCGTCGAAAAAACAGTTGTCGTCCTCCCTTGTTCTGGGTTAATAATGAAGCCAGACATGGCCTGCTTCTCATTTTCCAGTTCGTTTGGTCGCCGCTCCGGCAGGGTATCCGCATGTCCAAGGGCCGACGATCGGAAGCTACGCTCATCAGGTTGTTGGTCGTCATCACCATCGCCGCCTGAGTCGCTCTGCTGTTCCGGCCGTGCAGAAGGTCACGAAGCCCTTGCCCGCACGCAGTGTCTGAACAACCTGCGGCAGTAGGCCATCCCGGCTTCCATAATTTCCACGACGTGCGCGGAGCAGCCGCCTCTGGGCGCTGCCGCTCCCAGTTGCGAAACCTGGGTAGTCCCCTCCAGCCATACATCGAACGGCAGACCATCGCCAGCCGCGTAACCGGCCTCAGCTTCTGTAAGCCAACAATTACCATCCAGAATACGCTCAACGGCGTCATTTGCCGGCAAACCCCGCATCTGGCCTGCTGCCGTCGACCGCGGGACCCGCTTACTGGCAGGACGGCCACGTACTGGCGGTCGCGCCGGCTTCTTCATGATCAACTGGGGTCAAATCCACCCCGCATCCCCGCCGGCAACAAAGCCATTCGGCTGGACCAATGAAACCCGTACTTCTAACAAATCAAGCTCCGTGCAGGACGGACCTCGCTTTCCCTGGTGCTCTCCAGGATCCGCCATGGCGCGTTCGACAGCAGCAGGGGCTGGGACGTTCGCGGCGATGTTCTCAACGACGACTCCGGTTTCTGCGGCTTCAACTTCATGGCGATCCAGCACGCCCAACGGCAGTTCAGGACAGCAACTGCTGTCGGCGGCCGGCGATCCCTTGATGCCGTGCGTGAACACCGCGCTGGCATCGGGCAGCGGCGGGCCATCGCCCTGGCGATCAACGCCGCCCTGTCGACAGCAGCGTGCGGCTTCATCAGCAGCACCATCAGCCTTCAGACGCGCTGGCAGGCGTCAGCACCATGGACGGCAGCGGTCACCAACGGCGAGTTCTGATCATGCGACGACTTTTGGTCCTCTCCCTGTAGTGCAAGTGGTCGGTTGCAGCGGCGGCGATGGAAAACGCACCAGGTGGACGGCAAGAAGGTCCATCTGGACGGCGTCCCCATCGCCGCCAGCGCATCAACTTCTTTCCGGTCGACGGCAAGACGACGACATCGAGCGCGGAAGTCGTCGGCGAGCAGCGTTCGGGTTCCGCAGGGGGCCATGCCGTCGAAATCGTATAGCGCCCAAGGCCGGGAAAGGCCGGGCCATGCAGCGTCGGAAGGCCCGCGTGCCGAAATGCCGGAAGAATCGGTCCCGGCCAAGTACAACGTCAAGACCGAATTGAAGGCGGACATCGCCGGCGCAACGATGGAGTTGAACTTCCTGGATCTGCGCTCGAAGTGATCGAGTCGTCAGGAACCGGCTTCTTCCTCGAAGAGGATCGTGGAGAAACCGTTGAGAAAGGCGACGTCGGTAACGTTCACCCGCCGCGTCTCCCTCTGGCTCCGCAACGTGTAACGCTGGGCCGGATTGAGCTGGTGAATTGGTCCGAGATGAAGCATCTGACCATGCCACGGCTCGTTGCGGCCCCACAACTCAACGGCTACGCCGTGCAGGACAACTCTGTCGCCCTCCAGAAGGTCGGCCGGAAACTGGCGTGAGGCAGAGGACGAAGCAGCGGGCAAGATCATGAGCCGGCTCGTAAGACAGGACGCAAGGTCAAGCGGGGCAGCGCCCAAACACAAGGCGTCCCTCGGATCGAAAGGTTAGCAGTATAATTGTAATTCCTGTCGCCGTGGGGTGGGCAGCTGAAAAGTTGGTGGAATGTTTGTACACAAGCCAGTGCCGGAAAGGATTGGGGGATCAGCGCCAAGGAGACAACACCTCGTGGACACGCATCTTACCCCGCTCAAGAACAGGAAGCCAAAACCGAGCCAGAATTCGGCAGGCGATGGAGAAGGAGATCGCCAGCAGCGCTGACTTATGGTGGGCAAGCCGGATAGAGAGCTGTTTGGCAAGACCGAGTTTCGTGCGACATTCTCTTGCGGGTGGGGCCAAGGTTTACGAAGAGCATCTGCGCGAAAAAACGGCTATCAAGGATCAGGAGTGACTGTCCACACCAGACCGCTGAGTTTCCAGGGATATCGTCGGCTGCGGCCGTTGAGCATCCTGAGTCCCATCTGCTTTCGCCGCGCTACTACTATTGCCATCGTTGCGGCGGCCTGACGCCCTAGGATCAGGGAGAAGTTGACGGCAGCCAAGCACTCACGCCAGCGGCGGAGAATTGACGACGTTGGCAGGAACGCTCTGCAACAGCTTCGAGAAGAGGCCGCAGCGAAGGCGGCGCAAGAGCTGGCGGCGTTGCGGCCTCGAGTCGACAGTGCGGCGGACCAGTGAAGCGGCAGGCCAGCGTCTGGACCAGTTGCTCCTGGAGAAGAAAAGGTGCTGGGCGGACCGACGCCGTGGGATTGGCACAAGGACGCGCTGAGGCCGCACGTGCGCTGCGCGAGCAGGCATCGACGCGACGGGCGTGCGGCAGCAGGCGTTTAGCGGAGGCGCGGCCGAGGACGGATGCCGGTATGTAGCGATGATATTCGGCCCGGTCCCCGACCTGCCTCTGAGTCATCCACCTTCAGCCGCCCGTCCGAACGAAAATGCAAGCGCGTTAGCAGCGGAAGCGTAGCGGCCTGGACGAACTCGGCCTGCAACTGCGTCGCCAGGGGGCCAGGTGGGGATGAACCGTGCGGAGCAGTGGATCGATCTGACCGACGGCGGCAATGGCTTAGGCTTTTGCGGAGGAACTTCCCCGCGACGAGGTGCTGATCCTCGATTTCTGGCACGTTACCGAATACCTGGGGAGTTGAGCAGGCTTTGTATCCGGTCGACGAGGATCGGCGTCAGAGCCTAATGACATCATGGTGTCACACTCTGAAGCATGAAGGCGGCCAGGCGGCAACTCGGGGAACTGGAAAAGCTGGAGTTGCCCCCGCGAAAACCGGCTGTACGAGAACGGTATGAGGTCACACTCGGCTACGTGAGGAGCAACCTCACCGCATGGACTACCCGACGTACTTGGCCAATGGCTGGTGCATCGGCTCCAGTTCTGTCGAGTCAGCCTGTAAGACCGTGGTGGGCCAGCACAAACGGCTGGCATGCGGCACAGCGCGAGCCCGGTACCAACGACATGTGCCACCTGCCGCCCTATTCCGCAGCGAGACCACGCAGTGGGACCTTTTTGGTCGCGCGGCGGCACAGAGAACATCTGCTCTACCAACAAAGAAGACGCTCACCCGTCGCCGTGTCTTGCTAACCTTTCTTCCTTTTTTTCGCCGGGTAAACGTGGGCAACGCACGTCAGGATTCGCATCATCTGGTCCGGCGCTTTCTGGAAAACCGCGATGTCATTCTCGGTTTTATCCTCGCCCTGACCTGCGATTACGACGTGGCCGAGGAGATCTTCCAGGAGGTTTCGCTGAGCATTCTCGAAGAGGCGACGCGTGGCGCCCAGGTCGTTCAGTTTCTTCCCTGGGCGCGCGAGATTTCCCGGCATCGCGTTGCCGACTATTATCGGCGCAAGGCGAAGCAGGCCGGGAAGGAACGTCCCCTCGACGGGCTGCCGGAGATCGTCGCCCAGGCCTTCGCGGAGAACGAAGACTCGCTGTTTCACCAGGCCCGCATGAAGGCGCTTTTGGACTGTGTGCAAGGCCTTCGCGGCCGCAGCCGGGATGTTATCGAAGGTTTCTACGGGGAGCGCCAGTCGATTCGCCAGCTGGCCGCCCGCCTCTCCTGGCAGGAAGGCTCCGTGAAGGTCGCCCTGGTGCGGGCGCGTAAGGCCCTCGCCGACTGTGTTGAAGTCCGCCTCCGCTCCGAGGACGCGAGCCGACTGCCGTGACCATTTCCTTCGATTCCCTGCTCGAGGACTACCTCGCCGGCGCTCTTTCCTCCGCCGGTCGTGCCACGTTCGAGGAGGCGCTGCGTTCGGACCGCGCGCTGCGGCGCCGGCTTGTCCAGCGTTCTCTTCTCGAAGTTCATCTGCGCAAGGCGTTCGCCGGCCAGGGGGCGAATACCGACTCCGCGAGCCCAACGCCCGAACCGAAGCAGAGACGCCGCTGGACGGTAGCGGCGGCCGCCGCCGTTCTGCTGGCCCTGGGGCTCGGCGGCGCGCTTTGGCTCGCTCGACAAGGCCAGGAGCCGCCTTCCTTCAGCGATGCTCCCTCGAAGCAACCGCTCAGGCCGGCGCCCGAGCAGGTTGGACAGCCGCAAGGGGAGAAGGCGCCGGAGGAGAAGTGGCTCGAGGTGGACGCCAAGCGCTCGCGCGTGCTCGACCTGGCGGACGGCTCACGCGCAGAGTTGCTCGGCGGCAGCAAGGCGATCGTCCACGCGCCGCACGGCGAGTTTCGCCAGTCCGTGGAGCTGACGCGCGGCGGCGGCGTCTTCACCGTGAGCAAGCGCGAAGGGAAGTTTCGCGTCGACACGCCCGCCGGCAGCGTGACCGCGCTGGGTACCGAGTTCACCGTCAAGCTGGAGCGCCGCGATCACGGTGACAAGCGCGAGGGACGCGCAAAACAGTCGCTTTTCGTGGCCGTGAAAGAGGGAGCGGTGCGCGTGGAGGCGGGAGGCGCCAGCCAGACGCTCCGGGCCGGCGAAGAACGTTCTTTTCCGGGCAAGCACAGACGCGACGACTAACTATAGCGCGGTGGGCAAGCTTCATCGAAAGATGGTATCCTTTCCGCTGACGGTCCCTATTCCCCGCTCGCATGACGCCGCATGAGCGACAAGCCGACCAAAACGCAGTGGTTCTATACGCGTCAGCGGCGCCGCATCGGGCCGGTTTCATCCGCCCAACTCCGGGAACTCGCCGCGCGGGGCCTGCTCGCTCCCACCGACATGCTGCTGCGTGAAGGCCAAGCAAAATGGGTCCCGGCCGCCAAGGTCAAGGGGCTGGTCTTCGGCGCCCCGGTCCTGGTGGAAAAGCCCACGGGACAGCAGGGGGCGCCGGACGCGGACTGGTTCTACGCCCGCAACAACCAGTCGTTTGGCCCTTTTTCGTTCGCGCGTTTGCGCGAGCTGGCCGACGCGGGGCGGCTGACGCAGACCGATTGGGTTCTTGGCCCCCAAGCCGAAAACTGGGCCGCCGCCTGGTCGACTCCCGGACTTTTCCCTGGCGCCGCTGTCGCGACGCCATGCTCTCCGGACGCCTTCGACTCCCGGCACGAGGCGCTCTCTGAAGCGCAGGTCGTGCCTGACGCGCTGCGTCCAGTGCGGCATTGCTCTTACAACTGTCCGGTCGGTATCGACGTTCGCGCCCACGCCTGGCGCGGCAGCCGATCCACGACAGCCACTGCCTCACGTGCAGCCAGTGCGTCGAGCGCTGCCCGCGTGGCGTCCTCGCTTTCGAGCGCATCCCCCTGGCGCCAGTGAAATGACCATGCGTCATGTCATCATCGGCTCGGGCATTGCAGGTCTCGCCGCCGCGGAGGCCATCCGCGCTCGCGACGCGGCCGCGACGATCCAGATGGTCAGCGAAGAGGCGCACGACTTCTACTCGCGTCCGGGACTTGCCTATCTCCTCCGCGGCGACATCCCGGAGAAACAACTTCAAATCCGCTCCACGCAAGACCTCCGCGCCCTTCTTCTCCAGCGCCTGACCGGGCGCGTCGAGCAGATCTTCGCGGCCCGGCATGAGATTCAAGTCGACGGAGGCCGGCGCCTGCCCTACGATCGCCTCCTGCTCGCGCCCGGCGCTCGCGCCGTGCCTCCCACGTTCCCGGGCGGCGACCTGGCGGGCGTCGTCAAGCTCGACGGCCTCGACGACACGCGCCACATCCTCAAGCTGGCGCGGCGCGGCAAGCACGCCGTCGTCGTCGGCGGCGGCATCACCGCTCTGGAGCTGGCCGAGGGGCTGCGGGCGCGCGGCATGGAGATCTTTTACTTGCTCCGCGGCAAGCGCTACTGGTCAGACGTCCTCGACGAAACCGAATCGCGCATCGTCATGGACAGACTCCGCCAAGACGGGATCGATTTGCGGACCGAGACCCAGGTGAAGGAAGCGCGCGGCGCCAAGGGCGCCGTGCGCGAGGTGGAGACCGACCGGGGTGACCGTTTGCCGTGCGACATCCTGGCCGTCGCGATCGGCGTGCGGCCGCGTGTGGAGCTGGCGACCCAGTCCGGTCTCAAGGTTGAGAAGGGGATCGTCGTCAACGAGTACCTCGAGACAAGCGCGGCGCACGTGTTCGCGGCGGGGGACGCCGCCCAGGTCGTCGATCCCGTTCGCGGCGCCCTGCCGCTCGACGTCCTGTGGCCCACGGCCTTGAGCCAGGGCCGGATCGCCGGCGACAACATGGCGGGGGCGCGACAAGCGCACGTCAAGGAGCTGCCCTACAACGTGACGCAGCTTGCCGGGCTGCGCGTGACGATCATCGGCGCCATCGGCGGCGGCGCCAGGAACGAGGACCTCAAGGCCATCACCCGCGGCGAGAGCGAGCTATGGCGGCAGAAAGCCGGCGCCACGGTGGTCAGTCAACGCGGCGAAACCGACCGCGTCCGCCTGGTGCTCGGAGAGCGGCACATCAGCGGAGCGCTCGTCATGGGGGACCAGAAGTGGTCGCGGCTGCTTCAGCGCTTGATCACCGTGCGGGCGGACTTGGCGCCGATTCGTGAGACGTTGCTGAAGGACGCCGCCCCCCTGGAACGACTGGCCGAACTCTACGAGCGCATCAAGTAGGCCCGATGGAGCATAAGAAACCGCCCATGCCCATCCGCTTTCGCTGTGTCCATTGCAGTCAGCCGGTTACCGTCGCCGACGGGCGGGAGGGCACGAGCGTGCGCTGTCCCAAGTGCGGCCGGTCTATCCAGGCGCCCGCACTCGGCCTCCCGCAAGAGGTCCCGGCCGCCGGTCCCCGCGTGCCGCCTCCCGCCGCGCCGCATGCGCCGCCGCCAACTGCTCCGGCGCCACCCCGCCGTGTGGCGCCCGCGCCGCCCCGCGCCCCATCGGCGCCCGCGCCGCCGCCGGCGACTCCCGGCTTCGTGCCCCATCGCGCCGCCAGCCGCGTCCCGTACGAGCTGTACATCGCACTCGCCCTCGTCCTCCTCCTCACCCTCCTCTATGCTTTCCTCTGCCAGGACGGGGCGCCAGCCGCGGGCGGCGCCCTTGGACACGCGCTCGGCATCATCGGTTTTGTCTTGATGCTGAGCACCGAGACGCTCTACTCGCTGCGCAAGCGGCTCAAGCGTTTCGCCTTTGGCCGAATGAGCGTCTGGCTGCGCGCCCACATCGTCACCGGCATCGTCGGTCCCTATCTCGTCCTCTTGCACACTGGCTGGAGGTTTCATGGCCTCGCCGGCATCCTTACTCTCTTGACCATTGTCATGGTGCTGAGCGGCTTCGTCGGCCGGTACATCTACACTGCCGTGCCGCGCACGCTGGATGGCGCCGAGGTGGAAGGGCGGGAACTGGAGAGGCGAATCGCGGCGGCCGACGGCGAGTTCAAGGCGTTGGGCTTGGACCGGCAAGTGGCGGACGCCTTGGCCCAGCCACACGCCGAGGGCTGGCGTCTGGTGCTCACGCGGCCCCTCTGGCGCTGGCGACAACGCCAGCGGTTGCGCCGGCTCGTGGAGCGCCTCGACGCTTCGAGGCGCACGGCTCATCTTCGCGAGTTGCTGGAAGAACGGCTGCGGCTGCAAATGCAGATGGAATCGCTGTCCGCGGCGCGGCGTCTGCTCGCGCTCTGGCACGTCGTCCACGTCCCGATCGGCGTGGTCCTGTTCACCCTCGCCTTCCTGCACATCGCCGGCGCACTTTATTTCTCGACCTTCCTGCGCTGAGCAACATTCCGCGCCTCTGTTTTTCAGTCCCACGCGCCTCATCCGCTTGCGGTTTCGCGGACCACGCCCCTCGCCGACGCCAAGTCCTACTCGCCGCCGACGAACCCGACCGGTTCAGCGATGGGGCGCAGCCGCAGGATCCGCAGCAGATCGCCGCCGACCAAGGCGCCGCTCAACCCCTTCCGGGCGCCGGTGTCAAGAACGAGATTGTCCGCGGGCTCGGGCGCCGTAACGGGAGCGCCGGACCAGATTTCTCGAACGGGAGCCGCGCCCATCGTGGAGACGGAGCACGCCCGTGGGCGATCGGGCGTCCCCGCGAAACCTCCGAGAAAATCAGGGCCGGCGTGGGGGCAGGCCCCCATGCCAGGGCCAACCCTCGAAGCGGCGGGCGGGGTCTCGTGGACCGCGAAGCCGACGAGGTCCGATTCGCCGTCCGCCCATGCCTCCAGAAACTCCAGCAAGTCGACTTTTTCGCGGCGCTCGCCGCGGCGGCCCTTGTGGCACTTCACGCAATTGTTGAGGTCGGCGACGCGCCTTTTCGCGTGGATGCGCGCGATGCGGGCGGGCTCATGCTCGTGGCAGTTGACGCAGGTATAGACGTTGAAGTTCGCAGGGTTGGGATGGCAAGTGGCGCAGGTGTTGGCGCTGCGGCGGGCGCCATGGTTGATCGGGAAGGCGGCGTGCTTGAAGGTGGCGCCGCGGAAGGAGACGGTGGTGTGGCAGTTGGCACAGGCCGCTCCATAACGCGCCTTGTGTACGGCCGGAGCGGCGGGCTCCTTGTGGCAGGAGACGCAGGTCTGCGCCGTGCCTTTGAAGACGCCGTCGACGTGGCACGCCTTGCACTCCGTCGCCGCGTGCTTGCCGGTGAGCTTGAAGCGGGTCACGTTGTGGTCGAACTTGGCGATATCCGGCTTGAAGACGGCGCCTTTCCAGGTCACCGTTTCGTGGCAGCCGGAGCAGTTCGTGCCGAAGCGCCCCTTGTGGACGACCGGCTCGGCATGGCAGGAGACGCAGCTTTGCGACGTCCCCTTGAAGACGCCGCCGACATGACAGGACTTGCAATCGACGCTCGCGTGCTTGCCAGTGAGCTTGAACGCGGTCAGGTTGTGATCGAACTTCGCGACGTCTTCCCGAAAGAGAGCGCCCTTGAACGTCGCCGTGCTGTGGCACGAGGAGCAATTATCCCCGAAGCGCCCCTTGTGGACGACCGGTTCGGCATGGCAGGAGACGCAGCTTTGCGACGTCCCCTTGAAGACGCCGCCGACGTGGCACGACTTGCAATCCACGCCCGCGTGCTTGCCGGTCAGCTTGAACGCCGTCCGGCTATGGTCGAAGCTGGTCGCGTCTTCCTTGAACAGGGCGCCCTTGAACGTCGCCGTGCTGTGGCACGAGGCGCAGTTCGACCCGAAGCGGCCGCGGTGAACGGATGGCTCCGCATGACACGCCTCGCACGTCTGCGGCGTGCTCTTGTAGACCTCGGTTCGGTGGCACTTTTCGCAGGCCAGGTCCGTGTGCTTGCCGGTCAGCGGGAATGCCGCCCAGGCGTGGTCGAAGCCTTGAAGATTCGTGATGACGGCGTTTCGGCCGCGGTGCTCCGTGTGGCAGGCGCGGCAATCCTCGACCCCGGAGATGCGGCCGTGGAGCGGGCCACGCTCGGCGACCTGGGTTTGGACATCGCTATGACACTCAAGGCAGCGATCGGCCATCGTCTGCCCGCTCCATGGGGAGGGATGGCAAGCGGCGCAGTTGCCAGCGATCTCGGCGTGGGAGGCGACGCCGCCGCGCGCAGGGCCGCCCTTCTTCCGCTCGCTGAGCGCGCCAGGGCTGAACATCGCCCCGCCGCTGGCGAGCCAGCTGAAGAAGACTAGCCCGAGCGTCAGGACGACGGCGATGCGTCCCAGGGTAAGATGGCGTTTCCAGGCCAGAGATCCCTCCCTCCCTGCGGAGATGAGAGACGAAACTTCACGGCAACAGGGCGGCGCTGTTCATGAAAGGTTAGCAGCGCTCTGTTCGATGCGCCGGAGTTTCCCCTCCTCCATCACAGAGGGAGGATCGTACCGAGGACGTCGTTGAAGCCATCGGTGGCAGCGTTGGCGAAGATGGCGGTGAGCGCATCGGCGTGAACATTTGCTCCAGTCACGATGTTGACGCCGCCTCCCAACCCCTTGCCCGCGCTGCTGCCGGCGCCGAGGGGCCCGCCCTTGGCCAGGTTCTGCGTGATGGTCGCGTTCTTCAGGGTGACGGTAGTCGGCTGGTTCATGTACATCCCACCGCCCAGGCCATCGCCGCCGGTCGCGCCCGAGCCTCCCGCGCCGCCGCGCGCCTGGTTGAGAGACAGGCTGCTGTTACTGAGCGTGAGCGTGGCGCCGGTTTCGACCTCGATGCCGCCGCCCTGGCCATTGCCCCCCTTGCCGCCCGCGCCGCCGGCGCCACCGAGGGCGGTGTTCTGGCTGATCGTCACGCCCGTGAGGGAAGCGACGCCCAGGTACGAGACGTTGACGCCCCCCGCGCCGCCGATGCCGCCCGGCGCGCCACTGCCCCCCGGCCCGCCTTCGGAGCGGTTGAGCGTGATGGCGCCGCCGTTGATCGTCGTTTGCGAGGCGAAGGAGTTGACAGCGCCGCCTCCCGCCGCGTCGCCCCCCTTCTGGCCCGCGCCTCCCACGCCGCCGAGAGCGACGTTGGTCGAGATCGTCGTGTTGTTGATCGTGGTGAAGGCGGCAAACGCGGTGATGACGCCGCCGCCCGCCGCCTGGGCGTTGAGGACGCCGGGGCCGCTGACGTTGACGCCGCCCTGCGCCAGGTTGCCGACGATCTGGCTCTGGGTGATCGTCAGGTGACCGGCTGTCTGATTCGAGACGCCGCCGCCCAAGCCGTGGCCCAGGTAGAGCGTGCCGGCGCCGCCGCTGATGTTGCTGCCACCGGCGGCGCGGTTGCCGGAGATCGTGGTGTTCGTGATGGAGGCGATGCCGCCGAGATTGGCGACGCCGCCGCCGGAGCCGATGCCGACGAAGCCGGTGTCGAGCGACGTGCTGCCGCCGCCGTGGAGGTTGGCGCCTCCCTGGGCGAGGTTGTACTGGATCGTGGCGTTGCGGACGGTGAACTGGGCGCCTACTTCGTTTTCGATGGCGCCGCCGGCCGCGAAGCCGGTCATGTACAGGCCCGAGCCGCCGCTGCCTCCGGCGCCGGCGATGGCGCGGTTGCCGCTCAGGGTGGCGCCGTCGATGGTCGCCGAGCCGGCGGCCGAATTGGCGATGGCGCCGCCGAAGGCCCCGCCAAGGGTGCTCGCGAAGCCGCCGACGCCGCCGTTGTTGCCGTACGCGGTGTTGTTCTGAATCAGGCCGCCTTGAACGGAGAGCTGGCCGGCGTTGTTGTAGATGGCCCCGCCGCGCGCCGCGCCGCCGCCGGGACCGCCGATGGCCACGTTGTTCTGGAGCACGCTGTTCTGAATGGTGACGTTTCCCGCCAGGTTGGCGAGAGCGCCCCCCTGCCCTTCCCCGCTCGCCGCGATCGCTTGATTGTTCTGCAGGACGACATTCGAGAGGACGAGCGTGGCCCCGCTGTCGAGGATGCCGGCGCCGCGGTCCGCCAGGCCGTTGGCGATCGTGAGGCCGCTGATGTTGGCGTGCGTCCACGGACCGGTGACGGCGAAGACGCGCACCGCATTGCCGCCGCTGATCGTCACCTGGCCATTGCCGGCGATGGTCAGGTCGTCGAGGATGTTGAGCGAGCTCTTCAGCGTGATCGTGCCGCTCAGGCCGGACGCGAACTGAATCGTATCCGCGCCGAAATGCAGCGTCGCCGAGAAGATGGCCTGACGCAGGGAACCGAAGCCGCTGTCGTTGAGATTGAGCACGGTGAAGGTGCTGGGCAGCGTTCTATCTTCGAGAGCGAGCAGTTGCGGGCGGAACGAAGGGCGGGGCCTGGGAGCAAGGCGGGCGCGAAAGAGGGAGAGGATTCCCACGGTTCACCTCCGATGCGAACGGGCGAGTTATCCGACTGGCATGGTAGCAAAAAAAGCGGGCCCGGGCGAGCGGAGGAGCGCGGCGCCACTCAGACTCGCCGTCGGCGTCAGCTCCATGACGTTCACGCGGCCCGCGACCGGCTATCGCATCTTCGCCGGGTCGGCACGTTCGCTCTGACGGTCGTCGATCGGCCTTTTTGACGCCGCTTCATTTCGCGGGTTGCAGCAAGCCGTGGACGATTTCGAGGACGCGCTCCGGCGTTTGCGGCGGGCCACATAGGCGGCGCCGAGGTCCCAACGCTGCTGGTACTGAGCCTATTGCGTCATTTGCTCCAGGCCTGGAGCCCAAGACGCCGAAACCCGCGGGATCGCTCCCGCGGGTCTCGTGCGCCTCGCAACCACTCGCTCACTCAACCACTCATCCTCGCTCCTTGGGCTTGTACATCCGCATCGTCGACACCGCGTGGGCGTGGGCGCCGCCCACCGGGTCCTTGTCCGGCCAGTAGCCCGACCCTTCGGCGCGGTGCGTCTTCGGGTTGATCGGCGGCTGGCCCAGCTTCGTCACCTGGAACATCGGCCGGCTGCTGGTCGTCCGCTTCTGGGCGTTGAGCCACTGGGCGGTCGTCACCGGCTTGTCGAACATCGAGGGGTCGATCACCATGTAGACGGTCTTGCCGTTATGGTGCACCGCGACGGCGGGGGCGACATGGTACCACCATTCGACGAAGCCTCTCGCCTCGAGGCGGGTCCGCACGTGCAGATTCTCGCCGTTGCCGAACGACCAGACGCGGACCGGTTGAATGCCGCGGGCGATCATGCGTTCGATCATGAGCTGGGCCCGGGCGTAGCAGCCATCCTTGACGTAGCGGAAGGCGATGTCGCGCTGGCTGGCCATGTCGCGGAAGAGCTTCTCGGCCTGGGCCAGAGTGAGCACGCCGCTGGTCGTGACCCGGGGGGTCGTCGTGGTGGCGACCGGCGTGCGGTCGAGAGCGGGCCGCTCGACCGCGGGGGCCCGGTCGACCGGCGGGCGGGTGACCTGGGCGCTCGCGAAACCGAAGGAGGCGAGCAGCAGTCCGAGGGAGGCGATCGATTTATAGATGAAGGATTTCATGGTTGTTCCCGATGTTGGTGTCTCTCGTTCTGATCCGAGTAGTCGGGGGCAGCGAAGATGTGACAGGCGATACCGAAAACGAGATGCGGCGAGTGGCGACCCCGGCGTAGGGGCGTTAAAAGTTAACAGTTGCGAAGGGAAAAGTGACGATTCTTAGGAGTTTTTCATTGCGACGGGGCCGCCGCTGACTTATCTTCGGACGGGAACTTACGCTGCCCCAGCGTGGAAGTCATGATGCAGAGGAGTCCAGAATGACGCGATTACTCGCTGCCGTATCGATCAGTTTGGTGGGACTGATTCTCGTCACCAGTGGCGCCGACTCGGGCGACAAGGAGAAGGACAAGGAAAAGAAGTTCAAGGGCATGCTGCCCCCGGGCTGGAAGGCCCTCAAGCTCGAGAAGGACCAGATCACGAAGATCTACGCCGTGCAGAAGATGTACCGAGGCAAGATCCAGGACCTGGAAGACCAGATCATCGCGCTCAGAGCGCACGAACGGATGGAGATGGTCAAGGTATTGACCGACGACCAGAAGGCGCTGCTGCGCAAGCTGACCACAGGAGACGACGTCAAGGAAAAGAAGGTCGAGAAGGAAAAAGCGAAGGAAAAATGAGGTTGGCTCGATGCGTGAAAGGGACACCCGCTGTCGGCGCGTGTCCCTTTTCGTTTTGGACCCATCCCGAGCGCCGAAGTCATGGGAGAGCTGAGGTCGTGCGACTTCGGCGCCGCTGACCTCTCACGAGTTCAGCTAAGTTTGTCAGAGGGAAGAGCGATGCGTCTGCTCATCATCGGCGCCCATCCCGACGACGCCGACTACGCGGCGGGGGGCACAGCCGCCTGGTATCGCCGCTCCGGCCACGACGTCCTCATGGTCAGCATGACGAACGGGGACGCCGGCCACCATCAGAGCGCCGGCGCCCCGCTGGCGCAGCGCCGTCTCGGCGAGGCCAACGCCGCCGCAGCCGTCATCGGCGCGACTTACCGCATCCTCGACAACCACGACGGTTTCCTCGAGCCCACGATCGCCAACCGGCTCTCCGTCATCCGCTTGCTGCGCTCCTACCGGCCCGATCTCGTCCTGACGCATCGGCCCAACGACTACCACCCCGACCACCGCTACACCAGCCAGCTGGTTCAGGACGCCGCGTACATGGTCACCGTCCCGGCCATCGCGCCCGACACGCCGCACCTGAGCGCCAACCCTGTCATCGCGTACCTGCCTGACGAGTTCCAGAAGCCGTATCCGTTCAGCCCGGCGGTCGCGGTCGACGTCGGGCCGGTCATCGAGAACGTCATCGACATGCTGTGCAGTCACGTCTCGCAGTTCTTCGAATGGCTGCCGTACAACGTCGGCGTCCTCGAACAGGTTCCGCCTACCGAACGTGAGCGGCGCGAGTGGCTGGGCCGGCAAACGAAGGAACGTCTGGCCCGCCAGGCCGAGCGATTTCGCCCACTCCTCATTGCCCAGTATGGCCCACAGGCCGGCGCCGCCATTCAATACGCGGAGGCGTTCGAGCCGTGCGAATACGGCGCTCCGCTCGACGCGGCTGCCACGCGCCGGTTATTCCCATTCGCCTTTGCCAAAGGCGAGCCGCGGACATGAGCCCTGTGTTGACATGGAAACACCGAAGGAGGCGGACCACAGGGGACTAACGCCCCCCCGTTCGCCAAGCGTATGCTCCCCCGCCATTTCTTGCTGGCCCTGCTCGTGCCGGTCGTCTTGATCTGCGTGGGCGCCGTCGGCTTCCACGTCATCGAGGGCCTGGGCTTCGACGAGGCGCTTTATCTCACGGTCCTGACCATCACGACCGTCGGCTACGGCGACATCGTGCCGAAGACGGGCCTGGGCCGCGTGTTCACGATGCTGCTCGCGCTGGGCGGCGTCTTCTCGATTTTCTACGCCGCCTCCGCCATCATCCGTGGCGTGGTCAGCGGCGAACTCGCTCTCCAGTTCGGAAAACGTCAAATGGAACGCGCGCTATCCACCCTTCGAAACCATGTCATCGTCTGCGGCTACGGCCGCATGGGCCGGCTCGTCTGTCGCGAATTCTCGCAGGACGCCGTCCCGTTCATTGTCATCGACGAAAACGAAGCCGCGCTGCGCGACTTCCAGATGGCGCACGGGATCCCGGTCGTCGGTGACGCCACCAGCGACGCCCTGCTGAAGTCCGTCGGCATCGAGCGGGCCCGCAGTCTTGTCAGCGTCATGCCCTCCGACGCTCAGAACCTGTACACGACGATGAGCGCTCGCCTTCTCAATCCCAACCTGTTCATCGTCGCCCGCGTCGAGGACGGCGCCGCGGAGCAAAAGTTCGTCCGCGCCGGCGCCAACCGCGTCGTTTCCCCGTATCAGATCGGCGGGCTCCGCGTGGCGCAGGCCGTGCTGCGGCCCACCGTGGTCGACTTCATCGAGCTGGCGACGCGCAAGGAGCACATCGACCTGCAAATGGAGGAGACGCGCGTCGAACCGGGCAGCCCCCTGGCGGGAAAGGCGCTGCGCGACACGCGCATCCGCGCCGAGCTCAAGATCATCGTCGTCGCCATCAAGAAGCGAACCGGTCACATGGTTTTCAACCCCGATCCGGACACGATCATCGACGCCGGCGACATCCTCGTCGCCATCGGGCACAAGGACCAGCTCGATCAGTTGACACGGCAAGGCTCAACGAGTACAGGATGAGATGGGAGGTGTCCCATGTTTTTTCGCCAGAGTCGGCTCTACCTGGCCGTCGTGCCGTTTCTTGCGTTGGCGCCTTGTGCGGTGGGGGCGCCGCGCGGCGCTTCCGAGGAACTGGAGAGGCCGGCGGGAATCCTGCGCGATGATTCAGATCCGCGCAGACCGGTGGTTGAAGTCGTCTGGAACCGGGAAGGGACGGATGCAGGCCTGAAAGAGCTCTTCGCCTGGAAAGAGTTGGCGAACGTCCGCGTGGTGAACCTGAATAGCTCCAGGATCACCGACGCCGGCTTGGCCCACCTCGAACGCCTCGACCGACTGGAAGGACTCTATCTGAACGACACGGCCATCACCGGCGCGGGCCTGATGCGCCTGAAGAAGCTCCCCCACCTGAAAACCCTTTATGTCGTCGGCACGAAGGTGACGACGGGGGCGGTCGCGGAGTTCAAGGGCGCCCGGCCCGACGTCACCGTCCTTCAGCGCTACGCCACACCTCCGCGCTTCATCGGCTGGTGGCCGCGCTACATCCCGCGCAAGTATGGCGGCGGCTTCCCGCCAGGCAGATGACCGCACCGCAGCGGCAGTCACAACAGGCTCGGATACTCCGGCTTGTACATCTGCCCCGTGAGGAAGGCGCTCAGATCGCTGGGTGGTTCGACCCCCGCCAGGCCGCGCGCGAAGACGACCTCCGCGACGCGCTGCGCCGTCTTCAGCTCCGTTTGCAGGATCCCTGATTGCGGCGGGTAGAGTAGGCCACAGTCCAGCTCGGCTTGCGTCACTTGATCCGCGACTCCACGCGCGGCTGCCACGAACATCTCGTCGGTGATGCGGCGCGGCCGGGTCGCGTACACGGCCAGGCCGACGGCCGGGAAGATGTACATGTTGTTGCCTTGTCCCGGGACCAGCATCTTGTCGCCGAAACGGACAGGGGGGAAGGCGACGCCCGCGGCGAATAACGCCCGGCCCTCCGACCAGTTGTACGCTTCCTCGGCCGTGCACTCCGCGTGATCGGCGGGGTTGGACAACGCGAAAATGATCGGCCGGTCGTTGATGCGAGCCATCGTCTCGATGACCCTGCGGTCGAACGCTTTGCCCTTGGTGCTCAAACCGAGAAGGGCGGTCGGTCGAAAGTGCTCGATGAACCCAGCGAAGTCGCGCGCCGTCCGCCGCAGGCGCAAACGGTTTCTGGAAGTCGAGGAGGTCCGTGCGGCCGGCCTCGATCAGACCGCAGCTTGTCGTACATCCGGATACGGTCCCGGGCGTCGGCCTCGGTCAGACCGTCGAGAGTCATGGCCGAGGTCACCATGTCGGCAATGCCGAAAGCGGCTGAGCCGGCGCCGAGGAACAGGAGGCGCTGCTCCCTCAGCTTGCCGCCGGTGACGCGCAGGGCGCTGAGCAGTCCCGCAAGGGCCATGGCGGCCGTGCCCTGGATGTCGTCGTTAAAACACGATATCCGGTCGCGATAGCAGCCAAGGAGGCGTACCGCGTCGACGCCGGCCCAGTCCTCGAAATGGAGGCAGGAACCGGGGAACACCTCCTGCGCCGCCTGTACAAACTCAGCGACGAAGGCGTCGAGCTCTTCGACGCGGATGCGTGGCTGGCGCAAGCCGAGGTAGAGGGGATCGCTCAGCAGATCGCGGTTGTTCGTGCCGAAGTCGAGATGCACGGGCAGGAGACTGTGCGGCGGGACGGCGGCGCAGGCCGTGTAGAGCTGAAGTTTGCCGATCGGGATACCCATGCCGTTGGCGCCCAGGTCCCCGAGGCCGAGGATGCGCTCGCCGGATGTGACGCAGATGATGCGCACGTCAGGCGCCGGCCAGTTCCGAAGGACGTCCTTGATGCGGCCGCGCTGCTTGAGGGAGACGTAGAGGCCGCGCGGGCGGCGAAAGATGTGGCCGAATTTGAGGCAGGCCTCGCCGACGTTGGGGGTGTAGATGATGGGCAGGAAGCGTCTCGGGTCGGACATGACGACCCGGTAGAAGAGGGTCTCGTCCATGTCGAGGAGCGCGGTCAGGTAGATGTAGCGCTCCAGGTCGGTCGGCTTTTGCCCCAGCTGCTGCAGGACGCGCTGCGCCTGCGTCTCCTCGCTGTCGACCGCGGCCGGCAGCAGTCCCGTCAGGCCGAGAGCATCGCGCTCGGCCTCGGTGAAGGCGGTGGACTTGTTGAGGTGCGGGTCGCGGAGCAGATCGAGGCCGCGCTTGGTGTGGCTTCTGGGATTCATGCGTCTGGCTCCGGGACACGGCGCCACCGGAATGCGACAGCGAAATGCCGCGGCCGGCTGGGCGCCTGTCAAGGCTTGGAGAGGTCGCCCAGCGCCGCGTAGTTCAGCATCTTGTCGAAGCGAACGCCGATGAGAAACTCGCCGTCCTTGGTCACCGCCCACGCCACCTGCCCTTTGCGCGTCGCCTCCTTGCCGCCGCCGGGGGGATTCAGGCTTACCTCCACCTCTTGCCCCTTATCGAGGAGGAGGCTGACGGCAAGACACACGCCCCCCTCCGAGATGTCCACAAGGCGAACGGCAATGTTAGGGCCGAGGCCAAGCGTCCCCTTGCGGCAGGTGACCCGAATGCTTCCCTTGCCAGGCCGGCGCCGGGACCCGCGTCGATTCTGCGGCTTGGATGGTAAAGCGCTCATCAGACCAATCCTAGCACGGCGAGGGAACGCCCACGGTTCCCCTTCGACTTCTTAATGCTTGCAGCGCAGATGGAGCTTGTGCCCGTCGCAACGTGGCTCCTGAATGGCCAGGTAGCCGTCGAAGCAGGGGGCCGGACAGCGCTGGTACGCCACGGCGAGGAACAGACCGGGGCCGACGCAGCGCATCTCGTCGCGCAGGTTCTCGAAGAGCGGGGTCCCCTTGGGGTACTGCAGGATCAGCGCCGGTTTGCCGTCGGTCCAGGAAGGGGCGATCTCATAATGCGAACTGAGCCATTCCTTGGCTCCGATCCAGTGATTGACGAAGGAAGTGTCGTCGCAGAGTATCTTGCCGCGCCAGAACAGGTTGGCGCCCCACACCTTGAGCTTGCCGAAACGATTCGGCTTGTAAAGCACGGCGCCTTCGAGCTTGCCGTTGGGGATCGTGGCGAGGTCTCCCTGTGCGAACAACTCGCCGAGTTCCGCCGGGCTCAGCCTCTTGAGGTCGTCGATCGATTCGATGCGGATTTCGCAAGCCGTCGGCGCCGACATGCCCAAGCGAGCCAAGCCGAAGACAAGAGCGAGGGAGAGCGCCGCGGCGAGGAATCGCGTACCGACAGGCGAGCACTTCATGGCGGCTATCTCTTTGTTTATGGACGATCCCAGTTTACGGACGACCCCACCTCTCCTTCTCGGCATTGATGGCTGCGTCGTTGCAGAACGGCGACCGGACTTCCGGTGAGCGGCGCCCTGCACAGCCCCTTTTCGCGGTACAACCGAATCCCGCCTCCCCTTCGGCGCCGAGCGCCTTCCAGGCTTTTCCACTCTACGCTGTCTTTCGCGTCCTTTCGTCGTAAGAAAGAGCTACCCCGATTCCTGAAAGGCGGTCCCATGTCTGTCACCTGGAATGGCGTCTACCCCGCCGTGACCACACAGTTCAACAACGATCAGTCGGTGAACCTGACGGCGACCGCCGAGCACGTCGACAAGCTGCTCGCGGCCGGCGTTCACGGCATCATCATGCTCGGTACCGTCGGCGAGAACTGTTCCCTCCAGTACGCCGAGAAGCTGGACGTGCTCCGCGCGATCATCCGACGGGTCGAGCGGCGCGTCCCCGTTCTCACGGGCGTCGCCGAGTGCAGCACCGCCCTGGCCTGCCGCTTCGCCGTCGACGCCAAGAAGATCGGCGTCGACGGGCTCATGGTGCTGCCGGCGATGGTCTACAAGTCCGATCCGCGCGAGACGCTGACGCACTTCCGCACCGTCGCCCGCGCCACAGACCTGCCCATACTCTGTTAAAACAACCCGGTCTCCTACGGCATCGACATCACTCCTTCGATGTTCGCCGACCTCGCCGACGAGCCGCGCTTCGTCGCCATCAAGGAATCGTCGGAGAACGTGCGTCGCATCACCGATCTGAAGAACACGTGCGGCGACCGCTACCTTCTTTTCTGCGGCGTCGACGACCTCGTGCTCGAAAGCATCCTCCTCGGCGCCATCGGCTGGGTCTCCGGCCTCGTCAACGCCTTCCCCGCCGAGAACCGCCTTCTCTGGGACCTGGCGACGAGCGGCCGCTATGAGGAGGCGCTGAAGGTCTACCGCTGGTACACGCCGCTCCTGCACCTCGACACCCACCCAAAGCTCGTGCAATACATCAAGCTGGCGATGGCGGAGACGGGCCTGGGCACGGAGATGGTGCGAGCGCCGCGGCTGCCGTTGGCGGGCAAGGAACGCGAGGAGATCACGGCGCTGATACGGCAAGCGATCAAGACGCGGCCGGGATAAGGACGCTTCGCGTCTAGTGTCAGGCCCTGATCTCGATTATCATTTTGACTAGGGAGAGTCAGCATATGACAATGGCTACAATTCCGCTTCCCGACGCCGTGACAGAGATGGAAGCGCGCCTGTTCTTGGCCGTCAAGCTCTTCGAGGTTGGTCGACTGTCTTGCGGCCAGGCGGCGGAACTCGCCGGCTTCTCCAAGCGCGCTTTCATGGAGTTTCTAGGGCGGCAGAGAGTTCCCGTTTTCAACGGCTCTGCCGACGAGGTGGCCAGTGACCTCGCCAACGCCTAGCCCACGCACAGTTTCCAACACCAGTTGCCTCATCGCTCTGGAAAGCATTGGGCAACTCGCTCTTCTCCACCGCCTCTATCAAGAGGTGCTTATTCCGCACGCAGTCGCTAACGAATGGGGCATGCCTCCACCTCCTTGGTTGAAGGTTCAAGAAATCAAGGATCACGCGTTGGCGCAGTCGTTACGTTTACAACTCGGACCGGGCGAGGCACAGGCGATAACGTTGGCCATCGAGGTAGGCGCTGATCGATTGATCCTCGACGACCAGCGAGCCCGTCGCATTGCCACGACACTGAATGTTTCGTTGACAGGGACGATAGGCGTCATCTTGCGAGCGAAGCAGGTCGGAATCATCCCCCTGGTTCGTGCAATCTTCGACGATTTACAGAAAGCGGGCCTCTGGTTAGCCGACGCGCTATCGAAGGAGGCCCTCCGCCTCGCCGGTGAATAATGCCTTCCCATTCCATCCAAGTCGTCGACTCCCACACCGCCGGTGAGCCCACGCGCGTCGTCCTCGCCGGCGGACCCGACCTCGGCGCCGGACCGCTCTCCGCTCGCCTCGCCCGCCTCAAGCAAGACCATGACTGGCTGCGCTCCGCGGTCGTCACCGAGCCGCGCGGGTCCGATGTCCTCGTCGGCGCTCTCCTCTGCCCGCCCGTCGATCCCACCTGTGCCTCCGGCGTCATCTTCTTCAACAATGTCGGCTACCTCGGCATGTGCGGCCATGGAACGATCGGCGTCGCCGTCACGCTCGCGCATCTGGGCCGCATCGCTCCCGGACGGCATCGATTGGAAACGCCGGTGGGCGTCGTCTCCTTCGACTATCGTGGCGGGTACGAGGTGACGATCGAGAACGTCCCCAGTTCTCGTCACGCGAAGAACGTGGCCGTCGATGTCCCCGGTCTGGGGATCATCCACGGTGACGTTGCCTGGGGCGGGAACTGGTTTTTCCTGGTGAACGATCAGCGCGAGGACTTGAGCGTCACGAACATCGAGCGGTTGACCGACGTGACCTGGCGCATCCGCCGGGCGCTGGACGCGCAGGGGATCACGGGCGCGAACGGTGGAGTCATCGACCACATCGAGCTTTTCGGCCCGGCTCAGGATTCACGCAACCATAGCCGCAACTTCGTCCTCTGCCCGGGCAAGGCGTATGATCGCTCCCCGTGCGGCACGGGTACGAGCGCCAAGCTCGCCTGCCTCTACGCCGACGGCAAGCTCCGCGAAGGCGATGTCTGGCGGCAGGAGAGCGTCATCGGCAGTGTTTTCGAGGGGCGGGTCCGCGTTGTCGATGGCGCCGTCCTCCCCAGCATCACCGGTTCGGCGTATGTTCAGGCGGAGGCGACGTTGCTGCTCGATCCCGCCGATCCCTTCCGCACGGGTATTCCGACATGAGCCGGCACGTTGTCGTCGTCGGCGCCGGCGTCATCGGCGCCGCGTGCGCCTATTACCTGTCGAAGCGCGGTTGGGCGGTCACGATCCTCGACGGCGCCGGCTTCGGCGAAGGCTGCTCCCACGCCAACTGCGGCTACGTCAGCCCCAGTCACGTCCTCCCCCTCGCCGGCCCGGGCGCCATCCTGTCGACGTTGAAGACCGCGCTGCGCCGCAACTCCCCCATCCGGCTGAAGCCTCGTTTGGATCCGGCTCTGTGGCGCTGGCTTCTCCGCTTCGCGCGCCGCTGCAATCGGCGCGACATGCTCGCCGCGGGCAAGGCGATCCAGGCGTTGCTCAACTCTTCCCGGCGCCTTTATGAGGAGTTGATCCGCGAAGAGGGCATCGATTGCGACTGGGAGGCGCGCGGCGTGCTCTTCGTCCTCCGCTCGGCCGCGGCGATGGCACACTTCGGGGAGATCGATCACCTGTTGCGCACCCATTTCGATCTGCCGGCCGAGCGCTGGAACGCGGCGGAATTGACCGACCGGGAGCCGGCTCTCAAGCCGGGCTTGGCGGGAGCCTGGCACTATCCGGGGGACGCGCACCTGCGGCCGGACCGGCTGATGAGCGCGTGGCGGCGCGTGCTCGAACGGCGCGGCGTTCGCTTCGTGCGGGCGAACGTCGAGACGCTGTGTGGCGAGCGTCGCGGCGTAAGCCCGACGTGCCGAGCCGTTCGGACGGCGGACGGTAACGTGCCGGCGGACGCCTTCGTCTTCGCCACCGGCGCCCTGACGCCCTTGCTTCAAGGCGGCTCGGCTGTCCCGTTCTGATCCAACCCGGCAAGGGCTATTCG
This sequence comes from Gemmataceae bacterium, assembly GCA_046350295.1. Taxonomy (GTDB): domain Bacteria; phylum Planctomycetota; class Planctomycetia; order Gemmatales; family Gemmataceae; genus JAXMAR01. The sequence continues at coordinate 68,650 of JAXMAR010000035.1, forward strand.
ATCACGATGCCGCGCCCCACACTGTGCCCGTCCACGCCGATGCTGTTCGAGGAGGACCGCGTCGCCGTCACGCCGCTCCGCTCCGGCTTTCGCCTCGGCTCGATGATGGAGTTCGTCGGCTACGACCGCTCGTTGCCCGCCCATCGTCTTGATTACCTTCGCAAGATCGCGGAACGCTATCTGCGCGAACCCTACACGGAGCCGATCGAAGAGCGCTGGTTCGGCTGGCGGCCGATGACGCCCGACGGCGTGCCGATCATCGATCGTGCCGGCTGGGGCAACGTCTACCTGGCGGCCGGACACAACATGCTCGGGCTGTCGATGGCGCCGGCGACGGGAAAGCTGGTCGCGGAAATGTTGAGCGGCGAGGAGACGCACATCAACCTCGATCCGTATCGCCTGGCGCGCTTCGCATAGTTGTCGGAGCCGGAAGCGTGAGCGCCGGTGGCAGGACCCCGTCGCTTACGCTTCCGGCTCCGACCGGATCATTTCCCTTCGCGCAGCAAGTCCTTCGCCTCGTCCGGATGGCGTTCCAGATACCAGGTGAGACCGGAAAAGAAGAGCTGGAGCTGGCCGAGACCGTCCTCGGCCATGCGCGAGGCGGCGGGGCCGAGCATGCGCAAGAGCATGTGGGCGGTCTTGGCGTCGGTGTGGACGAAGACGTCGGCCTGGTGGTGCAGTGCCGTTGTGCCGTCCGGCATGCTCGCCTCGTGGTGGCGCAGAACAACGAGCACCTTGACGGGGACAAGCGGCATGAGCGAGTTGGGGCGGACCTTGCCCTCGGCGAGCCAGATGCGCATCGAGCCACTCTTGAAGACCGTTTCCCAGATGACTTCGCTGCCCATGTCATCCGACCAGCTGAACTCGCCGCCTCCCTTGGAAGAGATGCTCACGCACTTGGCGCCGAGCTTGCGCCAGGCGAGGACGGCGCGGTGCGGGTTGTCGAGCAGCCAGAGATACTGCTCCGGCTTGCCGTTGAAGACCTCGGAGGGGCCGCGCGCGGAGAAGCTCGGCTTGTTGAGGATTTGCTCGGCGATGGCGCGATGCTTGGAATCGATCTCGGCAAGCGGGATGTCCTTGCTTGGCCCGGAGTCCTTGGCCTTGCCCGGCAGGACCGCGCCGGTGAGCGCGGAAAGGCCCAAGCAGAAGCAAGCGAGCGCTACGCCGAATCGCTTCATCGCGTTCTCCGGCAATCTGGGTGGAATGTCCTCTCTTTTCATCGAAATCCGCGGGGACCGAACATGAACGATTTTCCGATCGCCGCGAACCGGCCTTGTGCGCCGCCGCGCCCTGTGCCATAGTCAGCGCGATTCCAGGAGGAGAATCATGCGCCGCTTCATTCCCGGGAAGAAAAGCATGCTGGGCGCTCTCGGCGCCCTGGCCGTCCTCGGCGGTCTGGCCTTGTGGCAAAAGGACCGGCTGCTGGCCTGGTACCATGTGCGCCAGCTGGCCCAGGCGGACGACGCAAGCCGCGAGGAGCGCGTCAAGCAGGTCGTGGCCGTCGGTCAAGCGTGCGTCGGGGGCCTGGTGGATCGACTGACCCAGGGAGACGAGGCGGTCTGCGTCAACATGGAAGACGGGCTCGTGGCGCTCGGACTCGACTGGGGCCGGGACGATCCGCGCACTCAGGAACTCCTACGACAGGTCCACGACGCGTTCACGACCGCCGGTGTGAGAGGCCGGGTGGCGTGCCTGAACGTCACGCGGGCGATCATCGAGAGTCGGGGGCCGGCCCAGCGCCTGCCGGCCGAGGCCGCAAAGCTGGCGGCCAACCTCCTGGAGCGAGCGGACGCGGAGACAAACACGGCGGCGCTGCGGCTGGCCCGCGCCTTTCTCGAGCGGGTGCCGCCCGGCGAGGGATCGGGCCTGTGTCGGGTCCTGGCGCTCAAGGGGCTCGGCGCCGGCGCCGTGGGGACACGCCTGGCCGCGCTCGGCGTCGTGGTGCAGACGCCCTTCAAGAAGGATCAGGACCTCTTGCAGCGGGTGGTCCCGTTGCTGAAAGACAAGGAGGCGCGGATCCGCAAGGCGGCGCTGGTCGCCCTGGCCGGCGAACGGGACCTTGTGCCGGACGACGACCTCATCCTCCTGTTGCATGATCCGGACCTGGGCGTGCAGGACGTGTGCGAGCAGGCGCTGCGCAGCCGCGGGCTTCAAGACAGCCACATCCTTCTGGCGCGCCTGATCAGCGACGACGATCCGGCGGCGCGCCTGCAAGTGCTCGATCACCTGCATCGCGCCCCGGACCTGGCGCCGGGCGTCTGGCTGGAACGGTTGACGCGCGACCCGGCGCCGGCGGTGCGCGCGGCGGCGGTGCGGGCGGCGGCGGGAGCGCCGGAAGCGGGCCTCAGGAGTCGACTGGGCGAAATGGCCCGCGGCGACGCCAGCCCGACCGTGCGGCAACTCGCGGTGTTCTATCTGACCAAGGGGGCGCGACGGCGATCCGGAGATTGAGGAAGATGTGGCGTGGCCTTTTCGCGCGCGACCGTCCCCTGGGCCGCGTGGGCGCGACAGCCACCCCGTCATTCGTCCCCGAGCTATTCAGCCGCATTGACAGTTCGCCCGAACTTCCTTGCGTGTAGTCGCCACCCGAACCGAAGACTGCGTCGATGGCGAGGCCCCTCCATCGACTCAAGGCTCGCTTTTCGCTCGGAGCTGCAGCGGTATCAGGGACTGGCCAAGAATGTCCGTCACGAGGTAAATCCTCCGGTGTAAGTCTCCGGTTTTTTGCGGGTTGAATGTGAAAGTCAGCTGGTGTGCGTCTTCGCTCGACGAGGTCAGTTCCACGCGAATCTCGTCATCGCCGCCACGAATGCCCGTAATTCGGAACGAGCCAGGGCCCCGTACTTGCAATGTCATTTTTGTGAATTGCTTGGTCTTAATTGAGCCCAAGTCGATTCTATGGCGGACGGTCCCGCTCTCCTTGTCTTTGACCGGCCTCGCTTTTTTTTCGGACGGACTCTTTTTCGAGCCCGTTTTGGTCCCAGGCCCGGGATCGATTATGCTCAGTCGCTCCTGGAGGGATTCTCGCAGGTCTGGCAACAAATCGGCACGTCGCAGAAATAGGAGAGCCATGCTAGTATCGACCACGGGGGCGAAATCGCCGTTGCCCCGGCCGGTCCAACTCCCATCCGCGTTTTGGTTGGGAAGAAGCAAATCAACGCCCCATCGATACCAATCCCTGCCCCCGATGGTGTCGACACCGCAAAGGACGCCAACACGTTCGACGGACCAGAAGAAATAGAGGTTAATCGCGTTTGTCGGGCCGTCACCGGCTCCGCGGTCCCTGGGATCGGCCATGTGACGCGATAAGGCGGCCAGGCCACGAGCGATTCCCTCATCGTGTGAGCGATCCTCGGGCCACGACACGTCCTTCGCTCCCGACGCTCTGGCTGTGGCTAGCCCGAGCAATCCGGCGCAGGTCATCCCGCCGAACCCTCCCATTCCCATCTTGTATCCCCAACCCGTCGCCTTTAGACTCGCTCGGAAACGTCGTTCGACGAGCTTGAACGTGTGGTCCAAGGGCAAATCGTATTTCCGCATGGCAGCCAACGCGAGCACGGCGAATTGGGTGTTGGAATTGTCCGCGATATCAGAGACTGGCGCTTTCGCCTTTGGGTCAGGTAGGTCCGTTTTCTCCGATTTCTCACGCAGAATCTGAAGCAGTCGCTCTTCCTGGGCCGGCGACAGGGCAGGACACGTGTAGCCCCAGCCACCAAGGACGCCTTGCCCTGCGGCAAGACGAAGCGCCAGCGAGCGCGAGAGGCCGCAGTCCTCGGGCGCGCCCAGCCTCTCCAGAAAAAGCGCGGCAAGGGCGATCTCATAGGTAGAGGTCAGCGTCGAACTGAGCTTTCTCACGAGGTTAGCCGCTCGTTGTATTACCGGATCATCCGGTGGCATTCCAGACTCCAATAACGCCAGCCCGGGCAAAGCCGCGTAGGCTTCTGGGTAGCTGAGTTTGACCCGTTTGATGGGAACCGTGTCGCCGAACGAGCCGCTCGGTCCTTGAACGCGTTTCAAGAAAGCCACGCCCCTATCAACCGCGTTGTCAATCTTTTTTCTCAACAACGGTGGCAAGTCGGCCGTCGGTCGGATCACAATCTCGGGTGGATCCGCTGCAAGGACGATGAATTCCGAGCCAGGAATATGGACGCCCCTGAGGTCCAACGGCGCAGGCGTAGCATGCACCGGCTTGGGGAAACCAATCTCGCGAGACGGGCCTGCCCCAGCTCCATAGACCGTCAGGACTAACGCGCAACTGACGAGAGCTGGAACCGAGTGGGCGCTTGCTTGCTTGGGCTTCCTCTTCACGCGTTCGTCGGTTGTCGAGCTTTCAATCATGGTTCAAGACTCCGCTGAAGCCCTGTGCGGGCCTCTTGGCCCGCACAGAACGGCGCAACCCAACTTGTAAGGTTTGGAGGAACGGGCCTCCGGTCTTTCCGCGGTTACGACTTCGTTACCTTATAGCTCGTGCTTGGCGCGTCGTAAGCAACGTTCCAGGTTCCAGCGTCGGGCTTGTTGAGCGTTGAAAAAATACCGCTTCCCCCACTCCCGGTTGTAATCGGTGTCCAGATGTTCGAAGTGAGGCTGGACCCCGTCAACGTCAACGTCCCGTCGATGATTGCCGTGTCCGCAACCGCGAGGACGTCGCTCGCCGGCGTACTCACCAACCGCATCGCCAGCTCGCCCGAAGCTTCCTGCGTGTAGTCGCCGCCCGCGCGAAGACCGCGTTGATGGCGAGCGCGTGCAGGCTGGTTCCGTCGAAGCGACGTGGCCGTTGTTGGTCAGGCTGCCGGAAATCGTGTCTCCGCGCCGCCGCCCGTCGTGCCGAACGAGTTCAGGTAGCCGGTCACGTTGAGCGTTGAGACGCGGCTCGGCAGCATCTCGATAAAGCCGCCGTACATGTTGACCGCGCCGCCGGCCGTGAACGTGCTCGTGGCGCCGCCCGCGGCCGGGAACGAGAGATGGCTGCCGCCGTAGACGTTCAGCGTCGCATCGATCGCCAGCGAACCGGTGCTCATCTCCAGTGCGTTGGCGGCGCTGGACGTGCCGATGTTCATCACGCCGCCATTGTCAACGGTGATGTCCCCAGCGATGGCGTTGGAGCTGGAGCCGAGCGAGTCGAGCGTGCCGCCATGGATGATGAGGCTGTTCTGCGAGCTGACGGCCGCGCCGCCCGAGGAAAACAGGCCGGCCCCCAGCGTCATGGTCCCTTCGATGGTTGGGTGGCTCGTGCCGCCCCCCGAGAGGAAGCTGAGCAAGCTGCCGGCGGTGACATTGATCGTCGCGGAGGAGAGCGCGGTGATCGGTCCGCTGATGCTCATCGTGCCGCTGAAGACGCCGTCCCCGGCGTTGACGGCGCCGGCGTCGTCAAAGCCGGCCGAGCTGATGTCGAGGACGTTGCCGCCGCTGACGCTGCCGGTCGCCGTGATCGAGGCGCCCGTTTCCAGAAACAGGCTGCCGGAAGCCGCGAGGGAAGCGCTGGGCGGAGTGAGCCCCGCGCCGGTGATGCTCGCGGTGACGGCGCCGTTGATGTCGATATAGTCGCCGGCGACGACGGCGCTGTAGGCGCTGAGATCCAGGCCGCCGTATTGCACGATAAAGTTGGTCGTGGTCACGACGTTGCCGGCGCCGATCGTGATCGTGCTGGTATAGTTCGAATCCATGATGATACGGTCAACGTTCCAGCTGGCGATGTCGATCGCGCAGGCCGTGTCGGCGCCGAGTCCGCCGTCGCCGAAGAGGACGTAGTCGCCCGATCCCGGGACGGCGGACGGGGTCCAGTTGGCGGCCGTGCTCGCGAAGCCGCCAGAGGCGGCCGTCCAGACGTAAGTGGTTAAGGCGTAGCGCACTTCAAGGGCCTCGACCTGGGGACGGAACCGCGGGCGTCGACTTCGGGCTGGCGGCGAGGTTTTGCGGGTGAAGAGGGCGGATAGGACGCGATCCAGTTTACCGATCATGATGGGCCTCCTGGAAGAGAAAACGGGAACGGATCCCAAAGTGAGCGACTTGTCGGCGGGCGAGATGGACGCGAGGCAGCTGGCGCTCATTCTGATCGCCGAGTCTAACCTGCGGGGGGGGGGGGAATGCAAGAAGGAATCGTGTCGGATTTGAGAAAAAGATCGCGGAATTGCGTCTGGCGCCGGAACTTTCGCGTCTGAGGCGAAACGGGTACGCTGTGAAGCGCTCTTACGCGCTCACCTCTAGCTCATTCCTTTCGCTTGCTCGTTCCGTTCGAGCCCAGCGCCAAAAGGAGGTCTCTGGGACAGCGCGCAGTTCGTCGCGATTCCAGTCAATCGGGTTCGATCGCCTCGCCGCCGCCCGGGGTGATCAGGGCGCGCAGACGTGGCGCCGTGAGCGTGTCGGTCAGCCAGCGAACCGAGCCGTCGGCGAAGGCGGCATGGAAGCCTTTCAAGTCCTTGTTCACGAGCGCGGCGAGCGGGTCCTTTTGATCGGCGGGAAAATCCTCCGGCTGCGTCCAGAAGACGGCATGCTTGGAGTTCGCTTCGAGAACCAGGATCGTGTTGCTCGTCCCGTCGAAGATCTGCGTGATCTTCATTCCCTTGCCCCCCACGAAGATCGTGTTCGGTCCCGTCGGGACAACATACGTCGTCTTTCCCGGCGGCAGGTCACGCGCCAGCGGGGAGCGATAGGTCTCCGGAATGCGCTCGATGAGCTTCTTGTTGTGCGGGCTGTCCCAGGGCTCGTTCAGGTGGAACTCACGGAAGAGAGGTTCTTGCTCGATATAGGGCAGCAGGTAGACCCGCCAGCTCAGAAGACGTTTGCCCTTGCCGGAGGTGAAAGCCGGGGGAAAGGTCCTCTTCGAGTCATGGTAATTATGGAATGCAAGGGCGATCTGCTTGAGGTTGTTGGCCGAGCGGTCGCGGGCCGCGCCGCCGCGCATCTTCTGGATCAAGGGAGCGATGCCGTCGCGTAGCAACGGCTCGCGGATGTTGAGGCCGAGCTGATCTCCTTTTACTTCGGGCAGCAAGGCGTCGCGCAGCTTGAGGAACTGCGGAAAGGCGAGCTGGATGCGCGGATCGTGGACGGGAATGTCCAGCGCTTTCTTGACGAGGGCCTGATATTTCTCGGCCATCTTGGCATCGCTCGCCTGGACAATGAACGAAGCTTGCACCTTGTCGCGCGTCTGGAGGCTGAGGCCGGCCCACGCGAAGCCGCGCACCAGCTCGCGCGTCGGCGCCTCGGCGAGCGGTTCGGGCAGCTTGGGAAACATCTCGGCCAGGGCCCGCGCCAGTACCGGCGGCGGGAGAATGACGGCCTTCGCATCGGCGTCGTCGAGGGCGGTCAGCGCCTTGAGAACGGCGGCACGCTCGACCGACTTGAAGGTCTTCATCCGTTCGAGGTTGCGCGGCGTGCTGAGGAGCAGCGTGTCATGCTGCACCATCGCGGCAAAAGGGAGGAGCTTGTCGAGCGTCCCCTTTTCCGGGATGCGGGCGCCGGGCGCTACCAGGAGGAAGTCCTCGTCGAGGCGTGGCGCATCCCAGTTCAGCAGGATAAACACATCGGTCGCGCCCACGCGCTTCAGCTCCGCCTGGATCTTCGTGACCCTGTCCATGAGAGGCTTGATATCCGTATCGGTCACGTCCAGGTCGCCGAAGAGCTTGAAAAGCGGACCGACATCGAGACGGCGCACGTCGACGTGGACGACGAGAATCGTCATCTCGTCGACGAAGGGCGCCACCTGCTTCGCCAGGGTCTCGGGCGGCGTAGCCTTGTCGCCGGCCGCGGCTGGCGTGGCGACCAGGGCGAGCAGGAACATATTGCGGAAGGTGCGCATGTCGATATCCTCTCTCAAAGCGCAAGGCGCTGCCAATCGGACAGGCCGGAGGCGAACTCGCGTCGGGGATCGCGTTACTTGCTTGGCGCCACGGTCAGCTCGTAGCGCACTGTCGTTGTCTGGTTGCTCGGCGCTCCGGCGGGGGGCGGCGCCACGAGCAGCGCCTTGCCCGCCGAGGGGGTGTACTGGAAAGGCCGGCCGGTCGCCGGGTCGAGGGGGATCGGCAGGTCCGTGATGTCGCTCAGGGCGGTGGGGAGGGCGCCGTCGTGGCCGGCGGCGTAGATGCGGATCGCCTCCACCGTCTGGAGCAGCGCCAGGCGCCGCTCCATGCGTACCAGCCGCATTGTGGACATTGTCCATGGCCGGGACGATCAAGCCGGGCAGCCAGGAGATGTCGGGCGTATGGCCGCGGGCGGTTTTGATGCTGTCGAGGCTCTTGTGGAAGCCGGCGCGGGCGATCCAGGGGGGCTGGCTGTACCACCTGGCGGCGTCGTCGAAGAAGCGGTCGTACTCGACGATGGCGTACATCAGAGAGACCTGCAAGACGGTCATCTCCTCGATGCGCTCGGCCGTGTACCCGTGTTCGAGGAGATACTGCCGGGCCCGCGGATAAGACCGGGTCGCCATCACGGTGAGCGGCAAGCGGCGAAACATTTCGGGTTCTCCGGCATACATGAGTTGCTTGACGCCCAGCATCATCTGGTCGACCGTCATCGGGGGACGGCTGGGGTCCTTGAGCGCTTCGCGCATGCCGGGGAAGATGACGTCGATGATGAGCCGCTCACCCTCGAGCGCGGGACGGAAGGGTACGACCGGACGTGGGAAGTCGGCGAGGGCCCAGAAAAGGTTGGGGGCGCCGCGTAGCTGGATCATCTCTTCGATATCGTTGACGGCCATGGCGATGATGGCGTTGCCGACGAGGACGTTGATGAGGATGGGCGCCTCGCCGACGTGGCGGCCGAGGGTCATGTGGGTTTGCAGGGAATGGACGGCGCCGTCGAAATCGCGGTCGAGGAGGCGGGTGCGGGTGCGCATGCTGAGGAGCTGGCCGTAGGTGCGGAAGCCCTGGACATCGGGGAGGAGGAGACCGAAGCCGTCCTCGCGGATACGGTCGAGCATTTCCCAGTCGCAGCGGGTGCGCCGTGCGGCGATGTCCATCTCCTTCATCATGCCGCCGAGGTTGAAGGAGGCGGCCTTTTCGCGCGGTAGCTTGGCCAGGGGCAACTCGAGCAGATCGCCGATCTTGTCGAAATCGGGATAGCGGCGGAGCGGGCCGAACCACTCGGGGCTATGCGCGCGCTGCCAGAGAAGAGCGGCGTTGCCGGGCCGCTTGTCGCCGAGGGTGGGCAGCAAACGATACTTGAGGGCCGGGCTGGGCGCTGCGGCCGGGTGAAGCACGAGCTTTTTGGTCGGGACCTCGTCCGCGTCCTGGGCAGACGCCTGGGCAGCGGCGAGCAGCAACGGCAGCAGGGCAAGCGACAACCGCATGAGCATCATCTCCCTGGCGAAGAGCGGAAGAATTCATCGAGGAACCCGGGGCGAGAGCCGGCACGCGTCGGACCGGGCGTCGGATCGGCGCCCGGGGCCGTTGGCGTCAGAGGCGGGAGGGCATACTCGCCCAGCCGCGAGATGTTCTTCTGAATCGAGCCGTAGGAGGGATACGCCGGCTCGTCCGGTTTGTCGGGGCGCGGCGCGCCGACGAGGAGGGCGGCGGCGGGGCGTTCCGCCTCGGAGGCCGACTCGGCGGCCGCCGTGGTCGGCAGATAGACGGTGATCGTTCGCGTCTGGGGTTGCGGGGCGGGGATGGTCAGGAGCAGCCAGCCCAGCAGCAGGCAGGCGCCGCTGACGAGGACGAAGGCGGCGACGCCGAGGCGGATGAAACGGCGCAGGCTGGCCCGGCCCATGGCGTAGAAGAGGCGGTCGCGCTCGATGTTGGCCGACTGGGGAACCAGCCCGGCCAGCTGGCGCTCGATCGCCTTCAGATCTTTCTCTGGTCCTGCGGACATGGTACATTCAGCCTTTCGCGCAGGAAGGTCAGTCCCGCGGTATAAAGTCGATGCACGGAGCTGCTCGAGCTGCCAAGAACGTCGGCGATCTCGGCGAAGGTCAGGCCGGCCCAGAGATGGAGCGTGACGGTCTCGCGCGTCTCCTGCGGCAGATCCTTGAGGGCGGCGGTGACGGTGGCGCCATCGATGGCGTTTTCGGGGCTGGAAAGAAACCAGCTCGGCCGCCGCAGAGCCGCCGTCTCCTCGTGGCGCCGGCGCCGCTGGGCGGCGCGGACGTGCGAGATGCCGAGATTGCGGACGACGCGGAACAGCCAGGGGATGACGCGCTCGGGCGGCTTGCGCTGCAGGGACAGCTTGACGAACGCCTCCTGAACCAGGTCCTCGGGCGCGGCGCTCCATTGCCGCGCGTAGAGCGTGAGCGCACGGGAATGCTCGTCGATCAACTGCCCCAGGTAGGCTGCATCCATCGTAGTTAGGACGCCTGTCGCGGCCTGTTGTCCCAGATTCCTGAGTATAACCGGTGGGGGTGACTGGTGGTTAGTGCCTGGTGGCTGGAGAGGAATTCGCGAGCATGAACGTCCATCCGCTCGGCGACCAGGCCGTGATGGCTTACTGCGACGACGAAGAGGCGGCTTTGCGGCTAGCGGCTGCGGCGCGCGCGATGGGGTGGCCTTGGCTGATTGACGTCGTGCAGGCCTACAAGGCGGTCGCGGTGTATTACGACGCACTCAAGCTCGGCTATGAGGAGGCGGCCAGTGAAGTGCGCCGGGTCGAAAGCGCCGATCGCCCGGCGCCGCCCGGCCGGTTGCGTGTCATCCCGTGCTGTTATGAGCTGGGACTCGATCTGGAGCGCGTCGCGCGGCATACCGGCCTTTCAGTTGCCGAGGTAATCGCCCTGCACTGCGGCGCCGTTTACGCCGTTTACGCCATCGGCTTTTGTCCGGGTTTTCCCTATCTGGGCTATCTGCCGGAACGGCTCTGCGGGGCTCCGCGCCTCGAAACACCGCGTTTGAAGGTCGAAGCCGGCAGCGTCGGTTTGACGGGCCGGCAGACCGGCATCTACACCGAGGAGCGCCCCGGCGGCTGGAATATCGTCGGCCGCACGCCGCTGGAGTTGGTGAACGTGGGGGACGGCTATTTTCCGTTGCGGACGGGGGACAAGGTGCGCTTCGAGCGGATCGGCGTCGATGAGTTCGAACGTCGGCGCGGGGAACGGCTGATGTGATGCGCCGGCGTTTGGAGATTTGTCGCGCCGTAGGATAGCCGCATCTTTGCAGCAAAGGAGCGACCATGAGCCGAATTGCACTAACACTGCTCGCTTGCCTGTGTGTTGGGTCCGCCGCGGCGGGTGAGAAGCCGCTGGTCGTCGATCTCTGGCCGGGCAAAGCGCCCGAGGAAGCGGGGGGCATCGGGCCGGAGAAGGTCGTCATGTCGCCCAAGCTGGACCGCAAGCAGGTGGAGGTGACGGAGTCGACGCGGATGCTCTCCAACGTCACCAGGCCGAGCATCACCATCTATCGCCCGGCGAAGGAGAAGGAAACCGGAGCGGCGATGCTGATCTGTCCGGGCGGCGGCTACTGGAACTTGTTCTGGGAGCTGGAGGGGGAAGAGGTCGCGGCCTGGCTCAACTCCATCGGCGTGACCGGCATCGTTCTCAAGTACCGGGTGCCGCGGCGGCCCGATGACGTCAAGGGGGAGCCGGCGCGGCGGCCGCTTCAGGATGCGCAGCGTGCCGTGAGCCTCGTGCGGAGCCGGGCCAAGGAATGGGGGATCGATCCCAAGCGCATCGGCATGATCGGCTTCTCGGCGGGCGGGCATCTCGCGATCGCGACGGCGACGCGCTTCGAGAAGCGGACCTACGCGACGGTGGATGAGGTGGACAAGGTCAGTTGCCGGCCGGACTTCGCGATTGCCGCGTACTCGGGTTACTTGAAGGCGAAGGACAAGGACGAATTGTCCCCGGGGCTGAGCGTGCCGAAGGGGACGCCGCCGGTGTTTCTGGTCCACGGCTCGGACGATCCGATCAGCACGCCGGAGCACAGCGTCTTCATGTACCTGGCCTTGAAGCGCGCCGGCGTCCCTGCCGCGCTACACGTTTACGGCGACACGGTACACGACTTCGCGGTGCGCAAGAGCGACCGGCCCTGCTCGACGTGGACGCGGCTGTGCGCGGACTGGCTGGGGCAGCGGGGGCTTCTCAAATGAAGAAGGAGAGCACGCGTCTGTGCCTCCGCCCTGCGGTGGAGTCACTCCTCGCCTGCGTCCAGATTCCACACCCGGATGCTACCGTCGGCGCTACCCGAAAAGAGGCGCCTCGCGTCGGCCGACAGCGCAAGGCTGTCGACCGCGAAGGTGTGGCCTCGCAACGTCAGGGATTCCCTGCCCGCCTCCAGGTCCCAGATCTTGATTGTCTTGTCCAGGCTTCCGGAAAAAAGCCGTTTGCCGTCGCTGGAGAGGGCGAGGGTCAGGACCGAATCGGTATGCCCATGGAGGGACAGCGTTTCCTCCCCGGCTTCCAGATCCCAGACCTTGATGGTCTTGTCCCCGTCGGCCGAGAAGAGGCGCTTGCCATCTCGGGACAGGGCCAGACTCGTCACATAGCTCGTGTGCCCGCGCAAAGTAAGCGACGCCTTGCCGGTATCCAGGTCCCAGACCTTGATCGTCTGATCCGAGCTCGCAGAGAAGAGACGCTTGCCGTCCGCGGAGAAGACCAGGCCGGTCACGTTGCTGGCGTGCCCGCGCAGGGTCGCCAGTTCCTTGCCGGCCTCCAGGTCCCAGATCTTGATTGTCTGGTCCACGCCACCCGAAACCAGGCGCTTGCCGTCTGCCGACAGGGCCAGCGTGAGAACGTAGTTTGTGTGGCCGCGCAGGGTCAGGATATCGGCGCCGGTTTCCAGGTCCCACGCCTTGATCGTGCTATCGAAGCTTCCTGAGAAGAGACGTTTCCCGTCAGCGGACACGACAAGGGCCCTCACGAATTCGGCGTGCCCGCGCAGCGTCATGATCTCCTTGCCGTCCACTTGCGAGACTTTGATCGTGCTGTCGTGCGTACCCCAGAACATACGCTTGCCATCGGCGGATACTGTCAGGCTCGTGACAAAGTTTGTCGGACCGCGCAAGATCAGGCTCTCCTTGCCCGCGTCCAGGTTCCACACCTTGATCGTTTCGTCCGAGCTCCCGGAAAAGAGCCTGCCGTCCGCAGAGATCGCCAGACTCGATACGAATTTCGTGTGCCCGCGCAGGGTCAGGGTCTCCTTGTCTTCTTCCAGGCTCCAGACTTTGATCGTGTAATCACGGCTTCCCGAAAACAGACGCTTGCCATCCGCGGAAAGCGCCAGGCAAAAAACCTCGGCCTTATGGTCGCGCGGGACGCCAATCTCTTTGCCCGTATCCACGTTCCAACTCTTGATCGTCCCGTCCCAGCTGCCGGAATAGAGCCGTTTCCCATCAGCCGACAACGTGAGGCTGACGACCTCGGCTTTGTGGCCGGGCAGGGTGAGGACGTCCTTGCCGGTCTCCAGGTCCCAGACCTTGATCGTCTTGTCCCAACTTCCCGAGAAGAGGCGCTTGCCGTCGGGAGAAAGCGCGAGACTCGCCACCCAGCCCTTGTGCCCTTGCAGTGTTGCCGTCTCCTTGCCCGCCTCCAAATCCCATACCTTGATCTGGTCGGAGCTGGCCGAATAGAGACGCGTGCCGTCCGCGGAAAGCGCCAGGCTGAAGACTTCGCCCTTGTGCCCGCGCAGTGTGCGGATGTCCTTGTTCGTCTCCAGGTCCCAGACATGGATCGTGCCGTCGCTGCCGCCGGAGAAGAGCCGCTTGTTGTCCCGGCTGACGACCAGGCTGTCCACGGCGGACGCGTGACCGCTCAGACTCGCACTCTCCTTGCCCGTCGCCGTGTCCCAGACCTTGACCGTCCTGTCCCAGCTTCCGGAGAAAAGGCGTTTGCCGTCCGCGGAGAGAGCCAGGCAGGTAACGCGCGCGTCGTGTGTTCCGAGAAGGCGCATGGTCTGCCGGCACTGGCGGGCCAGGTAGCCAAATTCCGGCCCGCGTCGTTCGCGCTTGCATTCGTCCAGGCTGTCACGCATGCCGACGAAATCGCTGTCGTGCCAGTGGAGCACCGCCTGACGGATCGTGGCGTTGTAGAGAAGCGCCTCGGAGCGCCCGAGGGCAAGCTTGGTCTCCTCGTTCGCCTTGGTCAGCCGCGTCAGCGCTCCTTCCACCTTTTGGTTGGCATCGGCAAGCTCGGAATTGGCCCGGCCCAGAAGCGCCGCGCCCAGGGCAAGAGCGGCGGCAATTACGACCAGGACCGCCGCCCCACTCGTAACCGCCGTGCGATGCCGGCCGACCCAGCGCCTGGCCTGGACGGTCCACGGCTCCGGCCAGGCGCTAACGGGTTCGTCGGCGAGCCAGTGCTCGAGGTCCTCCGCCAGATCGCGCGGAGAGGCGTAGCGGTCTTCCGGCTGGGTCGCCATTGCTTTGACGCAGATGGCATCGAGGCCGGGCGGGATGTCGGCAATCACCTTTCTTGGGGCAACGAAGCGGCCGCGGCGGACATCCTCAAGGACGGCGCCGACGTCCTTGCCCTCGAACGGCGGTCGGCCGGTCAGCACGCTGTAGAGCGTGGCGCCGAGGCTGTAGACGTCGCTGGCCGGGCCAAAAAGGTCGAGCCGGCCGGCGGCTTGTTCGGGGCTCATGAATTGCGGGGTTCCGATGGCCTGGCCGGTCATGGTCTCGGCGCTTCCGCTGGAGGAAGGACGCAAGGGCGGCTCGTCGAGAGATGGGGGCGAGGAAGCAGCGGTCTCGCCGTTGGCCGCTTTGGCATCGCCCGTCATCCGCGCCAGGCCCCAGTCGACAACGAGAGTTTCACCGTAGCGGCCGAGCATGATATTGCCGGGCTTGAGATCGCGGTGGAGAACGCCGCGGCTGTGGGCGTAGGCGATGGCCTCGCAGACGTCGACAAAGCGCTGGAGGAGCTTGCGGAAGGCGAGAAGGCGTTCACCGCGCAGGGCCAGGGCGTGCACGCGGTTTGTCGCTGGCGGACCTGGATCGCCCCTGCTCGGCGAAGCGGGGTCCAAGGGGGGCGTGGCGGGCGCCGGGGAGACTGGGGCCTTGTGGAAGGCGGCGATGGCGTCCTTGAGACTGTCGCCGCGGATGAAGCGCATGGCGTAGAACGGGCGGCCGTCGGGATGGCGACCCAGACCGTAGACAGGGACGATGCCGGGGTGTTCCAGGCCGCCGGTGACTTCAGCCTCGAGCAGGAAGCGGGCCCGGCTTTCGACGTGATCGGCGTGGCGCTCCTGGATTTCCTTGAGGGCGACCTCGCGGTTGAGTTCCTGGTCCTTGGCGACATAGACCTGGCCGAGGCCGCCGCGGGCATGGGGGCGCAAGATCCGGAACCGTGCGCCGGCAGAGGTCGACTCGCCTACCGAATCGATCGTGCTTTCGATCGGCCGGCCCTCGCCAAGGCACGCCAGGCTGGCCTGCACGTCTGCGTCTCGCAGACCTTGGAGCGCCTCTCTGGCGGACTCCGCGGAACTGAGGGCGGCAAGACTCTGTTGCGCATCCCCCCCGTAGCGTTTGACTTGCTCATCGAGCAGCGCGTCGAGCACCTGGCGGCGAGCTGGGGTCAAGCCCCCGTGCTCGACGAGCAGGTCGCCGAGCGGCCGCTGCTTGGCGAGAAGCCAGGCGTTCATGCCGGCGATGAGCTGGTCGCGGGTGATGAAGCCATTGTGGAGGGCCTGGATACCAAAGAGGAGGTTGCGATCGGCAAGGTCGGGCATTGCAGGCGGGTCTCCGTAGCATACGGACATCCTAAGGGGTCCAAGGCCGCGCGCGAAGAGCTTGCTGGGGCGCGGTCCGGGAACGCGGCTTTTGTTCTTCTGAGTTCACTGTGTTGTTCAAGGCCCGAGAGATCCCGTCCCTTTTGCAGCAAGGCCCCTCCTGGCCACTCAATCCGCTTCGCCCCATACCTTCGGTGATTTGAAGTCCTTCCCCTTTTGGGTCGCCTTGGGGGGCACGGCTTCGCGGGCGTAGGCCGCTAGACGGACGCGCAGTTCGCGCACGCGCTCCGGCTCGCGCTCGGCCAGGTTGGTCTTCTCCTCGGGGTCGCTCTTCAGGTTGAAGAGCTCGACGGACGCTTTATCCTTCTTCTTTTTCTTGGGCGCGGCCTTGCCGTCCGGATCGTCCGGGGCGGCGCCCCCCAGCACCAGCTTCCAGTCCCCTTTGCGCAGGGCGCCGCCGCCGGGCGTGACGTTGAAGAGAATGTCCTCGTGCGGCGATTTCGCCCCCTTGGTCAAGACGTCCCAGATGTCCTTGCCGTCGATCGGCAGCTTCTGCTCGAGCGTGCCGCCGGCGCGGTTGACCAGCGTCGGATACCAGTCGACCATGTGCAGCGGCTCATGGATCTCGATGCCGTCCTTGATGTGCCCCGGCCAGGCGACGAAGGCGGCGGCGCGGACGCCCCCTTCGTAGAGCGACGCCTTGCCGCCGCGGAGCGTCCCGTTGGTGGCGCCGAGGCCCAGCGGGCCGCCGTTGTCGCTGGAGAAGACGATGATCGTGTTCTCGAGCATGCCTTGCTTGCGCAGCGCCTCGATGACCCGGCCGATCTGCTCGTCGACGGCGGAGACCATGGCGCAGTAGGTCCGCCGCGTCTTGTCCTTGATGTGCTCATAGAGCTTGAGGTGCTCCGGCAGCGCTTGCAGCGGGGCGTGCGGAGCGTTGAACGGCAGGTAGAGGAAGAGAGGGGTTTTCGGATCGTGTTTTTCGATCAGGCGCACCGCTTCGTTCCCCAGTAGCTTCGTGGTGTAGCCCTCGTCGCGGCAGACCTTGTCGTTGCGATGCCAGTCGAAGCCGCCGTCGCGCATGTGCGTGAAGTAATCGAGGGCGCCGTTGTAGTGGCCATACTGGTAGTCGAAGCCGCGCTTGGTCGGCAGGTAGTCGGGGTGAAAGTGGCCGAGGTGCCATTTGCCGATGATGGCGGTGAAGTAGCCGGCCTGGCGCAGCGCCTCGGCGAGCGTGCGCTCGTTGAGTGGCAGGCCGTACCGGGCCCAGGGGCGGACGACGCCGACCTGCAGGCCATGACGCATGGGATAGCGGCCGGTCATGAGGGCGGCCCGCGTCGGTGAGCAGACGGGCTGGACGTAGAAGGAGGTCAGCCTGGCGCCGGAGCGGGCGAGCTTGTCGATGTTGGGCGTCTTGATGGCGCCGCCGTTGAAGCCGACGTCGGTATAGCCGAGGTCGTCGATAAGGAGAAAGAGGATGTTCGGCTTCTTGGCGGAGGCGCCGGCGAAGCCGAGGCCGGGGGCGATGAGGAGGGCGGACAAGGCCAGGAGAAGAAAGATCGGCCGCATCGCTGCGCCTTTCGGTTAAGGGCGTGGAGTGACGGCTTCGATTGGACCTTGAGGGAGCGCTGGTGTCCAGCAAAAATGCGGCGGCAGGTGGCAGAATGCGGCAGAAGGCGTTCCGTGTCCCGTCGAGTGGCAGATCACCGGCGGACCCAGCGTGGGTCGTTGGATTCGTCGATGGGTCGGGGCCTCGGCGCGGTTGGCGTGCGCGCGATGCGGCGGCAAGAGTGCGCCGGGACCAGGGAGCACGTCGTCCTTCACCCTACGCCGAAGGCGTTACATCGATTAGCCCAGGGTTAAGCGCAGCGCACCCCTGGGGGACAGGGCGCCTCGAAGGATTCTACGCCGAAGGCGTTACATAGACGGCGTGCCCCACGCAGAAGACGGGAGCCATACGATTCCCATCGGTTTCCCCCCGAGCGTGAGCAGCGTCGCTCTTTGCGATGCCGTCCCAATCGCATATCCTTGGATCGTCTCCTATGTCCGAGAAGGAGATCGAACCATGGCGCAATCCCTCGCTCAGATCTATTTGCACATCGTGTTTTCCACCAAGGACCGCGCTCCGTTCTTACACGATCCTGCGGTCCCCGACGAGGCGCACCGGTATCTCGGGGGGACGTGCAACAATCTTGGTTGCCAGGTCCTCAGTGTGGGCGGGTGGCCGATCACGTCCACATCCTATGCCAGTTCGGACGGACGATTGCCGTGGCCGATCTCGTGAAGGAGTTGAAGCGGGAATCGTCGCAGTCGTTGAAGGCGAAGGCGGGGAGAGACTTCTACTGGCAGAAGGGCTATAGGGCGTTCTCGATCAGTCCGTCGCATGTCGAACCGTTGCGTATGTACATTGCGAATCAGGAGGAGCACCATCGGGTGCGGACGTTTCAGGAAGAGTTTCGGGAGCTCTTGCGGAAGTATGGTCTCGAGTGGGATGGTGGGTTCCGGTCATTCGTTCTTGGGCGCCGGCTATGTAACGCCTTCGGCGTAGGAATCGCTCGGGGCGCCGCGTTCCCAGGGTTGCGCTACGCTTAACCCTGGGCTAATCGATTTAACGCCTTCGGCGTAGGCGCCTGCGTGGCATCCTGTCGTTGATTGGGGCATCGTTGAGTCTTAACCCTGGTCTAATAGATTTGACGCCTTCGGCGTAGGCGCTTGCGTGGCATCCCTGTCGTTGATTGGGGCATCGTTGAGTCTTAACCCTGGTCTAATAGATTTGACGCCTTCGGCGTAGGCGCTTGCGTGGCATCCCTGTCGTTGATTGGGGCATCGTTGAGTCAGTTGTCGGGTCTTAGCTGACGACGCGGTTGCGGCCTTCGCGTTTGGCCTGGTAGAGCTTTTCGTCGGCGCGGCGGATGAGTTCCATGGGGGTGATGTTTTTTTCCCCCTGGGTGGCGCCGATGCCGGCGCTGATGGTGACGTCGTAGGTGTGTTCCTCGTACTGGAACGGGGTCTGGCTGACGACGCTCAGGAGGCGGTCGCAGAGCTTGACGGCGCCTTCGGTGGTGGTTTCGGGGAGGACGACGGTGAACTCCTCGCCGCCGTAACGCGCGAAGAGCTCTT
>JAXMAR010000036.1:0-84438 GCA_046350295.1 Gemmataceae bacterium
ATGGGCGCCAGCCAAGCCGTCAGTTTGATCCAGATCATTACCAAGGTTGTCGACCCCGGCAGCTGGTTCGTCACCACCCAGCCGCAACCCTTCAATCCCTTCAACATGTTCCCCGGCCTAGGTATGGTCGGCATGGGCGGAATGTTCGGCATGATGGGCATGGTCGGTATGCCCCCGCCGCCTCCCGTCGCGGAAGGCGGCCCGGCCGACATCCGCGAGGCCAACACGATCGAGTTCTTCCCGCCCGCCCTGGCTCTCATGATCCGTGCCCCAACCCCGCTGCACACCTCCCTCATGCCGGGCGGCGCCGGCGGCAAGGCCAAGGGCGCGGGCGCGCTGGGCGCCCTCCCCATCAAGGACCGGGGCGACATCCGCGTCGCCGATTCCGGTGATGTGGTCAAGGACCCCACGATGAGGATCATCAAGCTCGCTCCCCCCAAGAAGGGGGAAGAGCTGGACGCGACCAAGGTCTGGAACGAGGCCCTCGCCAAGGGTGGCATCGAGCCCGGCCTCATCATCGCGACCGCCGATTTCCTCTTCGAAAGCGGCAACTACAAGCATGCGGCCGAGTTCCTCAAGGCCAACCTGCGCTACGGCATCGTCGTGCGCCCCTGGGTCTATGAAGCCCTGGCGGTCGCCCTCGAAGCCTCCAACGAAAGCCCTGAGGAGGTCCGCCGGGCGCGGCTCTCCGCTGTCTCCCTCGACCCCACGGACGCGAGCGGCTTCCTCCAGGCCGCCCAGACTATGGCGGACCACAAGCAATACGACCGCGCCCTCGCCTTTTGCCGGCAAGCGGCGCTGCTCGAGCCCAACCTGGCTCAACCCTATTCCGAAGCGTTGGCCTACGCCGACCTCGGCAAGGACAGCAAAGGCATGGAATGGGCCGTCGACCAATTGCTCAGTCGCGATTGGCCGGTCGACAACAAGGGCCTGCACACCCAGGCCGAGACCCGCGTGAAGACCCTTTCGGACGCGCTGAACCGCGACGGCCGCAAGACCGAGGCGGAGAAACTGCGGGCCGCCCTGAACCGCCTCAAGGCGCGCGACCTCACCGTCACGCTCACCTGGGAATCGGACAAGGGCGCCGCGGAGCTCCAGCTCGAAGTCGTCGAGCCGACCGGAACGGTCTGCTCCGCCCTGCGGCGCCAGACCACGGGAGGCGGCGTCTTCCTGACCAGCAGCCTCACCGAGCCGGGCCGCAACGGCTATGTCGCCGCTCAGGCTTTCTCCGGCGAATACACCGTCAAGGTGCGCCGCCTCTGGGGCGAGACGTTCGGCAACCGCGCCAAGCTCGAGATCGTCACCCACGACGGCACGGGCAAGGCGGTCCGCCGCCTCGAAACCTTCAAGCTCGACGGCGAGACGACCTTCAAGGTCGTTCTCAAGGACGGCAATCGCACCGAGTTGGCCAGCGTCGCTCCCGCGGGCGCTCACAAGAGCGGCAAGCAGGAGTCGAGGCGCGAGGCACAGAAAAACATCCACCTGGCCCTGCGTGAGCTGGCCTACCAGGACTTCTCCGCCGCCAAGCCGCCGAGCGGCTTCGCGATGAGCCCCGGCGCCCGCACGCCTTCCGGCCCACCCATCAAGGTTGGCCCGACCTATCGGACCTCGGCCCTGCCGGTGTCCGGGGCCGGCGTGCAATTCACCGCCGAGCTGAAGTCGACGCCTGGCTCCAGCGAGCCGACCGTCGTCCTCAACCCCGTGTTCCAGACGACGGATCCGAAGGCCCTCAGCCTTCCGGTCATTCCGGGTGGCTCGTGAGCGACCTTGGAAGCGTCTGAGTGAAAACGAAGCCCCGCGGCGCCACCGCGGGGCTTTTTCGTCGCCACCATCATAAACGAAGCGAGCGATGGCGTCCGTCGCGCACGCTTGCACTCACAGCATCGTCAACGGCTGCCGCCGGTTCTTCATCGGTAGCTCGACAGTCCGCTGCGTCCGTTGTGATTCGTAGACGGCGAGGATCATCTCCAGCGCAGCTCGGGCGTCGTACATGCTCCCCTTCGGCTGACGATCGCGTTCGATCGCCTCCATCAGGTCCTGCGCGATCCAGACGTTGCCCTGGGCCAGACCGCCGTCTTTAAGCGTCTCCGGTTTGCCGATGCCGGCGCTGGTAATCTCCTGCCACTTGGCGGGGCCGCGGCCCGGGAACCAGGAGGGATCAGACAAGAAGAAGGTTGCGGGGAGGCTGCCGGTCGTCGTCTGGACGATGCCGCGGCTGCCGTAAATCGTGAGGCCGAAGCGGTCGCGCTCGCCCGGCCGCCGTGTCGAGCGTTGGCTGGCGAAGTGCCCCATCACGCCGCGATCGAAGCCGTACAGCGCCGTGATGTGGTCCCCGGCGACCGGCCCCATGCCTTCGCCTCCGTCACGCACGTCCGCCTTGGTGATCGGCCGCACCGCACCCTTCTCCGTCTGCTGCACTTTCGCGAAGCACCAGCGGCAATCGCCGCCGATGAAGCGCATGAGGTCGAAGATGTGCGTGCCGAGGACCATCAGGTCGTTCCCGCCCACCCGGCTGTCCTCTTTGCCCCGGCCGCGCATTTCCAGGACGTCGCCCAGGTCGCCGGCCGCGATCATGTCCTTGACGCGGGCGAGGCGCGGACTGTAGCGCGTCTGGTGGGCGATAGCGAGCTTGACGTGATGCTTCTCGCACGCGGCGATGATCTCGTCCGCCTCGGCCAGGGTGCGGCACATCGGCTTCTCGAGGAAGACGCTCGCCCCAGCCTCGGCGCAGGCGATCACCATGTCTCGGTGCTGGTCGAGATGCCGGTCGGCCACGCTCACGATCTGCGGCCGCTCCTTCTTGAGCATGTCGCGGAAATCGGCGTAGACGTTCCTGGCGCCCAGGCGTTTCTGCGCCGCCGCCCGCCCGGCGTCGCTCTCATCGGCCACGGCAACGATTTGGACGTTCTTGAACTCGCGCCAGACGACGTCGAGTCCGTGCCCATAATTGCCGCGGCCGGTGCGGCCGATGACGGCGACGCGATAGTTGCGTGGCATGGCTACTCCCGCTCACGAACACATCCTGGGTAGCTGAATTCGTGAGAATTCACACAAGCCAAACTCTCACGAGTTCGGCTACAGGAGGATCCTTCCTACCGTGCACTCATACCGTTCACTCATACCGCCGCTCCTCCGTCACCTGCTCGAACAAAACCCACGACATGCCGCGGATGAGTTGCACATCGAGCGCGCGAATGCGGCGCGTCTCCCGCGCCGTCTTCAGCGTGTAGCAAGAGTCGGCGTAGAGCCCGCCCTGAGCGGGGAAGAGGATCTGGCCGCGCCAGTGGCGGCGGTTCCGCGTCCACAGTTCAACGGTCGCGCTCGCGACGAGGCGCTGGACGCCGTCGTGGAGGTCCGCCGTGAATAGCCTCGGCTTCTGTTTGCGGCGCTTGCCTTCCATATCCTTGTGCGGCGGCTTCAGAACGGGGACGGTCCCTCTTCCAGCGCTGAAATACATGGATCGCTCTCATGAGGGATGGGGACAGTCCGCGCCGGATTACTTTTTCCGCTCGTAAACGGAGAAGAAGCCGAGGGACTGGGGACTGGTGACAAAAGTGCTCGGCCGGTCGTCGTCGACCTTGCCGGGACCGCGGAATTGCAGCTTGCCGTCTTCGATGGCGTAGATGGCGTGGATGGTCTTGCCGGTGTCCGGTCCTTCGGTGTAGGTGACGTCGATTGCCTTGGGACTCTTCTTCGGGTCGATCTTGAAGGTCCCCACGGTGATGCGCCTGTTGCCGACCTTCAGCTCGAAGCGATCCCTCTCAACCGTGACCTCCGTCCCCTTGAGCACTTCCAGCTTCTCGCCGTGCTTGACGGCGATGATGCGCTCCCACACCCCTTCCAACTCGGTCTTGGCCGCGGGCTCAGCCGGGCCATCCGGCGGCGGATCCAGGACGGCCGACGCCGCACGCGGCGGCACGAGCCGATCTCCCTCGACAGGATAGAGCTTGTCCGAGAAGAGGGCGCCGGTGCCCGGGTCGTCAGCGGGACGGACCACGACGGGCGGTACAGGCTCGGCCGCCCCGGTGCCGAAGGAGATCACGAGCGACACGCCGACACAGAAGAGCAACGCCAGGAAGCTCAAGCCGATCTTGAGCTTGGCCACCAGCATCGATTTGAGGATGCCGTCCGTCAAGGCGGCGACCTTGGGGGAGACGATGCCGATCAGGGCCGTGCTGGAGGTGGCGGCCGCGGCGGCCTGGGCGGTCGCGGCGAGGACGGAGCACGGTACCGCCGCCGACGTCGAGCCGAGCCACAGAGCCAGCGACGCGACGGGGACGATGATTCCCTGCCGCGCCAGGCGTTTGGCGAGAAGCCGACGCGCCTTGGTGAGGCGGCTGGAGAGCGTCCCTTCGACGATCCCGAGAGCCCGGGCCGCTTCCTTGCGGCTCTTGCCTTCGAGATCACAGAGGACCACGGCCGCCCGATACTTGTCCGCCAGCCGGCTCAACTCCTGGTCGAGGATCGGCTCGAGCTGATTGAATAACTCGGGGTGAGCGGCCGGCTCGGGCATGGCGATCACCTGCCTCTCCCGGGTTCGCCGCCGGCCGAGCATCGCGCCGGCCTTGAGGGCGGTGCGGCAGGCGACGCCATAGAGCCAGTTGGCGAGCATGGGGCGCGGGACGATGGAAGCGGCTTTGCGGGCCAGCACGAGGAAGGTGGCCTGGAAGGCGTCCTCGGCGTCATGATGATTGCGCAGGATGCGGCGGCACACGCCCAGCACCATGGGGCCGTGACGCGCGAGCAGGGCGGCAAACGCCTGCTCGCTGCGGCGCTCGATGAACGCCTCCAGCAGCTGGGCGTCCGTTCCCTGGGGCAGAACAGGCGTCAGCCCGCGGATTTGGTCCAGGGCCTTGTGCAGTTGCGCGGTCGCCATGGGGGCAAGCCCGAACTCGGATCGCTCCTGTTATCTTAGTATTGCCCGCCGGCCGTTCTTTTCATCATCTTTTTTTTCACGGCGGCCGATTGGGGGAGCCAATGCGACTCCGCGGCCGGATGTGCCGCGGAAGAAAAGTGAAGCTGCGTGAACGGCGCAAGCTCGGTTTCAGATCGGCCGGGGGGGCGGCGCCGGGTCAGATCATCCGCCACTGCTCCGCTTCTTTGGGCGGCGCCGGCGGACCCCCTTGGGGAACGAGCGTCTGCAAGTCTTCGACGTGCCACAAGCGAAAGCCGCCGCGGAAGGCGGTATTGTTGTGTCCCAAACGAGCGCCGGCCGGAAGTTTCCGCACCAACTTCGCGTTGCCGCCGCCGATGACGACATAGTCGGCGACGAACGCCGCCATCAGCGTCGGCACGATGTCGCCGACCGCCTCGCGCCATGGGCCCTTGCCCGCCCGGTCCAGCCCTTTGCGGCCCAGCGTTTCGCCGAAGGTTCGGCCGTCCTTGTAAACGAGCCGGCCCAGTTCCAGAGTCACGATCGCCTTGTCCGCGATGAGAGCGGCGCCCAGGCCGGTGCCGAGACCAAGAAAAAGCATGCGACCGCCTTCGTAGCTGCCGAGGGCCTGCATGGCGGCGTCGTTGACGATGCGGACAGGCCGGTCGAACGCGGCGCCATAATTGAAGCCGACCCACCCGGGTCCGAGGTTCAAGGGTTCTGAACGCGGTCCGTTGGATCCGACCAGGCCGGGGTAACCGATGGATACGGCCTCGTAATCCCAGTCCTGGGCCAACTCCTTGATCGCGTCCATGAGGCGCGCCGGTGTCAGGCGCTTGCCCGAGGGAAGCTTGCGCGGTTCGGTGGCGCCGGTCACGAGCATCTTGATCTTCGTGCCCCCGATGTCGACCGCAAGGATCTTCGTCGGAGCGGATGAGCTCCCGGCGTTCTGAGGTTCCTGAATGCCATCAGGGACGACCAGGCGAGGGCGTTTGAGCGCTGACATGAAAACGTACCGGGATAGATTTGGGAAACCGCTGATCTGATGTTTTCACCAAGCAAGTAGCATGCCGATCAGAACCTCCCCCGTCGCGGCGGCGCGAGCGCGTCCAGTTAGAATTGACCGGCGACGTGACCGCCCGTCAATTCGGCAAGAAGTTTCTCCAGGTCGGAAAGTTGCACCGGCTTCACCAGATGCCCATGGCACCCGGCCGCGCGCGACCGGAGCTTGTCGACTTCTTGTCCCCACCCGGTCACGGCGATGATGATTACCGATCCGCTCCAGGCCTGCTCCCGGATGCGGCGCGTGGCTTCGTAGCCGTTGAGGCGGGGCATGCCGACATCCATCAGGATCACTTGCGGCCGAAACCTCTCGGCCGCCTCGACCGCCTCGAGTCCATCGTGTACCGTCCGCACCTCGTTGCCCACAAGCTTGAGCAGCAGCGACAGGGAGTGGGCGGAATCACGGTTGTCGTCGACGACCAGAATGCGCCGACGCGGAAGGGAGACGCGCTCGCTTGCGTCGACCGGGGCCTCCGACGCCTCCGTGCGACTCTCGAGCACCGGCAGCCGCACCGTGAACGTGCTCCCCTTGCCCTGGCCGGGGCTCGTCGCCTCGACCGTTCCCCCGTGCATCTCGACCAGGCCTTTCACCAGGGCCAGCCCGATCCCCAGGCCACCCGCCGAGCGTTCGAGGCTGCGATCCACCTGCGAGAACATGTCGAACAGCTGCGGCAGCGCGAAGGCGGGAATGCCGATGCCCGAGTCGCGGACCGTGACCGCCACCTGGTTTCCTTCCCGCGTGGCGCTGAGCCAGATGCGTCCGCCGCGCTCGGTGTACTTGGCGCTGTTCGTGAGGAGGTTGCCGAAAACCTGGGCCAGCCGCGTGAGGTCGGCGTCGAGGCACACGGGCTCCGTGGGAAGCGACACCGTGAGTTCGTGCCGGGCGGCCTCGATGATCGGCCGCGAGGTCTCCACCGCGCTGCTCACGACGTCGGCGAGCAGCACCCGCGAACGGCGCAGCTCCATCTTGTTGCGGCTGATGCGTGAGATGTCGAGCAGATCGTCGATGAGCCGCACCATGTGCCCGAGTTGGCGCTCCAGGATTCCCCTGGCCTGGGCGACGGCGCTGGCGTCGCCTTCGGAGAGCCGCATCACCTGGAGCCCGTTGCGGATCGGCGCCAGGGGATTGCGCAGCTCGTGGGCCAGCAGGGCGATGAACTCGTCCTTGCGCCGGTCCGCCTCACGCAGCTCGCCGTAAAGCCGGGCGTTCTCGGTGGCGACGGCGGCGCGGTGGGCCAGGTCTTGCGCCAGCTTCAGCTCGGCGGGCCCGTAACGCCGTCCCGATCCGGACAGCGCGAACGTCATGGCGCCGAGCGTCCGGCCGCGCGTGGCCAGGGGCACGCAGATGTAGGAGTGCAAGCCGAGACGTCGCAGGAACTGCAGTTGATCCGCATCCCGCGCCAGCGCCGCCAGGACCGATTCGCCGATCTCGGCGCCCATTTCCGACTCGCCTGAGCGGACGACGCGCGCCGGCCCGGCCGAGTCATCGTGGGGGAGCGGCGCCGGACGATCCGTCCGCTGTGCCGCGTCTTTCCGGAGGAGCTCCGCCTGGGTGGTGGCGAGCCGCCGCAGGCCGCCATCCGTCTGGATCATGTCCACGGCGCACCAGTCGGCGAAGAAGGGCACGGCCAGGCGAGCGACCTTGTTCAGCGTGCGCTCCGAGTCCACGACGTCGGCGAGAGCGGCGCTGGCGTCCGCGAGGAAGCCGAGACGCTCCTCCGCCTGCTTCTGCTCGCTGATATCCGTGTTCGTGCCGAACCAGTAGAGAATGCGGCCGTCGTCGTTCCGGAGCGGATTGATACGGGTGAGAAAGGGACGGAACAACCCGTCCGCCCCGCGCAGGGGGAACACCATGTCAAACGCCGCGCCGCTGGCGAGGGAGCCACGCCAGCGTTCGAGCACGCTGGGAAGCACGTCCGGATCGTGTACGGACTGCCAACCCCACCCTTCCACTTCCTCGGGCGTCGTCCCAGTGTATTCGTACCAGCGGCGGTTGTACCAGAAGATGTGCCCGTCCGGCCGGGCCATCCAGGCCATCTGCGGGATGGTATCGGCCATGAGCCGGAGCTTCTCGTCGCTCTCCCGCAGCGCCGCCTCGGTGCGCTTGCGCTCGGTGATGTCACGGGCGACCTTCGACGCGCCGATGACCCGCCCTTCCTCGTCCCGCACCGGCGAGATCGTCAGGGAAATGTCGAGCCGCCGGCCGTCCTTGGCGACCCGCACGGTCTCGAAGTGGTCGACGCGCTCGCCGCGCCGCAGCCGCTCCAGAATCGCCGGCTCCTCGGCGTCCCGCTCCGGCGGAATGATCAACGTGATGGGCCGGCCAATGGCCTCCTCGGGCGTGTAACCGAAAAGCCGTTCCGCGCCGGCGTTCCACGAGCGGATCACGCCATCGAGCGTCTTGCTGACGATCGCGTCGTCCGAGGATTCGACGATGGCCGCCAGCCGCGCCTGGCTCTCCTGCGCCTGTTTGCTTTTGCTGACGTCGCGAAAGACCACGACCGCCCCGATCGGGACGCCGGCTTCGCTGATCATCGGGCCCGCGCTGTCACCGATCGGCACTTCTCGTCCGTCCCGCGCGATGAGGAGCGTGTGATTGGCCAGACCCACCACGGTCTTCTCGCGCAAGGCGCGCAGGACCGGGTTCTCGCCGCGCTCGCGGGTCCTTGCGTCGATGATGTGGAAAACCTCCGGCAGGGGCCGACCGTGCGCCTCGGCTCCCGTCCAGCCCGTCAACGCCTCGGCGGCGCCGTTCATGAACGTGATTCGGCCTTCGGCGTCGGTGCTGATCACGCCGTCGCCGATGCTGGCAAGGGTGATGCGCAGCCACTCCGTGCCCTGACCCGCGGCAATAGCGGCGAGCGGAAGAAGGGGTTTCGCCAGACCGCCGGTGGGCTCGGTGGGGATGTTCATTCCTCTTACCCTACATCTCCGTTTTCGCCTGCAGCGGCCGATCGCCCGCCAGGCCGCGCTTGCGCGCGAGCGGAGGTTGGTGAAGCGCAGAGAAGACTTGAACTGTGGTCGACCCCAGGGGCGACAGCAGTCACGGCGTGACCTCCTCGATGGAGCAAGGCTGCTTGGGCGCAGCGCTGGACCGATTCGCGAGTTCCTGGAAACGGCGGTGCAGTTCCCGGATTTCTTCCTCCGAAAGCTGCTCCAGGTTGATGAGCCGGTTGCTGGCGCCACGCTTGGCCGCCAGTAATTCGTTCAGCTTGACCTGCGTTACCAGGGATTCCTTATTCTGCGCCCGCTGCAAGAGAAAGACCATGAGAAACGTGACCACGCTGCTTACCGTGTTCATCACCAGCTGCCAGCTATCGGAAAAACCGAACACCCCCCCCGCCAACAGCCAGAGCAGGGCCAAGGCCAGGGCGGAGAGGAAGGCCCATGAACTACCCACCCAGTCGGTGGTCCAGACCGCGATTCGCTCGAGGAACTTACTCATGCGCTGAAACCAGCCTCGCTCGTGAACGCTTGGACGACAGCAAAGCATGTGCCGAGCCGCCGATTCGCATCGCGGCATGCCGCTTGCTCCCGTCGAGAACCGCTGCCAGCACACACCCTAGCCGCCGACCTCGAACGCGACCGAAAACAAGCTGGACGAATCCGGAGCCGCGCCAAGAATAAAATCACTCGCCAATCTGGCCCAGCAAGCGGTGAATTCCATGATCACGGAGCCGATGGGGGCGGACTGGGAGAACGACGCGACGCTCGGAGCGCTGGCCCGTCCCTTGATGCACGAGGCCAACAACTTCCTCAACAACCTCCTGCTCCAGATCGCCCTGCTCGACACGACCCTCCCGCCACCGCTGCGCGATGACCTGGACACCTTGCGCCGGCAAGGCAAGGATCTTGCCCACCTCGTTCAACAATGGCAGCGCTGGCCACGCCCCGATGCTCAACGCACGGCGGTCGACCTGAGCGAACTGCTTCGGCGGATCGTGTCCGACCGAAGTTGGAGCGACGCGCTCGACCTGCGCTGTGACCCGGCTGCGACGCGCGTCCTCGGCTCGGAAGCCCTCCTGAAAACCCTGCTGGTCCTTCTCCTGAACTGCGTCGTGGAAACGAGAAACGCCGGCGTCCCGGTCGTCCTGACACAAGCGGGCCCGGCGGCCGCTCTGCTCAGCATCCGGCACTCGCGTCTGACTCCCGTCCAAGGGGACGACATCTTCGAACCGAACGCCGTGCCACGCTTCGGTTTAGCCTTGGCGGCTTGCAAATCCCTGGCCCAGCGTCTGGGCGGCCAGATGCGGTCCGAAGTCGACACTCTCGGACATCGGACTATCCTTGTGGAGCTGGTCGCCGCGCCCTGACTCCGGTTGGCGCCATCGGCGGCGGCAGCCGCTCTTAACCCACTTTCAATACGGTGAGGAGCCGTTGCAGCTCGACCGGATCCACGGGCTTGGTCAGGTGCAAATCAAAGCCCGCCTGCTCGCTGCGGCGCCGGTCTTCCTCTTGTCCGTAGCCCGAGACCGCGATCAGGCGTGTTCCGGCCAGGTCCGGGTTGGGGCGCAGCCGGCGTGCCACCTCGAAGCCGTCGATTTCCGGTAGCCCCAGGTCGCACAGCACCACCTCGGGCTTCCAGGAATGCGCCTTGGCCACTCCCTGCGTGCCACTGTGAGCAACCTCCACTTGATGACCGTACCGCCGCAGCAGAATGCCGAGTGTCCGGGCCGTGTCGCGATTGTCTTCGATGATCAGCACGCGCAGCGTTCGTCGCGAAGTCGGCGCCGGCGCCGTGGCGGGCTCCGTGCTCGGGGCCGGGACCAGCGCGAGCCAGAAGGAGAACGCGGCGCCTCGGCCCAGCCCGGCGCTCGAGGCCTGCACGTCGCCTCCGTGCAACTGCACCAATCCCTTGACCAGGGCGAGCCCCAGGCCGAGGCCGCCGCGGCTTCGCGCCAGGTCCGGGTCGGCCTGGCAAAACGTGTCGAACACGTGCGGCAGCATTTCGGGAGCGATGCCGATGCCGGTGTCTCGCACCTGTACCACGGCGCGCTCGTCCTCCGCCAGCAGTCGCAGGGTGATGCGGCCGCCGGCCTTGCTGAACTTCGCGGCGTTGTTCAGGAGATTCATCAGCACCTGGGACAGTCGAATGCGATCGGCGCGCACCCAGATCGGTCGGTCGGGAATATCCGCGTTGATGGTCAGACCGATGCCGTCGAAGGCGCTTTGCAGATCCCCCAGTGTGAGCCGGGCGAGATGCGCCAGATCGAGTGTTTCGGGCCGCAGGGCGATTTTCTGGTGCCGGATGCGAAACACGTCGAGCAGGTCGTCGACCAGGCCGGACAGGATTTGCGATTGCCGATCCAGGACCGCGCGCGCTTCGAGCAGGGTCGCGTCGCCCAGGCGCTGCACGTCGAACAGGTGCATGGCGTTGCGAATGGCGGCCAGGGGATTGCGCAGCTCGTGCGACAGCATTGCGAGAAACTCGTCTTTACGCCGATCGGCCTCCTTGAGCGCTTCCTCGCCTTGCTTCTGCCGGTCGATGTTCGTGCAGGCGCCGAACCATTTGACGATGCGTCCCTCGTCGCGCACAGGAATGGCGCGAGCGAGGAACCACTGGTACACGCCTTGGCGCGAACGCAGGCGATATTCGCTGTCGACGGCCTCCCCGCGCCGCAGCGCCTCGCGCCAAGCGTGCAGCGTCGCGTCGCGATCCTCGGCGTGAAGAAGGTCGGTCCAGCCCCAGTCTTTCAGGGCCGCGCCGGCCACGCCCGTGTAGTCGTGCCAGCGCTGGTTGACGAAGTCGAAATTGCCCTGGGCGTCGGCCGTCCAGACCAGG
Organism: Gemmataceae bacterium; assembly: GCA_046350295.1. GTDB lineage: Bacteria > Planctomycetota > Planctomycetia > Gemmatales > Gemmataceae > JAXMAR01. Next base: position 11,718 of record JAXMAR010000036.1, read on the forward strand.
AGCGGCGTCAGTTCCGCCAGCGCCGCATAGCGACGCTCGCTTTCCTGAGCGCGCCTTTCCGTCCGCTTACGCTCGGTCATGTCGCGGGCCACCCCACAGATGTGCCGGCGGCCGTCGAACTCTTGCAATGTCAGTGACAGTTCGACGGGGTACGTCGTGCCGTCCTTGCGCCGGAAGTGCGCCTCGACCGGCCCGAGCATCTTTTTTTCGCTCAGATTCTTCACCCAACTGAGAAACACGTCCTCCGAACACGGCGCGTGAATCTGCCTGACGCTCATGCCGCGCAGCTCTTCCTCGGAAAACCCGAGATCGATCACGGCACGCCGATTGAAATAGGTCAGGCGCGCGTCCTCGAGGTCGGCGCAAAAGCAGACATCGTTGGCCGTGTCGCTCACCGCTTTGAACCGCAGAATCTCTCGCGCCGAGCGCCTTCGCTCGGTGACATCGGTAATGATGCCCAGAAGAGAATCGACGTGTCCCTTATCGTCGAACTCCGGGATGATCCGGCCTTCGAATTCGACCCGGCCGCACGGACCGGTGTGACTGAACTCGACGCGCTGCGGCGCGGCGCTCTCCAGCGCAGCGCCGCAGGCCGCCTCGATCCGACCCGCAAGGCTCGCATCCGCCCCGCTCTCCGCGATGGTCTTGCCGATACAGGCCGAAGGGGCCACACCCAGATGTCGCTCGACCACCGGGCTGACATAACGATAGCGCCCGTCGCGATCCAGCCGAAAGACCATATCGGGCAGATTGTCCAGTATTCGATTCAGGTCCTGTTCGCGGAGCGTAGCCACGTGTGTCCACCAAGATTGCGCCAATCGTTGTGGAGACTCCACGCAGCGACTGCGGGCGAAGCATGCGTCCCCTCCCCCTCAAGAACCGTTCGCAATAGACATGCCGAGGCGCGAACGATCCTGGAAAATCCAAGCTAAGGGAAAACTCATTCCCCTGACCGGCCCGCCAGTTGCTCTCTCGCGGGAAGGGCAATTCCCACATAGGACGGGTCTTGCGCCACCGGAAGATATCGTAAACCTTTTGTCCGAAATAGCTTATTCTCGTCCAACGGAGGTGGCGTGTTGGAGGATTTGTCGTGAAACAAGAACCAAACCAAGTACAATATGAGAACGTAACTTCTCAACAATAGGAAAAAGTCTGCTCGACTTCCAACAAGAGGCGCCACCGCCTTTCTTCACATTGATTCCGAATGGCTCGAGGGGAGAATCGCCATGTCCAGCAACCACAAGGCCAACGAAACGCCCGCGACAGGAGAGGTTGCCGCCCTGACCTCGCCGCGCCGAATCCTCATCGTTGAGGACAACGAACTAGCCTGCCGGCAACTGCAGAAGACCCTGCAGGCCGACCCGCAGATGCAGGTCGACGCCTTCCACGACGGCCGACAAGCGCTGGAAGCCTTGACGCGGACGCACTACAGCATCGTTATCACCGATTTGCGCATGCCAAAGCTCGACGGCATGGAGCTGATCAAGACCATTCAAGAGCGCCGTTTGCCCGTCACGGTGATCGTGACGACGGGCCATGGCAGCATCGATGAAGCGGTGCAGGCCCTTCGCCTGGGCGCCTACGATTTCCTGACCAAGCCCGTGGACGTGGATCACCTCCGCCTGCTGGTCGACCGAGCCCTGCGCGAACGCGCCTTGCAAGACGAGGTCGTCGCCCTGCGCGAGCAACTGCAAACCCGCTATTCTTTTCAGAACGTCCTCAGCAAGAACCCGCGCATGCATGCGGTGTTCGAGTTGATCAACAACGTCGCCTACACCAACACTACGGTCCTCATCGAAGGGGAAACCGGCTCCGGCAAGGAGCAGGTCGCCCGGGCGCTGCACGCCGCGTCCCACAATAGCGATGGGCCATTCGTCGCCGTTAACTGCGCCGCCCTTCCCGAGAACCTCCTGGAGAGCGAGTTGTTCGGCCATGAGAAAGGCGCGTTCACCAGCGCGGTCGGCCAGCGCCGCGGGCGCTTCGAACTGGCCAACGGCGGCGCCATCTTTCTCGACGAAGTCGGCGACGTGCCGGCCTCCATGCAGGCCAAACTGCTGCGCGTCTTGCAGGAACGCTCCTTCGAGCGCGTCGGCGGCACGGAGACCATCCAGGTAGACGTGCGCGTCATCGCCGCCACCAACCGCTCGTTGCAAAAACTCGTGAAAGAGGGAACCTTTCGCGAGGACCTCTTCTATCGCCTGAATGTCGTCAAGATCGATTTGCCCCCTCTGCGGGAGCGTCCGGAGGACATCAAGCTTCTCGCCACCCACTTCACAGAGAAGTACGCACGCCCCGGCGCCGGACCCAAACCCATCGACCCGCGCGCCATGGAAATGCTTCTCAACTACACCTGGCCCGGTAACATCCGCGAGCTGGAAAACGCCATCGAACGCGCTTGCGTCACCTCGCGCGACGCCGCCATTCAAGTCGAGAACCTGCCGGCCGACATTACCTCCCCCCCCAAGCCGAAATCGTCGCACACCATCGATCTGACCAGGCCGCTCACCGAGCACCTGCGCGAAACGGTCGCCCAGATCGAGAAAAGCTACATTCGCCGCGCCCTGAGAAAAACCCGCGGCCACGTCGGCCGCTGCGCGCGCATCTGCGGACTGTCGCGGCGGAGCATCACCTCCAAGATCGCCGAGTACGGCCTCGACAAGTCGGAGTTCAAGGAGGAGTAGCGTCCTTGCCCGCCTTTGCGCGCGGCATGGAGTTTGCTTCCCGACACTCGGCAACTCGCGTCTCAGCCGATGCCGGGCCGCGTTCGCGGAACGCGGCGCCGCGTTGCGATCGAGCGCCCCGAATGCGCATTTGCTTGCGCAGTGATGGGCGATGACCTGCCTTTCGTGCTACCAGCACTGGTGATGCCGCGTCTTTGGAGAGAATCATGCCTTTAGTGGAAGAGCCCATCGCCCCGGGCGCCGACCTCAAAACCCTCCTCGGCGCGCTGACCTCCTTGAAAAAAGGCGACTTCTCCGTGCGCCTGCCCGTCGATTGGACGGGGATCGCCGGCAAGGTCGCGGACGCCTTCAACGACGTCATCGAGCTCAACGCGCGCATGGCGGCCGAGCTGGCGCGTCTGAGCCGCATCGTGGGCAAGGAGGGGAAGATCGCCCGGCGCGCCAACCTCGGGGACGTCAGCGGTTCCTGGTCCGAGGCCATCGAGTCCGTGAACGCCTTGATCAGCGACCTGGCCCATCCCACCAGCGAAACCGCCCGTGTCATCGGCGCCGTCGCCCAGGGGGACCTGTCGCAGACCATGGCGCTGGAGATCGACGATCGGCCGTTGCAGGGCGAGTTCCTCCGCACCGCCAAGATCGTGAACAAGATGGTGGATCAACTCGGCTCGTTCGCCTCGGAAGTGACGCGTGTGGCCCGCGAGGTCGGCACCGAGGGCAAGCTCGGCGGCCAGGCCAAGGTCAAAGGCGTCGCCGGCACCTGGAAGGACCTGACCGACAGCGTCAACTCCATGGCCGGCAACCTCACGGGCCAGGTCCGCAACATCGCTGAGGTGACGACCGCCGTCGCCAACGGCGACATGTCCAAGAAAATCACCGTCGACGTCAAGGGGGAGTTCCTGGAGCTCAAGGGGACCATCAACACGATGGTCGATCAGCTCCGCTCCTTCGCCTCGGAAGTGACGCGCGTGGCCCGCGAGGTCGGCACCGAGGGCAAGCTCGGCGGCCAGGCCAAGGTCGAAGGCGTCAGCGGCACCTGGAAAGACCTTACCGACAACGTGAACTCGATGGCGGGAAACCTCACCAGCCAGGTCCGCAACATCGCCGCCGTGACGACCGCCGTCGCCAACGGCGACCTGTCCAAGAAAATCACCGTCGACGTGAAGGGGGAAATCCTCGAGCTGAAGAACACGGTCAACACCATGGTCGATCAGCTCAGCTCGTTCGCCTCCGAGGTGACGCGCGTCGCCCGCGAGGTCGGCACGGAAGGCCAGCTCGGCGGCCAGGCCGAGGTGAAGGGCGTCACCGGCGCCTGGAAGGACCTCACCGACAGCGTCAACTCCATGGCGGGCAACCTCACCGGCCAGGTCCGCAACATCGCCGACGTGACGACGGCCGTCGCCAACGGCGATCTCTCCAAGAAGATCACGGTGAACGTCAAGGGGGAGATTCTCGAGCTGAAGAACACCATCAACACCATGGTCGATCAGCTCAGCTCCTTCGCCTCCGAGGTGACGCGCGTCGCCCGCGAGGTCGGCACCGAGGGCAAGCTCGGCGGCCAGGCCGAGGTGAAAGGCGTCACCGGCGCCTGGAAGGACCTCACGGACAGCGTCAACTCCATGGCCGGCAATCTCACCGGCCAGGTCCGCAACATCGCCGACGTCACCAAGGCCGTCGCCAACGGCGACTTGTCGAAGAAAATCACGGTCGACGTCAAGGGGGAGATTCTCGAGCTGAAAAACACCATCAATACCATGGTCGATCAGCTCAGCTCCTTCGCCTCCGAGGTGACGCGCGTCGCCCGCGAGGTCGGCACCGAAGGCATCCTTGGCGGACAGGCCCACGTGCGCGGGGCGGGCGGCACCTGGAAGGACCTCACCGACAGCGTCAACTCCATGGCCGGCAACCTCACCGGCCAGGTCCGCAACATCGCCGAGGTCACGACCGCCGTGGCCAACGGCGATCTGTCCAAGAAGATCACCGTCGATGTCCGCGGCGAGATCCTCGAGCTCAAGAACACCATCAACACGATGGTCGACCAGCTCAACTCCTTCGCTTCGGAAGTGACGCGCGTTGCCCGTGAAGTCGGCGCCGAGGGCCAGCTTGGCGGTCAGGCCGAGGTCAAAGGCGTCACCGGCGCCTGGAAGGACCTCACCGACAGCGTCAACTCCATGGCCGGCAATCTGACGGCCCAGGTACGCAACATCGCCGAGGTCACGACCGCCGTCGCCAACGGCGACCTCTCCAAGAAGATCACCGTCGACGTGAAGGGGGAAATCCTCGAACTGAAGATCACCATCAACACGATGGTCGACCAGCTCAACTCCTTCGCCTCCGAGGTGACGCGCGTGGCCCGCGAGGTCGGCACCGAAGGCCAGCTCGGCGGCCAGGCGGAAGTGAAGGGAGTCGCCGGCACCTGGAAGGACCTGACCGACAGCGTCAACTCCATGGCCGGCAACCTCACCGGCCAGGTCCGCAACATCGCCGAGGTGACGACGGCCGTCGCCAATGGCGACCTGTCCAAGAAGATCACCGTGGCGGTTCGCGGCGAGATCCTCGAGCTCAAGAACACCATCAACACGATGGTCGATCAGTTGCGATCGTTCGCCGCCGAGGTGACACGCGTGGCCCGCGAGGTCGGCACCGAAGGCAAGCTGGGCGGCCAGGCCGACGTCAAAGGCGTCGCCGGCACCTGGAAGGACCTCACCGACAGCGTCAACTTCATGGCCAGCAACCTCACCGCCCAGGTCCGCAATATCGCCGAGGTGACGACCGCCGTCGCCAACGGCGACCTGTCCAAGAAGATCACCGTCGACGTCCGCGGCGAGATCCTCGAGCTCAAGAACACCATCAATACGATGGTCGATCAGCTGCGTTCCTTCGCCGCGGAAGTGACGCGCGTGGCTCGTGAGGTCGGCACCGACGGCAGGCTCGGCGGCCAGGCGGTCGTCCGCGACGTCGCGGGGACGTGGAAGGACCTGACCGACAGCGTCAACTCCATGGCCGGCAACCTCACCAGCCAGGTCCGCAACATCGCCGACGTGACCAAGGCCGTCGCCAACGGCGACCTGTCCAAGAAGATCACCGTCGGCGTCAAAGGCGAAATCCTCGAGCTCAAGAACACGGTCAACACGATGGTGGATCAGCTCAGCTCGTTCGCCGCCGACGGTACTGCGTGGCCCGCGAGGTCGGCACCGAAGGAAACTGGGCGGCCAGGCCCAGGTCAAGGCGTGTCCGGCACGTGGCCGACCTCACGACAACGAACTTCATGGCCGGTAACCTGACCAGCCAGGCGCGGCATCGCCGGCGAATGCACCGGGGTGGCCAACGGCGACTTGAACAGACCGGCTTCACCGTCGAGGCGAAAGGCGAGACCGCCGCCCTGGCCGACACCATCAACAACATGATCGACACCCTGGCCACGTTCGCCGACCAGGTCACTGAAGCGTGGCCCGCGAAGTCGGCGCGGGTCGAGGAGGACGGGCGGCCAGGGTTCCGGCAAGCCCGCGCCGGCACCGGAAAGACCTGACCGAGAACGTGAACCAGCTCGCCGCCAACCTGACGACGCAAGTACGGGCCATCGCCGAGGTCGCCACCGCTGTCACCAAGGGTGACCTGACGCGTCTGGTCACCGTGCAAGCCTGGAGAAGGCCGCCTCAAGGACAACATAACGAGATGATCCGCAACCTCAAGGACACGACGCTCAAGAACAGCGAACAGGACTGGCTCAAGACCAACCTGGCCAAGTTCAGTCGCATGCCGTAGTGCAAGATCTGCTCACCGTCGGCCGCCGCCTCTACATCCGTCCGGAGCCTGTTCCGGTCGCCGCGCGCAGCAAGCGGTTTCGAGACCTTGACGCCGCTGGAGACCCACCTCGAAGCTCACGCCAAGCTGGCCAGTTGCTGCTGATGAGGCAAGTGCGCGATCGGCAACAGCCTGGGCTCGGGGAGGGACTCGGGGCCAGCGCCTGGAAAAAGCAGGAAGATCCTGCTCGCCAACGTGTCGCCGGCTACGTCCGATTTCCTCCGGCCTGGGTCACCATGGCCTGCAGCAGAACATCAATACCGCCTGCCGGCGTTCGTCTTCGAGGGCAGGTACAAGGCCCTGGAGCTGGCTTCCCTGGAAGGCCGAACCTGACCCACCAGGCGGTTCCTCGATCAGCTCACCGAAAGCATCGGCATCGTGCTCAATACCACCAGTTGCAGGCGATGCGCAACGAGGACCTCCTCGCTGGACCAGGTAGAGTCGCCTGCCCTGGAGTTGGGGAGCCGGCAGGACGAATTGCAGCAACCAACCAGGACAAGGACAGCTCGCCTGCTGGGCACCAGGAACTACCGAGGTGGCTGCAAGAATCAGGAAGCTCTCCGAACAGCCCGGCAGGGCGCTCGAGGAAAAGGTGCAACATGTTTCTGGCCTCGACTTCAGGCGGACAACCGGAGTTCCCTGGCCACGATGGCCGCCGAGCTGCGCACGCCCTCCTCAACAGCCTGGCCATCCATCCGATCAACTTTCCAAGAACCCCGAGGGCAATCTGACCGGGCTGGCGGGAAACGAGTTCTCCGCGACCATCCACCTCGGCAACGCCGACCTGCTCGGCGTTCATCGACGACATCCTCGATCTCCTCGAAGATCGAGTCCGGAACCGTCGTCGTCGACGCCGGCGAGCTGCGCCTGGCCGATCTGCAAGCTACGTCGAGCCGCACCTTCCGCACGTGGCGGAAACTGGGCGGGGTCAGCTTCACGATCGGCTCGATCCCGCCCTGCCCAAGTCAACATGGCCTACCGACGCCATGGCCGCAGCAGGTGGTCATCAAGGAACCTGCTGGGCCAACGCCTTCAAGTTCACGCACCAGGGCAAGGTGAGCCTGAGCATCGGCCTCGGCCCAGGCCTTCGGTCGCCTGGTGAACCAGGCCTCCAGGCCGCCCACCTCGTGTTGCCTTCGCCGGAGCGATACCGGCATCGGCATCTCCTCGACAAGCAACAGATCATCTTCGATAAGCCAACAGGCCGACGGCAGCACGTGAGCCGGGTGATGGGCGGCACGGCTTTGGCCTGGCGGATCAGCCGCGAGATTTCGCCTGCTCGGGGCGAGATCCGCCTGGTCAGCGGCTCCGGCCAGGCAGCACCTTCACCTTCCTTGCCCCAGACCTACGTCCCCCTCCACCGGCCTGCAATACGCGGCAGTGGTTTCGCCGCTGACCGATCACGCCGGCAGCGCGGCATGCCGGGGCAGTTCAACGGCCAGCCGCAAGTGGTCGATCTCCATGGGCGCGCTATGTCGGCCGCCGGCGCGCTGCCTGCGCCGGACGCGACACTGATCACCCTGGTGATCGGCGACACCGACAATAACCTGCAGCCGGGCGACATGACGCCCTCATCGTGGAGAACATCGTCCAGCTCGCGCGACTGATCCGCGCGAGGTGCGCGCAGGAGGCTTTGTATGTCCTGGGCTACAAGCCGCTGGGCGCTGCCGCGTTGGCGATGGTCCGGCAATACCAGCCTTCGCGGCCGGCCATTACCCTCCCGGGACATCTGCCTGCCGGACATGGACGGCTACGGCAAGGTCTTGACCGCTTGAAGAAGTGATCTCGGCGACGCGCCAATTCGCCGGTGTGCGTGATCGACGGAAGGTGGCAGGCGGTCGATATTCGCGGGCGCTGCCGCTTTGCTTGCCGCTGAAGATCGCGTGAGCTGGAAGAGTTGATCGACGGTGCCGTCAAGGATGTACGCGGCGAGGCCGTGGAAACGTCTGCAATCACCTGGTTATCGTCGATCCTGGACGATGGCGGTCCCGCGAATCGCCCGGCAAGCGATGGAAGGCGTGGGCGGCACTGCTGTTCGATGGGTGCGCCGCTGCTGCGCGTTGAGCGTGGACTGGGCGCATCGATTGCCTCGTGGTTCCGCCCGAGGCCTTTGATGTCCCTTGGCTCGCTTCTCGACGACAGACCCGCCGAGCTCACCTCGCGCCGCCTCTACCGTGTACGGCCCACCCGACGGCAAAGCCCGAGGACGCGACGCAAGCGGCGCGCAAGGCGCTCTCCGCAGCAAAAATGTCCGGCATTTCCCCGCATTTGTGCGCGCTGCGCTCGCCCGTCTGCGCGCTGGATGGACAGCGAAGCGACGCCTCTGCACGTTCGCCCAAGCTGCCCCGGCTTCCAGCGCACGCTTGAAGAGCTAAACACCAGACGAATGGGAAAAACACGCGGGGAAAAAGTCCTGATCGTCGACGACGATATCCGCAACATTCGCCTCTTTCAGTGTGCTCGAATGGCGTGATATACATCACCCCCGCAGACGGGCCGTGACGCCATCCGCATCCCTCTGAAAACGCAGGCCGACATCGACATTGTCCTCATGGACATCATATGCCGGAGATGGACGGCATCGACACGATGCGCCATCTCCGCCAGATGAGCCGTTTCAAATCCCCTGCCCATCATCGCGGTGACCGCTGGCGCTGGCGAAGGCGGACGAGAAAAGAGAATGAAGCCGCATACCGGACTACTTGTCCAAACCCGTGGATACCGAACAAAATGGCGCTGTTACCAGATGCGCCTGGTTGCATCGCTGATCCACGAGAGCGCCGATGCCGGACGCGACGCCAGTCAACATCTCTTGCTGGCTGACGACCTGCATCCGACAAGCTGAAAGCGGCCTCGGCAAACCGCTCGAGAAGAGCTGCGGGGCAGAACGTGGTCACCGCCACGTCCGGCCGCGAAGCGCTGCGCAAGCTGATCGACCAGGATTTCGCCGTCATCCTGCTCGACGTGAATATGCCCGAGATGGACGGCTTCGAGACAGCGGCGCTGATCCGGCAGCGCCGGCGCTGCGCCCACACGCCCATCATCTTCATCACCGCCTTCGGCGACGACCTGCACACAGCGCGCGGCTACTCGCTGGGCGCGGTGGACTACATCCTGTCCCCCGTGATCCCCGAGGTCCTGCGGACCAAGGTCGGCGTCTTCGTCGAGTTGTTCAAGAAGACCGAGCAGATCAAGCGCCACGCCGAGGAGCGCGTCGCGCTGGCCCAGGAGCAGGCTCGGCTCGCCGTGGCGGAGGAAGCGGGCCGGCACTCTTCCTTCCTCGCGGACGCCAGCCGTGTCCTGGCAAGGAACTCCCTGAACACGGACGCCCTTGTCGGCGGCTTGCTGCGCTTGATCGTGCCTCACCTGGCGGATGTCGGCCTTGTCGCCCTGTCTCAAGAGGACGTGGAGACCTGCCACGTGGAGCTGGCATGGACGGACACCCTGTCCGCCGAGCTGCGCCAGGCGAACCGGCCCCTGGAACGTCTGCCCTGCTCCGTCGCCGACGCGGTGAAGAGGATCCAGGACACGAAACAGTCGGAAGTGTTCCCCCAGCTGGCGTTCGGCGGCGCCGACCCGGAATTGCCGGCCTGGGAGCTGAGCAGCGCCTGGGGAGGTCCGTTGCTGGCGCGCGGACGCAATCTCGGTGTTCTCTTGCTCGGCCGGCGCCGGGAACGTGCCGCGCCCACCGCGCAAGAACTGGCGCTGATGGAAGACCTCACCGGCCGGGCCGCCATCGCCCTGGACAACGCCCGGCTCTACTTGAACATCCAGGAGGCGGACCATCGCAAGAACCAGTTCCTCGCGATGCTGGCCCATGAGCTGCGCAACCCACTGGCGCCGATCCGCAACGCCCTCCAGATCCTCCGCCTGGGCGAAATGCCCGATCCCGATCAGGTTTGGGCCGTGGAGATCATGGAGCGACAGGTTCAGCACCTGGTGCGGCTGGTGGACGACTTGCTGGAGGTATCCCGCATCACGCGCGGGAAGATCAAGCTCCAGTGCGAGACCGTGGACGTGGCCGCGCTCGTGGCCCAGGCCGTCGAAACCAGCCGGCCCAGCCTGGAAGAGCGGGGACATCAGTTGACGGTCAGCCTGCCTGCGGAGCCCGTGCGACTCGAGGCGGATCCGCTCCGTCTGGCGCAAGTGCTCACCAATCTCCTCAACAACGCGGCAAAATACACCGAGCCCAAGGGCCGGATTCAGCTGGCCGTCGACGCGAAGCCGGACGAGGTCTGCTTTCGGGTCCGCGACTCCGGCATCGGTATCCCCGCCGAAATGCTGCACGACATTTTCGAGGTGTTCTTTCAAGGAGAGAGCACGCTGGATCGGGCGCAGGGCGGGCTGGGGATCGGCTTGACTCTGGTCAAGCATCTGGTGGAGCTGCACGGCGGCTCGGTGCAGGCCTTCAGCGCCGGCCGGGGCCAGGGCAGCGAGTTCGTGGTGCGTCTGCCGCTGCGCGGCAGCGCGTCGATTCGCCCAGAGGAAGGCGTTTCAGTGCCCGACGTTGGGAACTGATTTTCCCGCGGAAGGGAGCCGGCTCTCCGCTGCGCCCATCGCCGTCGTCGGACCGGTTGCGGTTTTCGACCAGCAGCGGAGCGCCTCGGCGACGCTCCAGGCCTGAGCGACACAGCCGCGCGGCGTGAAAGGGCTTTCGGCGTCGCACACTTCGCTGATCGAGCCCATGCACGCCTCGCCTAGGTGGTCCTCGAAACCCTGGAGGAACCGCCGGGCGCCGGCGCGATCTTCCGGATGCACGCGAATCCAGGCGTCGATGAACGGACCGATCAGCCAGCACCACACGGTCCCTTGATGGTAAGCGGCGTCGCGCGCCCGCAGGTCGCCAAAGTACTTCGCCTTGTAGTCCGGATGCCCCGGGGCGAGCGAGCGCAGGCCCACCGGAGTGAGCAATCGATCGGCGACGACTTGCAAGACCCGCGGCCGGCGGTTCTCCGCGAGGACGGCGTTCGGCAATGAGAACGAGAATATCTGGTTGGGCCGGCAGGCGCTGTCGTCTCCCTGTTCGCCGTCGACGACATCGTAAAGATAGCCGCCTTCGGCATACCAGAAGCGCTCGTTGAAGGAGCGATAGGCCCGCTCGGCGTGACCGGCGATCTCATCCGCCTTCTTGGGCTGGTCGGCGCGGAGCCAGCCTTCGAGAAGGCGCAGGGCGTTGTACCACAGCGCGTTGATTTCCACGGCCTTGCCCCGGCGCGGCGTCACCACCCAGTCGCCGACCTTGGCGTCCATCCAGGTCAGTTGATAGCCCTGCTGTCCCTGACGCAGCAAGCCGTCGTGCGGGTCGACGCCGATGCCGAAGCGCGTGCCGCGCAGGTGATGGTCGATGATGTCGAGCAGCTTCGGCAGCAGCAAGCGCAGGGTTTCGCCGTCGTTGGTCGCCGCCAAATAGCGATCGAGGGCGTGAAAGTACCACAAGGTCGCATCGGCCGTATGATACAGACCCTCGCGTTCTCCCTCGGGAAACATGTTCGGAATCAGCCCGTCGCGAATGTAGTGCCCAAAGGTCCGCAGGATGTAGCGCTTCGGCGTGCCGGCCGGTTTTGAGGGTGAGGCCTTCCAGGCTGATCATCGTGTCCCGCCCCCAGTCGGTGAACCAGTGGTATCCCGCGATCACGGTGCGGACCTCGTCGCCGGCGGCCTGGGCCCGGAGCGCTTCTTCGACGCGGCCTCCGGGGTGATGATGAACTGGTCGGCGGCGAGAATGGGCCCCGGCGTGGCCAGCCGGTTTGCACGACGGGGTCGGCGGCGGCGATGAGCCTGTGACGGCGACTGTGCTCAGCGTCGAGGGCTTCGGCCGGCTGGAGCGCAGCACGGTTTCCAGCCTTCGGTCGAGGCCACGAGCGTCACGTCGTGGCCGGCCGTCAGATCGGCGCGGAAATAGCCGGGACACCAGAGGTCGCCACGCGATTCGTAGCCGCGGCTCTCCTCGACGCGATAGAGCAAGTCCACGAGATGCCGGCTTTCGAGCGTGAGCCGTCCTGTGTCCGTGGAGGAAGAGCCATGACGGCAATCCCGAGGAAGGAGAACCTGCGAGATCTCGTAGCGATTCTCCTGGCAGGACAGCGAATACCCTCCATAGTGACCATGGCTCGGGGCTTCGTGCGGCCGGAAATGGAGCGCTTGAGCGAAGCTTGAGCCGCACGGTCTGGGCGCCGTTGGTCAGGCGATAATTCACGTACACCGTGTTTTGCTTGTGCGGCAAAAAATCCGTTTCTCAAGGACAATCCCGCCGAACGCGTAGGTCCAGACGGAGCAGAAGCCGACCTCCAGGCGAAAAGATTTCAGGAACGGGATGCCGGCCGCCTCGAGCGGCTTGCCGCCCCGTTCCTCGCCCCCAGGAACGCCGTGGTCCCATCCGGCAGGCGCAGGAACTCCCGTGAGTTGATTGAACATCATGTGACAGCCCGAGGGAGCGGGCAGAGCGGCGTTGAGCAAGCCGTGATAACGGCGCGACGGCACGCCGGGGACGTTCCCGCCGCATAGCCGCCCAGGCCGTTGGCCACCTTCGCTCGCGCTCGTGAGCAGCAACTCCGTCCGCTCTGCCGTGGATTCGATCCGCAGCGTCACTCAATCGAGTCAGACGTCACGCTTTTCACCCTCCGCTGGGCGCCAGGACCACCGCGGCTTCACCCGGAATGAGCCAGACGCCCTCTGTCGCTCTCAACAGGCGCGTGGCCGGAACCGCGCGCCGATCGCGGCGCCGCGGACCACGGCATCTTCAGACGCCGTCGTGGGGCAGGGCCAGCGGTGGCTCCGGGCTTCAAGCTTCAAATCCCGGCCAAGGTTGACCAGCAGCAAGCGATCCCCCTCCGCCGCGAAGAAGCGCAGGAGGAACGCGTCGGGCCCCAGCACGGCCCCGTCCATCATGCGGCGCTTCGGAGCGCGAAAGGCCGGATCCTCGCGGCGCAGGCGCAGGAGATCACGGTGGAGCGCGACGGCTTCCGGATACGAGCGCGCTCCTCGCCGCGCGCTTTGCAGCGCGTGAATGTGTCAGGCGCGTGCGGGTCGGGTACGCCCCAATCCGTCAGATTCGGCCAGGCTTGCAAACTGACTACGAAACTTGACAGCGACCCGCGCGGCCAGCCGGGCCAGCTCGACGTTGTGATCGGCAAAATAGAAAAACGGGCTGGTCGCCGGAATTCCTGTCCTGGAAGAGCATCGGCGTCGCCGGTCGAGGAGCAAACGCGGTGAGCGCGCCGGTAGCGGCCGGGGCTGGTCCGCAAGCGCATCCGCTCGCCGCGGCCGGAGTTGGCGACCTGGTCGTGGTTCTCGAGGAAGGTGACGAAGTTCGGCGGCTCCAGATCGAGGGCGGCCTGGCCGCGCCGCGCATCTTTCTGCCAGGAGTAGCGCTTGCCCTGATAGAGGAAACCCCACTTGGCGGCGGAAATGAACTCCTGCGGTTGGCCCCGGTAATCGGAGTAATACGCCTCGTTGTGTCCCGTCAAGGCGACGGCGGCGGCATGATGGAAGTCGTCGTTCCACAGCGCATCGGGCCGCCGCCGCCCGTCTCCAGGAACGAACGAGCCGCGTGTTGCGGCTCGTTTTCCGCGACCAGATACGTTCGCCGCCGACCGCCCGCGGCGCGAACGACGTGCGCGATCTCGGCGAGGATGTGGGTGGGGACGCGTCGAAGATCTGCTGGGTGGCGTCTAGCCGCAGGCCGTCGAGATGGTACTCGGCGATCAGGCGGCGGCGTTGGCGAGGAAAAATCGCGAACGGGTCCGGCGTCGAGGCCCGTCGAAGTTGATGGCGTCGCCCCATTCACTCGTCTGAGCGCTGAAGTACGCCTTGGCGAAGCGCGTGAGATAGTTGCCGTCCGGCCCGAAGTGGTTGTAGACGACGTCGAGAATGACGCCGAGGTTCAGCGCATGTGCCGTGTCGACGAAGGCGCGAGAATAAGGACGACCGTAGAGCGCGTCGGAGCGAACATGTTGACGCCGTCATACCCCCAGCCAAAGGCGCCCGGAAAGTCGGCTACGGGCATCACTTCCAGGAGGGTGACGCCCAGGGACGCCAATTCGGGCAATTCGCGCGCTGCCGCCTGCCACGTCCCCTCTTTCGTGAATGTGCCGATGTGCATCTCGTAGATGACTTGGCCTTCCCGCGTGACGCCGCGCCCATCGTGATCCCGGTCCACGAAAAGTAGCCCGGATCGACGATTTGCGAGGGACCGTGCGGCCCCTCGGGCTGGAAGCGCGACGCGGTCCGGGTAAGAGCGGCCCGTCCAGGCGATAACGATAGAGCGGCGCCGGCCCGGCCTGATCGACCATGCCGGCGTAGTAGCCGTTCCGACATCAATGCTCGCGCGCTCCCCCACTTCGAGGACCACTTCCACGCGCGCGAGCACCAGTCAGGGCCCAGACACGAAAATGGGCGCCTGCCTCCCCCACGACGTCGGCGCCGATGCCCTTGCGTGTAACCTTCATGCGTTCTCGGTCTCGCAAGACTTGTGCCAGGACCGTCAAGCCCCGTGGAAAACCGGTCGGCATGGCGTTTGCTCTCCCTCTCGGCGAATCGTTTTGCACCAAGCCCTGATCCCGAGGAGAGATCCTTCCATGAGAGTCTGGCCCGGCCAACCCTATCCTCAGCGCCACGTGGGATGGCGCCGGCGTCAGCTTTGCTCTCTTCTCGAGCACACGCGTCCAGGTCGAGCTTTGTCTCTTCGATTCCGTCGACGCGGAAAAAGAAACGCGGCGGATTCCTCTCCGGCATCAAACCGACCTGGTCTGGCACGCCTATCTACCCGACGTGCTGCCCGGGCAACTCTATGGCTATCGCGTCCACGGCCCTTACGATCCAGGCCAGGGGCTCCATGGCGCGAACAAGGTCTTGCTCGATCCCTATGCCAAATCAGTCCGGCCGCGATCTCCGTTGGAGGCGATTCGGCTTTTCGGCTACAAGGTGGGTGACGAGAAGCAGGACCTTTCCTTCGACGAGCGCGACAGCGCTCCTTACGCTCCGCTCGCCGTCGTGATCGACCCCGCCTTCACCTGGGGCGACGATCGCCGCCTGCGGACCCCGTGGCACAAAACGCTCATCTACGAGCTCCACGTCAAAGGCTTCACGCAGCTCAATCCCCATGTTCCGGAAAAACTGCGCGGAACGTACGCCGGACTAGCTTCCGAAGCGGCCATCAAGCACCTGAAGGAGTTGGGGGTCACGGCGGTGGAGATCATGCCCATCCACCACTTTCTCGATGACCGCCACTTGCTCGAGAAGGGCCTCGTCAATTACTGGGGCTACAATTCTCTCGCCTTTTTTGCGCCGGCGTCGCGTTACACGGCGACCAGCATCCCGCAGGATGCCGTACAACAGTTCAAAATGATGGTGCGGGCGATGCATGCCGCCGGCATCGAGGTGATCCTCGATGTGGTTTACAACCATACCGCCGAAGGCAACCAGATGGGCCCGACGCTTTGCTTGCGCGGCATCGACAACGCCGCCTACTACCGCCTCTCCCCCGAGGATCCGCGCTACTATGTCGATTTCACGGGCTGCGGCAATTCACTCAACATGACCCATCCGCGCGTGCTGCAGCTCATCATGGACAGCCTGCGCTACTGGGCGGTCGACATGCACGTCGACGGTTTCCGCTTCGATCTCGCGTCCACCCTCGCCCGCGAACTGCACGAGGTCGACCGGCTCGGCGCCTTCTTCGACATCATTCACCAGGACCCGATCCTGTCGCAGACCAAGCTCATCGCCGAGCCCTGGGACGTCGGCCCCGGCGGCTATCAGGTCGGCAATTTCCCCCCCGGCTGGTCCGAGTGGAACGGCAAGTACCGCGACACGGTCCGCAAGTTCTGGAAGGGGGACGGCGGCCTCGCTTCCGAGATTGCCACGCGTCTCGCCGGCTCCAGCGATCTCTACCAGAACGACGGGCGCAAGCCGTACAACAGCGTCAACTTCATCACCTGCCACGACGGCTTCACCCTCGCCGACCTCGTCGCGTACAACGACAAGCACAACGAAGCCAATCACGAGGAAAACCGCGACGGCGCCAACGACAACAACTCGTGGAACTGCGGCGCCGAAGGCCCCACGGACGACAGGGCCATTTTGTCGCTGCGGACCCGGCAGAAGCGCAACTTGATCGCCACGCTCCTTCTCTCGCAGGGTGTGCCCATGATCCTTGGGGGGGACGAGCTCGGGCACACGCAGCACGGGAACAACAACGCCTATTGCCAGGACGGCCCCTTGACCTGGCTGAATTGGGACCTCGACGAAGGCCAGGAAAGCTTCCTGGCCTTCGTCAAAAAAGCGATCCGCATCTGGATGCTCCAACCCGTGTTTCAACGCCGCAACTTCTTCAAGGGCCGCGCCCTGCGCGGCTGCGAAATCAAGGACATTTCCTTCCTGAACCCCGCGGGTCAGGAGATGTCCGACGCGGATTGGAACACCGGTTACATCAAGTGCATGGGCCTACGCCTGGCCGGCGACCTGATCGGCGACGAGAACGAGCGCGGCGAGCCGATTGTCGGCGAGACGTTGCTCGTCCTGCTCAACGCCCATCACGAGCCGTTGCCCTTCGTGCTACCCGCGCTGACGCAGGAACATCACTGGCAACGCCTCCTGGACACGGCCGACGAAGACCACGCCCCGCTGACCTTCCGCGAGGGAGACGAGTACACGCTCAAAGACCGCTCCCTGGCCGTCCTGAGCGTCCGCGCCTCCGCGCCGACCCCGGCTCACATCCTGCCCGAACCCGGAGCCGAAGCGCTCCTGGCCGCCTTGCCGCAGGCCGTCTGAAGAACGGGCCGCTATGCCGCACCGCCAGCCCCGATACATGAAAAGAGCCATCGACGCTTCACGTCGATGGCTCCTTTTGTCGGTGGCCGGCCTCGTAACGCCCCCCCCCGACCATCCGAGTTCATCAGGCGCCCGCGGTCACTGGCGGTCGAACTTGCCACGCTGATGGGAGCGGTGGCGGCGCCGGCTGTCGTGGCCGTTGCCATGGTGGCCGTCGCCGTGCTCGTGCGCGGCGGCATCCCGTTCAACTTCGCCCCGCTCCTGGCCGCCGGTCAGCTTGGCGGTGACGCTATCGAGGATGCCGGTGACCTGAGGCGACCAGTCGGCCGGCACGTTCTTGCTGACGGCGTCGCGTAACGCATTCATGGCCATGGCGATCGCCATGTTCTTGAGCTGCGTGATTTCCGGAGCGAACTGACCGGCCAGGGATTCGATCAGGCCCCGGCGTTGCGGCCCGCGCGAGGCCTCGGCCTGCGGCTGCGCGGTGTCGAGAGGCCCGGTTTCGCCCCGGGACGGCGGTATCGAAACCGCGGTCCGAGGGCGAGCGCCACCCAGCGCCTTCCCCAGGACAAACCCCGACAGCACGGCGCCACCCATGACGATCCAGGGATGGCGCTGCGTCTGCTTGGGGATGTCGAGAAAGTCTTTCACCGCATCGACTCCTCCTTTCACGGTCTCCTTCACCGCGCCGA
This sequence comes from Gemmataceae bacterium, assembly GCA_046350295.1. Lineage (GTDB taxonomy): Bacteria > Planctomycetota > Planctomycetia > Gemmatales > Gemmataceae > JAXMAR01. Next base: position 29,662 of record JAXMAR010000036.1, read on the forward strand.
TCGTCTCCTGCACCGTGTCCTTCACGGCTTCGACCGTGCCTTTGACCGCCTCGACGGTCCCGGTCACGGTTTCCTTGACCGAATCGACGGTCTCGGTCACCGCGTCCTTGGACGCCTCGACGGTTTCCTTGACGGCCTGGACGGTATCCTGCACGGCGCCGGTCGCGTCGGTGACGGTGCCCGCGACCTTCTGTTCGAGTTTCTCCAGTTTATTGGTCATCGAAGTCCGCGTGTCCGTCATCTGTTCACGGATCAGGTCTTCGTTTTCCATTGGACGTTCTCCTTGAGGCCCTCCACCGTTTTGTCCGGCAGGGGGTTGAAAGCGTCGAATTGTTTCTTCCCGTAAAGCAGGCAAGCGCCGCCGCCGACCAGAAGGATCGCTGCGACGATGCCGAACCCGCCCCACAGGGAAATCACGGCCGGCCAGATCGCGTGCAGCAGCAAGGCCACCATGACGAGCAGGAGGAAGGCGCCCATGCCCGCGAGGATGCCCCCGACGACGATCGGGATCGACGCGTTGCTGGTGCGCTTCAGATCGTTCTTCAGCTCCACCTGAAACAGGTGGAGCTGTTGCCGAATCAATTCCTGTCCGTCCGAGATGATCCCCGCCACGAGCGTGGTCAAACCGGCGCCGTCTTCGGCTACGTGGTCGGTGGTCATGGTTAGCTCCGGCTGCTGGTCAGGCGGGCGAGCATGAAACCCAGGCCGACGCCAATCAGGACGGAGACCAGGGGGTTGCGGCGGATCACGGCGCCGAGGTCCTGGCCCATGCCGGAGATGCCGCGCTCGACATACTCGCCGGCATTTTCCAGACCGCTGCCGAGGGCCGAGGCCGCGCCGCCGAGGATGCCGGATTGCGGGCCCTTGTCCCGAATCGTCTCCCCCAGCGAACGCATGCCGCTGCCCACCGCCGACACCCCGTCATCGGCCTTCTGGCCGACCCAAGACGCGGCTTCGCCCGCCTTGCCGAGCGCGGCCGAGCCGATGTCCTTGGCCTTGTCCAGGACCGTGCTCGCGGTCTCTTTCGCCTTGTCCGTCGCATGCGCCGCGGTTTCCTTGGCCTGGTCCGCGAACTTCTGAGTGGTATTCGCCATGACGATTCTCCTTCAGGTCGAAAATCCCCATCCAGCCCCGCTCCCAACCTCTGGGCAGCGACAAGTTGAATGTCGGAGATGGAAAGTTCCGTTGCAATCAACGTGCCGCGCCGAGCGGCGCTCGGAAGTGGCGCAGAATACTGCCAAAAAACAGGGCTTCTCCGGCCCCCATCCTCGGGGCACACGTCTCCGCGTGCAGGGATCGGTAGGTTCTTGCGCAGCGCGCGGTCGCCGTCTTTCTCAATGTGGGAACGATCGCGTGCGCAGCGTATTGGACAGCCAACGCGTTTTGCCTGTCCAAGAAAGGGAGCGCTTACTCGCCCGCGAGGGAAGCACGCGACAGCGGCTCACTGCTTGTCGCCGTGCGTTCGCGCTGGTCGGGCCGCTGCCCGCGCCGCACCGACCAAAGGTGCGTCAGCTCCGCCCCAAACAGCATGATCTGCGCGGAGTAGTAGACCCAGAGCAGGATGACGACAAATGAACCGGCGGCGCCGAAGGCCGAGGTCGTGCCGGCGCGACCGAGGTAAAGACCGATCAGGGTCTTGCCGACCGTGAACAGGAGGGCAGTGACAGCCGCGCCCACCCACACGTCACGCCAGCGCAAGGGCACGTCCGGCAAAACGCGATACATCATGGCGAACAGAAGCGTGACCAGGCCGAGGGAAATCAGGGCGTTGAGCGCGTGCCACAAGAAAAACCCGCCCGGCATGCTTTGCGGCGTCACATACGTGGAAAGAGCCGCGAGAATGGTGCTGACGACGAGCGAGACGAGCAAAATGAGCGCAATCCCCAGGACCATGAGGAAGGAGAGGAAGCGACTGGAGATGATATGCCACAGGCCGGTGGTCGCGGACGCAGGCGCCTTGAAGATGGTGTTGAGCGCATCCTGCAATTCGGCGAAGATTCCGGACGCGGCGAGGAGAATAACGACGACGCCGACCACGATCATCACCGCGCTCCCCCCGGGGGTCCCGGCGCTGGCGAGCATGTCCTGAATGGTTTTCGCGCCGGCCTGACCGACCGTGCTCTCGATGTCGCGGACGATTTCGCCGCGCGCCGCCTGTTCTCCGAAGACCGCCCCCGCCACGGCGACGGCGATGAGGAGAAGCGGCGCGAGCGAGAAGGTGATGTAGTACGCGAGCGCCGCCCCCATGCGCGGGGCGCGGTCGTCTTGCCAGGCCGTGAAGGCGTCCTTCAACAGGTTCCAGTAGAAAGCCATGTTTGGCGCCTTTCTGCGAGCGTGTGTCCAGGTCGAGATGCGCGTGACCGTCAAACGTAGGCCCCGCGAGCCGAGCGAGCCGAGCGGGGCCGGGCAGAGTAGGCCCCGCGAGCCGAGCGGGGCCGGGCAGAGTGATGACGGTTTCGCGAGTGTTCGCGCCAGGTCCGGCTCGGCTCGCCGGACCTAGTGCCGAATCGCGCTCGCTGTCTTTAGGCGGGAGACGACTTCTCCTCCGTGTGTTTGGGTTCCGCCACCGTGCCTGGCACGGGCAAGGGTCCGGCCGCGGGCAGCGTGTAATAGCGCTCGACCAGACTGCGTATCCTGGCCCGCGCTTCCGGCGCAGAAACGTTGAGGTCCTTCTCGATCCGAGCACTTTCCTCCGCGAGCCGTTCGTCCTTGATGCTCTCCTGGAACCAGCGCGAAAAGTCCGCCTGCTCGCGATGAAACTGCCAGGTATCGTCGTCCACCCCATCGGCGAGTTGCAGGAACAGGCGCAGGTTTTGCGCACGCAACTTGAGCCTGCCGTCCCGGCCCCGGAAATAGAAACTGCGCTCCGGGGGCAGTTCGCCTTCGGCGTACTTGCGCACGTGCCGGCGCCGTTCCATCCGCGTCTGCACCGCCCGGATGATCCGGGGCGCTTGCGCCTCCGCGCGCGACCAGAGGAGAACTTCGCCGACATCGAGCTGCACCGGTTCGAGTCGCGGCTCCTGAGCGCCCAACGCCTGACAAAACTCGTCGATTGTCTTCTCGGGTTCGCGGCCGACCGCAACCACGCTGCCCACCGCCGCGAGCACGCTCGGGCTGACCTGACCCGGGTGGACGGTGATGAACACCGCGCGCTTGAGGCCGCCGGGAAGAACGAGAGGGCCGGGAACCCAGGAGGCGGGCATCAGGTGGTGGGCCTCGTCGACGACCAGCCAGTGCGGCCTGCCGATCTGGGCGCGCATTTCCACCAGCTTCGAGAGGAGGGAAAGAAAGAACGGCGGTCGGTCGGCAATGGGCATTCCGACCAGATTGACCACCGTGTTCGTCTTCGCGGCTTGCAGCAATTGCAGGACGTCGCCGACGCTCGGCCCCCTTTGCGCATCGCCGGCGGTGATCGCGCCGGGCATCTGGTCGTAATCGCCTTCCGGATCGATGAGGCAAAGCTGGTAGCCGTGCTGGAAGAGCTGCTCGATGAAACCGCTGGTCAGGGTCGATTTGCCACTGCCGGATGGCCCGGCGACGAGCAGGCTCGAGCCGAAAGCGGGAATGCGGACCTCCGCGCCATCGCCGGCGGCGCCGAGCAGGAGATGATGGCGTCTGAGCCGGCCCTCCCAGGCTTGCAGATCGCTCTTGATGATCTCGTCGATCAGCTCCGTCACGCCGGCTCCGTGATCAGCGCGCGTGACGACGTCGACGCGCTCCTTGACCGACGGCAAGGCGTTGTCGACCGCCACGGAGCACTCACAAAGGGCGAGGAAGGCGTGGTCGTTCTCCGCGTCGCCGACGCCGACGACCTCGTGGGGCGACAGCTTGAGGGAGTCGAGCACGGCCATCAGTCCCGTCGCCTTGTTCACGCCGCTGGGCAAAGCCATCACGGCGTCCTTGTTGAAGATGACCTGATACTCCAGACCCAGCGCGCGGATGCAATCGAGAAGCGTGCTCTCGTGCGGATGCCAGGTAGCGAGGACGGCGCGGCCGACTTGCATCGGCGCGACCCCGCGTTTTCGGGCCAGCGCGATCAGTTCGGGCGCGGGCGGCGCGGCGAGGAGGGTCTCCTCCTTGCTCGCCGGCTGATAAAGGAGAGCGCCGTTCTCCGCGACGACCCAGGAAAAGAGAGAAAGCTCCGGAAAGATATCTTTGAGCTCCGGCAGTTGCCGGCCGGTCACCAGGATCAGTTTCCGTCCCGTCTGCAGCAGGCGTTCCAGAGCGGCGAGGGTAATCTCGTCGACGCGGCCATGCCGGGCGATCGTTCCGTCGTAATCGGTGGCAAGGGCGTAGTAGCGCATGCGCGAGGAAATAGCAAATCACGCGCCGTTCCAGGCCCAGGCGCGGCACGCTACCTGCATCGACCGCAACCCCAGGGATTCTGGACCGACAAAGGGTCGGACTTTTTCGTCGCAAAAGACGGTGTTCCGAGGAGACGCGATGAAGGATCTGAAAACATGGCTGCGGTTTCTCGTGATCTGGGGCAGCGTCGTCCTGCTGGTGCTGACCTTCTATTTTGGTCGCGTCCTGCTCGTACCGCTGGTCCTGGCCATCCTTCTGACCTTCATCCTCACGCCGCTGGTCAATCGCCTGCAACGAGCCGGGTTGGGGCGCGCTGTCTCGGCGATCGCGGTGGTGACGCTGGTCTGCTTGCTGATCGCCGGGGTGGGCACGGTGTTGATCATGCAGGTCACCAGCCTCGCGAACGAGCTTCCCCAGCACAAGGAGGTCATCGTCCACAAGGTCAAGGACGTCTACGACGGCGCGGAGGCCGCCTACACGGAGCTTTTCGACGCGGTCTTCGAGATCAAGGCGAAGCTGACCCCCGCGGCGGATTCGGACAAGACGAAGGTGATCGCCGTCAAGGAACGCGACTACGTCGGGCTGATTCAGACCACGCTCGGCATGACGGCCCAGTTTCTCGTGGACCTCGGCTTCGTCCTTTTGCTGGTCATCTTCATGCTCATCGCGCGCGAGGACTTGCGCAACCGTCTCATCCGACTCTCCGGCGACAAGAACCTGACGCACATGACCAAAGCTCTGGACGACGCTTCGAGCCGCATCAGCTCCTTTCTGCTGATCCAACTCCTGATCAACTGCGCCTATGGCGTCGTTCTCGGCGTCGGGCTGTTCCTGATCGGCGTGCCCTATGCGCTGCTCCTGGGTTTCGTCGCGGCGCTGGCCCGCTATATCCCCTATGTCGGAGCGTGGATCGCCATCGCGTTTCCGCTCCTTCTTGCCACGGCGGTATTCCCGTCGTGGTGGCCCGTGCTCACCGTATTCGGACTGTTTCTGGTCCTCGAGCTGGCGAGCGCGAACTTCATCGAACCCCTCCTCTACGGCCATAGCATCGGCGTTTCCAACACCGCGATCATCATCATGGCGGTGTTCTGGGCCTGGATCTGGGGCCCTTTGGGCCTGGTCCTTTCGACGCCGCTCACCGCCTGTCTGGTTGTGCTGGGGCGTTACCTGCCGGCCTTCGCGTTTTTCGACATCCTCTTGGGGGATCGGCCTGTCCTGCCCGTGCGTCTGTCGTTCTTCCAGCGCTTGATTGCGCACGACGAGGACGAGGCGTCGGACCTGCTGGAAAAGTACCTGAAGAAACACCCGGTCGAGCGCATGTACGACGACATGCTGGTACCGACCCTGCACCTGGCCCGGGCGGCGCACGAGCGCGGCGATCTCTCCAGCTCCGACCTGCGCTACGTGCGTCGCGCGTTGCGGGCCTTCGTGGAGGAATACGGCGGCGAGGAGGCGCCGACGGCGTCGGTCGGCGCCGACCGTGCGCCGCCCCTGGTCGTGGGCGTCCCTGTCAAGAGCGAGGAGGATCAACTGGCCCTGGCGATGTTCCGGCGGCTGCTCGGCTCGCGGTCCTGTCGCTTCGAGGTCCTGTCCCACAAGATGCTGGTGGGAGAGTTGCGCACCTTGCTGCGCAAACAGGCGCCGGAGTTGGTCGTTCTCTTTAACCTGCCGCCGGGAGGGCGGATGCAGACCCGGCTTCTGTGCAAGCGCCTGCATGCGGATGCGCCCAACCTGAAGATCATCGTCACGAGCTGGCATCAAGATGGCGAGCCCGAAGGCTTCCGTGCGCGGATGGAGAACGCCGGCGCTGTCGACAGCGCCATGCTCCTTGTTGAACTGCGCGACAAGATCGCGCCTCATCTTTCCCTGGCATCGGCGCAGACGAATGGCGCCGTCGAGAAGCCGGACTCGAGCGCCCGCAGCGGCTCGCCTGCGCCGGCCGGATCAGCGTCTTGACAGTCCCGTCGGCAACGGCGGCGCCGGATCAGCAGCCGGTAGGTCCGGCGAGCCGAGCCGGACCTGACGCAGACCAGCCGCAACACCTACTGATGCGGGGCGCCGTGACCGCCGTGTCTGCAACTCCTCAGAAAAAAAAAAGGGCAAGACGCCGTGAGGTCGTCTTGCCCTTTTTTTTTGCTCGTCAGCGGCGAGGTTTACAGCTTCTTGAAGGAGACTTCGAGCACGACGACCTGCCCGAAGTTTTCCAGCCGGATGCCCCCTTCCGAGATCTTGCCCGTGTTGACGTTGATCGCGCCGACCTCGTCGCTGCCGACCGGGTCCTTGTCCATGACTTCGAAATGGAGCTGTTCACCCTTCTTGAAGCGGACCGTGGTGGGCTCATTGAATTCCGCGACGAACGTGTCGTCCTTGACCTTGGTGCTGTAGGTCTTGCCCGACTTGTCGGTGTTGTTCCGCACGGTGACATAAAGGTCGGGGGCCCCGTTCATCGGGTCCCAGGAGGAGCCGTCCGCCTTCGTCTTCTTCACTTCGACCTTCTTGATGATCACCGTGTACTGATCATCCTTGTCGTCCGCCGAAAAGACCTGACTGCCGAGCAGCAGAGCGGCCACAGCCGCGACCACCGCGCACGAAACAAGACGCGCCGTTTTCATGATGAGTCTCCCTTTCAGGTGAAACGCTGGACTTCCCTCGCCCGTGGAGGGAAACGTTGTTGTCCGCTCTTAAAGCACTTGCCGTGCCACTTGGGTAGTTGACGGCTGAGGTCGTCGTCGCGGCCTCGCATGAGATCCAATGTCCTTCCGGGTGAGAATTCGTTGTCCTGCCCCGCGACATGGAATTGCGCATTTCACCATCGGGCTGTTGAACGGGATATCCACGAGGCCGAGTTTTCGCAGGGCTTTGGGCTGCCGTGCGAAAAACGGGGATCGGCTCACGTCTTTGGCGCCATCCTTGCTCTGCCAATAAATCGGAACCAAGCAGAGGGGAGGCGCCCATGCGATTCCTGGTCTTTTCGGTGCTCGTGCTGTGCCTTGCGGTGGGCGCGGCCTGGTACTTCGAGTGGATCACCTTCACGGTGGCGCGGACCCCGGAAGGCTCGGTGAGTGATGTGAATGTGAAGATCAACCGCGACCGTATCAAAGAAGACATCGACCGCGGCAGCGAAGAGGTCAAGGCGGCGGCCGACGCGGTCAAGAAGGGACTGAAGAAGAATGCCAAGGAAGAGACGGTGCGCGGCGTGATTCGAGACGCTACCACCAACCGCGTGAGTCTCGATGTCGCCGGCAAGACCATCACCGTCATGGTCACGGCAGACACAAAGATCAATCTCGACGGGCGCATCGGCTCGCGCACGGATCTCCGCACGGGCCAGGACGTTCGTTGCTCCTACGTGGAACAAGGCGGAGAGCATGTAGGTCGTGAAATCACCGTGCTGGCGGCGACGAAATAGACGCGAACGGGCCGACGGCCCCCAAATGGGAAGTCGGGGACGCACCAGGGCTGTCGGAGCTTGCTCCGGCAGCCTTGGCTGCTTTCTGGCCTGAATCATTCGGTAGTCCAGTTCGACTTTTTTGAGGCCTCGCGTGCGGCCCAATGAGAACGGCGGCGCCCACTAAAACGCGTAACGGGGACGCTGTGTCCGGCGCGAGAATGGCGGCCGTGGTTCTGAGCAAAGGCCGCAATAACCTTCGCCCCCTTTGGCATGGAAAACGCTCAGCACTTGAGCAATTCCGCGCTCGACATCAGCGCAAAAAAGCGGCTCGTCGAAACGAGAAGGCGATGGCCGACAACGGACCGCCGCGAATGAAGGCAAACGGCCGCTCTCGGCTGAATGCTGAGAACCCAAGGGAGAAAAGCCCATGAACGTGTCCTCGACCCTGAGCTACACCTGCCCGCACTGCAAAACCGCCGTCGACGTGGTTCCCCATGCCGGCAAGGAAATCGTGACCTGCCCCGCCTGCGACAAGCCGTTCCAGGTGACCTTGCCGGAAGCAGAGCCCGTCCCGGCCGAACCCCATGTCCTCCTGGCTGCCGATGGCACGGAGCCGGCGGTTGTCGCGGCGCAGACCGCAACGCAGCCCGTCGAGGCGGCCCACGCGGAAGCGCTCAACCACGGCGCCCCGTTGGTCGCCGAAGCGCTGGCGGAGAAAGAGGAACCGGTGACGACCGTGCACCTGAGCATGCTGCGCCGCTATCCGGGGCGCTGCTTCATCTATGCGACCGCTTTCGTCGGCGGCGCCTTCCTTGGCGTGCTCTTCTACATGAGCGGTTACCCGGTACTCGCCTTGTTGTGCGCCGCCGTCAGCGTTTTCAGCCTACTGAAGTTCTTCGGCTGGTGGCTGCGCACGCACAGCACCCGGTTGTTGCTCACGAGCAAGCGGTGCGTCCTGGAGACGGGAGTTTTCGGCACGCATTCGACCGAGGTCTCGTTGCCGGACATCAGCGAGGTGCGCGTCGGGCAGAGCCTGCTGACCCGCCTGCTCGGCGTGGGCGATCTGACCATCATCAGCAACGGCGCCGAGAAGAGACAAGTCGTGATCATGGCCGTGCCGCATCCGAAGGACGTGGCGGAGTTGATCCGCGGCCAGGGCAAGCCGAAGGAACTGCCCGCGATGCCTGTATGAGCCGCTTTGACGTGCCGTGGTCATTCCTGATGCGAAGTCCCTTCATGCCCAATTGCCCCCGGCCGCGCTCGGGCGCCGGGCCGCTGCTCGGTTATTGCAGCACTGCCTCACCGAGCTTAGCGCCGCGACGGCGCAGGCCCCCGAGCCGCCGCAGGACTGGAAGCGCGAAGCCAAGCTGGGCTGCAGGTGCGAAGATTGCGCCGCCTTGAGCCGATTCCTGCGCGATCCCGCCGAGCGCGTCGGCCGATTCCCCATGGCCAAGCAGCGGCGCCAACATCTTCATCGGCAAATCGACCAGCGCCGCCTCGATTGCACGCATGTCACCGAGCGCAAGGGTTCGCCGCAGACGCTGGTCTGCACCAAGACGCAAAACTCCTACGAACGCAGCCGCAAGCAACATGAGGTCGATCAAGTCGTGCTTGCCGAGTTGGAAAGGTCGAACGCAAGCCATCGTCCCGGCGAATCAGGAAATCGATCTAGGCACGGATGGCTCGCGATTGCTGGGGGCAAATTGGGGGCAGGATTGGCCCTGCAAGCTCATCGTGGGTCATTCGCGTCGTTTTCACCTTTCTCGATATCCCGGCGGCGGCGGCGCGAACGGGAAATCTGCCGGGAAGGGGACAGGAAGCGGCCGATCGACGGGGACACCGACTGCACGCAACGCTTCCACCGTGTCGTAGTACATCGTGACTGTTTGTTTATTCCCGCTGCGAATGAAAGAAACGTAGTAGGCTCGGGAGTCGATGTCGCGGCCATACTCCGTGCCGATGCTGCCCACCTCAGTGCGGAATCCCTTGGCGGCAGGGGCCGCGTCTCTTTTTTCAAATCGCGGCATGGGATGGAGGATCCGCTCCTCGACGGCCACCAGGCCGATGACGCCAATGTTTTCCGGTTTGCCTACCAGGCCGGCGTAGCTGCGCTCCCGTTCCACAAAGCGGAAAGCCGCGACGTTTTCCAGGTTGCGCCGCCAGCCTTTGATGACGATGTGGCTGTAGGGGGCGACGATGTAGCCGGGATCGCTCTCGGCCGCCGGTTGGCCGGTGATGACCGATAGCCCGTCGACGGAAACCACGGCTGCCACGCGCCGCGGCCCGTGGTTCCAGACACGAATCTCGTACTCCTGTCCCATGCGCGGTACCGGTAGATAGGTCTTCCCGGCATGATAAACCGTCCGGATCGGCCGGCCATCGACCAGGACGTCCATGGCGACGCGCATCAGTCCCGGCCTGGGAAGGACGAGGTCGTCGCGCTCATGGGGTGTATCGCCACCGGGCGCCGATTTGCCGACGACTCTCATGGACGCATCCAGCAGCAGGGGAGCATACCTTGCATCGCTCACGCTTTCCGCTGCTGCCGGGGCTGATTTGCTCGTCGTTCTTTGGCCCAGGCCAGGCCTCTCGGAAGCGACGAGGATAAGGCCTGCCAGCATGCCACAGGCGAGCAACGCCACGGGCTTGAAGGTAGTCTTCATGGTGGTCTCCGTTTTCTTCGTCCAGGCGAGCATCCGCGCGCAACGGGGATCGGTCAAACCTCGGCGGGCTCACCGGCGCGGCCACGCTCGCTTGGAGTCTGAAAATCTCGGTGAGTACGACACCTGGTCGGGTCGATGATCAGGGCGGAGGAATGGCGCTTCCTCGCCCATACTCACGGGGATTGGCGTTTCCATGTGAAGCCGACGGTCCCTTCGCGGGCCGGCCCAAAATCAACGGGTCGCGCGTTGTTGGGAAGGGCAAAACGGCTTGTGCGCGTGTCTCCTTCAATCCGGTAGATGCCGAGGAGCTTGGTTTGGTCCTTGCCCGATCCGTCGAGCGCAACGTCGATGGTCTTGGGCGCCCGCGTCGGATCGATGGTGAACGTCCCCGAGATACTGAAGGTCTTGCCCGTCAGGGTGAAGCGGGCGCCTTCGACGCGGAGACGGGTGTTCTGCACCTCGTCCGCCGGCGCCGGCTGGCCATCCGTCCTCTGGATGGCGACGGCTTGCCAGGCGCCCTGAAAACTCGCGAGGTCCTTCTTGACGGCGTCTTCGGAGGGGGAGAGCACGACTGGGGCCAGAGGAATGAGCAGGGGCAGCAGGATGCAGTGTCGCATGGCGATCTCCGGGGTTATGGGAAGTCCTCGTGTCCCAGGCCCTTTAGGGCCTGCAGTTGACTACCTTTCGTTCTCTTCCCAGAAAATGGTCCGGCAACGCGCGCACTGGCCGATGAGGAGCCGGCGTTCCATGCCGGTGTCGAACGTGAAGGTCACCGAACGCAGGCGCGGAAAGGCGTCACCGCACTTGCAAGCGCGCTGAGGAGGAATGTTCCAGCGCCAAAGCGCCCGCCACAGCGCGGCGAGAAAGCCTCGTTCTTCGCCTTTCGGAGCGACGAAGTTCCGAACCCGCAACCAGAGAACGTCCTCGGGCGACCGGCAACCGAGGCGACGGCAGGCCTGCACAATGGCGTACGGAGGCGCATCGCACCGGACTTCAATGGGGTGAAGCGCGCTAGACACGGCAGTCTCCTCGGACCGACCACGCCCCTGGGCGCCAAGACGCCGAAAACCGCTTGTTTCCCGGTGTAATCGCAATTCTCGTGCCCCAGATTCCAGCGACACCAAAGCCGCCAAGGGCGCCGCTCTTATTCGACGTTCTGAGCCGCGCGCTCGAAAAGTCGCGCCGAAAATGCGGCATTGCGCTGTGCGGAGACGGCCTTCCTGTGCCGCTTCGCACACGCACGACGGACCAGCGCGAAATAGCAGGGGCGTTCCTGGCCGGAGCTGAAGAGGTTTGCGAAAGCGGAAAGCGGCATCCTCCGCTGCGAAGCCCCGGTTCTTCGATCTGATGGGAGCCCCGACGGAAGATTCGTTGTTCTCCGACCCGGACACCCGATCTGCAAACTATTCTCGCCGCTCGCCGCAAACCCCGACGCCGCATGACTTAAATGCTTTGCAGCCGATCTGCGACGAATTTGCCGCCTGCGGCGCTTTGGCGCGCCGCGCGGTCGCGAAGTTGTGGCCTTCCGCGCCTCGGCGTCGTCACGGCCGGCGGAAAGCGCCGGCGGAAAGCGCCGGCGGAAAGCCGATCTCACCGCAGGAAGCTTGGCTTCTCCGCCTTGCCGTAGCAGCATTTCTTAAACTTTTTGCCCGGGCCGCACGGGCACGCTTCGTCGCTTTGCGGTAAGTGATCCAGAAACTCGCTGTATCGAAAGGCGTACCAACCGTAGGTGTCGATCGCATCGGAAACGCGCGGCATGACCGTCTCGTCGCGATCCCATGCGCCTGTGAAATAGCTCAGGGCGGCATTGCGGACGAGGAAATCGGGATGGCTCAGCGCGTCCTTGACGCGTTCGCGAATCGACATGGCGAGACTTCTTTCCCGGAACAGCGGGCGACACGCCGTTCACATTACGTCAGTCGCTCACCGCCTTCAACTCTGTGATGTCCGATGGTGATGGCGAATTCTCTGCACTTTCTTCACGCGCCGCCACGCCCGCCACGCCCGCCACGCCGGTTTGATCTCGGCTTCCCAGCCGTTCGGGGGGCGGCGTGGTACGTCTCGATTGGAGCCGTTCCCATTCCCGTTCGCCGACCATGCATCCAGAGAAAAACGCGACATGTCCGAGCGCAGCCAAGGCGCTTGGAGGGATCACCCTCTCCAATCCAGCTCCGGACAAATGGGTAGCTACATTGCGAGTTGTGGCTGGCTTTGCGCAAGGCCCGCGGCCAAGCTCGGGCTTTTTTTTGTTGCCAATCGACATACCTGCGAACGGGCGGAAAGGACATAATGACCAAGTCGAAAAGGTCTGGCGCCACGCGTTGACCGATTCGGCCGCCGCAGAACTCCGAGGCGAGGAAACATCGATGTCCACCGTCCGCCACGACGCCGCCCAGGAACGCTGGGAAAAGGAAAACGCCGCCGCTCCCCTGCGCCCCGAGCCGCCGACCACCGTCAGCGGCGTGCCGATCGATGCCCTGTACGGGCCCGACGACCTCGTCGACTTCGACCCCGACGCCGACCTCGGCTACCCCGGCCAGTATCCGTTCACGCGCGGCGTCCATGCCTCCATGTACCGTAGCCGCCTCTGGACCATGCGCCAGTTCGCCGGCTTCGGCACGGCCCGGCAAACCAACGAACGCTTCAAGTTCCTCCTCGCCAAGGGACAGACCGGCCTCTCCACCGCCTTCGATCTCCCCACCCTCATGGGCCTCGACTCCGACGACCCGCGCTCCCTGGGCGAGGTCGGCCGGCTCGGCGTCGCCATCGACACGCTCGACGACGTGCGCGAGCTCTTCGACGGCATCGACCTCGCCGACGTCTCCGTCTCCATGACGATCAACGCCCCCGCCCTCGTCGTCATGGCTTTCTTCCTCGCCAACGCCCAGGATCGCGGCTGCGACTGGAACGACCTGCGCGGCACCATCCAGAACGACATCCTCAAAGAGTTCCACGCCCAGAACGAGATCGTCTTCCCGCCCGAGCCCTCCGTCCGCCTCGTCTGCGACCTGATCGAGTTCTGCGCGGAGCACGTGCCGCAATGGAACACCGTCTCCATCAGCGGCTACCACATCCGCGAAGCCGGCTCGACCGCCGTGCAGGAGCTGGCGTTCACGTTGGCCGACGGCTTCCACTACGTCGACACCTGCCTCGCCCGCGGCATGAATGTCGACGACTTCGCCCCGCGCCTGAGCTTCTTCTTCAACTCCCATAACGACATCTTTGAAGAAGTCGCCAAGTACCGCGCCGCCCGCGCCCTCTGGGCCGAGACCATGCGCGACAAGTATGGCGCCCGCAAAGAAGCGTCGTGGAAACTGCGCTTCCACGCCCAGACCGCCGGCTGCTCCCTCCAGGACAAGCAGCCGCAGGTCAACCTGATCCGCGTCGCCTACCAGGCCCTCGCCGCGGTCCTCGGCGGCTGCCAGTCGCTCCACACCAACAGCATGGACGAGACGCTCGCCCTCCCGAGCGAACACGCGGTCACGCTCGCCCTCCGCACCCAGCAAGTCCTCGCCTACGAGACTGGCGTGACCAGCACCGTGGACCCCCTCGGCGGCAGCTACTTCATCGAAACGCTCACCCGCCAGACCGAGCAAGAAGCCCGCAAATACTTCGACGAGATCGAGCGTCGCGGCGGCATGATCCGCGCCCTCGAAGACGGCTTCTTCCGCCGCGAGATCGCCGACGCCGCCTACGCCTACCAGCGCGAGGTCGACAAGGGGCACAAGCTGATCGTCGGCGTCAACGCGTTTCAGGAAACCAACGAGAAGCCGCTCGACGTCCTGGTCATCGACGAGAGCGTCGAGCGCGAGCAGACCACCCGGCTCAAGAAGGCGAAAGCACGCCGCGAACCCGACGCCGTGGCGCGGTGTCTTGCGGAGATCGGCCGCGTCGCGGCGACGAAGACGAACCTGATGCCGGCGCTGCTGGAGGCGGCCCGCGCGCGCTGCACCGTCGGCGAGATCATGCAGTCGCTGGCAGGCGTATTCGGGCGCTACGACGGCGCCGCCAAGTGGTAGAGTCGCGTCGACACGAAGCGACGGCTCACAGAAGCTGTTCGAGAAAGGGAGGGCGAGGCTCCCGCCGAGCCGCCAGCCAGCGACGAAATCGGCTCGGCAGGAGCCGGCAGGAGCCTCGCCCTCCCGGAAACGGGCCTTTGAAAGCGACTCTCCCCTTACGACGGCGGCGCGACGTAGCTGCACAGGGTCGACAGGTTCAGGCGTGCCAGCTCCGTCTCGGTGAGCGGCGCCGCGTTCACCGTCGACTTGGCGCCAATCCGCCGCAGCCCCATGTAGCAGGTCACGATCGCCCACGCGGACGGCACGGTGAGGAACAGCATGCCGGCATGCCCCTGACAGGCGAGCAGAATATTGAGCGCCATGAACAGGATGCCATGCGCGATCCCAAGGCGATAGACGGAGTTCAGCCGGCCTTGCGCGACCAGCCAGTTGAGCACCATGCTCAAACCGGAGCCGATGATGGACAGTAGCGTGATCATGGTTTCCCTCGGAAGGTAAATGTGGCGAAGGTTGGAGCGCCCTCCAGCGCGAAGCGGGAGGTCCGTCGGCCAACATCTCCTCTTGGCGCCGCGGCGCGGGTTGTGACCGCGGTATTCGCGTGCGCGTCAATGCACCGATGTCGTTAGGCGGATTCAACCATGGACCAGGACAAACGCCAGCTCCGCAAGCTCAAGCGCGAAATCAAACGCGCCGGCACGAAACGCCGCCGCCAGTTCCTCAAGCGCAACCTCGCCGACGACCCCGAAGCCGCCCACGAAGCCGAGTTCGAATTCGACCGCCGCACCTCCACCGGCCTCAACGGCCTCGACCGCGACGCCACCCGCCGGCGGCCCGAGCGCCCGTCCTGAGGAACTTGGAACTGGTAGAATGCCAGAAGTGATTTGGCGGTTCCATCTTGTCCGGAGCCTGTGCGGGAGTGAATCAGGTGAAGATTGTCATCAAGTTGACGACCAAGGAAGAGTTGAAGGCCCTCCCTCTCCTGCTGCGGCATTCTCCCGGCATGGTGCTACCCGGCCGGACCTACGTGCTGTCTGAAGAAGCCGTCAAGGAGTTGCGCAAAGCGCGGATTCGGTTCCAGGAGATCAGCCGGGAAGGAGCGCCAACCGGCGCACAGGAGGTAGTCGAGGGTGAAAGAATTTGATCTCTTCATCCCGCTGTTTCACAACGACGGGCGCCCCATCGATCCGCGACTCTTCACGCGGCTACAGAAAAAGCTGTTGGATTCGAAGGGATGACCTTCTTTCCTCAACCGAACAAAGGGTTTTGGACGATGGGAGAGGCTCTGTTCCAAGACGAAATCGTGATCGACCGTGTACTCGCGAAAGATGCGAGACTCGCCAAAAGGTTCCTCGCCAAGCTCAAGCGCTGGCTGAAAGAAAAACTGGAGCAGGAGGACATCCTCATCATCCAGCGCACGGTTGACGTTCTTGACTGACTCGAGCACGTCATGAGCGAATCCATCTCCGGCACGATCGAGCGCGTCACCTTCCATAACCCGGAAAACGGCTTCGCCGTCCTGCGCGTCCAGGCCAAGGGCCGGCGCCATCTCGTCACCGTCGTCGGCCAGGCCCCGCGCGTCGTCGCCGGCGAATACCTCGAAGCCGAGGGCGCCTGGCAGCGCGACCCGGAGCACGGCGATCAGTTCAAGGCGACCACCCTCCGCACCATGGCCCCCAGCAGCGCCCAAGGCATCGAAAAGTACCTCGGCAGCGGCCTCGTCAAAGGCATCGGCCCCCATTACGCCAAGAAGATCGTCGACGTCTTCGGCGCCAAGACCCTCGAGGTTATCGACCAGAGCCCCACCTTCCTCAAGGAGATCCGCGGCATCGGGCCGCGCCGGATTCAGCAAATCCGCCAGAGCTGGCATCAGCAGAAAGTGGTGCGCGACATTCTCGTGTTCCTGCAAACGCACGGGTTGGGGACGGCCCGCGCCGTCCGCATCTACAAGACGTACGGCGACAAGGCCCTCGACATCGTCCGCGCCAACCCCTACCGCCTCGCCGACGATATCTGGGGCATCGGCTTCGCCACCGCCGACGAACTCGCCAGGAAGCTCGGCATCGACCCCAACTCGATGCAGCGCGCCCAGGCCGCCCTGCGACATCTCCTCAAGGAGGCGAGTCACCAGGGACACTGCGCCCTTCCCCAGGACGAACTGCTGGAGAAGACCGGCCAGCTCACCGCCATCAGAGGCGAAACGATCCGCGCCGGCCTCGCCGATTTCGTCGAGAAGAAGGAGTTGATGCGCGAGACGGAGGTGACGACGGAGGCGTGGATCTACCTGCGGCCTCTCTATCACGCCGAGGTCAACGTCGCGAAAACGTTGCGCGAAGTGCTGGAGGGACGGCATCCGCTCGCCGGCATCGACGTCGAACGCGCCCTGGCCTGGGTGCAGGAACGGATGCGGATCGACCTCGCTCTCGGGCAGCGCGAGGCGATACGCCAGGCGGTGACACGGAAAGCGCTGATCATCACCGGCGGCCCGGGCGTCGGCAAGACGACGCTCGTTCGCGGCATCCTCGATATCCTGCTCGCCAAGAAACTCAAATGCAGGCTCGCCGCCCCGACCGGCCGCGCCGCCAAGCGCCTCAGCGAAAGCACCGGCCAGGACGCGTGTACCATCCATCGCCTGCTCGAGTACGACCACGGCGGCCCGCGCAAGGACGCCGAGCATCCGCTCGATCTCGATGTCCTCATCGTCGACGAAGTCTCGATGATCGACATCCTCCTCCTCAACCAGCTCCTCCGCGCCCTGCCCGCCAAGGCCTGCCTGCTCCTCGTCGGCGACGCCGATCAGCTCCCCTCCGTCGGCCCCGGCCAGGTCCTCGCCGACCTCATCGCCTCGCGTACGGTCCCTGTCGTCCGCCTGACCGAGATCTTCCGCCAGGCGCAGGACTCCGGCATCATCCAGGCGGCGCACGCCATCCTCGCCGGGCGCTCGCCCCCCGCCGCCCCGCCCGACCGCCTCGCCGATTTCTATTTCATCGAAGTCGACGACCCGCCCGTCATCCTCGAGCGCATCCTGCAGCTCATCCAGGAGCGCATCCCCGCGCGCTTCGGCCTCGACCCCTTCCGCGACGTGCAAATCCTGACGCCGATGAACCGCACGGAGCTGGGCGTCCTCAACCTCAACCAGAAGCTGCAAGCCGCCCTCAACCCGCCCGACGAGGAAACCCCCGAAGTCCAGCGCTTCGGCGTGACCTTTCGCGTCGGCGACAAGGTGTTGCAAACCGTCAACAACTACGACAAGCAGGTCTTCAACGGCGACGTCGGCCGCGTCAAGAAGATCGACCCCGACGACCAGGAACTGACCGTTGATTTCGACGGGCAGCTCGTGCCGTACGACTTCGAGGAGCTGGACGAGCTGTCTCTGGCGTACGCCTTGACGATCCACAAGTCGCAGGGGAGCGAGTATCCGGTCGTGGTCATGCCGCTGCACACGCAGCACTTCGTCATGCTCCAGCGCAACCTCATCTACACCGGCGTGACGCGCGGCAAGAAGCTCGTGGTCGTCATCGGCAGCCGGAAGGCGCTGGAGATGGCCGTCAGGCGGGCGGAGACGCGGCGGCGCTACACGGCGCTGGCGGCGCGGTTGAAAGATGGGCGCGATATCGGCGAGGAGACGAACTAGAACGGCGCTATTCGCTTCCGCTTCGCGGAGCGGAACCACTCGACCGCCTCCAAAAAGTCGTCGGTCCAATCCGCGTTCACATCCATCGCCACGGGTTGATATTTGCCAATGTTCTTGCGGTGGTTCGGATCGGGAAGGAGCCAACCCGCGATGGTATATCTGAATCGGTCCCAGTGCCGGGTTGCTGGAAACAGGGAAACGGCCAGTATGTCGAATTCACCAAAGCGGTACGGGCGTGTCTGTTCGCCCTTCTTGACACCACCTCGCGTTTTCTGCGTTTCAACGACGTAGGATCGCCTGCCTGCCCTTTCCCTTACCCAGGGCTGCTGCTCCTTGCTTCTCTGCAGTTTCACTTGGACGCGCACGCTCCCACGGGCATCCTCGAGAAGCACATCGAAGGAGGGATTGCCGACGGTCGGGGTGACTTGGAAACCATCGAGCTTGGATGCGACCTCGATATTGAACGCCGCTTCGGCGATCACGCCCTTTAGCATCGGACGGGTGAGTTCCCCGCTGAGGTGGATGGCCTCCAGGATGAGCTCGGCTTTAGCGCAGAAAAGCTCTTCGATCGGGTGGGCTGGCAAGCGACTCTGGAGGTAACGAAGACTCTCGGCGCGTTCCTCCGCAGTGCAGATGTCCAGCAGCTTTTTGATCTCATCTACGCGCGTCATTTCTCGGCGTCCGACTTGGGGCGTCCCGGATTGCCGGGTTGGTAGGAGAGGACGTCGGATTTTCGGACCAGCCGGTGGCCGCCGAGCACAAGCGTGCGCAGACGGCCTTTTCGAACCAGTTTCGCAATGGCCTGACGAGTAACGTTGCGAAGACGCGCCGCCTCGCTTTGCGAAATCCAGTCGTCCGGGGAAAGCCGTTTGCCCATGAAAAATGGTTGACAGTGTTAACCTATTCCATTAGAATCGCAATCTGATACCCTGTGCAGAACGAGTACTCGCGAGGGAGCGTTCCTTGAACAAGCTGGACCGGAAGCCTGCACGTCCCAATCTGGCGCTTTTCGATCAGGACCGCAAACCCAAATTGGCGCTTGACGGGCTCGCTCCCTATTACAGCACATCGCTCGGGGACGCATACTTGGCCGACTCGCTGGCCGTCTTGCGGGCTCTGCCGGACCATTCGGTCAATTTGGTCCTCACGTCTCCGCCGTATGCGCTTCACTTCAAGAAAGAATATGGAAACGCGGACAAGGCCGCGTACGTGGAGTGGTTTCTGCCCTTCGCGGCGCAGATTCTCCGTGTTTTGAGCGATGACGGCAGCTTCGTGCTCAACATCGGCGGGAGCTACAATCCACGGGTCCCGACTCGCTCGCTGTACCACTTCAAGTTGCTGATCGCCTTGGTCGAGCGTGTCGGATTTCACCTGGCCCAGGAGTGCTTCTGGTTCAATCCCGCCAAGATGCCGATGCCCGCCGAATGGGTCACTGTCCGTCGGATACGCGTCAAGGATGCCGTCGAGTACGTTTGGTGGCTGTCGAAAACGCCCTGGCCAAAAGCCGACAACCGGGCTGTTCTGCGCGCGTACAGCAAGGACATGGAACGATTGAACAAAAAAGGCTTGCGGCGCACGACGCGGCCGTCCGGCCACAATGTGAAGCCCAGCTTTTCGAAGGTCGACTCCGGCGGCTCCATTCCGCCAAACCTCGTGGAAGATCTCGTTGCCGACGATCTGCTGAGGTTCGGCAACAACGCTGCAAACGACCCCTACACCGAACGCTGCAAGGAAAATGGGATCAAGATTCATCCCGCGCGATTTCCCGCCGCCCTTCCAGAGTTTTTCTTGAAGCTCCTGACCGAGCCCGAGGATGTCGTGCTCGATCCGTTCGCTGGATCCAACACAACAGGCAGCGTCGCGGAACGGCTGTACCGACGGTGGATCGCTGTTGAAAAAGTCGAAGAATACCTTGCTGCAAGCAAGTTCAGGTTTGACTGAACTGCTGTGGTTGACCGAACCAGTCGAGCTCACAGGAACTGACATGGCCGAGTTGAAGACCAAGCCCACCGCCGTCAGCGTCCACGACTTCTTGAGCGCCGTCGCCGACGAGCAGAAGCGCGCCGACGCCTTCACCCTTCTCGAGATGATGACCGATATCACCGGCGAGACACCCAAGATGTGGGGCCCCTCCATCGTCGGCTTCGGCCAGTATCACTACGTTTACGACAGCGGCCACGAAGGGGACTGCTGCCTCACCGGCTTCTCCCCGCGCAAGGACGCGCTGACGCTCTACCTTTACGCCGGCCTGGAGCAGCGTTTCGCCGCGGAGCTCAAGGCGCTCGGCAAGGTGAAGACCGGCAAGGGTTGCCTGTACATCAAGAAGCTCGCGGACGTCGACCTGAACGTTCTGCGCGGCATGATCCGCGCGAGCATCGCCCAGCTGAAGAAGCTGTCCAAGCCGAAGGCGAAGGAAGAGAAAGCGAAGCCGGCCAGGAAGAGCCGTAAGAAGACCTGATTTCGTGGAGAGCCCATGGCCGTCCCGCCGCCGCTACCCGAAAACGTCGAGCTGGGCCCGTTGCCGCGGCCGCAGATCGGCCCGTTCCTCACCCTCGGGGTCGACAAGGACGCGGACATCGAAACGATCGAGGCCGCCTGGGCCCAGCGTCTCATCTGGGCACGGAAGAACCTCATCTCCATTCCCCTCGAAGACATCAACTGGGCGCGCGACGCTCTCAAAGATCCCGAAAAACGCACCCGCTCCGATGCCGGCAGCCTGAACCTCGAAACGACCGACGGCTTCCTTCAGGCTCTGCGCAAACGTTTCCAGGGCAAGGATCCGGACACGGGCAGCTGCAAGCCGATCGACGTCGAGAAATCCCTCGCCAACTACCTCCCTCCCACCCCCGTCCCGGAAATCGACCAGGTGCGGCAAACGCTGCCCGTCCCGGTAATCCCCACGGAAGTCCCGGCCGTCCCCCTCATGCTGCAGGAAGCGTTGCAGGCGGAACTCGATCCCTGGGACTCCATCCCCCATTAGTTCTCAAAACCGGCTTCGTCTCTCGGAGTCTTGAGATGCCGCTTTGACGTTGCCCGCTCGCTCGGACGCATGGGACAATCGGAATGGAGTCGCGCTAAGGACCCGGATGCCAAGGAGATTGTGACGCGGCTAGATTGATGGTGGGTTCCATTGCTTTTTGGTGATGCGATGCGCACGTCGCAACAGGTATACGAGATGCTGGAGAACCAATCCCTCTGGCAGGCGGCTGCCGAGTGCCATCGCTTGCTCGGCGAGGCCAAGGTTCCGCACGCGATTCTGGGTGGTGTGGCGGTGAGCCTGCACGGTTACCAGCGGAACACGGTGGACGTGGACTTGTTGATCCGACGCCAGGACACGGATCTGGCTCGTGCAGCGCTGGAGCGCGGGCAGTTTGCCTGGAACTCGGAAGCGACGGAGTTCCGATCCCCGGCCGGGATCGCGGTTCAATGCCTGTACGCGGGGGACCGGGCCGGCTCCGGCAGCGAAGTCGCCTTGCCCGATCCCGGCGATCCGGCGGCCGTTATCGAGATCGAGGACCTGCCGGTGCTGACGTTGGCGAAGTTGATCGAATCCAAGATCGCCTGCGGTGAAGGGAACCCGCGCCGAACCCATAAGGACTTCGCGGACGTTGTCGAGCTCGTGATTCACAACGGCCTGAACAGTTCCTTCGCACGCTTCCTGCACAAGTCCTTGCGAAACACCTATCGGACGCTGGTACACCAGGCGCGCGGCGAGCGCCGTTGATGGTGGCGAAACCCAGCACGTGGTCGATGGCGTCTTCTCAGGACGGATGCATTGAGACACAACTCCACACCCAATTGCAAATAAATAACTTAATTCGACTCCTCTCACGAACCCCTCACACCTATTGCCTTCCTTCTCACATTCGCGGCCGTGAATCTTGACCAAAAAGTACACTTTAGTAGAATCAGGATAGACACGGAGAGTCTCTAACTTGATGGCACGTAAGTGCTTTTTCCGTCGCTGCTTGCTTCGAGGCGGCCCATGAAGATCTCGGCTCAGGAAGAGTATGGCTTGCGCTGTCTGATGCGGCTCGTGGAGACGGACAACCACTCCACCACTCTCCCCGAGGTTGCGGCAGCCGAGGGGCTTTCGGTTCCCTATGTCGCCAAGCTCATGGGGGTGATGCGGCAAGCGGGGCTGATCGAGAGCGTCCGTGGCCGGGCCGGTGGCTATCGTCTCGCGAAGCCCGCGGAAGAAATCCGCCTCGGCTCGCTCCTTCTGGTCCTGGGCGAGCCGCTCTTCGATGAGCCGAGCTATTGCCAGAAACATGCGGGGGTTTCCGAAAGCGGCGTGTGCGTGCACCACGGCAGCTGCTCGCTCAAGTCACTGTGGGCAACGCTGGAGCAATGGATGCGCGGCGCCCTCGATCGGATCACGCTCGCCGATTTGGTGCAGCATCAGGGACGCATCATTGAGTTGTTGAAGGAACGCTTGGCCCATGTCGTCTTCGACGAGGCGCCGGGGCTGATTTCGTTGACGACCATTGGCGCATAACGACGTTCGTAGGTCAGCCTTTCCAGGCTGACGCGGCTTGAGCAAGTGGTCGGTTTGGCGTCAGCCTGGAAAGGCTGAACCTACAGGATTCAAGGGCTACGGAAGACATGAGCACCGCTACCAGCACGATCGCTGAACTCGCCAACCGCGAATACAAGGACGGTTTCTATACCGACATCGAAACCGAGTCCCTGCCTCCCGGCTTGAACGAGGACATCATCCGCGCGATTTCGGCCCGCAAGGAAGAGCCGGCCTGGCTGCTCGACTGGCGCCTCAAGGCCTATCGCCACTGGCTGACGATGGAGGAGCCGCGCTGGTGGCCCAACGTCAAGTTCGACCGGATCGACTATCAGAACATCATCTACTACGCCGCCCCCAAGAAGAAGAAACAGCTCAAGAGCCTGGACGAGGTCGATCCCGAGCTGCGCAAGACCTTCGAGAAGCTCGGCATCTCCCTCGACGAGCAGAAGCGCCTCTCCAACGTCGCGGTCGACGCCGTCTTCGATAGCGTCAGCGTCGCCACCACGTTCCGCGAGAAGCTCGCCGAGATGGGCGTCATCTTCTGCTCGTTCTCCGAAGCAGTTCGCGAGCACCCGGACCTGGTCCGCAAGTACCTCGGCTCCGTCGTCCCCTACAACGACAACTATTTCGCCGCCCTCAACTCGGCGGTCTTCTCCGACGGCAGCTTCTGCTACATCCCCAAGGGCGTTCGCTGCCCCATGGAGTTGTCGACCTATTTCCGCATCAACGCCAAGGACACCGGCCAGTTCGAACGCACCTTGATCGTCGCCGAGGAGAAGGCCTACGTCAGCTATCTCGAAGGCTGCACCGCCCCGATACGCGACGAGAACCAGTTGCACGCCGCGGTGGTCGAGCTGGTGTGCGCCGGCGACGACGCCCAGATCAAGTACTCCACCGTCCAGAACTGGTACCCCGGCGACAAGGAAGGCAAGGGGGGCATCTACAACTTCGTCACCAAGCGCGGCGCCGCCCGCGGCAAGCGCTCCAAGATCTCCTGGACCCAGGTCGAGACCGGCTCCGCCATCACCTGGAAATACCCGAGCTGCATCCTCCAGGGGGACGACTCGGTCGGCGAGTTCTACTCCGTCGCCCTCACCAACCACAAGCAGCAGGCCGACACCGGGACCAAGATGATTCACATCGGCAAGAACACGCGCAGCACCATCGTCAGCAAAGGCATCTCCGCGGGCCGCGGCCAGAACACCTACCGCGGCCAGGTCAAAGTGCTGGCGAACGCGGCCAATTCGCGCAACTATTCGCAATGCGATTCGCTGCTCTTGGGGGACAAGTGCGGCGCCCACACGTTCCCCTACATCGAGGTGAAGAACCCGACCTCGACGGTGGAGCACGAAGCGTCGACGTCGAAGATTGGCGAGGACCAGATCTTCTACTGCAAGCAGCGCGGCCTCTCCGCCGAGGACGCGGTCAACATGATCGTCAACGGCTTCTGCAAGGAAGTCTTCCGCGAGCTACCGATGGAGTTCGCGGTGGAGGCGCAGAAGCTGTTGGGGGTGAGCTTGGAGGGGAGCGTTGGGTGAGATTGCGCCGTCGCAATAATGTCAGATGCAAAGGAAGGAGTGGCGAATGTCGACCAAAACTGCAACGCTTGAAGTTCAGGCGTTTCTCGAAAGCTTGCAACAACCCACTCAACTAGTGGACTCGAACGGCCGCTTGCTTGGGACGTTCGCTCCGGTGTCTCCTGACCAAGCGGATCTGCTCGTGCGTGCGGCCAAGGCGTTTGACGAAGGCGAGGGTAAGCGTCGCTTCGAGGTGGAACGTGGGAAGGGCAACACGACCGCTGAAGTCCTTGCCCAACTAGAAGGGCTTGGAAGACAAGCATGATCTTCACGGTCACATGGTTGCCCAGCGCTCAGGACGAACTCGCCCGTATCTGGATGGCCGCCCTGGATCGCAAGGCGGTGGCGGACGCCTCAAACCAGATCGATCGAGAGTTGCGTCAAGACGGCCATTTGAAAGGCGTTCCCTTCCAAGGTTTTTTTCTGTTCGAGATTGCCCCGTTGATGGTCAAGTTTGCCGTTTCGCTCAATGATCGAATCATTGAAGTGATTGATGTGAAACGCTCCGTTTCCGGCAATGGTTCTATCCATTAGGTCGAATATGCTGACGATTCAAAACCTACACGCCCGCGTCGACGACAAGGAAATCCTCAAAGGCATCGATCTCACGGTCAACGCCGGCGAGGTCCACGCCATCATGGGCCCCAACGGCTCCGGCAAGAGCACGCTCGCGGGCGTTCTCGCCGGCAAGGACGCCTATGAGGTCACCGAGGGCCAGGTCCTCTTCGAGGGCAAGGACCTGCTCGACATGGATCCCGAGGAGCGGGCGCGCGAAGGCATTTTCCTCGCCTTCCAGTATCCGGTGGAGATTCCGGGCGTCAGCAACACGTATTTTCTCAAGGCCGCCGTCAACGCCGTGCGCAAGCATCGCGGCCTGCCCGAACTGGACGCCATGGCCTTCTTGAAGCTCGTCAAGGAGCGGATGAACGTCCTGCACATGCCCGACGACCTCCTCAAGCGCTCTGTTAACGAAGGCTTTTCCGGCGGCGAGAAGAAGCGCAACGAGATCTTCCAGATGGCGGTTCTGGAGCCCAAGCTGTGCATCCTCGACGAGACCGACTCCGGCCTCGACATCGACGCGCTGCGCCTCGTCGCCGACGGCGTCAACGCCTTGCGCGCCAAGGACCGGGCCATGCTGGTCATCACGCACTATCAGCGGCTGTTGCAATACATCGTGCCGGACCGCGTTCACGTCCTGTCGGAAGGACGCATCGTCAAGTCCGGCGGCAAGGAACTCGCGCTCGAACTCGAAAGCCGCGGTTACGACTGGGTGCGGCAAGGGCCGCCGGAGCCCGTCGGGGTATGACGTTTAGCCGCGTTTCGAAGAAACGCGAGCGCCGACGCTTTTGTCAACATCGTGGCATCCGCAGGGTAGGAAATGACACTGCTCGAAGACAAGAAAGACGTTTTCCTCCGCCAGTTCGAGGACCTCGATCGCAAGCGCCGGCCGCGGCATTACGACATGCAGCGCCGTCTGGGTCGCGGCCTGTTCGGCGATCTCGGCTTCCCCGGCGCGAAGACGGAGGATTGGCGCTTCACGAACGTCGCCCCGCTCCTGCGCGTCCCCTTCGCCCTCGCCGAGCCCAACCGCGCCGACCTGCCGTTGCCCCTTCCCGCCGCCCCGGACGCTGTCCGCCTCGTCTTCGTCAACGGCGTCTACTCCGCCGAAGAAAGCCGCATCCCCGCCGCGCTCAGGATCGCCGTCGGCAGCCTCGCCCAGCCCGCCCCGGAGCATCTGCGGCAAATCGAGTCGCTCCTCGGCCAGATCGCCGACCCGAGCGACCATGTCTTCACCGCCCTCAACGCCGGCCTCGTCAGCGACGGCGCCTATATCCTCCTTCCGCCCGACACGGCATTCATCGAGCCGATCGAGATCATCTACTGCACGGCCGGCGGCGCGCAGCCGGTCGCCACCTATCCGCGCACGCTCATCTTCGCTGGCCGCGCCAGCCAGGCCCGCATCGTCGAGCGCTACGTCGGCAAGGCGGGCGGCGTCTACCTCACCGACGCCGTCACCGAGATCGTCGTCGAACAGGGCGCCAACGTCGACCATTACAAGGTGCAGGAAGAGAGCCTGGGCGGGAACCATCTGGCCAACACGCAGGTCGTGCAGAAACGCGACAGCGTGTTCACCAGCCACTACGTCTCCCGCGGCGCCGCCCTCGCCCGCAACGAGACGCGCGTCCGCTTCGACGGCCAGGGCTGCACCGCCACCGTCAACGGCCTTTACGTCGCCCGTGGCAAGCAGCACGTCGACAACTTCACCGTCATCGATCACGCCCAGCCCCATTGTGCCAGCCACGAACTGTACAAGGGTGTCTTGGACGGCGAGGCCCACGGCGTCTTCAACGGCAAGATCTTCGTCCGCCAGGACGCCCAGAAGACGGACGCCAAGCAGACCAACAAGGTGCTGCTCCTCTCCGACAAGGCCGTCATCGACACCAAGCCGCAGCTCGAGATCTTCGCCGACGACGTCAAGTGCACCCACGGCGCCACCATCGGCCAACTGGACGCTACGCAGCTCTTCTACCTCCAAGCCCGCGGTATCCCGCGCGACGAGGCCCGGAAGATCCTGACTTTCGCCTTCGCCAACGACATCGTCAGCCGCATTCAGATCGAAAGCCTGAGACAGGAGCTGGAAGACTGGCTGGTGAAGGACGGGGCTTGAGACGCCGCGTCGTGCCGGCCGGAAACGGGTGACATCATGACCGCCTTGACTTCCCTACCCGTCGCCGCGACGACGAAGAGACGCGTCGCCCCGTTCGACGTCGCGCGCATCCGCGCCGACTTCCCGATCCTGCGCGAGAAGGTCCACGGCAAGCCGCTCGTCTACCTCGACAACGCCGCCTCGACGCAGAAGCCGCGCGCCGTCATCGACGCCATCAACCGCTATTACGAGACGACCCATGCCAACGTCCACCGCGGCGTGCACCATCTCAGCCAGGCCGCGACGCAAGCCTACGAGGACGCGCGGCTGAAGACGCAGAACTTCCTCGGCGCCCACTGCCTGCGCGAGATCATCTTCACGCGCGGTACGACCGACGCCATCAACCTCGTCGCCCATAGCTTCGGCCAGGCCTACCTCCATCCGGGGGACGAAGTCCTCATCACCTGGCTGGAGCACCACTCGAACATCGTCCCCTGGCAGCTCGCCTGCCAGGCGCGCGGCGCCACGCTCAAGGTCGTTCCGGTCAGCGACGCGGGGGAGCTCGACCTCGCCGCTTTTGAGAAGCTCCTGTCCAAGCGCACCAGGATGGTCGCCGTCGCTCATGTCTCCAACGCGCTCGGAACCATCAACCCGATCCGCCGCATCATCGAGCAGGCTCACGCCGCCGGCGCCGCCGTCCTCGTCGACGGCGCCCAGGCGGTCGCGCACCTGCGCGTGAACGTCGAAGAGCTGGACTGCGATTTCTACGCCTTCTCCGGCCACAAGATCTACGGCCCGACCGGCATCGGCGCCCTGTTCGGCAAGGCGCGCTGGCTCGAGCTGATGCCCCCCTATCAAGGCGGCGGCGACATGATCGAGACCGTGCGCTTCGAGCGCACCACCTACAACGAGCTGCCCTACAAGTTCGAGGCCGGCACGCCCAACGTCGCCGGCGCCATTGGCCTGGGCGCCGCCCTCGATTACGTGGAGGAGATCGGCCTCGACGCCATCGCTCTCCACGAACAAGGACTGCTCCGCCACGCCACCGAGCGCTTGCAGGACATCCCGGGCGTCCGTCTCATCGGCACGGCTCACGACAAGGCGGGCGTCCTTTCCTTCGTCGTCGACGGCGTTTCCAATCTCGACGCCGGCGCCCAGCTGGACCTGGAGGGAATCGCCGTCCGCACGGGCCATCACTGCTGCATGCCGCTGATGGAGCGCTACGGCATCGAGGGGACCGCGCGTGCCTCCTTCGCCGTCTACAACACGCTCGAGGAAGTGGACGCCCTGGCCGACGCCCTCCAGGAGATCGCGCGCAAGGGCTCGGGACGGGCCCCGCGCCTAACTGAGATTGGCAAGCACGAGCCGGTCTATCCGGGACCGGCCGCGCCGACGCCGCAGGCCGCCGCGGAGGAACTGGGCGAGCTGTTCGAGTTCCTGGACGATTGGCCGGCGCGTTACAACTACCTGATCGAGCTGGGGGAGAAGTGCCTGCCCATGCCGGAGGAGATGAAGACCGAAGCCAACCGCGTGCACGGCTGCCAGAGCATCGTCTTTCTGCATTGCCGCAAGAAGCCCGGGGCGGCGAACGTCATCGAGTTCTTGGCGGACAGCAATACCGACCTGGTGCGCGGGCTGCTCGTTCTGCTCCAGCGCTTGTTCTCCGGCCAGACGGCGGAGGAGATCGCGGCCTTCGACGTGGAGGGCTTCTTCAAGCGACTCGGCCTGGACGCTCACCTGACTTCAGGGCGGCGCAACGGGCTGGCGGAGATGGTGAAACGGATTCGCTCGTTCGCGGAGAAGGTGCGGGAGCAGATGGCGGGGTCGACGTTGCAAGCCGAGACCAAGAGGAGTTAAGCAATGGCGAACGAAGGCTCCAACCACAAATCCGGATCCGATAGTAGCGAATGCGTCGACATCGTACTCGACGTTGAGATGGACATGACCGTCCGGCCAATCCGCCCGGAATTGCGCAAGCAGGCGGAAGCGGAGAGAGACCGCATCAAGAAATGGACGAAGAATGGTGGCCACGAACTGAAACTGAAGCAGGAACCCGAGTCCGATCGTAGCGACGGCACAGGACCGAAATGAATCCCAACCTCACCCCCCTCGAAACGCAACGCCTCGATCCCGCCTTCGACCGCAATCCGCCGGTCGCCGCGGCGGGGGCGCGTCAACCCAAGCCGCCGTTGGCGCAGCCGCTGACTGCCGAGCAAGTCGTCGGGCTCAAGGACGAGATCATCGCCGTCTTGCACACGTGCTTCGACCCGGAGATTCCCGTCAACATCTACGAGCTGGGGCTCATCTACGAGATCCAGATCGCTCCTTCGGGCGACGTCGTCCTCAAGATGACGCTGACCAGCCCAGGTTGCCCGGTCGCCGGCACGTTGCCGGGGGACGTGCAGCGCAAGGTCGAGAGCGTGGCCAATGTCGTTTCGGCAAAGGTCGATCTCGTCTGGGACCCGCCCTGGGACAAGGATCGTATGTCGGATGCGGCCAAGCTGCAGCTCGGCATCGACGACTGGTGAGCGTCCCATCTTGCCTTTCCGGCCGCTACTCTTCGATAATGAACCAAGGGCGCGTCGCGACGCGCCTTTCTTCTTCTCTTCAAGGTGGATCTGATGCCCGCGAACGAACGCGAACACTGGCGCGAACTGCACGAACTCCTGGGACTCCCGCCCGAGCCGGAAGCACGGCGTGGCGAGCCGGAGCGGGAGCCGGCCGAGCCCGAAGCGACCGCCGAGCCGGAGCGCGAGCGCCGGCGGCAGGACCGCGTGGAAGCGGAGCCCGTCCTGGACGAAGAGGTGGTGCTGATCCAGGAAGCGACGACGATGCCCGATCTCGACGAGGAGCCGCAAGAGCGCGAGCCGTTGATCGACGAGCCGCTCGACGTCGATGAGCGTGCGGAGGCGGAGCCCGAACCGACGCCGGAGGGCGAAGAGGAAGGCGGCGAAGAAAGGCGGCGCGGCCGGCGGCGCCGGCGCCGTGGCCGGCGGGGCCGCGGCGACCGGGCGCCCGAAGGCGCCGCGCCGGAAGGCGGCGCTCTCGAAGGCGGCGCGGAGGAAGGAGCCGGCGTCGAGGAAGGCGTCAGCGAGGTGGCCGCCGCACGCGAGTCGCTCGAGGAAGAGGCGCTCGAGGCGGAGACCAGCGGCCGCGAGGAGGCCGAGGCCGAAGAGGAAGAGCCGCGCCGTGGCCGGAGACGGTCGGGCCGGCGCGACGAGGAAGAAGCCGCCTTCGAGGAGCCTGAGGAGGGCGCCGAAGAAGACTTCGACGAGGAAGAAGAAGAGGACACGGAGGACGAGTCGGCCCAGGACGAGGAGGACCTCAAGGAGCTGGATCAGTTCAAGGACTGGAACGTTCCTTCATGGCAGGAGATTGTCGCCTCGCTGTATCGCCCGGAGCGCTGAGAGGTTTGAAGAAAAAGGGGGCCTGCCCTCGGGAAGCGTCCAGATCCCCGAGAAGCACGGGGACGTTGTGACTCCCGGGAATGGGGGTCGGACCTTCTTTTTTTTCGCGCCTTGTTCCCAGCCTCTTGGCGGGCAGGCGGAGTCCGGACTGCCGGCGCTCCGCCCGCTTCGGATGGGGAAGAGCAATGGCCGATGCGATTATCGATCTGGTGGGCCCTGAAGACCTGCCGGTGATCTCGTCCCTTTATAACCAGATCTTCCGTCCGGGCCGCGACGTCGATTCCTTTCGCCGCCGCTTCCGCGGCCGCTACAACGTGCTGATGCTGATCGCGCGCGTCGATGACCGCCCGGTCGGCTTCTTCCTGGGCTTCGAATTGAAGCCGACCGTCTTCTTCGCCTGGTTCTATGGCGTGCTGCCCGACTGCCGCCGCCAGGGCATCGCCTCGCAACTCATGGACGCGGTACACGCTTGGGCCAAGCAGAACGAATACGAGTCCATCCGCTTTGAGTGCCACAACCAGCACCGGCCGATGCTGCACCTCGCCATCGCCCTGGGCTACGACATCGTCGGCATTCGCTGGGACCCCGACCGCGGCGACAACCTGGTCATCTTCGAGAAAGTGCTGCATTGACGCAAAGGCGTCACTCCCCTCTCCACCGCCGAGCGCTGTATTGGATTCTCGATCCGAAGCGATCGCGGAGATTAGGGCCGGCGCCGGGACGCAGACGAAGATGTGCGCCTGGGTGCGGCCATCGTAGTTGCTGCGCAAGATGTAGGCGCGTCCAGGCGTCGCGGAACTTGGCGACGTGCCGGGTGTAGCTCAGTGACTATGCGCGGGATGCGCCGCCGGCGCGGCGCTCCCGCTCCGCTTGGTCCAAAATCACGGTGTCCAGTCGCTCAGGGAATAAGGCGTGGACGCAACTCTCGCTCCGCGCGATCCTCCATGGTTTCGCGCCACATGAAGAAGTCGCGCGGACTGCGCACATTCGGGTGCGACGGGAAAACCACTTGCGCGGCCCCCTTGGGTCGCCCGTAATAGGCCATCGACAGGCCTTCCAGGTTCTCCATCTGCGGCATGGGGGGCATCGGAACCATCCCCGGCGGCATGCCCGGCATTCCGGGCATGCCGGGCCCGGCCATCATCGGCGGCATGCCCGGAGGGGCGCCCGGTCCCGACATCGGCCGGCCCGCCGTCACCGCTTTGCCAATATCTCCCGGCAGAATGCCCTGAAACGGCAGGCCCGGCGGCCGCAGATAGTAATTCGGTCCGTAGACGGTGGGATAGCAGCGTCCGTCCGGATAGGCGATATAGAATCCCGGCGTGTTGCAGGGGCTGGGCCCAACGGGCAGCGGCACGCAGAGCGCGGGGGCACAGACATAGCAGGGATTGCAGCCCTGGGCGGAAGCGGACGGGACAAGGCAGGCGAGAGGCAAGAGGGCGCCGATCGTGGCGAGCGTCGCTTTCATGGCGACTCCTTCCGTGTGAGAGTTTCCTGGATCGGCGCGAGGCGCCGCATTCCAGTTTTCCCCAGGAACGGCCGGAGGGAAAGCGGAAGGCAACGATTCCGGGCCAAGAGTTTGGACGATTGCGAGGGAAGTGACGGATTGGTGAGTGGTGAGTGGTGAGTGGTGAGTGGTGAGTGGTGAGTGGTGAGTGGTGAGTGGTGAGTGGTGAGTGGTGAGTGGTGAGTGGTGAGTGGTGAGTGGTGAGTGGTGAGTGGGCGGGGGCCCCCCCGGTGGGGGTCCCACACCACCCACCACTCACCAATTCACCACACCTGAAACGCAATCAGGCCGGCGCTCCTTGCGGAGGCCGGCCTGGAGGGAGTGGCGGGGTGGCTTAGTGAGGACCGAAGGCGCCGTAAGGCGGCATCGGGGCCCCGGCGGGCGGGCCGGCGAGGCAACCGGCGGGAACCGCCCACTGCATCGTCGGACTGACGAAGACCGGAGCGTACTGGACGCGCTGCGTGCCGCCGCACGGGCCGCAGCCGCCGCCCATGCCCGCATTGATCTGGTAGCCGTGATTCTTGTAGTAGGCTACCCAGTCCATGTGATCGAGCATGCCGTAATAACGGCGCAAGGCGTCATAGTAGTCGTGCCAGAAGCGTTGCAGCCGCTCTTCCTCGGCGGACATGCAGCGATTCCGCTTGGCGAAAATGTTCCACCAGGGCTGATAGCCGCCGTAGTGGAGACTGCCGACATCCGCCCGAGCGCTTTCAGCAAGGAAAAGCAACCCGAGAGCGGCGCACACGAAACCGGCAAACCGTTTCATCGCAACTCCTTTTGCTTGATGACCCCGAAGCGGCGCCGGGTTCCCTTCCCGGCTCGGGCTTTGGGTCGCGGCCTTCACCGCGAGGGCTCAGCCATGCTGAGACCCTCCGGTCAGGAGGCCCCCGCCTCCTGTATTCGGCCGCCAACCACTGACGCCGCTCGACTCCCTGATGCGGCCTGCTCCCGGAATCTTCGCCGCATCTCGCACAAGTAGAATCGGCCGGAGAACCGGCAAAATCCCTTTGAAAAAAAAGGCTGAAGGAAAGGGGGGCTTCGCCCGACCGGCATCACCGGCAAATCTTGCCAGGTTTGCCCGTCTTGCCGGGGGGTGAGTCGGGTAGCGGATTAGCGAATGGAACGCAGCGCTTGCACGGCCTCTTCCGGCCCTTGGGCGTGGCGGAAGATGCTCGTGCCGGCGACGAGAACGTTCGCGCCCGCCTGCACGCTCGGCGCCGCGGTCTTCAGGTCGATGCCACCGTCCACCTCCAACTCGCAGGCCGGGTTGTGACGGTCGATCAATTCGCGCAGCCGGCGAATACGCTCGGGGCTTTGCGGCAGGTAAGCCTGGCCGCCGAAGCCTGGATGCACCGTCATGCACAGAGCCAAGTCGATCTGGGACAGGAAGGGCTCGAAGCGCTCGATCGGCGTCCCCGGATTGACGACGAGACCCACCTTCTTGCCTTCTCCCTTCACCGACGCGATCAACTGCCCCGGCGCCGGCACGACCTCGAGATGGAACAGGACGCTATCCGCCCCTGCCTTCAGGAACGCAGGGATGAAGCGGCCGGGATCTTCGACCATCAGGTGGACTTCCAGCGCCAGTTTGGTGCGCGGCCTCAGACCGGAGACGACGACCGGCCCCATGCTGAGATTGGGGACAAAGTGGCCGTCCATCACGTCGACGTGGATGCGATCCGCTCCCGCGGACTCGACCTGAGCGACCTGCTCGCCGAGCCGGCTGAAATCCGCGGCGAGGATGGAAGGCGCGATGCGGACCATGCTGATCCTCCGGGATTTCGTTTTAGCGCTCGCGCGGCAAGCCGGAGACGTAGCGCATCAATCGCCAATACGCAGTACGCGGCAAGTCTCAGCGTAGGTCGCTTCCAGGTCGACGGGCACAGCCTTGTCGCTGGTCAGCCAGAGCGGCAACGTCGGAAGGCTCTCGCCGATGGCTAAGGCGGTCGGCCAGATTTCGAGGCGGCGGCTGCCCGCATCGACGCCAACACGATAAGCGACCGCATAGACATCACCCATCGTTGGCGTCCGACCCTGGGCAAGAAATTCCAGGAACTCCTCATGCAGGTTGGCGTTTGGCCAGGTTACGATATCAACGATCATCAATCCGACTGTCCTCTGCAGATAGCCGGCGCACTTCCCGACGAAAACCGCACGACGGTCTGCACGGTTCTTATTGCTCGGACTGACCAACTCTAGGATCGCGGCCAGGCGAAGGTTGTGAGCCTCATCGATTACCCGGACGGCACAGACGTTCCCCTCAGCAACTTCCGATCCGTGCAAGGCGACTTGCGGCTCCGCACGGAATTGTTTTGGCAAAACGGACTCGTTCAGCGATCGAACGATGGCGTTGGCCCAAGCGCTATGGAACCCCTCCCAGTGATTTCGCTCAGCACAAGGAGCGTGAAAATGGTCACGTAAGGGCATCGAGAACTCCAGCCGATCACCCCGCCGGCATCGCTTGCACCTGATCCAGCAGCTCCGGCGTCATCTCGCGCGTCCCCTTGCACTTGGGGTACTTCGAGCAGCCCAGGAAGTAGCTGCCGCGCGCCGTGCGCAGCTTCATCGCGGCGCCGCAGGTTGGGCACGTCTCCGTGATCTCGACCTTCGGCATCTCTTTCTTCGGGGGCGGCGGCGGCAGCACGTCCTTGAGCTTCTCCTTCAAGTCCGCAGGCATCTGCTTGGTGCTGCGGCAGCGCGGGTAGGCGGTGCAGCCCAGGAACGGACCGCGCGGGCCGCGCTTGACCCCCATCGGGCTGCCGCATTTCTCGCAGACGATGCCCGTGTCGATCGGCTTCAAGGGATTGCCCTGAGCGTCGACATCCTTGGCGTTGCGGCATTTCGGATAGCCGGAGCAGGCGAGGAACGGGCCGCGCGGGCCGTCGCGCAGCAGCATCGGCTTGCCGCACTTGTCGCAGACGTGCTCGGTCGGCTTGCTCGTCAGTTGCGGCTTGCCTTCCGCGTCCAGGTTCATCGTCGTCTTGCAGTCCGGGTAGCCGGAGCAGCCCAGGAACGGACCACGGCGCCCCATGCGTTCCAGCATCGGCTTGCCGCAGTTGGGGCACATGTGGTCCGTCTGCTTCGGCGCCTCGCGCGGTTTGTCGTCCTCGCCCACCGTGGCTCCTTTCTTCTTGATGTAGTTGCACTCGGGATAGCCCGAACAGCCGAAGAACTTGCCGAAGCGGCTGAAGCGCTCCTGCAGCGGCTTGCCGCACAGAGGGCACTTCTCGGCGTCCGCCAGCATCTTCGTCTCGGCGACCTTGAGCGCCTGAGTGAACGGCTCGTAGAACTCGTTGAGCACCTGGTTGCGTTCGTACTTCTTCGTCTCGATCTGGTCCAGCTCGTCTTCCATCTGCCGCGTGAACTTGAGGTCCATCACGGTCGGGAAATGCTCGACCAAAAGGTCGTTGACCTTCATGCCAATCTCGGTCGCGTAGAAGCGCCGCTCCTTCATCGCGACGTACTCGCGCTCCTGGATCTTCGTGATGATGGTGGCATAGGTGCTGGGCCGGCCGATCCCTTCCTTCTCCAGCGTCTTGACCAGGCTCGCTTCGTTGTAGCGCGGCGGCGGCTCCGTGAAGTGCTGCGTGGCGTCCATCTTGAGGAGGTTGAGCCGCTCCTGCTCGGTGAGCGTCGGCAACAACACGTCCTCCTGCTTGCCGCCGGGCGGGAGCACGCGGCGATAGCCGTCGAACTTCATCGTCTTGCCCTGGGCCTTGAACACGCCCTCGGCCGCCGTGAGGGCGACGTTGGTGATCGCGAAGACGGCCGGCGTCATCTGGCTGGCGACGAAGCGATTGTAAATCAGCGTGTAGAGCCGAAGCTGCTCCTGCGGCAGATACGGGGCGACGCGCTCCGGCGTGTAGGCGATATCGGTGGGGCGGATCGCTTCGTGCGCGTCCTGGGCGTCCTTGCCGCCGCCGTAGCGGTTCGCTGTGTCGGGGAGATAGGGATCGCCGTAGCGTTCCTTGATGTCCTTGCGGACCGCGGTCAAGGCGTCCTCGGAGACGCGCGTGCTGTCGGTGCGCATGTAGGTGATGAGCGCGACCGAGCCTTCCGGGCCGAGTTCGACCCCCTGGTACAGCTGCTGCGCGATCATCATCGTCCGCTTGGCCGTGTAGCGGAGCCGGATGGACGCCTGCTGCTGCAGCGTGCTGGTGATGAAGGGTGGCGCCGGCTTCTCTTGCCGCTCTTTCTGCTCGACCTTGCTGACGACGTACGGCGCGCCCTCGAGGGCCTTGAGGATCTCGTCGGTCTGCTCCTTGCTGGAGGACTTGAACTTCTCCCCTTTCCACTCGGCCAATTCGGCCTGAAAGGCGCCGGGAGGCAGCTGCGGCTTCTCCTCGACGACTTCCTCGCCGTCTTCGGTCTCGATGGGGGCTTCCTTCTTCGCGGCTTTCGCCTTGGTCTTGGCTTTCGTCGCCTTGGGCGCGCTCGTCTTCGCCTCGGCGAACTTGTCGCTGCGAAGCGTGGCGATGATGCGCCAGTATTCTTCCGGGACGAAGCTCTGGATCTCGCGCTCGCGATCGACGATGAGCCGCACCGCAACCGACTGCACCCGCCCCGCCGAGAGATGCTGGGCCAGCTTTTGCGACAGCAGCGGGCTCAGCTTGTAGCCGACGACGCGGTCCAGAAACCGCCGCGCCTCCTGAGCTGCCACGAGGTCCATGTTGATATGGCCCGCGTTCTGGAAGGCGCGCTGCACCGCCGTCTTGGTGATCTCGTTGAAGGTGACGCGGCGGATGCGCTCTTCTTTCAGCCCCAGCGATTCCTTGAGGTGCCAGGCGATCGCCTCCCCTTCCCGGTCAGGGTCAGGCGCCAGGTAGACCATGTCGGCCCCCACCACCTGCTTCTTGAGAGCGGCTAAGACTTCCTTGCGGTCCTTTAAGGGACGGTAGGTTGGAGTCCAGCCGTTCTCGACATCGATGCCGAACCGGCTCTTGGGCAGATCGCGAACATGCCCCTTGCTGGCGACGACCTGGTAGTCGGCGCCCAGGTACTTATTGATGGTCTTGGCCTTCGCGGGGGATTCCACAATGACCAGACTGTGTTTCTTCTTTTTTGCCACGACAACACGTCCCTCATGGTTGCAAACACCGGCAACCTACGTCCTATGGCCTCGGCCGGGGCGGGGTCAACCAAAAAACCGTCGGCGCCGGTCAGCGATATTCGCCGGACGCCGGGTCTAATCCAATTGAAGGGCCGGCGCTCGAAAGGGATTCACGAACATCCATGCCAAGAGGAGCCGGCGTTTCGTTGCGGGCGGCGGGTCAGGCTTGAGCCAAGCCGCAATTTCACTACAATCGCTATTTTGGGACTAACCGGACGTTTCCCAATACTACACGGTTTTGCGGAGCGTCAAGCCTGCCGCCGCCGGGCCGCGCGGAAGATTGTCGCTCTAAACCGAGGAATACCATGGCCTTCAATCCACTGGCGAATTTCCAAAAATACCGGAAGATCTGGATGGCCTCCATGATCCTCGTCGCCATGGTGACCTTCGTCTTCTGCTCCGGCTTCGGCAGCAGCCGCGACGAGGGGGGTCTCGGCGGTCTCATCAGCCGGCTGTTCCGCTCGCGCGGTGAAGTCTACGCGGAAATCGATAACTCCAATTACTATTCGGAGGAGTTCCGCGAGATGAAGATGGACCGCGACATCGCCAACAAGTTCATGATCCACGTGATCCGTCTCGCCAAGGCCAGGGCCGAGGAGTACCTCAAGCTCCCCGAAGAATTGAAGAAGCAGTTCGGCGACCGGGACATCGACAAGGAAGACGTGGGCATTCTCCTCAAAACCTACAACATGCTCGACGAGAAGCTCAAGACACCCCGTTTCTTCGAGGGAGGGCAAAAGCTAGCCGATCTCGTCGAACGCAAGATCTGGCTTCTCGAGGCCGATCGCCTGGGCATCCTCATCGCCGATAAGCCCTTCCCCGAGATGGGGCTTGAGGAGCTTATCCTCTCTGAGGTAACCCTGCGCCTCAAGCCGCGCGATAAATCCAAGCGGAGCCAGACGTTGCTCGTCTACCCCGCCGATCTCGGCAAGATGTCTATCCTCACGCGCCGCGATGTGGCGCGCGACGTTGGCCAGGACCGCGTCACCCGCGCCCTCAACGACGAGTTCCGCGTCCAGATCGCCAAGCTCGCACTCCTCCAGGCGCCCAACCTATTTGGCCTGGTCGACCGCGAAAAGGAAGTCCTTACCCGCGCCACACCCTCCCCCGACGAGCTCTGGCAGTACTTCAAGAAATACCGCAACACCTATGATGTGCAGCTCGCCGCCGTCTCGGCCTCGGAACTGGCCAAGACCGTGAAAGACCCGGACGAGGCGACCCTCGCCAAGTTTTTCCGCGACAACAAGGACAAGGTCGAGGACCCGGCGTCCGACCAGACCGGCCTGAAGCCGCCGCGCGAGCGCTTCATGGTCCACTTCCTCATGGGAGACTCCAACGCCAAGGCGTTCAAGAGCATCGCCAACGCCGTGCATGCGCTTCAGCATGACGCCCACGTGGTCTGGAACCCGCTGCTGCCGCCGCTCCTGAGCAACTGGCATCTCCTCGCCGGCGACGAGGTGCTCAAGGGCGAAATCGACACCATGCTGAACGAAAAGTTCGGCGCCGGACACCACGTCATCGACCTCTACAGCGCCGGCGAGCGCGGCAGCCCCGACTACGAGCTCTACCTGCTCGGCTGGCTGGCGCGCGACAACCCCACCGCCAAGGCGGAAGTTGCCAACCTCGTCGCCTCCGCACTCGGCGACGGCCTGCCGCTCTTCAGCGCCGCCCCTCTCTTCGCGCAAGAAGCGCGCAAGAAGCATGAGGACTTCCTCAAGCAAGCCCTCGCCGCCGAGGATGAAAAACTCAAAG
Organism: Gemmataceae bacterium; assembly: GCA_046350295.1. Lineage (GTDB taxonomy): Bacteria > Planctomycetota > Planctomycetia > Gemmatales > Gemmataceae > JAXMAR01. The sequence continues at coordinate 68,190 of JAXMAR010000036.1, forward strand.
AACTCACCGAGAAGGTCCACAAGGAGATCCCCGCCATCACCGCCGTCGTGGCCTCGGCGCAGCAGCCCTTCCTCGCCGGGGCGTTTGCGACGGGCGTCAAGGGGGTCGAGGCGGAGGATCGCTTCCTCCCCTTCAGCCTTTACCGGGATATCGAGGAGCCGAAGCTGATCAACGCGATCGCGCCCCCCTTCGTGCAGGCCGCGATGGTGAAGGCCCGCGCTGACCTCAAGGGCGCCTCCGGCATCCCCGGCGTCCTCAAGACCAACCTGGCCGTCATCCCCTCCTCGTTGACGCTGGTCAGCAGCACCCGGCCGTACACACTGTACGAGATGGAGAAGGCGCCCGAGCTCGAGCCGCTCAAGAAGGCGTTCGAGAAATCCGCGCTGGTCGTCGACCAGGCCGAGGGCCGCACCAAGGACAAGCTCTCGGACAAGTCCTTCGCCCAGGCCCTCTTCTTCACGCCGACCGAGAGGCATTCGACGCTGGGCCGGTCCTATTCGCCGACCGCCTGGCCCCCCAAGATCGAAATCCAGCAGCCCCCCGAGTTCGCCAAGCTGCTCGTCGATCGTCTGGAAGGCAGGCCCGTCAACGAGCAGCGCTACGCGGAGGCCGTGGCCCGGATGAAGCACGCCGACCCGCGTGAGAACAAGACCGAGGTCGACCTGTTCAAGAACTCGGAGACGCCGATCCTGTTCTGGCGCGAGGATCCGCCCAAGACCGACACCGCCCTGCGCTGGGTCGACGACATCCAGGCCGACCTCAAGCGCAAGGTCGCTGCGGTCGAGTCCCAGCTCGAAAAGGACATCGCCCTCGCCAAGGCGGTCGCCAAGCCCGGCGAGGAGGAGAAACTCAAGAAAATCATCGCCAACAAGACCGCCGAGGCCAAGGACAGGGAAGCGGACCTCAAGGCCAAGGCCGATCAGGATAGCAAGAGCGTCCGCGCCCGCACCCTCGAGGCCTACAAGCTCGAACAGGCGCGCGACAAGCTCGCCCCCGACCTTGCCAAGAAGCTCGCCCTCGGGCTCGCCGCCAAGGGCGGCCTCGGCTACATCCCGGCCGATCTCCAGGAGATCGAGAAGACCACCGGCCAGGAAACCGTCCGTCTTTATGGCATCGCCCCCTGGTATCAACCGATGCCGCGCGGCCCCTACGAGGAATTCAGCGTCGCCAAGCGCAAGGACCTCGTCTTCCCGCGTGCGGACATGGGGCAGAAGATCCTGTCCTTGCCCACGCTTGACAAGGCCTTCGAGTTCAAGAACGACGCCGTCGACGCGATCAACAAGGAACTCTTCGCCGAATGTGTCAAGGCGTTCGAGAAGCTGGGCGGCGACAAGGACAAGGAGTCCAAGCCCCGCATCGTGCAGTTGATCCCGAATCAGCCACGCACGATGTACTACATCGCCGTCCTCACCAGCCCGCGCAATCCTCCCGAGCCGAGCCGCATGGCGTTCAACGAGGCCGTCTCCAGCCTGGAGCAGGTCTTCCGCATCGGCAATGAGGTGATGCGCATCCCCGGGACCGGCGATCCCTTCCTCAACCGCGTCTACGAGCAGATCGCCAAGGAATGGCGCGACCAGGTGGTCGACGGCCTCAAGCGTCAGCACAGCGCCAGCATCAAAGCGAGCGCCGACACGCTGAAGAGCTCGACTCCGAAGGCGGCGGCGGCTGATAACAACGCAGACTCGAGAACGCAGATTGCCGGACGGAGCATGGCGCCTTGACCCGTTTCGGGGAGCGCCTCCATCTGGGGGTGCTCGACAAGTCGGTAGTCGCCGCGACGGAAGAAACGGAAGGACGGTCGACAACTCTTCGCCCGCTCACATCGTCTAGAATACAGGCAGGCGTCTCGGCCTACGTCGAAATCCGTAGCGTTCCGGAGAAGACCCATGAGCGGTTGCACTTGCATGAAAAAAGGCATCGTCATCGTCGCCGCGCCGCTCCTTGTCGCGGGGGCGTGGCTGGGGGTCGCGCGGGGGTTCGATCTCTGGCCGTTCGCAGGGGAGGCTCCCGTAGCCGCGCCGGCCCCGGTGGCTGCGCCGACGCCGGCCACGCCGAAGGGGCCATCCAACCACGCGAAGGCGCCGGAGGTGCTGACGCGGACGTTGCAGCGCCTGCACCAGGAGGCGCTGGCCCATTTTCATGCCGATCCGCGCAACGGGCTGCGGCGCATGCCCATTGTGTACGAGAAGGTGCTCGCCGAGTGGAAGACGCCCTGGTTCTCGCCCGGCGACCTGGACGGGGACGAGGCGATACCGTTCAAGAAGGAGATGGAAGCCCTGCACGGGGGGAGCGTGAAAGACTTCCTCAGCGCGCCGCCGCCGGCGCCGACCGTCACCACCTTCCTCGGGTTCGACGACAAGGCCATCAAGGCATGGGAAGCGCGGGACAAGGTGGCGAAGTTCTGGGAGGTGAAGCAGGTCGACCTGATCGGCCTTTTGAAGAACGACGAGCCGGTGGTCTACATCTCCGAGCGGCTGCCCGAGATGAAGGAGACGGGTCGGGCGCCGAAGCGGCCGCTCGATGAGTTCGAGGCGATCGCGCTGACGCATCTGGAGAAGGGGGAGAACCTGTTCGGCCGCTCGCGCGACGGGATGATCCGGATGCTGGGGGCGGTGCGGGCCGAGACCTCGTGCCTCTCCTGCCACGAGGACAAGAAGGCGGGCGATCTGCTGGGCGCGTTCTCCTATACCGTGCGCGAGGCTCATTACGCGAAGGGCGGTTTGGTCGGCGGGAAGCGCGTGCCGGTGGGCCGCTGATTCGATCGTGATGATCATCCGCAAATCGCCTTGCGGCAATCCCCCGGACCGAGCCGCATGGCAGGTCTTCCGCATCGGCGACCAGGCGACCTCTCCTCAATCTCTAGGAGCCGATCGCCAAGGAAGGGCGCGATTGGACTAGGTCGTGGATAGTGTTAGCACCAAAGGCGCCGGGGTGACACGGTGACAAAATGCGAGTCACGTTGTCACCTTCACCTTGTCACGCAGCCGGCCTCGCTCTTGCTTCATCTCCTTCCGGCACGGTATAACGGCCGTCAATTCCGCCGGCAGGAGGCCGATTCATGTCCCCCGTTCCCCGCGCGTTGTTGCTTCTGGCCCTTCTCATCGTCTGCCTCGGCCTGGGCGCCCAGGAGCCGGTCACGCCGCCCAGGGCCATGCCGCCATCGGCCAAGAAAGGCCACGACCCTGCCAAACTCACTGTCCCCCAACGCAATACCTACCTGTCCGCCCAGCGCGGTATGGAATGGCTCCACAAAGCCAACAAGCCGGACGGCCGTTTCGTCTATGGCTTCCTTCCCGCCCTGCGCCTCCCCATGGAGGGGGACGACTTCGTGCATCAAGCCGGCGCCGCCTTCGCCCTCGGCCGCTGTGCCCGCTTCTTCGACGATGAACGCGCCGGCGCCATCGCCCGCCAGGCCGTCCTGACGTTGCTTTTGGAAACGACGCTCGACCCCAAGGACAAGAACGTCCGCTATAGCGCCGCTCCCCCCCATCTTGTCAACCGCGCCGCCGCCACCGCTTTCCTCACCCTGGCCGTCCACGACCTCCCCGCTCCCGGGCCCGACCTCCTTGAACAGGCCGATCAGATGGCCAACTATCTGCGTTCGCTGGTGAACGCCGACGGCTCCGTCCGCGTCGTCGAGGGCGAAAGCAAGATCGACGCCGAACAGCCTTATGCTGGCGCCGTCCTCTACGCCCTCGCCCGCAGCCACGCCGCCCGGCCCGCGCCTTGGAAGGTCGACCTTCTGCGCAAGGCGTGCCCTGCCTGTCTCACCGCCTGGACCAAAGCCAGGTCGCTGCCCATGGTCCCCTGGCATACCGCCGCCTGCGTCGAAGCCTACGCGCAGACCAAGGAAAAGGCTTTTGCCGATTGCGTGTTCGCCCTGAATGACTGGCTGTGTGAGCAGCAATACACCCGCGCCGATCCGGGCCGCGGGCACTGGCTGGGTGGCTTCATGCCCTGGCGCGACGGCCACGTCGTCGCGGCTACCCCCGATATCGCCAGCGCCGAAGCCGCCTTCAGCCTCGCCCAGGCTTGTCGCCTCGCCCGTGCTTCCGGCGACGCCTCGCGCCTGGCCCGCTACCAAAAAGCGCTCGAATCGAGCCTCTATTTCCTGAACACCCTGCAATACACCGACGCCGGCGTGCAGCACTTCGCCGACTGGTTCCGTCCAGCCATCCTCGGCGCCTTCCACGCCTCGCCTCAAGACGGCAATATCCGCATCGACTACGCCCAGAACGCTCTCCTCGCCCAGGTGGCTTACCTCTCCCAAGTCCTGGACTGGTGATAGCCGCCCCGCGCCGACGCTCCTATACTGCTCTTTTAAGGGAACGGCCCGCACGCCCCCTTGCGCTCGTTCGTGGCCGCTCGACTTTCCCGTAGCTGAAGTCGTGGACTTCAGCCCCTGTTGTCGTCAGACTCGGCCCGTCCGGTTCTTTCCATGAACGACGACCGCTCCCCCTCGCCGCGCCCCCCTTGCCGCTCCCTCACCGGGGTGCGCGTTCTGGGGACCGGCAGCTATGTCCCGGATGCCGTCGTCACCAACGAGCACCTCCACCAGCGCTTCGGCTTCGACTCCGACTGGATCGTCAAGCGTACCGGCATCCTCGAACGGCGCCACGCCCTGCCCCACCAGGCCACCAGCGACCTCTGCCTTCAGGCCGCTCGCCGCTGCATCGACCAGGCGGGCGTCAAACCCTCCGACATCGACCTCCTCCTGCTCGCCACCTTCACGCCCGACATGTCGTTCCCGTCGACCGCCTGCCTGGTGCAAGACGCGCTCAGACTCAACTGTCCCGCCATGGACCTCCAGGCCGCCTGCGCCGGCTTCATGTACGCCTTCATCACCGGCGCCACCTACGTCGCCTCCGGCGCCTCCGACCTCGCCCTCATCATCGGCGGCGACGCCAACTCGCGCATCGTCAACCCCAACGATATCAAGACCTACCCCCTCTTCGGCGACGGCGCCGGCGCCGTCCTCCTCACCAGGGGCCGCAAAGACCAGGGCATCCTCGCCTACAACCTCGGCGCCGACGGCTCGGGCGGCGACCTGCTCTCCCGCCCCGCATGCGGCAGTCGCCTTCCGCCCAGCCCGGAACTGCTCGACAAAGGCCTCCACTACATGCACATGGACGGCCGGGCCGTCTTCCGCTGGGCGGTCGCCATCCTCTGCGACACCATCCAGGATGTGCTGCACCACGCCCGCCTCAAGACCAGCGACGTCGACGTCTATATTCCCCACCAGGCCAACATCCGCATCATCAACGCGGCCATCGACGTCCTCCACATCCCGCGCTCGCGCGTCTTCAACAACCTCGACCGCTACGGCAACACCTCCGCCGGCTCCGTCCCTCTCGCCCTCGACGAAGCCATGCAAGAAGGCCGCATCGCCCCCGACAAACTCGTTCTGCTCTCCGGCTTCGGCGCCGGCCTCGCCTGGGGCACGGCTCTGGTGCGCTGGTAGGGCTGAAATAAAGGTGTCGGGACCCTTTTCCCCAATCTACGCGCGCTTTTGCGCGGCGGCGCCGACGGTCTGCACGAGCCGCAGGCGGGTCATCACCAGTCGCTCGGCCAGCACTTTGGCCAGTTGCTTGAGCAATTGATAGCCAAGTTCACAATCCTGTTCGCATTCGGCGCGGAGCCATTCCGCGTCGAATTTCAGTCCTTTCACTTCGTCGACCGCCCGGCAATCGAATTGCCAGCGGTAAGGGGGCACAAGCCAGGACCAGCCTACCGACTCGCCGGGACCAACGGTCTGTATCGTGATCGTGTCCCCCTTTGGCCCGGACGTGCCGAGAGCGACGTTACCGGACTGGATCAGGAAGAACGCGTGCGACGGCGTCCCTTGGCGAGCAAGATACTGCCCCGGTTTGGCCGTGAACGGGGTGGCCCCTGAGACGAGCCGCAGCAGGGCCCGTTCGCTCAATTGGCGCAGGAAATCGTGACTGGCGAACGTGTCTGTTATTCCGTCAATCATGGCAAGTCCTACCTCCACTTGGCGGTCGAGACGACCTCTCTTCTTGCGTTGCAGCAGCCCGCCCTCGCGGTGGCCCCTTCCTCTTCCCTACTGCTCCCGGATCCTCAACTCAAAGGGGCCTACCGCGTGGTTAAACGTGGTCGCTACCACGCGATAAACGCCGCTGCGGCTCGGATGGAAATAGAGCTGGGAGTTCAGGCCCGGTCCGCTATCGTCGTCATAGGTCAGCGTCACGCGGGCCGTGTTCTCGACGCGCAGGAACGTGTCCATGCTCGGGCTGCTGAGCGTCATCAAGTACGTGCGGCCGCCCACGAGGAAAACGTTGTAAACGGCGCAGTGGCTTTTGACGCGGACGCGATCCATCGGCGACTTGTGGTTGAGCTCGCCGCGATAGACCAAGCCCTTGGGACCGACGGTGGGATCGGTGGGCGCCGCCTCGTGCCGAATGGTCAGCGCGAATGGACCGGTGGCCCGGTTGAAGGTCGTGGCAATGATGCGGTAGACGCCGGTCGCGCTGGGACGGAAAACGAGACGCGAGTCGCGGCCGACGGCGTCGTCATTGTAGGCCAGCTGGGCGGCGCTCGCCGACTCGACGCGCAGGAACATGTCCATGGCTGGGCTGCCAAGCTCGATGACATAGGAATGTCCGGCCTCCAGGCGGACGAGATACACGCGCTGGAAGCTGTCGGTGCGGACACGGTCCCTGGACTCCGAGCCGGTCAGCCGGCCCTCCAGGCGCAGGCCACTGAGGCCGACGGTGTAGATCGCGTCGGTGGGGGGCGTCGGGGCGCCTGTGTCCTTGAACGTCTTCTGGAAGATCTGCGGTCGCTGGTCCTTCTGGCCGCGGAGTTGATCGAGGACGGTGGAGCTGGTCTTCCCGGGCTTGGCGAGGATCTCGCTCTTGCGCGTCAGATAGGTCTTGCTGGTCGCGTCGGAGACGGCGCTGACGAACTGGGGCCAGGCCACCGCGGCGGGGTTCGGGAAGTGATGAGTGACGGCGACATCGGTGAGCGCATGGGTGAACCAGCCGCCCGGGAAGGGGGAGGTGAACCAGCCGAACTGATCGCGCGAGCTGCCGCTGATGTCAATGGCGCCCTTGTGCCGCAAGAGGAGCGACACCAGGACGGGGTTCTCGCCCACGACTTCATAATACTTGCGCGGAAAGACGGGGGCGGCGACAGCGCGGACGTTGCACGTGTCGCTGATGAGCACGGTGAGCGCGGCGCGGCGAGCGCTGAGAGCGGCCCACAGGTCCTTCCGCATCAGGTCGCCGGAGGGGATCTGGAAAAAGTGGCCGCCCGAGGCGTCCTTGGCGCCACGCCCGGGATCGTAGGCGCCATGGCCGGAGTAATAGCAGAAGAGGGTATCCTGCGGATCGACGGCGATGCGCTCGACGGCGTTGATAAGGTTCTTGGCCGTGATCTCCTTGCCCTTCATGATGCGGAAATTGCCGATGCGGGCGACCGGCAGACCAGTTTCCAGGATGCGTTTCATCTCGTCGACGTTGGTGCTGATGCCGGAGCCGATGGAGGGATCGTCGGTGAGGCCCATCAGGAGGATATGAACCTTGCGGTTGAGACTGGCGGGGCTGGCTTCGGTTTCCTGAGCCGGGGTCTGCGCCGGTACAAGGGCGAACAGGGCCAGCAAGGCGAAGCGGCGGATCGAAGGTGTGAAGGCGAACATGGTACACCTCTCTTGCACGGCGGCGGGAAGGACGCGAGCCGCCTGGGGACGGCTCGCGCGATCAAAAGGTTTCGCTTCAGGGTAGGTTGGCCATCTTCAAGTCATTGCCCGGATTGACGTCGGTCGGGCTGATGCGAATGCGAGACATCCCCGGACCCTGGTGCATCCCCTGAATGGTATGCACCGCGTTGACGGCCATGCCCGCGGGAACGGCCCCGGTACCCATGGGGATCGCAACCCATGCCATCCCAACCTTCTTCTCGATGTCGGAGGAGCCCTCGGGAAGGTGGGAGGGGGCGACTCGCCGGCGCCTTTTGGCCGCCGAGAAAGGGCCTTGCACACCGCACAGCCCGTTGAGGATTGCCGCTTTGTGAGCAGGCAAAGAGGGCGCCGTAAGGGAATCTGCGCCGAAAGCCCGCAAAAGCCCGCGTTTTGTGGAGAAACGGGAAGAGCCGGAAGTACGAACGCAAGGGCGAAGGAGGCGCGTCTGTGCGGAAACGCGTCAGCGCAACCGACCGCGCGTTCCGGCCGCACAGATACGGCGCTCGATGGATGAAGGACCAGCCCGTGTCAACGACCGAATCGGTCGTTCTCAGGTGTCGCGTGCCCGCCTTGCGGCGGCGCTCCGCTGGTTTGCAGTTTGCTACTTTTGCGGTCCAACCCCCATGCACAAGAGCGCCAGAATGGAGAACCCAGAGGTGGCCCAGCCCGCTCGACTTGCGAGGCCCACGTGGTGTGGAATCCCGCCCCCTGAGTTAGGGGGTGTGTGGACGACCTACCGGGATCACGTAAGCGGGGCTCAGGTTGTCCGGCAAACGCAACAACCGAGCGATGTCCCGGTCGTCGAACGCCCCGACCGGCACGCCGCCGAGGTTCAAAGCGGTGGCTTGCAGAAGGATGTTTTGCGCTACGTGACCCGCTTCGAGGAGACAGTAGCGCTCGGCGCGACTCCCATACCGTGACGCGGTGCGGGCGACATCGATGGCGATGACGAAGCTGGCCGGGGCAGCCCCGACGCACCGCTGGTCGAGCGCCGCCGTCTGCAGCGCAGCGCGAATGTCTCCCGAGACCACCTGGCGCAGAGCGTGGCGCTCGGGGCTATAGGCGTAGACGCCGCGCTGATCGACGAGAAAAACGGTGATGGGATAAAGCCCCCCGGCGGACGGCGCCGTGCGGTGTCCCGTTGCGGCCTGCGTTATCCCCTGCGCGGCCCAGCACAGGTCCGATACCTCCTGCGCGGACAACGCGCCCTCCGTGACTTCCCGCACGGAGCGGCGCCGGGTCAGCGCTTCCCGCAACGACATGCCGCCGGTGACCGTCGGCGTCGGCAGCGAAATGTCGACACCGTCGACATGCATTTCCGGCGCTTTTTCCGGCCAGGATCGAATCACGACCACCGTCGCCACGGCGGCCATCAAAAGCATGGCGACCAGGATCATTCGCGATTTCCTGCCCCACCAGGACATGAGAGGCTCCTTTCCAGCCGCCTCCTGGTCCGTACGATCTGATGGCATTGCACGCAGCTTACCATGAGCTCGTCGTAGCCGGCGTGGCGCCGTAGATGTTCTCGGCCTTGGCCTGACGCATGATCTCCTCGTTGGCGCTCAAGAAGAGCGTGATCCGATGCTTGTACTTGGGCTCGTGGCATTGTCGACGATCTCGAAATCTTCATCGTCGGGCCGCATTGAATCTCAAGAATGCGCCGAGGGCTGTTGAATCAAGTCCCCATCTCTCCGCCCTCGATGCGGCCGATCTTCTCCACGCGCCGGGCATGCCGGCCGCCTTCGAACTCGGTTTCGAGCCAGATGCGGACCATGCGGTACATGAGTTCTTCGCCGAGGAGGTCGGCGGAGAGGCACAGGACGTTGGCGTCGTTGTGGCGGCGGCTCATCTCGGCGGTGATGCTGTCGTGGCAGGGGGCGGCGCGGACGCCCTTGACCTTGTTGGCGGCGATGCACATGCCGATCGAGGTGCCGCAGATCAAAATGCCGCGCTCGACCTCCCCCTTGCTGACGCGCTGCGCCACCTGGAAGGCGAAGTCGGGATAGTCGACACTGTCGGAGCCGCTGGTCCCGACGTCGATCACTTCGTGTCCCATCTGCTGGATCGAGCCGACCAGCCGCCTCTTGGCTTCGTAGCCCCGGTGGTCGCTGCCGATGGCGATTTTCATGTCAGGCTCGCATTGGTCGTGACGGGGTGTCCGGCCCCGCCGGTTCTTCTCAGAACGTCAATCCGTCCCAGGGCATTGCTCCTGCAGTTCGGGGAGCAGTTCCTCCAAAAGTTGGCGAATCTGCCGGGCGCACTCCCGGTACACCTCGGGCGGGCCGCCAATCGGATCGGCCACGTCCGCGCCGCCGGGGGCGAGCAGCCGGGGCGCGGGGCCGAGGTCGGTCATGAGGTCGCACAGGACGCGCAGGTGCGGCGCGTCATGGCGAACACGAAGTCGGCGCGGGCCAGCATGTCGTAGCTCAGCGGCTGGCTGCGGTGCCGCTCAGGTCGGCGCCCCAGGGCGGATCGCCTCCACGCCTTCCGGGCTGGGTCCCTCTCCCGCCAGGGCCGCCAGTCCGGCCGACTGCACGAGGTAGCCGCGCTTCGGCAGGTCCGCCGCGTCGCAGCCGAGCCAGTCGGCCAGCATCTTCTCGCACAGCGCCTTGGCGATCGGGCTGCGGCAGGTGTTGCCGGTGCAGACGAAGAGGACACGACAGGGAAGGGCGTCATCGATCTCGGACAGGCCGACCGCTCCTTCGCGCAGCAGTCGCACGCGCCGTCCGTCCAGCTGAAGCAAAGTCCGTCCGCCTTCGTCGGGCGCCGGGCCCGCGTCGAGAACGAGGCTCGCCGCGCCGGCCGCCAGCACGGCAAACTGCGCCGCCGTGGTCGCCTCGGCCAGTAAGATCGGCGCGGCGAAGCCGTGCAGCAGCCGACGGAGCTGTGGCTGTGCCGGAACCGTCAGCGGCAGAAAGCCGTCCGGCGCCAAAGAGCGCCGCACGTTGTCGGGAAGGCACGAGAGCAACCCTTCCCGCACGCCCTGGTTGCCGGCCAGGGCGAGCGGACCGGGCCAGAAGCGCCGCGCCAGGCGAACGCCGACACCGGTAAGATACGGCAGCCAGTCGAACACTTCCACCGGAAAGGTGAGCGCCAGAAGGAGCGGGCCGCCATTCAGCGCGTGTAGCCGGGCGACGGCGTCGAGGTGAAGCGCGCTCGCGGCAAACCCATAGCCGGTATCGCTGGGAACGCCGACGAGCCGCCCAGCGCGGAGATGGTCCATGGCCTCCGCCAGCGCCTCCGGCGAGTCCGCGGGCTTGGTGTGCATGGAGCCCATTCAAGTTCTCGATTGGCAAAGACAACCGTCGCCCACGGTTTGGTTTATCGTCGCTTGCTGAGGATGACAAGAACAGCGGCCGACGGCGATTGACGGCGCCTCGGCGTGTCGGCAAGAATAGGCGGATGCCTCCTTCCGCCAAAGTCGCGCTCGTCACCGGCAGCGGCAAACGCCGCGTCGGCTTCCATGTCGCGGCCGCGCTCGCCGAACGCGGCTACGCCCTGGCGATCCACTATCGCTCCTCGATCGCCGAAGCGACAGAGACGATCGCCGCCTTCCAAGGGCGCGGCGTCGTCGCGCACGGTTTTCAGGCGGACCTGAGCGATGAGAACGCCGCGCGTGCCATGATCGCCCAGATTCTGGAACGCTTTGGCCGCCTCGATGTCCTCGTCAACTGTGCCGCCGCCTGGAAGAGCAAGCCGCTCGAGGAGGTGACCGCTGCGGATGTGCGTCACTACTTCGAAATCAACACCCTCGGCGCCTTTCTCTGCTCGCAACACGCCGGCCTGGCCATGGTCCAGCAGCCGGAAGGGGGCTCGATCATCACGATCGGCGACTGGGCGACCATCCGGCCGTACATGAACTACGCCGCCTACTTTCCGTCGAAGGGGGCGATTCCGACGCTGACGCGCACGCTCGCCGTCGAGTTGGGGAGCCGCAATCCTGCGGTCCGCGTCAACTGCATCCTTCCCGGCCCGGTGCTGCTACCCCCCGACCTGCCGGCAGAGGAGCGGCGCCAGGCCATCGCCGCCACGCTGGTCCAGCGCGAAGGCCGGCCCGAGAACATCGCCCAGGCCGTGCTGTTCTTCATCGATAACGATTTCGTGACCGGCGTTTGCCTCCCGGTCGATGGCGGCCGCAGCATCTTCGCGTCTGACTCGCTCGGTCAGTCCCCGTAAGGCGGCAGTGCGGTCGGGCGGTCGGCGTCGCTCCCTCGATTTGCTTGGAACCGCATGACGCTTCGGCCATCTAAGATATGCGTGAAACGGACGCCCCCGAGAGAACCATGCCCGTGGCCAGATATTTACCCATTGTTATCGTCGGCGTCGCGGCGGTCGTGTTTCTTTATTACCGCGCCGCTCCGGGCGCCTTGAAGGAAAGGATCGGCAATCCCATGAACGGTCGCATCGAAAAGACGGACGCCGAGTGGCGCGCCTGCTTGACCCCCGAGCAATACCGCGTGACGCGCCAGGGCGGAACGGAGTGCGCCTTCACCGGCGCCTTCTGGGACCACAAGGAGGACGGCGTCTTCACCTGCGTCTGCTGCGGCCAGGAGCTTTTCGACACCAGGACAAAGTTCAACTCGGGTACCGGCTGGCCCAGTTTCTTTCAACCCGCCGACGAGGAGAATTTGACGCTACGCTCCGACAACAGCCACTTCATGCGCCGCACCGAAGTCGTATGCAGTTGCTGCGACGCCCATCTCGGCCACGTCTTCGAAGACGGCCCGCGGCCCACGGGGCTGCGCTACTGCATCAATTCCGCCGCCCTCAAGTTCACACCGCGGCAACCGGACGCGAAACGCTGACGATCCAACAGCGATCGTGACTCCGGCGCGATATGGAATCCCTTATCGCCCCAGCTAAGATGACGGCATGCTTCTCCTCGACGGCAAAAAGCTCGCGCAGACCATCCAGGCGGAGATCGCGCGTGAGGCGCAAGCGCTGCACGCCGCCAACGGTGTCCGTCCTGGTCTTGCCGCCGTCCTCGTCGGCGACAACAGCGCGAGCCATCTGTATGTGAAGAACAAACGCAAGGCCTGCGAGCAGGCGGGCATCGCCAGCTGGCTGCACGCGCTTCCGGCCGATACGACGCAAGGTCAGTTGCTCGGTCTCGTCGGCCGCCTCAACGCGGATCCTCAGGTCCATGGCATCCTTGTTCAGTTGCCTCTTCCCAAACAGATCGACGAGAACGCCGTCATTCAGGCGGTGGCGCCCGCCAAGGACGTCGACGGCTTCGGCGTTCAGAGCCTGGGCCTGCTCGCCACCGGCCAGCCGCGTTTCTATCCCTGTACGCCGCTGGGAGTGCAGCAACTTCTCGTGCGCAACGGCATCCCGATCGCCGGTCGCCACGTCGTCGTCGTCGGCCGCAGCAATATCGTCGGCAAACCGCTCGCCCTCATGTTGATGGGCAAGGGAAAGGAAGCGGACGCGACCGTGACCGTCTGCCACAGCCGCACACCGGATGTCGGCCATCACACACGGCAGGCCGACATCGTCGTCATGGCTATCGGCCAGTCGCGTTATCTGAAGGCGGACATGGTCAAGCCGGGCGCGGTCGTGGTGGACGTCGGCACCAACCGCACACCGGAAGGCAAGTGGGTCGGCGACGTCGATTTCGAAGCGGTGGCGCAAGTGGCCTCGGCCATCTCCCCCGTCCCCGGCGGTGTCGGCCCGATGACGATCACGATGCTGCTTTACAACACGCTACAAGCGGCAAAGGCGAGCCTCAAGATGTAGATGGGCTTAGGGGGCATCACGTTCCGGCCGATTGGCGTCCTCGATGCACCGGAACGTGAGAGGCGGTCCATTGACAGCGGCGCTGAAACCGTCCACAATCGCGCTTTTGCGCGGGAGTTTATGACGGCAAAAGACATCCGTGGCCTGTGCGCCGTCCTGTTCGGCATGCCGGCAGCGGGGAAGTCCTCCCTGCTCGGCGCCCTCGCCCAGGCCGCGCACGTCCAGCCCGGGCTTCTCGGCGGCCGCCTCGAAGACCACAGCGGCGGCCTCGATGTCTTGCGGCAACGCGTCTACGAAGGACAAACCCAGGAAACACTCGATGAGATCGTCCCTTTCCCGGTCAACTTTCAGCCCGAGGGGCGGCGCTCCGCATTCCCTGCGACGCTGATCGATTGCGACGGCCGCATCGCTTACCGCTTCCTGAGCGGCGAGCGTGCGCTGACCGCCAAACAGGGTCAGGGGGACCTGAACTACTCGCTGCAAAAGGCGGACGCCATCCTGCTGGTCGTCGACGTGGCGGCGGGATCCGATCAGCTCAAACGCGATTTCACGCAGTTCGCCCAGTTCCTCCGCTGGTTCGAGGAGCATCGCAGCAAGGGCGCGGAGGTCGCCGGCCTCCCCGTTTACCTCGTCCTGACCAAGTGCGACCTCCTCGCTCGGCCGCAAGATACCTCGAGCCAGTGGCTCCAGCGCATCGAAGAAGGCAAACGCAAGATCAGCCAGCGCTTCAAGGAATTCCTCGCCGGCGAGCCGGACAACAAGCCGTTCGGCCGCATCGACCTCTTTGTCTGGGCGACGGCCGTGCGCCGGCCCGACCTGGCGGACAAGCCGGCCCGGCCGACCGAGCCGTTCGGGGTCGCCGAGCTGTTCCGCCAGTGCTTCACGAGCGGCGAGCAGTTTCGGGGCCAGCGCGGCAAGGCGGAGTTTCGCCTGCAGGCCGCGGTGGCGGGCATCATCGGCTTCCTGACGCTCCTGGTGATGGCGGCCGCTCTTTTCTTTCTAAGCCGGCCCAGCTCCGAGGTGACGGCGCTGGAGAACGCGGCCCGCGCCGCGCTGCCGGCGGAGGACGCTACCGCCTCGCAGCGCCTGAAGCCGCCGCTGGAGGACAAGATCAAGGCGCTGGAGAAGGTGAGCCGCGATCCGCAGTTCAAGAACATGGCGCCGATCCTGCAAGACCGGGTTCTCTCGGCACAGGCGGAGCTGAAGAAATACCAGGAGCTGTGGCAGCGCTTTCAGGCCGAGGACAAAGGGCCCGAGGACTTCACGCGCGAGGAGAACCTGGCCGCGTCCGACAAGTTCCTCAGGGAGCTGACGATCCCCGAAGAATATGTCGAACTCTGGAAGCCGACCGAGCTCGGGCAGCGCCTGGAGGAGCGACGTTTGCAAGTAAGCAACTTCCGCCTGCGCGTCGCCGAGACGGAGGGGATGCTTCGCAAGTCCATCCGCGACACCAGGGAGCTGGTGGAAGACTACGCCAAGATCGGCGACTCCAAGACGAAATGGGAGGAATGGCGCGAGCGAGCGTTGAAATACCTCGAGCGCCACGGTGAACCGTCCCCCGACCCGAAGGCGCCTGTCCCCGGCTTTCCGGAGATCACCTACCAGCGCATCTATTCCTACGCGGTGATGGAAAACCTGCTACGCGACTGGGAGGCCGCGAAGAAGGAGCTGCGGGCGAAGACGAAGGGGTGATGGTTCTGAGAGACGGAAACCGGCTCGCCGGGCTTCGGCGCTGGTTCCCCTGGCGGCGTTCCCGGCTCCGGCAGAGGGGGAACTTCCGGGGTAGGCTTTGGCTCGGGAATCGGCGGCAACCCGGGCTCAGGCCCCTCAACTTGCTTGCTTGACATATCAATCCTCCTGCGCCACGCTTGACCAGGACGCAAGACGGATGCCGCCCGTCTGTCGACGTCCTTGCCACTCAACCAGCAGGCCGCCGCCCGAGTCCTTTCCTCGCGCCGAAGGGAGCTGCGAGTCGATCGAGGAGACTTTGCAGCCACAAGCCGTCTGCTGCGCTCGCATGAGCCAGTCGCAATCGGCGCGACTGCAGCGTTGCCGCTAGATCAGCGTGCGTGATTCGGCAGTAGGTCCGGCGAGCCGAGCCGGACCGGGCGTGAACACTCGCGAAACCGTCATCTTCCTGTCCGGCCCCGCTCGGCTCGCGGGGCCTACTTGCTGCCGAATCCCGCACGCTGACATAGTCGCCGATGCGCTTACGCAAGAGGCGTGCCGAGAGCAGGCATTGATGGGGCGACGTCATCGCCGCTTGATTCAGCGGCCTGCCGCTTTGTCAACGTTTCTTGCGCGCCTCTATATCGTCCTTTTCAGCACATCTGTGCCGAACTCGCACAAAGGCATCGGCCCTCTTTTGTCTCTGCCGGAGTCGAGATGCCGCGGAATCGTGCTTGCGCTCGTCTCCTGGCGCACACCGACGTGCCTGCCGCCCGACGGCGCCCAATTTGCAAAACGCCATGGCGGCGGCCGCCGCGGGCCGCTCGCCGGACCTGCCGAATCGCGAGCCTACCCAAGCAGGGAGACTGCCATGAAAGTGCCGCTGCAGGTTTCCTTTCGCGACATGCCGCATTCGCCGGCCATCGAAGCGATCGTCCTCGCCAAGGCGGAAAAGCTCGATCACTTGGCCGCGGACATCATGAGCTGCCACGTCGTCATCGAGCCGGCGGGCAAGCATCATCGACACGGCGCCCAGTACGAGGTGAGAATCGACTTGAAGCTTTCGGGAGAAGAAATCGCCGTGACGCGCGCGCCCGGCGAGCACCGCGAGTACCGCGACGTGCAGGTCGCCATTCGCGACGCCTT
>JAXMAR010000037.1:0-84336 GCA_046350295.1 Gemmataceae bacterium
TGATCGGGGATAATACAGGTGAGTCAGGGAGCCCCTTCACGTCCAGGAACGCAAGGAGTCCGCCATGAGAACGCACGTGTCGCTGGCAGCGGCGCTGGCCGCGATATTCTTGTTCGCCGTGGAGGCGCAAAGAAGCAGCGCGGGCGCGCCTGCGGGAGGCGCCTTCGCCTACTTCCTCAAGCTCGACGGCATCCCGGGCGACTCGACGGCCGAGAAACATGCGGGGGAATTCGACGTGCTCAGCTTCAGCTTCGGCGCGACGGGCGCCGGCGACAGCGCGACGGGCGCCGGCAAGGCCGTCGGCCGCACGCAGATCAAGGAAATCGTGCTCACCAAACGCGTGGGCAAAGCGTCACCGAAGCTGTTCTTGAGTTGCGCCTCCGGGCAGCACATCAAGAGCGCCGTTCTCACCCTGGAACACCCGGCCACCCGAGAACAAGTGGCCAAATACACGCTGACCGACGTGAGGATCCACTCCTTCACGCAGGCGGGCGCCGCCGGGAAAGCGCCGAGCGAAGAGATCTCTCTGAGCTTCGGAAAGATCGAGATCGAATTCCGCGGGACCGACGCCAAAGGGGGCGCCGCCCCGACCAAGGCCGGCTGGGACCTGCGGACAAACAAGGGCTCCTGAGCGCACGCCATGGTAGGTCCGGCGAGCCGAGCCGGACCTGGCGGCGCCGGACGATCGACTGCGCCGCCCCGGACGCGATCGGCGGCAAGTCAGAACGACTCACGCCCCGCGGCCGAACCGAAATCGCCGCAACCGAGCTATGGAGGCGGGTCGCAGCCATGGGATAATGCAGGATGAGAGAAGCGGCGGCGCTTCGATGTACGGCGCGCGGTGGCAAACGGTCTTATCGGCGCGGCTACCGGCGCAAAGGGCGTAAAGGGCGGCCAAGGCCGCGCTTTCGATCATCGCGAACGAAGAGAACGGCGTTCATTGCTTGGAGGCCTTCGAGGGTTGCTCATCGCGCTGTTTCAGACGAGAATGACATCCGTTCCGTGCCGTTGCCAAAGCGTTTAAAGGGACCGCCAAATGTCGTTCCGCCGGCTTCTCTGCATGCCTGTCGCCGTTTGTGCCTTGTGGTTGATGGCGCCCGCCGTCCGCGGCGACGGTCCCAAGCCCGCGGCCAAGCGCGGCATCGACTTCAGCCGGCAAATTCGGCCGATCCTTTCGGACAACTGCTTTGCCTGCCATGGGCCGGATGAGGGGCAGCGCAAGGCGAAGTTGCGGCTCGATACCAAGGAAGGGGCGTTCGCGAAGCTGCGCAAGGGGGGACACGCGATCGTTCCCGGCAACCTCGATGAGAGCATCCTGATCGAGCGGATCACGTCGGAGGCGTCGTCGGAGAAGATGCCACCGCCTTCAAGCACGAAGAAGCTGACGGCGGAGCAGATCGAACTCTTGAAACGCTGGATCAAGGAAGGGGCGGTTTACGAGGAGCACTGGGCGTTCAGCGCGCCGAAGCGGCCGGCATTGCCGAAGGTGAGGAACGGCGCCTGGGTGCGCAACCCGATCGACGCGTTCATCCTGGCCCGGCTGGAGAAGGAGGGCTTGGCGCCGTCTCCCGAAGCGGACCGGACGACGCTGATACGCCGGCTCACGCTTGATCTCACCGGCTTGCCGCCGACGCCGGCGGAGGTGGACGCGTTCCTGGCCGACAAGAGCGGCGACGCTTACGAGAAGCTGGTTGAACGGCTGCTCGCCAACCCGCATTACGGGGAGAGGCTCGCCCTCGACTGGCTCGACGCCTCGCGCTTCGCCGACACGCACGGCTACCACATCGACGCCGGGCGGGACATGACGCGCTGGCGCGAGTGGGTGATCGACGCCTTCAACAGCGATATGCCGTTCAACCAGTTCACGATCGAGCAACTGGCGGGCGACCTCCTGCCCGGCGCCACGGTCAAGCAGAAGATCGCAACGGGCTTCAACCGCAACCACATGATCAACTTCGAAGGGGGCGCCATCCCGGAGGAGTACCACAACGCCTACGTCGTCGACCGCGTTGTCACCACCAGCACGGTCTTCCTCGGCCTGACGATGCTCTGCTCGCAATGCCATGATCACAAGTACGACCCGATCTCGCAGAAGGAGTTCTACCGGCTCTATGCCTTTTTCAACAATGTCCCCGAGGCGGGGCTGGACGGCTCCAAGGGCAATGCGGCGCCGATGCTGAAGTCGCCGTCCAAGGCGCAGGAGGCGAAGCTGGCGAAGATCGAGGCCGACATCAAGGCGCTGCGAGAGAAGCTGCTGGCGCCCTCGATCGACGTCGATCGCGCCCAGGCGGAATGGGAGCGGACGGCGTTGACGGATAGCGTCGTGACCTGGAGCCTCGTCGAGCCGATGGCGATGTCGTCGACGGGAAAGGCGGTTTTCACGCGGCAGATGGATTATTCGATTCTTGTGACCGGGCCCAATGCGCCGACGGACGTCTACCGCGTCACGTTCATGCCATCGCTCAAGAAGATCACCGGGATCCGCCTCGAAGCGCTGCCGGAGAAGAGTCTGGCGGGAGGCGGGCCGGGACGGTCGGTGAACGGCAACGTCGTGCTGACGGACGTCAAGGTCAACGTCAAGCTGGCCGGGAAGGAGACGCCGCTACGCCTCAAGGACGCGGCGGCCGATTTCAGCCAGAAGGACTTCCCGATCAAGAACGCGATCGACGGAGATCCGCGCAGCGGCTGGGGGATCTTTCCGAACGTCGGCAAGACGAGCACGGCGTTCTTCGCTCTGGACAAGGCGATCGACACGGGCGAGACGACGGTACAGCTCGCGTTCGAATCGATGTTCGGGCAGCATCAGCTCGGGCGATTCCGACTGGCCGTCACGGACGCGGCCAACCCGCTGGGGAAGAACTTCATGCCGGCCGGCGTCGTGGCGATCCTGAAGACACCGGCGGAGAAAAGAAGCGAGGCGCAGAAGGCCGAGCTGCGGTCGTACTATCGGTTGCAGGTGTCGCCGGAGCTGGCGGCGATCCAGCGGGAGATCGACAAGCTCCAACAAGCGAAGACGGCGATCGACAAGGCGATCCCGACGTCGATGGTGATGCAGGACGGCGCCGGGCGCGAGACGTTCGTCCTCAAGCGCGGCGAATACGACAAGAAGATGGATAAGGTGACGGCGGGCGTGCCTGCGTTCCTGCCCCCCTTGCCGAAGGACGCGCCGGCGAACCGGCTCGGGTTGGCGCGGTGGCTGGTCGATCCGGCGCAGCCGTTGACGAGCCGGGTGACGGTCAACCGCTACTGGCAGATGTTCTTCGGGACGGGGCTGGTGAAGACGGCGGAGGATTTCGGGTCGCAAGCGGAGCCGCCGAGCCATCCGGAGCTTTTGGACTGGTTGGCGGTGGAGTTCACGGAGCCTTCGTTTAGCCCGCCTTCGAAGAAGGCGGAGGCGCCCTGGTCGGTCAAGCGTCTCGTGCGCCTGATCGTCACGAGCGCCGCGTATCGGCAAGCGTCAAAAGTCACCAAAGAGCTGCACGGGCGCGATCCGGAAAATCGTCTCCTGGCGCGGGGGCCGCGCTTCCGCTTGCAGGCCGAGTTCATTCGCGATCAGGCGCTTGCTGTCAGCGGGCTCTTGAACGCGGAGATCGGCGGGAAGAGCGTGAGCCCGTATCAGCCCGCGGGGTTGTGGCAGGAACTGGCGAGCCGTGGCGACAGCAGGAACTGGACGGCGCAGTTCTTCGAGCAGAGCCACGGCAAGGACCTGTATCGCCGCAGCATGTACACGTTCTGGAAGCGGACGTCGCCGCCGCCGCAGATGGTGACGTTCGACGCGCCGGACCGGGAGACATGCACGGTCCGCCGCGCCCGCACCAACACGCCGCTCCAGGCCCTCATCCTGATGAACGACCCGACCTACGTCGAAGCCTCGCGCAAGCTGGCCGAGCGGCTCCTGAGCGAGGCGAAGACGACGGAGGACCGCGTCACGCTCGGCTTCCGCCTGGTGACGGCGCGCGTGCCGACGAGCAAGGAGATCGGCATCCTGTCGCGGCTGCTGGAGAAGCAGCGCGAGCGCTACGCCAAGGACGAAGCGGCGGCCCGGAAGCTCCTGTCGGCGGGCGAGGCGCCGCGCGACGAGCGGATCCCAGTGGCGGAGCACGCGGCGTGGACGATGCTGTCGAGCGTGCTGCTGAATCTCGATGAGGTGGTGACGAAGAATTGAACGAGATGACCATGAGTACCGGTAGCGCCACCGAAGCGATGGTCAACCTCGAAAGGGTGGTTGCCGCCGTGAAGGGCAAGGAGGGGCAGGAGTCGAAGTTCGCCAAGGCCCTTGCGACGTTGAAGTCCCTCGCGCGCAAGGAAGGCATTCCCATGGCGATCGTGGGCGGTCTGGCGGCGATCCATCATGGCTACGAGCGATTCACCAAGGATATCGACATCGTGGTCAAGAGCGGAACCCTGGACATCCTCACCCGCGTGGCGCCCCAGTACGGAATCAAAGTGATCTGGAAGGACCCGGAGGGCTGGCACAAGTTGCAATGTGAGGGTATTTCGATTGATGTCGTGCCCGAAGGTCGCAAGCCGCGAAACGATGCTCCGACCGCGATCCCAGGCCCGGAGCAGCTGGGTGTTCGCGAAGGCGCCGATTATGCGGAAATCGGCGGCTGGATGGAGACGAAGCTGGGCTCCTACCGCGTGCAAGACCAGGCAGACGTGGTCCAAGTTATCAAGGGCGCTACGCCCGCGGCGTTAAAGAAGATTCGCAAACACCTGAGCACGGCGCACGCCGTCTACGCGCGTCGCTTCGATGACCTCTTGGCGGCCGCCGAGGAAGAAAAAGAGCAAGAGCGTGAACGCGGCGGCGGAGAATAGAAAGGCGATCCCTGGCGGCCAGGCCAGGGGTTTCATGTCCATGGCGCATTTCCGCACCGCCCGCATACGCCTGGCTCTCATCGCGGCGCTGGTCGTCCTCGTCAGCGGCGTGATCTGGTTCGTCAACGCCGGCAGTCACGCGCGGCGGCTTTATCGCCTGGCCGAAGAGGCTCTCGCCGTTCATGATTTTCGCGCGGCGTCGCGCGATCTCGATGAATACCTGGCGCTGCGTCCTTCGGATGCGGACGGCCTCCTACTTGCCGCGCACGCCGCACGGCGGGGCGGGGATTTCGGCACGGCTGAGAAACGCCTCGGCACGGCGGAGGCGAACGGCGTGGATGCGAAGGCGCTGGCGCGCGAGCGCGAGCTGCTGCGCGTTCAGGCCGGGGATGTGGAGGAAGCGGAGCGGCTCGTGCGGCTGTGCGAGCGC
The DNA here is from genome assembly GCA_046350295.1 of Gemmataceae bacterium. Taxonomy (GTDB): domain Bacteria; phylum Planctomycetota; class Planctomycetia; order Gemmatales; family Gemmataceae; genus JAXMAR01. The sequence goes on from JAXMAR010000037.1 coordinate 5,249, forward strand.
GACCCGAAGAGCCAGGACAGCGCCGTCATGCTCGAGGCCCTCGCGGAAGGTGGCTTGCGGGCGCTCGACCGGCCGCTGGCGGTCTGGTGCGCGCGGACCTGGCTGGAGACGCGGCCGGGCAAGCTCGATCAGGCGCGCGGCCTTATCTGGCGCGGCCGGCTGCGCGAATGGCAGAACGACTATCCGGGGGCGCTCGTGGACTTTCGCCGGGCCGCGGAACTGGCGCCCGCCTACGTGCCCGCCCGGGTGCGCGTCGCTTACGGCGTGCTGCGCGAGGATCCGCACGAGGCGACGGCGGAGTTGACCTGGCTGCTCGAGCATGCCGCGCGCGATCCGGACGTTCGCCTCTTGACGGCGCGGTGGCGGCGGGCGCTGGGGGATACGGAGAAGGCGGCGCGTCTCCTGGATGAGTTGCTCGCCGAGTATCCGGACGAGGCGGCCGTGTTGATCGAGCGCGGCCGGGTGGCGCTCGACCTCAATCGCGCGGCGGAGGCGGAGCGCTGGCTGCTGCACGCGGCAGAAGCGGCGCCCGAGGAGCGGGAGGTGAACCTGGCCCTGGGCGATTGGCATCGGCTGAGCGGCCGGCCTGGGGACGCGACGCGGCATTACGTGAAGGCGCGCACGGTCGACGCGCCGCTGGAATCGGCGCCGAAGCCGCTCGTGGGAAGCGGCAAGAGAAAAGCCTCCTGATGGAATCGCCATGACGGAATCTTCTCGCCCACCCCACGCCTGGAGCGCGACCCTGGGGCGTGGCCTACTCCTGGTCGGTCCGCTGGTCCTCCTGGGTGTCGTCCTCTTCCTCGCTCTCAAGCCTGCGGCCGACGAGGAGAAGACGCCGGCGGCGCCGCCGTCCTTCGCGAAGGAGCCGGAAGTTCCGGACGGCGTCCCGTGGTTTCGGGACGTGACCGCCGAATCGGGCATCGACTTCCGCTATCGTAACGGCGAGGAGGCGGACCTCTACACGCTGCTCGAATCGGTCGGCGGCGGCGTCGCCATGATCGACTACGACGGCGACGGCCTGCTCGACCTCTTCTTCACCGGCGGCGGCGACCTCCATGCCGACAAGGCGACCGGCCGGCCGTGCAAGCTTTACAAGAACCTGGGGGGCTGGAAGTTTCGCGACGTGACCGCGGAAGCCGGGCTCGACAAGATCGACTTCTACAGCCACGGCTGCGCGGTCGCCGATTACGATCGGGACGGCCGGCCCGACCTGGTGGTGACGGGCTTTGGCCGCGTGGCGCTGTTCCGCAACGTGGACGGCAAGCGCTTCGTGGACGTGACGGAGAAGGCGGGGATTCGCGATACGTCCTGGGCGACGAGCGCCGGCTGGGCGGACCTGAGCGGGAGCGGGTACCCCGATCTTTACGTGTGCCACTACTGCGACTGGTCGTTCAAGAACAACCCGGTTTGCCGTGGGCTGCGTCCCGGCGTGGCGCGCGACGTCTGTCCGCCGCAGCGCTTCAAGCCGATCGTCCACGCCCTGTTCCGCAACAACGGCGACGGCACGTTCCGTGACACGACCAAGGAGGACGGCCTGCGCGACGACGGCATGGGGCTGGGCGTGGTGCTAGCCGATTTCGTCAGGGACGGGCGGCCCGGGATCTATGTCGCCAACGACGCGTCCAACAACCATCTTTATCTCAACCGCAAGGGAAAGCTCGAGGAGACAGGCCTTCTTAGCGGTGTCGCGGTGGATGAGAACGGCCGCTACAACGGCAGCATGGGGGTGGACGTGGCTGACTACGACGGCTCCGGGCGTGCGGCGATCTTTGTCGCCAATTTCCAAAACGATATACACGCCCTCTACCAGCATGTGGGGAGCGAGCGCTTCAGCTACCTGTCGCACCCGTCCGGCCTGGCGGCGCTGAGCCGGCACTACGTCGCGTTCGGCGCCTCGTTCATCGACATCGATAACGACGGCTGGGAAGACCTGGTCGTCGCCACCGGACACGTGATCCGCAAGCCCTACGGCAGCACGTTCAAGCAGAAGCCGCTCTTGTTGCGGAACGTCGCGTCGGGCGAGCGCCGTGTTTTTCGCGACTGGAGCAAGCGCGGCGGGCCGTTTTTTCAGACGCCGGCGCTGGGGCGCGGCCTGGCGGTGGGGGACCTCGACAACGACGGCTGGCCCGACCTGGTCATCAGCAACAACAACGGTCCGGCCGTCCTGCTGCGCAACGAGGCGTTCAAGGACAAGCCGGCGCGCTGGCTCGGCGTGCAGCTGGTGGGGAAGAGGAATCGGGATGTCAGTGGGACGACGGTCACGCTGAAGAGCGGGGAGCGCACGCTGCTGCGTTTCTCGAAAGGCGGCGGAAGTTATTTGTCGGCGAGCGATCGGCGCATCCTGTTCGGGCTCGGGGAGGCGGGTGAAGTCGGGCGCTTGACGGTGCGGTGGGTATGGGGCAAGGAGCAGCATTTCGATGGGCTGAAGGCGGGCGGTTACTGGGAGTTGCGGGAGGGGGAGACGGAGGCGCGGCCCTTGCGCGCGGGCGCGTCGTCGCACGAATAGGAGGCGGGGGGGTCGACGCTGGGTTATCAAGCTCAGTTGCGTTTCAGCAACGGTAGCGCGATGAAATGAAAGAAAGGAATGTCTAGGGATGCCACTCGCCCTGGTACGGCACATAGAAGCTCGCCCAGTCGCGCCGTGACCAGACCGGATAGGACGGCATTCCTTCCTGTCCCAGGGCGTCGACCGCCACGATCTCGTAGCGCCGCGCGGCCGTTCCGGCTCCGCCGTCCCGGAACGTTCGCTCGGTCAGCGGCTTCTCTGTTAGCAGCACGATCTTCTCCTTGCTGAACCGTCCGTTGTGGCGGTAGACGATGTAGCCCTGAATCCCCTTCTCCGGGTTGGCGCCCCATTTGAGTGATGTGGCGGATTTGCCGTCCTCCTTGGCGAAGACGTTCTCGACGTTGGACGGAAACGAGAAGCGAGCCGGTGAGGGGCCGCTCTCAAAACCGAGGGCATTAACGGCGATGACGCGGTAGGCGTAGACGGCGTAACGGTAGGGCTTGCCGTCCTTGTTGACTTGATCGGAACGCGGGTCGCGGTTCCAGAGCGGCGTCTTGATCTCTTTGACGGGGCCGGTCGTCAGGTCGATGGTCGTGTCGGTGAAGCGAGTCGCCTCGATCGCCTTCTTGGTCAGACGCTGGAAGGGGCCGATCTTGCGGATCTGTCCGACGGCGAGGTCGCTGGTCGGCTCGTAGCGGTCCTTGATGCCCTTCACCTCGTCGCTCGAGTAGACCATGACCTCGGCGCGTTCGACGTGGTAGCCGACGATGTCCTTCGCGGGCGCCTGCCAGGTCAAGTCGATCTCTTTCGGACCAAGCGCGGAGACGACGAGGTCACGGACCAGCGGCGGCTGCGTTCGCGCCAGTGGGCCGGCCGGGCCTTCCTTACCTTTGTCGACGGCATGGATGCGATAGAAGACGGAGCCGGCGGGCAGGTCGCGGTCGATGTGCTCGGTCGCAGTGGTTTCCTTGGCGACGAGCTTCCAGTCGACGTCCCAGGAGCGGGCGCCGACGCCGCGATAGACGTTGAAGGTTCTCCGGGGGCTTACGCCGCCCGGCTTGCCGGCCGACCAGGTTAGGGTCGCTGACTTTCCATCGGCGCGGACATGAACGGCGCTGGGGCGCGGCGGCAGCGGCGGCAGCGGCGGCGCTTCGGCGTAGCGGAAGGTCCAGATTTGCTGCTCGCTCTTGTTGCGGATCTCCTGCACGAAGAGGTTGCGGTCGGGCAGGTAGAGGAGCAGACGGTTGCGCGTGCCGGCGTTCGTGGGCTCGTTGTCTTCGGGCGTCCATTTCACGGGGAGCTTGGTCCAGGTTTTCTTCTCGGTGTCGAGCGCCCAGGTCTCGACCTTCTTGTCGACGGGGATGCTGGCGAGGACGATGCCGTTGCGCGTGTCGGCGGCGAGGACGGGACAGCTCTTGTCGAAGGGGGGCCGTTGGTCGACATCGAGCGTTTGCCAGTCGTTCTGCTTGAGATCGTAGAGCCAGGTGCGCGGATCGGTCGCGAACTGCGAGCCGAAAAGGACGAACTTGCGATGGACCTCGTCGAAGGCGAAGCCGGGCTGCGACAGGCTCTCGGCGGGCGCCGGCTTGGGTTTCAGGTCGTGCCAGGTGTTGGTATAGAGGTCGTAGACCTGCGTGCCGTGGCCGGCCGTCTCGCCGCCGTGGAGGACGATGACTTCGGCGGCGGGATCGTAGGCGGCGCCGCGCAGGGGGCGGACGGCCGGCTCGGGGATGGGTCGCATATCGAGCCAGCGGTTGGTCGGCAGATCGTAGGTCCAGACGGAGGAATCGCGCAGACGCACTTCGCGGATCGATTGCCAGCCGTGGCTGGCGCTGAACGAGGGGAAGCGGACGTACTTGCCGAGGGCGTCGTGGTAGACGTTCTGCTGGTCGCAGCAGACGCCGGGCGGCAGCGTGTTGGGGTTCATGAAGGTCCAGACGTCCTTGTCGAGATCGTAAGTCCAGGTCTCGGAGTGCTGCTCGCCGCCGCCCCCCTGGTTGTGGCCGCCGTAGCGGATGAGGAGGCGCGAGACGGGATCGTAGGCGTAGGCCGCCTCGTAGCCGAGCTTGGGGGAGGGCTTGCCCTTCTTGTCGGGCAGGGGATGGCGCTTGACCCAGGTGAGGAGGGGAGGATTGGGGGCCTGCGCCGAGGCAGCGGACACACAGCAAAGGAGAAGGACGGGCAGGAGGCGTTTCATGACAGAGTCCTCGGAGCGGGACGAGGCGGGAAACTCGATGATGGAGCGGCCGGGCGGCGAACGCAATAGAAAAAGCAGGCGTGTCTGCTAGAATGGGGGTTTTGCCCGATCCGAGAATCCGAGGCGAATCTCAATGGAAGGCTTCCGCGGCTTTGCCCGCGTCCTGGTCGGCGCCCTGTTCACCTACTGGGGCATCATCATTCTCCTCGGCGCCGTCTTCGCCCTTTTCGGCGGCGTCGGCGCCCTGCTGCACGGTGACGTCGACACGCTGATGCGGAGCCTGCTCGCGATGATCATCCTTGCGGCCCTGGTCGTGACCGCGATCTGGATTCACAAAGACGCCACGTCGGAATTGAAGAACATCCAGGTGCAGAAGCAGGAACTGAAGAACCGCGAAGCGACCTCGGCGCCGCCACCGGAGGCGCCGACGCGAGAGCCCTGGCTGTATCCATAAGAGGAGATCGTGGGCGCACCACGGGGGGTTTGCCCGAGTCGACTCATGCCGTCGCCGTTTCCAGGAATGGATCCTTATCTGGAGGGCCGCTTGTGGACTTCCTTCCACGCGCAGCTCGGCGCCCAGATTGCGCGGCAACTGGTCCCTAAACTGCGGCCGCGCTACTTCGCGCTTGCCGAGAAGCGATACGTGATCGAAGCCGTTCCTCACGTCTGGGTCGAAGTTCGCGATGTCGAGCATGAGCGGCTGGTGACCGCTATCGAGATCCTATCGCCGACGAACAAGGGAACCGGCCGCGATGAGTATCTGGAGAAACGGGCCGAATACTTGCATGGGCCCGCCCACCTGATGGAAATCGATTTGACGCGGGAAGGTCAGCGAATCCCCGTCCGCAAGCCGCTGCCGACGGCGCCGTACTTCGTGTTTCTCAGCCGGGTCGGCCGGCGACCGATGATGGATGTTTGGCCCATCGCGTGGGACCAGCGCCTGCCCACCGTGCCTGTACCGCTCCTCCCTGGCGACGCGGACGTTCCGCTCGACTTGCAGGACGCGTTCGATCGGGTCTACGACGAGGCGGGCTTCGATCTGGCCGCTCATTACAACGAGGGGCCGACGCCGCCGTTGCCCCGAGAATTGCGCGGCTGGGCGACGAAACGCGTCAGCGCCTGGCGGCGCAATCGCTGAATCACTTCTCCACTTTCACTTCCGGCAGCGTCCGCGCCAGGCCGATGCTGGCCCACGCGGAGCCCCAGTAGAGCGCGATCGGGTTGTCCTTCGCCTCGGGCTTGTGGGTCGGCGAAAACCAGGAGCCGTCGTCGCGCTGCCCGGCGAGGAGGTAATCGCGAGCGCGGCCCGCGGCGGGCGTGTCGGCCAGGCCGATGCGGGCGAGGGCGTAGAGGACCTGGCCCGTGGCGTGCGTATCGGACTTCCAGCCCTTGGACCAGCTCCAGCTGCCGTCCTTGTTCTGGCGGCTCAACAGGTCGGCGAGCAGCGTTTCCTTCGCGGCCTTGGCGCCTCTCTCATGTTCGAGGATGACGCGGAGGGCGAGCGCCTCCGTGCCGTCCCCCGGCTTGCCTTTCCCCAGCCAGGCGAGGGCGGCGTCGCGGACCTTGGCCTGTTCGGGGCTCTTCTCCACGCCGGCGAGAGCGAAGACGGCCCAGAGAGTGGTCGCGCTATCGCCTTCCGCGTCCGGACGCTTGAGCGTTTGACCTTCGTATTTCCAGAAGCCGTCGGGCTTCTGGGATGCGAGAAGGACCTTGCCGAGCGTGGCGAACTCCGTGACGGTTTTCTCGTCGTGGCGGGGCGCGTAGGCCTGGCTCAGCAGCATGTGGGCGGACTCGACGCCGCCGTTCTTGCTCTCCGCGAAGGTTTTCAGCCTCTTGGCGACGAGATCGAGCGCCTGCCGCGTGAAGCCGGCGAGCTTCTTCTCGTCCACGGCGATACCGCGAACTTTGGCTTCGTTGTGGCTCCAGAGCAGGAAGGCGCCGTGATGGCAGGCGATGCACTTGCGCTCCGTCATCCAGGCGACGCCCTGCTTTTCGAGGAAGGGGAGGCTTTTGGCGACGGCTTGGCGGGTCTTGGCGAGAGGGTCGGGGGTTTTGGCGGGCTTGTCGGCGCGGGTGGCGACGGCAAACATCAGGAGGACGAAGAGTGAGTGAAACGGTTTCATTGGTCATCCTGTCGCTTCAAGCGATCGTCTTCAGGCCGCTGTCTTCCGTCGGACTGCTCACCCACGGAGCCGTTTGAGCCGTTTTCGGACGCCACGATCAGGCCGCGTGCATCGCGCTTCGGCCTATTCAAGCGGGGCCGCAGGTTCTTCGCAGGATCGAATGGAATCGCACGGCCGCGGAAAAACTGTACCATCGCCTCCCCCTCAAACCGCTCATCCGAAGGCTCGTCGCGTTTCATGTCGCACCTATTTCATAAACAGACGCAGATCACTGACCAATCTATTGTCGCAGATCAAGTCAGCGAGCAGGAAAGCGACTGCGCGATGAGAACGATGGCCATCAACGCCACTCCTTCATAGCGCCCAAGGAAAAACCCACGGCGCCCTTGCTCCGTGGGTTTCTTTTTCTTCGCGGCGCCGCGTCCACCGCCGCTCTGCGAGCGACGGCTAAACGGGGATCAATGCCGGAACAGGAACTCCTTGCTGTTGATCAGCGCCCAGTGCACGTCTTCCCACGCCAGCCGTTTGCCCGCCGCCGGGGCCTTGCCGACGTGGTCGAGCAGCGCCTTCGTCTCCTGCGGCGACGGTAGGCGCGACAGGGTGACCAGGAACAGCTCGTTGAGCATTTCGCCGTCCGATAGCTTCTTCGCCGTCAGCTTGCCGATGCGGTTGTTGGGGTTCCGCAACCGGTCGTTGACGGCGGGGCCGTTGATGAGTTGGAGCGCCTGGGCGAGGTTGCTGTCGCTTTCGCGTTCGCACTCGCAGGCCAGCTCGCGGGCGGGTTGGCCGAAGGTCTTCAGGAACGGGTGGTTGACCTCGCCGTCGGGCAGTTGCACGGCGCGGGTGCCGAGCGGCATGCCGGCGAACTTCTCGGGCACGTCGGTGACGTAGCAGAGAGCGTCGAAGAGCTGCTCGGCGGTGTGCAGCTTGGTGACGGCGTGCGAGAAGTACTTGTTGTCGTCCTTGTTGAAGTCGTTCGTCTGGGCGGAAAGCTGGTAGGTCCGCGAGTTGAGAATCGTGCGGATCAGGTGCTTCATGTCGAACTTCTTCGCGATGAAGTCCTTGGCCAGAGCATCCAGCAGTTCGTCGTTCGCGGACGGGTTGGAGTCGCGGAAGTCGTCGACCGGGTCGACGATGCCGCGGCCCGTCACGTGGTACCAGACGCGGTTGACGATCGACTTGGCGACGAACGGATTCTCGGAGGAGGTCATCCAGTCGGCCAGGACTTCGCGGCGGTCCTTGCCCGGCGGGATGGCCGGGACGGCGCCGCCGAGGAACTTGGGCGGCATCGTCTTGCCGGTGCGCGGCTGGGTGATGTCGCCGCCGCGGTCGGCGTAGATGTATTCGGCGAAATCCTTGTCCTTGGCCGTCTCCATCGAGGCGAAGTCCTTGCGCTGCTTCACGCGGACGAACCAGGCGGCCATGCTGTAGTAGTCGTCTTGCGTCCAGCGCTCGAACGGATGGTTGTGGCATTTCGCGCACTGCATGCGGACGCCGAAGAAGAGCTGGGCGGTCGTCTCGGCCAGGCTGCTCGGGTCGCGAGCGATGCGGTAGAAGTTGGCGGGCGGGTTGCCGTAGGTGCTGCCGTTGGCGGTGATCACATCATGCACGATGTGATCGAACGGCTCGTTCTTTTCGATCGCGGCGTGCAGCCACTTCTGGAAGACGTGCGAGCCCTTGAGCGTGACCGCCTTGCGCGTGTTGCGGAAGACATCGGCCCACTTCAGGGTCCAGAGGTCGGAGTATTCGGGGCGATCGAGGAGCGTGTCGATCAGCTTCTGCCGTTTGTTGGCGTCCTTGCTGTCGAGGAAGGAGCGGGCTTCTTCCGGGCTCGGAAGGACGCCGCAGACATCCATGTAGGCGCGGCGCAAAAACTCCTGATCGGTGCAGACGTCGCTGGGCAAGATACCGAGCATCTTCAGCTTGGCGAAGATGTGTTTGTCGACAAAGTTGTTCTCGGTCGGATTGGTCCACTTGAAGCCGGGCTTTTCCTCCAGATACATGAGCCGCACGGGAACCAGCTCTTCGAGATAGCGGACCAGGACCGCGACCTCGCCGCTCTGGGCGAACTCGACCAGGCCGTTGGCGTCCACATTGGCGACGGCGTTATCGCTCGAGGTGAAGACCGAAAGGCGGGTAACGTCGCGGCTGGAGCCGTCGGAGTAAGTGGCGGTGACGGAAAGCTGCTGCCAGCGGGCGGGCTGATTGAGCACGCGGGCGCCGGGAGCGACGTCGACCTTGGTCACCTTCGGAAGCTCCTTCGGGTCGTCTTTGAGTCCTTCTTGCAACCAGCCGAGAATCGTTTGAGCGGGAACGCTGTCGAAGGCGAAGCGCAGCCCGCCTTCGTGCGGGACGCGGCCCAGACCCTTGTTGAGGATGAGGCTCTGCTCGGGGTTGTTGCGGTCGGTGCGGCGGCCGAGGACGTCGTGGGTCAGCTGGACGAAGTCGGAATCGGGATCGTAGCCGCGGAGGCTGAGCTTGAAGCCGTTCTTGCCGCTCGGGGTGCCGTGGCAGGCGCCCATGTTGCAGCCGCCGACGTTGAGAGCGGCGATGACGTCGTTGCGGAAGCTGACGAGGGAAGCCTTGTCGACGTCCTTGACGGTGAGCGGAACCTTGATGGTCTGCGGGCCGGCCTTGACGACAAGGTTCGTCGTGCCGTTCTTGACGGGGGTGAGGTAGTTGGTGTCTTCGACCTTGACGAGGGAGGCGTCCTCGGCGGTGACGGTGCAGAACGGCGTGAGGTCGCGGACGCTGCCGTCACTGTATTTGCCGGAGATCACGAGCTGCACGTGAGCGCGCGGACCGGCGAGAACGGCGGTGGGCGGTTGGACGACGAGGGCCGTCGGGGCGCCGACGATCTTCGCTCGCTCCGCAGGTTCGCTGGGCGGGGCCGCTTGCGCGGCAAAGGCGCCACAGAGGGAGACGAGAAGGGCGAGGGACGTTCGACGGAAGAGAAGCGACCTGGTCATGGAAGGACAACCCCCCAAACGGAACAAAGAGGTTACGAGGCGGGAAACCAACCGGGCCTTGGGTGGGTACCACTCCTTGTGGAGAGCGGCGCCGCGAGGGATTTTCGGGAGTGCAAGGCGCAAGTTTGCGGTTGTGGCAGGTTATTGGTTTAAGCATAACCAGGCTCTAGGCAAAAAGCGACTGGAAAAATGAAAATGTCGCGAAGGGGAATGTCGCTGCTGTATACGAACGAGTGCGCGGATCCCACGGATGAGAAAAGGGTGTGAACGTGTCCTATTTACAGGGGCTCATTCGACTGCAACATGGAATCCGTGCGTTCCGTGCGAGCGGCGTGGGCCGGGAGGAAAAAACGTGAACGAAAGTGGGCCGGTTGTCGTCTTATTGTTGGATGCGTCAAGCGCCAGGGATCGTTCGCTCCGGCTTGGCAATCCAGGGCGGCGGGCGTAAGATAAGCCTTCCCCAGCCGCAAATTCGCCCCTTGAAAAGACCCGCCTGCTTTGGCCCGCCAGGGCCCTGTCGGAACCGGAACGGAACTGGTCGGATCAATATTGAAAACGCTATCGCCAGGAAGCGCGAGCGCCGCTGTCGCCCGCAGACACGTTGTGCGCCAGGGGGATCGTATGTCCGCCCAGGTCGATCGGAACACCTTCATCGAAGCGCTGCGCCAGAGCGGCCTCTTGACGGGAAAGCAATTCCGCAAGGTGCTCAAGCAGCTGCCCGATCGCGCCCGGCCGCGCACGATCGCCCGCGCCCTCGTTCAAACCGGCGTCATTACCAAGTTTCAGGCGGAGCATTTGCTCCTCGGTCGGGCCAAGGGCTTCTTTCTCGGCCCCTATCGCATCCTCGCGCTCCTGGGCCAGGGCGGCATGGGCCGCGTCTATCAGGCTCTGCACCAGACGATGAACCGCGTCGTCGCGCTCAAGGTGCTGGCGCCAAGCGTCCTCAAAACGTCGCGGGCACGCAAGCTGTTTCAGCGCGAGGTGCAGGCCGCCGCTCAGCTCAACCATCCGAACATCGTCACCGCCTACGACGCCGGCCTGATCGAAGGCCGCCATTATCTGGCGATGGAGTTCGTCGACGGCCCCAACCTCGAGCAACTCGTCCGCGCCCAGGGGCCGCTGCCGATCGGCCAGGCATGCGAAATCATCCGTCAGGCCGCGCTGGGCCTGCAATCCGCCCACGAGCACGGGATGGTGCACCGCGACATCAAGCCTGCCAACCTCCTGCTGCAACGACTCAAAAGCGCCACCGACTACAAGGTGAAAATCCTCGACTTCGGCCTGGCCCGGCTCAACGAAAGCCGCGCCGAGGGGATGGGCTCGGAAACCATCATGACCCCGGACAACACGGTCATGGGGACGCCCGATTTCCTCTCGCCGGAACAGGCGCGCGACCTGCACGCCGTCGACATTCGCAGCGACGTCTACTCCCTTGGCTGCTCCTTCTACTACCTGCTCACCGGCATGGTCCCTTTCCCCGGTGGCTCGACCCTCGAGAAGCTCGTCCGCCACGGCAAGCAGGACCCCACCCCCGCCGAGGACCTCAGGCCGGGCCTCATCGCTCCGGTCGGCGAAATCCTGCGCAAGATGATGGCGAAGGATCGCACGCAACGCTTCCAGACTCCGGACGAAGTGGCCGAGGCGCTCGAGCCTTACGCCGAGCTGACGACGTTCATCTGGCAGCGGCCGCCGACCGACGCGGAAATGCGCCTCGAGTCGAGCGGCGATCTGCCCGCGTCGCGCGAGTCGGAGGCGCTCGTCGGCACCGTTCCACCGCAGCTCGCTCCGACGCCGCTCGCCGGCGATTCCTCCGAGATGTCTTTTGTGTTTGGGCGCGTCGGCTCGGCCTGGGCCTGGAAACTTCTCTGGTGCGGTCTCGGCTTCTTGACGGCGGCCGCTCTCGCGGGAGGCGCCTGGCTGCTCTTCGGCGAGTGATCCCCGTTTTCAGACGGACTCTAAACGAAGAATCCGGGGCCGGATCGCTCTCCTGTAACCCGCATCTTCGGCATCGCGAGCGCAATGCGCTTCTTGAACGAACGATGAATTCCGCCCTTCGCCTGCCCTCTCAAGGCGCCATGAGGAGGGGCCGATAATAGCTCTGCCTCATCACTGATAGCCAAGGGCACATGGCCGCTCGCTGGTAGGATTCGGGTTCCCTTCCTGAACTGGAGGGTCGAGCCCGAGTCCAGCCGGCCGGATGGATTCCCCGATCTGTTCCGGCTCGGCCGGCAGCGGCCCCCGCACAGGGCTCCGGTCACACGATCTTGACCCCGACCGCCGGACAACGCCGATGTTCCCACCATGGCGACTGGTCCAGCCAGGGCGGTCCACTGCTGTGACACCGGCCGGAGCCCTGTCTTTGTTCGGCGCCTGCCACCACTCACCACTCACCACTCACCAACCCACCACTCACTTCCATTTCAAAGCAGGCAAACTATACCAAGAGAAACGCTTTTTCCGTCTTCTCTCCTCCGTGAGCCTGCCATGGAACTGCAATCGATTCATGCCCGGGAGATCCTCGATAGCCGGGGTAATCCAACGCTCGAAGTCGTCGTGCTCCTCACCGATGGCGCTCATGGCCGGGCCGCCGTCCCTTCCGGCGCCTCCACCGGCGAGCATGAGGCGGTCGAGCTGCGCGACGGCGACAAGAGACGCTACCTCGGCAAAGGGGTGCTCCAGGCGGTCACGAACGTCAACGAGAAGATCGCGCCCAAGCTGCTGGGCCTGTCCGCCTTCGAGCAGACGATGATCGACCAGCTCATGATCGAGCAGGACGGGACCGAAAACAAAGGGAACTTGGGCGCCAACGCCATCCTCGGCGTCTCGCTCGCGGTCGCCCACGCCGCGGCCGGTTCGCTCGGCCTGCCCCTCTACCGCTACCTCGGCGGGACCAACGCCAAGTACCTGCCCGTGCCGATGATGAACGTCTTGAACGGCGGCAAGCACGCGGACAACAACATCGACTTCCAGGAATTCATGATCATGCCGCTGGGCGCCCCGTCATTCCGCGAGGGGCTGCGCATGGGGGCCGAGGTCTTTCACCATCTGAAGAAGGTCCTGCACGACAAGCATCTGAGCACGGCGGTCGGCGACGAAGGCGGCTTCGCTCCAAACCTCAAGAGCCCGGACGAGGCGTTCGAGGTCCTGGCCAAGGCGACCGAAGCCGCCGGGTATCGTCTCGGCGAGGACATCGTCTTCGCCCTCGACCCCGCGACCACCGAGCTCTTCAACGAGGCCAGGGAGAAGGGAAAGCCCGGCTACTGCTTCTTCAAAAGCAACCCGTCCAGGATCATCTCCTCCGACGAGATGATCGACCTCTGGAAAGGCTATTGCCGGCAGTGGCCGATCCGCTCGATCGAGGACGGCCTGGCGGAGGACGACTGGGCCGGCTGGCAGAAGCTGACGCGCGAGCTGGGGGACAAGGTGCAGCTCGTGGGGGACGACCTCTTTGTCACCAACGTCAAACGCCTCCAGCAGGGCATCACCCAGAACGCCGCCAACAGCATCCTCATCAAGGTGAACCAGATCGGCACGCTCACCGAGACGCTTGACGCCATCGAGCTGGCCCGCCGCAACGGCTTCACCTCGATCGTCAGCCATCGCTCGGGCGAGACCGAGGACGCGACCATTGCCGACATCGCCGTCGCCACCAACGCGGGCCAGATCAAGACCGGCTCCGCCTGCCGCACCGACCGCATCGCCAAGTACAACCAGCTGCTGCGGATCGAGGAGGACCTGGGCGACAGCGCGAAATACGGCGCCGAGCTGTGGCCGGCGAAGCGGAAATGACGATGCCTTGTTCAGAGGCCGCGCCGGCGGAGCCGGAAGCGTAAGCGGCGGGGCTTGTCTATCCATCGCTCATCTGCCTGGCCCGAGAGGACTGCGCGACCGCCAAACGAGGAAAAGCCGGAAAATGCTGCGCCGCTTCTTCGACGTCTGGTTGCCGCGGTTTCTCTTCGGCATTTGCCTTGCCGCCGCGCTGACGCTGGCGGGCGCCGTGCTCCTTTCCCCTTCCTTGTGCGAACCGGATAGTCCCTTCCTGCTGCGTCTCTTTGCGGAGGACGCGACAGTCCGCCGCATCGCCTTGGTGAGCGCCGGCGGCCTCGTCGTCAGCGCGTGCCTTTTCTTCCGGCTGCGCGATCCGGAAGCGAAGCGCCAGCGGCGCGATCCGCCGCGGACGATGGCCGGGGCGTAGGCCTTCAGCCCCGCGCCCATTCCATGCATCTTCTCCTCCCGCCACTCTCGACACGCCGGCCTGCGCTGGGCGTGCCCAAGAGCTCGTGACGACGCGCCTCTATGCGCCTGCGACGCCGCTTCACGGACTGGTCACGGTGAGCGTATAGGACGCGGACGTGAAGCCGGTGATTTGTATCCACTCGGTCTCATCGGCCCCTGCCGTCCACTGGACGCTGCCTGAGTCGAAATGGTAGCCGTCGACTAGGCTATTGAGCGACTCGGGCGAGCCGTTGTAGACGTTGAAGGACAGGACGAAGCTGCCGGAGACGGTGACCGTGACCGTGTACTGCACGCCGTAACTGGCGCTGAGGACGAACCAGTCGTTTTGCATCATGCTGAGGCTGCCGGTGTAGGACTGGCCCGCGGCGATGGCGCCCGCGGTGGCGGCGGTGGAGCCGGGGGTGACGACGGCGGCGACGTCGATGGCCACCGTATCACTGTCCGTGCCGCCCGCCTGGTCGTCGGTGTCGATCTGGACCGACGCCGAGCCGTAATAGTTCGCCGTCGGCGCGAACGTCAGTCCCGCCAGCGCGGCGTTGATGTTGCTAAGCGTACCGGTGAACGTCATGGTGGCGTCGGCCGTACCGTCGCCGGCCGAGAAGGTCAGGCCGGTGGTTCCGCTCAGGGTGAGGGCGCCGTGGGTGGCGGTCAGGGTGACTTGCAGCGAGCTCGACCCGGCGTCGACGTCGCCGATGGAGATCAGGTTGTTGTTGCCGGTGGAGAAGACGAGGTTCGTATTCTCGTTGACCGTCTGGCTGCTCGGGACGCTGTTGATGGGAGCGTCATTGACGCCGTAGACCGTCAGGCTGACGGTCGCGGTGTCCGTGCCGCCGTTGCCGTCGGAGACCTGGTAGGTGAAGCTATCGCTCGTGGAGGCGCCGTCGGCGAGGGCCTGGAACGTTGACGACGTGCTGGCGTCATAGAGGAAGCTGCCGTCGCTGTAGACGGTCAGCGTGGCGCCGGAGCTGAGCGTGATCGGCGAGCCGACATTGCCGGAGGAGCCGTTGACCTGGGAGACGGTGAGGGTGTCGTCGAGGTTCGGATCGGAATCCAGGCCCGAGCCGGCGTCGTCCCAGAAGGCGCTGCCGACGACGATATTGTCTTCGGTCACGTCGTAGGCGTTGTCGGTGGCCGTGGGAGCGACATTGACGCCATTGATGGTAACAGTGACAGTGGCCGTGCTGAGACCGCCGTGCCCGTCGGAAATCGTGTAGTCGAAGGTGTCGGTGGCGGTTTCGCCGTCGGAGAGCGCGGCGAAGGCGTCGGAAGTGCTCGCGTCGTAGTCGAAGCTGCCGTCGCTGTTCAGGGTGAGGGTCGCGCCGGAGGGGAGGACCACCGCGCTGCCCACGTCGCCGGGGATGCCGTTGACCTGGACAACGGCGAGGGTATCGCTATCGGCGTCGTCGTCGGTCCCGGCGCCGGTGTCATCGGTGAGAACGTTGCCGCTCACATCGTCGTTCGCGTCGACGCTATAGGAATCGTCGGTCGCGGCGGGGGTGTGGTCGAGGACGAGGTGCGTGATCTTCACGGTGAAGCCGGAGTATGTCGCGCTGATGACATGGGCGCCGCGCGCGAGCGTCGGCTGGTAGGTGGCGACGCCGCCGGAGAGGGAGGAGGAGCCGAGGAGGGAGCCGTTGTCGTAGAAGGCGACGGTCCCGCTGGGGCTGCCGGCAACGGTGGCGGTGAAGGTGACGGATTGGCCGTAGGTCGTGGGCGCCGCCGAAGCCGCGAGGGTAACGGTGTTGCTGCCTGAGGTGAGGACGACGTCGTTGCCGTCGCCGCCGTTGTAGGCGATGGCGTAGTTAGCGCCGCCGATGGAAACAAGATCGCCCTGAGCGAGGTTGGCGAAGGCGCCGCTGACGGCGCTTGCGCCGCCGTTGTCGATGAGGGTGAAGGAGCTGCCGCTGAAGGAGGGGAGAGAACGCAGTAAGAGATGGCCGGCGAGGGTGACGGCGTCGGTTGTGATGATCTGGTCGGAGCCGGAAGCGCCGAGTTCGAAGTCGAGGACGCCGTCGCTCAGTTGCTCGAAGAGGCCGTCGATGGCGAGCGTGCCGGCGGCGCCGTCGCCGCCTGGCGCGATGAAAGCGGCGCTGGTGACATCGGCGTCGATGGTCCCGGCTCCTTCCAGGAGGCCGCCTGTTTGGACGAAGCCGTCGGCGGCGTCGATCTCGCCGCCGCCGAGGAACGTGGTACCCGAGGTCATGTCGTACGCGTCGTCAACCGAAAACACACCCGCGATGGACACGTAACTTCCATTCTGATCAAAATCCCCGCAAACGTCGGTTTCCGCACCGTCTTCCGTGAATATGTCTTGCTCTTCGGAGTCGCTCGGAAGCAGGGTATTGTCGCCGATATTATTATCATCCCTGACCCGGACAGATGAATCCGTGCCCTGGAACACACCTGGGGCGGCCGTGGCTCTGTTTTGCCGAATCGTATTGCGTCTGAGGCTGCCCTGAACGCCGGTGAAATCGAAGACGTAAATGGCTCCGCCGCTTCCACCCTGGGCCTGGTTCTGAGTAAAGCTGCAGTACCTGGCGTCCAACCCAAAGGACGTACCGCCGGAAGTTCCCTGGTGGAAGATCGCGCCTCCGTTTCGCGTGGCAACGTTATTGACGAACTGGGAGTCTGCACAGAGGACCGACACCTGTATGGCGGAGTCCCAAAGACCCGCGCCGTCCCTGGCCCCATTGCTGATGATGCGTGAGTGAGAGACGTAGGCTGTCGCGCCGGCACCGGAAATGTAGACGCCGCCGCCGTCCTGGGAGGCGATATTAGTGTCGAGAACGCAGTTGTTGAGCTCGAGATATGCATCGCTCGCGCTCACCGCGATGCCAGCCCCGTTCGTCGCGCGATTATCGACAAACCGCACATCGTTCAGGTATACCTCGCTGCGCCGGTTTTCCACTTGTAGACCGCCGCCTCCCTCCGTCCCCGCGTCTCCGCCCGCAATCGTCAAGCCGCTAACGGTGACGGCCACGGGCGAGTCGAGCGGCCGCAAAGGAAAATTCACGTCGAGAATTCGGAAGTTCCCGGCGCCCGCGGCTCTCTGAACGCGGAGTTGGGCGCTGCCCGGTCCCGTAATCGTAACGCTCCGCGAGATTGGTGTCAGAGCCGTCTCGAGGTTGATCTGTCCCCTCACTCCAGCGGCGATGTTGATCTGGTGCGTTTCGTCAGTCGCCGCCGTCGCAAGGCCATCCAAGGCCGCTCGAAGGGAACCCGCTCCGGCGTTGTTGAGGTTATTGACCGTGAAGACCGCCGGGGCGATCCTGTCATCCAGCCGTTCCAGCCACGGCTTGAAGGAGGGCGTTGGCGCCTGCCGCGCACCCCGTCCCTTTTTCGTTCTCGGGGCTCCAAAGAGGCTCAGCATTGGTGTACTCCCACAAGAGGATTTCCTGTTTGTCAGAAATCGAGGAACCGTATCGGCACAGTTTTTTGCTCCCCACGTCGCTTGACGGGGAGGAGTATCTCCTTGGTTTCGACAATCGCGCCGCATAATTTGGCTCGCAGCGCGCTCATCCCCGCCCCCGTTGAAAGCTCGATGCGGTCTCCTGGGAGAAGTCCACAACGCGCAAAGCGCTTGCCTAGGGTTTCGACAAAAAGGCCGTGCGAATCCTGGCTCAGGCCAAGTCCAATGTCCGATTGCTCGAGCATCGGGTTGAAGGGTAGCGCAGCGAGACGGCCTCGCGAGACGCTGTCATAGGTTCGTTTGCCGATCTTGATTTCGCCGGTCGCGTATAGGGCCGAATTGTAAACCTCGTGTTCAACGGTGACGTTCCCGTTAACGAGGAGAACACTTGAATCAACGCCGCGCAAGAAGCAATCTCCATTGCAAAAGATGAAACACTGGGATGCCGTGGGACCGTCGCCTGAAGGGGTCTTCGTAATTGGGCCGTTGACCAGAAGTACCGAGCATGTCGGGTTACCTCTGATCTCCACGCCGCCAGCCATGATTGCGATGCAGGAGCTAAGTGCGCCATGAAACGTCGCGCCTTTCGCGACGAGTAGTGAGTGGAAACGATTGTCGAAATCATGTCCCTTGAGTATCCAAGGCCCGGTGAGCCTACCACTCACAATCTCGACGTGGCCAAACAGGTCCTTGCGACCGAGATCCTTGTAGGGAAACTCCGTGGCTATTCCCGCCTCGCTCTCGATCCCCTCTATCCGTTTGCGAAGGGAGGCGATCAGCGGCTTGGGATCCTTCAGCAAGTCTCGCGAGTGGTAGGCCTGGTCGATGAGGAGATCGAGCGGAGGCGACTCCGAGGCAAGAAGGTTCTTGAGCCCGGCGGCCTTTATCCTTTCCTCGAAGTACCTTTTCAGGGACGTTAGTCGCGCTTGCGCCTCCAGGGATGTGCGAAGCTCGCGGTCCTCCTCGATCGCCCATTGCAGAAGAAAGAAACAGCCCGGCTCCTTCTTTAGCCTTTCCGTGGCGACCTCTCGTTCCCGGTAGACCGGCGAGGCTAGAGCGTGAAGCAGGCCTTTTAATCGCTCGGTTTCAGATGGAGAAACGACGGCGGAGGACAGCCGATCCTGAGCCGCCCCGTTTTGCCAGCTAGAGAGCAAGACTAGCCACGTTGCGATCAGGCAAAGCATCAGCCGGGTCATCGGGCCATCCTCCAGAAGTGTGTCGTCGCGATATCAGCTGCACTTCACTCGAAAGGCCCACTCGTCGTCAAGGTCATCACACGGGAAAAACGCTTCGCTACCTGAGATCCGCCGAAAGCTCCCACGGCTTTTCCCGCTCGCTATCGATGCGCTTCCAGTTGAGGGGTCGCCATCGGAACGCGAATTTACCCTCCGGACAAGTGGAACGTCTAGCGAAAACGTGAAAAGAAAACGAAGAAAACCCGGCAGATTATTGCGGGACCGTAGATTTCAATGTGTCGGCTGAAAAAAGGAACCTGTCCGCGAGCGGACTGCACGCGAAAAGCTCGCGAGACCGCGGACGAACGCCCCTGCGCACAACACCGCACACGGCTCAGCTGCAAAAGAGTGGAAGCTCACTGACGCTTCCCGCGTGGCAGAATCGCGCTGACGCCGGCCAACGCCGCGCTCTTTCTGGCGGGCGCGTCGGCCTTGGGCCTTCAGCCCAGCGCCCTTTCCATGAAGCGGCGTAGCTTTTCCTCGTCCTTGATGCCCGGCTCGCTCTCGACGCCGCTCGCCACGTCGACGGCAAAGGGCCGCCCCCGCGCGATCGCCTCGGCGACGTTCTCCGCCGTGAGGCCGCCCGCGAGGAGGACGGGAACTCCAGGGTCGAAGCGGGCGAGCAGGTCCCAGGGGGCGGTCCGGCCCGTTCCGCCGTGCCGTCCGGCGACCTTCGCGCGTCCACTATCGGCGCGCCGAATCCGCAGCGAGGCGTAGCGGAACTCGCCAGAGTTCCGGGGCGCCAGACGGAAGTCTGGCGACTTCCGCTACAGCAGATTCGCGTACGCCGATTTAGGACCGCCGACACCTCGGGCCCAACCTGCGGCACGATGGCGTCCAGGTCGGCCCGCGTCGCGACGGCGAACGCCGCCACGCGGCTCAAACATCGCCCGGGGGGTGGGGAGAGCGGCGCAGACGAAAAGTTTTCACGCCGAGGCGGCGCGGGGCCGGCTGCAAGTGAAGGCGGGGCGGGACTGTTGCGGCGCATCGGAGAAAGCAAGGTCGGTTTGCGTTTCAGAAACTGGGGCGTGGTGAAATGAAATGAAAGGCAAACGGGGATTAACCGCGCTCGTCCGATCGCGTCCTTCATCTCGCCGCTCCCGCGGCTCCATCCCCACCAGCACGGCTTGCGCGACACGATGCTGTGGCCGATGTTCAACTCCTCCACGCCCGGAATCCGGCACACCGCCGCGACATTCTCGTACGTCAGGCCGTGGCCCAGGTGGATGTGCAGGCCGTGGTTGCGGGCGTAATCGGCCGATTCGCGCAGCAGGCTCAGCTCGCGCTCCCGGTCGGCCGGCGTTCGCGCTTCGGAATAGCGTGCCGTCTGAATTTCCACCGCCTTGGCGCCAAGCGCCTTGGCGATCTCGATTTGCCGCATGTCCGGGTCGATGAAGAGGCTGACCGCGACGTTCTTCTCCTTCAGACACTTCATGGCCCGCGCCACCGTCTCCTGGTGCTTGACGACATCGAGGCCGCCCTCGGTCGTCAACTCCTGGCGCCGTTCGGGGACCAGCGTCGCCTCGTCGGGGCGCACGTCGCAGGCGATGGCGACCACCTCGTCGGCCACCGACATCTCCAGGTTCAGGCGATTCGTGACGACTTGCCGCAAGAGGCGGACGTCGCGCTCCTGAATATGGCGCCGGTCCTCGCGCAGATGAACGGTAATGCCGTCCGCCCCGCCGAGGAGCGCGAGGACGGCGGCGGCGACGGGATCGGGCTCGATGGTTCGCCGCGCCTGGCGGACGGTGGCGACGTGATCGATGTTAACGCCGAGACGGATCATGAGAGGTATCCCTGAGGTTCGCGTTGCCGACCAGATGGAACGCGGACCAAGGTGGTGAGACTAGCGTGGCCGGCGAAGACCTCTATCACCAGCGTTTTAGACGCTCTTCAATCTTGCGTTTCTCGAGCCGCTCGATTGGCATGAAACGGGGATCAGGCGGTGGCAAGAAGGGCAGGTCTTTGACGTCGCCGAACGGCGCCCCCGGCTTCTCCACCCCCATCCCTGGCATGCCCGGCATCACCTTCTCGAACCCAGGCGGCGGCGCCATCTTGACCTCCGGCGGCAAATCGAAGCCGTCTCCGGGGAGCCGAAGCGGCATTTTCTCGGCGCCGCCGCCGATCTCGAGCCGCACCACGCCGCTACCGTCGCGCGGCTGCACCGCGCGATGGAGCGACGGCATGTCGATGCGGTTGTCGATGAAGCGCACGGCGCCGTCCACGGTCGCCGCATAGAAGCCTTCGGTCGACGAGGCGCCGAGCTTGGGCAGGTCCCGGTCGCGCTGGTACGCCAGGTCGTCCGGCTTCGTCCACGGGACCGGTTCGCGGGCCTCGACCAGCAGAAACGTCGACGCTTCCGGGTCGAGCACGTCGCGGCGCGTCGTCTTGGAGTCGTCGGGGAAAAGCGTGTCCGGCCCGGTGAAGACCTGAAAGCGCGTCCGCGTCGTCGAATCCCCGTCATAGCGACTGCTCGAGGCGAAGACCGGCGGCATCCGCTCGATCAGCCGGCTGTTATGCGGGCTGTCCCACGGCTCGTCGAGGTGGAACTCCTTGTAGAGCTCGTTTTCGCCAAGGTAGGGCAGGATGTGGACGCGCCAGCTCAGCGTCGGCTGCCCCTTGTCGTTGCGGGGCCGGGCCTGCGGGAAGCGGTTCTTGTCGCGCTCGAACATCAGGATCGCGTCGGCGATCTGGGCCATCTTTTCGCGCACCTGCCGCTCGTTGCTCGAATAATCGAGCTGCTTCTTGACGAGCCAGAGCGGGATGAGGCTCAGGTTGCCGACGAGGGCAAGGATGATGCCGGTGAGCGCCGTTCCCCGGCCCTCGAGCAGGCCGTGGCGGCGGCGGATGTCACGCAGTGCGAGCGTGCCCAGGATGAAGGCGGGGATGGCGCAGACCACGGGCACAATGAAGGTCGCTAGGCCGAACACCATGGCGCCGAGCGCTTTGCCGCTGGTCTCGGGATGATCCGGCTCCTCCAGCAGCAATTCGCGGGGCAGGCGTGGCGGACGGGGCAAGGGGCGCGGCGCGTCCCCCCAGGTCGCCGAGGACTCCATCCATGTGGGCGGAACGGGCAAGGCGGCGGGCAGTGTATCGGCCGGCTTCTCTTCGACCGTTTTGCCCGACACCGGCTCCGAGTGCGCGCCGGCGCTATCCCAGGCGGGGCGGGGGCCGGTTTGCTTGGGCGACGCTGACGTCGGTGGGTGAGGGGGATCGCGCCTCGGTTCCTTGTCCGGCTCGTCGGCGAAAAGTCGCACCGGCAGCGCCTGCGCCGCCGACGCCCCTTCGATCAGGCCAGGGATAGCGACCATCGGCTCGTCGTTGGGCCGGACTTCCGTCTCGTCGAGAACCGCCAGAGCGGCGGGCAGATTGACTTCGGTCTCATCGAGAACCGGCAGCGCGGGCGGGATCGGCAGAGTCCGCGAATCCGAACGCGAATCGGACCGGGAATCGACCCGTCCCGGCAAGACTTCCGTCTTGAGGGAGTCGCCGCCGGGAGCCGTGATCGTCGCCCGGCACTGTGGACATTGCAGATCGCAGCCGGCGAACGCTTCGCTGATGCTGAACCGGTGGCCGCACGCGACGCACGGGAAGTTGAGCATGACCGTCGGCCCCCTGAGAGTGGATGGAGCGTGCTCGTCCGTAGCAATTGTAACGCCGCCGCCGGACCGTGAATAGACTGAGAGCAGCCCTCTTTTCGTGGCCGAGCCTTACAAGACGATGGACGCCGCCTCCACCTACGAAACGCTGGCCGACGCCCACGAGCGCCGCAACGAGCCGCGCCCGCGCGACATCTTCCTCGCGCTGGCCGCCGACGCCCACGCGACGAGCGGCCGGCCCGGCGAGGCGGAAAGGGTGCGGCAAAAGCTGCTGCGCCACAGCCCCTATCACCTGCTCAAGCCGTATACGAGCTTCACCGAGGCGCTTCACTCGCCGGACGTGAATGACTACCTCGGCGATCTGCGCCAGCAGTTTCCACCCGACGTGGCCCTGCGTCTGCTCCACGACCTGACCGGGGGAACGGCCCCCACCGCGCCGGCGCTTCCCGGTTCCCCGACGCCCCTGCAGGCGCCGCGGCCGACGCCGTCCCAGCCGCGCCGCGCCGCCGTCAGCCCGTACGCGGCGACCGTCCCGTTGCCGCTCCCGGCTAGGCCGGAAGCGCCGACGCTGACGTGGGTTCCCGGACTGCTCGCGCTCATTGTCGTCCTGCTGGCGCTGGCGTGGGGGCTTTTCGTGTTTGTGGGACCGTTCTGGAGTGAATCCACGGTGTGTGGCACGCCCTGAGGCTTTGCAGGGCGTGCGTCACACGCGATCGGCCCCACGCCCTTCGCAAAGCCTCAGGGCGTGCACACAGCCCCGCGGTCGCTCACCCGAACGTTGACGCTCCTAAGATTTGTCACTGATATCCGGCAATCCAAGCGCGGCCAGATAGTGCCGCTCCCGATCACGCATCTTCTTCGCGCCGGGCGCGGTCTTGTCGTCGTAGCCGCAAAGGTGCAACAGGCCGTGGATGACGTACAGCGCCAGCTCGGCCTGCACGTCGTGGCCGCGCTCGGCCGCTTCGCGCTGGGCGACCTCGGCGCCGATGACCAGCTCACCCGACAGCTTCTTCGCTTCCGGCCCGCTCAAGGGGAAGGAGAGGACGTCGGTCGGCTCGTCGTGATCGAGATACTTCTTGTTGAGGCGGTGGATCGTCGGATCGTCGACGAAAGCGAGGCTGATCTCGTAGTCCTTGACCTTCTCCCCTTCGAGGACGGCTCGCCCCGCCTCGCGCATCTTGCCGCGGTCGATCGCGACCATCTCCTGCGGCACGGCAACGGATATTTTCGCCATGCGGGAATTGTATGCGTGCCGCTGCGAGGCGGGCGGCGAAGATGCGGAACCGCGTGGGGCAGGCCGCTGGCCTGCCAGTACAACCCGCGAGGCCGCTGGCCTGCCAGTGCCGGCAGGCGCGGCCGCCTGCCCCACGTTTGCACGAAAACTAAACTGCCGCGGCGGCGGCGGCAGGCGCCCGTTCTTCGACGCCGACGCGGATGGCCGTCACGCTCGGCGTCTGCGCCAGCACCTCTTCGGCGAGGCTGCGGTAGTCCTCCGCTCCGTGGCACGTCGGCGCATACTCGAAGATCGACTTGCCGAAACTCGGGCACTCGGCCAGCTTGATATTCCGCCGGATTCGCGTGTCGAAGACCCGCGCCTTGTTCCAGGGCGCCGGCTTGCCGCGACTCTGCTGCAAATACTCCTCGAGGTCGCCTTGCACCTCCTGGGCGAGCTTCGTGTTCGACTCGTACATGCAGAGAATGATCCCGGTCACCTGCAAGTAGGGATTGATCCGCTTGCTCACGAGGGCGGTTGTCTCGAACAGCTTCCCCAGGCCGTGCAGCGCGAGAAAGTGAGGCTGCAAGGGGACGAAGACCTCGTTGGCGGCGACCAGGGCGTTGAGGGTCAGGACGCCGAGCGAGGGGGCGCAGTCCATCAGCACGTAGTCGAACTTGCCCTCGTCCGCCTGGAGAAGATCGCGCAGGATGACTTCCCGGCCGACGACGCCGGTCAGCTCCACTTCGGCGGCGGCCAGGTTGATGTCGGAGGCGACGATCCACAGATTGTCCCCCGCCGGCTTGCGAATCTCGGCGAGCGGCCGCGTGTCGATGAGAACGTCGTACATAGACGGGGACTTGCCGTCCGGTTCGATGCCGAGGTGGGTGGTGGCGTGGGCCTGGGGGTCGAGATCCAGAAGGCAGACGCGCTTGCCGGCGCGGGCGAGAGCGGCGGCGAGGTTGACCGAGGTCGTGGTCTTGCCCACGCCCCCTTTCTGGTTGATGATCGCGATCCGGCGCATGGCGTGTCCCCTCCGTGGGATGGAAACGGCGGGGATTATACGCAAGCGGCGGAGAATGGGTCGAGGCGAGTTTCGTCGCGGCTTTTGCTCCGTTTTCTTTTGATGTGGTTCGGCGTTACTCCTTCGCCGCATTTTTCCCTGTCCCAAAAAAAGCTCGGACCTCCGCATCGTCTCGTAACGCAACAAGACTTTCGGCCGGGGGACGGCCGTGTCCCGGCTTCAGGTTCAGGTTGTCTCGCGTCAATTGCTTCACGCGCACTGGGCCGCCCGCCGTCGAAATCAAGATTAGCCGGCCCTGCGACAGGTCAAAATGCTCGTGGTTCACTGTCAGCGACGTTTCCCTGCCGTCCGTCGTGCGGCACTCAAGGTTGATCCCTTGCGTGTCGAGCCAATACCGCCAGTGTTCCTTCGGCCTGTCGATGAGGCGCTGAAACCCGTGGTGGCCTTCCAGACGAGGGTGTGCCTCGGACGGTCTAACAAAGGGTCCTGACAGCTTTTTCAGTCGCCAATGGCGCTCGTCCGCCCGATGGTCAGGTCGAACTCGGAGATCATGGGAACCAGCATGGCGGTGAGGGCGAAGCCGAAGGCGCCGCCGGTGACGAGGAAGGGGATGATGGGGTCGGTCGATTCGGTCTGGCCGGGGCGGCCGACGATGACGTTGGTGATGGTGTAGAAGACGGCGACGGGGCAGGCCCAGGCCGCGAGGGTAAGGGCCGTGGAGGGCTTGTCGCCGCTCAGGACCCACCACAGGCCGCCGACGCCGGTGAAGAGGAAGGCGGCGAAGCTGAGCCACTGGTACTCGAAGCGGCCATTGATGAGGATGAGGTAGATGCAGACGAGGGTGCCGATGGAAAGGAAGAAGACGGCGCCGAGGGTGTGGAGGATGGCGAGGCGGCTGTTGGGGGTGCGGAGGGCGACGTGGATGCCGAGGACGAGGGTGAAGGCCATGAGGACGACCATGCCGAGGGCGAGGAAGAGGAGAGCGCCGATGTTCTTGGCAGCGAGCATCTCGGGGTGGTTGTGGGGGGGCGAGGCGAGGAGGCCGCGGTAGGCGTAGACGCCGGCGAGGATGAGGGGAGGCAGGAGGTATTCCTTGGTGTTGTAGAGGATGCCGAGGACCTTGCCGAAGATGAACTCGCGCGGCGAGATGTCGGTGACGAGGAGGAGGTCGAGGGCGCCGATGTCGCGCTCGGAGGTGATCGAGGTCACGGACTGGGCGCTGATGAGGAGGAGGCTGAGGATGCCGACGGGGACGAGGCCCTGGGCGGCGATCCAGTCGGTGCGCTCGGTGATGTTGAGGGCGTAATAGCAGACGAGGATGAGGACGGCGAAGTAGGCGAGCTTGACGAGGAGGGGACGCCGGCCATAGGCGCGGGTGCGGATTTCGCGCCACAGGATCGGGTTGGCGCCGACCTCGCGGACCGTGCCCGGGGCGGCGTGGGCCTTGGAGCGGTCGATCTGCTCCTGGGCGGCGGCGTCGCTGTCGCGCTGCATGATCGGCTCGCCGGAAGGGTTCCAGACACGGAGCTTCCACATGCCGACGAGGTTGAGCAGGGCGCCGAGGGCGACCATGGCGAGGCCGAAGACGTAAGCGGCGGGAAAGGCGGGGCGGTCGACGGGCGGGTCGAGGGTCTGGGCCAGGGCGAGGAAGGGCTGGAGCCAGCTCTGGACGTTCTCGATGAGGCGGGCGTCGACGCCGGCGAGGGCCAGGAGCGAGAGGCCGTGGACGAGGAGCAGGTAGAGGATGAGGAAGAGGCCGGTGAGGGCGAGGGACTGGAAGGTGCGCTCGCGCCAGAGGGCGATGAGGTTGGCGAGGGAGCCGGCGGCGAAGGCGCCGGTCAGCAGGATGACTAGGGTTTCGATGAGCTGCGCCGGGGCGATGCCGCCTAACAGCATCAGGAGGGCCCAGAGGGGGAGGCTGCCGACGATGAGGAGGACGATCTGGAGGAGGCTGCCGAAGAGCTTGCCGAGGACGATCTCGTGATCGCGCAGGTCGGTGATGAGGAGGAGGACGAAGGTGCGGCGGTCCTTTTCCTGGGCGACGGCGCTGACGGCGGAGAGGGCGGCGAAGAAGAGGACGAGGAGGAGCTGAACGCTGGCGAGGATCTGGAAGGCGAGCATGCCGAAGCGGGCGTTGTCGCCGAGGGTGGCGGGGACGTCCCAGCCGACCGTGGTCTGCCAGATGGTGAGGACGAGGACCCAGAGGGCGCCGAGGAAGGTGGCGCGCGTGAGGTAATGCCGCGAGCGTCGCGGCAGGGTGAGCCATTCGCGGTCGAAAATGGGTCCTAGCATGGGCGGTGGCGCCGGCCCTTTGGTTGTTTCGGTGGAGGCAACCCATGTACGCTGGGAGCGATGTCGTGGTTCAGGCGGGTGGCGCTCTTGTGCGGCGTGCGCTGCCCGGTTCAGCGTGGCGAGTCCTTCTTTTTCTAGAAGAGACCGAGACGCAAGCAAGCGCCTGGACGCAGGTCACTTTCCGGTGGCGAGAAGACGGGGGCGGCGCACTCGTCTGGCGGTCTGCCCGCTACCCTGTCCGCGCAGCTACGTGGCTCTGTTGAACGAGGCGTAACCGGAGCCACGTGCCGCGGCATATGACGATCAGAAAGGATTGATCAGCTGAATCCCGTCAACTACAGTCGGGGCGCCCATATCTTCCGTGTAGAGCGTTGTCACTCCCGCGACCTTGCAAGCGCCCAGTAACATGCTGTCCCAATGCGAAAGGCTGAAGCGCCCGGATAGAGAAATCGCCTCGTCGAACACCGCCGAGGTAGGTAATGCGAGCGGAAAGAACCGGGCTACGACGGTCGCGTAGCGGACAAAGGCGGCACGCGTGATGTTGCCCTGATCTTGCCAGTAACGGAGGAACCGAGTCACTTCGCCGAGAACTTGCCAGAGCAAGACGGTAGACGTCCGCGGCAGCCCTTTCAGAAGCGCTTTCGCTTTGGCCTGCTTGATGGGGTCCGAGGGATCGACGCGATAGATGAAGACGTTCGAATCAACGGCGTTCATGCAGTTGATCTCGCGTCAGGCGGACACCGCCGGTCTGGATGGGGACCTCTTCGCACAGCTTGTCCAACTCCGTGGACGGGTCATCCATCAATGCCTCATCGGTTCGGACATCGACGACGAGCCGGACTTTTGTTCCCGCCGCGAGCGCGGGAGGATCGTCGGGCTTGAAGACGCCGTTTTCGAACGTGGCCGTGATGATCTGGCTCATCGGCTATCCTCCGGGTGTCATCTTACACGAAGCCCCACGGCACATTTCAGACAGGGACGGTTTGTGGCAAAAACCGCCGCCTGCTATAATCACCACGATTGGGAATAGCCCTGGCCGCGCGAAGCCCTTCGCGTAATGGACCTCCGCTTCGAGGTTGAAGGAACAACCATTGTCTGTGTTGACGGAACATCCCGGCGCCTCTCTTCGCTGGTCCGCGTTTCCCCGTCCTGGAGCCGTTTTGCCCCTTGTCCGTTCGGCAGGCGAGGCCGCCTGCCCCACGTGCCCTTCGGAGATAAGCATGCGTCCCCGCACTTTTTGCTTGCGCCCATGGGTTGTTGGCCTCGTCGCGCTGCTCTTCCCGGCCGCTCTCGCCGCCCAGCCGCGGCCGGAATCGTACTGGAAGGTGGATGATGTCCGGGCGGGGATGAAGGGGCAGGGGAAGACGGTGCTCAAGGGGACGAAGGTCGACACGTTCGACGCGGAGATCATCGGCGTGCTGCGGAACACCAAGCCGGGGCGGGACCTCGTGCTGGCGAAGCTGTCCGGCGCCAACCTGGAGAAGACCGGCGTCATCGCGGGTATGAGCGGCAGCCCGGTGTACATCGACGGCAAGCTGCTGGGGGCGGTCGCCTACGCCTGGCCGTTCGCCAAGGAGCCGATCGCGGGGATCACGCCGTTCGTGCAGATGCACCAGTATGCGGAGTCGTACGAGAAGCGCGACCTGGCGGAAGCGGCGGCCGTGAAGCGGATCGGTCTGGCGGAGCCGCTCAAGCTGGGGGGACGTTCGTTCGATTCGGTGCGCGTGTCGCAGGGTTTCGCGGGGCCGCAGCCGAAGCCGGAGGATGGGCTGTGGCTGGTCCCGCTGCGGACGCCGCTGGCGATCTCGGGCATGTCGGAGCGCAGCCTCGACTTCCTCAAGGACACGCTGGCGCCCTATGGCCTCGTGCCGATGCAGGGGGGAGCGGCCGGGGGTGATGTCCCGGAGGCGGACCGGAACATCGCGCTGCAGCCGGGGGGCGTCCTGTCCATCGGCATGATCACGGGGGACTTCGACATGTCCGGCCTCGGGACGGTGACGCACATCGAAGGGAAGCGCGTCTACGGCTGGGGGCATCCGATGATGGGGCTGGGGGCGTGCGATTTCCCGCTGATGACGGGTTACGTGCACACGATCATGCCGCTGCAGACGGTGAGCTTCAAGATGGGCTCGCCGCTCAAGACGGTGGGCGTCATCAACGCGGACACCAGCACGTGCATCGCCGGCTGGCTGGACCGCAAGCCGGACATGCTGCCCCTGGCGATCCACGTCAAGCGCGAAGGGGCGACCAAGGCGCGGACGTTCAACGTCGAGGTCATCAAGTTCAAGGACATGATGGGGGGGCTGGTGCAGAGCGCGCTGGTCAACTGCATCGACATGGAGGGGGAATGGCCGGACGAGATCACGGCGACCCTGCGGGTGAAGCTGGAGATCGAGGGGCGCGAGCCGATCGTGCTGGACGACATCTTCTCCGGCAACCTGTTCACGGGGCCGCGCGGGCCGGGGGCGCTGTTCCAACAGGTCAGCTTGCTGATCAACCAGCTCAATTTCAACCCGATCGGCCGCATGCCGCTGAAGCGCGTCGAGTGCACGGCGGAGATCAAGCCGGGGCGCACGACGGCGGAGATCGAGGCGGTGGAGCTGGAGCGCGGGCGTTACGCGCCGGGGGAGACGGTGAAGGCGGTGGTGACGCTGCGGGCGCACAAGGGGGAGCGGCATCGCGTGCCGATGAGCCTGGCGCTGCCGGCCGATTTCCCGGAGGGGACCTACAACGTGCAGTTTAACGACGACCTGACGCAGGCTCGCGCGGAGCTGCGCGACAACCCCGGTTTGCTTTTTCCGCGCACGCTGGACGACGTACATCGGGCGCTCGGCATCATCACCCGCGCGAAGCGGACGAACCTGGTGATGCGGCTGCCGGCGCAGGAGACGGGCGTCGCGGTGGAAGGGAAGCCGTTGCCGCACTTGCCGGGGAGCATGGTGCAGATTCTCTCGGGCACGAAGCGGACGGGGGTGCAGCAGATCGGCGGCTGGATCGCGAGCCGGGAGGGGACGGCCTTCGTCATCAGCGGGCCGGGGGATTCGGTGCGATTCACGGTGGCGAAGGCTGCGCGGCGGGAGTGAGCATGCGTGGGGCATAGCGGTTGCCGTCGCTTCCTCACCCCCACCCCGGCCCTCCCCCATCAAGGGGGAGGGAGAGGCGGGGCTTTCTCATCCTGTTAATACCAAGCGATTTCTCCGACTTTTCGAGGTTTTCTCATGGTTCGTTCTTTTCTCGCCCTTTCGCTCGCCGTTCTTGCCGCTCGCGGCGCCGACGCCGGCAAGGTCAAGCTCTGGCAGAACCACGCGCGGTCGGATTACGACAAGGCGAAGCTCAAACACGCCGTTGTCAGCAGCGAGGGGGTCGTGCGGCTGTCGCGGCAGCTCAAGCCGTTCGCGGACATCGCCGCGGAGCATGTCTGGGACATGGTGGAGGACGGCAAGGGGAACCTTTACCTGGCGACCGGCGACGCGGGGAAGGTGTTCAAGGTGACGGCCGAGGGGAAGGGGAGCGTCCTGTACAAGGCGAAGGATGGCCAGGTGCTCTGCCTGCATCTGGCGGCGGATGGGACGCTGTTCGCGGGGACGGGGCCGAGCGGTCAGGTGATCGCGATCGACGGCGCGGGCAAGGGGCGGGTGGTCGCGAAGGACCTGGGCAATTACGTCTGGTCGCTGGCGGCGCTGAAGACCGGCGAGCTGTTCGCGGGGACGGGGCCGGAGGGACGCATCTACCGCATCAACGACGGCAAGGGTGTGAAGGCGGAGGACTTTTACAAGACGAAACAGGACCACGTGCTCTGCGTCGCGGCCGGGCCGGAGGGGAAATACCTCTACGCCGGGACGGACAAGCAAGGGGTCGTCTATCGCATCAACGTGGAGACGGGGAAGGGCTTCGTGCTGTACCAGGCGCCGCAGGCGGAGGTGCGTTCGCTGCTGGTGACGAAGGACTTCATCTATGCGGGCACCAGCGCTCCGACCAAGAAATCGTCGGGTGGCGCCGGGCCGCGGCCGCCGAGCGGCGAAGGCCCGGGCGCCGGCTCGTCCGGAAGCGACGGTGTCAGCACCTCTCCCTCCGAGCCGACGAAGGTCGCGGCGCCGCCGGATGACGACGACGTGGGCAGCAAACGGTCCGGCGCCGGCACGGGCAAGGGGGCTTCCTCCAGCCCATTTCCGTCGCTGGGGGGCGGGGAGAACTCGGTGTATCGCATCGCCACGGATGGGACCGTGCGCGAGATCTTCCGCGACAAGACCCTCATGCTGAGCCTCCTGGCCGAGGGGAACCGGCTGCTGGTCGGCACCGGCATGAACGGACAGATCTTCGAGATCGACGAGAGGACGCGTGAGCGGAGCGAGATCGCCCGGCTCGATCATGGGCAGGTTCATTGTCTGTTGCGCCGCAAGGATGGCTCGATCCTTCTGGGGACCGGTGACCCGGGGAAGCTTTACGTGCTCGAGGATCGCTTCGCGGACAAAGGGACGGTGGTGTCCGAAGTTCTCGACGCCAAGATCGTGAGCAAATGGGGAGCGCTGAGCTGGACGGGCGCCACGCCGAAGGGGACGACGCTGACGGTGGCGACACGGAGCGGCAACGTCGCGGAGCCGGATGACACGTGGAGCGAATGGTCGGACGCGAGCGCGACGGTCGCGGCGCCGACGGCCCGGTTCCTTCAGTACCGCGTCACGCTGACGTCGAGCGATCCGAAGGCGACGCCGGAGCTGAAGGGCGTCGCCATCCGCTACCGGACGACGAACCAGGCGCCGGAGATCGGCAGCCTCGACGTGCCGAACCTCGACACGACGACGCTGGAGAACCCGCGCAAGCTGAAGATTCGCTGGACGGCGACCGATCCGAACGAGGACGAGCTGACCTACAGCGTCCACATCCGCAAGGAGGGCTGGAAGACCTGGATCAAGCTCGAGGACGACCTGGAGAAGAAGGACTACGAATGGGACACGACGACCGTTCCCTCGGGCGTCTACCAGGTGAAGGTGACGGCGAGCGACCGGCGCGACAACGCTCCGGAAGACGCGCTGAGCGCCGAGAAGGTGAGCGCTCCGTTCCCGGTGTCTCATGAGCAGCCGACGGTGACGATCAAGCTGACGGGAATCGAGGACGGCAAGGCGAAGATCGAGGCGACGGCGGTCGATCCGATGGTCCGGCTCACCGAGGCGGCCTTCGCGTTGAACGGCAAGAAGTGGACCAACGTCTTCCCGACGGACGGTCTGTTCGACAGCAAGAGCGAGACGTTCCGCTTCACGACGGAGACGCTGCGGCCGGGGGCGTATGTCCTGGTGTTGCGGGTGCGCGACGCGGCGGGGAACACCGGGTCGGCGGATGTGTTGTTCATGATTCCGGGGAAAAAGTAGATTGATGGGAGCGAATGGGAGGGCGAGGCTTCTGCCGAGCCGGGGCGCTGTCGGCGACCGGCTCGGCGGGAGCCTCGCCCTCCCTCTTAATCGCCCTCCCTGATTGCACTCCATAGAACCGACTCGCATTGAGGACTTCCGCGGAAATGGCCACGCTGCTGCAAATCGTCGATGCCCACAAAAGTTATGGCGATCAGGTCCTGCTCGACGGCGCCGAGGCGACCTTGAGCGACAACGTGAAGGTCGGGTTCATCGGCCGGAACGGGGCCGGGAAGAGCACGCTCTTGCGCGTGCTCCTCGGCGAGGAGGAGCTGGATAGCGGCGAGGTGATCCGCCATCCGAGCCTGCGCCTGGGGTATCTGCGGCAGCATGATCCGTTTCTGCCGGGCGAGACGGCGCTCGACTTCCTGATGCGCGATAGCGGACAACCGAACTGGAAGTGCGGCGAGGTCGCCGGGGACTTCGAGCTGAAGGGGGCGTACCTGGAGGGGCCGATCGCCAAGCTGTCGGGCGGGTGGCAGACGCGACTCAAATTGGCGGCCCTGTTGCTGCACGAGCCGAACCTGTTGCTGCTGGATGAGCCGACGAACTTTCTCGACTTGCGGACGCAGATCCTGCTCGAGCATTTCTTGCGGAGCCATCGCTCGGCGTGCCTGATCGTGTCGCACGACCGGGCGTTTCTCGGGGCCACGTGCAGCCACACGCTCGACCTGTCGCGCGGCAAGCTGACAAGTTTCCCCGGAAAGGTCGACGCCTTTCTGCAATTCCAGCGCGAGAAGCGGGAGCATGACGAGCGCTCGAACGCCTCGATCATGGCGAAGCGGCGGCATCTGGAGGAGTTCATCGCCAAGAACAAGGCGCGGGCGGCGACGGCGACGCTGGCGAAATCGAAGGCCAAGCAGCTCGAACGGCTGGAGCTGGCCGAGATCGCGATCGACGAGCCGACGGCGCGCATCCGGGCGCCGCGCGTGGAGGCTCGGAAGGGGCCGGCGCTGCGCTGCCGTGACCTGGCCATCGGCTATCCGGAGCGGGAAATCGCGGCCGACGTGCAGCTCGAGATCGACCACGGGGCGCGGGCGGCCGTCGTCGGTGACAATGGGCAGGGGAAGACGACGTTCCTGCGGACCATCGTCGATTCCTTGAAGCCGCGAGCGGGGGAGGTGCGCTGGGGCTTCGGCTGCAACGTCGGCGTCTATGCCCAGCACGTCTACACCAGTCTGCCGGAGAAGCAGACGGTGCTGGATTACCTGCACCGGCAGGCGGCGGGTGGGAAGAAGGACCAGGAGATCCTCGACGTCGCGGGCGCCTTCCTGTTCCGCGGCGTTCATGTCGAGAAGCCGATTGCGGTGCTCTCCGGCGGCGAACGGGCGCGGCTGTGCCTGGCCGGGCTGCTCCTGAGCGGGCACAACATCCTCATCCTGGACGAGCCGGGGAACCACCTGGACGTCGATACCGTGGAGTCGCTCGGGGATGCGCTGGTGGACTACGAGGGGACGGTGATCTTCACCAGCCACGACCGGCACTTCACGAAGAAGGTGGCCACGAGCATCATCGAGGTGCGTGACGGGCGGGTGACGCATTACGGCGGGCAATACGATGCGTACGTCTACAAGGTGAACCAGGAGATCGAGGCGGGGGAGCGAGAGCTGGCGACGGCGCGGGGCAAGCCGCCTGCGCCGGTTGCGAAGCCGGCGAACGACGGCAAGGCGGAACGCGCGGCGGCGCGGGCGGCGCAGCGGAATGAGCGCGAGGTGCGCAAGGAGATCAAGACGCTGGAGAGGACGATCGCGCAGCTAGATGAGCAGAAGCGTGGGCTGAACGCTCAGTTGTTGCAATGCAGTGACGCGGCGGAGTCGTTGCGGTTGCACAACGAAGTGTCGGGGGTGGCGGCGAAGCTGGAGGCGGCGGAGGAGCGGTGGTGCGAGCTGCAGGAGGAGTTGGGGGATTGAGGAGACAACGCCGGCTGCCCGCGTAACCCAGACGCCCGCTGAAATCTATCGGTTCGCGAACCAGTCTGCGACAGCGCGGCGTGCGCGGGCTTGCTCTCCTTCGAAGATGCGCTCGTGGTCGGGCTCGTCTTGGACGAGGCCCTGGTCCGCATGCATCACGTCATAGAGCGGGAGGGCGAAGAAGTTCTCCGGGTCGGCCAGTTTTTCGATGAGGAGGGGAAGGATGGCGGGGCCGAGGGCGCGGAGGGCGTCGAACTCCTTGCCGGAGGCGACGGCGCGGGAGTCGGAGCTGAGGGCGTGGCTGGACCAGGTCTCCTGCCAGGCGTGGAAGGCGGCGGCGAAGGCGGAGCGGAGGGGAGCGGGGACCTGCGCTTGCTGCTGGTTGAGGAGCTGTCGCTGGGCTGCGGACAGGTAGGGGCCGTTCATCGCTTGTTCCCCGTGCTTTTTGGCTGAATTATAGGGCGTACGCGCGCTTCGGCGCAAATCGTTTCGGCGACAACTGACATATCAACGTCGTCGGCCGGGATGTTACGTTGGAGATGAAAGCATGTCTTTGCGGCGGCGGGCTGCGCGCGGCTCGGCGTCGATTCACCTCGTGCGCGCTTTTTGGAGAAGGTCATGGCCACCTCACGTTTTTCGGTGAATGGGTTTTCGGCGAACGGGACGGGTTCTGAGCATCTGCGCGTAGTGTCCGAGAAGGGGCTCGAAGATGCCGTTGGGCAGGGAGCGGGGCACGCGAAGCCGCAAGCGAGCGGTGGGGCGGCGGGCGGCGTGGCGAGTGGGGTTGAGCCGGAGCGGGCGCGGGCGGCAAGCGCTGCGGCTGGGCTGGAGTACCGGGAGCGGTTTTCGCGGACCGGGACGGCGGCGCCGGGGAATCCGTACAACCGGCGGGTGGCGCTGTTGAAGCGGGCGTTGCTGGACGCGGTGACGCCGGAGGATGTGCAGGAGATCGGGAAGCGGCTGGTGGCGGAGGCGCGGGACGGGGACGTGGCGGCGGCGCGGGTGCTGTTCACCTACGTATTGCCGAAGCACGTGGAGCCGGACCGGCTGGACATCAACGAATGGGACGGCTACCGGGAGGAGTCGAAGATCTTTCCGGAGATGATGCCAATCCTCAAGTCGCCGGAATCGGACTGGGTGCTGTCGATGGTGCGCGATATGCGGCCGGCGGTGACGAACGCGAACATCGGCATCTTCGCGGACATGATGAAGGAGAAGTTCCCGAAACCGGGCGCGGCGGGGAAAGCGAAGAAGGGGCGCGGCAAACGGGGTAAACGGTGATCGCCGCCCTGGGCCTGGTTTTGGGCTTCAGATAGGGCGCGTTGAGCAGATGACGCGCTCTTGAAGGTGCCTGACGCGAGGCGGCGGAGATTTTTTTGGGGCGAGGTGGGGCCGCGCAGGGCGGTCGGCGTGAGCGGTGCGCGCGACGGGCTTTTCGTTCCTCGTGTGCTCGCGTGCCATGCCCACGGCTTTGCGTGGGCATGGTCGTCACGCAAGCAAGCCACTTCTCGCATCGGCTGTTGCCCGCACGCAGGTTTTCGCGCAAGCTGCCGCCATTCCGGCGTTGGGCTGTAACAGCGACCGAAACTCTCACGAGACACGCCATGTTCGCCTTCAAGCTCATCCGACGGCTTCGCCCGAGCGTCCTGGCGAGCTTTGCCCTCGGCCTCGCCCTGGCGCTCGCCCCCACGGCGGCTTCGGCTCAGGAGAGGTCGCTCTACATGGTCTCGGTCGGCGTCGGCAACGCCAAGGGCCAGGCGCGGCTGCAAGCGGTCGCCAAGGACGCGCGCGACATGGCGCGGTGGGCGAAAGCGCAGGAGCAGAAGCTGTTCGCCCATGTCCAGATCACGACGCTTACCAACAACAATGCCACCAGGGCCGGCATCCTCCGCGCCCTGCAGCGGCTCCGCTCCAAGACGAAACCTGGCGACTATGTCATCTTCTTCGACTCCTCGCACGGCGGCCTGACGAATACCGGCGAGTTCAACCTCAGCGCCTACGACGGCAGCCTCTACTGGCACGAGATCGTCGCGGCGCTCCAGGGCGTCGCCGGAAACAAGATTGTCATCCTCGACGCCTGCCATTCCGGGGCCGCCGCCGCGCAAAGGGGCCCGCTCGTCGTGTTCGCCTCTTCCCGGGGGACCGAGCTGAGCTTCGATGGCTCGGCGGACGGCAACAGCCTGTTCACGCGCCACTTGCTGGCAGGGCTCTACGGCGCCGCCGATTACAACCGCGACGGTGCCGTCACCTTGCAAGAAGCCGCAACCTACGCCGCCGCCCGCCTCACCGAAGCCGACCGCGGCAAGGCGGCCAAGGACCAGCAACATTCGCTCTGGTCGCTGCCGCGCGGCGTGCCGGCAAGCCTGCCGCTGGCGCGGGTGCTTGCGAGGGTGAGATAGAGGCGTCGCCGGACGAGCGCCTCTTCGCGTTCCTCGAGACGCTCGTGTGCCATGCCGACGGCTTTGCGTGGGCATGGTCGTCACGCAAGCAAGCCGCTTCTTGCGTCGGCTGTTGGCCCCGCATGCCCACGCAAAGCCGTGGGCATGGCACCCGGCATGGCACCCGGCGCGTAGGGCCATTTGTCGCGGCCGGCGGCCTTGATCTCGGCGTCCTCGCGCCCTCGCTCGGCGTCCAGCAGGTCCTTGTTCTTGACGCAGTAGTCGATCGCCTCCAAGACGGCCTCAGCCGGGACGCCGTATTCCGTGGCGACCTGTTCCGGCGTGAGTGGCTCGGGACCGACCGTTTCCCGGTACAGCACTTCGGCGCGGATGCGGCCGAAGAAGAGCTGGCGATAGCGCGAGCCGCGCTTGGATTTCAGGTATTGGTACTCGGCGTTGGTTCCCATTGTGTCCTCCGTCGGCTTCATGGTAGCTCGGAGGGGCCATGACAGTGGGCTATGGCCCTTGAAGCGGCAAGACGCGGACGCGGACCTTTTTGACTTCGACGACAACCAAAGCGCCGGCCGCCAGTTCGCCATCGTACTGACGCAGCGCCGCGACGACGATGGGCCCCACATCTTCGGGCAACACGTCCTGGCCGCGGAGCTGGAGCACGCTTGGGCCAGTCGCACGCGTCAACGCGAGGACGGTGCCGAAGTCCAAATCAGAGCCCAGGCCATGATGGTGGCGTCATCGGCGCGAGGATCGCCGACCGTGGACCAATGGACGGCGGACCAACCGCGATTCGCCAATTCCGTGACCCATTCCACCGAGAGGTTCATGTCGACGAGCAACTGCACGCTCATGAGAGGACGAGCGCCGCCTCGCGTTCCTCGAGGCGCCAGGCGGCGTAGGCGAGGGCGGCGTCGATGTCTTCAGGCTCGAGGTAGGGGTACGCTTGCAGGATTCGCTCGCGCGACTTGCCGGTGGCGAGGAGGCCGAGGATCGTGCCGACCGTGACCCGAAGGCCGCGGATGCAGGGCTTGCCGCCCATGACGGCGGGGTTGTGGGTGATGCGGTTGATTTGCATGATCTATTTCCCCTTCGCTTCGCCCTTCGGAGTCTTTCTATCGCGGTCGACGTCAAGACACATGCGTCTGAGCGCCGTCCGCCACTGAGGCAGCAGGTCGCTGCTGCACCGCTCTGCCCGAAGGCCGGGCCAATCCGGACAGGCCTCACGCAATTGCTCCCAGGTTTGGCGGCATGCCTCCTCCGGTTGTCCTTTCATGAGCGAGGTGCGGAACAACATCGTATAGAAGGTCGCTCGGCTACCGTGGTTCAAACACAGTCGCATGGCTCGTGGCAGCCCTTCATCCGACCAATGGAAGCCCGTTGACATACACTCGAAGCCTCTACGCGCGTCCGGATCATACTGCATCTGGCGGAGGAAGGCTAAGGCCTCCTCTGGGAAGAGCATTTCGTCCATAGTTCACCGCGTCACTTCTTCAACCCCTTCTCAATCTTCGCCCACGTATCCGCCAACGTCACGCTCCTGTTGAACACCAGCTTGTCCGCCGTGGAGTCCTTCTTGTCGACGCAGAAGTACCCGAGGCGTTCGAATTGGTAGCGGTCGCCGGGCTGGGCGGTCTTGACGCTCGGCTCGATGTGGGCGTGGACAACTTCCAGCGACTTGGGGTTCATGTTGGTCTTGTAGTCCACGCCTTCCGGCACGTCTTCAGGGTGGGGTTTGGCGAAGAGGTGATCGTAAAGCCGCACCTCGGCCCTCACCGCATGAGCCGCGGAGACCCAGTGGATCGTCCCCTTCACCTTGCGGCCATCCGGCGCGTTACCGCCTTTGGTCGCGGGGTCGTAGGAGCAGTGGAGCTCGGTGACTTCGCCCGAGGCGTCCTTGATCACCTTGTCGCACTTGACGAAGTAGGCCCAGCGGAGGCGGACTTCGCGGCCGGGGGCGAGGCGGAAGAACTGTTTGGGGGGGTCTTCGCGGAAGTCGTCGCGCTCGATGTAGATTTCGCGCGAGAAGGGGACTTTACGCGAGCCGGCGGCGGGGTCCTCGGGGTTGTTGACGGCATCCAGCTCTTCGGTCTGGCCCTCCGGGTAGTTGGTGATGACGACCTTGAGCGGTCGGAGGACGGCGAGGCGGCGCGGGGCGCGCTTGTTCAAGTCTTCGCGGAGGGCGTCTTCGAGCCAGGACATGTCGATCGTGCCGTCGTACTTGGAGACGCCGATGCGGTCGCAGAAGGCGCGGATGGCCTCGGGGGTGTAGCCGCGGCGGCGCAGGCCGGAGATGGTGGGCATGCGCGGGTCGTCCCAGCCGGCGACGTGCTTGTCGCGCACCAGCTCGAGGAGCTTGCGCTTGCTCATCACCGTGTAAGTGAGATTGAGGCGGGCGAACTCGATCTGCTGCGGGGCGTAGATGCCGAGGGCCTGGATGCACCAGTCGTAGAGGGGGCGATGGTTCTCGAACTCGAGCGTACAGATGGAGTGGGTGATCCGCTCGATGGAGTCGGACTGGCCGTGGGCCCAGTCGTATATGGCGTAGATGCACCAGTCATTGCCGGTGCGGTGGTGCTCGGCGTGGAGGATGCGGTACATGACCGGGTCGCGCAGGTTGAGGTTGGGCGAGGCCATGTCGATCTTGGCGCGGAGGGTGCGCGAGCCGTCGGGGAACTCGCCTTTCTTCATGCGCTCGAAGAGGTCGAGGCTCTCTTCGACCGGGCGGTTGCGGAACGGGCTGTCCTTGCCGGGCTTGTTGAGGGCGCCGCGGTGTTCGCGGATCTGGTCGGCGTTGAGGTCGCAGACGTAGGCCTTGCCCTTCTTGATGAGGTCGACGGCCCAGTCGTAGAGCTGCTGGAAGTAATCGGAGGCGTAGTAGAGGCCGTCCCAATGGAAGCCGAGCCAGCGGACGTCCTCCATGATGGCGTCGACGTATTCCTGGTCTTCCTTGGTGGGGTTGGTGTCGTCGAAGCGGAGGTTGCACTTGCCGCCGTACTTGAGGGCGGTCCCGAAGTTGAGGCAGATCGACTTGGCGTGGCCGATGTGGAGGTAGCCGTTGGGCTCGGGGGGGAAGCGGGTATGGACGCGGCCGCCGAACTTGCCGGAGCGGTTGTCGTCGTCGATGATCTGGTGGATGAAGTTGGAGGGGGCTGGGACGGTGTCGCTCATCGGTTGGCGGTTCCTTGGGGGACGTCTCGATGTTCCGGGGGAGACGTGCCGAAGGGGTATTATAGCGGGCGCGGTGGATTGGGTTCCCCCTCACCCCTACCCCTCTCCCCCGCCGGTCACGGCGCCGATTCGACGACGATTGGGAGGCGGGGGAGAGGGCCGTCTCTACGCTGGTCTCTTCAGATTGCCCTGGGAGCTGTAGTTTCGCAGGCTTTAGCCTGCGAAACATCGCGACATCGCAGGCTAAAGCTTGCGGCTACAAATCAAATCACCCGTGACGGAGCGCTCTAAAAATCGCCGACGGTTTCGCCGCCGGCGCGGGTGCCGAGGGCGCGCCAGGTGGCGGGGGCGATGCCGTCGGTGATGAAGCGGACGGAGCCGTCCATGAGGAGGACGTTGACGCCGCCGCTGTGGTAGCTGCGCGAGGTGACGGCGGCGTAGGTGTCGCCGAGGCTGGTTTCGGTGGCGCTGATGAAGTCGACGTCGTAGGAGGCGCCGTTGCTCGTGAAGGGGACGCGGGTGTTGGGCGGAAAGACGGTGGTGAAGCCGGTTTCGTGGACCTTGCCGTCGACCCATTCGGCGTGGGTGAACTTGGCGGGGTCAAAGGTTGGGGAGAGGCCGAGGCCGAAACAGGAGGCGGCCATACTCGGGTCGGAGGGGGGAGGGGGAGGCGGCGCGAAGCGGGCGGTGTTGGGGCTGGCGCCGACCTTGTTGGTGTAGGCTTTGACTTCGGACAGGCCGAGGGTGTTGCTCATGCCGTCGGTGAAGGCGAAGGGGCTGAAGCCGATGTTGATGGAGAAGGCGCCGTCGCCGCCCTGGAGGCCGGCGCCGGACTTGGTGGCGACACCCCAGGTCCCGAGGTTGACGGCGTAGTTGAGGGTCCAGTTCTTGTTGCCGTAGACGAGGTCGGTTCCGCTGCCGCGATCGTTGATTTCGCTGGGGCACAAAAAGGTGGCGACGCGTTTGGAGCTGATGCCGGGCTGAGCGCTGTAGGGGAGGGAGAAATCGATAGCGCGGAAGAGAGACTCTTGCTCGATGTAGGGCAGGATGCGGGAGAGGGCGGACCAGGGGGAGACCTGGGTGACCGTGGCGCCGTGGAAGGCGTAGACGCCGTTGGGGGGGAGGGTTTTTCGCGTGTTCATGTAGCCGTGCATGGCGAGGCCGATCTGGCGCATGTTGTTGGCGCACTGGGTTCGGGCGGCGGCGTCGCGGACCTTCTGGACGGCGGGGACGAGCAGAGCGATGAGGACGGCGATGATGGCGATGACGACGAGGAGCTCGATCAGGGTGAAGGCGGACGGGGAGCGGCGGCGGCGCATGGTGCGCGTCTCCTTGGGAAAAAGGGAGGGGTTGGGAGTTGAGCCGCGTGGCGTACGTGAGGAGCAGGCCGGGGCCGTGTCCGTTGCGGAAGCGGGGCAGGCTCTAATGGATACTGAGAATCAGTCTCAATATTGGTGGCATCTTAGATGAAGAGAAACGTCGGAGCAAGCGGCAAAAGAAAAAAAAACGGCGAGCTTTTGGGCTCGCCGTTCGGAGTTGTGGTTTTTCGGGTATTCGGAAGACGCTACGCGCTCTTCTTGTCGGGAAGTTTCTTGAACATGGGCTCCTCGCCGCGGACCACGGACTCGGTGACCATGAACTTTTCCTTCTGCTCGATGTCGGGGAGCTCGAACATGATGTCCGTCATCACCTCCTCGACGATGCTGCGCAGGGCGCGGGCGCCGGTGTCGCGTTCTCGGGCCTTGCGGGCGATCTGCCGCAGGGCGCCGGGGGTGAACTCGAGCTCGGCGCCTTCCATCTCGAAGAGCTTCTTGTACTGGCGTGAGAGAGCGTTGCGCGGCTCGGTCAGAATCTTGACCAGGGCGTCCTCGTCGAGCGGTTCGAGGGGGGCCAGCACCGGCAAGCGGCCGACGAACTCGGGGATCATGCCGAACTCGATGAGGTCGTCGGAGGTGACGCGGGAGAGAAGGCCGCCCAGCTCTTGCTCGCGGTACTCGGGCTGGGAGCCGAAGCCGATCATCTTCTTGCCGATACGTTTGGCGATGACATCGTCGAGGCCGACGAAGGTGCCGCCGCAGATGAAGAGGATGTTGGTGGTGTCGACCTGGATGTATTGCTGCTCGGGATGCTTGCGGCCGCCCTGCGGCGGGACGTTGGAGACGGTGCCTTCGAGCATCTTGAGGAGTGCTTGCTGCACGCCTTCGCCGGAGACATCGCGGGTGATGGAGACGTTCTGGCTGGTCTTGGCGATCTTGTCGCACTCGTCGATGTAGACGATGCCGCGCTGGGCGGCTTCGATGTCGAAGTCGGCGGCGTGGAGCAGCTTGAGCAGGAGGTTTTCCACGTCCTCGCCGACGTAGCCGGCCTCGGTGAGGGTGGTGGCGTCGCCGATGGCGAAGGGGACGTCGAGGACCTTGGCGAGGGTGCGGGCCAGGAGGGTTTTGCCGCTGCCTGTGGGGCCGATGAGGAGGATGTTGCTCTTGTCGACCTCGACGTCGGCGTGGCCTTCGTCGCCGATGCTGAGGCGCTTGTAGTGGTTGTGGACGGCGACGGAGAGGACCTTCTTCGCCTGTTGCTGGCCGATGACGTACTGGTCGAGCTTTTCCTTGATAGAGCGCGGCGACGGGATGTTGGTGACCGTGCCGCGGGTGGAGCCGCGGCGGCGTTTTTCCTGGTCGATGATCGACTGGCACAGCTCGATGCACTCGCCGCAGATGTAGACGTCGCCGGGGCCTTCGACGAGCGGACCGACATCGCGGTAGCTTTTGCGGCAGAAAGAGCAGAAAGCATTGCGGTTGCGTCCGCCGGTGCCGGTGGTCGGTTTGCGTCCGCCGTTACCCGATCCAGAGCTGTTACTCGCCATAAGTCTCCTTTGCTGACCCGGGGCGGGGCCCGAGCGCTGTTGTCAAGCGGCCGGCGACAGGCTGTTGGGGATCACGGGGTCCGGGAGATGAGGGGCTCCAGTCCGTCAACAAGTCCTGTAGCGAATTTTACGAGGGCCTGGAAAAACACGCAAGGCAATTACCCATGGAGGAGCTGCGCCAGGGCGGCAAACTGGATCGATCGGGCGTCCGCGGTCTAGACGCCGTCGTCGGGCCGGCCGGGCTCGCGGCGCCGGAAGATCGAAAGATCGTCCTGTGCCGCCGTGTCCGGGGGCGGAGCGTTCTGAAGCCGCGTCTTGAGTCGTTCGAACTCTTGCGGCTGGAGAAGCCCCTGGTCGAGCAGCTCCCGATACTGGTCCAGCTGTTGTTCGGGCGTGAGGCGGTCCGCCAAATCATCCTGGCGCCATTGGCGGACGCGGCGAACGGCCCAGTAACCGGCGAACAAAGCCACGAGCAGCGCCAGGCCGAGAAGGATGAGCTCCCAATCGAGCTGGGCCCAGAGGGCTTGGGCCCAGAGGGCAAAGCAGGAGGCTGTTCGCATGGTCGGGCCGGGAGAGAGGGTGTTGCCAAGGGGTCGCCTTCTCCGTCGCGCCGGAGCGGCCCTCATGCCGCCCGCGGCCTTCCGCCGTGCCCTCTATTATAGCGCCTGGTCCAGCGGGCATGGGGAAAAGCGCGGCGTGGGATGGGCGCCTCGCGGGGGAGGGCGCCCCGTACAACAGTAAACTTCTGCCCGGTTGTCCTATTGTGCGGAGTCGGCTTGTTCCGTCTTGCCGACATGGCCCAGCTTGATGGAGGACGCCCGCGGTCTTGGATCAAATAGCCAGTTTCATTAGCGGTCCGCCTCCGAGCCCAACCCCAAGAGGGCGCACACGCCGATGCCGACGATCAGAGCCAGCGAGCGCACGGCCTCCCATAGGTTCACCTTCGACGACCCCGCGCGGCGGTCCTCGAAGATGATCGGGGTCTCGCCCATCTTGGCTTTGGCGACCCGGCAGCGGTACAGCACCTCTTCCTGAAACGAGTAGCCGCGCGATATGAGCTTGTGCAAGGCGGTGCGGCGCAAAAGGCTGACGCGGTAGCAGCGATAGGCGCCGCTGGTGTCATGGGCGGGGATGCGCATGAGGAGGCGGCTGACGACGTTGATGCCCCAGCTCATGAGCTTGCGCGAGAAGGGCCA
Source organism: Gemmataceae bacterium (assembly GCA_046350295.1). Taxonomy (GTDB): domain Bacteria; phylum Planctomycetota; class Planctomycetia; order Gemmatales; family Gemmataceae; genus JAXMAR01. Next base: position 48,987 of record JAXMAR010000037.1, read on the forward strand.
GTTGACCGTGCCGCCGCCAGGGACGTAACGCGAGCCGATCATCAGGTCGCGCCTGGGCATGCCGGCGAGCACCGCGGGGAGGTAGCGCGGATGATGGCTGAAGTCGGCGTCCATGTTGATGAGCAGGTCGTAGCCCTGGTCCATGGCGAAGCGCATGCCGGCGAGGATGGCGGTCCCGAGGCCGAGCTTGCCGGCGCGATGGAGGACGCGGATGCGCGGATCGGCGCCGGCCATCTCGTCGGCGAGGCGGCCGGTGCCGTCGGGGGAATTGTCGTCGATGACAAGGACGTCGGCCTGCGGGACGAAGCGATGGATCTCCTCGATCAGGGGCCGCAGGTTGTCCCGCTCGTTGTAAGTGGCGATCGAAACCAGAATCCGTTCGTGCGACGAGGTCAACGATCGCTCCTTTGCCGCGTGCGACGCAAAAGGCGCCTGTCGCGCTCCCTTTGCACGTTTTGCCGCTTGCATTGGGACCTGATGCGCCGCTATTCTATGAAAGGTGGATTGGCTCGAAACCCGAAACCCCGAACGACGAAGCCCGAACGCAAATGGAAGCCGCCGCGATCATCACCTGTCCGGAATGCACCAAGCGCTTCAAGGGGAAAGCCAGCCTGGCGGGCAAGAAGATCAAGTGCCCGTTCTGCAAGGAAGCGTTCGTGGTGCCCAAGGAGATCGCGCAGACCGCGGGCGTCGTCGCGGCCCCCAAGGAGGAGCCGAAGAAGCGCATCGTGTTCGAGGACGAGGACGAGCCGGGCGCCTACGGCGTGACCACGCTCGACATCGCGGCGCGCTGCCCCAACTGCGCCAATCCCATGGCGGACGAGAAAGCGTTCATCTGTCTGTACTGCGGCTACAACACGTTGACGCGCGCCTGGGGCAAGACGACCAAGGTTTTTGGGCATACGACCGAGGACTACATCAAGCATCAGCTGGCGGCCTATATCTGGGGCGGCGTGCTGCTCATCTTCGCGATCGGCCTGGTCTTCCTCTGTCTGGTGTTCCCGTATGTTCTGGAGGCGAATACGTGGGAGGAATGGCTGGACGCGGAGTCGATCCGGCTCTGGTTCACGGTCATGTTCCTGTTCATCTTCTGGGGCGGCGGCATGTTTGTCTTCAAGCGTCTGATCATCAATCCGTCACCGGCGGAGTTGAAAAAGGACTGACAAAATGGCCAGGTCTCGAGACGAAGGACGGGGGCGCGGCGCCGGCCCCCGCCCCGACTCTGCTCTTTCCCCAATCCTCACGCTTTTCCTATAATCATCCCCATTCCCGGCTCCGGGGCGTGACCCTGACCGCAAAACCTTCCAAGAAGAAGGAATCTTCCACATGTCGAGTAAGCGTTATCTCTTTACCAGCGAATCGGTGTCCATGGGACATCCGGACAAGGTCGCCGATCAGATCTCCGACGCCATCCTGGATCACTGCCTCGCCGCCGATCCGAAGAGCCGCGTCGCTTGCGAGACCATGGTCACCACCGACCTCGCCGTCGTCTCCGGCGAGATCACGACGCAGGCCGACCTCTCCCGCGTTACCGTCGACGGCATCGTCCGCAAGACCATCCGCGAGATCGGCTACACCGACCCCAAGATCGGCTTCGCCGCCGACACCTGCCAGGTCAACATCCACCTGCACGCCCAGTCCGGCAACATCGCCCAGGGCGTTGACGTCGGCGGCGCCGGCGACCAGGGCATGATGTTCGGCTTCGCCTGCAAGGAAACGCATAGCCTCATGCCGCTGCCCATCTACCTGTCGCACCGACTGATGGAGAACCACGCCAAGCTCCGCCAGAAGGGGGAGCTCAAGTTCCTCCGGCCGGACGCCAAGAGCCAGGTCACCGTCGAATACGAATCGGACGGCACCCCCAACCGCATCCACACCGTCGTCCTTTCGACGCAGCATGATGACAGCGTCATGACACACAAGGACGGCGTCGAATGGTTCTCCGACGACGCTCGCCAGGCCATCGTCGACAAGCTCGTCTTGCCGACCCTCCAGGCCGAGCGCAAGGACCTGATCAAGGGCAAGATGGTCATCGTCCCGCCCGGCAGCCCGCCGCGCGATTACGGCGACGCCATCCTGTGCCACGTCAACCCCACCGGCTGCTTCCTCACCGGCGGTCCCCACGGCGATTGCGGCCTCACCGGCCGCAAGATCATCGTCGACACCTACGGCGGCCGCGGCCGGCACGGCGGCGGCGCCTTCTCCGGCAAGGACCCGACCAAGGTCGACCGCTCCGCCGCTTACATGGCCCGCTACGTCGCCAAGAACATCGTCGCCGCCGGCCTCGCGCTCGAATGCGAGGTTCAGCTCTCCTACGCCATCGGCTACCCCGACCCCCTCAACATCTGGGTCAACACCAACAACACCACCGCCTCCGGCATCACCGACGACCAGCTCGTCGACCTGATCCGCAAGCACTTCAAGCTGACGCCCAAGGGCATCATCGAGACCCTCAACCTCCGCCGTCCCATTTACCGCGAAACCGCGGCGCACGGCCACTTCGGCCGCGAGAACCCGAACTTCACCTGGGAGAAGACGGACAAGGCGGAGGCGCTCAAGAAGGAAGTGGGCAGCGCGAAGCAGTTGGCGCATGCCTAACACGGACGCTTCGCAACGAGACCAGAGTCGCCGCGTAAGCGGCGACTCGGTCTTGTCATGACCAAAGACTTGCTGGACGCCGGCCCTCTTTATCGATAAGGTTCAGTTCCGCGGCGCCTCTCTCTTGATAATTGTGTCGCGTTTCGTCGCCGACATACCCACTCACCGCGACGTATTCACGTCCCCTCTCCGTTTCTTGACGCAACCCCCTCCGCCTCCCTCGCTTCCGCTACCAGCCCTTACGCCCTCGCTCCTTCGAGAATCCGCCCGCTCCGCGACAAAACGGCCGCAGGATCGCACAAGGTCCGTTTTCCAACAACCCTTGTTCTGGAGACCGCCATGAACGCCAACACCTGCCTTGTGTTAGCGGGCCCATCCCTGCCCGCCGAGAGGCCGCTCGTCGACGCCGCCAAGCGGCGCGGCTGGGGAATCGTCATCGATGACCCACCCGCCCCGGCATCGAGTGACGGCAAGCCCGTCTTCTACGTTTCCACCGATCGCGCCCTGGCGATGGCACAGAAGTGGAGCGTCACGCTCCTCGAGCCCTCGCTAGATCTCCTCACCCGCATCCCTTTTCACCTGCGTCGCCGCGCCGTTGAGTATGCCCGCTTCGCCGACCTCCAGCGCCTCAGCGCCGCCGCCTTTGTCAAGCCCGCCGACCCACTCCATAAGGTGTTCGACGCCGGTGTTTACCGCCGCGACCAGCTCGCCACTCTCAAGGTCGACCCGCAAACGCCCGTCCTTGTCGCCGACCCCGTCGACTGGTCTGCCGAGCTCCGCTGTTTCATCCTAGATGGCCAGGTCGCCGCCTGGTCTCCCTACCTGAGCTTCGGCGGACCCAACTGGAAGCCCTACGCTTCCGGCCGTCTTGCCGCTGAAGTCCCACCCGCGCTGCGCGCCTTGTGCGCGCGCCTCTTCGCCCACCCGGGCCTCGCTCTGCCTCCCGCCTTCGTCATGGACGTCGGCGTCATTGAGGAGGAAGGCTGGGCGATCGTGGAGTTCAATCCCGCGTGGTGCGCCGGCATACTCGGCGCCAACCCAGGGCGCGTCCTCGACGTGTTGGAGCGAGCAACGCGGCCGCCGTGCGGCCTCTCTGTCATGGACGGGCGCTTTGTCATCAAGCGCGGGTAATTGGTATATCGCGAGCCAACGCCGGACGAGACGCAGCATTACGGCTTCGGCTACGCCGAAACGACGATCACTCTCGACGACCGCATCGCGCCCCTGGTGAAGTCGAAGACTTGGATCAACGTCCGCGATCTCTTTGCGGATTGAGTCCAATTCCGCTCCAGGGCCGCTTCCGACCGCCAGTCGCATGCGCCCATCCCATCTGGTAAACTGCGCCCATTGCCCCAGGGAGCGCCTCATGCGAATTGCCATCACCGGCGCCACCGGTTTTCTCGGCCGCTACCTTGTGCGGCATTTCGCCGCGCGCTGCGACACGCTACGTTGCTGGCGGCGGGCTTCGAGCGATGTCTCCGGCCTTCCTGGGGAAGTGGAATGGCTGACCGGAGCGCTCGGCGACGAAGGCGCCATGCGGGCGCTCGTTCGCGGCGTCGACGCCGTCGTTCATGCCGCGGTCGAATGGCAGGGGCCGCGCACCCGTGGCCGGACGAGCCATGGCGACGTCGATGTCTTTGCCGGCGTGAACCTCGCCGGCTCCCTTCGGCTCTTCCAGGCCGCCCGCGAAGCCGGCGTGCCGCGCTTCGTCTTCATCTCCACCTGCGCCGTCCACGAAGTCATCCTCGACGACCGGCCGCTCGACGAAACGCATCCGCTCTGGCCGACCTCCCACTACGGCGCTCACAAGGCGGCGCTCGAAGCCTTCGTCCACAGTTACGGCCTCGGCGAAGGTTGGCCTATCTGCGCTCTGCGGCCCACCGGCATCTACGGCCTGGCCCACCCGCCCGAGCAGAGCCGCTGGTACGATCTGGTCGGCGCCGTCGTGCGCGGCGAGCGCATCGAGACGGCGCGCGGCGGCAAGGAAGTCCACGCCGCGGATGTCGCGCGAGGCGTCGAAATCCTGCTCGCGGCAGACGCCACGGCCGTGGCGGGACAGTCATTCAACTGCTACGACATGTGCATCTCCGAGGAACAGGTCGCGCGCAGCGTCAGGGAACTGACCGGCAGCAGGAGCGAGATCTCCAATCTCAACCGCGGCCCGAAGAACCAGATCGAGACGAAGAAGATTCGCGCGCTCGGCATGACCTTCGGCGGGGAAGCGCTGCTGCGGCGGACGGTGGAGGAGTTGATCACGGCTTGTCGAGAGGCCAAGCGGTGATGCTGGCGACGCGTGGGATCGCGGGCCTTGTCGCCGAGGTTGAAATGACTCAACTCGCGAAGACTTCATCGACGCGAATACGCCAGCCCGGACCAGCCACGCAGACTGACGTAGATATTGCCGGCGACCTCACTGGGGTAACGCCGGTAGACAAGTAGGGTACGATCCTCCCTCCGATCAACTCCGCCTTCCCTCGGCGCCGTAGGAGATCGTCAAGCGTGGCTCGTTGCTGGATGATCGACATCGCGTCTCCTCCCATGCGGTTGATTCTACGTGCGGCGTCGAGGCGGCCGCAAACGGGGGCCCTGGAGCATTGTTGCAACGAATAGTTGACAACGCCCCCACGCTCGATAATCCTGTTCCTGTACGCGCTTTGTTTCCCCATCAAGGAGCTGCTTCCATGATCAAGCGGATGTTGCTGGCTGTCCCCGTGCTCGTCCTGGCCGTCGTCGCCGGTCTCGCGGCCCAGGAGGACATGAGCAAGGGCAAGAGCAAGTTCTACAACGACACCTTCGTCCCCACGCCCGACGAGGTCACGGGCAAGATGCTCGAGCTGTCCAAGTGCACCAAGGACTCGATCGTCTACGACCTCGGTTGCGGCGAGGCCGACATGCTGATCTTCGCCACCAAGAAATACGGCTGCAAGTGCATGGGCATCGAGTTCAACCCGGAGCGGGCCGACAAGGCGCGCGAGAAGGTCAAGAAGGCCGGCCTGGACAAGATGATCGAGATCCGCACCGGCGACGCCCTCACCGTCAAGGATATCGGCAAGGCGGACATCATCATCCTCTACATGTTCCCCGGCTTCCTGAACCACATGCGCGAGGAGTACGAAGGCAAGTGGAAGTCCGGCGCCCGCATCGCCTCGCACGACTACAAATGGGAAACCCCGGGCTGGGAGCCGGACGTCGCGCTCAACGACTTCAAGGGCCCGACGCGCACCCACCGCATCTACCTGTGGACCGCTCCCGCCAAGAAGAGCTCGAGCAAGGAAAAAAGCTGACACGAGACGATAATCAAGCAGAGCCGGAAGCGTGAGCGACGGGTAACCATCGCCGCTTCCGGCTCTGTTTTTTTTTTTCGCTTCGCTCGCCGCGTCACTTACGAATCCGCGAGCACGCGCCCTCGCAGCATGCGCCGCCCGCGCACGTCCCGCAGGCGTCGCACGCGACCGGCGCGTAGCAGCCGATCTCGCGATTCAGGAACTCGAACAGGCTAGGCAGCAAACGCACCGCCGTGAACTTGTCGTGGTGGCCGTCCGGGTCGAAGCCGACGTGGACGGTGATGCCGCGGAACTTGCACAGGTAGAGGAAGCTCTCGACCTGGGCGTCGATGTTGAACTCGTCCTTGCCGCCATAGGCGATGTACATGGCGAGCTGACCGTCGCGCAGATGGGTGCGGTCGATCAACTCGATGGGGTTGTGGCTCGCGACAGCAGCCATCGCCTCCGGGCCGACGCCCCAGACGGGGCCGATCAGGTGGCCGATGCGGACCTTGGCGAGACCGAAGCCGGCGATGACCTCGTTGGGATTGTCGATGTTCTCGCGCCAGCCCCAGTGCCGCGGGTCGAACTTGTCGCGATAGGAGCCGGAGTCGCCCATCCAGCGGAGGTTCAGGGGCGGGAAGACGCCGGCGACCGTGCCGAACGTGTCGCGGTGGCGCATGCCGTAGTTGTAAGCGGCGAAGCCGCCCATCGAGACGCCGGCCAGGATGTGGGCCTGCCGCTCGGTGCGGATCGGGTAGCGCTTGCAGACGAAGTCCCAGACGTCCTGGAGGACGAAGTCCTCGAACGGACCGGCTTCGCTATTGAGGAAGAAGCTGGCCGGCGCGTGCAAGCTGGGCTCCCCCTTGGGAGAGCCGTCCGGCACGGCGATGATCAGCGGCGGCAGCTTCTTGCACTGGATCGCTTCGTCGATCAGGGGGGCGATGTCGAGGAAGCTTTGCTCGTCCACGCCGAAACCGTGCATGTAGATCATGAACGGGTAGCGCATGTTCGGATCGTAGCACGGGGGGAGGTAGACATAGAGGTCGCGCTTCTGCCCCATGGCGGGGGACCACATGCGATAATCGCCGCCGTGGTTGGCGGTGAAGTCAACGATCCTTCCCTTCATGTGCAGATTGGCCTTGGCCAGGGCGCTCGAGTCCTTGCGCCAGCCGGAGGCGCGGGCCTCGTGCAGCGGCACGGCCAGGGACACCAGCAGAGCGAGCCAGAGCATCTTTTTCATATGTCCTCCCGTTCCCAGGCGCCGCCTGAGAACGCATTGCCGCCAGGCTGGCGGGCCGGCAAACCGCCCATCTTCCGGCGTTTGCCCGGTCGTGCGGGTTCTGCGTCTTGTGACGAGGGCGCCGTTTTTCCTTGCTTTAACTTCGGCAGCACGCGCCGGGAGAATGAAGGTGGGGGCGCGTAACGGGGATGAATGGAGAAGGGATTGTGCGGGCTGTGACGGCGGTAACGGTTGTGCCCACGGCGCCGGTTGAATGGCCGAGCCGCCCCATCACGCCAGAGGCCGGTACTCCTCGACGGCCCGCCCCAGCAAGACCGGACGCGGATACGTTTCTTTCGCAAGAAGAACGCAACCGAACGCCGGATGCGCCTGGCAGAATTCGCGCGCCGCGTCGACGCCGAGGATGAAGAACGCGGTTGCCAGCGCGTCGGCCAACATCGCGTTGGGCGCAGTCACGGTGGCGGACAGCATTCCCTCCGCCGGCCAACCGGTCCGCGGATCGAGGATGTGCCCCAGCGTGCGGCCCTGATGTTGCAGATGCAGGTAAGTCGCGGCCGAGGTGCCGACGCCCCTGTTCCGCACGCGCAACAAGCCCAAACGTTGCGCGGGGTTCTGCGGGTCGGCGAGGCCGATCGTCCAGCCGCGCGTCGAGCCGGGCTGGGAGCCGAGGGCAAGGATGCTGCTGTGGCCGCCTTGCAAGAGCAGGTCGGTGAGGCGTGCCTCGCGGCGAAAAAGGTCGCCGACGCAATCGAGCGCATAGCCTTTGCCGACGCTGCCGAGGTTGATCTCGACGCCCGGCGTATGAAAGCGCACGGTCTGGTTCGCGGCATCGAGCGCCACCTGCGCCATGCCGCTGCGTCGCCGCGCCTCGATCAGGTCCCGTGGCTCGGGGACATGCGGCTGCCGCTCGAAGAATCCCCAGCATTTGATGAGGGCGCCCAGGGCGATGTCGAAGCCCCCGCCCGTCTCGCGCCATAGCCACTGGCATTGAGCCAACAACTGGAAGAGGTTTTCTTCCACCTCGACCGGTTTCAGCGCCGCCGTGCGATTGACGCGACTGAGTTCGCTCTCCGCGCGATACGCCGTCAAGACGCTTTCCAAGCGGTCGATCTCATCCAGGGCGGCGACGGCGAAATCCTGCGCCAGCGGTGTGCCGGCAGGGAGCAGCACCTCGAAGGTCGTCGCCATCGCCCGGCGCCCGAAGCGCCAGAGGATGCCGTCGCCGCGCTCGGGCGGCGGCTCGTCCAGCAGTTCGCGCAGTTCGGTCACGGCGCCAAGCAAGTCGACCGCTGGCTTGAGGAGATATCGCGGATGCAAGAAATCGCGGCGAAGCATGGAACAAAGAGGCGAGCCGGGCGGCGTAAGCCCCCGGAGGAACCCGGCAACGAAAAGAACCACGAGCGACAGCCCGTGGTTCGATTATAGCAGTGTCTTTTGGGGCTTTCCTCCGGGGGCTTACGCCGCCCGGCTCGCCATTGTTTATTCGCCCATGTCGTTCGTGACAGGTTCGAGCTGCTTGGTGTTGCGCTCGACCGCGAGGACGATGGTGCGTTCCTCGACGCCGTCTCCCGAGATGGCGACAGCCGGAATGATCTGCCGGCTGTCGGGCAGGCTGAAACGCATCGTGGAAGGTGCCGTCCGGCCGCAGCGGCACCGTTCACCTTGCAGCGTGACCTTGGCGTTCGGCTCGGTGGCGCCGTAAACGATCAGTTCAGCGTCCAGCTGGAACCAGAATTGCCGTTGCTTGCCGAATTGAAAGGCCCCGGAGCCGAAGCTTGTGACGGCGGGGGAGCCCATGGGCCGGCGCAAGCGTTCCTCGAACAGCTGCTTCAGTTCGAGGCTGGAGGCGGTGGGGTCAAAGCCGGCGGACATGGCGAAAATGCGGTCGGCCTTGCTCTGGTCGAAGTCGGCCCAGTTCTCGTCGATGATGTCGGAAAGGCCGGCGCGCGGCGTCATGACGACATTGGAGCGGGCGAGAACGTAGAACTGGCCCTGGCGCGAGAGGTAACCGATGTCGACGCGGTAGGAGCGCGGAGGATTCTGGACTTCGAGATACCAGTTGTTGACGCCGCCATGAATGTCGATGTCGCGAACGATGGTTTCGGAGGCGTTGGTCGTGTCGGCCGTGGTGACGTCGAGCAGGCGAAGGATGGGGCGGGCGCCGTGCCATTGCTGACCGAGGGCGGCTTCGGCACGCTGCACGGCGTGGCGGGTCAGTTCCCAATAGGTGTGGAGCCAGTAGGGGTCGCGGACCATGAGAGCGATGCGGTCCTTGCCATAGCCGGCGGGCAGGTCCTTGGGGACGCGGGCGGAGAGGTCCTTGGTCGGGATGCCGACGTCGTACTTGGCGGACTCGATCTGTTCTTCCGCGGAGGTGGCGCTCGTATTGCGGGCCGCGGCGGCTTGCGGGCGGGGCCGGGCGACCCCCGGTTTTTTCTGTGCGGCCTTGGGCTTGGCGCTTCGGGCCGGTTTCGCGGCTCGGGGCGTTTTCGTCTTGGCGGCTTGCGTGCTGGCGGCTTGCTTGTCGAGGGCGAGCAGGGCGTCGATCAGATCTTCCTTGCTCAGGCGGCTAAAGCCGGGGACGCCCTTCTTGCGTGCGAGATCCGCCAGGTCCTTTTTGGCGCGGGCCTCCAGCTTTTGTCTGGTCATGCGACACCACTCCGTGGCCGCCTGAGGGCGACAGGCGACAAAAGGTTCTGGGCGCCATCCGTGTGGGATTCTCCCAGAAAGTCCGTTTCCAGGGAGGGGAAGTCAAAACCCGAAGCGTCCCGGATGACGGCGAGTCGACCGCGGCGGGCAGGATGCGGGTGGAACGCTCGAACCGAACAAGTCAACAAAAAAAGCAACCCAGTGGAACTGGTTGCCTCGCTTAGAGAACAAGCGCCGAACGCAGGGTAGGGAACACGCTCATGTCGCTTGACCAGGCAGGTTGGCTTACGGCAGGCGAAGCCGGGTTTTTTCTTGACTTTCCGATCATACAAAGTTCGGGTCGCGACTGTCAACAGCGCCCTAAGACAAAAAAACTGGGAAAGTCAAGAAAAAAGCCCGTTCAAGTTTTCCCAAGCGGTAGGGTCGAGACTTCGGGAAATATTTCACGAGCCGCCGATTGACTTTCCCCGCCCCCTTCCGAAAATACCACCGCTTTAGCAGCACCAACCGGACCATGGCTGACTCCGAGAACCCGCGGCAACTGGGCCTTCTGTTCGCCATGGCCCAGGTCGGTTTCGAGATGGTCGCCTTTGTCGTTCTGGGCATCCTTCTCGACCGCTGGTGGGACAGCGGGCCCTGGATGCTGGTTGTCGGCGCCGCCATGGGCCTGTTCGGCGGCTTGTATCACCTGGTCGTCCTGCTCAACCGCTCGCAAAACGGCGGGCCTCCCTCTCCATGAAAAAGAGCGCGGCAATCCTGATCGGCGGCGGCATCGGACTCTGGGCCGTCGCGTTCCTGCCCTGCCGTCTTCTCGTGGGCGAATCGGCCCTCGCTCAGAGCCTCGCCGCTCTCGGCCTCACGCTTTTGCCCGCGCTCGCCACCTTGCTATGGGCCGGCTGGGCCTTCCGCAACTCCGCCGAGATGCAGCTGCTGGCCGTCCTGGGCGGCTCCTTCGTCCGCATGGCCCTTGCCCTCGGCGGCGCCTGGATCCTGATGCGTGGCTACCCCGGTGTCTTCGATTCGACGCTCTGGTTCCTGTTGATCTTCTTCTATCTTGGTATGCTCGGCCTGGAGATCGGCGCCCTGGTTGGCCAGGTGAAACGCGACACGCCGGCGCCGGCCGGACCCAAGAGTTAATCGTTCAGCCGCGCCTCTCTGAAACGCAAGGACTTGGCTCCGCAAGGAAGAACTGCCCCATGTTCGCCGCCAACGTTTTCGATCACGTTCTCGACACCCAGAAATGGGACCTGTTCGAGAACCTCGGCATCGAGTTCCATCTCCCTTGGTTCCTCACCAAGTACATGGTGCTGATGCTCATCGCGGCGGGCATCATTCTGGCAATCTTCATTCCGCTCGCGCGCAAGGTCGAAACCGGCGAGCCGCCGAAGGGCGTCTTCTGGAACTTCTTCGAGGCCATCCTCACCTTCATTCGCGACAACATCGCCAAGCCCTACATCGGTCACAGCGACAGCCACGGCCATGAGCACAAGGGGCACAGCGACTCGCATCATCCCAAAGAGTATCACCACGGCCCGGGCGACCCGCACGAGGCCACGGTCACCAATTACCACCACGGATACGCCACCGACCCGGCCGGTGACCTCGCTCAGCCGCCGGCCCACGCCATGACGTATCCGAAGGCGGACGTGCTGGAGGCGGATCGTTACGTCCCCTTCCTGTGGACGATGTTCCTGTTCATCCTCGTCTGCAATCTGCTGGGACTGTTCCCGTTCGGCGGCTCGCCGACCGGTTCGATCACCGTCACGGGGGCGCTGGCGCTCATCACGTTCTTCGTGATCCAGGGGTCCGCCATCGCCAAAATGGGCCTCGGGACCTACCTGAAATCGCAGGTTCCGAATCTCGATCTGCCCGTTGCCATGAAGATCCCCATCCTGCTGATGCTTGTCCCCATCGAGTTCATGGGGCACTTCATCAAGGCGTTCGTCCTGGCCGTGCGTTTGTTCGCCAACATCTTCGCCGGCCACATGGTGCTGGCGATGATCCTCTTGTTCATCGTCATGGTGAAGGACGAGGGGCCGGCGCTGTTCTGGGGCGTGACGGGGGTCACGGTGCTCGGCGTCCTCGCCCTGAGCCTTTTGGAACTGTTCGTCGCCTTCCTTCAGGCATATATCTTCACCTTCCTGACGGCGCTGTTCCTTGGCGCCGCGCTGAACCCCGAACATTGATCTTTCGAAACACGCGAAGCGGAGGGGGTCGTCCCCTTCGCCGGATGGAACTTTTGGCCCCTTAACTCAGGAGTTGACGTTCTCATGAACCGGATGAAAGCAATCGGCCTCGCGGTGATCGCGCTCTTTGTGGTTCTCATGACCGGCGCCCCGGCGTTCGCCGACGACAAGGGCGCAGGCGCCTTCTATGGCGCGGGCATCGGCGCCGGCTTAGGCGCGGGCCTCACCATCTTCGGCGCCGCACTCGGCTTCGGCAAAATCGGCTCCTCCGCCCTCGAGAGCATGGCCCGTCAGCCGGAGACCGCCGCCCGCGTGCAGACGGCCATGATCATCATCGCGGCCCTTCTCGAAGGCGCCACGTTCTTCAGCCTCGTCATCTGTTTCACCATCGGCGGCAAGGCGTAACGACCTGAGGACGAGTCGCGCGGCGATTGGAGTGCGCGGCTCCCCCCCTGGCTTGTCCCTTCTTCCTCGAGAGACGATCATGCGCCGCGCATGCGCCATTCTGTTGGTTGGTGTACTGTCCGCCTCCGCCTGGGCGACGGAGGCCGAGCCTGTCAAGGCGGACGCTTCCAAGGCGGCGAAGGACGACCACGCCAAGGACGCCCATGGCAAGGAAAGCCATGGGACGGACGCGCACGGGAGGCATGAACGCGTCGACAAGCTCGAAGTGACGACCACCGGCCACAAAACCCTCGTCCTCGATCTGAAGAAGGCGGAGGACAAGCAGAAGCTGGATGATCTGCTGGCCGCAGGCGAGGTCGCGGAGATGCGCGAGTCCAAGCCTGTCAATGTCATGGACCTGAAATGGGACCTTGGCCTCTGGGCCATCGTCATCTTCCTGGCGCTCTTTTTCCTGCTTCGCTCCAAGGCGTGGGGCCCGATCCTCCAGGGCTTGCAGAAACGCGAGACCAACATCCGGGCGGCGGCCGAGGAGGCAAAGGTCGCCCGCGCCGAGACCGCGAAGATGCAGGCGGAATACAAGGCGGAGATGGACCGCAAGTTCGCCGAAATCCCCAAGATCATGGAAGAAGCGCGGCGCGAGGCCGAGGCGCTCAAGGAGGACCTGCGCTCGCAGGCCAACAAGGAGATTCAGGCCGAGCGGCAACGGATGCGGCGCGAGATCGACAGCGCCCGCGACCAGGCGCTCAAGGACATCTGGGACCAGGCCGCCCAGCTCGCCACGCAGATCTCCGCAAAGGTGATCGGCAAGACGCTGACGCCGCAGGACCACCATCGTCTGATTGACGAATCGCTGCTCGAAATGCGCAGCATGGTGCGCCCGAACTGAACGAACGGATTGGCCCGAGGCTCTGCGAAAGCTCGGGCGAGCGGCCCCGGCCGGCCGGTTTTTTTTTTTTTTCTGGCGTCAACGAGAACACTCATGACCGCTGAGCCTTCGACGAAAGAACTGCACCAGCGCGTCGATGTCGGCGCCCAGCGGATCGCCCACGTCTACGCCGAGTCCCTTCTGGAAGCGGCCAAGGACCAGGCGCGCGCCGCTCTCCAGGAACTGGACGCTCTCGTGAACGAGGTCTTTCGGGCGGAGCCGAGGCTTGAGGTTTTCCTCTCCAGCGCCGCCGTTGGCCGGCATGTGCGTCATCAAGCGATCGAAAAGGCGCTCAAGGGCCGGGTGTCCGACGTCGTTTACAACTTTCTCCAGGTGCTCAACGACCACGAGCGGCTCGACCTGATCCGGCTCATCCTGAAAGCGGCGCACGACATCGACGACGAGCGCAACCGCCGCCTGCGCGTCCTGCTCAGCACCGCGATCCCGCTCGAGCAGGAGTTTCGAGACCGCGTGGCTAACGGCGTGCGCGTGATCTTCAACCTCGAGCCGATTCTGATCGAAAAAGTCAACCCCGCCCTCCTGGGCGGGCTAAAGGTGCAGATTGGCGACGTCGTCTACGACGCCACCGTCAGCACTCGTATCGAAACCTTGAAGAACCAAATTCTGGCGAGAAGCAGCCATGAGATTCAAAGCGGACGAGATCGTCTCGGTCATCAGTGACGAGATCCGGAATTATCAGACCAAGTTGGACACGCGCGAGGTTGGCCGCGTCCTGGAAATCGGGGACGGCATCGCTCGTGTCCACGGCCTGTCCGCCGCCATGGCCGGCGAGATGGTCGAGTTCAGCCGCACCGGCACGCGCGGCCTGGTCTTCAATCTCGAAGAGAACTCGGTCGTCGTGATCATCCTCGGCGACTACCTCGAGATCATCGAGGGGGATGAGGTCAAGTCGACCGGCGCCCTCTTGCAGGTCCCGGTCGGCGAGGCCATGATCGGTCGCGTCGTCAATCCACTCGGCGAGCCGCTCGACGGCAAGGGCCCGATCGTCACCGACAAGTCCCGTCCCGTCGAGTTCACCGCGCCGGGCGTCGCCGACCGGCAGCCCGTCGATCAGCCGCTCCAGACCGGCATCAAGGCCATTGACGCCATGACGCCGATCGGCCGCGGCCAGCGCGAGCTGATCATCGGCGACCGCAAGACGGGCAAGACCGCCATCGCGCTCGACACGATCATCAACCAGCGCGAGGAGAACGTCATCTGCGTCTATGTCGCCATCGGCCAGAAGGAGTCGACGGTCGCCGCCATCGTCGAATCCCTGCGGGCCCACGGCGCCCTGGACTACACCATCGTCGTCGTCGCGACGGCCGCGGACGCCGCGCCGCTGCAATACATCGCCCCGTACTCCGGCTGCGCCATGGCTGAGTACTACATGTACGAGCAGGGGCGCGACACCCTTTGCGTCTACGACGACCTCTCGAAGCAAGCCGCCGCCTATCGCCAGCTGTCGTTGCTGGTGCGGCGCCCGCCGGGACGCGAGGCGTATCCGGGTGACGTGTTCTACGCCCACTCCCGCCTCCTCGAACGCAGCGCCAAGACCGCCGAGAAGTACGTCATCGTGCCCAGCGACGCCGATGACAAGAAGGTGACGGCCGACTGGGGCGTCAACAGCGCCGCCAATCCCGGACAGAAGCGGCAGCCGGGCGAGGCGGGCAAGGTCTACGTCGGCCCGCTCGACAAGGAGCATGCCCAGAAACACGACCTGCCCAAGTTCCCCGGCCACAAGGTGGCCAAGTTGCCGAGCTCCGGCGGCTCGCTCACCGCCCTGCCGCTCATCGAAACGCTCGAAGGCGAAGTCTCCGCGTACATTCCGACGAACGTGATCTCCATCACCGACGGCCAGATTTACCTGCAACCGGACCTCTTCTTCGCCGGCGTCCGCCCCGCCATCGACGTCGGCATCTCCGTGTCGCGCGTCGGCGGCAAGGCTCAGATCCCGGCCATGAAGCAGATCGCGGGCAGCCTCCGCCTCGACCTCGCCGCCTTCCGCGAACTGGAGGCCTTCGCCCAACTCGGCACCGAGCTCGACAAGGCGACGCAGGCCCAGCTCGACCGCGGCTACCGCATGGTCGAGATCCTGAAGCAGCCGCAGTTCAAGCCGATGAACGTCATTGATCAGGTCATGATCATCTTCGCCGGCGCTCGCGGCTATCTGGACAAGGTGCCCCAAAAGCAAGTGGCGGCCTGGGAGCAGCAGTTCTTGACGTTCATGCGCGAGCAGAAACCGGATGTGCGCAACCGGCTGGCGAAGGACCGAAAGTTCTCCAAGGAGTTGGAGGAGGACCTGAAGAAGGCGATCGAGTTCTTCGCGCCGCAGTTCAAGGCGCCGGCGTAGCGTCGGCGCCGAGTTGCAGGACCGGGGCGGCCCCGGGCTCGATGGAAAAGACCACGTAGTCCCTGTGGTAGAATGGAGGTTTCCCGAAGCGATCCTCTGCGAGAACTGGACATGACGATCCAGGAGATTCAGAAGCGAAGCCTCAAGACCTCGACCTTCTTGTCGCGTTTGTACGTGCCCAAGATGATCACGCCGGCGCAGGTCATCCGGGTCCTGAACGAGCACAAGATCTCCTTTGTGCTGGTTGGTCTGCACGGTTTGAGCGGTTGGATGCGTGAGCCGCGCAGCACGCAGGATGTGGATGTCGTCGTTGCGGCCCGGCAAGTGAAGAAGGCGGTTCGCGCGTTGCTGGCGGAGTTTCCCCAGTTGGAGCCGGAGGACTTGGAGGTAGTCACACGTTTGAAACACCGTGAAACGGGTGACGTGCTGATCGACGTGATGAAGCCGATCCAGCCTCCACACCGGGATATCTTCAAGAACACGCTGACGGTGAAGGAAAAGGGGCAGACGTATCGGATACCGACGCTCGAGATGGCTCTCGTGATGAAGTTTGCTCCAATGATCAGTCTGACCCGAGCGGACAGGGATAAGTTTCAGGACGCGCACGATTTCATCCTGATGGTCGAAAAGAACGCGGAGATAGATTTGGATGAGCTGGCGCGGCTTGGTGACATTGTCTACAACGGCGGCGGCAAGGAGGTCGTCGAGCTGGTCCGCAAGGTGCGGGCCGGTGAAAAGCTGGTCCTGTGAGAGAAAGCCATGAAGACGCCTCTCACCCTCGCCGCCAGCCTTGCCCTGACGCTCTCCCTGTTGAGCAGCGCAGGCTGCGGCAAGAAAGAGCCGACCGCGAGTCCGATGCCCACGCCGACCAAGGAGCCGCCCAAGGCGCTGGCGATCAGCGCCCTGGACTTGACGAAGGAGTATCACGCGAATGCCGAGGCGACGAACAAGAAATACCAGGACAAGCTGCTGGAGGTGACGGGCGAGGTGGCGTCCCTCGACCAGACCGAACATAAGGGAGAGATTTCCCTCAAGGGCTTCAAGCCGGAGGACGAGGTCGGCCTGTCGATCCGCTGCGACCTGGCCGCGGCGGCCCTGCCCAGGGCGCTCGGGGCCTTGTCCAGGGGGCAAGAGGTGAAGGTGAAAGGGACGTATTTCCCGAGCAAGGTGAAAGCGCTCGCCTACCTCACGGGCGCCGACTTCACGGAGATAACGCCGAGCACGCTCGTCAAGACATCGAGCAAGGACCTGGCGAAGAAGTTCACGGAAGCGGCGGAGGAGGCGCGCAAGGAGTTCGTCGACAAGGAGACGCTGGTCTGGGGCAAGGTGCTGGACCTGAAGAAAGAAGGCGAGATGCACGTCGTCCGCCTCGAAGGCTTCGGCGAAATGTCGGTCGTCGGGCGCTCGACCAGAGAAGAAGCCTGGGCCGGCCTGAAGAAGGGGGAAGAGGCCCGGTTGCGCGGCGTCTGCTCCGCCTTCAGCACGGAGAAGGAAATACAGATCGACGGCGCGTTCGCCGTCCCGGAGAAATAATCCCTCCCTCTCGTGGGGAGGGCGGGGTGGGGAGAGAGAACTCATGGCACAGACCCGCGCCATCGTCAAACGCCGCAAGGCGGTCCGCAACATCCGCAAGATCACGCGGACCATGGAGCTGATCGCGACCGCGCGCTACAAGAAGGCGCTCGACCGCGCCACCGAGGCCGAGGCCTTCACGCGCAAGATCGCGGAACTGGCCGCGGACCTCACCACGCGCGCCGGCGGCGTCACTCATCCGCTCCTGGAGACGCGCGAAAAAGTGGAGAACACGCTGCTGTTGGTCATCACTTCCAACCGCGGTCTGTGCGGCGGCTACAACGCCGCCATCATTCGCGAGGCCCACGGCGCCGTCGAGCGCATCCGTGCTGACGGGAGCCAGCCGCATCTGGAGATCTCCGGCAAGCGCGGCATCGGCTGGGCTCGTTACCGGGGCATCCCGGCCGAGAAGACCTACACGAACTTCGAGGACAAGCCGCGCTTCGAGGAGGTCAACGAACTGGCCGAGCGCTACATCCGGCTTTACGTGGCGCGGAAGATCGACCGTGTCGAGGTGTGCTACACGAAGTTCCTGAACGTCGCGCGCCAGGCCGCCGTCGTGGAGACGCTGCTGCCGCTGGGCGGCGTCGCCGGCATGGAAAAGAAGGACGAGGCGAAGAAGGGGGCCGAGGTCGAGTACGAGTTCCTGCCCGGCCCGCGCCAGATCCTGGAAGAGATCCTGCCGATCTCGTTCAAGATCCGCCTCTTCAAATGCTTTCTCGACGCCGCGGTGAGCGAGCAGATCGCCCGCCGCGTCGCCATGAAGGCCGCGACGGAAAACGCCGGCGAGATGATCCGCAACCTGAGCCGCGAGTACAACCGGGCGCGGCAGGCGCAGATCACGAAGGAGATCGCGGAAGTGATCGGCGGGGCGGAGGCGTTGAAATAGAAATGTTAACAGCCGCGACCCGAAGGGGACGCGAACATGGCGATGACGGAGAAGACATGGAAGCGCGGGCGACTGAAGTCGCTTGGCCGGAAGAGCCGGTCGTTTACAGAGAACCCGATCATTGGCGAGCGATCCGTACTAGTGGCTGGCTGACCGGCTTGTTTCGGCGGCAGTTTGAGAAAAAGACGTTGAATGCCACGCCGGAACGGATTCTCAATGTCCTGAAGTCGAGCCGTATCCGTTGCGTGCTGATCGGCGTCGTTGGAATGGCCGGCTGGCGAAGTCAACCTCGAGCTTCGGGAGATGTGGATATTCTCGTTGCCAGGTCCAACTTCTCGAAGGCGGTTAGTCGGTTGCGGGGAGAGTTCCGTTTGTTGCGAGTGACGCGAGACAAGGGGAAAGCGACGTTCGACTGGCGAGGCAGATTTGGATGGGACTCCATTATCGATGTGTTCAAGCCGAGTGACCGTCTGTTACGCGAGGCCTATTCTGATCCGATCGTCTTGCCAAACGGAGTTAGAATCGCGCGGCTGGAAGTCGCGCTTGCCACGAAATACCGGAACGCCACAAACGCCACGCGCGAGTGGGGCGATAAGTACCAAGATGCGGCCGACTTGGGAGACTCATTCCGGCAAAGCGAGCCGTATGTCGACATGGGGATTTTGCGAAAACTCGCGGATGTGGTCCGGCCCAACGGCGGCCTGCGCCTCGTCCGCTTTCTGAACCACCTGAAAAAGAAAACGGGAAGAATCAAGCTGCCCTCTTGAACGGAGCAACCATGGTCTCAGCCAACGGTCAACACGCCGGCAAAATCATCCAGGTCATCGGCTCGACGTTCGACGCCGAGTTCGATGAGGGGCATCTGCCGGAGATCTATAACGCCCTCAAGATCGACGCGGAGTACAAGGGTGTCCATCTGAAGCTCACCGGCGAGGTCCAGCAGCACCTGGGCGGCAACCGGGTCCGCGCCGTCGCTCTCGGCTCGACCGACGGCCTCGTCCGCGGCATGTCGGTCTTCGATACCGGCAAGCCCGTCCAGGTCCCCGTCGGCCCCGAGACCCTGGGCCGCGTCTTCAACCTGCTGGGCGAGCCGATCGACGGCCGGGGCGCGGTCGACGCCAAGGAACTGCGGCCCATCCATCGCGAGCCGCCGCCTTTCGTGGAGCTATCGGCGAAGACCGAGGTGTTCGAGACGGGCATCAAGGTCATCGACCTGTTGACGCCGCTGGTGCGCGGCGGCAAGGCCGGTCTGTTCGGGGGCGCCGGACTGGGCAAGACCGTCATCCTCACCGAATTGATCGCCCGCATCGCCAGCCAGCACGGCGGTTACTCGGTGTTCGCCGGCGTGGGCGAGCGGACGCGCGAGGGCAACGACCTCTGGCTCGAAATGCAGGAGACCAAGATCGGCAAGACCGACCGCTCCGTCATCACGCAGACCGCCATGGTCTTCGGCCAGATGAACGAGCCGCCCGGCGCCCGCCTGCGCGTCGCCCTCTCGGCGCTGACCATGTGCGAGTGGTTCCGCGATTCGACCGGCGCCGACACGCTCCTCTTCGTTGACAACATCTTCCGCTTCTCGCAGGCCGGCTCGGAAGTGTCGGCGCTCCTGGGCCGCATGCCCAGCGCCGTCGGTTACCAGCCGACCCTGGCCACCGAGATGGGCGAGCTTCAGGAGCGGATCACGTCGACGACACGCGGCGCCATCACCTCGGTGCAGGCCGTCTACGTCCCCGCCGACGACCCGACCGACCCGGCCCCCGCCAACGCCTTCCAGCACCTGGACGCGTTCATCTACCTGGAGCGGCGCATCTCGGAAAAGGGCATCTACCCAGCGATCGACCCGCTCGCTTCCAATAGCCGTATCCTGGATCCGCAGATCGTCGGCGAGGAGCATTACGCGGTGGCGCGACGGGTGCAACAGATTCTCCAGCGCTATCGCGAATTGCAGGACATCATCGCCATCCTCGGCGTCGAGGAATTGTCCGAGGAGGACAAGCAGGTGGTGAACCGGGCGCGGCGCATCGAGAAGTTCCTGTCGCAGCCGTTCATCGTGGCGGAGGCGTTCACCAACCGCCCCGGCAAAGTGACGCCGCTCTCCGAGAGCATCCGCAGCTTCAAGGAGCTGTGCGACGGCAAGCACGACCATCTGCCCGAGAACGCCTTCATGTACGTCGGCGGCATCGACGAGGCGGTCGAGCAGGCGAAGAAGATGGCGGGCTAAGCCCTTTGTTTAGCCCCGGTTCGCAGAACCGGGGCGGCCTTTCCCAACTTGCAACAACGCCGCGCCCCGTGACAGACGGCGCGCACGCCAAACATTGACGGAAATCGCATGGCCACTCACGCCAAGATCCGCTGCGTCGTCGTCACCCCGGAGAAGGCTCTCCTCGATGATCTCGTCGATTTCGTCGCCATCCCAATGTACGATGGCGAGCTAGGCGTCCTGCCCGGCCGCACGCCCTTGATCGGCAAGCTCGGCTTCGGCGAATTGCGCACGACGAAAGACGACGACATCAGCCGTTACTATGTCGACGGCGGCTTCGTCCAGGTCCGCGACAATATCGTCACGCTGCTGACCTCCAAGGCGGTCGCCGCCAAGGACCTTAGCGTGGAAGCGGCCGAGCAGGCGTTCCGCACGACCGGTGCGGCGCCGACCCCCGAGGAACAGGAGGCGCGGCTCCAGGCGCAGGAGAAAGCGCGGGCGCAGTTGCGGATCATCGACCATCTGCGGCAAGAAGAGTGACGGGCTGGCGCGCCCATCGAGCTGGAAGCGTGCGCGAGGCCGGATATGTCCGGAGCGCACGCTTCTTTTTTTCACTTCAGGTGCCTGGCCCGCAGCTTTCCGAGGGCTTCGAGCGCCGGCTTCGCCGTCCCCTGTGCGTCGATCAGTCCGCAGTGCGGAAACTGATGCGGCGCCGCGTCGTTCCAGTGGCTCCAGTGAACGCTGCGCACATAGGGCTTGCAGATGGCGAGTCCGGCGAAATGGCCGGCCCAGTCGGCCTGGATGTCAGGGCGGAAACCGTCGCGCCAGTGGCCGGCGGCCAGGCGAAAGTCGCTGTCGGCTTCGGCGTCCGGGGTGGGCGCCGAGGGATAGCCGAGGGTGAGGTGAAGAGGCAGACCCAGGAGCGCGTACAGGTCGAGTAGACGCGAGGTGTCGAGCAGGTCGCGGCAATAGCTGCCGCGTGGGTCGACTCCCATGATCAGCTCCAGTTCCAGGCCGCCGAGGGCGCAGTCCGGTGCGGAGCAGGTTGTCGGCGAAGGCGAAGGGGGATTGGTTGCGCTCCTGATGGACGAGGTAATCGCCGAAGGGCTGGGCGACACCGACACTGATGTCGAGGTTGGGATCCACCCGCCGCGCGGCCTCGACGAGTCGGACGGTCAGCCAGAGTAGTTCCTCGTCTCCCAGGGCGAGGACGCCCGCGCAGTTGCTGCCCGCGGTGATCTGCCAGGACCGCACCAGGCCGTGGTAGCGCTGCACGACCATGCCGACGTAGTCGGACAGGTAGCCGCACAGGCTCAAGAGGTCGGTGTCCCTGGTCCAGAGCCAGTCCGGCAGGCCACGGCCGGAAAAGTCGATCAGCGGCCCGGCCGTGATGTGCAGTTGTTGCCGCGTGGCCCAGTTGATGAGATCGTCGATGGCGTTCCAGTGGACGTCGTTCTCGACGGCTTCGACGGCAGCCCACGGCATGGGAATGACGACGGCGTTGAAGGCGGCGCGGAACGCGGCCTCGTGGTCTGCGCTCCAGGCGCCCGGCTGGAGGCGGCAGCTCAGGAACGTGTCGAGGCGGTTTTGACGCTGATGGCGAATGTCGAGCACCTGGTCCATGTAGGTGTGAACGAGGCGCTGGGCGGCGTCGAAGGCGTCGTGCAGGGCCCGGTCGGCCGGCTCGCGCCAGGAGGGCTCGGGGTAGCGCGTCACGGCCTGGCTAAAACTGCGTGCGCCCGCGCGGATCGCGTCCTGAAGGTCAGGCGTGAGGACGAGCCCGCCCAGAAGCCAGTCGGAGGTCTGATTGCGGAGCTGGTTCACTTTGCCGCGCGCGAGCTCGAGGGGGAGCTGGTAGGGCTGGAGGCGCTCCATCAAGCTGCCGCTGCCGACCATGAGGCGGCCGAAGCCGGGGACGCTCCAGGGAACCAGGACGGCGCCGCTGTCGGGCACGCTGCGATGCAGCATGACGTGCTGGTCGTCGAAGATAACCTGCGTCGGAAAGGGCATGTTATCCTGGCCGCCCAGGACGCTGGCGCGTTCGAGCTCCGCGCGGGCGGGGCCGGGCAGGTCGGCCGGGAGCTGGAAAATCATCGTCCCCATATGTGACCGGCGACGGGTTGGGAAATGCCGTCTAACCCCTCTGCGAGCTGCGCTCGCGCCGACAAGCTAGCCCATCTTCCGATTAAAGCACACGGAGCCAGGTCGGGATACGGGGAAACAGGGAAAATCTAGTGGGCCGTGAAGACAATGAACAGAGCGGACTATGCCGCCGAAGTGCATTTTTCCTGTCACAGCCGGCCCCTTATGACCAAGGAGAGACATCAGCCCAGGTGAGAGGCCACAAGCTGACGTGCTTTGTCCGCGAAATGCCCACATTGAATGACGCCGGATCGGTTCGATACACGACCGGGGGCGCCGCAATTCTCGCATAAGGGCGAACGTCCATGATCCTTCCGTCGACCCACGCTTCGCTGTTTCTGCCCGGCCGCGGGAACGACGGCTCCGGGGCCGAGCGGTGGCAGGCGTTTCACGGCCGCTACCACGCGGTGATTCTCGTGTGGTGCCGGCGCCGGGGGTTGTCGCCAGCCTGCGCCGAGGATCTCACCCAGGAAATCTGGCTCAAGCTGCTTCGGTTGATGCACAAGTATGACGCGGCGAAAGGAAGATTTCGCAGCTGGTTGAAAGCCGTGGTGAACAACGCCCTCACCGACTACTGGCGCCGGAACGCGCGGCAGCCGGAGCGCGGCGGTGTCGGCGGCACGGCCTTTCTTGACCGGGTGGCCGCGGTCGCGGGACCGGAAGCCGCCGACGAATTGAGCGTGGCCATCGCGGACCGGGCAGGGACGGTGGCGGCCGAGGCCCTCGCGCGGGTCCGGGCCCGCCTGCAAGAGACGACGTGGCAAGCGTTTTATCAGACTCTGGTCGAGAAGCGTCCCGCGCAGGACGTGGCCCGGGACCTCGGTTTGAGTGTTTCGAGCGTTTACAAGAACACCTATCGGGTGAAGCAAATGCTGGAGGAGGAGTTCAGTCATGTGCACGCAAACCATGAAGACGTCCTGCCCGAGTGCGACCATCCTGCGACGCTTCCTGGATGACGGGTTAACGGCGGCGGAGGCCGATCCGCTCCAGCGGCACGTCGACGCTTGCCCCGCTTGCCTGGAAACGCTGGCACGGCTCGTCGGCCCGGCGCCCGAGCCGATCGGCGCTCTGAGCGGCGCTGATAGCGGCGCGGACAGAACACTGCATGCGACCGAGCCGGCAACCCGGGAAGCAAGCGCCTCGTCGGTCCATGTGCCCGGGTACGAACTGCTCGGTGAACTGGGCCGGGGCGGCATGGGCGTGGTTTACAAGGCGCGGCAGTTGCGGCCGGATCGGGTGGTGGCTCTGAAGATGCTCCTCACAGGCGTACACGCGGGGGGCGCCGAGCGGGTCCGTTTTCTCCGTGAGGCCGAGGCCGTGGCATCGCTGCAGCACCCGTACATCGTGCAGCTCTACGAGGCGAGCCAGCATGGCGAGTTGCCCTACTTGACGCTGGAATACGTCAGCGGCGGCACGTTGGCGGACCTGCTGCGACAAAAGCCGCTTTCACCCGGCGCAGCGGCCCGCCTCGTGGAACAACTGGCGCGCGCCGTCCAGTGCGCGCATGAACGCGGCATTGTCCATCGGGACCTTAAGCCCGCTAATGTGCTCTTGCAGTTCGCCGACCTCGGATTGCGCATGGACGAGATCACTGCCGTCGCCGGCGCGGCGCCCGTCGCGACCCCCGTGAGCGCCGACCTGCAAAACGCCATTCCCAAGATCACGGACTTCGGCCTGGCTAAGAACATGGGCGGCTCCGTCCTTACGGCCTCCAATGCCGTCTGCGGCACCCCCTCGTACATGGCCCCGGAACAGGCGGCGGGGCCGGCCAAGGATATCGGCCCGGCAGTGGATGTCTATGCGCTCGGCGCCATCTTGTATCAATGCCTGACGAGTCGGCCTCCCTTCCTGGGTCCCACGCCCGCGGACACGCTGCTGCAAGTGGTGAGCGAGGAGCCGGCGCCGCCGTCGCATCTGCAGTTTGGCGTGCCGCGCGATCTGGAGACCATCTGCCTGAAGTGTCTGCAGAAGAAGCCGGAGCAACGTTACGCCAGCGCACAGGAACTGGCGGAGGACCTGCGCCGCTTCCAAGCGGGCGACGCGATCCGGGCGCGGCCGGTGGGGCGCTGGGAACGCGTCGTGAAGTGGTGCCGGCGCCGGCCCGCAGTCGCCGCCCTCTGCTCGGCGGTCGTGGTACTGACCTTGCTTGGGGCCGGTCTGGTGACATGGCAGTGGCGCGAAGCGGTGACGGCGCTGGCCGAGGCGCGGAGCGAGAAGGCGGCGCGGGCCGAGCGCCAGGTCGCCGCCCTGCCCGATGCGGCCGCCGCGAGCGTGCCCGCCATTCTGGAGGATCTCGAGAGCAGCCGCAAAGACGTCTTCCCGCTCCTGTGCCAGCGGTATCACGACGAGAAGGATCGGCTGCGGCGGATGCGGCTCGCTCTCGCCCTGGCGCCGGTCGAACCGGAGACGGTGCGCGGGCCGCTCCTCGATTGGCTGCTCGCGGCGGAGGATCCCGCCGAGGTCTTGCTGGCGCGCAAGGCGCTTGAGCCCTCTCAGGACGCGCTGACGGCGGACCTTTGGGCGAAGGCGGAGGACTCCCGGGCGCCGGGCAGCGTGCGCTTGCGGGCGTTCGTGGCGCTTGCGGCTTATGATCCGCACAACAGTCGCTGGCAGAAACTTGGCCCGCAAGTCGTGGAGTACTTGCTCTGGGCCAACCCCCTGCACCAGGGCACGTGGATGGAAGCGCTTCGTCCTCTCGGGCCGACCCTGGCCGCCCCGTTCACGGAGTCCAGCTATTTTCCGATGAAGGTTGGCTCGAAATGGCACTACCGGGCCGAGACGAGCGAGGGCAAGGTCGTGCATGCCGTCGCGCGGATCGGCAAGGTAGAAAAGATCGACGGCCAGATGCTGGCGCGCTGGGAGGCGCTCGTCAATGGCGAGATGATCGCATCGGAGCACTTCAGTTGCACCGCCAAGGGGATCTTTCGCCATCGGAACAATGGGGCCGATGTTACGCCCCCGATGCGCCTTTTGAGCTTTCCGGTCCAGATCGGCGAAACCTGGGAAGGCGAGCACAAGAACGGTGAGCAGCTGAGCAAGGTGATCGGCCGCACCGGCTACGAGGAGGTTGAAGTTCCGGCGGGGAAATTCAAGGCGGTCACCGTCCATTTGCAGGTGGAGACCGATGGTAAAATGTCAACAGTCACGTTTTGGTTCGCCGCCGGGGTCGGAATTGTCAAGGAAGAGGTCCAGGACGGCGCCACCGTGACGATGGAACTGGAGCGGTTCGAAGAAGGGAGGTAGGATTCCGCCGGTGACGCGGCGCGCGGACTTGGTAGACACGCCCTGCTTTCACGAGCGGCAAGCGCCGCTTCCGGACGCCAGGTTTGCAAGGTAGAAGGGGACCGTTCCTTTCGCTCGCGCGAGAGGGACGGTCCCCTTCTGCGTTGCAAGTTATCGCGACAAGAAAAAAGGGATTCGCTGTCCAACGCGTGCGTACTTCCTGGTGAGCCGGCCCAAACGCGGGCGGGCACACGCGAAAACAACAGTTTCCCGCGTGGCAAACAAGGAAATCTCACTTGGGAGTTTATCCATGCATCGCAAAATCCTGACCGTCATCGTCCTCATTCTGGTGTGGCTCGTTCCTGCCGCGGCCGCGCGAGCGGCGGACGAAACGAAGCGGCTCGACGTCGGCGTCAAGGAGGCCGACGCCTCGCTCCACGATAGCTGGTTCGGCATGTACAGCCATGAGCAGAAGATTGGTTTCCTCCACGAGGCCGTCGACAAGGTGACGGAAGACGGCCGAACGTTTTATCGCAAACGGGCGCAGGCTCAGATCAAGCTCATGGCCCTCGGTGAGAAAGGAGAGATCAACATCGACTCGAGCCTCTACTTCGCCGCCCGCCCGCCGTTCGCCCTTTTGAGCGGCGAGCACATCAGCGACGACGGCGCCAGCAAGAAGCGAGTCAGCCTCGTGGCCAGGGGTAGCGGTTATCAAGCGACCGTGACCGTTGGCAAGCATACGCGCACCTCGACCTTGTCCGATCTGAGCTTCACGCTGGCCGACGTGGTGTCGCCGACGTTGTGGCTCAAGCGGCGCCCCGCCCGTGGTGAAACGATCACGGTCGCCGATTTCGACGTCGGCGAGCTCTACCTGGGTAAGACCGCGTTGAAGCTGGTCGCCACCAAGGAGGTCGTGCAGGGCGGCGTCAAGATGATGGTGAGCGAAGTCGAGAAGATCGAATACCAGGCTCGCTCCAAGGACGTGTCGCTCGTCCGCTTCGACAGCGACGCCCGCGTGGTATCGAGCCTCGTCGCCGGCGCCTTCGACCTGCGCCGCGAAAGCGAAGCGGACGCCCGCAAGACCGAGTTCAGCAAGGACATGATCTTCGAGAACATGGCCAAGTTGGATCGGGCAGTCGGCGACCTGCCCAGCGTGACGGCCTGACCCTCAAAGGCAAGGGGGAGATCATCGGCCTCCTTCCCAAGACCGCTTTGCAGAGCGTCACCCGCGACGGCGACAGCTACCTGGTCAAGATCGGCACACGCCACGGCGTGAAGAGCAAGGCGCCGGAGGAGGAACGTCGCACGGGGCTCGAAGCCGGCGCGACCTATCCGATCAACGATCCGAGAATCGTCGAGCTGGCGAAGAAGGCCATCGGCGATGCGACCACGGATCGACAGAAAGCGGACCGCTTGTGCAAGTTCGTCCACGAGTTCATCAAGTACGAAATCGTGTACTTGCCCAAGGTCGAGGACATCCTGGAACGCAAGGTGGGCGACTGCAAGTCTTACGCGTTGCTTCTGACCTGCATGGCGCGGGCCGTCGGCCTGCCGGCGCGCGAGGCTTCCGGCTACTTCTACATGGGAGACGAGGTCAAGGGCTTCGGCGGCCACGCCTGGTGCGAACTGGCGATCGACGGCTACTGGACTCCGGTGGACGCGACGCTTGGCCACACCGATCTTGTGCCTTTCTACATCTGTCTGGGCACGGGCCGGGAAGGCATCGACAACATGACGCGGAGTTTGGGCAAGCTATCGTTCCAGCTGGTCGAGGTGGACCGCGTCCCTTGACGTGGCGCGATACCGTTTCGCGCGGATGCCACGGGTGGCGCGGCTCGACGCCGGCTGCCCGTGGCTTCGTTTTTTTGTGATTGAGCCCGCGCTAACGGGCTCACGATCCGCCTTTCCTCCCGCGAATTCGCTCCCGCAAATCTGCCGCCCCCTGCTCGTAGAGTGCGAGCAAGCGATCGCGCGCCGTCGGACTGCTGAATGTTCCCTGGGCGTGAATCGACGCGGCGCCCTCCTCGATCTGCTTCAAGAGGGCCAGCGCGGCGTCGACCTGGAACAGTGACCGCCCCTTCACCTCAAGATAGATGGGGGACGTGTGAGCGAAGAGCGGCTGGGCCAGCTCGTTCTGAGCGGTCGTTTCGACGCGCAGCGCCAGCCAGCCGGGGCCTTCCACGAAGGCCTCATGCTCCAGGCGCGTCTCGAACGGCGCCTTTGTCGCCGACACTTCTTTCGTGGCGATCACCTTGCCGTTGTGGATTAGCTGGAGCTTGCCGAAATGGACGCGGCCAAGGCCGCTCGCCTCAATCTTGACGCGGGTCGGGCCGTCGAGCTTGAGGGTATCGCCGATCGTACGGCCGTCGACCCTGAGGTCGAGGAGCGGCCCGTTGGTCGCCTGGCATCTGCCGCGACGTAACGCTTCCAGCCAGGTGGGCACGGTGAGCTTCTCCTTGGCGGGGAGGGCCGCGTAGACGCGCGAGAAGTCGTAGATGAACCAATCGGTTCCCGTGCTGATCGGCAGCTTGAGGCCGACGTTCAGGTAGCGGTAGTACTGCTCATAGTCTCCCTTGCGGCTGCCGTCGAAGACGTTGAGGGCGTCGAGTCGACCGGCGAGAGCGTTCAGCACGGCTTCGTAGCCGAGCGTGTTGTGGCACCAGATGACCGTTCCTTTCTGGCGGCGCGCCTCGTCGACGCCTCCTTTGAGCGGCGCATCGTCGACGCCGTCGAGCATGATGCCCGGCCCGATGCTCACCGGCTTGACGAGGTCCTTGATGTTCAAGAACATTACGTGGCCATAGCCTTCGCCATAAGCCTTGAAGTTGTGGCGGTGCTCCTCGCCGTTGCTGTAGAGGACGCCGGTGGCGTCGATGCCCCGGCCGGCGCCTCCGCCGCCGCCGGGGGCAGGAAAAGTCAGCGGACCGAGCGGATAGGTGTTCGTGATGTAGTCCTTGTCGTCCGGCTTGCGCTCGAGGTAGGAGATGAAGAGGACCTTGAGGCGATCGGCGGCGGGGACGGCACGCAGATAGTCGTCCGCCTGCTTCTTGCCGATCTTCATGAGATGGAGGTGCGTGTTGCCCGCGACCAGGCCGCGCTCCGCGGGCCGGAACAGGACGCGCAACGGGACCTTGACGGCCCCGTCGACGGGGCCTTTGAGGTCGAGTCGCTGCGTGGTCTTGTCGGTCTCCAGGCCGCTGAGCGCTTCGATGGTATAGGAGCCGCGCGGCAAAGCGATCTCGGCGCCGCCGGATGGCAGCACCACCCAGCCGCGCTGCGCCTCGGGGACCTTGAAGCCGACGAGGCGATCGACCAGGCCGGGAACCGGCACCGGTCGGCTGGTGTCCGCCTCCAGGACGCGGACGATGCCGGGGCTCGATTTGCCGTCCGGCTCGACAAGGACAAGGCGGAACGGGATGGGACGGTCCTCGTCGGGAGCGGCCAGGAGAACGCAGGCGCCGAGGACGGCGAAACAGGCGGCGGCGAGAAACAAGGAACGCATGGCGCTGGCGAATAAGAAGAAAGGGACGTTTTCGTTCCATTCAACCACGCCGGCGCGGCGAAAGCCATAGTCCCTTTTGCCCGCGGCGCTCCGAGACGCTCCCCGCGCTCGCGACGCGGCGTGGTTGACGATGAACCTCGAAGGAAGGATAGGCGACGTCCATGTGGGAACGCATTCTCGAAATGCTGCACGATCGCGGCATCAGCGTGTTGCTCGGTCTGTTCCTGGGCGCGGTCATCGCCTGGTTGATCGGCTGGTGGCGCCGCCTCCGCGAGCGGCGCAGCATCCTGCGCGGCGATGCGCGCGACACGGTCGTCATCGCGCATCACATTTTCGAGCGCGGCCAAACCCCGGGCAAGGAGCCGGCATACGCCATGCGCATCCGCTCGCTAGGCCAGGACGAGCTCAAGAACGTCGTGCCGAACGGTCATCTGGCATCGGAGCTCCTGCATCGCGCCTTTCAGGTGACGCCGCGCGACACCCTCATCTCGATGGAGGGCGCCGAAGGCTCGTACCTGCTGGAGACGTTGACGAACTTCGTATGCGACCGGGTGGCGAACGCGCCCTTTGACCACGCGCTTTATGTCATGGCGCCCTGTTGCGAGCCGGCCGCACTGGCGCAGCATCAGCCGATCACCGTGTTACTGATCGCCGTCGCGGACCTGGCGCTGTTCGAGGATTGGGCCGGCTGCCGCGAGATCCAGGTGGAACATGGGGCGGACGGCGCCCGTATCCTCACGCTGCTGGAGCTGGCGAAACGCTACAAGAAAGAGCGGGAAGAGCTGGACCGACGGCGCCACCTCGGGCAGCGGACGCGGCATGTCGAAACGATGTACGTCCTCGACCTGGCGCTGGACAAACGCGCCGCCGAGATCCCGGTCAAGAAGGTTCCATGGGGGCGTTTCGAGGCGGTACTCCAGGAGATGAACCTGGAGTGAGCTTTCTCATGGATTCCTCAGGGGGTTTCGCTACGCTAGCAGCGTCCCTTCTTCCAAGCCCGTTCGGCAAACATCCGTCCAGCGTGGACGGCGAAGTCCAATCACCTTTGGAGGTACGACGATGAAGAAGTTCGCTGCCGCGGGAGGTCTTCTCTTTGTGACGGTCGCCCTGTGCGTGGGCGAGGAGTTCCGGGCCGTCATCACCAAGGTGGACGGCGACAAGGTCACGTTTCAGAAGGTTACAGGGGGCGGGAAGGGCAAGAAGGCGGAGCGTGGCGAAGCCATGACCCTGACAGCCGCGTCCGACGTCAAAGTTGTCAAGGGAACTTTCAACAAGGACACGAAGAAAGCGGAGGACGGCGACGCGATCGACAAGGGTCTCAAGAACGAGATGTTCTCCAAGGAAGTGAACTGCACCATCGTCACCGACGACGCCGGCAAGACGATCACCAAGATCCGCACGCGCGGCGAGCGGAAGAAGAAGACGGACGTGGAATAGCCCGCTCCGCTCCCCTGACCCGACCCGAAGCGAGACCGCTTCGGGTTTTTTTGTCGCCCGTGGGGATTGCCGCCTGAACGAGGCGCCGATGGGACGGGCGCCCGTTACTTGCCCCAGCACCCGGAATCAGGCATGATAACAAGGGTCCGGAGGCGCGCCGCGCCTCGGTCGCCCGGAGGCGCCTGGGATGCCGCGGTCGATGGCCTGTCCGAACTCCGCAACGCTCGAGCAGTGGTTCCTGGGCCGCCTCGCGGCGCCCGAGGCCCGCGCCATCCAGGCGCATGTGCAATCGTGCGCCGCTTGCCGGCAGGCGCTAGAGGAGTCCCAGAGCGACACGCACGGTGGCGTCGCGCCCGCGCCTCATGAAGCCACCGCCGCCTTCGGCCCCGGCCAAAACCGCGAGCCCGGCTCCGCGAGCCGGCCCGGCGCTCATGCCTTCCTTGCGCCGCCCCAGGGCCCCGATGAGATTGGCCGGCTCGAACGCTACCGCGTCCTCAAGGTCCTCGGCGAAGGGGACATGGGCATCGTCTTTCAGGCCGAAGACACGACGCTCAAGCGGCACGTGGCCCTCAAGGTGATGAAGCCGCAGCTCGCCGCCAATCCCATCCACAAGGAGCGTTTCCTGCGCGAGGCTCACGCCACGGCGAAGCTGCGCGACGACCACATCGTCACCATCTACGAGGTGGGGGAGAAAAACGGTGTCCCCTTCATTGCCATGGAGTTCCTCGAAGGGATGCCGCTGGACCAATGGCTCGCCAAGGGGCGGAATCCATCGATCTTGCAAACGCTGCGCCTGGGCCGGCAGCTCGCGCTGGGCCTCGCCGCCGCGCATGACAAAGGGCTCATTCACCGCGACATCAAGCCGGGCAATCTCTGGATCGAAGCCTCCGGCGGCGGCCGCATCAAGATTCTCGACTTCGGCCTGGTCCGCCACAAGGAAGACGACGTCAACATCACGCGTTCGGGGACGATCGTCGGTACTCCCGCTTACATGTCGCCGGAGCAGGCGCGCGGCTTGAAGCTCGACCAGCGCAGCGACCTGTTTTCCCTGGGCTGCGTCCTGTACCGCCTCGTCACCGGGCAGATCCCCTTTCCGGGTCAGACCACGATGGCGATCCTGACCAGTCTCGCTGTCGACCGCCCCAAGGCCGTGCACGAGCACAACGCCGAGGCGCCGCGGGGCCTCGCCGACCTCATCCACAAACTGCTTGCCAAGGAGCCCGAGGCGCGGCCGGCGACGGCGCGATCGGTGGCCCAGGCGCTGCTCGCGCTGGAGAAAGAGCAGACCGGCCTGCAAACCCAGACGATCGCGGCCGCGCTGCCGATCGCGGAGCCCATCGACACGACGGTCATCGAGCCGGCGCCGCGCATCCGGCGCAAGCGCCGCTGGCTGCGCTGGGCGGGATTCGCCGGCCTGGCGTTCCTGGTCCTCGTCGTCCTGCACGCCCTCACCAATCCGAAGGGCACACTCGACGTGCAGATCGCGGACGCCGCCGTCCGGCTCACCATCCACGTCGAGGACGCGCTGATCGAAGAAAAGTCGAGCAAGCGCGAGTTCGAGCTTCCGGCCGGCAAGGGAAAGATCGAGGCCTTCGAGCCGGACGGCGCCCGCCTCTTCGAGATCGGCTTCACCATCGTTCGCAACCAGCGGACGCCGCTGAATCTCAACGACGAGCTGGCCCGCCGTCGCGTGCCGCGCGGCGCCGAGCGTCCGCCGCCCGACGCAGACCCCGGCGGGGAGCGGATGCCGTTGGAGCGGCTGAAGCTTGCCGATTGCCCGCCGGACGCCGTGAAGGCGGCGGGGCCGGCGCCGCCACCGGAGCTGGTCGGCGCATGGCGTGCCACGGGCGTCGCTCCCGGCAAGACGCCGTCCCTCCGGGAAGCGCTGTTCATGCCCAAGGGGGACTGGATGCTGACCGCGGGCGCCAACACGCCGGTGTTATTCTGGTCGCTGCGCAAGCCGGCCGCCGAGCCGATCGCCCGCTATCCGGCGGCCCTGGGCGTCTGGCTGGCGGGTGCGGAGCCTCTTCTGTTCGCGGCCTATCCAGGCCGCATGGACATCGTCGCGTCCGCGGAAAAAGGGAAGATCAACACGATCCAGAGCCCGCTTGCCACGAGATGGCAGGTCAGCCCGGACGGCCGGTGGGTCGCCGCCTTCTATGAAAGCGCCGGCAAGATCGTTGTCTTCGCGGCCGCCACGGGGAAGGAACACAAGAGCTATTCCGTTCCGCCCCCGGTGAAGGCCGTCCTGTTCCATCCGAAGGAGCCCTGGCTCCTGGTCCAGTACTGGCAGTCCGAGCAGCGCCGCTTCCTCCAGTTCTTCGACCT
Organism: Gemmataceae bacterium; assembly: GCA_046350295.1. Lineage (GTDB taxonomy): Bacteria > Planctomycetota > Planctomycetia > Gemmatales > Gemmataceae > JAXMAR01. Next base: position 81,901 of record JAXMAR010000037.1, read on the forward strand.
CGATTCCAACAAGAACTGGGAGGGACCGCCCAAGGATGAGTTCGGCATTACCGACGTCCTCGGCGCCTCGGCTCCCGCGTTCAGTCCCGACGGCCGTCTGCTCGTCTTCGGCACGGTCAACCAGCCGTTCTTGCAACGCTACGACCTGATCGACGAGAAGATCCTGCCACGCCTCGGCCCCTTCCAGCAGGGAACTCCCTTCGCCCTGAGTCCCAAGAGCGACCGCCTTGCCGCCATCGACGCCAAGGGCAAGCTCAGCGTGCGCTTCCTCAAGGGGGGAGACGTGATTCACGAAGTCGATCTGCCGTTCGCGCCCAAGGCCGCGGAGACGACCCTCACCTTCACGCCGGATGGCCGCCATGTCGCGGTCGCATATCACGATCTGATTTTTCTGTATCGGCTCGCCTAGCGGGGCGGCGGCTGTTAACATCGGATTGATAACGGTCTTGTAATCATCAGGCGCGGAGTCTTTCCTATGCGCGCTGTGGCGTCCCTGCTCGCCTTACCGCTGTTCCTGGCGTTCCCGCTTCAGGCGCAGGACAAACTCGCCTGGGCGCGCTTCCGCGGACCGGACGGCCTGGGACTGGCGACCGGAAAGGCGCCCACGAACTGGAGCCAGAAGGAGAACCTCGCCTTCAAGACGGCGCTGCCCGGAATGGGAACGTCGAGTCCCATTGTCGTCGGCGAGCGCATCTACCTGACGTGCTACGCCGGCTTCGGCGCCCCGGGGGACAAGGACATGAGCAAGCTCAAGCGCTTGCTGGTCTGCCTCGATGCCAAGGGAGACATCCTGTGGAGCAAGGAAGTCGCCAGCAAGTTGCCCGAGCAGGAGCGCATCCGCGACGACCACGGCTACGCCTCGAGCACCCCCGTGTGCGACGGCGAACGCCTCTACGTTTTCTTCGGCAAGTCGGGCGTCTTAGCCTTCACCCTCGAAGGCGAGAAGCTCTGGCAGGCGGACGTGGGGGAACGGCTGAACGACTGGGGCAGCGCGGCCTCGCCGGTTCTCTTCGGCGATCTCGTCATCGTGAACGCCAGCGTGGAGAGCGGCTCGCTCATCGCCCTCGACCGCAAGACCGGAAAGGAACGCTGGCGGGCCAAGGGGATCGTCGAATCCTGGAACACGCCGATCCTCGTCACGCCCAAGGGGGAGAAGACCGAGCTTGTCGTCGCCATCATGGGCAAGGTGCTGGGCTTCGACCCGGAGACCGGCGCCCCGCTCTGGTCCTGCGCCACCGACATCCCCTGGTACATGGTCCCCAGCGGCGTCCCTCACGACGGCGTTGTCTACTACACGGGAGGCCGCGGCGGCGGTGGGACGCTCGCGGTGCGCGCCGGCGGGACGGGGGACGTGACCAAGACGCACCGGCTCTGGATGATCCGCAAAGGAACCAACGTGCCGTCCCCCATTCTCCACAAGGGGCGGCTCTACTTCGCCAGCGAAGGCGGGGGCCTCCTGTACTGCGTCGACGCGGCCAGCGGCAAGGTGATCTACGAGGAGCGCGAGCCGCGCGCCGATGCGGTCTACGCTTCACCGATCCTGGCGGACGGCAAGCTCTACTACCTGACCCGCACCGGCGCCACGCTCGTCGTCGCGGCCGGGCCGGAGATGAAGGTCCTCGCGACCAACGACCTGCGCGACCGCGGCGCCTTCAACGCCAGCCCGGCCGTGATGGGGAACCGGTTGTTGATCCGCTCGGACAAGTATCTCTATGGCATCGGCAAGTGAAGCAGGGGGAAGTTCAGAACCCCAGATCCGCGAGGCGCCCGAGAATACGCTGGAAGCGTGGCTCCGGATCGCGGAAGAAGGTGCGGTGGCGGGCGAAGGGGTGCAACCAGTTGACGAGGCTGAGGTGGTCCCCTTCCCAGACGTCGAGATGCTCGCCCCACCTCGACGACTCGATGCTAACAACGCCGTCGTTGGGCCCCTCCGCCTTCTTGACGATGTGATAGGGCAGCAGCCATTCCGGGGCGAGGAACGAGCCGTTGTGCTCGCCGGCGACCGAGAAGTAGCGCACGCCTGGCCTGTCGGGCACGCGTTCGTTGAAGAGGCGGCAGTTGGTGGTCGTCACGTCGTAGAAGCCTTCCTTTTTCATGCCAAGAAGCTCGAGGATCGGCCCGACGAAGCCTTCCAGCCAGTAGATTCCCCAGTCGGCAAAGGCCGTCCCCCGGTGCGGCGTGCCCATGGTGGTGAGCGAGAGGACGCGCTGCTCCATGCCGAGGCAGGAGATCATGTAGCGCGCGTCGAGGCCCCCCATGCTATGGGCGACCAGATGGACCGGCTCGTTCGGTGAGTGGCGATCGATGAAATCCTTCAGCTCAGCGGCGCGATGGGGAACGCCTGCCGTCGAGGTGAGTCGCGGCACGAGCACGCGGTTCCCAGCGGCTTCGATCAACCCACGGATGCCGGGGAAGTAGCTGATCCCAGCGACGGGA
>JAXMAR010000038.1:0-80159 GCA_046350295.1 Gemmataceae bacterium
CAGGATGGCCGTCTCCCTCTGATTCTTGTCGTGGCGCCCGGTCGTCGTGTAAGATCGAAAGGCGGCCACGCGGTCATGTTTTGGTCGCCTTTTGAGCGCGGTCCGCGAATCAGCGAACCGGAGCTAAAACGAGAACCTGGCTTGTAATCACCGCCTTCAGAAATGCTTCGCTTCTCCTGTTCCTGCGGCAAAGAACTGCAAGTGCCCCAAGAGCATGCCGGCCGCAAGGTCCGTTGCCCGGGCTGCCAGAACGTCTTCCGCGCGCCGGAGTTGATGGTCGCGGCGGCGGCGCCGGAGGCCATCCCGGTCGAGCCGCAACCGCACGCGTTCGCCGCCGCCGACCGCCCGGCGCCGCCGCCGCTGCCCGCGGAGGAAACGGTGGAGGAAGATTACGCAATCAGCGAACGGCCTCTCGGCCAGGCGCCGCCGCCCCTCCCGGCGAATGACCGCCTCGAGCCGCCGCCATTGCCCCATTCCGCCCTTGACGAGGCGCTCGACCTGGGCCTCGTCAACCACGCGGGTGAGCCGCTGCCCGAGGACGACGACTTCTTTGTTGCCGCCCCGAGCGAGGTCGGCCGCGTCCTCTCCGGCCGCACGACCCTCAAGGAATGGAAGAACCCGTGGTCGTGGCCGGCCCGACTCGCCTTCCTGCTTCCTGTCCTTGTCGGTTGCCTCGTTATCCTGGTCGTCCTGGTCATCCACAACCCGGTCCTGAGTTGGATCGTCCTGCCCATCATGGCCGGTTGGGCGTTGATCGTCTTCGCGCTCACGCGGTTCAGCCATACGTGCAACTATGTCGGCACGCAGGGGGTCGCCGTCTTCCGCTGCGGCGGCCATCGCCAGCGCATCACCAAGCGCGACATCTTCCTGTTCCAGGACGCCGTCGAGCTGCGCACCGGTCAGACCAACATGTACTACAACGGCGTCTACACCGGCACCAGCTACAACTTCACCTGGTACGACGACGAGGGGAAGAAGGCTTACGACCTGAGCGGCCAGTACTGGACGACCAAGAACCTGCCGCCGGCCAAGAGCCCGTTCCGCTTCGCCCTCGCCGCCGAGGCCGCCTGGTCCGGCTACCTCGCCGAGAACATCGACCAGCTCCTCGTCGACCAGAGCGGCCTGCTCTACTTCTCGATCGGCAAGAAGGACTGGATCCGCCTGGGCAACGGTCTTGTCCGCCTGTCGAAGGGGGGAACCGTCGTCGAGCTGGAGGCCGACCAGATTCACACGATCGGCATCAACCAGGGGGTTGTGAGCATCACCGAGGTCGGCGGCAAGCAGGGCTGGTTCTCCTCAAAGGGGGTGCATTCCTTCGCGTACAAGGACCTGGGCAACGCCCGTTTCTTCCTCTTCGCGCTCCATAAACTGGTCGGCTTCAAGCTCTATTGAGCTTTGGAGTGCGGCCATTTATTGCCGCTTTCGAGGGAGCTCGCCCTCCAAGCGACAAAGCCCACACGCGAAAAAGAGAGAGGTTCTTTCGGGCCAACAGGGCGCCGGCCAATACAAGTCCTTCAAAAGCGGCAATCAATTGCCGCACTCCAAAGGGCTAATTCCTTGACAGACGCGTCCGCAAGCGGTCATCTGGATACATATTCGTCATGTACCCAGGCCCGCGGAACGCGCGGCGGCTCCCAGTTGTCCAATGAGATGTCGGCTACTAACCGGCGTCGCCTGCGAGGGATAGATCATGGACCAATGGTATTTCGCCCTGGAAGGACAGCAGCCGCAGGGGCCGGTTTCGCTCGATGACTTGCGCCGGATGGTCGACGCCGGCCGCTTGACGGACCGTGATGTCGTCTGGCGCTCCGGCTCTCCCGAATGGTTGCCGGTCGCCCGAACCCCCGAGCTGGCGAATGGCCGAGGCGCCCCGCCGCCGCGCCGCGGCACGCCGCCGCCTGCCCCGCGCGAAGGCATCCTCGCCGACACTCGCCCGCCGCGCGCCGCTACGCCTGGTCCGGCGCCCCGTGACGGCGCCAGCGCCCGTCCGCCGCGTTCGCCTTATCCGGATGAGCGCTCCGCCGCCCGCGAGTCGGCTCGCTCAGGTGGCTTTCTGCGGGCGCTCCACTCGTTGCCCAAGCCCATTCTCTTTGGCATGTACGGCGCCGTAGGCGGGCTCCTCGCCGCGCTGCTTCTGGGAGAGCTGTTCTGGTTCCTCCTCCGCCCGGCCGCCGCCTCGCCGCTCACGGCGGCCGTTTCCGACAAGGTCGCACTCTACCCCGGCGCGACGAACAGGTTCACGGTCAAGATCGCACGCAGCGGCTTCAGCGGCCCCGTGAACGTCAAGGTCGTCGGCCTCCCGACGGACGTCACCGCCTCGTCGGCGACGATTCCGGCCGACAAGAGTGAAGCCGAGATCGAGATCAACGCCACGCCGCTCGTCGCGTTGGGCGGTCATTCGCTCAAGGTCGAGGTGAGCGCCCCGGACGTCCCGGACGCAACGCGGACGGAAGCGATCCACCTCAACGTCGAAGCGATGCCGCCGAGCGTAGTGCTTGCCGTCTCACCGACGGTCAGCGTCTACGCCGGCGACCGAAATCGCTTCGCGGCGCACTTGAAGCGATTTCTGTTCAAAGGGGCCGTGCAGCTCGAATTGCTCGACGCCCCGGCCGGGATCATTCTCGATCCCGTTGTCATTGGCGAGGAGAGCGACAAGGCCGAGCTGAGCATCGGCGTAACGGACGCCAAGGCGCCGGCGCGCGTCGTGCCTCTCAAGCTTCAGGCCCGCGCCCTGGACGCCGGCGGACCGAAGACCGTCCAGACGTTCAACCTCAAGATCGAGCCGATCCCCCCCAGCCTGGCGGTCAAGGCGTCCCCGTCCGTCACGGTTTATGCCGGCGAGAAGAACCGCTTCGCCGTCAAGCTGGCACGCTACTGGTTCGACGGCATGGTGCGTGTCGAAGCCGCGGATCTTCCGTCGGACGTGAAGATCGGCTCGATCCTCGTGCCCGCCGACAAGGCGGATGCGGAGATGGAGATCGTCGCCGAGAAGTCGGCGGCCCTCGGCCAGACGCAGATTCGCCTGATCGCCACCGCCATCGGCGCGGATGCCATCGCCCGCGAAAACACGCTGGTCAAGGTCGAGCCCGTGCCGCCGACCGTCTCCATGACCTTGTCCCCCGCGGTCACCGTCTACGCCGGCGAGAAGAACAAGTTCGCCGTTAAGATCGCCCGCCAGCGCTTCGACGGCCCCGTCATTATCGAGTCATCCGGCACGCTGCCCCCGGGCGTGCGGGTTCCGTCGGTGACCATACCGGCCGGCGCCGGCGAAGCGGAAATGGAGATCTTTCAGGGCTACGGCGATCCGGCCGGCGCCGCCGAGCGTGAAGTGAAAATCAAGCTCCAGGCCCGAGCGCTCGATCCGCGCGTGCCGCGCTCGATCGAGGACCTGTCGCTCAAGGTCATCACGCTGCCTGCCAAGATGCAAGTGGCCGTCTCGCCGCTGGTCGAGGTTTATCAGGGGGGCCGCTGCCGTTTCACCGTCAAGGTCGCCCGCTCGGGCTTCGAGGGGCCGGTCCGCCTCAGCTTCGCCGACCTGCCCGACGGCGTCGGCATCGACACGACGCTGCTTCCAGCCGGGCTCTCGGAGATGGAGGTGGAAGGCGCCGCGCTCGCCAAGGCGGCGACGGGCAAGAAGATGGTGAACCTGACCGCGGTCGGGCCGGACGGACGCAATCCCGTCGCCAAGAGCGAGTTCAATCTCGACGTGAAGCCCACCGACCCGTCGAAGCTGCCGCCGCCGCTGGACATCGTCTTCGCGCTCGACACGACGGGGAGCATGGAGTTCGCCATCAGCGGCGTCCGCACCGGCATCGAGCGCTTCATCGAGGAGCTGCAGAAGAATCAGCTCGAGGCGCGCGTCGCGCTGCTTTCCTTCAAGGACCTGATCGAGGACCCGAAGGAAGAGGCGATGAAGATCATCAAGTTCAAGGGGAGCACCTTTACAACCGATTTCAACCTGTTCAAGAACGAGGTCGGCAAACTTCGCGCCGACGGCGGCGGCGACCTGCCCGAGAGCAGCCTCGACGCCGTCATCGTCGCGGCCCGCTTTCCCTATGCCGCCAAGTCCAAGCGCATCATCATCCTGATCACGGATGACGAGCCCAAGACCATGAAGGACGTGCTGCCCGAGGACCTCAAGATGGGCAAGCCGAAGCCGGCGACGATGGCCCAGGCGCTCGGCGCCCTGCGCGAGTACAAGATCAACCAGGTGCACCTCATCTGCAAGGAAAGGGACCACAAGATCTATGGCGACCTTCACAAGATCGCCAAGGGCGCCTTCTTCGACATCAACCGCGTGACGGAAGCCGGTGGCGGCGCCTTTGCGGCCCTTCTGCCCGAGTTGAGCAAGGAAATCGCCCGCATCACCGTCGCCGATCGGCCGGACGCGCCCAAGCCGCTGGCGCCGCCGCCGCTGCCCGCGGCGGAGAAGGCGCCGGAGCCGCCCAAGTCGGCGGCGCCGCCGCCCCCCGCGGTCGCAGGCGCCGCGACGCCGCCGCAAGCGCCGCCGCCACCGACGCTGCCCGTGGAGAAAGAGTTGAACCTGCCGCGCCTCGCCAGCGCCGCGCCGCCGCCGCCTGTCGCGAGCGTCGCCACTCCTCCCGCGGCCGAGGCGCCGCGCGCCAGCGTCACCTCCACCGACATGTATTCCGAGAAGGACCAGCTCCAGCTGCTGCTCGCCAGCGCGGTCTGGACGGCGCTCCTCGCCGCCGGCGTCGGCCTGTTGCTCGTCACCGGCCAGAAGCTCTACCTCCAGCAAACGCTGCCTGGCGTGGGAGACGTCACCAAGGTCGTCGGCGCCGGGCTCGGGGCCGGGCTCATCGGCGGCGCGCTTGGCCAACTCTTCTTCCAGCTCACCGGCGGCGGCGCCGGCTGGGACATCGTCACCCGCACGGTCGCCTGGGGCCTTCTGGGCGGCATGCTTGGCATGGGGATCGGCATCTTCGTCCCCAACCTCAAGTGGCATCGCGGCCTCCTCGGCGGCTGCGTCGGCGGACTCCTCGGCGCCCTCGGCTTCGCCGCCTTCGCCGCCATCGCCGGTCCGCTGCTGGGCCGCTGGATCGGCGCCATCATCGTCGGCTTCTGCATCGGCCTGATGATCGCCCTCGCCGAGCTGGCCTTCCGCCGCTACTGGCTGGAGATCGCCTTCGGCGCCCGCGAGGTGCGGACGGTAACCCTCGGCAGCGCCACCGTCGCCGTCGGCGGCAGCGAGCGCCACGCCTCCGTCTTCGTCCCCGGCGCCCCGCCGCGCGCCCTGGGCTATCGGCTCCAGGGGGACCGCATCCTCGTTGAAGATTACGCTACCGGCAAGACGTCGGAGATCGGGCCTGGCGACGAGCGGAAAGTCGGCAATGTCCGCATCGCCGTCCGCAGCGCTCAACAGGCCGAAGCGACCGGCCTCGCCCTCGTCTTCAAGGGCAAGGCCCTCGCCCTCTCCGACGGCCTGCCGATCACCGAGGAAGACATCCCGGACCTGAAGGCGCAGGGAACCGACGGCGTTGTCGCGCTCGTCAGTCCCCGCCCGTCGAACCGCGAGATCCTCCTCCTTCGCAATCGCTCCAAGCAAACCTGGAAGGTGATCGAGGAGGACGGCCAGGAACGCGCCATCAACCCCGGCCTGAGCATCGAGCTGACCAAACCTTGCGCGGTGCTGTTCGGCAGAACGCGGGCGCGTCTAAGCGTGCCGGACAAGTGAGAGCTGTGGCAATCTCGTAGCCCGTTTCCATAGACTGTGCTCAATCAGCGCCACATTGGCCGCTGACGTAGTCGCGGGATGATCCAAGGAGGGAAGATGGCCGTCGAGCAAGTCCTTGTCATCCCGACCCGCGTGCTGCACGACGCTGGCCTCTTTCAAGGCTTCAGCCGCCGCGTCGAGCATTATTTGCCGCTCCTCCTCGAACCCACCCGTCTCTCCTTTCTCCCGCGGCCACAGGCGGAAGATGATCCGTCATTCAAGCAGATCATCCCGTATGTCCTCCTACGGCACGGCGACCGGCTTTTCCATTATCGGCGCGGCAAAGGGGGCGGCGAGAAACGTCTCACCGCGCTGCGCTCCGTCGGCGTCGGCGGGCACATCAACCCCGTCGACCATCGCCCCGGCGCCGATCCTTATCGCCAGGGCATGCTGCGCGAGCTGGAGGAGGAGATCTTCATCGAGACGAGCTACCGTGAGACCTGCCTGGGCCTGATCAACGACGATTCCCAACCCGTCGGCCGCGTTCACCTCGGTATCGTCCATCTGCTGGAGCTAGACGCCCCGCTGGTGCGCCGCCGCGAGGAGCAGCTCGACGCTTCGGGCTTCGCGCCGCTGACGGAGCTGCAAAAGGCGCGCAACGAGTTCGAGACGTGGTCGCAGCTCGCTCTGGATGCGGTCGCGCTCATCTGAAGTCGTGGAAAGGAGAATCGCCCTTGGCCCGTCAGTATTTCTTCGTCAGCGACCTGCACATGGGGGGCGATGGTCAGCTCCAGCATTGCGACTTCGCGGCTGAGTTCATCGCGTTCCTGAAAGAGCTGGAGAGCCGGGACGCCGACAGCGAGCTGTTGATCGTAGGGGACACGTTCGGCTTTTGGGAGCTGACGACGGTCCACGGCGCCGCCAAGCTCGATCACATCATCGGCGCCCATCAGCCGATCTTCGATCAGCTCAAGGCGACCGGGGCGCGCATCAAGGTCACCATGATGGTGGGCAACCACGACTACGACCTCGCCTGCGATCCCATCTTCGCCGCGAAGCTCCTGGCGTACAACATTCACCTCGACACGAACCTAGCGCTGACGCGCACGGTGGCGGGCAAGAAGATCTGGATCGAGCACGGGCAGCAGCGCGACGAGTTCAACGCCTTTGCGCAGTACGGCAATCCGCACGCGCTGCCGGTCGGCTACTTCATCACGGAGACGTTCGTGGGCGGGGCGAGCCGGCATTCGGACTTCGGCAAGGGAAACTGGCTCAAGGACATTCGCTCCGTCGGCACCATGCAGATACCGGACTGGATCTTCTCCAACTATTTCTATCACGAGATGAGCGCGTTCCTGCGCTGGCTGTTCTTGCCCTTCCTGCTCCTGGCCGGCGTGACCATCGTTTCCATCGCCGCCGAGTTGCTGCGCGTGCTCGGCGTCTTCGATTACAACATCCTCTTTCACAACCCGCTCATGAACCGGCTCGGCATCGTCGACAACGTCTTGCAGGCGGTGATCGGGATCAACACCGTCTTTCTGATCCTGATCGGCATTCCGCTCTGGCTCGTGCTGCGCGACCTCAACCGCACCTTGCACCGTTTCCGCCTGCTGACGAGCCACGGCGTGGCCCCCGAGCTCACTTCCGACGCGCCTTATCTCAACGCCGCCCAGGAGGTGTTCCGCGCCGATGATCAGGTGGCGGTGTTCATCTTCGGCCACACGCACGCCGGCTTCCTGCGGCGGCTGGGCCCGGCCGGGCAGGTGGTCCTGAACACGGGCACGTGGCTGAAACTGCTGCGGCGCGTGAAGGTCCGCTTCGGCTTCTTGCCGCCGGTGTACTATCCGTCGTATCGGCTGAACTACTTCCACATCCTGGAGGAAGGCGGCAAGCTGGTCATCAACTACGTCGAGGTCGCCAAGAAACCGGCGCGCGAGCTGACGCGGCTGCAGCGCCTGATGACGCTGGGCCGCCGGCCGAAGCCGCCCGAGGCGATCCCGGCGAAAACGATCATCGAATGAGCGGGGCGGGGCGTTACTTCGGCAGGTCGAAGGCTCGCGCCTCGATCTTCGGGTCGAGGACGAAGCGGTCGTAGGTTTCCGAGATAGGGATCATGTCGATCTTCAGCGTGAAGGAGCGCTTGAGCGGCAGGAGGGTCTTGGCGTCGATCCAGAGGGTGATCTCCTCGTCGTGGCGGCAGCCGTCCCCTTTGCCGAAGCGGTAGCGGATGACCTTGGCGTCGCGGCTGGCGACCTTCTCGGCGCCGTCCAGTTTGAAGTCATAGACCTTCATTTTCGACTCTGCGCCGTCAGGATCGAGTCCAAGCTCGCCGCCGCGCGCATAAGGCAGCGTCAGAACCGTGTACCACATGCCGCCGCGGCAGAGCGTTGTACACAGGGAGGCGTGAAAACTCTTCGGCGTCGGCCACTCCGATTGACCACCGGCTTCGATGGCGGGCAGGCCGCTGGGCATGACGTTGAGCGTGGCGCCATTGCTCTTGGATTGCTTGCCGTCGGAGACGACCTCGAAGCCGGCGGCGGGCCTGCCGAAGTGGCCGGTGACATCAAGGCGCGCCTTGTTGTCCTGGGTCAGCAGCAGATCGGCTTTGCTCTTGCGTTTCCCGATCGAGTACGTGGCGGAGACTGTGAAGGCCTTGGCAGTGCGGATCTTTTTCTCCATGGCGCGGAAGAGCTTTTCGGCTTCGTTTTCTTGGGCGCGGCCTGGTGGGGCAATGGCGAGGGCGATGGAGCAAGCGAGCAAGTAGCGCATGGGTAATTCCTGTTTCGGGCGACGGCTCGAGATGCGCCTAGCGTGGCGACAGGCGCGTCGACTCGTGTTCCCGTTCTTCTTTTCCGGGGCCGCAACCATTTTATGCGCGGTTTGTCTTGGCTTAACCGAAATCAGGGACGCCTCCGCCCGTTGTGTGCAGCATTTGCGTGGCGCGTCGTCCGCCGGTTTCTGCGAAACCCGGCTAGACGGGGCGTTTCCGCGTCGCGCCTTTATAATGACGTAGCCCGAACTCCATTCCCAGAAGGAACCAAACGCCATGGACGCGCTCCGCTCCGTCGATCCGGACATCTTCGATGCCATCCAGAACGAGGCCCGCCGTCAGCAGGAGGGTCTCGAGATGATCGCGTCGGAGAACTACGCGAGCCGGGCGGTGATGCAGGCGCAGGGCTCCGTGCTCACCAACAAGTACGCGGAGGGCTATCCGGGCAAGCGCTACTATGGCGGATGCGAGTTCGTCGATGTCGCGGAGAAGTTGGCGATCGAGCGGCTGCTCAAACTTTTCGGAGGGGAGCGGGCCAATGTGCAGCCGCATTCGGGGGCGCAGGCGAACATGGGGGTCTACTTCGCCTGCCTGAATCCGGGGGACACGATCCTGGCCATGGACCTGGCCCACGGCGGGCACCTTACCCATGGCATGAAGCTCAACTTCTCGGGCAAGCTTTACAACATCGCCGCGTACGGAGTGCGGCAAGCGGACGAGCGGATCGACATCGACCAGATCGCCAAGCTGGCCAAGGAGCACAAGCCGCGGCTGGTCGTGGCCGGAGCGAGCGCCTATCCGCGCGAGATCGATTTCGCGGCGTTCGCGCAGATTTGCCGGGACAACGGCTGCCTTTTCATGGTCGACATGGCCCACATCGCGGGCCTGGTGGCCGGGGGGCAGCACGGCAGCCCGGTCCCGTTCGCGGACTTCGTGACGTCGACGACGCACAAGACGCTGCGCGGCCCGCGCGGCGGGGTCATCCTGTGCAAGCAGGACTGGATCCAGAAGATCAACTCGTCTATCTTCCCCGGCATCCAGGGGGGGCCGCTGATGCACGTCATCGCCGCCAAGGCCGTCTCGTTCACGGAGGCCTTGAAGCCGGACTTCAAGAACTACGCGGCGCAGACGGTCGCCAACGCCAAGACCCTGGCCCACGAGCTGGCGGCGCAAGGGTTCCGCATCGTCTCCGGCGGTACCGACAATCACCTGCTGCTGGTCGACGTCGCCTCGCGCGGCCTCGGCGGGAAGATCGCGGAGGAGACGCTCGATCACGCCGGGATCACCGTCAACAAGAACAAGATCCCGTTCGACCCACGGCCGCCGCTGGACCCCTCCGGGATTCGGGTCGGAACGCCGGCGTTAACGACGCGCGGCATGAAGGAGCCGGAGATGCGGCAGATCGCGGCGTGGATCGGGCAGGCGCTGAAGAGCCCGGAAGACAAGGGGACGCTGGAACGGGTACGCGGGGCGGTGCGGGAGTTGGGGAAGCAGTATCCGGCGCCGGCTTAGCGAGGGGCGAGAGGGAGGCGCGGGCCGCGGACAGTGGGGATTCGAACATGTCGCCTTGTTGCGAAGTGCTCTTGCTTGACATCGGGCCCAACCGACTGTCTGTCATGTTGTACCTCAAGACGCGGCTGGGGTTAACGCAGCAGCAGTTAAAGCCGTTCCTAGAAAGCCTTCCGAAACCAGTGGGATGGGGCGGACTCCGTGAGTGTGCTGATCTTGTCCGCCTTTTTCGGGACATGGGCGCCAGCGCCGACATCGCGCCGGTGATCGCACAGCCAACGGCAAGCGTGGCGATCGAGCGCATCCTCGATGTGCTCACTCACGATGGGCTTCAGGTTGGCGACTGGTTCCTAGTCCGAGTGTCAGGGACGGATATTTTCGTGCCGAATATCTGGGACCCGAGAAACGGGGCCATGGCCTGCGCGATCGAGGATGAAGAACTCGCTGGCGCCTGTGTCGCCTATCTCAAGAAGATGGGAGCGAGACGCTTCCAGACTTGGCGTCACATGATGGACACCGCGCAGAAAGAGAAATGGCCTCAACCTTGAAGAACCGGAGATGCGGCAGATCGCGGCCTGGATCGCGCGTGGGGGCAGCCTTCGGGCTGATGGTTGGATGCGCGTTGGGCGATCGGTGGTCCAAAACTGCAGGTGAAGGAGAGTGTCGCGACGGAACGTTCGCGGATAGCTGGGACGGAGAGAGCGATTGATTTCCCGGAGGTGTCGCATGCGCTGTGTCAAAACGACCTTGGTGCTTTCTGCGCTGTTCGCGTCTTCCTGCCTTTGCTGGGCGGGCAACACGATCAAAATCGACAAGGGTTACCCGAAAGCCGGCTCCGGCTCGCGCGAGATTCTCGTCGACGGCACGTGCGCGCTCGATCCCGGCTGGTCCGTCGTTGACGATGTCGTGATCGTGTCGCTGTGGCAGGACGGTCGGACGGTGACCAAGGTGGCGGCCAATGTGCGCGGGAAGAAGTTCTCCTGCCGGGCCATCGTGCCGGAGTCCAATGTGGTCGGCGAGTACAATGTGCTCGTGGAAATGACGGTTCGAAAGGGCAAGGAGAAGGCGACCTTTCTATCCGATCCGGCGCGCGCCGCGGCGAAGTGAGCCGTTGTGCCGGAAGCGCTTTTTAGCACATTGTCGCGGCCTGGCTTCTTGTGTTCGTTCTGCCCCGGGGTGTTTTGGGACAGATACGAGAAAGAGGAGAGGGATGACCGCGGTGAGATTCCCGGAGCGGTTTGTGCGCTCAACCGAGCTACCGAGTCTGAGCGGCCCATGAGATGATGAAGGCTTGGGCGAGGGCGCGCACAGGCTCTGTCCTGCCACTGACAAACGGTGTAAACGGCTCGAGGGGTTTCGCATGCCGCTGCACGATTGGACGAAAGTTCCGGCGGGTCTCTTTCACGATTTTCATCAGAGCTGGTCCATCCGTATCAAGGACGCTCTGAACGCCGGCCTTTTGCCCAAAGGCGTCTCCGCTCTCGTTGAGCAGCGCTCCGGCCCAAAAGAGTCGGGCGTGCTGAGCGTGGAGCGAGGCGGCAAGGCGGGCGGGCGGCCAACCAGCGGAATCGCCACCCTCGAGAAGCCGAGCGCGCGGTTTGTGCAGCGAACCAACCGAGAGATTTATGCTCGCCGCGCCAACCGGATTGCCGTCAAGCACCATCTCGGCCGCACTCTCGCGGTCATCGAGATCGTGTCGCCGGGCAACAAGGACACCAGCGGCGCCTTGCGCGAGTTCGTCAAGACGATCGACTTCCTGCGAGCCGGCATCCATGTCCTCATCGTTGACCTCTTTCCACCCACGCCGCGCGAATCCTCTGGGGATTCACAAGCGATTTGGGATGAGATCGAAGACGAACCTTTTACGCTACCGGCCGGGCAAGACCGCGTCCTGGTCTCCTATCAGACAGGGGAGGAGAAGGTCGCGTATATCGAGCCGGTCGGCCTCGGGGAGCGGCTGCCCGACATGCCTCTTTTTCTGACCAGCGAACTGCACGTCATGACGCCGCTGGAGCCGACCTATCAGGCGAGTTGGCAGGCGGCGGCCGAGGAACTGCGATTGGCGGTGGAGACCGGGACGCTGCCGGAGGAGGCGCCCGAGGAATGATGAGGCGGGCGAGGTATGGTCTATCTGCGTCACGGCTGGTGGAATCGAACCGCATGAGGGACCGATGAAAAGCTCTGGCGCCTGTCTTGTTTTCGTGAGCTTCTCAAGCGCCCTTTTCATCGGATGCGCTGAAGAGCGTCCGAAGAAGGGAACGAAAGCCGAGGGCGCGGCGTCAGGAATCAGGGGAGTGTGCATTGGATTCCATGCTCCGGGCCCCACGCCAGGGCCTGACAAGAAGCGTCTTGAACCGAATATCAAGATCGCGGTTCTCGCAGATGGGAAAGCGCTGACGCACACAGTTAGCGATGCAAAGGGAGCATTTGCCGTCGTTCTGGAACCAGGAAAATACCTGCTCCGAAATGAATCGCGACAGTGCACGCCATGGTCTCAAGAAGTCGTGGTCGAAGCCGGAAGGTTCACGGAGATAAGGATTGAACTGGATTGTCCTGATCCGTGAAATCCCGCGCCAGCGGGAAGAGTCCCGTGGGCGGAGTCGATGCCGAGTTCGCCAAACGGGTTGGCGCGGAGGGGCGGCGGAGGGGCGGCGCGGTTCGTTTCAGTAACTATGGCCTAGCGAAATGAAAGAAACGAATGCGCCGGCCGTTGCTTCTCAGACCAGTTCCCGGAGGGGCGCGGCGTTGTCTTCGACGACGTATTGCGGGCGGCCGGTGAGGTCGGGGATGGTGGCGTGGGCGGGATCGATGCCGAGGTTGCGGTAGAGCGTGGCGAAGAGTTCGCCGAAGGTGACGGGACGGCTGGCGGCTTCACCGGCGATGCGGTCGGTGGCGCCGATGACCTGGCCGGTGCGCATGCCGCCGCCGGCCAGCAACGCGCAGTTGACCTGGGGCCAGTGGTCGCGGCCGACCTGGGCGCTGATGCGCGGGGTGCGGCCGAACTCACCCATGATGACGACGCTGCAATCGCGATCGAGACCGCGCTGGTGCAGGTCTTCGACCAGGGCGCTGACGCAGCGGTCGAAGACGGGGAAGTCCTCGGCTTCGCGGAGGAAGATGGAGTTGTTGGCCCGGCCTTCGGCGTTGAGGCCGCCGTGCCAGTCCCATTTGCTGTAGTTGAGGGTGACGACGCGGGCGCCGGCTTCGACGAGGCGGCGGGCCATGAGTAGGCTTTGCGGCACGCGTGGGGCGCCGTTGCCGTCCATGTGGATGGTCGGATCGCCGGTGCCGTAGCGGGCGATCACGCGCGGGTCTTCGCGCGAGATGTCGAGGGCTTCGGCGAGGCGCGAGGAGGTCAGGAGGCCGAAGGCTTGCTCGGTGAAGTGGTCCATGCCCTGGAGCGTGCCGCTGGCGTCGACCTCGCGGCGGATGGTGTCGAAGCCGCGCAGGAGGGAACGGCGCTCGGCGAGGCGGTCGACGGCGATGCCCTGGAGGATCATGTCGCCGCGGGCGGGGCCCATGGGGCGAAACGGATTGGCCGAGGCGCCGAGGAAACCGGAGCCGGGCTCGTTGTAAGGGCCGTGGGTGCAGGTGTAACAGAGGCTGATGAATGGGGGCGTGGCGCGATCGACGGGGCCCTGAATGCGGGCGACGGTGGAGCCGAACTGCGGCCAGCCGCCGGAGGGCACGGGGCGGCGCGGGTGGTGGCCGTGGAACACCTGCTGGGCGTCGTGGTCGGCCTGGTTGCCGACGAGGGAGCGAATGATCGCCAGCTTGTCCATGTTCTGCGCGAGGCGCGGAAAGGCTTCGCAGATCTGGATGCCGGTGACGTTGGTAGCCATCGGCCGCCATGGGCCCGCGATCTCTTGCGGGGCATGCGGCTTGAGGTCGAACATGTCCTGATGCGGCGGGCCGCCGACCAGGTAGATGAGGATGACGGACTTGTGCGAGGAGCGAATGCCGGCGGCAGCTTCGGCGCGCAGCAAGGAGGGAAGAGTCAGGCCGCCCAAGCCGAGGGCGCCGATTTTGAGGAAGCTGCGGCGGGGCAAGGTGTGACGGGCCGGAGCGGCAGGCGACGGCATAGGGATTCTCCGCGAGGAGGCAGGCAGGCGGGAGGTTCGGTAGGCAAGATTGAGACTAGCCGGATTTTCGGGGCGCGGCAAGCGAAAAGCCGAATCCGCGCGGAATCCGCCTGCCGATCGCGCGTAGATAGGCGGCGTCATGTCGAGGGCTCACTCGCCCGCGATCGCGAAGAACTTGGTCTCCGGCGCTCCGGTTGTGAGGTCGGCGAGCTTGCTCAACAGGGTCTTGATGTGAGGCGTTTCCATGTGCGTCTCGAGGGCGGCGATGGAGCGCCAGCGCTCGTAGACATAGTACTTGGCGGCATCCTTGAGGTCGCGGTTCAGGTCATAGGCGATGTTCCCTTTTTCCTTGCGTGTTTCTTTCAGCGCCGGGGCGAAGGCGTCTTCGAACTCCTTCCCCTTGCCTTCTTTCACGGTGACGATGACGACCATGGTGAACGGCTTCTTGGGATCGCTGACGGCGGTCTTGGCCGCGTCAATGATCGGATTGCCGCCGCGAGCGGAGTCAGCCGCGAGAACGAACAAGAGGACGGCAAGGGAGGAGAGCAGGCGTGTTTTCTTCATGATTGGTTTCCGTTGGACTGGCGGACGTTGCGAAGCAGAGACGCAGCCGAACAGGCGCCGTCGTGCCTCAAGCAGAATTGAGAGTAGTCGCTTTTCGGCGCCTGGCAAGCGAAAAGCCGGAAACGAAGGGAATCCCCCGGTCCATGAACCGGGGGGAGCAAAACAGCCAACGCGCCGTGCAATCGTCCCGCGCGATCATTCCATGTTCAACCCGTCTGCGAACGCGCGGTAGTCCTCCTCCTGGCGCGCGAGCGTTGATCGCACCGTCGTGATCTGCCGCTGCATCGTTTCGAGTTCCTGCTCCTGGGTGACGAAGCGGTCGAGGAACTTCTTGTAATGCTCGGAGGTGGCCGGGATGACGCTGAGGTTGCTGCGTGTTCGTTCCTGGTCCTTGCTCTTGGCGGCGAAGACGCGGTCGAGTTCGGCCAGTTCCCTGGTTGTGGCGGCGACGCGGCTCCCCAGTTCGATCAGCTTGCCCAGCTGGGCCTTCAGCTCGGCATTCACGATCGGGTTCTTGACCAGGGCGCGGAGCGCGTCGGCGTCGACACTCCGGAGCGTGATGTCGCGCTCGGTCCGGTGTTCCTCGACGAGCGTCCGCACACCGACCTTCTCCTTGGCGACCGGCAGGCTGAAGGAGAAGACTCGGGCCGCCTTCTCCGGCGCGGCGGGCGCTCCCGGCTCCGCGAGCGTCCATTCCGGCCGGATGACGTGGTCGATCTCGAAGGAGCGGTCGAGGTCCGAGAGATTCTGCACTAGAGCGGTTCCCCATTGGATTGCATATGGATAGAATACCAATGACGGATTGGGGGATCGCAACTTTAGCAAGGAGGCGGAAGATGCGACCCATTTCTATCGACCTCCGCGTGCGCATTGTGGCGGCAGTCGAAGGCGGCGAGCATTCGCTGCGTGAATTGGCCGAACTTTTCACTGTCGATGTCTCGACGATTGTCCGCCTGCTTCAGCGCTTTCGCAGCACCGGATCTGTCCAACCCAAAAAGCACGGCGGCGGCGCCCGTCCCAAACTGGACGCGGAGGCAGTCGCTCGCCTTCTCGAACTGGTGCGTCAACAGCCAGATGCGACGCTCGCGGAGTTGTGCAGCCGACTGGGTGTCGCTTGCAGCATCATGACCATCTTTCGGGTTTTGCGGCGCCACCTCATCACGCGCAAGAAGAAGACCCAACGTGCCCAGGAGCAGGATACGCCCCGTGTCCAAAAGCAGCGGCGTGCCTTTCGCGAGAAGATGGCGACGGTGGCTCCGGAACACCTGGTTTTCGTTGATGAGGCCGGCGCCACGACCGCCATGGGACGGACGTACGGTCGAGCCCTGGTGGGCGAACGCGTGCAGGCGACGGCCCCGGGCGTGTGGAAGAATGTCACCTTGATATCGGGCCTGCGTACCACGGGGGTCGTGGCGCCGCTGGCCTTGCCGGGGGCGACGGATCGAGCGGCCTTTGACACGTATGTCGAGCGCTCTTGGCGCCGGAACTGCGCCCGGACGACGTGGTGGTATGGGATAACCTGTCGCCGCACAAGAGCGCGTCTGCCATTGCCGCCATCGAGGCCGTGGGGGCACGGGTAGAACCATTGCCCGTGTACAGCCCGGACCTGTCGCCGATCGAGGAGATGTTCTCCAAGATCAAGGAAGGCTTGCGATCCATCGCCGCCCGCTCGGTCGAAACGGTGATCGGCGCGATGGGTCTGGTCTTGAGCAAAGTCACTCAACATGACGTCTTCGGATGGTTCCAGGATCGTTGTGCATATGCAATGCGTTCGTGAACCGCTCTAGGTAGGTGAGCGAGTCCCGCTTCCGGTAGGTCTGTTTCAACACGCCTTTGACGGCCTTCACCTCGATGAGCTCCTCGGCGCCGACCTGGTGTGTCTGCTTGATGGTGATACCGAGCGCGACCGCCTGTGGCGCGGGCCCGCTGCGATCGATGGCGACATCTTCGAGCGACGGCTTCTCTTCGCGAACCTCGAAAGTCACCGTCTTGCCGCGTGGAAGGGCCACGGTGAAGCGATAGAAGTCGCGCGTCTTTTCGAGGGGACTGGGGTCGACGAGCTTCCAGTCGGCGCTGACGGGATGCTCGAGGACAAGGGTGCGCTCGTGGTCGCTGTTGTTCTTGATGGTGTAGACGGTCGAGGAGCGGAGGATGTAGCGCGAGGCGAGCTTGGTGGCGCCGAGTTGGAGACGCATGCTCGGGCCGGGCGTCAGGGTCCGTGCGCTCTTGACCTCGACGGCGGCGTCGAGGGCATAGCTGAGGAGACGCTCCTCGTCGGGTTGGACATCGAGGATGCGGGTGTCGCCGGCATAGGACGATTGATCGAAGACGGTGATCGGGCCTTGGGTCAGGGGTTGACCGGCCGTGTTCTTCAAGCGCAGCCCGAGGAGCGGATGCCGGGCGTGCGCCTTGGCATTGTAGATGCTGACCTTGGCGCCCTCGATGGTGTGGTCGAGGATCGGCAACATGGCGGACTTCTGGCGGGCGAGCGTGATCTTCTGGTCGACGACGTACTGGTGGAAGTCGCCGGCGCTCTCGCCGGTGGCGACCGATTCGATGCCCTCGCGGAAGTTGAGCCCGGCGATGGCGGGGCCTTTCTTGCGGCTCTTCTCGATCTCCGCGGCGGTGTCGGCGCGGCGTCTCTTGAGGGCGTCGTAGGTGAGCTTGTTGTAGGCCATGCCGGCCTGCATCTGGACGCGGAGCATCTCCATCTGCTGATAGCGGTTAAGGCCGGTGAAAAGGCCACCGATGTTGCTCCCGCCCATGTTGAAGCCGCCCCCCATGTTGTAGCCACCGAGATTCAAGCCACCGAGATTGAAGCCGCCGCCGATATTGAAACCTCCCCCAATGTTGAAGCCGCCGCCGATATTGAAGCCGCCGCCTCCCGGAGCGGGCGCGGGCGGCGCTTCACCCGGCTTGGTTTCGAGCGCCGCCCCGTACACGGGGGGACGGAGCGAGGCGAACAACTCGGGCTCGACAAGCGGCCGTGGCATGTAGAGCGGCTCGTAGAGATTCATCTGATAGGAGATGGGCCGACCGGAGACGAGGACAAGCCGCACGTCCTTCCAATCTTCGTCGCTGGGGTTTTCGATGTGGGCCCAGCCCTGGAGGACGATCTTGCCGCCCGGGTCGATGCGCAGGCGGTAGCTCGTCTTCCAGATGGGCCGCTCGACGACGTAGCCGACGCGAACGGGGCGTTTGCCGGCGCCGTCGAAGTTGAGCGTCACCGTTTTCTTCTGGACATCGTGTGAGCGAGCCAGCACCTGGAGGGCACGCTGGAACTCGTTCTCGAGGACGGGATTGACGAAGTGGACCGAAACGACCTCGCTCAGGTCGACGCTTTGCAGGCCCGTGTTCGTGGCGAGGTTGAGGAGTTCCCGTTCCTCGAGCGTGGCCCAGGCGCCGGTTGACTTGTTTCGCACTTCCATGCCGACGATCGTTCCGGTCAGCTTGGTGAGCGCGTCTTTCTTGGTCTTGTCGAGGCGTCCGACCTCGATCTTCTCGCCGCGGGCCTGGTTGAGGATCTCGCCAAACGTGGGGTTTGTGGAGAGGTCGAGGGAGAAACTGCGGAGCATCTTCGCGATCGGCTCGTGGCTGTCGTAGCTGACCGCCCCGATCTTCCCTTTGCCGATGTCCTGGAGGACGAGGCTCTTGAGCAGGTCGTTGATCTCGCTGGCGGGGAAGGAGAGGTCAATGCGGGCGGCGCCGTCGACGTCGCCTTCGCGCTGGAAGTAGCCGACGCCGCTGTTGAAGAGGACGACTTGCTTGATGGGGAGCGGGCCGGCGGACTCGTCCTTGGCGGGGCGGGCTTCGTCGCGGGCCTGGCCGCGGGCGATGTGCCAGGAGAAGTAACCGAGTCCGAGCCCGGTGGCGACGCACAAGGTCAACAACAGACGGGGGGACGCGCGCAGCTTCATGGAACCTCCGGAGAGAAAAGGAAAGCGTCGGCCGGCGCGATGCGCCGGCGCCGAGATGGTCCGTGCGACTCTTCCTGCTCCGCAGACAGGGGATCGTAGAAGAACGTTCAGCGCGCGGAAACTTGCGCGGGAAATCGCCGTCGCGCTCGCCGGCGCAGAGTCTGTTTCCAAACGGGCGTGCGACGGATTGACTTTTGGGGTTCTGGAATCGTGTCCCCGTTTTGACACAGCCCCCTACCCGTTCTGCGCCGTTCCCCCAGGTTGTCGTTCAAAAAAAAAAATGGTCACTAGGCCAAATTGCTCTTGCGTGGATTTTGCTTTTCGGTATTACCCGCGGCCTCATCGTTCCAGGTTCTGGCGGACGCTTCCGGGGACGTCGTGCGCAACGCGTGCAAGCGCGTCGCGCGGACGGGAAGCGGCCGTTTCGGGCGAGCTTCGGGGGAATCGAAGTTCGCCGGAAGGGCGATGGGCTCCATTTCGCATTTTGGGGGAAAACCGGAAGTCGACCGCGGACGGAGAGAAGGGTGCGCCCGCGGGGCGCGCCCGTCCGATGCCAGGATTGGCGGCGCCCTCGGCTCTTGCCGCTTCGTCGCGCTTCGCGGCGCTGCGCGGGCTGATTGTCCGCGGCGCCGGCGAGGAACCAGGACCGCGCGCCGGGCGCCTTGTGGCCCGGGCCGGATGAGACATTCGACAAAGGAGTGGAACCAATGAGGACGAGCCGACGCACGGGGGTCGCGGCCTTGCTTCTGGCGACACTGTCGCTGGGGCCGACGGGGTGCTTGAGTTCGAGCCGCTACCAAAGAGAGGATGGCCCCGGCTGCGCGGGCTGCGGCGCCGGGCCGATGACGTCGGCCGGCGCCAGGATCGGCGGCCCGCCGGCTTCCGGCGCCATGCCGGCGACTATCGCCGCGACACCGGCAGGCAAGCCGCTCAAACCGGGGGACATCCAGCGCACCGGCTTCCTCGAGGAGACGGGCCCTGAGATGATGGTCCGCGACAAAGAGCGCGGCCCCTATGTCGGCGGGCCGGCGCATCCGGTGGAGGGCGTCGCGCCGCCGCAACCCGGCTGCCCGACCGAGTTGGCGAAGGTGTCGCACCCGCCCTACACCGTGGCGCCGCCGGACATTCTCGTCATCGACGCCGTCCGCATGATCCCGCGCCCTCCGTATCGCATCGAGCCGCTCGAGGTCGTTCTCGTCAACGTGACCGACACGCTGCCCGGCCAGCCGATCAGCGGCGCCTTCGTCGTATCGCCCGAAGGGGCCGTCAACCTCGGCTACACGTACGGCTCGGTGCCGGTCGTCGGGCTGACCCTCGATCAGGCGCAGAACGCGATCAAGAGCCACCTGGGCAGCGTCCTCAAGGCGCCGCAGGTGACGATCGCTCTGGCGCAGTTCCGCGGCATGCAGCAGGTGCGCGGGCAGCACCTGGTGCGGCCGGACGGCACCATCAGCCTCGGGACGTACGGGGCGGTCTATGTCGCAGGCATGACGCTGGGGCAAGTGAAGTGCGTCGTCGAAAAGCACCTGTCGGAGTACATGCTCAATCCGCAGGTGTCTGTCGATGTCTTCGCGTACAACAGCAAGTTCTACTACGTCATCCTCGACGGCGCCGGACTGGGGCAGCAGGTGGTCCGCATCCCGTCGACGGGCAACGAGACCGTGCTCGACGCCATCGCGACGATCCAGGGTCTGGCGCCTGTCTCGTCGAAGAAGCGCATCTGGCTGGCCCGCCCGTCGCCCGTACACATGGGCTGCAACCAGATCCTGCCTATCGATTGGAACGCGATCACGCAGGGCGGCTCGACGGGGACGAACTACCAGCTCTTCCCGGGCGACCGCATCTATGTCTCCGGCGATCCGCTCATCTGCTTCGACAACAACCTCGCCAAGTGGCTTGCTCCGGTGGAACGCGTCCTCGGCGTGACGCTCCTCGGCGCCAGCACCTGGCAAACGATACGCAACACCCACAACAACGGCTTCAACAACGGCAACGGCGTCGTTGTCGTTCCTTAACCACGGCGCCGGCGAGCGTTCCGCCGAACGCTCGCCGGCTGCTTGTCTCTCGGCGCCCGGTAGGTGGCTTCCTGGACGCCGCCTGTCGACGGGTGTACATCCGCAGCCTGCCGCTCATCAGGCGCAGGGTCCGATCCTGCCGAAAAAATCGAATTTGACAATTCTGCGGGCGCTTCCATGCTTGTGCGGACGCCCATTCGCAACCGATATAAGAGTGGAGGATGCAAATGAAACGCTGGCTGATGGTCCTGACCGCCGCCGCGGCGCTCGCGCCGGCGGCGCAGGCGCAAACCGTGGGCTCGTATCCCTGGCGCAATCCGTCGACGCCGACGGTGAGCCCGTATCTCAACCTCAATCGCGGCGGCTCCGCGGGGATCAACTACTTCAGTCTGGTCCGGCCGCAGCTCGACACGCAGAAGAACTTCGCCCAGCTCAACCAGGAGTTGATGCAAATGCAGTTGCAGTCGGGCGCCATGGCCACCACCGGCTCGAGCACCGGCTTCGCGACCGGCATGGGCCCGTCCTCGGGCTTCACCGGACAAGAGAGCAGTCCCGCGGTCTTCAACAGCCTGGGGCATTATTTTCCGATGATGCCGCAGGGGGGCGTCGGTTCTATCGGTCGGCGCTAACCTTCTGCGCGTCGGCGTGAGGCGTTCTCCACCGGACGGCCATCGCCTCACGCCGCCGGGCTGCGCGATGGCGCCGCACTGGAAAAAACGAAACCAAGGAGGGTATCGCATGATGCGCTGGACGATGGCACGAGGCCTGGCCAGGGTCGGCCTGGCTCTCGGCGCCCTGTTTTTCCTGGCCGGCCCCAGCGTCGCGCAGCAACCCTGCGCTACCGGCTGCGCCCCTGGCGCCGCCACCGGTTGAGGCCACTGTCAAAAGTTTCACTGTCCACATACGTCCCACTGTCTCGAAGGGGCGCCACGCATCTGCTTCAAGTGCGGCTGCCCCAAGCCGATCTGCTGTCCCTGTGATCAGCCGAACTTCGGCTACTACCAAACCTGCTGGACGCCCTGGCCCTATCCGCCGGACTGGTCCCACTGTCCCGTCCAGCCGCCGGCCTCGGCCGTCATGATCAGCCCCTATCCGCCCGGCGTCACCGCAGCCCCCGAGGAGATCTCCCCGGAGCCGCGGCGCGTGCGGAAGTACTAATCGCTGGAACGACACGGAACGACGCGTCCAAGGGGGCGCGTCGTTTCTTTTGAAAAAAAGGTCGGAAGCCCGTCTCACCTTTGTGCCGACGACCGACCTGCGAAACCTCTCCGCGCACACCCCAACTCAACGCCAACGCAGCCGGCCAATTCCCAGCCAATGTTAAACTTTGCCGGCGCCCCGTGCCGATGGGAACGATGGGGAAGCCGTCTGTCCAACGCGGACGGCATGCAGGGGGACGGGAATTCGGAGCAGCCGGCCCAGTCGGCTCGTCCGGGGGAACGCATGTACGAGCAACGCTTTCAACTGAAGCGTCGGCCCTTCCCAGCCACACCCGACGATTCCTTCTATTACCCTGCCACCGGGCATGAACAAGCCCTGCAAAGCCTCCTCCGCGCCATCCAGGAGGACGAGGGACTGATCCTGCTCACCGGCGGTCCCGGCCTCGGCAAAACGCTCCTGGCCCACTGCCTCATCGAACGCCTCGGCCGTGACACGCCGACCGCCTTCCTCACCCATAGCCAGTTCCGCGACGCCTCCGCGCTCCTGCAAACCGTCCTCTTTGACCTCGGCCTTGACTACGAGGACGCGAGCGAACAGGTCCTGCGGCTTCGTCTGACCGACCATCTCCTCAAAAACAGCGCCGCCGGCAAACGCTTCGTCCTGCTCATCGATGAAGCCCATCACCTGACGGCCGAATTGATCGAGGAGCTGCGCCTGCTGGGCAACCTGGAAGCGGGCGGCAAGAAGGCGTTTCAGGCGCTCTTGCTGGCCCAGCCCGAGATACTCGAAACCCTGAAGCTTTCGCGCCTCGCAGCGGCACAGCAGCGCATCGCGACGCGCTGCGCTCTCGAGGCGCTCGGCGCCGAGGAAGCGTTCGACTATCTGCTGCACCATTTGCGGCTCGCCGGCGCCACGCCGGAAAAAGTACTCGACGAATCGGCCCTCGAAGTCCTGGCACGCGGCGCCCAGGGCGTGCCGCGCCTGCTCAACCGCGCGGCCCACCAAGCCCTCGTCCTGGCCGACGCGGCTGCGTTGACCAAGGTGGACGCCGAGGCCGCCCTGGAAGCGCTCGCGCTCCTCGGCCTGTCTCAAGACGAAGGCGAAGACGCCGCGGACGGAAACGAGACCGCCGAAACGCCAGCGTTCGAAGTCGGCATCAAAGGCGAGACGCCGCCGTTTCGCCTGGCGCAAGAAACGCGCCGCACCGCATAGACGCTGATTGAAAGCTCACGGATTGACCCGACCGAAAAGGACACACCCAAGCATGGGCAGAATGCTCCAGACCCTGAAGAACGGCGACCAGACGCGGACTGCCGCCCAGCCCGCGCAGGAAGTCGTCGTCGACTGGTCCATGCCGGAGCCCGCGGAAGTGCCGTTCATCGAGGTGGGCGGGCCGAGGAAGATGGACGCCTCGCCGCAGGTCCTCGCCGCCCCGCAACCGGCGCAGCCCCGGCTCCAGCCGCCGCACGCGCCGACCGAAAAGGCGCTCGCTTCTACGGCGCCGGTCGCAGCCGCGCGTGCCGTCGAGGTCACGCCCGCCCGTCCCATGAGCGTCGCCTTCGAGGCCTGGCCGACGCCCCGCAAGCTTGGCCGAACCGTCGCCGGAGAGGTTATCGCCTATCACCAGCCCGACCACCCGATCAGCCGCCAATACGCCCTGCTGCTCGAGCAGATGACGCAGACCTTGCGCGACGGCCGCGGCGTCCTTCTCCTCGCCGGCATCCGCAGTCTGGTCGGCACGACGACGGTCCTGCTCAACCTCGCCGTCGCCTGCGCACGCCAGAAGCAGCAGCGCGTCGTCGTCTGGGAGGCGGCCCCCGCGAAGACGGCCATGAGCGTCCGCCTCGGCGTCGAAGCGGGCGCCGGCGTCGCCGAAGTGCTGTGCGGGGCGGCCGCGCTGGAGAAAGCGATCCTCGAAGGCCCGGCGCCCGGCCTGTTCCTGCTGCCGGCGCAGGGAGACGACCAGCGCGGCGTCGCCACGCTCTGCTCCCCCGAGGCGGCCCGCTGGCTCCTCTCCTGGCTGCGCGATCGGTTCGACCTCGTCCTCATCGATGGGCCGAACCTCGACAATAGCCTCGCCCTCGGCGTACTCGCCCCGCTGGCCGACGAGCTTTACCTCGTCGCTCCCCAGACGGAGAAACACCTCCTCCACCCCGGACTCGCGCAAACCATCGCCCGTCTCGGCGGCCGCCTGCGGGGACTTGTCCACACCCAATTCGAAGTCTGATCCCTTCGTGCGCCTGTGTGTGGCCAAGAGACGCAGGATCGTCGGGCAACGGCTGCATAGTGATCGGCGAGGGCTACAAGAATGCTTCCGCCGCGCCGAAAAGACCATTCAGCAATTGGAAAAAGCGCCGGCCGCCCGGAGTCGCCTCCAGTTCCTGCCAAACATCAAAAGTATGCTCGACAGGAGCCGCGACGGGGGCATCGCGTGGCCAGGGGTATTCCGGATTGGGCGCATCGCGTGCAATCGCAGGAGCCAAAGCTTCGACACGCTCGGCTAGGGATAGGCTGCTTTTGATCAGCTGCCGCCAACTCTCATTGTGCCCCTCGCGCCCCAGTCTTGCCTGCGCTTTCCGATTGGTTCCGAGGCTGCGAAGAAAGGGAACGAACGCGCGATGCGTGTGAGTACGGGGGCCATCCTTCCAGGCATGTGCCTTGCCGAGCAGTTCGGTTGCCATCTGCAGGTAGTGAAGCAGATGACAGGGGTGTATCCTCGTTTGTTTCCGCAGCAAGGCCAGGATGGCGAAGTCGTCGCGAGCTTGGACGAGGAAAAGCCGCTGAAACTCCGTCATGCGCCCCGTCTCCAAGTGCGTGAGTCGGAGAGCGACCAGCCTGACGGTAAGCGCGACGGGTCCCGCCTGATCTCCTCAAACTGCTCACTAGAAACGTCCGCGACAACCAACCGAAAGGTTGCGCCTTGCACCTCGAGGCCGAAGTCGATCGGCTCGGTCATCGCGGGCGCGAGCGGCGCTCGATCGCTGAGCTCGAGAAGACGGATCTCTTCAGGGGGCGCTCCCTTAGGCAAATACCAGACCTCGCGAACGCCGACATCCATGAAAAGATGCTTTCGCGCGACCCATGCCGCAACTTCGTCCCTATCTCCATCGAGCGGCGGCTCGGGCGGTTCCTTCCTTTGACGTCGACGGCGGGCATCCTCGTCGACCTTGTCCTGGTACTCGAACCATTGCTCTTCATCCGTCTGATCCGGATCCGGCGGAATCAGATGCAGGCGGGCGTAATCCTTCCACGATCCAAATGGCGCGGTTGTGCCCGGGATCGCCTCGTAGGCCGCGGCCTCTCGTTCGCGCGCGTACTTGAATACCTTGTAGTGCTTCGGATTATCCGGTGCTCGGCCTAGACACGCTTCAGGCATGCACGCGCCATCCGGCCAACTATGGACGGCGTTCAAATCATAGTCGAGCGTGACGCCCTCCTCGACATTGCCTTTGTAGCCCGCTCGGCGTGGGTCCTCGACGGTAAACACTTGGTAGACAACGCCATGCCGTTTTTCTTCGACTCTAAACACGCGAATCTCCTCTAAGAACGCATCGCCATGCATCATGGCTTCACGCCAACACATCCCGCACCACCTCGCCGGCCACGTCCGTCAAACGGAAATCGCGGCCGTTGTAGCGATGTGTCAGCCGCAAATGGTCCAGGCCCAGTAGATGGAGGATCGTCGCGTGCAGGTCGTTGACGCTGACGCGATCTTCGACCGCGCGGTGGCCCAACTCGTCCGTGGCGCCGTGGCTGTAGCCCGCCCTGACGCCTGCGCCCGCCATCCAGACGGTGAAGGCGTGCGGGTTATGATCGCGACCTGTGCCGCCGCGCTGCACTAATGGCAGTCGGCCGAACTCGCCGCCCCAGATGACGAGGGTTTCTTCGAGGAGGCCGCGCGATTCGAGGTCTTGAAGGAGGCCGGCGATAGGGAGGTCGGTCTCCCCCGCGAAGCCGGTGTGGTTGGCGGCGATGTTCTGGTGGCCGTCCCAGCTTCGTTCGTTTTCTTCGCCGCCCGAGTAGATCTGGACGAAGCGGACGCCGCGCTCGACGAGGCGGCGGGCCATGAGGCATTGGCGGGAGAAGTGGTCGCAGCGGCGGTCGCCGATGCCGTAGAGGCGTTTGGTGGCGTCCGACTCGGCTTCCCAGTTGAGGGCTTCGGGAGCGGCCATCTGCATGCGGAAGGCGAGCTCGAAGCTCTCGATGCGCGCGGAGAGCTCGGTATCGTGCGGGTTGGCTTCGAGGCGGGAGCGCTGGAGGCGATGAAGCAGGTCGAGCTGGTTGCGTTGATGGCGCTCGCTCATGCCGGCGGGGCGGTCGAGGTTGTCGATGGGCGCCCCCTGGTTCTTGAGGGCGGTCCCCTGGAAGATGCTCGGCAAAAAGCCGGAGCCCCAGTTCTGGGCGTAGCCCTTGGGCAGACCACGGCCGAGCGTGTCGTACATGACGACGAAGGCGGGCAGGTTCTGGCTGACCGTGCCGAGGCCGTAGACGGTCCAGGCGCCGACGCAGGGGAAGCCCATGCGCGTCATGCCGGTGTTGATCTTGAGCAGAGCCGGCGAATGGTTGTTGGAGTCGGTCCAGCAGGAATGCAGGAACGCCATCTTGTCGACGTGCCGGGCCATGTTCGGAAAGATGTCGGAGACCCAGTGGCCGCACTTGCCGTGGCGGGCGAAGCGAAACGGCGAGCGCATGATCGGCCCGACCTGATCACGGAAGAACCCGGTATCGCGATCGAAGCCGCGCAGCTCCTGCCCGTTGCGCCGCTCCAGTTCGGGCTTGTAGTCCCAGGTATCGACATGGCTCGGCCCGCCGTTCATGAACAGCCAGATGACCGACTTCGCCTTGGCGGCAAAGTGCCCGGGCCGCGGCAGCATCGGATTGACGACGGGCGGAACGTCGCCGCGCGCCTGGCCGCCGAGGAGGTCGGCGAGAGCGAGGAGGCCGAAACCGGCGCCGGCCTTGGCGAGGAAATGGCGGCGGGTCGGGTAGGCGGGATGGGGGGCGGCGAAGAGGCGGGGGAGGTCCATGGCGGGTGCTCGGTGAGGAAGCCGTTGCTTTTCGCTTTTTTCATCGTCCTGGATGGGGTGGAGGTGGTCAAGGGGAAGGATTGACAAACCGAGTCGTCTGACGTCTAACGAAACCTCAGGCGCCGGTGGTTATCGATGCCTCGTATTCCTCGATGCACAGGCCCACCAAGGATGCAATGGGGCGATCCGATCCCGTCAAAAGCGAGATGGTGGGGTAAAGCCAACGGACATCCTCCTCCGAGGTGGGAAATAGACTCCGTGCCAAGTCCCAGCAAAAATGGGCAAGGGCGGTTTGCGCGTCATCTCGATTTGGTCGATACCAAATCTCCTCGGATTTCCGCTGGAGCGATTCGCTCTCGGGCAGGGTTAGGCGCCAACTTTCGAGCATTTCGAGATCTGCCTTGATCTGGTTCCTGTGGGGGGTCTCAGAGAGATCGAGCAACCGACGGATGCAACGGAAGGCCCAATCGAGAGCGACAGAATCGGAGCGTTCACGTAGAGACTTGACCAGCGGAGCGGGCCAGTTGATCTTCCACTCGCTTTCGAGCAAATCGCGAACTTGGTCGACTGGCGTTTGCATCTCGATCGGTCGAGAAAGGTCAAGTCACGCCCAGCAGTCATTGTACAATGGCATGGCAGATCGCCTTATATCCGCCTGGAGAGTCGCCATGGTGCACCTTTCCGCCGATACCGCCGAAGCCATCGGCGGTCTTGTCGCTCGCTTGTTGCGGCAATGGCGTGAGGAAACAAGATACCTATCATCGAGCACCGCGATGACGGGGAATGTCGCCTATCTCGATCTCATCGCGCTCGGGCCTGTCGCTCTGCCGTTCCTTTTTCGGGACATCGAGCAGACGGGGGACGGGCATTTGTCCAAGGCGCTCACGGAGATCACCGGCGCTCATCCTGTGCCTGCGGAGGAACGAGGACATGTTCGCAAGGTCGCAGAGCGGTGGTTGCACTGGGCCAGGGAGAATGGCTACCAATGGTAGAAGGTCTCGAAGCAATTTTCCCCGGTCTACGGGATACGGTCTTTCATGTGACGAGTCCCGCTACGGGCGATTACAACTGCATCGCGTGGGCCGTGGGAGAGACAACGCGCTGGTGGTGGCCGGACGCGGATACGGATAACGACGCACTCTATTGGCCCGCCGGCGTTGAGTTGGAGACGACATTGGCCGCATTCGCGACCGCGTTCTCCGGGCGCGGGTATTCGTCGGGCACAAGCGAAGCGTTTGAACCAGGAGTCGAGAAGATCGCGCTATTCGCCAAAGACGGGATTCCGACCCACGCGGCGCGGCAACTTCCGAATGGGCGTTGGACCAGCAAACTGGGACGGGCAGAGGATGTCGAGCACGACTTGCACGCGTTGAGCGGAGAACTGTACGGGACGGTGGCGATGGTGCTGAAACGCGCCGCGCCAGGGAATTCGACAGAGACGGGATAAAGCATGCCTTCCTTGCGTTTCCGCCACGCGCTCACTACCCTGTTGATAGTGACCGCCCATGTCCCGTCGTGAGCGACGCCGATGCGTGCCTCCTTTTCCTTCGTCATCCTCCTCTTCCTGCCCGGCCTTCTTTGCGCCGGCGACGCCCTGCAAGACGCGCGCAAGAGCTGGCTGCGCGGCAATTACGGCGAGGCGCGCGAGCAATACCAGGAGTTGACCAAGGACGCCAAGACGCGCCCGGCCGCGGTCATCGGCGTCAGCAAGTGCTTCGAGAGCGTCGGCCGCTATGAGGAAGCGCAGAAAACCATCGAGCAGGCGCTCAAGGACCTGAAGGACGATCCGGACCTGCTCGCCCGCCATGCCGAGACGCTCTATCTGCGCGGCAAGTGGGACGAGGCGGGCAAGGCGGCGGAGAAGGCGATCGCGGCACGCGACGAGAACTTCCTGGCTCGCTGGGTCCGCGGCAACCTGCTCAAGGACAAGGGGAAGTGGAGCGAGGCGGACGAGGAGTTTCGCTGGTTCGTCAAGACCTACACGCGGCGCGAGAACGACGATATGCCGATCGCCGACCTCGACGACCTGCGCCTCGTCGGCTTGGCCGCTCTCGAATACGCCCGCCTGCACCACATCACGGATCAGTTCCCGTTCATCCTCGAAGAGGTCTTCGATTTCTCGATCAAGAAGGACAAGCTCTACTGGCCCGCCGAGTACGCGGCCGGCCGGCTCTATCTCGAGAAGTTCAACAAGGCGGCGGCGAGCAAGGCGCTCGACAAGGTGCTCGCCATCAACCCGCGCTCGGCCGAGGCGCTGGCGGCCAAGGGCATGGCGGCGATGCAGCGTCTGGAGATCAAGGACGCGGAGGATCTGGCCGAGGTGGCCCTCAAGATCAATCCTTCGCTCACCGCGCGCGGCTTCGGGCGGACGTGAGCTTCTTCGCCGGCGAGTACGAGCCGGGCGCTCAAGGACCTCGAGCTGGCCCGCGCGGTCAACCCGCGCGAGGAGGGGAGACGCTCGCCCTCCTCGCCGCCGTCCACCTCGTCAAGCGCGACGCCAAGGCGCTGCAAGGCGTCATCGACGAGGTCGAGAAGCAGAGCGCCAAGCCGGCCGTCTTCTATTACGAGTTGGCCGAGACCATCGACCGCCGCAAGCTCTACGACGACTCGGAAAAGTACTACAAGAAGGCCATCGACCTGGAGCCGCGCCTGCCCGGCCCGCTCGCCGGCCTGGGCATGCTCTACATGCGCCTGGGCAAGGAGGACGAGGGCCGCAAGATCCTCGACAAGGCGTTCGAGGCCGACGAGTACAACCTGCGCATCGACAATACCCTGCGCGTTCTCAAGCACCTCGATACGTACGAAACGCTGAAGACCGACCACTTCATCATCCGCTACGACAAGAAGAATGACACGGTCCTCGCTCGCGTCATGGCGAAGTATCTCGAGGAGATGTACGACGAGTTCGCCAAGAAGTTCGACTACCGGCCCAAGGAGCCGATCCTGATCGAGGTCTTCAATCGCCACGACATGTTCAGCGGCCGGATCGTCCAGCTTCCGGACCTGCACACGATCGGCGCCTCGACGGGCAAGATGTTCGCCATGGTCTCGCCGCACGATACTGCCAAGATCATTCGCCAGCCCTTCAACTGGAATCGCGTGCTGCGGCATGAGCTGGTGCACGTTTTCAACCTGGAGCAGACGAATTTCCGCATTCCGCACTGGTACACCGAAGGCCTCGCCGTCCTGCTGGAGGGCTCGAAGCCGCCGCCGCGCTGGAACAACCTGGTCGCCGCGAAGATGAAGGCCAAGGACCTCTTGAACCTCGACAACGTCCTCCTCGGCTTCATCCGCCCGCGCAACCCGGACCAGTGGGACCAGGCCTACATGCAAAGCCTGCTCTATGTCCAGTACCTGGACAAGAAGTACGGCGCCAAGGCGATCGGCGAGTTGCTCGCGGCCTATCAAAGCGGGATGGAAACGGACGAAGCGCTGCTCAAGACCTTCAAGGTCAGCAAGGCGGACTTCGAGAAGGGCTACCACGCTTTTCTGGAGGAGCGCTTGCCCAAAGACGTGGTGAAGGCCGCTCCGACGTTCGGCAGCCTTCGGGCCGTGAAGGAGGCGTATGAGAAGGACCCGAAAAACCCGGACCTGGCGGCGCTCCTGGGGGAGCGCTACTACAATCTCGGCAATCGCGAGGAGGCCCGGAAGCTGGCGGACCTCGCGCTCGACCTCAAGAAGTTCCACCCGCTCGGCGTTTACGTCAAGGCGCTGGTCCTCTCGGACGGCGGCGACATGGACACCGCTTTTGACCTCCTGTCCACGGCGATCACTGAAAAGGCAAGCGAGCTGAAGCCGTTGCGTCTCCTGGGCAAGCTCTACTTCGAGCGCAAAAAGTACGATGACGCGGCTCGCATCTACGAGCGTTGCCGGGAGCTGGACCCCTTCGACACGAGCTGGCTAGCGACGCTGGCCCGCGTCTACAAGCAAGGCGGCAAGGACGACAAGCTGCTCGGCGTCTTGAAAGAGCTGGCCGACGCGACGCCGGACGACCTGGCGACACGCAAGCAGATCGCGGCCATGGAGCAAAAGGCGGGAAATCAGGCGGAAGTGGAAAAATACGCGCGCCAGGCGCTGGAGATCGACGTACTGGACAAGGCGGCGCAGACGCTGTTCCTCGACGCCTTGACCGCCCAGGGGAAGAACGCGGAGGAGAAAACCTGGCGCAAACTGCTGGAACCGTGAAACGTTCCTAATCTTAATCGTAATCATAATCGTAATCTGTCGAACCAAAACAGGTCACGATTAAGATTAAGATTATGATTAGGATTAGGATTAGGATTAGAATTAGGATTGGATCGGGCGACATGAACGTTAACCGACAATGGGTATGACTCTTTCCGACTTGCAACGCATCATCCGCGAGACGTATGACGCCAAGGATCGCAAACGCGGCGTCGAGGGAACGTTCATGTGGTTCACCGAGGAGGTCGGCGAGCTGGCCACGGCCTTGCGCAGCGGCAGCGACGAGGAGCGCAGCCTCGAGTTCGCCGATGTCCTCGCCTGGCTCGCGACCCTGGCTAACTGCGTCGGCGTCGATCTCGATGAGGCCGTGGAGCGGAAATACGGCAAAGGATGTCCCGGTTGCGGCCAAGTTCCTTGCCGTTGCGATCAGGCGGAGAAACCTTAGTTTTGGACGCGCATTCTTTTTAAAGGTCAAGTCCGCCCCGGTTCTGCGAACCGGGGCTAAACGGAGCGCTCGCCATTCGCCTTCATGTCTGTTTGATTCTCGGCCTTCTCGGTCTCGCGCAGGGCGCCTGGGCGCAGCAGTCGCTTCGCATCGAGTCCGTCCGCGTCGGCTACGAGCCGCTCGGGTCCGACAACATCCCGCGCATGAAAGTCGGCATGTGGGCGCCGGTCCACGTCACGCTTGCCGCGGGCAAGGAAGGCGCCGCCGCCGCCCGCATCCAGATCGAGACCAACGACAGCGAGGACGCCGCCACCGTTTACACCATCGAGGCGCCTCCCCTGATTGCCGGCGCCTCCCGAACCTTCCTTGGCTACACGCGCACGGGCAACCTCGGCAGCGGCGTCAAAGTGAGCGTCGTCCAGGACGGCCGGACCGTGGCCCAGGAGACAACGTCGCTGCGCGCCCCGAACCTCGGCTCGCTTCTGGTCCTCAGCGCCGGCGGCAAGATCGACGCGCTGGAAGGCGCCATGGAGATGATGAGCGGCAAGGTCGACCCCCTCAGCGGCGATCACATATTGACCAAGTTTGCCGCGATGGAAACCGAGGCGACGAGCCTGCCGGAGCTCGGCTTCGGCTACGACGGCGTTGACCTGGTGATCCTGTGCGGCGGTGAAACGTTTCTCAAGGAGTTGAGTGCCGATTCGAAACGTCTCGAAGCGCTCTCTTCGTACGTGCGCAACGGCGGGCATCTTGTCGTTCCCATCGCGCCGGCGCAACAAGCTCTCGTGCATGACCTGCTCGCCGCCAAGGCCTGGTCGCCACCCCTGCCGGTCGTGCCACCACGTGCGAGCAGTGGCCTCAAATCACGCCGTCTCTTCGAGGTCGAAAGCTGGGCGCAGGCGGAAGGAAGGCCCTTCGAGGACGCACGCGGCAATCTTTCCCTGGCAACGCTCGATCCGGGCGGCGTCGCGCCCGGTGTCTGGGACGTCTTCGTCCGGGCTGAAACGGGCGCGGGACGGGCGCCGTTGCTCGCCCGCATGCCGTATGGATTGGGCAACATCACCCTCGTCGCCTTTTCACTTGATGAGGGGCCCTTCACGAAATGGTCCGGCCGCCGCGAGTTCCTCAAGGCCCTGATTACCAAGCTGACGCCGCGCGAGGCGAGCGTCAGCCGCGAGACGCGTGACCTCGCCCGTACCGACATCGCGGCCGAATTGCAGCGCACCCTGGATCAGTTCGACGTGCCGGTCGTCTCCTTCGGCCTCGTCGCCTTCTTCATCATTGTCTACATCCTCGTCATCGCCGCCCTCGACTACTTCGTCCTCAAGCTCGTCTTCGGCCGGCTGGAGCGGACGTGGCTGACGTTCCCGGTCATCGTCATCGCCGCGACGATCGCGGCGTATTACACGGCGGCCTTGTTGAAAGGACACGAACAGAGGATCAATCAGGTCGACCTTGTCGACGTGGACCTGCGCACCAACGTCAAGGCTTACGTGGTCGGACGATCGTTCTTCACGCTGTTCAGTCCGGAGATTCGACCGGGGACCGTCGGCCTGATACCCGACCGGAACTTCTGGGCGGAGAGTCCGTTGCGTTGGCGCGACAAAGCTGCACAAGTATCGTGGTTTGGGCGCCCGGATGCGGAAGCCTGGGGCATGGGCCGGCGCAGCTCGCAGGGCATTTTCCGCAAGCCCTATAGCTATGCCGCGGAAGCACGCGGCCTTGAAAAGGTACCCCTGGGTCGTTGGTCGACGAAATCCTTCCAGGCGACCTGGGAGCACAGCGTCGAGGTTGGAGGGTTTGGGTTGGGAGGGCCGTATGCGGCGCCCTTCCACGCGTCGCTGTTCTATCACCAGAAGCCGGTCGCCGGACGCGATGTCATCCTCTCGGGCACGTTTCGCAACAACCTGCCTGTCGACCTTCTGGACGTCTGGTTCATCTACGGCGACCGTGCCTTGCAGCTGGACAGGGCGATTCCGGCCGACGCCGAAGTGAAGGTCTCCTTCGACACGGGCCGGGATCTCGGCGCCTGGGCGTCGATCCCGGACGCC
Source organism: Gemmataceae bacterium (assembly GCA_046350295.1). GTDB lineage: Bacteria > Planctomycetota > Planctomycetia > Gemmatales > Gemmataceae > JAXMAR01. Next base: position 33,401 of record JAXMAR010000038.1, read on the forward strand.
CCGGAAGTGGGCGCCGATTTCGGGGCGGGCAAGCCGCGCTTCGACGCGACCTCCGTCGTCAAGGCGATCATGTTCCACGACAAGACGCGCTTCGGCGGCGCCCAGAATCACGCGCTGCGCAACCTCGACCAGAGCTGGCGCCTGGAAGGGAAACTTCGCGCCGTCGGGACCGATACTTCTCTTCACGAAGTCATCGTCTACGCCCGGCTCAAGCAACGCCACGGCAAGGCGGCGGACATCGTCAATAGCAAGGACCAGCCGCTGCCGACACGGCTCTGGCTCGGCGCCCTCCCCGGCGCCGGAACCCCGCCCGAGATCGAGGGGACGCTGACGCACGACACTTACCTCCGCATCTACCTCCCTGTCCATCCCGCGGAAAAGACTCCATGATCGAGACCCGCGACCTGACCAAGATGTACGGCGACCTGTACGCCCTCGAGCGCCTCACCCTCAAGCTCGACCGCGGCGACGTCTACGGCTTCATCGGCCCCAACGGCGCCGGCAAGACCACCACCATGCGCATCCTCGCCACGCTCCTCAACCCCACCTGGGGCGAGGCGACCGTGTGCGGTTACTCGATCTACAACGGGGCCAAGGAAATCCGCCGTTTGATGGGGTACATGCCCGATTTCTTCGGCGTCTATGACGACATGCGCGTCATCGAGTATCTCGAGTTCTTCGCGGCCGCCTACCGCATCCAGGGGCCGGAGCGGCGCAAGAAGTGCGAGCAGGTGCTCGAGCTGGTCGACCTGAGCTACAAGCGCGACGCCCTCGCCACCAGCCTGTCGCGCGGCATGACGCAGCGCCTCGGCCTGGCCCGCGTCCTGTTGCACGAGCCGCAGGTCCTCTTGCTCGACGAACCGGCCAGCGGCCTCGACCCGCGCGCCCGCATCGAGATGCGGCGCCTCTTGCGCGAGCTGCGCAACATGGGCAAGACCATCCTCGTCTCCAGCCACATCCTGCCCGAGCTGGCCGACATCTGCAACAAGATCGGCATCATCGAGCGCGGCAAGCTGATCTTCGACGGCGACCTCGAATCGGCGATCCGCGCCGTGCGGACGCGTACGGTGCTCACGGTGATGGTCGGGGACAAGAAGACCGCCCAGGCGAAGGAGCTGCTCGCCAAGAACGGCAGCGTGCAGGAGATCGAGCTGAACGAGAAGGACGACTACCTGAAAGTGACCCTGCACGACGGCCTCACCGACGGCAGCTTCATCGCGGACGAGATTGTCAAGAACGGCATGCGGCTGCGCATGCTCAAGGAGGAGGAGATCGACCTGGAAGACGTGTTCATGGGCATCACAAGAGGGATCACGCAATAACGACACGATGGCGTATGAGACCTACCAGCTTCGTCGCGCAAGCGACGAAGCGGTCGGCACGATGACGATGAACGAGCACATCGAAGACCGCGAAGAGACGATCAGCGTCCAAGGTTCCTGGACGTTCGCTGACATCATGGAGGCGAACCGCTACTACCTGCGCAATCGCGTCGGTCGCTGGCTGATGTTCGCGACCGCGATTGGAGTTGCCGGATGGGAGATCATGACGGAGAGGAATCAAGGAATATCATGGATCTTCGTGCCACTCTTGTGTCTCTTCCTGGCCATAGCCGCTCCGACGATCGCTGGTCTGGGTGGTTGGTTTTTGAACACGAGCAAGTATCCGTTCACGCTCACTCTGACACCGGTACGAGTCTCTATTGAGGAGCAAGGCGTCGCCGTATCCTTCGAATGGCACGTGTTCAAAGGGTTCACCGAGAGCAAGAGCCTTTTTCTCGTGCATCTGGGCCTTGGCGAACTGTTCCTCATACCGAAGCGTCTCCTCGAACCGGAGGATATCGACTGCGCTCGATGCTGGATCGCCCAGACGAGGCCGTAAGCCGCTTTGCGAAGGCTACGGGCCGAAGGCTACGGGCCATGCGAACGCGAACGGTGCTGACGGTGAGTGTCGCTTCCCGGCTAACGTTCCTTCTCGAACGTGAGCGCTGTGCCGTCGCTATCTGTCATCGTCAGGCGGTCGCCGTCGACAGTGATGTCCTCGACATGCGTCTTGCTGCCCGCCAGCGGCTCCTCCAAGAAGAGCGTCACGCGGTTGGCGCCCCCCACAATGTACGAGCCTTGGAAGCTCATCTTGACGATCCGGTAGGTCAACGTGCCGTCCTTGCCGAACTCCAAGCCTAGGATGCCGCCCGGGAGGTTTTTCCCCTTCACCACGCTCGGGATGGAAGTCCACTTCGTGCCCTCGATTTTCCCCTTGTTTCTGGAGAGGTAGGCGAAGGGGAAGCGAAAGGCGCCTGCCGCCTCGGGCGCAGCCGAATGGGCGGAGTGCAGCAGAATCACCCCGATGACGCCAAGCATGGTTGTTGCGCGCATATCTGATCTGGGAGGTGGAGGGAATGCCCTTGCAATCTCACTCGGTAGTTGAAGGATGGAAGTCTCCGCCCACTCTAACCGGCGGAAAGATAGTTTAGAACTTGCAATCCGAAAAAATCAAAGAGCTCATCCGTCGGCGCAAGTCTGCTGTTTCCAGCGAGTCGCGACCCTCTCCGCACAGTCCGGCAGCGGAGGAAAAGTCGTCACAACCCGCAATCTCCCCGCTATTCGATAGCGAATAAGACGCAATCAAACGGGGAGATTCATCATGTTCCGTCGCCTACTTCTCGCCCTGACCTTCGGCCTTGCCCTCCTGGCGCCCGCCCAATCGACATCGACATTCGCCGCTGACGCCTACGAGCGGCTGGAAATACGCGCCAACTTCCGGGCCTTCGACGAGAGCCGCTATCCCGAGGCGCGGCGCCGCGTCCTCATGGAAGCGCGCGACTTCCCCCGACTCGGGGCCCGCTTCGAGGTGATCGATCCCTACATCGGCAAGCGCTACAACTGCATCGCCCATAGCCTGGGCATCCACGGCCGCTGGGTGAACCCGGAGACCGGCCCGAGCACGGCGCCGCTCTCCAAGATGGACCGCATGTACACCGCCAAGGGCTATCGCCGGGTCAGCGGCCTGGATTTCCGCCTCGCGACCGGCCTTCAGAAGGTGGTGGTCTACGCCAAGGTTTCGGGCGGTCGCATCACGTCGGTGACGCACGCCGCGATCCAGGAAGCGGACGGCAGCTGGAGCAGCAAGCTCGGGCAACTCCCGCTCATCCGCCACGCGACCCCGGAGTCGCTCAACGGGCCGTCCTACGGCGTGCCGGTCGCTGTGTATGTGCGAAAGCGAGTGGTCTGAGGAATCGGTGATGGGGTGACAAGGTGACAGGGTGACAGGTGATGGGGGTGACAGTCGCTCGGTCACCCTGTCACCTTTCACCCTGTCACCCTGTCACCCTGTCATTTGCATCCGCTACCGCGCCAGCACGGTCCGGTGAATCACCGCGTTACCGGCGTCCCGGTCGCAGGCGTCGAAGAGGGCGGCGCCAGAGGTTTCCTGGGTGATCATGCGCAGCCGGCCGGAACCGGTCATCTCGGAAGCGCGGGCGCTTTCCGGCACGTCGAGGAAGGCCTGGACGGCTTCGGGGCTGGGGACGGTCGCCTTGGACCGGTCGCGCAGCGTCAAGCGCTCGACGGCGGCGGCCCGCAGAAGCTTCGGGCTCATCTTGCGGAACAGGTCCGCGGAGCCATAGATGTCGGCCGATTGAATCTTGCCGTTGACGACGACCACCATGCCGACGGCGTCTTCTTCCTTGAGGATCGAGGGGAGCAGCTTGTTGACGCACTCGGAAGTCGCGTCTTTGACCACCGGGTGCTCGAGCGTGAGCTGCAAGCTGGTGCTGGAGAGAGACGCGCGCACCGATGCGCCGAGGACGCGCCCGAGCTCCTCCTGCGTTCGCGCCACGCCGGCCCAGACTTCGCCCTGGGCGCGGCGATAGGCGGCCAGGCGGAGATTGGTCGTCGGCAGGCGCTCGCACGACATCTCGAAATAGGAACTCGCCTCGCCGGCGCGGGCAAAGCTGCGACCGCTCTCGACGCACAGCGCGGCGACCGGGAAGCGCGAGGCGCCGGCTGGACTCAGGTAATCATAGGGCAGAACCCGATCCTGCGTGCCCCCCTTGACTATATCGCCCGCCTGCACGAACAGCGCTTTGTCGCTGCGGTTGCTGATCGACAAGCCCTCGTGCACGGTCGCCAGGTTGGCGTCGAGCGCCTCTTGCAGGGTGATGACGTTCGCGGCCGCCTTGCCGGGCCCGCGTACCAGGAAAACGGTCAGGTTCTCGTGCGTCAGCGGGACGGAGAGCTTCGCCTCCCTGCCGGCCGGGGCGGCGCCGCGCAGGTCGGCGATCCGCTCGATCGGCTTCACCGGGGCGCCGGCGCCGAAGGGTTCGACGACGACCGCGTCATCGAAAGCCGGCGGTGCAAAGTCAACGGCGATGCGTGGCGGGGCGCCGCCCCCGACAAAGGGGGGCATTTCCTTGAGTCCGCCGTCGCGATTCGCGAGGGGGGCCGTTTGCGGCGACCGCGTAAGGAGATGCGAGATGCCCAGGACGGCGCCAATGGCAAGAGCCGTCACCACGAGGCCGCCCGCGGCGGCGATGGCAATGGTCCGGGGTTTCATGAAAGCCTCCTCCAGATTTGGATTCCAGCCCATGGACGTGCGCTAACTATCCCCTAGGGTAATCGCGAACCCGTAGGGGAGCAAGCGTTTTCGGAGAGGCTTGTCGACGAAAGTTGAGCGCGGGAAAGGCGCCGGAACCCCGCAGCCCTGTTTTCCGCGGGGACCGGTGCGTTTCAGGCGCCCTACCGAATCGTCGCGATGCGTCCGAAATGTACGCGGCACGCAGCGCTGGACTGAGCGATAACGGTTTGGCGAGCTTTCACGTCAGGTCCGGCTCGGCTCGCCGGACCTACCGCGGGGTCGAACTAGAAATTGAAGTTGTCGGTCTGCCCGTCGTCGCGCGTCGCCAGGCGGCACAACGAGAGCAGCGGAATCGTGTCCGGCACGAAGCGGACACTGGCGTCGCCGAACAGGCCCATGACCCCGCCGGTGTGGGTGGAATTGAGGGGAATGTTCTGGCCCGCGTTGAAGCAAACGCCGGTCTGGCCGCAATGGCCCGGATTGTTCGGCCAGCCGGTCTTGAGGTTGATCTGATAACGAATGGTGGTCATGTTGAAGCCGCGCGCGTCCGTGTTGCTCGCGTTGGCCCAGTTAGTCAGGTAGGAGCCGATGATCCAGCCGTGCGGGCCGGCGGCGGTCCAGGGCTGCTTGGAGCCGTCCACGGTGGTCATGAAATCGGCGTTTTCGCTGACCATGAGCGTGTTGCTGGTACCGTCGGTGATGCCGGTAAGCTTGAGCTTGCTGGCCGGGAACAGGACGCCGCCGGCGCTCTGGATGCCGCCGGAGCAGCAATCCTGGGTGGTCGTGGCTCCGGTGCGCAGACGGGACTCGGCAAAGCCCGCCACGGGCGCCGCGCCCGAAATCCCTGCGTAGGTCGGCATCATGATCGGATTGCGACCGTTGTAGGCGCTGGTCACGGCATCCGGAAGAGTTGTCGAGGGACAGCGGAAGACGGACAGCTGAACGTTCTGAGCGGCCGCCACATTGTTGTCGGCACACGGGCCCCAGCCCGAGCCGCCCGCAAGCAGCATTCTCCTGTACAAGGGAGCTTGCTCGATGTAGGGGAGGATGTGCACGATCCAGCTGGAGCCCCAGTTGCCATCGCTCGCGACCGTGCCGAACGGCTGGGCGTCGGAGGCGCCTCCCGGCGGCAAGCGCTTGGCGACGTCATGGAAGGCGTGCAAGGCGATGCCGATCTGACGCAGGTTGTTGCTACACTGGGTACGGGCGGCGGCCTCCCGAACCTTCTGCACCGCGGGAACCAACAGGGCGATGAGGATGGCGATGATGGCGATGACGACCAGCAATTCGATGAGAGTAAACCCTCGACGCCTCGACATGGGAACCTCCATTCAAGAAAAATGAGAAACGAAGTGTGCGAGTGCCGTAAATGTAATCGGAATTCTTTGATCTGTAAACTCAAAAATTAAGATTCATCGCAAATACGTTTCTTTCTCGCAACTATTCCCCCGCCGCGTTTTAATGACTATCGAGACCGCCTCATGCCCACCGAACTCGCTGCTCAGCCCCATTTCCAGCGCCGCCTCGGTCTCTTCGACAGCACCATGCTCGTCGCCGGCGCCATGATCGGCTCCGGCATTTTCATCGTCTCGGCCGATATCGCCCGCTCCGTCGGCTCTTCCGGCTGGCTCATGACCGTCTGGATCATCTCGGGCGTCATGACGCTGCTCGGCGCTCTCAGCTATGCCGAATTGGCGGCGATGATGCCGAAGGCGGGGGGGCAGTACGTCTACCTCCGCGAGGCCTACAGCCCGATGTGGGGTTTCCTCTATGGTTGGACCGGCTTCGTCGTCATTCAGACCGGCACCATCGCCGCGGTCGGCGTCGCCTTCGCCAAGTTCCTCGGGGTCCTCGTTCCCGAACTGGGGCCGCAGAACATCCTCTACCGCGTCGACGGCCTCGACATCGACATCGGCATGACCATTCCCTGGCTGGGGGAACACGGCGAGCGGCTCTCTTTCTACAAGCGCTCCGAGTTCACCATCTCGGCGGGGCAGATCATCGGCGTCGCCGTCGTCGTCTTCCTGACGTACCTCAACACCAAGGGGGTCCGCGAAGGCAAAATCGTTCAGAACATCTTCACCGTCGCGAAGACGCTCGCCCTCATCCTCCTCATCGTCGCCGGGCTCACCATCGCCTTCTCGCCGCAAGCCGTCGACATCAACCAGGCCAACGTCTGGGACGGCATCCGCTCCACCGCCGACTACCAGAAGACGACGGCGTTCGCGCCTGAGCCGATCGCCATCGTGCTGATCCTGAGCGGGGCCCTGGTCGGCGCCCTCTTCTCCTCGGACGCGTGGAACAACGTCACGTTCACGGCGGGCGAGGTGAACAATCCGCGGCGGACGCTGCCCTGGAGCCTGGCGCTGGGAGTCGGCGGCGTCGTCACGCTTTACGCCCTCGCGAACGTGGCGTATCTGTGCGTCTTGCCGGTGCAAGGTGACCCCTACGCGACGCAGGCGAACAACGTGAAACTCGCAGCGCTCCGAGCCGACGTGGCGGAGGCGGAGGCGGAAGCCGCAAGCTGGCAGGCGCGGACGGAGCGGGCCCGGCTCGACCTCATGGCGGCGCGGAAAGAGTTGAAGGCGGCGCCCGCCGAAAAAAAGGAATCGCTCGAAGCGGAGGTGAAGCTGCGCGAGGAGACGATCGCCCAGGCGACCAAGCTCGACAACGCCGCTCGCGCCCGGGCGAAAAGCCATCAGAAGGAAAGCGACGACATCCTGCGCGACGCCCCGTTCGCCCGCGGCATCGACGCCGCCCGCGACGACCGGGTCGGAACCGCCGTCCTCGAGCGCGTCTCGCCGCGCCTCGGCGTCTCCCTCATGGCCATCGCGATCATGGTCTCGACCTTCGGCTGCCTCAACGGCCTCATCCTCATGGGCGCCCGGCTGTTCTACGCCATGGCGCGCGACCGCCTCTTCTTCCGCTCCGTCGGCTCCCTCAACAAACAAGGCGTGCCGGCCGTCGGCCTCGTGCTTCAATGTGTCTGGGCCAGCCTGCTCATCTTCTCGGGCAGCTACAACGAGCTGCTCGACTACGTCATCTTCGCCGTCCTCTTCTTTTACGCCCTCACGACCTTCGGCCTCTTCATCCTGCGCCGCAAACGCCCGGACGCCGAGCGTCCCTACAAGGCGATCGGTTACCCGGTCTTGCCCGCGTTCTACATCCTCTTGTGCGCGACGGTGTGCCTCGGTCTGCTGATCATCCGGCCCGTCTATAGCTGGCCGAGCTTCCTTCTCCTCTTGCTCGGCATCCCCGTCTACTTCCTCTGGCCGGGCAAGGATGCGAGCCAGCGGCCGGACGCGTTCGCGTCGACGGAAGAGTAGGCAGGCTTGCCCAACCGTTTCAGCACTCGCGCCGAACCGGACAGCCGCAGCGAGTGGTCCACAGACACTCGGACGCCAAACGCCTTTTTTCGCTGCGCAAGTTCGGCCGTACTTTGCGCCTACTCACGGTTCGGTGCGCCGTCAGCGTCCAAGCCGCGCGACTCGCCGCGCCGGAGCCTCTGGGGAAGAATTCGCAGAAAGAAGGTCTTCATGCCGATCCGACTGGGTCCGTTTTGCGCGCTCTTCGCTTTTGCTCTTGCGGCAGGACAGGCGCCTGCGGCCTGTTGCTATTTCTCCGCCAAGAATCAGGACGTCCTCCAGCCGGCCCAGAAGGTCTACCTCACCTACGACCCGGCCAAGAAGATCGAGACCTTCACGGTGCAGCCCAAGTTCGAAGGCAATGCCCTCGACTTCGGCATGGTCATCCCCACCCCCGGCCGGCCCAAGCTGCACGAGATGCCGAAGGAGTTCTTCAAACACTTGGCCGTCTACACCATCCTGAAGGCGCGCGAGTTTCCCAGCAGCAAGCTCTTGCCGTTCGCCGGCGGGATGTTTGGCATGGTCGGCGGCTTCGGCGGCTTCAACATTGGCGGCGGTGGCTTCAATATCGGGGGCGGTTTCGGCGGGGCTGGTTTCGCCGGCGGCGGTTTCAATATCGGCGGCATCGCGGCGCCACCGCCGCCGCCCCCGGTGCGCATACTCGACGCCGGCGTCGTCGGTACGCTCGATTACAAGGTGCTCGAGGCCGATCGCGCCGACGCCCTCTTCCAGTGGCTCAAGGACCACAAGTACCAGTTCGCGGGAGACGAGGCGACGCTCGACTATTACGTCAAGAAAAAATGGCACTTCACCGTCATGAAGATCGACACCATGGCGATGAAGAAGAACAAGGACGGCAGCTTTTCCGGAGAGGTGACGCCGACGCGCTTCCAGTTCGAGTCGGAGGAGTTCATTTACCCGCTCAAGATCACGCAGATCTCCGTCAAAGACAAGACCGAGGCCCTCTTTTACGTCCAGGCTCCCGAGAAGATGGACCTGCCGGGGGACTGGAGCTACCAGCTTACGTGGGTCCCGATGGTCCAGGCGGCGCGGGGGTGCTCGGGCGGCGTCCCCGGCGGCGCCGAGCAATGGGTCAAACGCCTCGGCGAGCGTGTGCCGGCATTGCTGCAACGGGCGAAAGACCTCGGCTTCCGTTTCACGCCTGGTCAACGCCCGGAGCCAAACGCGAAGGGACACATTCCGACCACCATGGAATGGGCGCGCCGCCTCGGCTCCCTGGAGATCAAGGTCTTGAAGGGAGAGGCGCCGTACTGCGAGAAAGTCCCGAACGTCGATGAAGGCTTCACCGCCGCCGAAATGCGGAACCCCAAGCGCGCCGTGGCCGTCGCGAGCGTGATCCGCGCTCGCCTGGCCCAGTCGGAGAAATACCATCCGAACGGCTACGCCGTCCGCCGCGTACCGGAGAACGACATCAAAGGCCTGACCCAACTGGCCGGCCACCTCGAGCACGGCCAGTTCATCACCAAATTCCGCAAGACCTTCTGCCGCGACGAGATGAACGAGGATTTAGTGCTCGTTCCCGCCAGGGAAGGGACAGAGACGGACACCTCCGAGTACCAGGAAGTCCTTCCCAGTTCGCCCCCGTGACAGTTTGGGCCGTGTCTGAACACCGCTTTGAGACGCTCCAAAGCGGTGTTCACGCCCTTCGCGCCCGAGTCGTGCGCCTCCGCCGCCAGCCATAGCCGATCAAGCCAAGCAGAGTGACCGCCAGCAGGCTGTTCGGTTCCGGGATGAAGGTCTGGGCCGGTTGTGCTCCGTTCGGCGCCCGGTCCGTGGGCTCAACAAAGGTACCGACCAACAGGCCGAAATTGATCGGCCCGTTGTCCGCGCCGACGAACGGGACCGTGACGGAGAAACTGCTGGGGCCGAAAGTGATCGGCACGGTCGCGAAGACGCCGCCGGTAGTTGTGTCGAGAATGTCGACGAAACCCGGGTTGAAGGCTTCGGTGGACAGGTCGACATAGAACTCATCGCCCAGCGCGATGAGCGTGTCATTCGGGGCCGGGATGGGTATTGCCGGGATGAAGAAGTTGATCCAGTTATTGCCCCCGGTGACGGGACCACCCCAGGGCGCCGTCCCGCCGGTCCCCGAGTTGCGATCGACGTCGAGGTCGATGAAGCCAACGAGGCTCGAGGCGGCAAACGTCGAAGGGGGAGATATCGCTCCGGCGAAGTTCACCGTGAACGTCGTACTCAGGGCGAAGGGGTTGCTGATAGCGCTGTAGGTCGTGATGTCGGGTACCGGTCCCCCGACGAAGGTGTCACCGGTCGGGTCGGTAGAGATTGGCCCGGCGCCGGCCGGGGATGCGGCAAGGAAGAGCGCCGTGGCTCCCCAGGCAGCCAAGCGGAACCATTTGTTGGTCGACATAAATCAATTCCCTTCTGGCGGGTTCGCGCTGCTGGGGGGTGCAAACCACGGTCGGTAGGTGATCTGGTCATGCGCCCCTCGTCCGCACAAGGGGTGTCAAACAAGTTTCAGGGCCGCCATCATCCCCGCAAGCGGCGTCGCCGGGCTTGCCGCTCCCACGCCAGGCCCAGGGTGGTCCATTCCGAGTCGTCAAGCAGCAAGCAGCCAAGATCGGCGAAGGCTGCATCCGTCGCTTGCAGCAGGCTTGAACGGGTCTGGGCCACTGTCGAAACCGCGGTCGACGGAATGCCAAATGAGCCGGCTGCCACGTTGGAGCGGCGTGGGGTTGCTGTTATTGGGGCGCTTGGCGCCGGCGCTGTCGGCACGCGCCGAACCCCCGGCGCCAGAGTGGCGGCCATGAGATCGACGGCATGCTCGCTCGGGTCGAGGTCTTCCAATCCGAGCAGATGGCCCAGTTCGTGCGCGAGGACCGTCAGTAGATCGATGCGTCCCATGGCTTCGCCCTGCGTGGCGTGCAGGCCAGCCGGGAAGGGGCTGAACTCCAGGTCGTCGCCTGGGGTGGGGTCGATGAACCAGCCATGCCCGGCGGCATTGTGATCAATCCAGATGGTTCCGTCGCCGGCCAGGCCCAGGATGGCGCCGGGCAGGTCCGCGATTTGCACGGTCACTTGACCCGCGGCCGCCGCGCCCCAGCGTGCCCAGGCGGCGCTCAGCAGCGGCGTGAGCGCCTCGGGCGTGAGTTCCTGATCGGTTGGGACGAGTGTTTCGCCGGCGGCAAGCAACGGCCTCGGCGCCGCCACAACGATGACGCCGTCGGCCACCACCTTGCCGTTGGCGAAATTACTGAGTTGCACGGTGACCACGCCCGAGGTGATGTCGAAGGTTCCGAGACTGGCCCAGGCGAAGCCGTTGTACGCGCCCTCCGCCGGCGCGAGGCGCTGGTTGAGCCGAACCGTGCCGCGATTGGCGCTGCCATCGAAGATCGTGTAGGGAGCGTTGTCGGCGCGATCCGATCCCGGGGTCCAGCGTGTGAAGATCTCGACGCGGCCACTGGGTACCTGGAGTTGCCAGCTCGCCGTCTTGGCCGGCGCATCGGACGTGGCGATGCGGTAGTCGCCGCTGAAGCCGCCCGGATCCAGGACGCTCTGCCAGACGCCGGTTTGCCGGTAGCCCCAGTCGCCGTCGTCCTTGACGCCGTTGGTGACGGGAACGACGAGGCGGTGGAGGACTTTGACGGTTTCGATCTGAGAGTAGTAGACAGGGGTGGCCCCGCTGACCGCGACAACTCCCGCGCTGCGTGCGACCGCGGCGCCATTCGCCTCCACGATCAGGGTGTCGGCGCCACCGGCGCGGCCGTCAACTTCGACGCCAGCGGGGACCGAGAAGAAACCGCCGGATGCGAAATCGATTGTGACTCGATCGTCGGTCTCCTCGGCGCCGAAAATCTGCACGAGGCGGGTCCGGTCAAGGGGGCGGCTGGCGACCACCGCGGACGTCCGATTGTCGTAGATTTCGAGGGAGTTGCCATTGCGGCGGAGCGTCAGATCACTGGCGGTGGTCGCGCTGAGGTCGCTGAAATAGAGTATGTCGTTCATTTCCGCGAAGGTCGCGTACGTGATCTCGACGATGCCCGCCCCTGGGCCCCCAGCGTCGTCGACACAGGCCACGGCGTAATGGAGAGCGGACCAGTCCTCATGACCGTGCAAGGTCTGGCCTGGGGTGTTGTCCCGAGCGTCGACCACACCATCGAAGTTCTCATCCGCGACAATACGGTTGACGTCGAGTTGGATGGGGTTCCTGGGGTCGTGGGGGTCGATGACGCCGTTGCTATTCCAATCGACGGGTCCGGACTCGTTGACGGTTTGCGGCGGAAGGGGACCGACATCCACTCGGTGGCCCGCGTGGCCGCCGATCCCCGCCACCTCGTCGAGATCGGCCTCGTTCAAATCCGGGAAGGCCAGCCTGGAATAATCCAGCAGCCAACTCGACGCGAAACGGGCATTGCGGAACCCCCACAGATAGTTCATCACGCTGTGGTAGTTCGGCTTCCAGTTGTCGTCGTCCCCCGGGCCGCCATGACCGAGGCCCAGGCTGTGCCCGAGTTCGTGCATGAACGTGGCCGCCTGTTCCTCGGGGGTTCCTCCTGGAGTCCGCAACCCGCCCAAGGTGATGAAGAAGTCTTTTCCCGTGCCCTTGGCCAAGCCGCTGGAGCCCAGGGCGCCATAGCGATCCGCGAAGATGGCGTAGCGGAAGGTCTTCGCCTTGGCGGCGAGTATCTCGGCTGAATTGGAATCGCCACGTTCCGCTGGCGTGCCGAAGCGTACCCCCTTCACCGCGTCAAAGGCGCTGAAGTTATTCGGCCAGCGTGTGCGCGGGATGTCGGTTTCGTCCACCTGGATGTGAAGCGCGACGCCATCTCTGCCGTCCGGATTCTGCACGAGAGCCTGTGGAGCCGCGGCAAAGGCGTTTACCAGCTGGGTGATCGCCGCCGGCGCCGGCGCCCGCCCGACCATGGAGTCCACCTCGATGAACAGGTCCTTGTGAAGCGGGTCCGCGCCGAGCGCCGGCAGATCCAGGTCAACAACGCCGTCGTTGTTGATGTCCACGCCGTTCCTCTCCCAGCGATCCAACAGGCCATCGCCATCCGAGTCGACGTCGCTGGTGATGTCGAAGACGAGCTCGGCGTCGCCGCCGCCGTTGCCGTTGCCTCGGCCCGAGTTGGCCGGCGAATCGACGTCGCCGCTCCACTGTCCCGTGAGCAGGTCAAGAGAAAGGACAAGGGAGGTTTTGGGGCTGGCGGGGTTGATGTCGACAACGTCGTCGGCGAACGTGTCGGCGTCGAAGAGAGCGATGGTCACCGGGACATTGCCCGCAGTCGGATTCACGAAATCCGTGGCTGTCCAATTGGGGAAGAACGAGTTGAAGGAACTCGTGAGCGTACTCGTCGTATGCTCGGAGTTGTCGCCGATCTTGATCTTGGCGTACAGGTCGCCGAAGCCGAAGAAGTCGGGGCTGCGGGTCACCGTAACGCGCGGGATGGTGACCGTCACGGGGACAAAGCTGCGAGAGATGTCGAAGACGAGTTCGGCGTCGCCGGAGCCGTCGCCGTTGCCACGTCCGGAGTTGTCTGGGGAATTGACATCGCCACTCCATTGCCCCGTGGCTGGATTGAAGGATAGGGTGAGTGATGACCTGGGGCTCGTCGGGTTGATGTCGACGATCTCGTCGACGACAAGGTCCTCGTCAAAGAGGGAGATCTTCACGTCGACGTTGCCGGCGCCCGGGTCGACCGGCGCGGTGAAGCTCCAATCGGTGAAGAATGTATTGAAACTACTGGTCAGCACGCTCGTGCGATGCTCGGGGTTGTCGCCGATCTTGATCCTGGCATAGAGCTCGCCGAAATCAAACGTATCCGGGCTGCGATAGACCGTGATGCGCGGGATCGTGACCGTTACGTTCACGCAACTCGGCAGGGTGCGCGGCTCCAATTCCTCCACGCACGGACGGAAGCGCATCGGGGTACCGCACAGTTGGCGCGAGATCCTGGGCCTCGTCTTGCGAAACATGGCGGACTCCTTGGTGAGCGAGCGCGGACGCTCGTGGGGGAGAGAGAGACCGACACATTTTTTCGGGAGGCCGCGGTGGCGCGATGGAGCGAGCGGGGATCGCGGTGCAGGCAAGGGCGCGGCCTAACAACCGCCAAGTCGAGAAATCGGCGAAGAGTTTTGGGTGAAAGGCGAGGAGGCGCCCGTCCGTTTCTTCCATGAGGGGCTGGCAAGCAGGCGACTCCGCTGCCCGTGGCCACCTTCTAGGTGAAACCATGGGTCAGCGGCTGTCAACACATTTATCGTGGTTGGAGCGCTAATCAGCTCCCGGATGCGGCGCCCCGAGCCCAACACCGTGTGGGGTTTGAACACCGCTTGGCTGGCGCCGCGTCTCGTCAAGACCGCGTCCCCTGGCGGTGTTCACTTTTTCACTCGGCTCGCCCGCCTCAGACGCTCCAGTGCCGCCTCCCGAGCCGCGCGTGTCAGCGGCGCATCCGGGCGCTCCAGCGGCCAGGCCGGCGCAGGAGGCTCGCCGCCGCGGAACGGATTCGTTCCAGCACGACGACCGCGCGCAGCTTGCGCACCTCGCTGAGGGGGAGGCGTCCCGTCGTGGTCCGCTTCCGCCACCTTCAAGAGATCCGTGAGCTGACATCGCGCCTCCAGAGAAGAGGCCTTCTCCAGTGCCCGCCGCAGGTCGCTCTCCACCACCGCCGCCACCTTTTCCAGGTCGCGCGTCGCCGCCGCCCGGACGGTGAACTTTTCGCTTCCCAGATCTTCCAGCCGCGCGGCCAGCCATTTGGCGTCCACGATCATGGGAGTCATGTTCTTCTTCAGGAGCGGCATTGCTTGCTCCGGCGCCGACGCCAGCGCCCGATGGCCGCCTATGCCTTGGCGGCGTCGGCGTCGGCGAGGTCAGCCCAGCATGCGGCCGAGTCGACGGACCGCCGGCGTCTCCAGGTTCGCCAGGGCAGCGTCAGGTCCCATAGCAGCACGGTCCCATCGGCGTGACCCGTCGCCAAGCGCCTTGCCGTCCGGGCGCGAAGGCAAGGCAGCGGGCGAAACAGTTCCCGTCCCATTGTCAGCCGGCCTTCGACGGGCAGATGGAGCAGACGTCATGGTCGCGGACTCCCAGACGTGCGGGTGCCGCGTCTCGGCCCTGCCGCCGCCAGCAGTCGCCCGTCCGGCGAAAAACCGAGGGCACGGCAGTAGCCGAGCGGCTTCCTCGAAGCGAGTGATGAGCCGTCGCGTGATCGTCTCGTAGATGCGCTGCGCTGCCCCGGGCCGGCGATGACATGAGGCTCCGCGATGGCGAGGAGCCGCCCGTCCGATGCGAAGGCCAGCGGCGGGCCGACATCGATCGCTGCGTCGACCAGGCGCCGCTCGACTGGTGGACGACGAACAGCTTGCCGTGAGGGGCGAGTCGCAACCGGCCGTCGGGCGAGGACTCCGACGGAAAGAAGCCGGGCGTCCGCCGGTTCAGCGTCATTTCGCCCGTCGCCACGTCCCAGCGCAAGAACTGCGGGGCGATCGGAGGTCGCCGTGGGCGCGACGCTCGTAACCCCGCCCCAGGACAAGGACCTTTCGGCCGTCGCTGGTCACTTCCGCCGTGGCCAGGACGAAATAGTAGTCCTCATCGTCCGCGGGCGCCTGAAAGCGGCGGACTTCCTTGCCGGTCGCGACGTCGGTCAGCGCGAGCTTGTCGTGATCGATGTCGGTCAAAAGCAGGCGGCCGTCGGGCGTGAAGGAGAGTGGCACGAGCGGCACACCCCAGCGGGCGCCGCCGAGAACGCGTGCGCCACCCACCGCCGCGTCGGCGCGCAGGATGCGATGGCTGCCATCAGCGCGTTTCCAGACCCGCACCGTGCCATCGGCGCCGCTGGTCGCCAGGGAGCGGCCATCGGGAGCGAACGCAAGCGACGACACCGGCCCGACGTGGGCGTCGGGACGCGCGTCGGCATAGAGCAGCTTCCCGGTCGCGACGTCCCAGCGCAGCAGCAGCGCCCCGCCGGTGTAGACAGACTTGCTATCCGGAGCAAAGGCGACGAGCGGCCCGGCGCCGGCGAAGCGGCATTCGACTTTGCGCTCGGCGACGTTCCACAGGAGCGTATCGGTCCAGGTGGCCTGGGCCAAATACTTGCCGTCGGCAGACAGAGCGATGTTCGCGGTTTCCGTCCGGTCGCCGGCGCCGAGCTTGGCGAGCGTCTTGCCGGTCGCCGCGTCCCAGAGAAGGAGCGGGCCACCGAGATAGGTGTCCGTGACGATCGTTTTTCCGTCGGCGGCGACCACGACCTTGTTGGCCGCGTGATCGTCCTGCCAGAGCTGTTTGCCGGTTTTGAGGTCCCAGCAACGCACCGAGTGACTATCGATCACCCCATAGAGCCGGTCGCCATCCGGAGCGAACGCCAGGCAATGCGCGTAACTGGGCAACGTGGCGAGCACGCGCTCCTTGCCGGTCGCCAGGTCACACAGATGAATGGCGCCCCTGCCGGCGGCGCCATCCTTGCCGGACTGGTAGCTCGAGGTGGCGAGCGTCTTGCCGTCGGGTGCGAAGGCGAACGGGCCCCAGTGCCGCGGGAAATAGAAGAGCCGCTTGCCGGTGGCCAGGCTCCAGACGCCGACGCCCGCGTCCCCTTCTTTCTCGAACTCGTGGAGGGCGAGCAGCGTGGTGTCCGGTGAAAGTTGACCGTCGTCGGCCCGAAGGCCGGGCAGGCGCCGCTCGCCGAGCAATGCTCCCGTCGCGGCGTTCCAGGTCGCGACCATGCGGCCGCCGGAGACGGTCTGCACTGTCTTGCCGTCAGAACCGACGCGAAGACCATCGGCAGTAGCGCGAAGGCGGATGGCGCCGAGGCGGGCGGTGGCGCCGGGCGGGAGGGGATCGCCATGCCGGTCCTTGAGCGCCGTCTCGAGGCCGCTCTTTGGCTCGTCGGAAAAAGCGGTCCCGGCAACGGCGATGATCAGACAGCATCGGACGTACGCCGGCATGGCCGCTCCTGGTATGGCTCCTTGCCCTCTAAGACGGCCGTCAGCGCGTAACGGATTGGCGATTTGGACTGCGGTGGCACGGGCGCCGCATTGGATGCGAGACAAAAAAAGGGGCGCGCGCCGAAACGCTCGCCCCTCTCCGAATCACTTCTTCTTCCCCTTGAGCTTCAGGACGCTGGTGATCTCCATGTCCATGGGGATCGACAGGCCGGCCTGCTCGACGTTGGCGCTCATGAACTGCGTCGTGCGGATCTCGTGGATCCGGCCGTCCTGATTGTCGAAGAGGGCGACGCCCTTGCTCTTCTTCTCATCGACCTTGAGGGTCAAACCGATCTTCTCCCCCTCGATGAGCAGCTTGGGCTGGATGAGGATCTTTTGAAAATCGCCATCCTCGCCTTCGTAGGTGTATTTCGTGTCCACCTTGGCCGTGCCGACCTTGGGGATGTCGGTCTTGGTCTTGTGGGTCCAGTGCTTGTCCTTCTGGACGGGGTCCTTGGGCAGGATGACGCCGCCGCCGGCGAACTGCTCGACGCCGCCACCGCCCGCGCCGCCGAGGCCGCCCAGGTCCTTCATCGCCTTCTCGAGATCGGCGGGATACTTGACATCCTTGAATTCGCCGAGCGGGGTCATGGTCGCCTTGATGTCCTTGCCGACGAGACCGCGGACCACCTTGATGAACGGCTGGGCGAGAGCGTTCTCCGGGTCCATCTTGTCGTTGGAATCGACACGGACGGCGCCGATGGGCGGAGGCGCCTCGATGTCCATCACCATGCGATCGAGCCGCATGACCAATTCGGCCGAGCCGTCGGAGGTGACCTTGTCGATCTTCCAGCTCATTTCCATGTTCTGCGACATGTTGATGACGATCTTGATGCCGCCCAGATCGCTCGTCATCTTCATCTTGCTTTCGGAGGTGTACTCCAGCTTTTGCCCTTCCTTGAACTTGTAGCGCAGGAGGGTTTGCCCCTCGGCCGCGACGGCAGCGGCGAAGAGGATGGTCAGAGCCAGGCCGCGGCCCAGCCAATGGCGATACGACATGATGCAACCTTTCGTACTTGGGAATCGCCCGCCTTTGGGGCGCCATGTCCTAGAGCATACCGGCGGCCGCCCGCCCCGCCAATCAAAATCAGACGCGGACGGCGTGAAAGGATGGGACTAAAGGCCCATCCTCCTTCGCGCGTCGTGCGATTCCAGCGCATGCTGCGTCCGTTTTTTTTCTTTTTCCGTGGCCCATCACGGTTTTCCTGTCTGATGGCGTGGCAGCAGCGGTTAACTTCAGTGACAGCTCGGCGCCCAACTCTCGAAACACGCCTAGCTGTGGCGTTGCTCATTTCCCAATCGGACTTGATGGAGTCCCGCTCATGATCCCGAAAATCTCTGGCGTGGTTTTGGCCTTGCTGGCGACGGCAAACACGTGGGCCACCGATAGGACGTCTGGCCTGGCTGCGGTTGCAGCAGCGGACAAGGAGAAGAAGGGGGATATGACAGACGACCCGCTTCGGGCCGGGAGCGTCTGGCGTGGTATCACGACGCAAAAAGGCAAGGCGCCGGTTTCAGAACTCCCGGAGCGATGGGAAGTCGAAATGCGCATTTTGAAGCGCGAAGGTGACATGGTGGAAACGCTGACGACGAGCACCGCGGGAAAATTCACTCGGACCGTCAGAGCACGATCCCGGATAAAGATCCGGCAGGAAATGGGCAAGGCCATCGGCTACGAGTTGATGGACACTGTCACGCTCGAGGACAGCATCAAGGGCCCGGGGGCGAAGAGTTGGCCGGTGCGGGTGCAAGGGCGGTTTCTGGTCGGCGATGTCATCCGCGGACAATGGACCTCCGTTGTCCCGGAGGAGGGCGTCGACCTGTACGGCGATTTCGAGTTTCGCCGGGTCAAATGAGTGCACGCCCGCGCCTTTCGTGGTTGGGCGCCGCCTCCGTATGATGACTTCATGCGCACCTGCCGCCTGGTCACGCTCGGTTGCAAAGTGAATCAGTACGAGACGCAGCTCGTCAAGGAGGCCCTCGAGCAGAGCGGCTGGCGCGAGGCCGGCCTCGGGGAACCGGCCGACTTGTGCGTCGTGAACACGTGCACGGTGACGCGCGAAGGGGACGCCAAGAGCCGGCAGACCGTGCGGCGGCTGCACCAGGAGCAGCCAGGGGCCGCGGTCGTGGTGATGGGCTGCTATGCGACGCGCGATCCGGAAGCGGTGCGTCGGCTGCCGGGCGTCGCGCAGGTCATCACGGACAAACAGCAGTTGCCCGTGGAGTTGAAGCGGTGGGGCGTGCTGAAAATGCCGTCCAGAATCGGCCGCTTCGATGGGCATCAACGCGCCTTCGTCAAAGTGCAGGACGGCTGCCTGTTGCGCTGCGCCTTCTGCATCATCCCGAGCGTGCGGCCGGTGCTCCGCTCCCGACCCATCGACGAGATACGGGACGAGGTGGCCCAGCTGGTCGCCGGAGGCTATCAGGAAGTCGTCCTCACCGGCGTTCATCTCGGCCACTACGGCATCGACCTGAGCAAGGGGCGCCGCAAGGCGGACTGGTCCCGTCTCTGGCATCTGGTGCGCGAGCTCGACGCGCTGCCGGGGGACTTTCGCATCCGACTGAGCAGCCTGGAAGGGGCGGAGGCGCGTGACGATCTGATAGCGGCCCTGAGCGAGAGCCGCCGCGTCGTGCCGCACCTGCACCTGTGCTTGCAGAGCGGCTCCGACCGCATCCTGGCGCGGATGAAGCGGCGTTATCGCAGGGCGGGTTTCCGGGAGCGGGTGGCGCGCATTCGGCGGGCGCTGGATCGCCCGGCGTTCACGACGGACACCATCGTCGGCTTCCCCGGAGAGACGGAGGCCGACTTCGAGGAGACGGTTCGTCTCGCGCGGGAAATCGGCTTCTGCAAGATGCACGTCTTCTCTTATAGCACGCGACAAGGGACCGAGGCGGCCGGGTTTGCCGACGTGATTCCCCCCGCCGTCATTCACGAGCGGCGCGAGCGGCTGCTGGCGCTGGAGCGCGAGTTGGCCGCCGCCTATGCCCGGTCGCTGATCGGAGAAACGCTGGACGTCATGGTGGAAGGGGAGGACCCGGCGAGGGCGGGCTGCTGCGTGGGCACGTCGTGTCGCGCGCTGACGGTGTCGCTTCCGGGTTATGGGCCCGCGCTCGTTGGCAAGCGGGTCGAGGTCCGGGTTGAAGGGAATCGGGGTGAAACGCTTTTTGGTTCCCCCGTCCCGATTAACGATTCGGGACGCCTTTATGATGAGGGGTATCGGCGGCGCCGCCGGGACGAAACGGGCGGCGCCTTGTCGGCGCTTCGAACCCCCCTGCCCTTGCTACTTGAGCAGCGTTAGCGAAGAATGAAGTACTTGCCTCTCCCGTATCCCGGGGACGGATTCGCCCGGAGGTCGCCATGGAGCGCCCGTTCAACCAGATCGACGCCGAGCAACGCGGGGACCTGTATTGCGTCCGCTTGCGTCATCAACACGTGGACGAGAAAGGCCTCGAAGAACTTGGCGCGGAGATCGCCCGTCTGATCGATGAGAAGGGGTGCAACAAGCTGATTCTGCTGCTCGGCCCGGAAGAGCCGCTTTGCCTTTACAGCGTGTTCCTGGCCAAGCTGGTGAATCTGCAGCGCCGCCTCCGGAGCAACGGCGGCGCGCTGGCGCTGGCGGAACTCAGCGCGGAGACTGAAAAGATTTTTCAGGTTGCCGGTCTGGACAAGTTCTTCACCTTCTATCCCGACCGAGACACGGCGCTGCATGCTCTGGGAGCGGGGGCAGCGTAGCTCACCTTCCGTCAGTCACGGCAGCGCGTCGCGCGGCGTCAGCGGTTCAGGTGGCGGCGACGCCTCCGCCGGGGGCGCCGGATCAGGGCGCCGCCTCGGACGCGGAGCCGCCTCCACCAGGCACATCCAGGGCCCGGGATCCGCACAGCTGCAGCGGCGCTGGCCGACTGCGCCGGCGCTCCAGCCGCGTTTGCCGCAAACCGAGCATTGCCACATACGCCAGGTGACGAATCGCGTACGGCTGCGCGGGCCTTTCATGGGCGTCTCCGGAGACTCTGCAGCGGCGAAGGAACTTTCGTTCAGGATCTTGACACAAAAAAAACCGCAGCGGTTGGGCCGCTGCGGTTGGCGTTGGATCGTGAGCGGCTACTTGGTCTTTTCCTTCGCCGGGGTTTCTTCCTTCTTGCCGATGAAGGACGATTCGGCGGTCGTGATCACCGAGCTCTGGTTCTGGGTGATGGTGACCGTGGTGTCGACGTTGCCGACCTCGATGGTGAGCTTGAGATTCTCGATATTGGTGTTCATGGTGATCTTCGAGAACCAGCCCTTGTCGAGATCGAAGAGGGCCTCGCCTTTGCCCATCGCCTTCATATCCTTGGTGTCGGCGCTCTTGATGGTGAAGGGAAGGCGCGGGCCGGCCTTGGCGTCGGCGGGCGGATCGTACGTGAGCTTGGAGTTGATGTCGATCTTGCCCTTGGTCTCCTTGTCGAGGCTATAGTCGAGAGTGCTCTTGTAGGTGCCGATGTTGCCGAGCTTCAAGGTCACGACCTTGGACCAGGTGTCCCCCTTGCGGTCGGCCGGCGGGAAGGCGCCCCAGGTCGGCTGGGCCATCTGCTTGAGGGCTTCGTCGCTCAGGAGCGTGTCCAGCAGCGTCTTCATCTGGGGGTTGGAGGTCGAAAGCTTGTCGATCAGAGGCTTGCGGCCTTCGACACTGAGGATCTCGAGGGTGGGGGAGACGGTGTACTCGAGCTTGGCGCCCTTGAGGTTCTTGAAGAAATCGGACATGGGGTTCGCCGGCGTATCCTTGGCCTCGGAGTCGTAGGCGATCTTGTTGCCGCCGATGTTGATCTCCATGTTCATGCCCTGGATTTCCTGCTCGACCACCCAGTTGCCGTCCTTCTTGCCCTTCGGGGTCCACTTGACGAAGAAGGTCTGGTTCTGCTCCTGGATGATCTTCTGATCCATTACCTGCAGCGTCTGGTTCGTCTTCGTCTGGAGCTTCTGGAAGAAGGGATCCTTGCGGTCGAAAGCCTTCCACTCGAAGGCGCTCTTCTCGACTGTCGTTCCCTTTTCCTTGGCGCCCTTGTCCTTATCGGCCGTCTTGTCTTTGTCGGCGGTCTTGTCCTTGTCGGCGGCCTTGTCTTTGTCTTTGGTCTTGTCCTTGTCGGCGGCCTTGTCCTTGTCTTTGGTCTTATCCTTTTCGGCAGTCTTATCCTTGTCGGCGGTCTTGTCCTTGTCGGCGGTCTTGTCCTTGTCGGCAACCTTGTCCTTGTCCTTCTTGTCGCCGGCCGTCAGGGACAGGCCGGAGCCGAGCAGGCCGAGCAGTGCGCTGAAGCAGACCAACGCCAGAAACCAACGCCAACATTTCATTTGAGTCTCCTCCGGGATAACCACTCGCCGACAAGGCTTGCAGAAAACGGCTGGGCCCTTGCGCAGGGACCGCCTTTCGTTCCAGGTTGGGAATCCCTATGTTGTAGCGGCCCATGGCCCGGAAACAAGGGGAAAGCTAAAATCCGAAGGGCCGGCTCGTTCGCCTTCCTCCCGTGCCCACTCGCCTTTTTCCGGAAAACGGTTGTCCTTCGGTTTCGGTTGTTTACGATACGGGGCACGCCCCCGTTTCGTTCGCTCCTTTTCCCTTTTTTCGAGGCCACCCGGCATGAACCTGCTCACCACCCTCCGCGGCTCCTTGATGGAAGGTTTTTTGCCACGCGGCTGGAACCTCGAGAAGATCGACCAGCTGGCCGAACGCTCCGCCGAGGCGATGATCCGCCGCTGCTCCTGGTGGAACCCGGAGTTCGAGCCGGTCGCCTGCGGCACGCTCGCCGACTTCGACACTTACATGGGGCACGAGATCGCCCGCGAGATCCAGCAGACTCGCCAGCAGGGCAAGCCGCTTGCCATCATCTTGCCCGTCGGCCCGATGGGCATGTATCGCTGGGCCGTCTACTTCCTCAAAGAATGGGGCGTCGGCTGCGAGCACGTCCATGGCTTCAACATGGACGAGTGGTCCGACGCCCAGGGCGATAGCCTGCCCCCCGACAACCCCGGCTCCTTCCAGTACTCGATGGAGCAGGCGTTCTATGGCCCCCTTGGAGCGGCGACCGTGCCCAAGAAGCAGCGACACTTCGCCCTGAAAAAGGAGTTGCCTACGTACGCCCAGCAAATCGCCGATCTCAAGAAGCAGGGCGCCCGGCTGGTCACGGTCTTCGGCGTCGGCCGGGTCTGCCACATCGCATTCTGGGAGCCGCACTTCGCGGCCGAATTCAACAGTGTTGACGAATGGAAGAAGCAGACGCACCGGCTGGGCGCCAAGCTGCACCCGCTCACCATCGAGCAGAACGCGCTGACGAGCTTCAAAAGCCGAACGACGCTGGTACCCGCCTACGCCAACACCATTGGTCCCGCCCTGTTCCTGGCGGCGGACAAGATCATCGGCGGCGCGGACGGCTCCTTCGGCCGGGGCATGCAATGGCAAGGCCTGTCGCTACGGATGACGCTCCAGCACGAGCCGGACCCGTGGATCCCGAGCACGTTCATGCCGACGCTGACGGGGCGGTTGTTCTACCTGAAGGAGCTGGAGGAGCCGCTGGTGGCGGCGTGCAACTGACGCTCGAGGATTGGAATCACGCGCACGCTTGCGCGTCGGCGACGGGTAGACCAAATGCGACACATCATCCTTCTCTGCTTGGTCCTCGCAGCGCCTGTTTCTGCGCAGACGCGCAACACGGACAACCTTCTGCGCAACGGCGGGTTCCAGGACGACTGGCTCACGCTCGTGCCCGAAATGAAGAACCACCACTGGTGTTACCCCTACGACTTCTACAACCGCCGCGACTTCAATCCCGACGGCTGGACGCTCAAAGGGAAGTGGCGCTGGGAGAACGCGGACGGTCCGCTCGGCACGCGGCGTTTGATCGTCGAAGGGCCGGCGGAGATCAAGCAGCGCGTCAACTGGGTGTTGATCCACGACGATCGGGCGCTTGAGGGCTTTCCCGACGCAGGTGGCTATCCCGTGATGAAGGCGGCGCGGAGCAAGCGGCCGGAGCGGATGGTCCGCGATCTGAAGTTTTGGCTGGCAGTCACCACCAAGAACCTACCGGAGAAGGCGGCCGTCATCGAGGTAGCTGTTTGTCCCCCCGGCAGCACATCGGGCGATCAGTTCGGAACATGGACGAAACCGATCGTGTTCGCGTCGAAAGACCTGCCAGCGGGCAATCATGACAAGCGCGCGTTTCTCGTTCAACTACCAGGTAAGGCCATCCTGGCGGCGCTCCACGAGCAAAGCAAAGACCCGAAGGAGGCTGCATTGATCGCCAAGGAAGGGGTGCTCCTTCCAGGCCTGGTTCAGGTCTCTTTTCGCTACGTCGGCAAGGAAGGAAGCGTCGAACTGCATGAGGCGCTCTTGACCACACACGCGCCTGGCGGCCCGTCGCTGGTCTCCAACGGCGGCTTCGAGGCGGTCGACGATAAAGGCTATCCGCGCTCCTGGTCGGCGCCGCAGAAGTACACCTATTTCCCGCCGCGTCACTATTACATCTTCAACACCTGGCACAACACGAACTTTTCCAACCGCGGCAAGGTTGCGCTCGACCCGCTGATCGCCAAGACGGGCAAGGGCAGCTTGCGCATGACCGTGCCGAGCGGCGATGAGACGGCGGTCCTGAGCGATCCTATTGTCCTCAACCAGAAGGAGGCGCGGCTGATCGAGGCGGAGGTTGCGGTTCGGACGGACCGTCTGGCGATGCTCCAGATCGACGCCGTGACGGACGATGGTCAGCGACTGGACGGCTTCAACTGGATTCACAAGGCGCCCGTCTCCATCGGCACGGACAAGTGGCGGACGCTGCGACAGGTTTTTCGTCCTCGGGCGCCGGTGAAATCGTTCCGCCTCGTCCTCGCGGCACGCGGCGTCAACGGCTACACGCTCGATGGCACGGGCCGCCAGCCGCAAAATGACGTGACCGGGACGATCTGGTGGGACGATGTCCGCGTGACGGAGCCGGAGAGCACGGCAGAGGAACTGGCCGCGCGCGGCGTGAAGGGGGTGAAAGAGCCGCCGCCGCGCACGCCGCTCGATCCGGTCGATACGAAGGAGGACACTTTCCCTTCAGAGCCGGCGCCGCCGTGGCTCGTCCCCATCGACCTTCGACTCGGCGCCCTCTATCTGGCGCCGGAGCAAAAGCAGTACGTCCGCATGAACTTCGGCATGCCCAAAACGGCGCTCGACGCGATGCGGGAGGTGCGTCTGGAGGTTATCGAGCGTCGCTCCGGAAAAGCGCTGAAGACAACCGAACGGGACGCCTCTCCCAAGGCGATCCTCGCGCAGCGCGCCAAGATCCCCGTCGATCTCCGCGGCGACTTCGCCAACCTACTTCTCGCCGATCTGGACGTCTCGTTCCTGCCGGTGCAGTCGTTCGCCGATCCGCAGCGGAACTGGATCGTCCGTGCCACTGCGATCGACGACGCAGGCAAGGCGATCGCCGCCGTCGATTCTCAGCCCTTCTGTCGCCTCGCCCACGACACGCCACAACCCCGCGTCGGCAAGGTGACGGTCGATAACAACATGGTCTTCTTGGGCGGCAAGCCTTGGATGCCCTTCGGCGTCACCTATGGCCACAACCCGGTGTACGCCGGACCCGCCGATCCGGGGCCCGGCAAGTATCGCGACCTGTCCAACCTGCCCGAATGGAGCCTGTACGATCGCCACAGCGCCTCCTCCACAAGTCGGGCGGCGTTCGACTTCAACTGCCTGCGCTATGTCGCTGGGTCGATCACGCCCCTGAAAACCGTCGCGGAGAAATGGACGAAGGACAACCTCTATTGTTCAACGGCGTTCGCCACGCCGCAGCCGGCCTTCTCCCTGGCGGACGCTTTCAAGCAGGCCGGCGGCAAGGACAAGCTGGACGCTTACCTCGCCGCCTGCGCGAAAGACCCGGCCGTCGTCTCCGTCACGCCGGGCATCGAGGAGGCCTTCGGCCTGTTCCTGAATTCGACACCAGAAGAGCTCAAGGGGCTGGCCAAGGTGGTGGCCTATCTCCGCAAAGGAAGCGGCAAGCCGGTCATGGTCGGCCACGGCGGCTACTGGAACCGCCTGGAGTTCGAGCGCGTCCCCTTCTTCGATATCTTCGACCCCGAGACCGAGCCGCTCTATCCGGCCAACATCCACACCGACCTGTCGCCCCTCGTCAAGGGCAAGGACAAGGTTGTATGGCTGCGGCCGCAGATGTACGAATCGGTCCCGTACGAGCGGTGGCGCTTCCATACCTACGTGGAGCTGATGCGTGGCTGCCGCGGTTGGCAGATCGCGCACGGTCCGGGGGACGCTTCGCTCTTCCGCGGGCTGCACGGCGAGATGGAGTTCTGGAAGCCGATCGTGGCATCCAAAGAAAAGGCGCCCGAAGTGAGGATCGAGCCATGGATCGAGCATCGGGCGTATCGCCACAAGGGGAAGACCTACGTAATCGCGGCGACGACGCATGGCATCCCGTTGGGCAAATGGACGTGGAGCGAGGACGCGCCCCCCGGCGGCAAACGGAGCCGGATGACGGAAAAGGCGCACGAGTTGCGTGACGAGAGCAACGCCTATGCGATCGGCGCGAAGCCGCCCATCGGCTTAGCGGTCCACGGCATCCAGTACTTGCCGGACGCGCGCGTCTTTCCCCGGGGGACCAAGCTCACGCAATGGGTCAAGCTCGACGGCAAGGAGCCGCCGGACGGCGTGGCGATCCTCATCAAGGCCGATGGCCGCTGGACGCACGCGGCCCGCTGGGGCAAGGTCGATCTGACGCCGCTGCAGGAGCCAAAGACGGCGTACTGGTTCCTCAACACGTTCTACCGCCATGCCAAGGGGTTCCTGGGATGGGGGACGGACCTCGTGCCCAAGGCGATGCCATTCGTGCCGGCCGAGGCGGCGGCGCTGGGGCCGCTGCCTGAAACTGGCAAATGGCTGTCACTGGAGCTGCCGTTAAAGGCGATCAACGCCGAGGGCAAACTGATCGAGGGGGTCGGATTCCTGCACGCGAAGGGGAGAGTGCACTGGGGTAGGACGGCGCTCGTGACACCGGACGGCAAGGAGCAGCTGGTCTTCGGCGATGATGTCGGCCTGCCGCCGGGCGAACTGGCGAAGGCGCGAGTCTATGTGCCTGGACTGAAGAAGGGCGCCCGGGTCCGCGTGCTGTTCGAGGACCGCGATCTCAGCGCCGAAGACGGTTTTTTCGTCGACGATTTTCGCGGCGCCGATCTGTATCAGCGACATGGTGGCGGCTACGGCTCGGGCTATGGAGACGCGCCGGTGGCGCTGCATCTCTACGAGATGGAATGAACGGCGTCACTTGCGTGTCATCTTCTCGATGATCAAGCCGACACCGGCGCCGATCAGGGCGGAGACGCCGCCGACGAGGCCCGCCCAGAGGACGCGCTCCCAGTTGAACCCGCCTTCCGGGGGGCTCGGGATGAAGCGGGGCGCCAGGATCTGGAAGGCGACGATGCCGATGACGACGCAAACGAGCACGCTGATCGACATGACCCGGCTCTGCGGCGGCTTGGGGTCTTCCGGGGTTGGCATGACGCGGCTCCAAGAAGGACTTGGCTTGTGGAAAGAATACGGAAGACGCCGGAGGCCGACCACGACCGCACAGGGACCGGGTCGCCCGTCACCTTGCGCGCAACCGGATGGCCGGGCCTGATCGCTTCGTTCGGCGCAGTCCCTTCAGGCGACAGCGTTTGCCCCTTCCCACTCGGCGCAGCAGATTGCCGAAGCGCCCGTGTTGATTTCTGTTGTCCATCTCGCCGAAGACGGCTACATTGAAAAAAGATGAGGCATGCCTCCCCACGCGGCGGGATGGATCTTTCCTTCCATACCGCTCCTACCGAAGACGCGACCTCTCTCGCAGAAGTGCCGGCATCCCTCAGCAGGAGTTCTTTCTTATGTCGTCTGTCACGGCCGCTTCTCAGCCCGCCACCGCCCAACCGAAAATCAAAGAACAGGTCGGCTCCGCCGTCATCCGCTTTTGCGGCGATTCCGGCGACGGTATGCAACTGGTAGGCACGCAGTTCACCAACGTCTCCGCCATCTTCGGCAACGACGTGAGCACGCTGCCTGACTTCCCCGCCGAGATTCGCGCCCCCGCCGGTACCCTGGCGGGGGTTTCCGGTTACCAGCTTCACTTTTCCAGCCAGGACATCTTCACGCCGGGAGACCAGGTCGACACCCTGGTCGTCATGAATCCGGCCGCCCTCAAGACCAACGTCAACGACCTCAAGCGCGGCGGCGCCCTGATCGCGAACGAGGACGAGTTCGACAAGTCCAACCTCGTCAAGGCCGGCTATGAAGTCAGCCCCCTCGAGGACGAGGTCCTCCGGACCAAGTACCACCTGCACCGCGTGCCCATGACGCGCTTGACGCGCGACGCCGTGGCAGGGCTCGGCCTGTCGACGAAGGAAGCGGGACGTTGCAAGAACTTCTTCGCCCTGGGCCTGGTCTACTGGCTCTATGACCGCGACTCGCGGCCGACGGAGCAATGGATCAAGGACAAGTTCAAGAAGAACGCCAACATCGGCGAGGCCAACCTGCGGGCGCTCAAGGCCGGCTTCAATTACGGTTACTCCACCGAGGCGTTCACCAAGCACTACGAGGTGCCGCGCGCGAAACTGGCGCCGGGCAAGTATCGCAAGATCACGGGCAACGAGGCGGTGGCCTGGGGCCTGGTGACGGCGGCGAAGCGGGCGGGCAAGAACCTCTTTTACGCCGGCTACCCCATCACGCCGGCCAGCGACATCCTGCATGAACTGTCGACGATGAAGCAATTCCGCGTCCGCACCTTCCAGGCGGAGGACGAGATCGCCGCCATGGCCGCGGTGTGCGGGGCGGCCTTCGCCGGCGAGATCTCGGTAACGGCGTCGTCCGGCCCCGGCATCTGCCTCAAAGGGGAGGCGATGGGGCTGGGCGTGATGACCGAGCTGCCGATGGTCATCGTGGACGTGCAGCGCGGCGGCCCCAGCACCGGGCTGCCGACCAAGACGGAGCAGTCCGACCTCAACCTGGCGCTTTACGGCCGTAACGGCGATTGCCCTCTGCCGGTGGTCGCCGCTTGCAGCCCCGGCGATTGCTTTGCCATGGCGCAGGAGGCGGTGCGCATCGCGGTCGAGTTCATGACGCCGGTCATCCTCCTGACGGACGGCTATCTGGCGAATGGGGCCGAGCCGTGGATGATTCCCAAGTTCAAGGATTTCGCGCCAATCCGGATTCAGCATCCGGAGGGGAAAACTGCCACCGAGACAAACGGGGTAAACGGTCACAACGGCAACGGCCACCACGCTGAGAACGGCGAGCACTTCCTGCCCTACGCGCGTGATGAGAAGGGCGCCCGGCCCTGGGCCATTCCCGGCACCCCCGGACTGGAGCACCGCATCGGTGGCCTGGAGAAATCGGATATCACCGGCAACGTCGATTATTCGCCGGCGAACCACCACAAGATGGTGATGACGCGCATGGCAAAGGTCGCCGGCATCGCCAACCACATCCCCCTCCAGGAGGTGGAGGGACCCCAGTCCGGCAAGCTGCTCGTCATCAGCTGGGGCGGTACCTATGGCTCGGTGCGCTCGGCGGTGTTGCACTGCGTCGGTCAGGGCAAATCGGTGGCACACGCCCACCTGCGCTACATGAATCCGCTGCCTCGCAACCTGGGCGACGTCATCAAACGCTACGAGCGCGTGCTGGTTCCCGAGCTGAACACGGGCCAGTTGCGAATGCTGTTGCGCGGGACGTTTCTCGTCGACGCCGTAGGCTACAACAAAGTTTACGGCAAGCCATTCCTGGTACACGAGGTCGTGCAGAAGATCGACGAGATGCTGGCGTGAGCGATGTGCGCCGAAGCCGGCGTCGCATCCACCCGGTTCTGCGAACCTGGGCTAAACGAAATCCGACAAAGATTGGTCTTCATCCGATAGCTCATGCACGGCGTCGCCGGCAAGCGGCGCCCAACAAAAAGCCTGAAAGGTCGCACCCACGATGAGCGCTGGTCAAGCCGTCTCCAAGCCCACTCTTCCCGTCCTCACCGCCAAGGACTTCGCGAGCGATCAGGAAATCCGCTGGTGCCCGCGCTGCGGCGATTACTCGATCCTGGCCCAGGTCAAAAAAGTCCTGCCCACTCTCAACGTCCCACGCGAAAAATTCGTGTTCGTCTCGGGCATCGGCTGCTCCAGCCGCTTCCCGTATTACATGAACACCTATGGCTTCCACTCGATCCACGGCCGGGCTCCGGCGATCGCGAGCGGCGTGAAGGTCGCCCGGCCGGACCTGAACGTCTGGGTCATCACCGGGGACGGCGACGCTCTGTCGATCGGCGGCAACCACCTGATGCACGCCATCCGCCGCAACCTCGATTTGAAGATCCTGCTGTTCAACAACCAGATCTACGGCCTCACCAAGGGACAGTACTCGCCGACGAGCCCGATGGGGCAGAAGTCGAAGAGCACCCCCTACGGCTCCGTTGACAATCCGGTGTCACCGCTGTGCTACGCGCTCGGCTCGGAGGCGACCTTCGTCGCCCGCTCGGTCGACGTCGACATCAAGCACCTGACTTACGTCATCGAGCGCGCCGCCAAGCACAAGGGGACGGCCTTCGTCGAGATCTACCAGGACTGCAACGTCTTCAACAACGGCGCCTTCGAGTACGCGTCCGAGAGAAGCCCCGAATCGGAACACGTCGTCTATCTCGAGCACGGCAAGCCGCTCATCTTTGGCAAGGGAGGCAAGCGCGGCATCCGCCTCAACAACATGAAGCCGGAGGTCGTCGAGCTGGGCAAGGGCGTCAACGTCGATGACCTGCTGTTCCACGACGAGAAGGCGCCCGATCCGGCTCTCGCCTTCCTCCTGGCCCGGATGCGCCATCCGGAATTGCCTGAGCCCTTGGGCGTCTTCCGCGATATCCAGAAGCCGAGCTACGACGAAGCCGTCGCCAGCCAGATCGAGGCTTCGGTCGCCAAGCTCGGCGAGGGGGACATGGACGCCTTTTACAACATGGGCGACACGTGGACGGTCGAGTAGGGCCGGCTCAGTTACTCAGCACAGAGGATTCAACCGCCGGCAGGCTCCGGCGGTTTTTCTTTGCGCGGCCAGAGCAGGAGGACGGTCATGCAGTAGAAGAGCATCCAGTGCCCCGAAAAGCCGCGGGCGACGAGAGCGTTCTGGTGATGGAACTCGGCTTCGGTGATGGCGCGGACGCGGTGGGCGCGGTGGGCCAGCATGTAGGTCCCGTCGTCGAGGCGCTGGGCCGTCCCTTCGCGGATCAGGAAGAGGAAGATGATGAAGTTGACACCGGCATAGATGAAGAAGAGGTAGACGAGGCGCGAGAGCCAGCGTGGCTTGGCCGGCAGCGGCTCCCGGTACCGGCGCGGTTTGGCGCCGACGAGCAGGCAGGGAATAAAGACCATGAAGATGCCGAGGTGCAGGACCCAGAAAGCGGGGAAGGTATCGATGAGATCGACATCAGCGAAGGTTGCGACGTGAACGATGAGGCTCAGTACCAGGCCGAGAATCGCGAGCACGAAGAACAGGAGATGCAGGCGGCCGCGCATGGGTCCACTCCCCTGCCCTTCCCCGCCGATCTGGACGGCGAAAGGGGACTTTCAGGTCCTAAGATAACAAGATGAACGGCAAGCCCCAACCGAACCACGCGCGATACATCGAGATCGTCAGGCGCATGACGCCGGAGGAGAAGCTGAGCAAGACGTTCGAGCTTTCGGAGTTCGCAAAGGCGCTGTTTCTTCAGGGGGTCCGCAACCGCAATCCCGGAGCGAGCGAGGAAGAGATCCACAGGATGTACATCGAGGGTCTCTTGAAGTGTCACAACAGGAATTATTGATCTTTGTCTGCGGCCGGCTCGCATCGCTCGGCGTCGATTCCATGGTGACCGGATCCGTCGCTTCGGGCCTGCAAGGCGAGCCGCGCGCAAGCCACCTCGCGTACATCGGACGCTGGCTGCCGGTCCTCGGCGTCGCGGATTTGTGGCAGGAAATCCAAACTTCCATATCGGATGGAGAAAAAGGGAGTGCGTGACATGCTCAACCGCTTCTTTGTCGTGGCCTGTTGCCTTGTCGCGGTCCCCGCTCTTTCCTCGGCCGGGGACAAGAAGCCGGCGATCAAGGGAGAATGGAAGCCGCTCTTCGACGGCAAAACGCTCGATGGCTGGAAGGTGGCCAACTTCGGCGGCGAGGGGGAGGTGCTGGTCGAGAAGGGGTACATGCTGCTCGACCGCGGGACCAACATGACGGGGGTCAGCTACGCCAAGAAGGATTTTCCGAAGATCGACTATGAAGTCCTCCTCGAGGCGAAGAAGCTGAACGGCTCCGACTTTTTTTGCACGACGACGTTCCCCGTCGGCGATTCCTTCTGCTCCTTCGTCGTCGGCGGCTGGGGCGGTGCGGTCGTCGGCCTGTCGAGCATCGACGGCAAGGACGCGTCGGAAAACGAGACCAAGAAGCTGATGGGCTTCAAGTACGAACAGTGGTACAAGGTCAGAATCCGCGTGACCAAGGAGCGCATCCAGGCGTGGATCGACGACGAGAAGATGGTCGACTTCAAGACGGCGGGCAAGAAGATCACCATCCGCCCGGAGTGCGACCTGTGCCGGCCGTTCGGCATCGCGACCTATGCCACGGTCGGGGCGGTGCGCGACGTGCGGGTCCGCGCGGTGGACGTCTGGCAGGATGCCGAACTCGAAAAGCTGCGCGGGCGCTGGACGACGCTGCGCGAGAAACCGTCGAAGACGGGCGCGCCGGCCCAGCAACGCATCGATTTGGTGTTCACGGACGGCAAGCTGACCGTCCTCGGCGTCGACGAGAAAGGGACGAAGAAATGGAGCGATGCCATCAAGGTGACCGGCGTCGAGCAGGTGAAAGGCGTTGGCGTCGCTTACCTCTCCCGGCTCAATCTCCAGGGCAGCCCCACGCAAAAGGTCCAGGCGTATTACGACTTTGTCGGCGGCCGCCTGATCTTGGTCGGGAGCATCGGCTTTCGACCGTGGGAGGGATTCCAGCTCTCGGGAGAGTACCGGCGGGTGGAGGGGGGCAAGTAGAGCCTGCGGCCCCTCATCTTGAAAGCGGCTCACCGTGCAGTCTGTTGAGAATGTCGAGAGCGGTATTCATGAGCTCGAGGACAGCCGCTGGGTTTGTGGGCGCCGCGTGGCGGTACACCAGCAGCCGGTCGTCATGGGCCTCAACATTCACGTCCGCAAGGGCGGCGAAGTAGTCGAGTCGATCTTGCGCGAACAGTCGGCGGACTTCGGCCTCGTGGCGGGCGTAGATCTGAAAACGCTCCGCGAATCTCTCGTGGTTTTCCAAGGGGATTCCGCGATAGCCGATCTGAGTTTCCAACGTCGATCCGGCCATCCACGGGCCGAAGCGGTCGCTCCCGTTCTTGAGCCGCAAGCCAAAATCGGGCAGGTTCAAGTTGGGGACGCGGAAGGCGACCGCGGTCTGATGCCGGCATTGCGGATGCCTGGTCGATCCCATCGTGTATTGATAATCGAAGAGGCAAACCTCAATGCCCCGTACCGTGCCATGGATCACGTTGCGAAACCAGCGCGTCCGTCCGTGCTGAAAGAGATCGAACGTTGAAACGTCTCCCAAGTAGCCGTTAATCCCTTGCAGGTGAAAGGCGCAGCCCACCTGTTGCGCCACCGCCTTGAAGACCTCCGCGCGTTTTCGACTGAGGCGCGCATCCAGCCGCGCAATCAGCAAGGCGAGGCCTATGGGAGCCGCGAAGACGAGGGCAGCGAGGACAATCGGCAGAACGAAGGGAAGACCGTCGGCCATATGAGTCGGCGCTCCCGGATCGGCGGTTTTTCGGCGCCTCGACACCTCTCTCTTGTCAGGATATGGCAGCAAGCATGTGGCATGCAAGCGAACGGCTTTGCGAAAGTAACGAAATCGACGTCGCTCGGATGGAGTACGACCACGGTTGAGTCCCGCGTGGACAGGAGAGGAAGTGTCTGAAGCGACGACCTTCTGGCTGACACTCTGCGTTTTCGTTTCGACTTACGCCGGCCTCGTCCTTGGCAAGCTCCCCGGCTTGCGCACCGACCGCACCGGCATCGCCCTCATCGGCGCCACGCTGGTCCTTTCCTTGGGCCTCCTCTCCTTCGGCGACGCGGTCAAGGCCATCGACTTCGGGACCATCGCGCTGCTGCTGGGCATGATGATGGTCGTCGTCTATCTGCGGCGGGCCGGGTTCTTCGACGTCCTGGCGCAGAAAGTGCTCGACGGCTGCCGCGAGCCGCGTCTCCTGCTCGGCGTCGTCATGCTTCTCTCCGGCGTCCTCTCCGCTCTCCTTGTCAACGACGTCGTTTGCCTGGCCCTCACGCCGCTCGTGATCCGGCTGACGCGCCACTGCCGGCTCGATCCCAGGCCGCACCTGATCGGGTTGGCGGTCGCTTCCAACATCGGCTCCACCGCCACCCTCACCGGCAATCCGCAGAACATGATCATCGGCGGCCTGTCCCAGATCGGCTACGTCCGCTTCGCCGCCAAACTCGCCCCGGTCGCCGTCCTCGGCCTCGCCGTCGCCTACGCCATCGCCCTCGTCGTCTTCCGCCGGGCGCTGCGGGCCGGCTCCGCGGGCCTCGCCCCGGACGACGACGCAGGTCCGCGCCCGCTCCGCCCCCGGCAGCGCAGGCTCCTCGTCAAGAGCCTGCTGGTGACGGCGGCGACGGTCATCCTCTTCTTCGCCGGCGCCCCGATGCCGATCGTCGCGCTCGGCGCCGCCTCGGTGCTGCTCCTGGACCGCGTCAATCCCGACGGCGTCTACCGCCTGGTCCACTGGAGCCTGCTCCTGATGTTCGCCGGCCTCTTCGTCGTCGTCCACGCCTTCGAGGTCCACGTCCTCGCCAAGCTCGACATGGCCGGGTGGGTGGCGGGTCAAAATGAGCCGATCGCCCTTTTGAGCGGCGTCTCGGCCGTGCTGTCGAACATCGTGAGCAACGTCCCGGCCGTGCTCCTCTTCAAGCCGATCATCCCGCACATGGAGGCCACGTTCCAGGAAACCGCCTGGCTTGCCCTCGCCATGTCGAGCACCCTGGCCGGCAACCTGACCATCCTCGGCTCCGTCGCGAACCTGATCGTGGTGGAAAACGCGCGGCGCGAGGGCGTGACGATCTCGCTGAGCGATTACTGCCGGCTTGGCGTCCCGGTGACGCTGGTGACAATCGTGATCGGGGTGGTGTGGCTGGGCTTCACGGGTACTGACTGAGACACTTTGGCGTCGAACGTTTAGAGCTCGCAATCGACCGGTATTCTGTTAGCCTATCAGCGATGTCCCCGCATTTGGAGGTTCCCATGCACTTCGCCTCGTGGACGCTCGCCATGGCCGCCGTTGGACAGGGGCCGGCCGATTGGTATGAGCCCTTCCCGGCGCACAAGGTCATCGGCAACGTCTATTACGTCGGCTCCAAGGACCTGGCGACCTATCTGATCACCACGGATAAGGGGCACATCCTCATCAACAGCGGCTTCGAGCGCACCGTTCCCCTGATCCAGAAATCGGTCGAGTCGCTCGGCTTTAAGATGACCGATGTCAAGGTTCTCCTGGCGAGCCATGCCCACTCCGACCACGTCGCCGGCCACGCGCTCCTGCAAAAGGTGACCGGCGCCAAGGTCTTTGTGATGCGCGGCGACGAGGAGGTCATCGCCTCGGGCGGCAAGGGGCAGTACTTCTACCCCGACGACCGCTGGGCCCCGTGCAAGGTGGACCGCGTCCTGAACGATCGCGACGAGGTCATGCTCGGCGGCGTCACGCTGGTCGCGCGCCGCACGCCCGGCCACACGCGTGGCTGCACGACCTGGACCTGGCGCGTGGAAGAGGGGGGCAAGAAATACAACGTGGTGGTGATCGGCAGCCCGAACGTCAATCCGGGTTTTCGGCTGGTCGACAACAAGGACTACCCCGAGATCGCCGGCGACTTCGCCAAGACCTTCGAAGTCCTCAAGAGCTTGCCCTGCGACGTGTTTCTCGGCGCCCACGGCGGCTATTACGGCATGGTCGAACGGCACGCTCTCCTGCGCAAGGGAAACGCTCTTGCCTTCGTGAATCCCGAAGGCTACCGGGAATACGTGGCGCAAAAGGAGCGGGCGTTCCGAAAGACTTTGGAAGCGCAGAAGGCGAAAGAGAAGTAGGCTCTCAACCGCGCCCACGCCGTTTCGATTGGTGCGACCAGCGCTACTTCCGTAACGATGGAATCGGCACGGCGTAGCGCAGTACGCATTCCTTGCAGTCGGCGCGGTCCTTCGACGGCGGCTGCTGCGCCAGGGTCCTGCCGTCGGGGCCGATGAACCAGGCGCCGCCGGACCAGCCCTGATGGATGTCCTTGCCGGGGGGCGGGTCGAAGTCGGGGTTGTAGAGGGCGGCGACGTTGTGGGCGGCGGCGTAGAGCTTGAGGTCGGCGACCCAGCCGGGCCACTTGGCGCGCGAATCGTAGAAGCCCTTGGGGGAGCCGCCGGCGTCGGAGGCGTTGGGGTAGTGGATGAGCCGGGCGCCGTTGTCCGCGAGCTTCTTCAGGTTCCGGTAGTCGAAGCCGTCGGCGCAGATGAGGATGCCCATCTTGAGGCCCTTGACGTCGAAGACGTTGTGAAACGAGCCGAGCTTCACGTATCCCTTCTCCGCCGCCATCAGGATCTTGCGATGGACGCCGATGATCCGCCCCATGGGATCGATGACGATCTGCATGTTCCAGCGGTTGCCTTGCGAATCCTCGAGCGCGAGGCCGACGCTGATGTAGACCCCCTTCTCCCGCGCCATCTTCTTGAGCGCCGCGACTTCCGGACCGTCGAGCTTGAGCCAGGTCGTGTTCTTGCTGAAATGGTAGCCGTTGACCGATAGCTCGGGGAAGCCGATGAACTCGACCCCCTCGGTGGCCAGCTTGTCGATGAAGTAGGCGTGCCGCTTGAGGTTGGCGTCGATGTGGGTCCGGTTCTGCTCGGCGTCGGGGCTGTCGGAGTAGAGGCTCTTGAGGTTGACGAGGGCCATCTCGAGATGGGCCGACTTGAGCTCGGTGGCGGCGGCCGGCTGAGCGCGTATTTGCGGGGCGAGGAGTCCGGCGAAGAGCAAGGCGAGGAGAGCGGGAAGACGAGGGGCGAGGCGGTTCATGATGGCGCACTCGGAGCCTGACGCAATACCGATCGCGTTTGTGAGCGGCGGTGGGTCCGGCGCCCGAGCCGGACCTCGCGTGAACGTTCAGCCACACAGGCACAATACGCACAAAAACTGTCGGATGCAAGCGGTTCGCAGCGATCTTAGCCCGCAACCGGCCTGGATTCCCTCGCCCGCACGCGGGCAACGATCGCCGTGATGTTGTCGCGGCCGCCGGCGGCGTTGGCTTCGGCGAGCAGGCGCTCGCAGGCGGCTCGCGGAGCGGCTTCGGCTTGGAGGATGGCGGCGAGGCGCTCATCCGAGAGCATGTCGGTCAGGCCGTCGGAGCAGAGCAGGAGCGTATCGTCTTCTTCCAGGTCGACCTGCCGCACATCCACATGCAGTTGCGGGGAGTTGCCGCCGACCGCGTTGGTGACGACGTGGCGGTAGGCGTGCCGCACGGCGTTCTCGGGGCGGAGGGCGCCGCGGCGGATCAGCTCGGCGACGACCGTGTGGTCCTCGGTGAGTTGCTCGAGCCGGTCGCCGCGCAGGAGGTAGCAGCGGCTGTCGCCGGCATGGAAGACGAGGGCCTTCCAGCCGCTGGCCAAGGCCATGGTCACGGTCGTGCCCATGCCGGCCAGGGCCGGGTCCTCGGCGGATGCCTCGACGATCAGGTCGCGGGCGGTATGGAGCGCGTCCTGAAACTCCAGGGCGACGCTCTCCATTTCGAAATCGCGCAGGTTGGAGAAGCGATGGAGCGCGTGCAACAGAAAGCGTTCGAGGCATTGCACCGTCAGGGCGCTGGCCACATCGCCCCCCAGGTGGCCCCCCATGCCGTCCGCGACCAGCAAGACGTGACCGTGATGGTCGCCATACTGTGTCTCGGGCAGAGGCATGCTGGCGGCGTGGACCCACATGGTCCGCGCCAACTCGGCGATCAGGAACTGGTCCTGATTGGACGCCCGGACCCGGCCGCGATCCGTCAGCCCGTAGCTCTGCACCACCGGCAGCGATTTTTCCCATGGGATCATCGTCTTCTCCGCGGCAAGGCCCGGCCTGGTGGGACGGAAGCCGTCTAACAACGCGCGCCAACGCTAGCCTTCCCCATCCGTGGATTCGTCGACATGCCTGTCGTATTCCGCGTCCACGCCGTCCACGACCCGCAGGGGGTCTTCCTCATCCCGCAAGGTCCACTCGCGTCTCCAGGAGCCGCATTCGCACGATGCGGTGAGGATGCCATCGCAGTAGTGGAGTTTGAGCCTGTGCATGACGCTCAACCGCGCGCGAAGGCGGGAGCGCCACCCCGGGACGGGGTTGTGCGATCGCCTCGAGAAACGGTGGCCGTCCTCAATGGGAAAAGACGTCGGCACACGTCGGTCGAACCGGATCTCCGCCTTGCCGTCCCTGAACGGACGCGACCTTCCATGAAGGAGATGGTTATTGGACGAGGAGTGAAAGCAATCTGGATGCCGAAGAGAGGGCGACTGGTGAAAGTTCTTACCGTTCGACAGCCCGGCGTGAGAAAAAAAGGTCCGGCCTCATGCCGAGCGCGCCTCCGGCGACCGAGGCAGGCTCGCGGCGGCGCCATTCCGCACAGTCGGTGTGCCTTTCATGCCGCCGCGGGCTCCAGCACCACCGTCACGGAGGCGCCGACCGCGACGCCGGCCGCCTTGAGGTGCGCATCTTCGAGAAGAAGCCAGAACCGTTTGGAGCGGGGCACGATCGCGCTTTGAAATGGAGCGCCGGCCAGCGCGCCTTGCACCTTGAAGCCGCGGCGGCCGGGCCTGATGGGGACGGGAGCGAGGCCCCAGCGCTCGCCGGGGTCGAAAGGGACCTCGACAGCGGCCTGCTTGTGGCCGGCGAGGATCGGGGCGGTAAATCTGGCTTTTGGCATGGGACGCCTGCGGTCACACGGCAATACGCTTCGGCTCGGGCTTCACCTTCGCGGGAGCGACTTTAGTCGCCTCGCTGATGCGGACGACGCCATCCTTCCGGTGGCCGTTGGCGGAGGGGACGTAGACGTCCTTGCTCGTCCAGGGGTTCCATTGCAGCTCCTCGGCGTGGACCTTGGAGAAGTGCATGTACATGCCGAGGAAGATGGACATCTGGCCGATGAGGCGCGGCGAGTGGCGGAAGGTTTTCCAGAGGGCGTTCCAGAAGAACTTTCGGGCGCCGGAGCCCTGCCACCAGTAATGGGCGATCAGCTTGAACATGATACCGAAGTTGTGCCAGGCGAAGCGCTCAGGCTTGAACGTGACGTTGCTGAAGCGCGACAGGTTACCGAGGAGACGCTCGGCGAAGGCGTCCGGATGGTAGAGGCGGCGGAAAAGGTCCTTCTGGCCGCGCAGCAACTCTTCCTGCGTCATCTTGAGCGGGCGGAAGTTGGTGCCGCCGCTGGTGCCGTTGTACACCTCCCCCTGCTTGTCATCGAGCAGCCGGCCCTCGGCCTTGAGGCGCTTGTAGAGCGGCGTCTTGGGGACGGCGATCAGGACGTTGGACATCACGATCGGGATCTGTGCGGCTTGCAGGAACTCGAATTGCTCGTCGAAGATGCTCGCGTCGTCGTTGTCGAAGCCGACGATCATGCCGGCGGAGATGAAGAGGTTGTAGGACTGGATCTTGTGGATGGCTTCGACGAGATCGATGCGCTCGTTCTGCATCTTCTTGGTCTCGGCGAGGCTGGACTTGCGCGGCGACTCGATGCCGAGGAAGACGGAGTTGAAGTTGGCGTCGCGCAAAAGGCCGAGCAACTCCTCGTCGCGGGCCATGTCGACGGAGGTCTGCGTGTAGAAGGACATGGGGTGCTGCCGCTTGTTGTTCCACTCGGCGACGCCGCGCAGCAATCCTTGGCGTAGGCGCGGTTGCCGA
Source organism: Gemmataceae bacterium (assembly GCA_046350295.1). Taxonomy (GTDB): domain Bacteria; phylum Planctomycetota; class Planctomycetia; order Gemmatales; family Gemmataceae; genus JAXMAR01. The sequence continues at coordinate 73,239 of JAXMAR010000038.1, forward strand.
CGAAGTTGTCGTCGGCGAAGAAGACCTGATAGGTGCCGGTGGGCTCAGGCTCTTGATCTCCTGGATGATGCTCGATGGTCTTGCAGCGCATCTTGCGGCCGTACATAACGATGATGTCGCAGAACTCGCAGGTGAAGGGGCAGCCGCGGCTGCACTGAACGATGCCGTGGGCGTACTTTTTCTTGAGGATGTCGACGCGCGGCGGCGGCGAGTCGGGCAGGTGGATCTTCTCTTCCTCGTAGTAGCGGTCGGCGTGATTGCCGGCGCAGTAGTCATCGAGGAAGCGCGGCCAGGTATATTCCGCTTCGCCTTCGAAGAGGACGTCGCAATGGGGCCGGCAGTCCTGCGGGATGAGGTTCGCCATGGGGCCGCCCAGGACGACGAGCTTGCCCAGGGCGCGGAAGCGGTCGGCCATCTCGAAGACGTTGCGTTCCTGGAGGAGGTAGCCGGTGATGCAGATGATGTCGGCGTCGACGTTGAAGTCGACGGTCTCACCGGCGTTCTCGTCGCAGAGCGTGATGGGGAAGTCCTTGGGCGTGAGCCCGGCGAGCGTCAAGAGGCCGAGCGGCGGGAAGACGGCGCCGAAGGGCGTCATCGCCATGAAGTGTTCCAGGCCCCAGTAGGAGGGGGGGAACTTGGGTTGAATGAGATAGATGCGGGGTCGGCCTGACCGAATGTTCGTGCTCATCCTGGCGCCTTGGGGCAAGCGAGGTTAGTTGGTAAAGATTGATACGGGGAAATCGACGTCCTTGTCCTGGACCGGGGGCGAGATGCGAGGCTGCGGTAGTCTACCCGGTGGCGCTCCATCAAGGGTGAGTCGGACACCAAGTTACCATACGGCAACGTCGAGGCCTTTCCAACAGTAAACCATTGTTTTTTCGGCTTTTCCGGCGCTCCGCCTTTGGCCTATCCGCGCTTGCGATCCTGGATTCCCGTTTCCGCGTTCCCGGGACCATCGAGACGGGTCAACTTCCCCTCGACAAATGCATAGCCCCGCGGCAGAAGGGCGATGAGGCTCAGATGGGAGTCGAACGTGGCGCCGGTGTCGTCCTGGACGAGAACGTCCTCCCCGCGCGTTTCGAGGACACGGCACGGGTAGTAGGTGGCGCCGTGGGTCCAATGCTCGGTGCGAGTAAAAAGGGGCAAGGCCCGGTTTCAAGTCGAGCGTTTGCACCAGCGAAGCGGGAACGAGGGACTGATCGCCGTTGGCGAAGTCGACGCCGACGCACGGGAAGTCGTAAAGGTCGTGAACGACGCCCGGCAGCCATAGGGGCAATGCGGACTTGTAGGCGCTCGGCTGGTAGGCGAGCACGTGGTCGCCGCGGTTCCACGGAACGGCGACCGGCTCGGCATAGATGCGCAGCTCCGACAGGAAGTAGGTGTTGGCGAAATCGCCGAATTGCGCTTGCACCTCGACCGCATTCGGGAAGAAGCGGAGAATGCGCGCCGCCCAGCCCCCCAGCAGCCCGTGGCCATGGCGGATGAAGACGAGGTCGCGTTCCTTCAGATCGAAGACCACGGTATCCGCCGGGTCGAGGGCGGCCTCCTCCATGTCGTCGAAGAGGACCGTGACGCCGAAGGCGCTGACGGCCGAGACGGTGGCGGGATCCCAGAACTGAAAATCGCGGCGTGCGAAGACGCGATCGCCGAACGAGCCCTCGTAGCGCGGCCGGTCCGGCGGGAAGGCGCGGCGCGGCTGGACCGCTTCGTCGAAGGGGCCGGGGAAATGTCGCTCGGGTTGGATGCGGTCGTCGTTCATGAAAAAAAACGGAGAACCGAGAACGGAGAATTGAAGCCACCAGAAACGCTCGTTGCCTCGGTTTTCGATTCCCCGCTGTTTTTCGGCGTCACTCAAGGCAAAGCATAAAGGACCAGCACCGCCGCTGTCCAGCACAGAGCGACGACCAAACACAGTAGCCCGATCAACGACAACACCATCGCCTTGCCGCACGTCCAGTAATAGAAGGGATCGAGACCTTCGGGCTTCGGGAAGAGCCAGGCGATACCCGCGAAGAAGACCAGGGCGCCGAGGCCGATGGGAAACACCGCCTGATGCAGAACAGGGACGCGCAGCTTGTCGAACGCGTAGGCGAGGCCGAGGAACCAAGGGACGAGATAGAGGGAGCCGAAGTGCACGGCCCGGATGTCCCGGAAATGCGGCCGCAACTTCTCCTTGAAGCCGAGGTCGAAGAACGTCCAGAGAACGCCGGTGACGGGGATCGCGATCAGGTGGACGGCGGCAAGGATGAAGTAGAGGGATTGCATGGAGGCGTGCTCACAGTTGCCGTGCCGGTCTCCGAGGCCGCCGTCCCTCCTTCGGCACGAGCCGGCCTTCAATGGGCGACCGTGAGACGGAATTCGCCAACTTCCCTGTCCCGGTAGGTGGTGACGACAATGCGATAAGGGCCGGCGCTCGGCGCCAGGAAGCTAATGCGGGCGTTGCGCATGCCACCCCCATCGTCGTCCTGCGCCAGTGTCTTCCCCGCGGCGTCTTCGAGACGGAGATACGCGTCAAAGTCCACGCTCTGGAGATCGATGCGGTACAGAACGCCTGCGGCCAGGTCGACCGTGTAGGTCCTGGAGAAACACTTCCGCCGTACACGGTCGAGCCCGTCCGTGCCGCCGAGTCGATCCTTCTTCTCGAACAGGATCTTGGTGGGTGGCGCGCGCGGCTTCACGCGGAGCTCGTACCGTCCGGTCTGTCCCGGCTCGAAGCTCGTGGCCACGATCCGGTAGGCCGCGCTTGTCGGACAACGCCAGACAATGCGGGCGTTCAAGCCGCCGCCGCTGTCGTCATCACTCACCAGCATGCGACCCGCGTCGTCCTCCAGGCGCAGAAAGGCGTCGAAGTCGGCGCTGACGAGATCGATCTGGTAAACAACGCCAGCTTCGAGAGCGACATGGTAGACGTGATGATAGTTCCTGCGGTTGAGCGGATCCGCCGCGTCCTCATGCCTGAGCTGGTCGTGGACTGTTCCTCCGACGGTGAGGCGCCGCCGTATGCCGCTGGCGCGGTCGACCTCCTGGCGCAAGACACAGCCGGTCAGGACGGGCCAGGGCGCCGCCGCAGGCGCGGCCAGGCCAATGGTCGCGGCATGGCGCCTGGCCTCCTGGTCGAGAAGCCCGGGCAGCATCGTCTTCAGACGCAGGATCTCCTCCCGGTGGGATTTCGCGACAAGGGGCGATTTGTCGACAATCTCCACGGCGCCATCCACGACGCGCGCGGCTTCCGAGCACCATTGCAGGCGGATCAGCGCCCCCGCCAGACGCAGGCTGAGCAGCGCCGCGTCGTCGGCGGTGGCGCCGCGCTGGCGCGGCGCCTCGGCCAGCGCCGCGTGCCACAGTTCGATCGCTTCGCCGGGCCGGCTCTCCATGACCACAGTGGCGAGATCGGCAAGCGTGTGATGGAAGTTCCGGCACGCGCCCGGCGGCAGATGGCGCGCCATGTCCACCGCGCGTCGATACAGCTTCTCCGCCTCGTCGACTTTCTTGTGCGCGAACGCGAACTGCGCGAACTCGCGCAGGGTTTGCGCCAGAATCGGATGATGGGCCCCGCGCCGCTGCGTCTGCGAGTCCAGCGCCGCTTCGAAAATCCGACACGCCTCGGCGTAGCCCTTGCTCCGATTGACGAGCTCGGCATAGGGCGCCAGGGCGCGGAGCCAGAGCGGATGCTCCAGTCCCGCCCCACGCCGGCCGATCTCGAACGCCTGCGCGTAGTATCGCTCCGCGCTTGCCGGCCGTTTCGCGCCGTTCATCACCTCCGCTAACAGGCCATAGCCCCAGGCGATGTAGATGTGGTCGTCGCCCAGACGCGTCCGCGCCAGCTCGATTCCCTTGAGAAAATCCGCCTCGGCCTGGTCGACATTGCCAAGGGTCCACGCCATCAGGCCTTTTTGAGCGAGAGCCACCGCCGCCGCAATGCTCTCGTCGCCATGATAGCGGCGCAGCGCGGTCACCGTCTCCAGCATGAGGGGCAAGGCTTCGAGCCGTTTGCCGCGCTCGAACAACACGGCCGCCAGGCCGGATTTCGCTACCGCTACCTCGAAATGCTCATCCCCCAGGCGCCGCCGCCGCTCCGCCAGCACCTCGCGGAAGAGCGTTTCCGCTTCCGCGCTCTGGTCCTGCCACTGCAGCGCCCAGGCGAGATTGAAGCGGCAATGGCTGCGCACATCCTCGGCCCCCGGCAATCCCTCCGTCAGCAGCAACGCCTTGCGGAAGCATTGTTCTCCCTTGACGATTTCCCCGTCCTGATGGTAGAGCCAGCCCAGCTCGTACCAGCTCGCGCCGACATCCACGTGCCGTTCGCCCAGCGTCTTGACGCGCGCGTCCAAGCCTTCCTTGAGCAGCGCCTCCGCCTGCGGCATGAAGCCCATGGTGCGGTAGACACTGCCGATCGTCGTCAACAGCGCGGCGCGAACTTCCGGGTCCCCCTTGAGCTCCGCGGCCGCCTTGCGCGCTCCCTGATCGAGAATCTCCTTGGCGGTCACCCTGGCCCCCCGCCCCCGATCCGGGCCAAAGGCGTAGCCCGTGAAGCCCATCGGATCCACCGACTCGAACAACCCGACCAGAAAGCCCGCCACGCGTTTGGCCCGCTCCGATTGCGTCCGCGCCCGCTCCGCCTCGAGGCTCGCCTTCTTTTCGTTCGCCAGGGCCAGTTTTGCCTTCGCGCTCGCCTCCGCCGCGCTCTTTCGCGCCGCCACCGCTGACCGGTCCGCTTCCTGACGCGCCAGGTCCGCTGTCCAGGCCAGATACCAGCCGACGCTGAAGCCGCCAATCAACAACAGCGTGACCGCCGCCAGCAGCGCGGCCACCGCGCGATTTCGGCCGCACCAGCGCCAGGCCCGCTCGATTCGGCCCACCGGCCGCGCCGTGATCGGTTCGCCCGCCTGAAAACGCCGCAGGTCCTCCGCCAGCGCCGCCGCGGAGCCGTAGCGGCGGTCCGGAACCTTGTGGAGACACTTCAGGCAGATCGTCTCCAGATCGCGCGGGATCGCCGAATTCAGCTTGCGCGGGGCCACCGGCTCCTCGTTCCTGACCTGCAACACGGTCTCCACGACGCTGGCGCCTCGAAACGGCGGCCGGCCGGTCAGACATTCATAAAGAATGGCGCCCACGGCGTAGATGTCGCACGGGGGACCAATCCTTTCCAGCCCGCCGCCCGCCTGCTCCGGCGCCATGTACGACGGCGTCCCCATCACCGCCCCTGAGGCCGTCAAGCCGTTCGCTTGCGTGGGCGCCTCGGTGGGGTCGAGCGTCTTGGCCAGGCCGAAATCCGCGATCTTCGGCGCCCCCGCGGAGGTCAAGAGCACATTACCCGGCTTGAGATCGCGGTGCACAACCCCCTTCTCGTGCGCCAGCTGCACGGCCCGCGCCAGCTTCTCCACCAGCGTCGCCGCGTCCCGGGGCGGCAACGGCGTGCCGGCCAGCCGGTCCTTGAGCGTGCCCCCATCGCAATACTCCATGCTGAAGAAGGGCCGTCCCTCGTGTTCGCCGACTTCGTGAATCTGCACGATGTTGGGATGCTGCAGACGCGCCACCGCCTCGGCCTCGGCGCGGAAGCGCGCCAGCTCCTGGGCTCCGGCATGACCTCCCGCGAGGACCATCTTGACCGCCACCACCCGCTTGAGCTTCAGGTGCTGCGCCTTGTACACAACGCCCATGCCACCGCGACCGAGCACACCCAGAATTTCGTGCCCCGGCGCCTGCGGCAGCGCCTGGGCAACGGAACGCCTGGTCGCGATGGTCTCGAAGGTGGGACTCAGGAACGAGGACATCTCCGCCAGCGCCTCGATCTGCCGACGCAGGGGCGCCGCCAGCTCGGGACAATCCCGGCACAGCTCGTCCACGTCGACATCGCGCCCCTGGACGCGCAGCTCCTCCCAGCGCGTGAGCAAGCCGGAAAGTTGCTGCACGGACCGGGAAAAGCTGGCCGTGCTGGGCGGCGCGCCCAGGACCGTGTCGCTGTCGCGCGGCACTTCGGCGCTGCGGAGCGGCAGGGACTGGTGACAGCCGGGACAGGAAACGGGATCAGACGCCTCGATGGCATCCCAGCGCGCCTGACAGTGCGGGCAAACCAGGTGGAAACGGGACATGGGCTTCTCCCGGGCCGAATCCGGTTGTGCCGGCATTATCGGCGACGGGCGGCCCCGTTGCAAAGGGATTCGGCGACGAACCGTTTCGGCGGACGGCGCGGCGGCGCCGTTTCAATCCGGAGCAACTTCCGCCGCTTCGTCGCCCGATTCGACCGGACCGGCCTGGAGCGTCGCCTTGAACAGGAAGCCGGTCTCCGGCGAGCCGTCGCCTTCGTCGCGCGAGACATGCTCTGGCGCGGCTGCGACCGGAAAGGGAACAAGCGCCTGATGCAATCGGTATGCGAGGGGTGACATCACCGCCAAAAAAAGCAAGAGGTAGCAGAGGATGCTGACATTCGCGCCGAGTGTTCTGCGGTTGTCGCTCATGTTCCACCACGAAAGGGTTGAATGGTTCCGGGGGACGTCCAGCCGCGCGGCTGCGGAAACGGACGCTTCGTTTCCAGTCGTGCGCGTCGCTTGCAATCTTCAACATGACCAGCGAGCCGGAAAGCCGAAACCGGACAAGATTGTCGCCCGAACTCCGCGCTTTTGCGTCAGGAAGTCCCTTGGCGGCACAGGCGATAGAGAAGAGGAAACCGCAAACATGCGATAACGATCGCCCGAAAACCGGATGAGCCTTTTTTTCGGCTCATCCGGTTTTCGCGTGTTGTTTTCGTCGGTCGCCTCGCGCAGTCCCGTTACGGGTTCCTCTTCTCTGTTCTTGTGCAGCCAGGGAACCTCTCGATGCAGACGAGCGCACAATTCAAGGGCGGCGTCATGGAGCGGCTTCTTGGTCGCTTTCGCCCAAAGGTCGAGCTGGTTTCCGGCGGCTCCGCACTTGAAGCAGCGC
>JAXMAR010000039.1:0-76382 GCA_046350295.1 Gemmataceae bacterium
GTCCTCGATGTCGCCCCGCTGCGCCGGTAGATTGGCGATGAAGTCGACGTGCTCGCGGCCCTGCCGATACTCCGGCTGGCGCGGCGGCGGACGCAGGTAGCGCGGCAGTGGCGCCGCGTCGAAGGCGTAGAGGAGCGTGCCGTGGTGCAGCAGGTGGCGCCGCTTGCGCTGCTGGCTGTTGCCGGAGACCTTGCGGCCGTTCCAGGCGAGGTCGCTCGTGCCGGCGTGCCCCAGACCGGGGGCGAGAAGGTTCAGGGCGTGAGCGATGCGGTCCAGGATGTAGCGGTAGGACGAGCTCACTTGTGCGAGCAGAGGATCGCGCTCGAAGGACAGGACGAGGGAGAAGAGGAGGCAGCCGGGACCGAGGAGGACGGCGCCGCCGCCGGAGGAACGGCGCAGGATCGGGACCATGTCGCGGCGGCAGGCTGCTTCGTCCACCTCCTCCGCGATCTTGCCGCCGGCGCCGACGATGACGGCGGGCGCCGGCCATTCCCAGAAGCGCAAAAGCTCCCCGGCGCCCTCCTCGGCCTCGACGAGGAGGGCCTCATCGAGGGCGAGATGAGTGGCGAGGAGGCGGTGGACAGCGGGCTCAGGCGCCGGGCTTGCCATTCGCCGCCCGTGAGATGGCTGCAGTGACATCGGCGAGCAGCCGGTCATGTAGCGCTTGCAGTTCCGCAGGGGAGAGCTTGGCCAGGTCCTGTTTCTGCGTCGGGCGGCCAAGTGAGCTTGCCAGAGACAGGATGGTATTGCAAAGGGCTTCCGCTCGTCCCTCCGCTCGTCCCTCCTCCAACCCGTCCAACTTTGCGGAGCGCAGGCGCGACACCTCGTCGCGCTGCGCTTTTAGCCGGGTCTCGTAGCGTTCGTGTTCCTCTTTGGTCAACATGGTCAACTCCTTGACGGCCCGCTCGACGCCTGGCCGCCGGAGCAGAGGCGGAAGCGCCGCCGAATCCAGTTGCTCCGCGTTCTTGAGGAAATAGAGCCAGGCGTCCAACGGGTCGGCCACATCGTCCGCTTCGCGGTTGAACTTCCCTATCTCCAGGATATGCGTCGGCCTCGTCTACTTCCTCGGCGCTCTTGCCGCCCGCGCCGATGATGATGGCCAGTCCCTGCCACTCCAGAAGCGCACAATCTCCCCGCCGCGCTCCTCGGCCTCGACGAGGAGGGCCTCATCGAGGGCGAGATGAGCGGCGAGAAAATGGTCGACATCCACGGCCGTTAGCGCATGTCGCGCCGCACCTTGGCGTTGAAGGAGAACAGGAAGACGAGCACCGCATAACCGGCGCTCATGATGAAGCAGATCAGGATGATGGCGATCACCATGCCGAATCCGGGGATACCGGAGAAGCTGAAGGCCTGGATCATGCGGATGAGGAACAGGATGCCCATCAATCCCGCGAGGCCGGCCGCGACGAGCCCCATGATCCAGCCCCACATCTTGCACAGGATGGTGCCAATGCCGCCTGCCAAAGCGCAGGCGCCTCCGGCCAGGATGCCGAGGGAAGTGATCATGGCCAGCGCGCCGCCCGGAACGCCCGTCGAGGAGGCCCCGGCGCTGCCGATGAAACCGCAAATGCCAAGGAGGACGGCGAGCGAGCCGAAAATAATGTGAATGATGCCGAGCGCCAGCGTCAAGCCGCTGCGGCTACCGCCGCGCGGCGCGTCGTAGCCGCCCCGGCCGCGATCGTCGTAGTCGTCTCGGCGGCCACGGCCTCGATCATCGTAATCATCGTAATCATCGCGGCGACTCATCGGTTCTCCTTGGTTGGGCTTGGGGAAGCTTTAGGGTTCCTATCCCGGATTGTTGGTCCGGCGAAGTACGTTTACCGCAAGGTTGGGGTCAGCGCAGCGAGCGACGGGCCGCGGCGCTGAACAAGCTGACAAAGTTGAAGACCACGAGCCCGATGGCGAGCAGCAGCACGAGCACCAGGAAGACGACCGGCGAGCCGATCCCCGGCAGCCCGAAGAACAGGATCATCCGGATCAGTTCGAGGAGCACATAGCCGCACGCGAGGAAGGTCGCGATCAGACCGAGCGTCCGGCCGAAACCCTTCTTCACGATCAGTCCGATGCCGGCCGGGACGGCGAGGCCGCCGATGCCGAGGGCCAGGAAACCGTCCACGATCTCGAGAATGGCGATGAACCGGATACGGCCGACGACGCCCATCGGGTCCCCGAACCGCGCCATGAGGCTGAGCTGCGAGAGGGCGCGAAAGCCATCGATGAGGATGAGAATGCCATAGAGCAGAATGAGGGCGCCGGCCGCCAGGTTGATGATGGCCGCGGCGATCAGAGGCCGCTGGGCCGCCACCACCGCCCCTTGCGGCGTGGGCGGTCATAGTCGTCCTGATCCCGGGCGCGATCCCCGGCCGCGGTCGTAGTCATCGTCGCCGCGGGAAGAAGCGTTTCTCGCCGGGGTCGCCGCGCCGGCCGCGGTCGTCGGCGTAGGCGTCGTCGCGCGGCCGCGAGGGGCCGCGGTCATCGCGGTAGCCCTCGTCGCGGCCGCGGTCGGTCGTAATCGCGCCCCGGTCGTCTTCGGCTCATGATGATCTCGTTCGGATGCCCGATCAACGAAACTCACGCGACTTGCCGGCCAAGGCGATGAAGCTGAAAAGTGGGCAAAAGGAGAGCAGGACTGGGCAACCGGATACGCCCAGGCGATGCCGACGCCTTTGCCCGGCCAGGACGACGGCAACGCAGGAAGCCGCCGACGATGCGGATGATCTCGAGGACCGCCATCGCCGCGGCCATGCCGGCGGTGATCATGCCAAGCGCGGCGGGCCTGTTGCGCGCATCAGGATGCCGATGCCCGAGGAGATACTGCAGTTGCCGAGCAGGATGCCGAGGATGCCGTTGATCATCGCCATTGTGCCGAGGAAATGCGCGCTGCCCACGCCCATCATGTCGCCCGGTTCGGGTGCGCGTGACCGCCCGCGGTCGAGACCAGGCGCCCCCCAGCAGCAGGTGCAACCAGAAGATCAGCACGAGGCCGGCGACGATGTTGATGATGCCGACGGCGCCGACCAGGCCGCTGCCGCCACTTCCGCCAGCGCGGCCGATCGTAATCGTCGTAGTCGTCGCGTCGGCCGCGGTCATCGTAGTCGTCGGCGAGCGGCGCCCGCCCCGGTCGTCGCCGTAGTCGTCGGTGGGCCGTCGGCCGCGGCCGCGGTCATCGCCATAGGCGGCGTCGCGCGGTGCCGGGGAGGGGCCGCCTTTTCGCGGTAACTCCTCGTCGCGGGCAAGTGACCTGTCGTAATCGTCCCGGTCGTAGTTCTGCGGCTCATGATGCAATCTCGTTCGGCAGGTCCACATAAGGATATTGAATGCCGTCCGCCGCAGCCCTTTTGCTGTCCCACGCTCAACTCACATCGGCCCGCACGCTCCCGTGAAAGGAGCCGATGAACGTGAAGGTCGTGTAGCCGAGCGTGACTACGATGCCGAACAGGTAGGCGACAATCGCGGCGCCCCTGTCGCCGCCCGGGAGGTTGGACACCTGCGTCAGCAGGTAGATGAACATGATGGACACCAACACGGACAGACTGGCGGCGACAATGCCCATCACCTAGCCCCAGCGGCGCCGCAAAAGAGCGCCGATGCCACCCACGACGCCGGCCACCCCTGCCCAGGACGCCCTCTAGGCCAACAGGAGTATCGTGAGGAACGGGTTCCGCCGCCGGAACGATCCGCCGCTTCCACGATGAAGCCGAAGAACAGGTAGAACTCGAGGAGCAAGGCCAGCCCGCCGAACACGACATCCACCACGCCGAGGGCGATCGTGAGGCCGCTGCGGCCGCGGCCGATGCTCGTCCCAGGTCGCGGTAGCCGTAGTCGTCGTAGTCTTCGTAGCGGCGCCGCCGCGGGCGCGTCGTAGCCGCCGTAGTCCTCCTCCCTGGCTCTACCCGCGCGGTCATCGCCCCAGTCGTCGTAGCGGCTCATGGCAAACCCCGGGCGCCGGCGCAAGCCTTGCCGCTCTCGCCGCTCTCGCCTTTGACAATCGCCCCCACGATAATGCCCCGGTCCCAGCGCTTGCAAGCGGCAGCCGCAAATTCCACCCAAAAAATCGGAACAAGATCTTCCCGCCTTAACGGTTTTGACGACATGACTTCCCCTGCTCGACTCCTCCGACCAGTCCCTCTTCGACGTTACCACCAAGGCCTCAGGCCCCACCGGCAGCCTTCCGCTCACCCCCGAACTGCTCCGCGACGCGCCCAGCGGCGACATCTTCGGCCTCACGCAAGACGCCGGCATGGGCTGGAACCCCGCCGAACTCACGCGACGAGTTCCTCATCCTCAGCACGCAGGGGGGATCCGCCCGACGGATCCCCCATCGCCCTCGGCTACCACACCGGCCACTGGGAGGTCGGCCTCCTCATGCAGGCCGCCGCCCAGGAACTGCGGACGCTGGGCGCCATCCCCTTCGCCGGCTTCTGCACCGACCCATGCGACGGCCGGACGCAGGGGACGACCGGTACGAGGACAGCCTCCCTGTCGAAACGATGCGGCCCTGGTGTTGACGCCCGATCCGTTCGTTGCCGACGGCAAAGGCGCTCGGCGTCGCCACCCGCGACAAGGGGCTGCCGGCCATGATGATGGCTCTGGCGGCGATGCACGATTTGCCCTGCGTCCTGGTCCGGCGGCGGACGCTCCCCCGCTTCCGACGGCGAGGACGCGGGAAAGGTGCAGACGATCGGCGCCCGTTTCGCCCACGGTGAACTCACCCTGCAACAGGCGGCCGAGCTGGGTTGCCGCGCTTGCGGCAGCCCCGGCGGCGGCTGCCAGTTTTTGGGGACGGCGGCGACGAGCCAGGTCGTCGGCGAGTGCTGCTCGGCATGTCGCTGCCCCATTCGGGCGCTCGCCCTCCGGGCAGCCGATCTGGCTCGACATGCAGCGCGGGCGCTCGGCCTCGCCCTGGTGCAACTGAAGAAGAGCGATACCCTGCCGCGGCATTCTCACCCCGCGGCACTCAAGAACGCCATGGCCGTAGACGCCGCGGTCGGCGGTTCGACCAACCTCCTCCTTGCACATCCCGGCCATCGCCGACTACGCGCTGGCCTGGACCGGCCGACGGTGGAAGACTGGAACGCCATCAACCTGGCGCGTCCCCCGCCTGGTCGACACGCCGCCCAACGGCCCGGTCGGTCATCCGACGATACGCCTCTTCCTCGCGGGGGCGTGCTGGAGGTGATGCTGCACCCGCGAGATGGGGCCGCTCGATCAAACGGCGTTAACGGTCACGGGCGAGCCGTGCGGCAAGCGCTCGACTGGTGAAGCGCGGCTCGTGCTACGCCGCCGGGTTGTGCGCGAGCGTCTGTTCCAGCAAGACGGCGTCGATCCGGACGACGTCATCATGAGCTCGGCTGGCGAGGCGAGCGGCGGGCTGACTTCGACCGTCACCTTCCTGCAGTAACCTGGCGCCCGAAGGGGCGGTCATCAAGAGCACCGCCATCGATCGCTCGGCTCGCCGACGCGGACGGCGTTTATCGCAAGGCGGTTGGCCCGGCCTGTGCTCGACGAGCGGGCGGTGATCGCCGCCACTGGGAGCTGGGGCCGAGCGGCAAGTGGGGGACATCATCGTCCTGGATGTGCCGCGACCGACGGGCGCTGGATGGAGGAGATCTACCAGGTGACCTCGCCCTCAAGCACTTGAGCTTCGGCAAGCAGGTCGCGGTGTGCTGACCGACGCGCTTCTCGGCGTCTCTACGGGCTGCGCATCGGCCACATCGGCCCGGAGCGCTGGCGGGCGGACCGATCGGCAAGGTTCGCGAAGGGGACTGATCCAGATCGTCATCGACACGAAGCGGCTGGAAAGCGTCGTCGACCTGCTGGCGAAGGGGAGCGGGTCTTTGGCCCGGAGGAAGGGGCGGCGTGCTTGCCCAGAGAACGCCGCGTGGCGACTTGGCCTGACCCCGCGCTGCCGGACGACACGAGGCTATGGGCGCGCTGCAGGCGGTGAGCGGCGGGGCATGGGGCGGGTGCGTCTACGATGTGGAGGTGCGGTGGTACGACGAGCGGCGGCGGCTAGACGAAGGCGAGCCGGGCGGCGTAAGTCCCTGGAGGAAAGCTGCCGGAAACCGGCTCTATTCCCGGCGATCTGCTCCCGGACTGCCGTCGCTTGATCCGGGCAAGTATTTCCTCCGGGGCTTACGCCGCCCGGCTTGCCGTTGTCATTGTCTGCCCCATTTCTTCGTCAACTCGAGCGCCACCTCCAGCATCCGCGGCGCCGCCTCTTCCAGGTATTCTTGAAAAGGGGCGAAGACCGCGTCCGAACGCAAGCGCTGCCGGACTTCCTCCACCGCCAGGTCTTGGCTCAAGAGATCGAGCAGCGCCGCTTGAAACGCCGCCAACTCTTGAACGCTCGGCTCAGCCATGGACCATCTCCCGAAGGCGTTCGAAGTCGCGCCGGAAGGCGGCCGCGTTTTCCTCGTTCAGCGTGTAGCCGAGTCGCTCCAGGATGACGGCCTCGACATGCGGGCACGCCTCGAGCGCACGGGGCAGCATGGCGAAGACTTCCCCGGGCACATCGTCGTCATGGGTGTCGCGGCGGACCGGCGCCGCGCCGGGATCGCTCCACGAGCCGCCGGAAACATGCAGTTCACGCACTTTTTCGAGCGGGTAGCCGGCGAGCAGGTCGTCACATTTCACCCCGAAGTTGCACATCTGGCAGTAGAGATTGTGCAGGTCGAGCACGAGGAAGCCATGGACCGGCGCCAGCAACTGATCGATGAAGCGGCCCTGCTCGAGGACGTCGCGCAGGCTGAACGCGAACGCGAGATTCTCCAGGCCGATGGGAACGCCGGCGACATCGGCGAGTCGGAGCAGGCGAGCGCGGCCCACCTCGAGCGCCGCGGCGCTGAGTGGGACCGGTAGGGGCGCCGCTTGATGGAAGTTGCCGCCGGCGGCGAAGCCGAAATGCTCGGAGATATGGCGATAGCTTCGCGAAGCGACCTCGTCGCGCAGCGATTCGAGCCAGGCGTCCTGACGCTCGTGATCGTTCGCGGAGAGGGGAGAATACGAGACGCCATGGCCCAGGAGGCGGTCGGCGCCGCTGAAGTGATCGATGAGAGATGACGCCCAGGTAGGAACCGCGGCGGGCGGCCAACCGACGTCGAAGCTCCATTCCAGAACGTCGACCAGGCCGGCTTCGAACAACGGATACGCAGCGGCCAGGAACTCGGGCTCCGGCATCAACGACAGGCCGACCCAGGGGCGCATCGGCTCACCCCCGACCGCACGCCGGGCACGGCCGTTCGTTCTTGACCCCCACGGGGCAACCTTCGCCCCCTTCGCCGCACACGGCCGGGTTCGCGGGATCGGCGTTGGGATCGGCGGAGAGGCCGCCGGTCGGTGGCGTCGGTTTCTCCTGAGCGCAGCCCGACAGGCCGATGGCAGTAACCGCGACGGCCAGAACGCCGAGCAGGGAGGCGGGCAGTTTCATGGAAGCGACCCTCGGAAGGAGCAAGGAAACCCATCATAACCGACGAACGAGAGCGGCGATAGTTTTTCCGGCGTTTGATTCCCAGGGACTGAGCGGCACGTCAAAAGCAAAAAACATGGGCGCCAGAAAGATGGAAGCGAGCGAGTGTTGGTTGTCATTCTTGCCCGTAATTTTCTCTGCGCGGGGCGTTCGCCACCGGCTAAACTGACTCTTGCTCGCTCTACTGCTTGGTGGAAACGCTCATGCGGATCGCGATCTCCTTCCTCGGTCTCCTGCTCATCCCACGCCTCGCCGGCGCCCAGGGGCCGGACTTCACGCGCGAGGTCCGGCCCATCCTGTCGCGCTTCTGCTTCAAGTGCCACGGCCCCGACGAGAAGAACCGCAAGGCGGACCTGCGGCTCGACGTCCGCGCCGGGGCCATCGAAGCCGCGATCGTCCCCGGTCAGCCGGAAAAGAGCGAGCTGGTGCAGCGCATCTTCGCCCACGAGAAGGCGAAGGTGATGCCGCCCCCTTCGACGAAGATGACGCTGAGCCCAGCCCAGAAAGACATCCTCAAACGCTGGATCGCCGCCGGCGCCGAGTATCAGCCGCACTGGGCATACGTCGCGCCGAAGGCGGGGCCGCTGCCCGCGATCAAGGACGAGAGCTGGGGCAAGGGACCGATCGACGCCTTCATTCTGGCCCGCCTGGAAGCCGAAGGTTTGAAGCCGGCTGCCCCCGCCGATCGCTACACGTTGATCCGACGGCTCTCGCTCGACCTGATCGGCCTGCCGCCGACGCCGGAGGAGGTCGACGCCTTCGTGAGCGACAAGGCGCCCGACGCTTACGAAAAGCTGGTCGACCGTCTCCTCGCCTCGCCGCGTTACGGCGAGCGCTGGGCGCGGCGCTGGCTCGACCTGGCACGCTACGCCGACACCAACGGGTACGAGAAGGACCGGCCGCGCATCATCTGGCCCTATCGCGACTGGGTCATCAAGGCGCTCAACGACGACATGCCGTTCGACCGCTTCACGATCGAGCAGATCGCCGGGGACCTCTTGCCGGGGGCGACGCCGGCGCAGATCGTCGCCACCGGCTTCCATCGCAACACGATGGTCAACGAAGAAGGGGGCATCGACCCCCTCGAGTTCCGCTACTACGCCGTCGTCGACCGGGTCAACACCACGGCGACGGCCTGGCTTGGCCTGACGTTCGGCTGCGCCCAGTGCCACACGCACAAGTACGACCCGATCACGCAGCGCGAATACTACCGGATGATGGCGTTCCTCAACAACGCCGATGAGCCGGATTACGAGATTCCCGACCCGGCCATCGCGAAGCGGCGGGGCGACATCGAGGCGCGGATTGCGAAGTTGGAGGAGGCCTTGCCCGGGAAGTTTTCCGGCGGCACGGACGGCGTGGAAGCCGCTCTCAAGAAGTGGATCGAGCGCGAGTC
Organism: Gemmataceae bacterium; assembly: GCA_046350295.1. GTDB lineage: Bacteria > Planctomycetota > Planctomycetia > Gemmatales > Gemmataceae > JAXMAR01. The sequence continues at coordinate 8,868 of JAXMAR010000039.1, forward strand.
GGCGACAGCGGTCGAGTGGCAGGTCGTTCGCCCCGTTTCCTGGAAGACCTCGATGCCGCACCTCGGCGTCCTGGAGGACGGCTCGATTCTGGCGAGCGGTGACCAGAACAAGAGCGACACCTATGAGCTGCGCTTGCCCGATTTCAAGGGGGCGACGGCGCTGCGTCTGGAAGCGTTGCCTGATGCGAGCCTGCCCGATCAGGGTCCCGGCCGGACCTATTACGAGGGACGCAAAGGGGACTTCTTCCTGAGCGAGCTTTCACTCGCGGTCGCCGGGAAACCGGTCAAGTTCGTGGCGGCGTCTCAGGACTACTCCAGCGCCGCCTTCGGGGCGGGCAAGGTCGGGGCGCAGTTCTGCTATGACGGGTTGGCCGAGACGGGCTGGTCGACGACGGATCAACCGGGCCGGGCCCATGAGGCGGTGTTTCATTTCGAGAAGCCGGTCGATGTCAAGGGCGAGAGCGTCGTCAAGATGCTCTTCGAGCGGCACTACGCGTGCGGCCTGGGCCGTTTCCGCCTCTCGTTCACCATCGACCCGCGCAAGGGGACGGCGAACAGCCATGGCGCGGCCATCACGGCGATCCTTGCCAAGCCGGGGGATAAGCGAACGGCGGCGGAGAAGGGAACGCTGCGCCGCCGCTTTCTGGAAACGACGCCCGAACTGGCCGCGGCACGGAAGGAAATCGAGTCGCTGCGCGCTTCGCTGCCCGCCTATCAGATGACGATGGTGATGCGCGAGCGGCCGGACGACAACAAGCGGCCGACGCACATCCATCATCGCGGCGAGTTCTTGCAGCCGAAAGAAAAGGTCGAGCCGGGCGTCCTGTCGTTGCTGCACCCGTTCCCCAAGGACGCGCCGCGCAATCGGCTCGGCCTCGCCCGCTGGCTGGTCAGCCCGGACAACCCGCTGACGCCGCGCGTCGTCGTCAACCGCGAGTGGCAAGCGTTCTTCGGCCGGGGCATCGTCAAGACGTTGGAGGACTTCGGCTACCAGGGAGAGGCGCCGACGCACCCGGAACTGCTCGACTGGCTCGCGGTCCAGTTCGTCAAGGACGGCTGGTCGCTCAAGGCATTGCACAAACGAATTGTGATGAGCGCGGCGTACCAGCAATCGTCGGCCGTCTCTGCCGACCTGCTCAAGCGCGACCCGGACAACCGTCTTTTGGCGCGCGGCCCGCGCGTGCGGCTCGAGGCGGAGATGATCCGCGACAGTCTGCTGACGGCAAGCGGCCAGCTCTCGAAAAAGATCGGGGGCCCAAGCGTCTTTCCGCCGCAACCGGCGTCCTTGACGACGGAAGGCGTCTATGGGGCGATCAAGTGGACGCCGAGCTCGGGGGAGGACCGGTACCGCCGCGGGCTGTACGCGTTCCTCAAGCGGTCGATCCCCTACGGGATGTTCGCGACGTTCGATGGGGTCAGCGGCGAGACCTGCGTGGCCCGGCGCGAGGTGTCGAACACGCCGCTCCAGGCGCTGACGATGCTCAACGACCTCGTCGTCATCGAGACGGCGCAGGCGCTGGGCGAGAAGACGGCGGCACTGAAAGGAACGGAGCGCGATCGTGTCGTCCACCTATTCCGCCGCTGCCTCGTCCGGCCGCCGAGCGACAAGGAAGCGGAGACGCTGCTCGCATTCTTGGAGCGCCAGCGCGGCCGGCTGCGGAAGGGAGAATTGAAGGCCGCGACGATCGCCGGACCGGGGACGTCGGACGCGCTCGAACGCGCCGCCTGGACGCTGACGGCGCGAGCGGTCCTGAACCTGGATGAGATGATCACGAAGGAGTGAGCCGGGTTGGAAATAGCGTGCGTGGTTGAGTTGCAAACACCAGCCGGCCGTCTGATGTACAAGCCCAAAAAGCGGGGCGAAAATGGCGGATGAATCCGTTCCGATCAACAACCTGCTCGCGACTGCGAAATCCCGCGAGGTCCAGCGCGGCAGTTTGGCCGAGATGCGTGGCGAGCGCGCCAACGCCGCTCTTCATTTTCTCGCGGCCGGTCATATGGAACTCGTGTTGGCAGCCGACTACGAAGCGGCCGGGGAAGGCGACCTGGCGCTGCGCAGCCGGCTCAGCGCCGGTTCCTGCCTCTGGCGCGCGGGTGAGCAGGCGCGCGCCCGAAGCCTCTTCGATAACCTTCTGCGGAGCAATCCCGACCAGTCGCCCGAAATCCAGCGGATCGTCTCCGAACTCGCCCAGGATTATCCGCTGGCGTCCTGAGGTTCGGAAAGAGAAACGACCATGCTCACCCGTCGCCATTTCCTCGAATCCTGCGGCTACGGCCTCGGCTCCATCGCCCTCGCCTCGCTGCTGCAAAAAGACGCGACGGCGCAGCGCCGCGCCGCCAACCCGATCGCCGCCCGGCCGCCCCACTTCCCGGGCAAGGCGAAGGCGGTCATCCACCTCTTCATGGCCGGGGCGCCCAGCCAGCTCGAGCTGTTCGATTACAAGCCGCGGTTGACTGAGCTCGAGGGCCGCCCCATTCCGCCGTCGGTCATCGGCGATCAGCGTTACGCCTTCATCCGCCACGACGCCGCCGCCCTTGGGCCGCGCTTCCGCTTCCGCCGCCACGGCAAGAGCGGGGCCGAGCTTTCCGAGATGCTGCCGCATCTCGCGACCGTCGTCGACGACCTGTGCATCATCAAGTCGATGCGCACCGACCAGTTCAACCATGGCCCCGCCCAGATCTTCCTCAACACCGGCTTCGCCCAGCCCGGCCGGCCCAGCTTCGGCTCCTGGGTGACCTACGGCCTCGGCGCTGAAACAGACAACCTGCCCGCGTTCGTGGTCATGTCGACCGGCTCGGGTATCTCCGGCGGCGCCGCCAACTGGTCCAGCGGCTTCATGTCCACGGTCTACGCCGGCGTGCGCCTGCGCAACTCCGGCGAGCCGATCCTCAACGTCTCTAGCCCACCGGGCTATGACTCCGCCCTCCAGCGCGAGACGCTCGACCTTGTCACCAGCCTCAATCGCGAGCGCCTCGGCGCTGTCGGCGATCCCGAGATAGCGACACGCATCAACTCCTACGAGATGGCGTTTCGTCTCCAGACCTCCGCCCCAGAATTGACCGACCTGCGCAGCGAATCCCGCGCGACGCTCGAGATGTACGGCTGCGACCCCGAGCGCCCGTCTTTCGCCCGCGCCTGCCTCCTGGCTCGTCGCATGGTCGAGCGCGGCGTCCGCTTCATCAACATCTACCACGAAGGCTGGGACGCCCACAGCGACGTCGCCGGCAACGTTCGCAACAATTGCGCCGCGACTGATCGCGCTTCCGCCGCCCTGGTGCGCGACCTCAAGCGGCGCGGCCTCCTCGACAGCACGCTGGTCATCTGGGGCGGCGAGTTTGGCCGCACCCCGATGGTCGAGAGCAACCCGGCGCTGGGCCGCAGCCTCGGCCGCGACCATCATCCGCAAGCCTTCACGATCTGGCTGGCTGGCGGCGGGGCCAAGGCGGGCCTCACCTACGGCGCCACCGATGACCTCGGCTTCCACGTCGCCGACGACCCGGTCCACGTCCACGACTTGCAGGCGACCCTCCTCCACCTGCTCGGTCTCGACCACGAGCGCCTCACCTTCCATCACGCCGGCCGCGACTACCGCCTGACCGATGTGTATGGCCGCGTGATCGACGCCCTGGTGGCTTGACCCTTCTTCCCAGTCGCCGGGTCTGCCAATCCGGCAGCCTGCGGCCCTCCCCCTGTCAGGATGACCGCCCATCCGGCGATCGTTGCCAGACGCTTGTTCATTTCCCATAACAGGTTACGCCTAATCATCATCCAAGGCACGCCACTTGCTATCCCCCTCATCGCCCGAGAAACCAATCACGGTCTGCGCAGACCGTGTTCCCGTAGGTCAGGCTTTCCAGCCTCACCCGCCGCTCGAAAGAGACTGAAAACTCGTAAGCCGTCAGCCTGGAAAGGCTGACCTACGCAAGGAGACGGAGCATGAAGGTCAAGCCCTTGGGTGATCGCCTCGTCGTGGAACGCTTCCAGCCCGAAGAGAAAACGGCCGGCGGCATCCTCCTGCCCGATACCGCCAAGAACAAGCCCCAGCGCGGCAAAGTCCTCGCCGTCGGCGACGGCAAGCTCTCCAAGGAAGGCAAACGCCTCCCCCTCCAGGTCAAGGTGGGCGACACCGTCCTCTTCACCACCTGGGCCGGCGACGAATACAAGGACCACAGGGGCGAAAACATCCTGCTGATGCGCGAAGAAGACGTTCTCGCCGTCGTGGATGAGTAGGTCCCGTTTCGAAGGAGGGCTGGTCCGACAGTCGGAAGGAGAAAGTCTTGCAGAGACGGTCCCCTCCGCCCTTGTGGGGGAGGGCTAGGGCGGGGGTGACCCAACCCTGACGGAGCGGATGTCATGCTCGTCGACGTGCAACTGACAAACTACGACGACCTGATCGCCGCCGAGCATGGATGGCTGACGCCCGACGAAGTTCGCCACGTGTCCACCCAGGCCTCGGTCGACAAGAAGAACAGTTACCTCGCTCTGCCCGAAGACATCGTGGAGAAACTTGGCATGCGGATCGTCGACAGGCCCAAGGTTCTTTGCAGCGACGGCGCCAGGCGCCCGCGAGCCGAATATGTTTACCTGGAACTATTGGGCCGGCACGGCGTGTTCAACGCAACCGTGAGGCCGAAAGGTGAAACGGCAGTCGTCGGTACGATCGTTCTGAACGAGTTGGACCTGGTCGACGATCAGAACGGCTTGGCGCCACCAGATCCTGATTACGTCGTCGTGGAGATTGAATGACGTGAAACTCAAAGCCCTCATCCACCCCGCCGAGGAAGGCGGCTTCTGGGCCGAAGTCCCCGCCCTCCCGGGCTGCGTCTCGGAAGGCGATACCTTCGACGAGACCGTCGCCAACATCCGCGAAGCCGCGGAAGGCTGGCTGGAAGTCGCCGCCGAACGCGCGAACCCCGACGCTCAGACCCAGGTGGTGGAGGTCGAGGTGTGAAAGCAATTTCCGGCAAGGCAATGTGCAAAGTCCTTGAGCGGAACGGCTGGGAGTTGAAACGGACGAAATCCAGCCACCATATTTACGGCAAGCCAGGGGTAGATGTGATTGTCACCGTCCCCGTCCATGGAAATCGTGACCTCAGGACCGGTACCCAGAAGAAGATCATGAAGGATGCCGGTCTGACTGAAAACGACCTGACATAGAACCAATCAGGCCGGAAAAACCCTTCCGTGTATTCCGTGGTAGAAAAACGAAACCAACGTATCCCATAAGGAGTGAAAATGGCCGCTAAGCAAATCGCCTTCGATCAGGAAGCCCGGGAAGCCATCCGCAAGGGCGTCGGCAAGCTCGCCAAGGCCGTCAAGGTGACCCTCGGCCCCAAGGGCCGAAACGTCATCCTGCAGAAGTCCTTCGGCTCGCCCACCGTCACCAAGGACGGCGTCACCGTCGCCCGCGAGATCGAGCTGGAGGACAAGTACGAGAACATGGGCGCCCAGATGGTCCGCGAGGTCGCCACCAAGACCTCCGACCTCGCCGGCGACGGCACCACCACCGCCACCGTCCTCGCCGAGTCCATCTATAACGAAGGCCTCCGCGCCGTCGTCTCCGGCGTCAACCCCATGCTCATGAAACGCGGCATGGAGAAGGCCGTCGACGACATCGTCGAGCGCGTCAAGAAGATGTCGATTCCCGTCAAGGGCAAGAAGGACCTCGAGAACGTCGCCACCATCGCCGCCAACAACGACGAGGAGATCGGCCGCATCATCGCCGAGGCCATGGACAAGGTCGGCAAGGACGGCGTCATCACCGTCGAGGACGGCAAGGCCCTCCAGACCACCCACGAGTTCGTCGAGGGCATGCAGTTCGACCGCGGCTACCTGAGCCCCTACTTCGTCACCGACCCGCAGAAGATGGAGTGCGAGCTGGAAGACCCCTACATCCTCATCTACGAGAAGAAGATCACCACCAACAAGGACCTCGTCCCCGTCCTCGAGAAGGTGCTGCAGCAGGGCAAGCCGATCTTCATCATCTGCGAGGAAGTCGAAGGCGAAGCCCTGGCCACCCTCGTCATCAACAAGCTGCGCGGCACCTTCAAGTGCTGCGCCGTCAAGGCCCCCGGCTACGGCGACCGCCGCAAGGCCATGCTCGAGGACATCGCCATCCTCACCGGCGGCCGCGCCGTCTTCGAGGACCTCGGCATCCAGCTCGAGAACGTCGGCCTCAAGGACCTGGGCAAGGCCAAGAAGATCAAGGTCGACAAGGACAACACGGTCATCATCGAAGGCGCCGGCAAGAAGGCGGACATCCAGGGCCGCGTCGGCCTGATCCAGCGCGAGCTGGAGAAGTCGACGAGCGACTACGACAAGGAGAAGCTGTCGGAGCGAATCGCGAAGCTGTCGGGCGGCGTGGCCAAGCTGATGGTCGGGGCCGCGACCGAGAGCGAGATGAAGGAGAAGAAGATGCGCGTGGAGGACGCGATGCACGCGACGCGGGCCGCCAACCAGGAAGGCATCCTCCCCGGCGGCGGCGTCGCCCTCTTGCGTGCCAGCCAGGGCCTCAAGCCCAAGGGCCTCGATAGCGACGAGGAGACGGGCTACAACATCGTCGTCCGCGCCTGCCGCGCCCCCATCTCGCAGATCGTGGCCAACGCGGGCGAGAACGGCGACGTGGTGGCCAACAAGGTGCTGGACAACGACAGCCAAAGCTTCGGCTACGACGCCCGCGCCGCCCGCTACTGCGATTTGGTGAAGGAAGGCATCATCGACCCGACCAAGGTCGTCCGCATGGCGCTTCAGAACGCGGCGAGCGTCTCGACGCTGCTGCTGACGAGCGACGCGCTGGTGGCGGAGATGCCGAAGGAGGAGAAGAAGAAGGCGCCGGCGGGTGGGGAGGATTTGTACTAGGTGGTTCCATCCGGCGCGCATTGATGCGAGTAATCGCGATGCGAAGGCCGGCGAAATGCAACTACGGGCCTGGGTGACGAAAGTTGCCCGGGCCTATTTTGAATCCCGTAAATCGGATTGGTGGAGGGAAAACATGGAGACGTTTTCTAAGGTCCTAATGACAACGCTTGTAGATAAGCGAAACACTCTCTTCACGAGGGAGGCGCTGGACTCGGCGGCAGCCTGCATAAACGAGTCACCATCGGTGGTTCCAATTTGTGTCGAGCATGATCGGACCATCCCTCCTTTGGGCCATGTTGTTCGCGCATGGGTCGAGCCGCTGCCGAATCATGACGGCCACTATCAGCTCGTGACCGAAAACCGCATATTTGAGGAAAGAGAGACGCTAACGCTCAAGGATGGGACCGTCTTATGCCGAGAATCCAGCCACCACCTTCGCAAGCCATTTCGGCTTCCAGGCGCGGACCGCGATAAGGTTGTCCTGACGTACGACATGAATGGGTTCCAAAGTGAGGACGAGAAGGATCGTTTCTTGGCAGAATTGCGCGCGGGAGGCACGATTGACTTCGATGCCCGCCCGCATGTGCGACGTTCTCTCCTGCCCGATCCTGAATTGGTGATGAGCATCCCCTTTGGGGTGCTTATATATCACCTGGCGAAACCTCTTGCCGTGAGTGTGGGCAGGCAATTGTCCGACCTTGTCGGACGAGAACTGGCCGAGGACGTGAGCGGACTGTACAAGCTTATTAAGAAGGCCGTGAAGAGATTGGCAGCGTACGCGATTCCGAGGAATCGACCGAAGACCTATATCTTTGAGATTGGTGGCGTCGACCCGCTTCTAGAACTCATCGCGCGCGGAAATGATCCGGATCTGATCATCCGGGCGCTAATGGACAATCCTCAACAGATATCCGATCTGATGGAACGCGCGAAGGAGATGCAGGCTGCGTTTGGTGCAGACAGGGTTCAGTTCCTACTGGCTGATGAGGGAGTTTGGAGATTCAACTTCCTGACTACGCGAGAGGGAAAGGTCATCGGAACCAAGCAAAGTTACGCGCGTCGCGCCGAAGTATTGAAAGTGGTCTTTTCTGAATGCCAAGCCGAGCCAACCGGTGACGAAACCGAAGGCAACTGATTACGACTCAGGTGCCCGAGGCTGACGCCTTTCGTTTGGCAAGAAACCAAGTGGCCAATACGCGAACGTCATGCCCTTGGTCAAGATGCCGTCGCGCCGGGGTGCCATGGCCACGCCTCTGCGTGGCCATGGCTGAACGCGCCGCGCCCTTCAGCCGCACCTCGCATTTCAGGCCGGGATGCTGTCCATCAATTGGGATGAGAGCGCACCTTTTTTTCCTCCATTCCATGGTGGGCTCAAGACAGAGATAAGACCGCCCTCAAGCTCTCCGCCGCCGGGAAAGACAAAGACAAGCACCTCATGTTCTTGGTCTAGGTGTTTTCGGATCAATCTGTTATTGGCGATATTCGTGGTTGCCCCGTTCGCGGCTGTCCTGGGCGGCGTCCTGTATCGCTGCATTCTCTCCCGAAAGGTTAGGACGGTCTTTCCGATGTACATCAACTCGTTGTTGACCACGAACGCGTAAGCCCCGCACGCCGCGTGGTATGACTCGTCCATCTCGCATTTGATGCGAGTGCCATCAAATGTCCAACGTCCGGCAAAGACAAAGCCGAGGTTCTTGATCCACGCCACTTTGTCGTTCAACTCTTCAATCATGGTAAGCCTCTTGAGACGGGGAAAGGGGACGCTTGCGACACAATGAAGTGTTCGCAGGACATGGACGCCGGACAAGGCCGCTGAGGCATTTTGTTCAAAAAAAGATTTGCATAAGATGCATCTGGCATAATGAGATACGGCAGACGCACCTGAGTATCCTAGATGAGCTGGTAGAGTAGTAGAGTAGTAGAGTAGTAGAGTAGTAGAGTAGCTAAGGATGGAGCAGTAGCTACAGTGTAATAGATGCAGTGTGGAGCAGATACTACTAATCACTGCACAGCTGTCAAATCGCCTCGGTGCCATGTCCACCGGCGGGGTGGCATATCCGGCTTCGGATAACGCCATCGAAACAGCGTGCCATGCTTTGGCGGGTAAGATCAGGGCTCTTGAAAGCGCCCGCTGCCAGCGCCAAAGCATGCGGTCCCTCAGCCGGCGAGCGCGTCTCTCGCCTCGCCGCCTGGCGCCTCGTTGCCCGTCAGGCCGCATGCTTTGGCGGCGCGAGCCGATGGCGCCCTGGCCCCCGGCCCTAGCCGCCAAAGCATGGCACGCGGCGCGGACGTGTGCCATGCCCACGGCTTTGCGTGGGCATGGCGGGGCCTGAGGCGGGGAACTGGCGCCTTCAGTCTTGCCCCCATGCCCACGCAAAGCCAGGGTGCCATGCCCAGGGCTTTGCGTGGGCATGTGAGAGACATGACAAGAAGCAAAGAGTGCGGCCACACCGCCAGCGTGCCGCAAGCGTGCCATGCCCACGGCTTTGCGTGGGCATGGGGCTGGCCTCGCGAGCGGTGCGTCTCTCCCCTCGGATCGGGTCGTTCGCATGCCCACGCAAAGCCGTGGGCATGGCACGCATCAAGTTCCCCCGCGGCGCCGTTTCCCGCTACCCCATTTCCCGGCACGCGTTTCCCTTTCTTGACTTGAAGCGCTTTTCCGTTTGGCGTCGTCCGGCCCATTGGCGTATTCTGTCCTCCACCGGATTCATCTCTGCAAGGGGGCGACTCGTGGCAAACCGCAAGCGTTGCAAGCGTTACAACAATCCCGGCGACGCTCATTCGCTGACGTTCTCCTGCTTTCGCCGGCAGCCCTTCTTGAGCAAGGATCGCAGTTGCGGCTGGTTGATCGAGGCGATCGACCGGGCGCGCGAGAAGCTGGCGTTTCACGTCTGGGCCTACGTCATCATGCCGGAGCACGCCCATCTCCTCGTCTGGCCCACGGTGAAGGAATACGACATCAGCGACGCGCTGAATTCGATCAAGCAATCGGTGGCGAAGCGGGCGCTTGTGTTCGTGCGGCGCGAGGCGCCCGGCTTTCTGGCCAGCATGGAGGACCGGCAACCCAATGGCGACGTGCACTACCGTTTCTGGCAGCGAGGCGGGGGCTTCGACCGTAACGTCGTCGAGCCGGCCACCGTGTACGCCCTGATCGATTACATCCACAACAATCCGGTTCGCCGCGGCCTGTGCGCGAAGCCCGAAGGCTGGCTCTGGTCCAGTGCGGCCGATCACCTCGGTTTGCGCGCGGGGCCGTTGCGGCTGGATCGGGAGTCGTTGCCGCCGCTGGTTGTGACGGTGAAGTGACAGCGTGCAGATGCATGCCGCGTGCCATGCATGCCGCGTGCCGTGCGTGCCGCGTGCCATGCCCACGGCTTTGCGTGGGCATGCGAGGGACGGCGTCCGGATGTCTGGGACCAAATCTTCCGAAGAACAACCCCATGCCCACGCAAAGCCGTGGGCATGGCACGCAGCACGCAGCACGCAGTGAAAATGCGTTGCAGAATCGGCTGCAATCTATTTGGTCGATGCGGCGTCACGGTTTGGCGGGTGCGATCAGGGCTCTTGAAAGCGCCCGCTGCCACCGCCAAAGCATGCGGTCCCTCAGCCGGCGAGCGCGTCTCTCGCCTCGCTGCCTGGCGCCACGTTGTCCGTCATGCCGCATGCTTTGGCGGCGCCGGCTGATGGCCCTGACCCGCGAGCGGCCAAAGCATGGCACGCGGCGGCTTTCCCGAAACTTCGCCACCTCGTGGCCCAACAAATGTCGCGGGCCTTGGAAGAGTTTTTCGTCTGCGTTCAGCGTTTGTGCGTGGCGGCGTTCGTTTGCGACTGCTGGCTCTTGGGCATGCCCAGGCGGGAGTCGAACATCGGTCCGGCCAGTAGCGTCCAGAGGGCGATGATCGCGATCCAGCGGAATTCCATGTTTACATCTCTCGGAAAGATGGAGAGCATGCTTGGGGCAAGGGAGGAATGCAAGCCGCGCGCCGGGGGAAGGGAGGGCAAAGACATAATCGGAGCATGTGTCGCAAGTCGCTTCCCCACTTGCGTTTGTTAGATCGGACCGAGGGCGGCCTCATCTTGACGGCAATCGGCCGGCGTATCGCCGACCTATCAGCCGAAGCGCAAACGACGTTCATCTTTGGAAGCGCCGCAGCCGGCTGTTGTGCTTTTTTCCTTCTCGTAATGGAAAAAAATGCAATCCGGGGCGCCTGACCGGTGGCGACGCCAAAAACGACGGCGTGGTGTTATTCCTTCCTTTTCCTTGCAGTGATTGGGCTTGCGCCCGGACCTGTATCCATGTCCGGTTTTTTGGCATGCCATCTGCTACAAAGTGACGCACAGCTAGCGATTGCAACCATGAAACGGGGCTGGCAGAGAAGAGGCTCCGGCCAGGCGGCGAAAGGGCGAACCGGAACACGCCCTTGTGCCGCCGGCGAATACAAAGACACCCGCGCCACCGGCGCGGGTGTTTCTTTCTTTGGCGCCGGCGCAGGATGCGTCACGGGAAGCGAAGGAACGTGCCACCGCATTCCAACGAGGCTGCGTGATGCTTTCCGATGCCGACTGTCAACGCCTCGCCAACCTGGCGGCGGACGCGGACCGCGCTCCGACCTGGCCACACGCGTCCTGGAACGTCCTTCGCCGCGCCGGGGTCCTCGGCTGGTCGATTCCCGCTTGCTACGGCGGCCTGGGCTACTCCGTCCGCGAACTTCTGGCGGGGTACGAACAACTCGCGCAGGCGTGCTTGACCACCTGTTTTCTGCTGAGTCAACGTGAGGCCGCTTGCCGTCGCCTCATCGATAGCGACCGGGAGGACCTGTGCCGGACGCTGCTGCCGTCGCTGGCCCGCGGGGAAGCGTTTGCCACCGTGGGCCTGTCCCAGCTGACGACGTCGCGGCAGCACACCGGTCCGTCACTGCGTGTCCGCGAAACCAATGGCGCCTTCATTCTCGATGGGGTCATTCCCTGGGTGACCGGCGCCGCGCAGGCCCAACACATCGTCATCGGCGCCACCCTCGACGACGGTCGGCAATTGCTCAGCGTCCTGCCGACCGATTTGCCGGGAGTCGTCGTGGGCCCGGCCCTCGATCTCATGGCGCTGGAAGGCTCGCTGACCGCCGAAGTGCGCTGCCGGGAGGTCAAGGTCGAGCGGCGCTGGCTGCTCGCCGGACCCAGCGAGCGCGTCATGCAAAAGGGGAAAGGGGGCGCCGGGGGCCTGGAGACGTCGTGCCTGGCGCTCGGCCTGGCGGCTGCCGCCTTGCGCCACGTCGAAGACGAGGCCGCGGCCCGACCTCAACTCGAGGAGACGGCGGTCATCTTGCGGGCACAGCGGGCGGCCCTGCGGCAAGAGATGTTCCACCTGGCGGAAAGCGGCGCGGCCGCGGAAAAAGCCGTGGCGTTGCGTGGCGCCGCCAACGCCCTGGTTCTCGGAGCCACGCAAGCCGCCCTGACGGCGAGCAAGGGGGCGGGGTTCCTGCGTGACCATCCCGCGCAGCGCTGGGCCCGGCAAGCGCTGTTCTTCCTCGTCTGGTCCTGCCCTTGGCCGGCGGCCGCCGCGACACTCGATCGGCTGTGCCACTGGGGAAGCGGCGCGGGAGAGGCAGGGTAAAGGCGGCGCGGCGGCAATTCGAAAGAAAGATGAGCAAAACCCGCCGAGGCGCGGTAAGATCGTCCGTCAAGCGAAAGCGACTGGACGCGCGAATGGAAACGCGTCCAAAACTCAGGAGGCGGTCCATGACGAGGCGTAATCTGTTCGTGTTCTTCGCGGCCCTGTTCTTGGCCGCTCCTGTGCAGGCGGGAACGGCGGAGAAGCCGCCGGCGCTGGTCGTGCAGGTCCGTTCTCTCGAGCGCGTCTTCGACCATACCAAGTTGATCCTTTCCCTCATCGGCCAGGAGGAGATCGCCGGCAAGGTGGAAGGCCTGCTCAAGTCGAAAATCGGCCCGGGCGGGCTCGAAGGCGTCGATCAGAAGAAGCCGTTCGGCGTCGTGGTCCGCTTCGGCAAGGACCTCGACGACGTCTCCCCCCTCATCCTCGTCCCCATCGCCGATGAGAAAGCGTTCCTCAAGCTCCTCGAAAGCAACAAGCTCAAGTTCACGAAGGGCAAGAACGATCTGTACACGGCCAAGGTCGGCACGGTGATCGAGATCGAGATCTTCTTCCGCTTCAGCAAAGGTTATCTCTGCGCCACGGTTCTCAACCCGTCCGCGGTGGACCCGGAGCGGCTGCCCGCCGACCCGGCCAAGGCCCTGGGGGGGACCGAGGGCCCGGCGTTCGCCGCCACGCTGCGTCTGGATCAGGTGCCGCTCACGGCGCGCCAGCTGGCGCTGGGGGAGTTCGAGAAGTTCTACGCGCCGCTGCTCAAGGAAAAGGACGGCGGCGGGGGCAAGGCTTTTCACGAACTGCAAATGGCGACGCTCGAAGCGCTGGCCGAGGCGGTGAAGGCAGTCCTGCTGGACGGCAAGGAAGCGACCTTCACGCTCGACATTCAACCCAAGACGAGGAAGCTCGAAGCGCGCCTGTCGCTCACCGGGCAGAAAGGGACCGACCTCGCCAAGGCCATCGCGGCCATGGGGGAGAACAAGAGCCGCTTCGCCGGGATGATCTCGGACAAGGCGCTGTTCAACGCCGTGTGGAACTGGCAGATGCCGGAAAAGATGACCAAAGCCTGGGGGGGCTTTTTCGCCGACATCAAGGAGAAGGCGATCGCGGACCTGAGCGACAAGGGGAAGCAGCTCCAGGCGCGGGCCCTCTTCGCCATCCTCGAACCGACTTTCAAGACAGGCCACCTCGACGCCTTTCTGCACTTCGACGTGACGAGCGCCAAGACGCTCGCCTACGTGGCCGGCGTCGAGGTGAAGGACGGGAAGAAGCTCGAAAAGGAGCTGCGCGGCCTGGTGGAGGAAGCGCGCAAGATCATGGTCGACAAGGACAAGATCCAGCTCGATTTCGCCAAGGCGGAGGGCGTCTCCATCCATCGTCTGGAGATCCCCGAGACGCGCGACCTGGCGGCCTTGAAGGCGCTGCTGGGAGAAGCGGCGGTCTACTTCGCCTTCCGCGACGATGCCGTCTTTGTCGCGCTCGGCAAGGGGGGCAAGGACTCGATCGAAGGGGCCCTCAAGAACGCGACGCCCGGTAAATCCCCGATCCTTCTGTACCGCGCCGACCTTCGCGCCATGCTTCGCCTGATGGCCGCCAAAGGGGTCGAGCCCCCCGGCGTCGACAAGCTCTTCCCCGAAGGTGGAGACAATACCGTGCTGTTCCGCGTCGAAGGCGGCCCGGCGCTGACGGTGCAGCTCGAGTTGCCGCTCAATGTCTTCCTCATGGCCAAGGGGGGCAAGAAGAGCGAGTGAAGTGAGAACTCGGACGGAGCGCCGAAGGGCTTCACGCATCCTTCGGGGCTTCGTTGTCCCTTCCTTTTCTCCGGCAGGACAGCACGAGGGCGCCGGCCAGGCAGCCGCCGCCCGCCAGCAGCGGCGCGAGAACAAGAAGAAACGTGATTGCGCCGGTCTTCACTCAGAAGCGCCAACCGTTTTCGCGCACCGGAACCCGATCGTATCGTTCTTCTCGCCCGCCTGGAAACCCATGCGGAAGGCGGAGCGGGCGTAATCCGCCGGGTCCGCCCAGGAGCCGCCGCGAATGACGCGCATGCCCTTCTCCGCTTCCTTCACGGCGCTGCCGTCCGCCGGCGCCTTCTTGTAGTCGGGCTGCCAGCCGTCCGCGACCCATTCCCAGTTGTAGCCGTGCATGTCGTGGAAGCCCCAGGGGTTGGCCGCCTTCTTGCCGACTGGGGGGTCGAAGCCTTTCGAGTTGCCCTTGTACCAGCAGAAAGGGTCGATGTCGGCGACGTCGCTGCCGAACGAGAAGGGGGTCGTCGTCCCGGCCCGGCAGGCGTACTCCCATTCGGCTTCGGTGGGAAGGCGGATTTCCTCCTTGTCGCTGATCAGCTTGCGCTCGCGCAGTTCCTTCGTCGCCTTCTTGCAGAACTCGTTGGCGTCGTCCCAGGTCACGAGCTCGACGGCGTTGCGCGGCCCCTTCCACTTGCTCGGGTTGTGCCCCATCACGGCCTCGTAGAGTTCCTGGGTCACCTCATACTTGGCCAGCGCGAACGGCGCTTTGAGCGTCACCTTGCGGGCGGGCCTTTCGCTCGGGTAGCCGCCTTTGGCCGAGCCCATGATGAACGAATCGGGGAACGGCTTCTTGCCGGGCGTGAGGGTGATGAACTCCTCGGCGAAGGTCTTGAGGATCGTGGCGGTGTCCTTTTTCTTGGGTTTCTCGCCGGATGGCGATTCGGTGAGCATGAGAGACGGGAATAGGGCAAGAATGACGAAAAATCGCGACATGACGATGGACCCCGTGTTTGGTTCGAGACACTGTTTCCCACTCTGCCACAAACGCGATCAGAAAAGGGAAGGCGCCCTCGCTCGCGGTTGCTCCGCGTCAAGCGCCCGGCGCAAAGGCGACGCATCGGGAGCGGCGCCGGGCGTACACGGCAAGGGGACGCCCCCCTTTTTCACAAGCAATGGATTCCCCGGCGCTGAGAGCATCGGCTGATCGAAGTCCAGAACGAACAGAGGAACGCCAAGCTTCAAGGCCTCCAGCCCCGCCTCCCAGGTGCCCCCGGAGGCGCCGGCTTCAATGACAATCAGGGCGTTGACCAAGCCGCAGATCGTCCGATTGCGCTGCATGGCGTTGGACACCGACCACGGGAGGCTGGGAGGAAACTCGGAGACAACGACGAACCGATCTTCGCAGAGGAAGGCGCCGAGCGAGGGTCGGGGGCGAAAATGAAGAATGCCTTCGGGGAGCACAAGGGCGGTTGCCCCACCCGCCTCCAGGGCGGCGCGGTGGGCCGCCTCATCCACTCCCTGAGCATGGCCGCTCACCACCAGCAATCCTTCGTTGGCAAGACTTCGAGCCAGCTTCTCAGCGCTCCTCAATCCCTCCTCGGAAGCGTCGCGGGAGCCGCAAAACCCGACGGCGCGATCCTGAAGGAGATCAATCGCGCCGGCGACGAACAACACGGGGGGCGCCTTGTCCGCCAACACCCCTTTCATCCGAGTCGGATAGTCTGGATTGGACCGTGAAAGCGTGCGAATGCCGTGTCCTTCGAGTATCTGGGCGAGTTGTGTGGCAGTCGATTCGTTGGCTTGAAGAGCGATTGCTTGCTCCTCCCTCATGTCGAATTGCGCCGTCATCTCTTCCGGCACCAAGGCCAAAAAGTCCTGCAACGCGAGATCGCGGCGCTCGAGCCGATCCAACAGCTTGGCCAGCGACCGAGGCCCGATTCCCTTCGTCTGGATCAATCGCAAGAGCGGAACAGTCTCGCTCGCCATGACTGCACTCCTTAGAAGCGGAACCCACGATTGTCCGTGTCGCGTAAAGACTTGACGCAGGTCACCCCGACGACGCTGCGTGCCCCTCGGCTCTTCAGGTACTTTGCGAAGGACCAGAGAGAGGCGCCGGATTGGTAGAGATCATCGACAACGACGACTGAGCAGTTCTCGACGTCTCTGGATAACCGTATTCCGTCGGACCGCACGATCCTGGTCCATATGGCGATCTTCTTGTCGACAGCAAGGTTCTTGGCTGATGTTTTCGCGACCACCAGACGCGGCGTCACCAACGGCTCCGCGTCACTCCAAAAAGTCCTGGGCAGCATGTCTACGATACCGCGGGAGAGGAGAGCGGGCAAACAGAAGTCCTGGACCGCGTTTGAGGGGACATACGTCAGAAGCCGAGGTCTGGAGATGGCGTCCGGCGGCAATGACCGGACGGCGAACGTCAGTTCTTTCTGCAGTTCTCCGATTGCTTCAGAGCTCTGGTGATACTTGGCGTGGTACTCCAGTTCGCCGATCTCGGTCCTATCCTCCGTCGTCGGCGTGGGCTTGGTGAAATCCAAAGCCAGACAGAAGTCCAGTTCGTCGGAAAACGCCTTCGCCAAGTGTCGGTTAACCCCCAGGCAAACCGCCCGCGCGAAGAAGCTCAGGAAGCCTTCGATTCTCTCGATCTCGCGCTCGGGGAGGGTGGCGAAGAAGGCATACTTGGTCCTGCCGGTTTTTGAGTCTCGAAATCCCGTTCGAGACTTCCTGTCAGTGCAGGAAAGTACGCGGCAAACAGATCGGCGTAGTACCGAGGAAGACAGAGGAAATGGCTGCCGTCGTCCTTGCGAACAAACTGCCTCCAGGTTAGTCGGGATCGACTGGCGGGCGGGCGCAGGGACAACGCGAGATTCCTCGGGAGCCTGTTTTTTGTTGTCAGTAACTCATGCCAGGTCGCCACGCAAGCCAAAAACCGCCGCCGCCTGTGCGATAAAATGAGCGCAGGCTATAATTGGGGCGTGATTCCGCCCCGCGCCTGGGTCACAAGGACAAACGGTGGTAACCCTTCGCACCTTTCGCAATTCGGATCCGCCGCGCCTCGTCGAATTGTGGAATGCCGTCTTCACGGGGCGCGGCGCGGTGGCGCTGGAGAACAGCACCCCCCTCGAACAGTTCGTCTTCGCCAAGCCTACCTTCGACCCCGCCGGCCTCATCTTCGCCGAGGAGGACAACAAGCTCGTCGGCTTCGCGCACGCCGCCCTTTCCTGTGCGCCCGCCGACGCCGGCCCCGTCGGCGTTACCTGCGTCCTCGGCGTCGTTCCCGCCTATCGCCGGCACGACGTCGCCGCGCGCTTGCTCGAAGAATGTGAGCGTTACCTGAAGGAGCGCGGCGCCAAGACGCTCCAGGCCGGCGCCTGCTATCCGCACAACCCGTTTTACCTCGGTCTTTACGGCGGCTCCGACTCCCCTGGCTTCCTCCAGAGCGATCCGCTCGCCGCTCCTTTTTCAAGCGCGCGGCTACCAGGTCAGCCGCAACATCATCGTCTTCAGAAAGACCTGGAAAACACGCTCCGCATCGCCGACCCGCTCTCACCCAGCTGCGCAACCGCTTCGACGTCGTCGGCTGCATGCCGCGCCGCCTCGCCGGCTTCTGGCAGGAGTGCATCCTCGGCTTCATCGAGCCCATCGAGCTACGCGTCGAGGACAAGACCACGGGCGAAGTGTTCGGCCGGACGCTGGTCTGGGAAATGGAAGGCTTCAGCCGGCGCTGGGGGGGCTCGGCCATCGGCATCCTGCGTTTCGAGATCGACGCGTCGGTGCGGCGGCAGGGGGTCGGCAAATTCCTCCTGGCAACGCTGCTACGCCAGGTGCGCGAGCAATTCTTCCGCACCGCCGAGATCCAGCTCGACGCCACCAACGACAACGCCATCCGCTTCCTGCAAAAGCTCGCCTTTCACCAGGTCGATACAGGCCAGGTTTACACGAAGGCGGTCTGAACGGTCCCGCCGAACGGACGTATCATGGTGAGTGGTGAATGGTGAGTGGTGAGTGGTATCAACGTTGGATCTCGAACGACATTCCTCGGCGTCATCCCTCCTCGCTTCTACACCACTCACTACTCACGACTCACCACTCACCAAACAAGCGAAACGACATGGCCGGACGCTACGACGTCATCATCATCGGGGCGGGACACAACGGGCTGGTCACGGCCTGCTATCTCGCCAAAGCCCGCTACAAGGTGCTCGTCCTGGAGCGGCGCTACGTCGTCGGCGGCGCCTGTGTCACCGAGGAGATATTCCCCGGCTTCAAGGTGTCGACCGCGGCTTACGTCAACAGCCTGTTCCGGCCCGAGATCATCCGCGAGTTCCGGCTGCACGATTACGGCTTCGCCTCCGTCGAGCGCAATCCCTCGTCCTTCTCCCCGTTCCACGACGGCCGCTATCTCCTCCTCGGCCCCGACGGCGACATGAACCGGCGCGAGATCGCCAAGTTCAGCGCCAAGGACGCCGAGAA
Source organism: Gemmataceae bacterium (assembly GCA_046350295.1). Lineage (GTDB taxonomy): Bacteria > Planctomycetota > Planctomycetia > Gemmatales > Gemmataceae > JAXMAR01. Next base: position 27,562 of record JAXMAR010000039.1, read on the forward strand.
CTATCCGAAGTACGAGGAGATGTTGCAGCGCGTCGCCGCCGTCATCGAGCCGACGTTGCTCATGACGCCGCCCAACGTGCTGCGGCCCGGCCTCTCCGGCATGTGGAAGATGTTCAAGCTATCGCGCTCGTTCCAGAGCCTGGGCGACCATCTACCCGAAGCGCTCGAGATCCTGATGGGTCCGGCCCGGCCGATCCTCGACCGCTGGTTCGAATCGGAAGAACTCAAGGCCACGCTCGCGACCGACGCCATCATCGGCGCTTTCGCGGCCCCGTCGATGCCCGGCACGGCTTACGTCCTCTTCCATCATGTCATGGGAGAGACCAACGGCAAGAAAGGCGTCTGGAGCTATGTCAAAGGCGGCATGGGCGGGCTGACGCAGGCCCTTGCCAGGGCCGCGAAGGACCTCGGCGTCGAAATCCGCACCGAGGCCGAGGTGGCGAAGATCATCGTGCGCGACGGCCAGGCGCAGGGGGTGGCGCTGAAGAACGGCGACGAGTTTTTCGCCAAGAAGGTGGCGAGCAATCTCGATCCGCACTGGACGTTCGAGAAACTCCTCGATCCAAAGGAGTTGCCGCCGGAGTTCCTGACCAACATCAAGAACCTGAGCTACGATAGCGCCTCGCTCAAGATCAACGTCGCCCTTTCGGAACTGCCGAACTTCACGGCCTGTCCCGGCAGCGAGCCGGGCCCGCAGCACCGCGGCACGGTCCACCTGTGCCCCGACCAGGACTACATCGAACGCGCCTACGACGACGCCAAGTACGGCATCCCGTCCAAGAACCCGATCCTCGAGTGCACCATCCCGTCGAGCGTCGACCCGACCGTGGCGCCGCCCGGCAAGCATCTCATGTCGATGTTCATCCAGTACGCTCCGTACAAGCTCAAGGAGGGGACCTGGGACGACTGGCGCGACAAGTTCGCCGACCGCTGCTTCGACCTCCTCAACGAGTACGCGCCGAACTTCAAGAAATCGGTCATCGCCCGCCAGGTCGTCACGCCTTTGGACCTCGAGCGCACCTTCGGTCTCACCGGCGGCAACATCTTCCAGGGCGCCATGAACCTCAACCAGCTCTTCTTGTTCCGTCCTGTCCCCGGCTACGCCGATTACCGCACGCCCATCCGCGGCCTCTACATCTGCGGCTCCGCGGCGCATCCCGGCGGCGGCGTGATGGGGACGGCGGGCATGAACGCTGCCCGAGAGATGATGAAGCGCTGGTAGCTGGAAGAGTGTTCGTCATTGACCTCGCCGTCTCTTCCCGCGAAAATCAAAGGTGGCGCCACGCGCCATCCCGCCTGATCCGCTTTCATCGAGACAGCCCCATGTTCCGCCTCCCGGCTCTTGCCGCTCTCGCTCTGCTCCCTGCTTTGGCTCACGGACAAAGTCCCGCCTCCAAGACTGTCACATTCAATCGCGATATCCGCCCGATCCTGTCGAACAACTGCTTCCTTTGCCACGGCCCCGCCAAGACCACGCGCAAGGCCGACCTGCGCCTCGACCTCGAGGAAAGCGCCCGCGAAGACCGTGGTGGCTATTCCGCCATCGTCTCGGGCAAGCCGCTCGAAAGCGCCCTCTATCAGCGCCTCATCGAGAAGGAGCCGGCCAAGCGCATGCCGCCCGCCTCGTCCCACAAGAAGGTCACGCCCGAGCAAATCGCGCTGATCCGCCGCTGGATCGAGCAGGGCGCCAAGTACGAGAAGCACTGGGCCTTCATCGCCCCAGACCGTTCCTCGATTCCGGACGTGAAAAACAAGACTTGGGCCCGCAACCCGATCGATCGCTTCCTCCTCAAGCGTCTCGAAGAATCCGGGATGACACCGTCGCCGGAAGCAAGCAAGGAAACCTTGATACGCCGCGTCACGTTCGACCTCACCGGCCTGCCGCCGACGCTCGCCGAGATCGACGCCTTCTTGAAAGACAAATCGCCCGACGCCTACGAAAAAGTCGTCGACCGCCTCCTCGCCTCCCCGCGTTACGGTGAGCGCATGGTCCTCGACTGGCTCGACGCCGCCCGCTACTCGGATTCCAACGGCTACCAGACCACCGACGGCACGCGCGCCATGTGGCCCTGGCGACTGGGCCATCCAGCGCTGAACGACAACATGCCCTTCGACCAGTTCACCATCGAGCAGATTGCCGGCGACCTCTTGCCCAAGCCGAACGTCGCCCAGAAGAATCGCCACCGGCTTCCACCGCAACCACATGCTCAACGGCGAGGGCGGTCGCATCGCCGAGGAGTCACGCGTCGATTACGTGCAGGATCGCGTCGAGACCACCGCCACCGTCTGGCTCGGCCTCACCGCCAACTGCGGCCGCTGCCACGACCAAGTACGACCCCTTCACGCAGAAGGAGTATTACCAGCTCTTCGCCTACTGGAACAGCGTCGACGAGTCCGGCGGCGTCGATCGCCGCAGCAGCACCGCCGCCCCCACCATCGAGCTGCCGACCGACGAACAGACCAAGAAGATCGACGACCAGGCCGCGAAGGTCATCTAAGGCCGAAGAAAAACTGAAGAACGATCACGGATGAAGCCCCAGCAAAGCAGCCCGACTGGGAGAACCAAGACCGAGAAGGTTCCTGGCCCGGTCGTAGCGGCCTTGAAAGTTGACTCCATCAACGCACCGCCGAACAAAAAGCGGTCACCGATTTCTATTTCGGCCTGTCCCCGGAGCCGCCAGAAAGTGAACGCCGAGGTGGACGCCGCCAAGAAGACGCTGACCGCCCTCAAGAACGAAGTCTTGATCACGATGATCATGCAGGAGCGAACCACGCCGCGCGACACCTTTATCCTCAAACGCGGCATCTACAACGCCTACGACAAAGTGAGCCGCGCCTGCCCGCCGTCCTGCCGCCGCTGCCCAAGGACGCCCCCAACGACCGCCTCGGCCTCGCCCGTTGGCTCGTCGACCGCAAGAACCCGCTCACCGCCCGCGTTATTGCCAACCGCTACACTGGCAATCTTTCTTCGGCGCCGGCCTCGTCAAAACCACAGAGGACTTCGGCGCCCAGGGCGAAAAACGCCGAGCCACCCCGAGTTGCTCGACTGGCTCGCCGTCGAGTTCATGGAGCCGAGCGTTTCCCAGATCCGCCGAGCAAGGGCTGGGGCAAGGGCTGGAACGTCAAGCACATCCATCGCCTCATCGTCACCAGCGCCGCCTACCGCCAATCGAGCAAAGTCACGCCCGCGCTCCTGGAGAAGGACCCTGACAACCGCCTCCTCGCGCGTTTCCCGCGCGTCCGCCACGCCCCCTTTGCCCTGCGCGACCAGGCCCTCTCCCTCGCCGGCCTCCTCGTCGAGAAGATTGGCGGCCCCCCCGTCCGCCCCTACCAGCCGCCGGGCCTCTGGGAGGACTTTAGCTTCAACCAGATCAAATACACGCAAGACCACGGCGACAAGCTCTACCGCCGCAGCCTCTACACCTTCTGGCGCCGCTCCATCGCCCCGCCCAACATGTTCGATACCCCGAGCCGTCAGGTCTGCACCGTCCGCGCCTCGCGCACCAATACGCCACTGCACGCGCTGATCCTGTTGAACGACGTCACCTTCGTTGAAGCCGCTCGCGTCTGGGCCGAAAAGCTGATGCGCGACGCGAAAACGCCGGACGACCGCCTACGCCTTGCCTTCCACGAGGCGACCTCACGGCCAATCAAGGACGCGGAGCTGAAACTGCTGCGCGGCGCCTACGAGCGCACGCTGGAGAAATACCGCGCCGACACCGCCACCGCAGAGAAGCTGGTGACAAGCGGCGAATGGCCGCGCGCGAAAGGGATCGACACGGTTGAGCAGGCCGCCCTGACAGCGGTGCTGAACGTGATATTGAACCTAGACGAAGTCGTAACCCGGGAGTAACGATCAGGTCTCGAGAATGTCCAAAAAGGTTACTGGCGTGACGATCTCAAACGACAACCGCCGTTTTTCGAGCTCTGCGATGTCGAGAAGATCTCGGTCGTTGGTGACGACATACTCCGCGCGCCCCGCCCGCGCAACCGCCAAGAAAGCGTTGTCATCCGGGTCGCGGCTGAGCACAAGGGCCTTGGGCTCCGCCACCATCGTGACCCGCGAATCGTCTGCGAAGCGACGATGCCAGCGCCTGATGATATCCTCGGAGAATCCGAGAACCTCGCCGAACACCTCAAGATACTCGTCGACGAGTGCCGAACCGACTACGAGCTGCAGTTTCTTTTCCAGCAACCAAAGGCGGACCACCTGTCTGTTGGGGCTCTCCTTGGATTTCGTCAAGAACGAACGAACAAATACGTTGGTGTCGAAAACAACGGGCATTCGCTCCTTCTTGGCTGTCATCGCTAGCGCTTACCCTTGGACCGCATGGCACGAAGTCTCTCTTCCGCCTCGCCCACTGTCAGCCCCGTCTTCCTGGCGGCTGTCTCGCTGTCGGCCAACAAATCCTCATCCGCCACGCGTTCGAGGAAATCAGCCACCGCCTGCTCCGCGAGGATTTCCGGCTTCGTGCGCCGGCGTCGCGCAACGTCGACCAGCGCGTGCCAAACCGTTTCCTTGAAGACCATAGTCGCCATTAGCAACCCTCCCGTGAACTTACCGCAACATTGTACCCGAAAATGGACCCCTTCAAAGGCGAAATGTCGAAGGCCTCACACAGTGACCGTTTGGCAGAGCTCGTGCAGCAAGCGCGGCGCTTAGTCCAGCTTGCTCGTCCGACGACCGCGTACATCCTTCGCGTGCTCGATTCTCTTACGCCCGGAGACGTGGAACAGCTCGGAAAGTGGGAGCTCGACAAAATCAGATCGGAAGCGATTGTCGACAGAATTACTCACGATCTAGGAAAGGACCGAGCAGTTATCTATGAGGTACTCGGTCGCTGCCTTCGACTTGATGTCTGGACTGATTGCCTTCAGCATTATTCGGCTCAACGAGAGATGTATCTAAAGAGCGGCACGGCAGACACGAAGATCAAGGATTACTTCGGGCGGCCGCCTGCCGTGTATACGTACCTCCATCACCGGGGCATCGACCAATGGAATACCGAGTCAGAGGCGGCCTCGTCTTGCATGCTGATCGAGGATAACGAGTGGGCAGCGATCTGCTCAGGATACTTGGTACACGCCGGCTTCGCGTTTCCGACCACGCTCGCACTGTTAGAAACTGCCATGAGTCAGCAGTGGAAGAAGTGGCCGTTGCTTTGGAGATATTTCTGACATGCACCGCATCGCGCAACACCAACTCCGCCTCACCCGCCGCCAACTCCTCGGCCGCGCCGGCGCCGGCCTCGGCTTCGCCGCCCTCGCCTCCCTCGTCGGCAAAGCCCCCGCCGCCGACACGCCCACGCCCGCGGCGCCCCCCGAACGCATCGGCGGCCTCCCCGGCGTCCCCCACTTCGTGCCCAAGGCCAAGCGCGTCATCTACCTGATGCAGACCGGCGCCCCGTCCCATGTCGATCTCTTCGACTACAAGCCGGCCCTCGAAGCCCGCCGCGGCACGCTCCTGCCCCCCAGCGTCCAGATGGGCCAGCGTCTCACGACCATGACGACGACCCAGCGCCAGCTCGTCCTCCCCGGGATCGCCCCCTTCCGCCGCTGGGGACGCAGCGGCCAGTGGCTCTGCGACTTCCTGCCTCACACCGGCTCCATCGCCGACGATATCTGCATCGTCAAGTCAATGACGACCACCGCCATCAACCACGCCCCCGCCGTCACCCTCTTTCTCACGGGGACCGAAATGCCCGGCCGGCCCAGCATGGGCGCCTGGCTCGCCTATGGCCTCGGCTCCATGACCAACGAACTCCCCACCTTCATCGCCATGACCAGCCAGGACCGCGAGCTTTCCTGCGGCCAGCTTTTCTTCGATTACTACTGGGGCTCCGGCTTCCTCCCCTCGCGCTATCAGGGCGTGAAGATGCGCTCCAATGGCGATCCCGTCCTCTATCTCTCCAATCCCGCCGGCCTCACCCACGACGTCCGCCGCGGCCTCCTCGATGACCTCGGCGCCCTCAACCGCCTCCACGAAGCCGACGTCGGCGACCCCGAGATCGCCACCCGCATCGCCCAGTACGAAATGGCCTTCCGCATGCAGACCTCCGTCCCCGAACTCACCGATCTCTCGCGCGAGCCACGCCACATCCTCGACATGTACGGCCCGGACGTCACTCGCCGCGGCTCCTTCGCCTGGAACTGCATCATGGCCCGCCGCATGGCCGAGCGCGGCGTCCGTTTCGTCCAGCTCATGCACGCCGGCTGGGACCAGCACAACAACCTCCCCACCCAGCTCGCCATCCAGTGCCGCGATACCGACCAGCCCTCCGCCGCCCTCGTCAAGGACCTCAAAGCGCGCGGCCTCCTCGAAGACACCCTCGTCATCTGGGGCGGCGAATTCGGCCGCACCGTCTTCGTCCAGGGCGACTACACCCAACCTCGCTTCGGCCGCGACCACCACGGCCGCTGCTTCTCCATCTGGCTCGCCGGCGCCGGAATCAAGGGGGGCAGCACCTACGGCGAGACCGACGACTTCTGCTACAACGTCGTCGATAACCCTGTCGACGCCTTTGACTTCCAGGCGACGATTCTCCACATCCTCGGCATCGACCACACGCGATTGACGTTCCGCTTCCAGGGACGCGACTACCGGCTGACGGACGTCCACGGCGAAGTCGTCCGCGGCATCCTCGCGTAATGTGCCGTTCCCCCGTTTAGCCCCGGTTCGCAGAACCGGGGCGGACGCCGCCTCCTCCACGCCAGCTCTGCGCCAAGCAGTTTGGCGCGGACCCTCCGACGCTAACCGCCATCGCGACAACCGCTTCGGACAAACCGAGAGGTTCCGCGCCACCGCGCCGACCCCCACCCCCCCCAATCAATTGACCACCGAGCTTGACAAACGAGAATTCGCGCCCGCATCGCAATTCCCTTGGGCGCGTCACGGGGTTATGGTCTAATGATCGAACGAAGGAGGAAATCATGCCCGCCGTCGCCACACGCCGCATCGAGACCGGCATCGTGCTCGAGAACATCACCTGGCAGACCTACGAACGGCTGCTGCGCGAGGTCGGCGAACGGCCCATTCGCCTCACGTACGACCACGGAGACCTCGAAATCATGACGCTCTCCCACGGCCACGAGAAAAAGAAACGTATTCTCGGCCGCTGCGTCGACTTTCTTACCTTCGAGTTGAACATCCCCATGGCCAGCGGCGGCTCGAACACGCTCCGCTGGAAGCTGAAGAAGAGGGGCCTCGAGCCGGACGAATGTTACTGGTTCAAGCACGAAAAAGCGATGCGCGGCAAAGACGAGTTCGAGCCGAATGTCGATCCGTCGCCGGACCTCGCCCTGGAAATCGACGTCACCTCAAGCTGCATGGACCGCATGGCGATCTACGCCGCGCTGGGCATTCTGGAAGTTTGGCGCTACTACCGCCGTCGGCTGCGCGTCTACCGCCTTACCGAGGAGAAGAAGTACGAAGAAAGTGAGGAGAGCGCGGTTTTTCCGTTCCTACACGTCCACGAGCTGGAACGCTTCATCCATCGAGCGGAAAAGGAAGACGAGACGACCGTGATGCATGAGTATGTCGCGTGGCTGCGCGCCGAGGTCGTCCCCGCCTTTGAAAAATGGAAAGCCAAGGGCAACGGCCGCCGCAAGACGAAAGGCGATTGACATGCCCCACGCCATCCGCCTCGAACACCTCCCCGCCCTCCCGCTCGCCGTCGTCCGCCGCCGCGCCGCCCAGGCGCAGCTTCCCAAGGTCGTCCCCGAAGCCTGCGGCGCCGTCTGGAACCTCATCAAAGCCAACAACATCCCCGGCGCCGGCCGCCATGTCGCCCTCTATCTCGATGGCGTCATCAACCTCGAAGTCGGCGTCGAGCTCGAAACGCCCTTCTCTGGCTGCGGCGAGCTTCTCGCCTCGGCGACGCCCGCCGGCCCCGTCGCCACCACCACGCACTTCGGCCCCTACCAGCAACTGCACCAGGCCCACCAGGCGATCCTCAACTGGGCCGCCGCCAACGGACACACCTTCGCCGGCCCCAGCTGGGAGATCTACGGCCACTGGCTCGACGAATGGAACGCCGATCCCAGCAAGATCCGCACCGACATTTTCTACCTTCTGAACCCCTGAAAACGCCGGCCGCGCCAACCCACCTACGAGCCTCCCTTCGCTTTCTTCTCATAAGCCGTCAGCATCTGCTCGAGCCGCGGGTCCGAGCGGATCGGCGCCAGGTCGCCGTCGGTCCGCATGTTGAAGAACTCCCGGTTGCCGTGTCTGAGGGCCTGCTCGATCGAGGCGAGCGCCTTGTCGCGGTAGACGGCTTCCAGCGCCCGGTCGTCGGCGCTCAGCGGCATGGGATGTCGCGCCGCGGCCACTTCCGGAACGCTGAGCGAATAGATGCACGCCAGGCGATACAGGATGTTGTTGTCGGCAGCGTGCGCGGCGCGAAGCTCGTCCGCTTTTTTCGTCGCCCGCTCGTGCTCCCCCAGGGCGACCTGGGCGAACAGCAAGTCGATCTCGAGATGCACGTAGGTGTCGAAGTCGGGGTAGTCGCGCAGCAGTTCTTCCCGGATCAACCGGCAGCGATCGAAGTGCTTCCGCTTCGGCGTCATGCCCGCGTGTCTTTTCGACCCTGCCCAGCGTGTACCAGGCGCGGGCGTAGGACTGGCGCTGCCGGGCCAGGTCGGGCGCGGTGGCCAGCATGCCGGTGACCTCGGCAAGCCTTCGGTAGTGCTTTTCCGCTTCGGCCACGTCGCCGTGGTTGAACTCCAGCTCTCCCAGATCGCGCAGCACGAAGGCCCAGCGCTTGACCACGCCCCGGCTGGTTGGCCTCAGCTTGTGCAGCTGGTCGCTCAGTTCGACCGACTTGGCCAGGTGCGGCTTCTTCGTGGAATAGTCCTGGGCGTACCAGCCCGCCTTCCAGCAGGTCCAGCACCAGGCGTCGAGCAGCTCGAACGTGCCGAACTCCCGGTAGGCCTCCTCGCGCAGCTTGAGCGACTCGTCGAAAAGCTGATGGGTGTCGAGGCTGTCGCACAGGTTCGTGTAAGACTTTCCCGGCGTGAACTTGTCGATCTGCTTGCGATACTCGGGGTTGCTCCACAGCTCGCGGCGAATGTCCAGCGCCTCCTTGTACTTGGCGTCGGCCTTCTTCTTGTCGCCGGCTCGCTGGTCGGCGACGCCCAGCTGGCTCCGCGCCGCCGGATCGCCCGGCTTCGCCTCGAGCCAGCGCTCCGTCAGCGCCAGTCCCTTCTCGTCCCATTCGCGCGCCTTGACCAGCCGCTCCTTGCCTCCCAGGTCGGCGTTGACCTGGGCGATCTGCTGGTACATCAGGATCTTGTTGCGGATCCGGTCCTCGTCGAAGGCGCCCTCCTTCTCGTCCACGTTCTTTTCCAGCTGCTTGATGAGCACCTCGTACAGCTGTTGCCGGCTGCCGGCGGGGACCATCGCGTCCTCGCAGAAGATGCGCGCGTCGCGCGCGAACAGGCTCACGGCGTCGATCGATTGCAGGAGCCGCTGTTCGGCCAGCAGCCGCGCCTTCTCTTTCTCCTCGGATTCCTTTGTGATAGCGTCGTTCTTGGCCGCTACCGTGAAATAGGCGTAAAGCGAGACGCCCGTCACGCCACACAAGAGGAGTACGACCGCCGCGATCATCGCCGCCCAGCGCGGATTGCGCCGGCTCCAGCGCCAGACACGCTCGACCTTCCCGACCGGCCGCACCAGGATCGGGCGCCCGTCGCGGAAGCGCTCCAGGTCCTCCGCCAAAGCCAGGGCCGAGACGTAGCGCCGCTCCGGCTCCTTCCGCAAGCAATGCAAGCAGATCGTCTGCAAATCCAGCGGCGTCTTGCGGGCCAGCTCGCGCGGCGCCACCGGCTCGCGCGTCCGCACCTGCTCGAGCAGGTCGGCCACCGTCGCGCCGCGAAACGGGGGCTGCCCCGTGAGGCACTCGTAAAGGATGGCGCCCAGGGAGTAGATGTCCGCCGCCGGCCCCGCGTCCTTGGAGTGCCCGAACGCCTGCTCGGGCGCCATGTAGGTCGGCGTCCCCATCACGGCCCCGCTCCGCGTTTCCCCGCCCGCCGACTCGCGCCGCTTGGCCAGCCCGAAATCGGAGATCTTGGCCGCCAGGGCGCCCGACAGGCGCCGCGCTGTCGAGGTCGATGATCCGCTCGCGAGGGTCGCCGAGCTACCCGCCGATCCGCTCGCCGAAGCCCGCATGGTCTGCTGTTCGCTCGACGGCGCCGCGCTTTCCACCATCAGGATGTTCTGCGGCTTGAGGTCGCGATGGATGATGCCGCGCTCATGCGCGTGCTGCATGGCCCGCGCCAGCGACTCGATCAGCGCGGCCGCGTCGGCGGCGGACAGCGGCCCACCACGCAAACGCGTCGCCAGCGTGCCGCCCGGCACGTATTCCAGGGAAAAGAAGCCGTGCCCGTCCGGCGTTTCGCCGACCTCGTAGACCTGAACGATGTTGGGGTGCGCCAGAAGCGCCACCGCCTCCGCCTCGGCCTGAAACCGCTGCCGTTCCGCGTCGCTGGCATGAGCGCCGCTCAGGATCATCTTGAGCGCGACCAGGCGGTTTGCCTTGTCCTGCCGCGCTTTGTACACGACACCCATGCCGCCCCGGCCGAGGACTTCCAGGACCGTGTATCCCGGCACGCGGACGGCGGGCGGTCCTCCTCGGCCGGCGCCGGACGGCAAATACCCTTGCGTCGTCTGGGAAGTCGGCGCGACGGCGGAGGAACCGTCCCCGGTCGGAACAGGATCGCTTGGCATGCTACGATTCTCCCACGCGAGTCCGGCAAACTCAAGCAAGAGCACGTCGTCGGCACGTCTCCGAGCGGGCCGCAGCACGTTGAAAACGCGCCGCCCGACCACGTTTTTCCTCTGGACAAACCCCCTCCTCTGTGGCATATCGCCCCCCTCTTGAGCACTGAACACGGGGTGGCGAGCAGCCGGCGTCGGCCCGGGGATTTGGGCAAGCGCTCCGCGGCGCTCGTCGTGAAACGAGACGGGGGCCTTATGCGCCGCGCCGTTTGGGGATTCGTCGCGATCGCGTTCTTGGGCGTGGCCGGCCACGCGAACGCGGACGATTCGGGCGGCTTCTTCACGCGCCTGTTCGGCGGCAAGAGCAAGGCCGAGACGAAGAAGGAGGAGGCGCGGGCCAAGGAGGCGTCCGCCGACTCGCGCTCGGAAGCGGAACTCGTCGCGGCCAAGAACGCCTATTTCGAACGTCTCAAGGTCTGCAACAAGCTGCGCGAGATCGCCCTGGAAAAGGGGGACGAGGAGCTGCTGCGCAAAGCCGAGCAGCTGGAGATCCGCGTCTGGGACGTCTACCAGGGACGGATGCGGCGCCTCGCGGGCGGCGGCTCGGCGCTCTCGGCGGAACAGGCGCTCGATAGCCGTCTGCCGCCGGACACCGCCGCGGGCCGCGGCCGTTCGACTGGCGATTCCTCAAGTGCCGCGCGGAGGTAGGTCATGACACGCTCGTGGTTCGCCTTGTTGCTGGTAGGCCTGGCCGGCTGCTTCGGCCCGCACGAGGAGAAGAAAGTTCGTCCCAGCGACGAGACGCGCCCGCCCGTCAAGTTGCGGCCGATCACGGCGGACATGGTGACGCCGGAGAACGCGAACCGCCGCGCGGAGCAGCTCTTCGAGATCCTGGACAAGGAGGACGAGGGAGCGAAGAAGTAGCCGGAACACCACGCTGGCGCCGTCACGCGCGGCGCCTGGCCAGGTCGGCCGCTTTCGGGGGAAGCGCCGGCCTGGTCCTTTTTTTTTTCGCGTGGACTCAAGTCCGCGCGGCTTCGCTTCACGGCAAAGCCTCGATGTACTCCACCTCCGGCACGAGCCGCCGCAACTCCTGCTCGATACCGTGAACGGCAGCCATGATCGAGCTGGGGCAGGAGCCGCAGACGCCGTTGAGGCGGATGCGGGCGACGCCGTCGGCCACGTCAACGACTTCGAGAGCGGAACCGTCCATGGCGAGGGCGGGGCCGACGTCGCGCGTGAGGGCTTCGATGACGCGTTGTCTCAGATCTTGCATGTCGCTGTCTCGGGGATGGATTCGATAGCGCCGTCGCTCGTGAAGCGCACGCGTCCGGGTCGCCAGCGCGGCGCCACGGGCATTCCGCGCGTGAGGTTCAACCAGGCCACAGCGATATTATCGCGACAGAGCCGGCGCAGGCCAACATACGCCGTCGTCACGCGCGGATTGATTTCAATGACGTGATCTTCGTCGCCGTCCGGCGCGGAGCCGAGCACAAGGTCGACGCCGGCGTATCCGCGCAGGTTCGGGAAAGCGCTCAGCGCTCGCGTCGCAAGGCGCAAGGCCCGTTCCTCGAGCGGCGCCGGCAACGGCGCCTCGCCGCCCCGATAGGCGATACCGTGTCCATGGCATGGTTCGAAGCCGATGACGCTCTGCCGGCCGGCGCGTAGCGGAATCGCCGCCCCGTCTCCCACCAGGAAGGCGGCGCTCGCCGCGCAACCGGAGATCAGGGGTTGCAAGAGAAGGTCGGCTGCGCCCGCCGCGCTTCGGGACGCGCGCACGGCCCGCGCCAGATGCGCGGCGCCGTCAATCCGGGTCAGTCCCAGGCAACCGGCCCCGAAACGCGGCTTGCAGACGAGCGGGTAGGTCAACGGGTCGGGATCGAGCCGGTCCTCGTCGCCCGGCCGCAGGAGCGCGACGATGGGCGGCGTCCGAACGCCGGCCTCTTGCAATACGCAAGCCAGGTTCGCCTTGTCCGCCACGCATCGAATCCTGTCCGGGGCGGAGCCGAGAAGACGGCCCCCGTTAGCGAGCGCCTCGGCGGAGCGGCCGGCGAGCAGATCGTCGAATTCCGGGGCGACCACCAGGGTGAGATCGGCATCGCGTGCCGCCGCGCGAAACGCCTCCCGCTCCTTGGTTGAATCCGTCTTGTGGCATACATGACCCAGAGCCCGCTCGGCGCCGGTGTCGAGCAGCGTCACAACCTCCACACCGGGTACCTGCATGAAATCTTCGACGAGCGCTCCGAGCATGGCCCAGCCTTCGCCGCGCAGGGCTGCGGACGCCTCGCCCAGTCCACCCGCCGACGCCATTTCGTAAATGAAGAGCCGCATGCCGCGTCAGAGCTCCACCCATTCGCGGGCGGCGTGGATGGTCGCGCCGCGGTTGCGCACGGCGATGAGTTCGGCGACGATACTGACCGCGATCTCGGGCACCGTCTGGGAGCCGATATCGAGGCCGAGCGGGGCGTGGACGCGCAGCGCTCGCGGCACGCCGCGCCAGCAAGTCCTGAAAGATGAGTTTGATCTTACGCTTGCTGCCGATGAGGCCGACGTAGCCGGCGGCGTGGTCGCCAGGTGGAAGAGAGCTTCCTCGTCGTGGGCGTGGCCGCGCGTGACGATGAGCGCGTACGTCCCAGGGGTCAGTTCGCCGCTCATCCCGGCCAGGGTTTGGCCAATGTCGCCCACGATGCAGTGTGCTCCAGGAAACCGCTCCTGGTTGCTGTACGCTGCCCGGTCGTCCAGCACCTCGATTTCGAAGTCGACGTCGGCCGCCAGGCGCGCGACCGCATGGCCCACGTGGCCGCCGCCCACGATCAGAAGCGTGATGCGCGGCAAGACGGGAAGGTAAGCCACGCCCGGCTGATGGTAAGCACGCGGGCGACTGGACAGCGGCACGAGGCGCTGCGCCACATCGGGCGGCGGGCCGGTCGCGGCGAGCTGGTCCATGAGACGGCCGGCGCCGTCGAAAAGATAGCGGCTGCCCAGCGCCGGCCAGCCGGGTCTGTCCTGGATGATGGCGGCTTCGGTGCAGCCCTGGCCGGCTTCGACAAGGCCGCGGAAGCGATGAAAGTAGGCGGCAGTGGCGGCGCCGAGCGGCGCGGCGAGAATGTTCATCCGTCCGCCGCAGATCAGGCCGTCATCCCAGCCGTAATTGTCGTCAAGGCAAAAGGAGAGCAGGGAAGGAGCCGAAGGGGTGTCGCCGGCGAGCGTGCGCAGCGCCTGGCGCTTCACCTCGGCTTCGACACAACCGCCGCCGAGTGTGCCGGCTTGAGAGCCGTCGGCGAAAACGAGCATCGCGGCGCCCGCCTTTTGCGGCGTGGATCCGCGTGTCTCCACCACCGAGCAATAAACGCAGGGACGGCCGGCTTCGAGGGCCTCATCGAGAGCGACGAGCAGATCGCGCATGCCATCAATGTATAACGCGGAGCCGCTTTTGTGATCAGGGGCAAATCGGCGTCTAGCCGCTAACCGGCGCCGTTGTCGCCGGTTCGGCGTGCGTTTTCTGGCGGTACTTGTCCACGATCCGTTCCTGCAGCGCCAGAATGCCGCCCATGCTCTTGAAGAGAATCCGCTTCAGCTTGTCCTGCACCTCGGCAAGTTGGCCGAGCAGTTCCTGAATCCAGTCCGGCGCAATCGTTTGCTCGGCGGTCCCGAGGTGGCGGACCACGGGCTTATGGAGCAGGAAGTCGCGAAGGACGGTCCCCGCGCTGATGTTGCGCAGGGCCGGGATGCGCCGTTCGTTCGCGTCACGCAGCAGTTGGTGCAGCCGGCCCGCCGCCTCGGTCAGCCCGTGGCGCACGGCGGCGAAATCCTCGGGCGAAAGCTCGCGCCGAGACGAAGCCCAGGCGAGTATGTTTTGCGTTTCGTTGATGCTCTTGATGACATTGCGGTGCATCTCCTGCGCGGCCAGATGGAAACGATAACGCTCCACCAGCTCTTGCTTCAGGTCCGGCTGTTCCACGGCGAGCTTGGAGCAAGCGAGAAAGACGCGCTCGTCCAGCTGGCCCAGGTAGGCGCGGTCCTCTTCGATCTCCTTGCCGACCTGCTCCAGCAGAACCTTCGCCTGGGTCGGCGCGTAGGGCTGGCCGCGAAACTCCAGCTTTGGGCCCTTGGGTTGAATCCGGCCGCTCACCAGCGCGGCGAGGAGGTCGAAATCATCGAGACGTTTGTTGTACTCGGTCACCCAACCGGCGAGAGTCGGAGCGTACACCTCGTCCAGATGACGCAGCGCGAGCGGTGGCGGCAAAACATCGGCGCGGCGCAGCAACGAGGTCAGGTCCTCGATCTCCAGGTAACGGTTGTCGTAAAGACCCGCGTAGCGCTCCGCGTAGGTGGTCTCCGCATATTCCTCGTCCAGAAAACGCTGCACCGCCGCCACATCGCTGAACGGTGGATCGACGCTGAGTTTGTGGTACACGTGGTAATAGCGCCGCGTCACCTCGAAACGCAGCTCCTCGGCGTTGTCGAACAGCAGCCAGCAGGGCCGCTCGTCGAGCGCCGCCGCCAGGTAGTGCGCTTTCGCGCTCGCTTCCCGATCGGCGTTCGAGGGGTGGGTCGCCCACATCGGTGGCGGCCCGATCCCGTCTTCGCCCGGCGTGAACACCTGCACGCTCGGACCCCGCTCCGCCGGCCGCTCGCCAAGCTGCGGCCGCTTCATCAGGAAGCGCACGCGCTCCCCGGCCGTCTTCTGGTGGGCGAAGACATCCCGGCTGTAGAGCTTGTGGTCGGCGGCGGCCCAGAGGTCGCCGGCAAGCTGGCGGAAGGCCTGATCCGCGTAACTGCTGCGCAAGAGGCCCAGAACGATGGCGTCGCTTCCCGCCACGCTCACGGCGACGCGATCCGCGTTGAATTCCATCAGCCGCATCAGCGACAGGTTGGTGAGGTTGATCGCCTTGAAAACACTTTCGAGCACCTTGCGCAATCCCCACAAGATGCCGAGGAAGATCCAGACGAAGATGGCGATCCGCAGGTCCCAGCTCTTGGCCTGGCTCAGCATTCGGTCGAGCCAGTCCCGGCCATAGATGATGTCGCCCAGGACCCGGCTGGCGACGTAGACGTACGAGCCGACTTTCATGCTCTTTTGCGAGAAGTGGCCGAACTCGTGGGCGAGCACGGCCTTGAACTCGCTCAGGTCGATCATGTTGACGAGTCCCAGGCCGATCAAAAGGTTCTTGCGCGTCGGCAGGAAGAGACTGAGGAACGACGAGTGATAGAAGACGGCGGCGTTTACATCGGGCGAGACGAAGATCTTCTTGGGGAAGGGCGCCCGCGTATCGGCGCACACCTGCCGGATGAAGTCGAAAAGCCGCGGCTGGTCCTTCGCGCTGATCTCGACGAGGAGCGTTCGATCCTGCTTCGTTCCCTTGAACAGGCCACGCAAAAGATAGAGGAACAAGAGCCCGGAGCAAACGATGGCGACGAAGCGGAAGAACGGATAGCTGTCCCGCTCGGCCCGCGCCGGCCAGGGCGCGGTGACGAGATGGTAGCAGAGCCAGGCCGAGCCGGCCACGAGGGCGAGGTACAGCAAGAGCGACAGGAAGAGGCTGAGCAGGACGGCGATGACCTGCAGGCGATAGCGCGGCGTCGGCCGGGTGAAGTCGCGCGGCACATCGGCGGGACCGGGCGGATAGATGGAGTGGACGGCGTGGCTCATACAGGCGAAGCGGTTGCGACGAAGTTCGGAGACGGGACCTGTGCTCGGTCGAGCCCTCCCATGCTAACACGCCGCCGCCGCGCTGTCATCCCGTCATGCCCGTTGTAGGATAGTCCGCATCACCACGAACCACACTCCAATGAGGCGGCCATGGCGATCAGCAAGGTGGAAGCGGGCAAGACGAGGGTCGGCTGGATCGGCACGGGGGTCATGGGGCGCTGGATGTGCCAGCACCTGATGACCAAGGGGTACAAGGCGAGCGTCTACAACCGCAGCAAGGAGAAGGCCGGGCCGCTCCTCGAACAGGGCGCCGCGTGGGCCGACACGCCGCAGAAGGTGGCCGAGGCCGCGGACGTGATCTTCGCCATCGTCGGCTTCCCGCGCGACGTGCGCGAGGTCTTCCTCGGCGCCCAAGGAGCGCTCGCGGGCGCCAAGGCGGGCAAGGTCCTCGTCGACATGACGACGAGCGAGCCGTCGCTGGCCCAGGAGATTTACCAGGCGGCCAAGACGAAAGGCGTCCATGCGGTCGACGCCCCGGTCTCGGGCGGCGACGTCGGCGCCAAGAACGCCGCTCTCTCGATCATGGTCGGCGGCGACGCGGACGTGGTCGAGGCGATCCGCCCTCTGTTCGAGTGCATGGGCAAGACGATCGTCCATCAAGGGGGCGCCGGCATGGGCCAGCACACCAAGATGACGAACCAGGTCCTGATCGCCACCAACATGATCGGCGTCTGCGAAGCCCTGCTCTACGCCTACAAGGCGGGCCTCGACCTGAACACCGTCCTGCAATCGGTCGGCGGCGGCGCCGCGGGGAGCTGGTCGCTCAACAACCTCGGACCGCGCATCATCCAGCGCAATTTCGAGCCGGGCTTCTTCGTCGAGCACTTCATCAAGGACATGGGCATCGCCCTGGAAGAGTCGAAAAAGATGGGGCTGGTGATGCCCGGCCTGGCGCTGGCGCATCAGCTCTATCTCGCGGTGCAAGCCGAGGGTTGGGGGCGGAAGGGGACACACGCGTTGATGCTGGCGCTCGAGCACATTGCGAACATCAAGCGGTAGCCAGGCGACCTGGCCGAAGGGTATACTTTGGGTATGAACAAGACTAGCAATGGCTCCGCCATTCTGGACCGAATCCTCGACCCGGTCACTTCGTCTCTGAACGAAGAGGCCGCGCGCAAGTTAATCGGCCTGAAGGCTGATCGAAAAGCTCAGGCACGCGTCGCCAAGTTGGCCGAGAAGTGCAATGAGGGAGAGTTGACGCCGCGCGAGCGCCAAGAATATGAAGGTTCTTCGTGAAGTCGAGTGGGTGGTTTTTCGCCTCTCGTAGCCATTTCGCCCCGTGATTTACTGGCAAAAGCGCTTTCCTTCCCTTGGAAACCTGTCACGATGAGTCGATGCCAACTCGACGACAACTCCGTGACGCTTATCGCTTCCCTGGCTTCGAGCCCTGGCCAGCGTGCGCGGACTCTGGCGACCCGCGCCGTCCTCACCTCAAGCGGCGACGAAAACGGCATGCGGCCTCTGCGGCCACTCGTTCGCAAGCTTCTACGATCAGAGGCCACGTCAAGTGGCGATCCTGGCCTGTGGGGACAAACGCGTCTATCTCGCCTTCGCCATTCGTCGGGTCGATTGTTGGCGGTGCGGCGCTGCAGGACCGAGCGGTTGGATTGGCTGGCCAACAACCCCTTCTACACCAAACGCTTCGCCTTCTTCGTGGGACGTCGCTGCCGGGACAGTTCCATCAAGGCCGTGGCCGACGAGCGCCCTCGATTGGCATACGGTCAAGGAACTCGACAAGCAGTACATGGCCGAGCAACCTGCCGCCGGCAACCCGACACCGAGGGCCATCGGCATCGACGAGATCGCCATTGGTAGAGGGCTACTCCTACCGCATTGTCGTCAGCGACTTGATCCGCCGCCGGCCCATCTGGTTCGGCGGCCAAGACCGCCCGAGCAGGGCCTGGACGCGCCTTCTACGCCTGGCTGGGCCGCGAAAAATCCAGCAAAATCCGCCTGGCCGTCATGGACATGTGGAAGGCGTTTCGCAACTCCACCTCGGCGAGGGAACGCCCCGCAAGCCGAGATCGTCTTTGACAAATTTCATGTGCTGCGTCATTTGCAGACGGCCTTTGATCCAGGTGCGCAGAGCGATGAGCGCCTGCCTGACCGGGAGGATCGCTGTTTCATCAAGGGCCAGAAGTACACGCTGCTGTCACGCTGCGCGCAACCTCACCTCAAGGGGAAGAAAGCATTGAAACTGCTGTTCAAAGTCAACAAACGCCTCAACACGGCTTACCTTCTCAAAGAGTCCTTCGAGCAACTCTGGGACTGAAACGCCGGGCTGGGCCCAACGCTTCTTCGCCAACTGGGCGCGACGCGCTCAAATGGCAGCGGCTCGAACCCTACGAGAAGTTCGCCGCCATGATCGAGGCCCATTGGGACGGCATCGTCGCCTACCGCCACACGGACAACAAAGTCGCCCTGGGCTTCGTCGAGGGCCTCAACAACAAGATCCGCTCCCTGCAAAGACCGCGCTTCGGCTTCCGCGATGAGGAGTACCTGCGCCTGAAAATCCTCACCTGCATGCTGCCAAAACTGTAAAAATTCACCCTCGACTTCACGAAGAGCCAATATGAAATGTACGTCATGGCGGGCCACTTCGTTGCCATCCTCCAGGCGAAGGCGCAAATCCTTTTGGGGAAGCGTAAGCAGCCCGCATGAAACGGTCTATTCTCGCCTTCGTCCGCTCGCGCCGGCCAACGCTGCGAGTACTGCCACCTGCACGAAAGCAATCTTCCGTTCTACCTTTCCATATCGAGCACATCATTGCGCGAAACACCATGGCGGCGATCATCCGAAAAACCTTGCGTGGTCGTGCCATGAATGCAATCTCGCGAAATCCTGCAATTTGAGCGGCCGAGATCCCTTGAAGGGGCGCATCGTCGTTCTCTTCAACCCGCGTCGGCAACGTTGGCAGCGACACTTCAACTGGGAAGGCGCCCGCTTGGCGGGCCTCACGCCCTGCGGCCGAGCGACGGTCGATGTTCTCAACATCAACGAGCCGGAACGCGTCAAGCTGCGTGAACTGCTCATTGTCGCAGGCCTATTTCCGCCGGTTGGGACTGAATCCCCGTCCGGCTAAGATGAACGGTTGACTCTACCTCGCCTTCCGGGCGGATCGATATCTAATGGCTCACACCTACCGCTTCCTCGCCGCTCTGCTCACCATCGCCCTCGTCGCCACCATCGGCCTTGGCTTCTGGTCCTTCTTCCATACCGAGGTGACCGAGTTCAAGAAAAACATCTTCCTCGTCCACTTCTTCTCGGGCTCGTCACCGCCCTTGGCCTCCCTGC
Organism: Gemmataceae bacterium; assembly: GCA_046350295.1. Taxonomy (GTDB): domain Bacteria; phylum Planctomycetota; class Planctomycetia; order Gemmatales; family Gemmataceae; genus JAXMAR01. The sequence continues at coordinate 47,283 of JAXMAR010000039.1, forward strand.
TCGCTCACTGCCTCATCTTCACTTACTTCCTCGGCACGGGGCGCGCGGGTGAAGGAGGTGACGCTCGCCTACAAGCTGCCGGATGAGCCCTGGCACAAGGAGACGCGCGAGCTGACGCAAGACCTTCCCCCTGCCCTGTTCGCCATGCTCGCGGCCATCGCGACCTCGGCGGCCGGGGCCGGCGTGCAGCTTCAGGCCTGGCACTGGAGCGCCCACATGTCGCTCGCCTTCCTCACGCTCGCCATCAATCTCTGGGCGTTTCGCGTCGAGACGCGGAATGTGACTCTCAATAACGCCGTCATCCAGGGCGTGCTGGCGGAGGTGGACCGGGTGCTGGAAAGCGGCCTCGTCAGCAACGAGGAGGCCCTCAAGGAAGAGACGCCGGTTGCGACCCCGCCGCGCGAAGGGTAGAGTGGACGTGGGGCAGGCCGCCTGGCCTGCCCGGCGCCGGCCGGCCAGGCGGCCTGCCCCACGGCTGGAGACCTCCATGTCTCACCTTGTCGGACTTCTTGCCCTTCTGCTCGCCGCTCAGTCCCCCGACGACGAGCGGCCGCGCCATCCTCTGGCCCCGAGCATTCCACTTTTGACGAAGGAAGAATACAAGCGGATCGAAGAGGTCGTCGACCGGCTGATCCTCTACGACATCGGCAAGCTCAAGGGGGCGGCGGGCAAGAAGGCGGTGGAGGACTTCAACGCGCTGGGACACGAGGCGATCTTCCAGCTCATCGAGGGCTTCAACCGGGCGGTGAAGATGGAGGCGAGCTGCCCGTGCGTCCTGATCGCCAAGAAGATCAATATCCTCCTCCGCACTTCGGACGACGTCGGCTTTCTCAGTTTCATAAAGGAGAACGCCGGTTCGGATGGCGCGGCGCGGCGGCACATGGTCGTCGTCGAGGATCTCAAGCTGGCGGCGCAGCTGCGGCGCACCGTCGTGGCCCGGAGCGCTCCGCCGGTCCCTCCCGCGAACCCGCTCGCGAAAAAATCGGTGGACGACCTGATCGACGTGCTCCGCGTCAAAGGTCCCAAGGCCAAGAGCGCGCTCGACGAGCTGGCGAAGCGGTCCGACATGAAGATCGCCGATTTCCTCGGCAAGGAGATCGACGCCAAGACGCTACTCGCGGAGGAGGCGAAGATCGCGCTCAAGAAGTGGACCGTCAGGCAAGGCAAGCAGTTGCCGACTCTTTTGCAGCACACGCTGGCGCCGGTCCGTGCCGCAGCCGCCGAGGCCGCGAGTCAGAGCCACGTTCCCGCGCTCATCAGCCTGCTGCGCGACGAGGAGCCGATGGTCGCGCAGGCCGCGCGGCGCTCGCTGGTCCGGCTTGCGCGCGGCTCCGATTTCGGCCCGGCGCCCGATGCGACGGCGCCGCAGCGCGAGGAGGCCGCGGCGCGCTGGCGTGACTGGTGGGAGCGGCGCCGGTAGGCGCTCAGGGATTCGTGTGGCAAGCGGCAGGAGGCGCCGCGCTGTCGGCGCCGCTGGAAACGCCGCTCGCGGCCGATGTCGGATCGACGTTGGCCCAGACGTAGTAGCCGCCGCCCAGAAGCAGGGCGCCGACAAGAAGCAGGGCAAGCGCCTTCATCAACAGGGGTGTTGTCCGGGGGACGGGCGCCAGCAGAGCGGCCACCAGAGGAGACAGCATCGCCTTCGCCCCACCGGCCAGGGCGAGACTCTGCGCGGTGGCGTGCGTGACCAGATGCGCCGAAACCTCGGCCGTCTCCAGGAACAAAAGCGCGAGGGCCGCCAGAGCGATGCCGCGCCGGTCGAGGCGGCGGCGTAACTTCTCGCGGGCGCGGGCGAGTCGCGAATAGACGGTCCCCACAGGCAGGCCTAGCTCCCGCGCCGCTTCTTCCTGCGTTTTGCCCTCGACGCAGCAGAGCAGGAAGACCCCCCGGTATCGTTCGGGCAGCGTCCGGATCTCCTCGTCCAGCGCCGCGCGCAAATCCGCGGCCTCCGCTTCATCGCGCGGCGGGCCGGCGAGACTGTCCAGGGGAATGGCCTCGCCAATCGAGTGCTTTTCGACCGACGCGCGGGCCCGCAGCGCGAGCCGGAACGCCACCTTGTAAAGCCAGCTCGCCAGCGACGCGCCGCGCTGGATCGACTTGGCCTTCAACGACAGGGTGAGGAAAGTCGCCTGGAACACGTCTTCGGCGGCCTGCGCATCGCGCACGATCCGCTGGCACAGACCGAGAACCATGGCCCCGTGCCGCCAGACCAGGAGCTCAAAGGCAGATTCTTCCCGGCCGCGCACGAAACGCTCCAGGAGCTGGGCATCCGTGACGATACCCGCCGAGGCGGTCTGCCCACCCCGCCTGAGATCATGCATCAATGAATAGAGCTGGCGAATAATGTGCTCCCTGCATCAGGGCCCATGGTCTGTAGATTAGATGCCGCCTCACGCGGTTTCCTTCCATTTTTTCTTTTTTTTCGAGCGGGCGCCACGTAATTTGGATGTCCGGAAGTCCACCACGCCCGCTCGCCTCGCGGGAAGCTCCATGAGAACGTCTTTATTGGCCGTGGTCCTGCTGCCGTCCGTCGCCCTGGCCGGCCCGACCAAGGAGCGGGACTGGGAGGCGGTGGAGGCCACGGGCGCCCTCTCCGATTACTGGTACAAGAGATATTACCGCGCCTATTACTGGGCCGAAGACTTCACCTTCCTCTTCAAGGACGACGCCGGCAAAACCTGGCGCGTCATCTCGCGCGAGCCGACTCCCGCCTACGAGTGGCGCATGGGGCCGACCTATCTCGAGCGCAAGACCTGGAAAGACGGCACGCGCGTCAAGTTGGTCGGCGTCAAGGCGATCGACCGCATCCCGGTCGAGTTCCCCGAGCACAAGCTGGACGAGAAGAATATCGTCACCGCGCTTCTGCTTTGGGTGGAGAAGGCGCCCGGGGAATGGCGGCAAGTCTACGTCAACAACTGGTTCCACATCTGGGGCCCACGCGCCGATCGCAAGATCTACGCCTACTACGCCGACAAGGGGCCGCCCTACCACCTCTTCGGCTTCGCCCGCGCTCAGGCCGCCCCCTTCGACGCCAGAGGACGCGACGTGATCGCCAGGAACAAGGACAACCCGTCGTTGATGTTCCAGGGCCGCGTGAAAACGGCGAAGGGAACCGACTTTGGTTACGAAATCGAGCTGATCGACCTGATCGGCCGAAACGTCAAGAGCGGCGGGTCGACGCTCCTCTTCGGCGACGCAAAGACGATTCCACGCCTGGAAGGGAAACGCTAGCCGACGGCGCCCAATACGGCTGATCGCCGGAGATCGCACATGCGACCTATTCTGCTCGCCCTTGCCATCTGCGCATCCGCCCAAGCCCAGGACAAGCGCTTCACCGACGTCACTGGCGCCTCCGGCCTCAAGATCGCCAAGAACACCGGCGTCGGCGGCACGAATCCGCACGCGGTCGCCGTCGCCGATTTCGACGGCGACGGGCTACCCGACATCATCTTGCTCACCTTCGGCAAACCCCACGTTTACTACTTCCACAACGAAGGCAATCTCAAGTTCAAAGACGTCACCGCCGGCAGCGGGCTGGAAAGCTTCGAGGGGGAGGGGACCGGCATCGCGGTCGCCGACTTCGATCACGACGGCCGGCTCGACGTCTACGTGACCAGCGTCCGCGGTGGCGCTAGCCGGCTCTACCGCGGCCTGGCCGGCGGCAAGTTCGAGGACGTGAGCGCCAAGGCCGGCGTCCTCCTCAAAGGCCCGGCCCGCTCCTGCGCCTGGTCCGACGTCGACGGCGACGGGTGGGCTGACCTTTTCGTCACCTCGCCCAAAGGCGGCAACCACCTCTTCCGCAACAACAAGGACGGCACGTTCACCGACATCGCCAAGGCGGCCGGCGTCGAGCTGGCGGACCGCCATTGCCTGGGCTGCTGCTTCGGCGACGTGGACGGCGACGGCAAGGACGACCTCTTCGTCACCTGCTACGAATCGCAGCAAAGCGTCCTCTTCCGCAACCGCGGCGCCGGCAAGTTCGAGGACATTACCAAAGCGATCGGCCTGACGCGCAAGGCCTCGTCCGTCGGCTGCGTGTTCAGCGACGTCTTCAACCGCGGCAAGCTCGACCTCTACGTCACCACCGATTCCTGGCTCTCCGGCGCCAACTACACCGAAAGCCAACTCCTCAAGATGGGGCACACCGTCGAGCCGAACCTCCTCTATCGTTTCGACGCGGGCCGCTACGCGCCGGTCGATGGCCCCTTCGCGCGGCTCAAGACGCTGGCGCATGATGTGATCGCGGAGGACCTCGACCACGACGGCCTCGTTGACCTTTACGTCGCCGTCGACGCCGAGAGCGGCGCCATGTGGGCGACGAGCAAAGGGGGCAACCCGCTCTGGACGCGCGTGGGGGGCAAATGGCAGGAAGCGAGCAAAGCGTGGGGCGCCTCGATCGAAACCAACTGCGTCTGCTGCCCCGCCGCCGATTTCGACAACGACGGCGACCTCGACCTCCTGCTCGTCAGCTTTTACTCGCAGCCGGTGCTGCTGCGCAACAACACCAACGACAAGAACTGGCTGCGCGTGAAGGCGGTCGGGACCAGGAGCAATCCGGACGGCATCGGCGCGAAGGTGATCGTGACCGCGGAAAGGAAGAAGAGCTGGCTGGCGACGCGGCAGATTCAATCCGGCGCCGGCTATTGCCGCTGCTCGCCGCTGGAAGCCCACTTTGGCCTGGGTAAGGAGCCGGCAGCGAGTTACCGGGTCGAGGTGCAATTCGCGGCGGGCCGGCGCGTGGTGCGCACCGGGGTGAAGGCGGGCCGACGGCTGGAGATGCGGGAGGAGCCGTGACCTCGTCTAGACCTTGCCGCCGGTCATGGCGAGGTCAACCGGAACGGTGAACCCGCCAAGCAATACGCTGGTCGTGGGGGATAGGTCGATGGAGGGAGAGTCCGCGATCGTGTTCCCATTCTATGTCAGTGTGCAGGGAGCACGGGAGGGCAGGCGCCCGCGCCCTCCCGGTGGAATGCAGCCGAATCACGCAGGGCGATTTAGCGTTCAACTGGTCATCGCGGCGTGAACAAGGGGCTCATGCCGCTCGCCCGTTGTTACCGCTTCGGAAACGGCGGCGGCGGGGGCAACGTCCGCTCGTGCTCGCGCAGGTCGCGCAGGATTTCCTCGATGGCCCGGTTGAGCTGCTGGTCGTTGCCGGCGTATTCCTGGGCCGGTTCGTTGTCGACGACGATGTCCGGGTCGACGCCGTGGCCTTCGATGATCCATTCCTTGCCATCGACCGAGTAGCTGGCGAACTCGGGCTTGTTGAGCGTGCCGCCGTCGAGGAAGGGGAGGCTGCCGCGGATGCCGACGACGCCGCCCCAACTGCGCTTGCCGATGAGCTTGCCGAGCTTGTAGTGGCGGAAGCGGTAGGGGAAGAGGTCGCCATCGGACGCGGAGAACTCGTTCATGAGGCAGACCTTGGGCCCCAAGAGCATCTCCTCCGGGTTGGGACGCGGCATGGTGTCACGCGACATGTGGACCATGGCGATCTCGCGCCGCAGCCGTTCGATGATCATCGGCGACACGTTGCCGCCGCCGTTGCCGCGCACGTCGATGATGAGCGCCTTCTTCCTGAGCTGCGGGTAGAAGCGCTTGGCGAACTCGTTGAGGCCGGTCTGCTGCATGTCGGGGATGTGCAGGTAGCCGACCTTCCCCTTCGTCGCCGCGTCGACCTTGCGGATGTTCCCCTCCACCCAGTTCCAGTAATAGAGCGGCTGCTCATCCGCGATGGGCCGAATCGTCACGTCGCGCGCGCCCTTGAGGTCGGGCGTCTTGTTGATCTTGAGGGTGACCGGCTTGCCGACCGTGCCCATGAGCGGCTCGTAGATGTTCACGATCTCGTTGGTCGGCTTGCCGTTCAAGGCGACGATGTACTCGCCCGCCGAGACGTTGACGCCCAGTTCGTCGAGCGGGCAGCGCAGGTTTTTGTCCCAACTCGAGCCCTTGAGGATCCTGGCGATCTTGTAGAAGCCGGTCTTGTCCTGCTCCAGTTCGGCGCCGAGCAGGCCGGTCTGGATGCGATTGAGCTTGGGCAGGTCGCCGCCGCCGACGTAGGCGTGGCCGACGTTCAGCTCGCTGATCATCTCGCCGATGACGTAGGTGAGGTCGGCGCGATGGTTAACGTGACTCAAGAGCGGCTCGTAGCGGTTGCGGATGCCCTTCCAGTCCGTGCCGTGCATGCCGGGGTCGTAAAAGAAGTCGCGCATCTGCCGCCAGGCTTCGTGGAAGATCTGCCGCCACTCGGCCTTCTTGTCGAGCTGCACCGTCAAACCGGAGAGGTTGAGCGCGTCGCTCGCGGTGATCGTTCCCTTGGGCAGATCGATGATGTAGTAGCTGCCGTCCTTGTTGACGAGCATCTTCTTTTCGTCGGCGGAGATCTCGTAGCCGTTGATCTTGCCGAGGCTCGTCTCCTTGTTGGCGGCGACATCGAAGAGGTAGAAGGACGAGCCTTCGCCGCGCTTCGACCGGAAGTAGTAGACCGCGGAGCCGACGCTTTCCAGGCCGGTGTAGGCGCCGACGGGGATCGGCAACTGGAGCAGACGCGTCTGGATGCCATCGAGATCGATCTTCACGTCGAGCGGCTTCTTGGCCTCCTTGTCCTTCTTGTCCTTCTTGTCGTCCTTCTTCTCGTCCATGCCGTCCTTCTTCGGCTCCTCCTTGATGGCCACCTCATCGCTCTTCGGCGTGAACGGGTTGGGCGTCTCCTTGGCGAGGGTCACCATGTAGATGCGGCCCATGTCGCCGTAGGCGTGGTTCCATTCGGTGCTGCTGTAAATGGGATTGAAGTCGCGCTCGGAGACGAAGAAGAGGTACTTGCCGTCGCCGGAGAACGCCGGATGGTTGGATTCGTACCAGCCGTCGGTCACCGGAAACGACTTGGCCTTCTCGACGGAGAAGAGGTAGACCTTTTCGAGCGTTTCCTCCTCGGGCCGGGCGTAGGCGATCCACTTGCTGTCCGGCGACCAGACGTAGTCCTTGATCTCCCATGCCTTGGCCTGATCGACCTGGGTGATGGCCCCGCTCGCCGCGTCGACGTAGCGCAGGCGCATCTTCTTGTCAGCCCACAGGATCTTCTTGCTGTCGGGGGACCAGGCGAGGGCGTACTTGTAGGGGGGGCCGGCCTTGGTGAGCTGCTTGGCGGCGGAAGACCCATCTTGCGGGGCGAGCCAGATCTCGTCTTCGCCGGAGGCGTCGGAGATGTAGGCGATCCATTTGCCGTCGGGAGACCATTTGGGATTGCGGTCGTGGACGCCGGCGGAGTGGGTCAGGTTGCGCGTCATCCCCTCCTTGGCGGGGACGGTGAAGATGTCGCCGCGGGCCGAGAATAGGGCGCGCTTGCCGTCCGGCGAGATTTCGTAAGCGTTGATGTTCTTGCTCACGTCCTTGAGCTGAGTGCGGCTGCCGAGCGAATCTTCGAGGATACGGATGGCGACCTTGGCCGCCTTGCCGTCGGCGATGTCGAAGCGGTAGATGTAGCCGCCGTTCTCGAAGACGATGGCCTTGTCGCCGAGGCTGGGGAACTTGATGTCCCAGTCCTTGAAATGGGTGAACTGCTTGGTCGCCTTGGTATTGAGGTCGTAGCTGAAGAGGTTGAAGCGTTTGTTCTCGTCCCGGTCGGAGATGAAGTAGATGGTGGAGCCGTGCCACATTGGGAACACGTCCTGGTCCGGCGTGTTGGTGATGTTCTCGGTGGTCTTCTTGTCGAAGTCGTGGATCCAGATGTCGTCCGCCATGCCGCCGCGGTAACGCTTCCAGGTGCGGAACTCGCGGAAGACGCGGTTGTACGCCATCTTCTTGCCGTCCGGCGCGAAGGAGCAGAAGCCGCCGCGCGGCACCGGGATCTGCTTCGGCAGATGGCCCTTCACATCGACCGTGTAGAGCTGGCCGATGAAGTCGTTCGGCTCGCGCATGCGGCTACGGAAGATGACCTCTTCGTTGTTCTTCCAGCCCATGACGATGTTGTTGGGTCCCATGCGATCGCTGATCTCGTCGCGGCCCAGCGTGGCGGTGAAGGTGAGCCGCTTCGGCGCGCCCCCCTCGGCCGGCATCAGGTAGACCTCGGTATTGCCGTCGTACTGGCCGGTGAAGGCGAGCCATTTGCCGTCGGGGGAGAAGTGGGCGAACATCTCGTAGCCTTCATGGCTGGTGAGCCGGCGGGCGACGCCGCCTTTGGCGGGGACCGTGTAGAGGTTGCCGGTGGCGTAGCTGAAGACGACGGAATGTCGCCGTGGATGGTGGGCGCAAGAGGCGGGCTTCTTCGTCCTGGGCTTTGAGCGGGGGACGAGAACGAGAGCGGCATTAGGGGCCATAGCGATCTTCGGCATGAGGACCTCGGGGGAACAGAGGCCACGAAAAGGAGCCGGGCGACGAGTTGCCCCTAATGCTCAATGCGATTTGTTGTATCGCTGGTCGCCTTTCGCAGCGCAGATGGTCACTACGCGGTTTTTCGCGGATTGGTTCCCACGTGGGAATGGCGACGGCGCGTGGGGCAGGCCGCCTGGCCTGCCAATCCCGGCAGGCGAGGCCGCCTGCCCCACATTCCTTGTTAGCGGCCGTGCGCTTCGCCGCGTCGGCCGGCCTCCAGGAAGCCAGACCGGATCATGCCGGCGCCGGCCAGGCCGGGCATGACGAGGGTGGGCGTGCCGGCCGCCGCGGCCGCCTCGTAGAGTCCGCGGCTCACGCGCTTGAGTCCGGCGGGGTTCGCGAAGCGCGTGATCTCGAGGCGCCCGATGTTGGTCACGGTAGTGTCGCCTGCTCGGAGCGCCTGCGCCGTGCCGTCCGTCCCGAAGACGATCGAGACGCAATCGGTGGGCACGGTGATCCGGGGCGAGAGCCGCAGGCCGGCGATGGCGCGGGAGGCGAGGACGATTTCTCCGTCCGCGTTGAGCGCGAAGGCGCCGCTGCGGGCGTAGAGCACGCCGCCGTCGGGGTGGTCCAGCCGGAAGAAGCCGTCGCCTTCGATGGCGAGATCGAGGGGATTGCCGGTTGATCTGAGCCACCTGGACCTGGCGCGGTGCGGGAACTCCGGGCCTACGATCTCGCGTGCCACCGGCGCCGAGGGGACAGGCGCGGAGAGCACGTCGCGGACGACCGTGTCGCAGACGAAGCCGTCGCAAACGAACGGCGCCCGCGTGCCGGCAATCGGATTGTTGGCGCTCGGACGGCGGAGGTCCCCCTGGGCGATGGCGCGTTGTTTGCCGCTCGCGTCCTTGAGGGGAGTCGCGAGCAAGCGCCCGCCGCGGAGGCTGGTGGCGTCGTCGAGAATACTCACGGTGACAGGGAACGCCTCGCCCGGCGCGGATCCAATGGGAAACTCCGCCTGCACTATAACCGCGGCAACGCTTCCCGCCTCGAGGCCATCCGGCGCCTGCCCCTTTGGCATGCGTTGCAGAAGATCAACTACAAGCTGTTGCGTGAACGCCGTGTTGCTGCCGGTCCCATTGAGTCCGACCACGAGACCGAAGCCGACCCAAGTTGAGCTGGTCGACTTTTTAACTGGCGGCGGATTTGGGGCGGTGAAGGCGGTGGCGGCGAAAGAAAACAGAAACGCGAGGGAGAGAAGGACGCGTCGCATGCGAGTTCCATCTGTCGGGAGATACTGTCTGGACCTCATGAGAGTGGGGGGGATACAGAATGTTTCGGAGCAGGTCAACGTGAGACGAGTGTCCGGGGGGTCTTGCGAAGCGGCAATGAATTGCCGCCGCCAAGGACAGGCAAGCTGCGCAACGTTTCGCGGATTTTCGAGGAATGGTCAAGAGGGGGGAGAGACTTTTCCGATGGTAACGAGGAGGCCGATTATCGGGACGACGCGGCGCCAACGGCACAGGGAGTGTGCCTGGCATACCAGGAATGAGAGATTGCCATGACGGATACGCAGGACATCTTGCGGCGGATCGCGGCGCTGCGGGCCCGGCTGGACCAGGCGCATGGGCTCTTGGAGGAATCGGACACCGCTGTCGCCGAGGCGCCGGCGGGCGCGGCGCCCGAGGCGGTCGAGCTGGCGGGGAAAACGCGCAAAGGCGAGCGGGCGGCCCGGCTCATCGACGCCGCGCTGCGGCCGCTCGTGGAGACGGAGGCCGCGCTTCCGGTCCGGCTGACGGCGCGGTCGGCGCGGCTGCTGCACCAGGGACGCGACCTGTTGCAGACACTGCGACAACTGGCCGAGGAACTGGGGGAAGCGGAGGCCGGGCCGCGCTGCCGCCTGCACCGGGAAACGACGGCGATTCTCGACAGCGTGCTGCGGACGGTGCAGGCGTTTCCGCCGGCGGCAAGCGCGCAGCTCCGCCTGTGCGAGGGGCTGGAGGCGACGCTCGAAGTCGTCGAGGATCGCGTCAAGGTGCTGCGCACGGCCTGCGCCAATCATCGTGAGGAGGATCGGCACATCGAGCGGCTCGCGTCCCTGTTCCGCAAGCTGGCGTCCGGACAGACGATCCGGGGTCGGGATTGGCGCAATCATGCCGACGAGCTGCTGCGCGAAGCGAAACACGGCGCGCCCCTGCGCTGGCGCCGGGCCGGCGCGGATGATCCGTTTCGCTGCGCGGCGGCGCACGGGTTGAACGTGGCGCAAACGCTGGCCCGGCTGATCCAGGACGACCCGGAGTGGCAGGCGCATCTCCAGGAATGCCTCCTGGCCGCGCTTGTTCACGACATCGGCATGGTTCACGTCCCGCACGAATTGCTGACGCGGCCGCTGGCCTGGACCGACGCCGAGCGGCGCCACGTCGAGCGGCACACGACGCTCGGCGCCGAGATGCTGGCCAAGGATTTTCCGGCGGGCGGCATCATTGTCGAGGCGGCGCAGGACCACCACGAGCGGCTCGACGGCAGCGGCTATCCGCAGGGGAAAAAGGAAATGCAGATCGGCGCCTTCACGCGCCTGCTCGCGATCTGCGACGTTTACGCGGCACGCTGCTCCGGCCGGCCCCACCGTCCGCCGCAGGACACACGGACGGCGCTGACCGAGACGCTGCTGGAAGCCGATCAGGGCAAGCTTGACCGGCTCCAGGCCGAGAAGCTGCTCCGGCTCTCCTTCTATCCCCCCGGCTCCGTGGTGGAACTTGCCGATGGCGCCGCGGGCGTCGTCGTCGCCACGCATCCGGGCCAGCAGGGACTTTTGAATCCGAGCAAGCCGATCCTGCTGCTTTTCACCGAAAGCCAGGGGCAGCCGCTCGCGCTGCCGCGTCTGCTCGACCTGATGCAGGAAGAGGAGCGCTCGATCCTGCGCGCCTTGCCGGCGGAGGCGCGGGCGTCGCTGCTGGGACGCACTTTTCCGGAGCTGGTGTGAAGATGACACGGCGCCGGGGTGAGGGGTGACGGGGTGACCGGGTGACAGGGTGACCGGGTGACGGGGTGACAAGGCGAGGAGGTGACAAGGTGAAAAGCTGAATGAGCCGGGACTATCCTGCTACTCACCCTGTCACCCCCTCACCCTGCCACCCCCTCACCTTGTCACCGCCTCAACCGTGTGATGCAAACGGAACGATGAAGTCCCTCTCCCGCTATCACGTGGGCTACTGGCAGGCGACACAGCACCCCCTCGTGTGCGTCGTGTTCGTGGCGCCGCTCCTGATCGCCTATGAGATCGGGACCTGGCTGAGCGGACCGGAGAGCGTGGCGCGGAACGGGGCCGATGTCTGGCTGCGCGAGACGCTGGCGAGCCTCGGGGCGCGGGCGCCGTGGACGGCTCCGGCCTTGCTCGTCGCCATTCTGCTGGGCTGGGGGCTGTGGCGGCGCCGGCGCCTGCCGCCCGACCTCGTCGGCGCCTCCCTCGGCATGACGCTCGAGGCCGCCTTGTTCGCCGTCGGTCTGTTCGGCCTCAGTCAAGCGATGGCGCCGTTGATCGAGAATCTGGGTTGGCGTCCCGGGCCCGCGGCGCTCGGTTCGCGCCATGACGCCATCCTCCACGGACCGGCCCTGCTGCTGACGCTCGACCCCGCCTGCCAGCAGATCGTGCGTTACCTGGGCGCCGGACTCTACGAGGAGACCCTGTTCCGACTGCTCCTCTTTTCCGGCCTCTGGGGTTTGTTTCTTTTCTGGGACCTGCCGCCGACCATGGCGTTTCTTCTCGCCGGGCTGGCTTCGGCGCTCTCCTTCGCGGGCGCCCATCACGTGGGCCCGCATGGCGAGCCGTTCCAGCCGTTGATCTTCTCTTTCCGCACCATGGCGGGCCTCTACTTCGGCTGGGTGTTTCATTTCCGCGGTTTCGGCATCGCGGTCGGGGCCCATGCGGGCTACGACGTCCTGGTCGGCATTCTCGCCGCGTGATCCTGTCTCAGCGCAAGGTGTCGCTCGCTTACTCTTATAGAAGCGGCCTCGTCCGCCCCCCAGCGGCGCGGCCGGATTACACTATCCAACCGGGACCGGCTCCCCTAGCATGGGAGCGGCCGCGATTCCGCATGCGCGTCTCCGCATACGCCGCCCGGATAAGCAAACAAGGAGCCCCCATGTCACGCTACGCCCGCTGGTCCGCCTTCCTGTTGGCCATCTTCTGCGTCGTCCCCAGCGCCGACGCGGGGACCGGCCCCAAGCGCAAGGTGCATGTCATCGTCGCCGGCCTCACCAGCGACCGCAATATCGGCCGTTCCGTCGAGTACAACATCAACCAGGTCAAGAAGCTCATGGAGAATGGCCTGGCGGACGCTCACCGCGGCGAGATGGTCATGCTCAAGGACTCGCGCATCAACGGCCGCGAGATCCTGGCCACGATCGATCGCCTGCGGCCCGGCCCCAATGACGCCATCTTCATGTACTACCATGGCCACGGCGCTTACGATTCCGCCTTCGCCTTCCGCGATCCCTCCGGCGGCCACTACTTCGACATACCCTCGGGCGACCTGATGCGGAAGGACCTCTGGGACCACCTCCGCGCTCGCAAGGCGAAGCTGACCGTCCTCGTGACGGAGACCTGCTACGTGCCGGCGTCCGCCCATCCGTTTATCGGGCCCAAGACCGTCGTCTCGCGCGCCGCCAAGGACCTGCCGGTGCTGGCGTCGCTGCTCCTTTCCTACAACGGTTTCATCGACGTCAACGCCTGCTCCAAGAACGAGTCGAGCTGGAACTTCGCGGCGGGCCGTGGCGGCAGCTTCTTCACCGACACGTTCGTCAACACCTGCTACGAGGCCCCGTTCAAGGAGCCGGGCAAGGTCACCTGGGCCCAGTTCCTCGGCGTAGTCTCGACCAAGGCCAGCAACATCTACAAGAAGCTGCGCAGCGATGTGCTCGCCAACGCCGACCGCTACGACCGCGGCCTCGTCGATCAGGTGAAGCGGCAGCCCGATCAGCGGGCGGCCATCATCCAGGCCTCCCTCACGCGCAGCGGCGTCACGGCGCCCGAGCCGCCCGGTCCCGTGGTGGGCTCCGTGCGCGAGGTCGGCGCCGGGCTGTCCCTCAGCGATCGGCTCGACGCTTCCGATCCGCGCGACGCCATCCGCCGCGACAGCTATCAGAAGGCGTTCCTGGTGCGCCTCGAAGCCGGCGCCCCTTACGTGATCGACATGAAAAGCAAGGAGCTGGACAGCTACCTCCGCCTGGAGAACGAGCGCGGCGACCAGTTGATGTACGACGACGACTCCGGTGGCGGCCTCGACGCCCAGATGAAGTTCCGGCCGACGACCACCGGTGTCTATCGCATCATCGCCACGACGTATCACTCCGGCGTCACCGGCGCCTTCAGCCTCGCGGTACGACGCGAGGGGGGCGCGGCCCCGGTCGGCGGCGCGCTGCGCGTCGGCGCCGGCGGACTCAACATCAACGTGCGCCTGACCGCGGGCGATCCGCGCGATCGCGTGCGCGTCGACAGCCATTACAAGGTCTTCGAGGTCCACCTCGAGGAGGGCCGGGCCTATCAGATCGACCTGGAGGGAACCGGCATCGATCCATATCTCCGCCTGGAGACCGCCGCGGGCAGCGAACTCGCCGCCAACGACGACTTCGGCGGCACGCTGAACTCGCGCATCGACTTCCGGCCGAGCGTGACCGGGACGTACCGCATCATCTGCACCACCTATCGCCCGGCGACGGGAGACATGACGTTGCGGGTGCAGGAAAAGTAACGTTGGGCACGGGCGACGCGGCGCGGGGTGAAGGGCCATCCTCATCCCCGCCTCGCGCCACTCATCATGGGCTCCGCTTTTTCATTTCTGCTGTCGCTTCTTCTCGCCGGCCCCGCCCCGGAGCCACGGCTTCTCGCCGCGCACAAGGACGCCGTCACCTGCCTCGCCTTCTCGCGCGACGGCGCCTGGCTCGCTTCCGGCGGCAAGGACGGCAAGCTGATCGTGTGGCGCACGGCAACCTGGAAGCCGCAGACGGTGCTGGACGGCCACAAGCATATGGTCACGTGTGTCGCCTTCCATCCGGAGGGCGGGCTGCTCGCGACCGGCAGCCATGACCCCGAGATCCAGCTCTGGGACCTGACGACCGGCAAGCGCAAGGCGCAGCTCAAAGGACATCGCAACGAGGTGCGCGGGCTCGCCTTTTCGTCCGACGGCAAACGCCTCTTCTCCGCCGGCGCCGACTACTTCGTTAAGGGCTGGGACGTCTCGAGCGGGAAAGAGTCATTCACCCTCACAGGGCACAAGGACGAGATCAACTGTCTCGACATCGACGCCGGCGACAAGCGACTCGTCACGGCAGGATGGGACCGAACCGTCCGGCTCTGGGACATCGAAAAACGCGCGGCGATTGCCACGCTCGACGGGCACGAGGCGATGGTCCGCATGTCGCTGTTCGAGCCTGGCGGCGAGCGGATCGTCTCCAGCGACAAAGACGGCGCCATTTCGATCTGGAAGGATGGCCGCCGCGTTGGGAACCTGAAAGGCCATCATGCGCTGGTGCGGGCCCTCGCCTTTCAGCGGCGCGGCAAGCTGCTCGCGTCGGGAAGCCGGGACGGGACGCTGATCCTGTGGGACATGTCTACGCTGATGCCGCGCTGGACGGCCGAGGAGACGAAGGCGGTGCAAGCGCTGGCGTTCGCGCCGGATGGGACGACCCTTGTCGCGGGGGACAGCGGCGGGGCGCTGCGGATTTTCTCGGTCGCGGATCGCCCGAAAGAGTAGCGCGATGTCGGGCGGGCCGCTTCTGCGGTTTCTTGTGTTCCGTCATCGTTCGTCTTGCAATCCAGTCCGCGCGAAACAACGCTAGCTCCAGCGTCGGCTATGCTTTCTTCTTTTTGACATAGGCGCCTGGCTTGTACATCTCGGGCTTTTGCTCGGGATTCGGGGCGGGGACTTTGCGGATCACTTCCGCCCAGACGGCCAGGAAGCGATCGGCGTCGTCCTGGTCCTCCTTCGCCCTGAGGTGGCGATGGCCGTAGACGAGGACCTTATGGGTCTTCTTCTCCATGGTCACTTCGAGGACGAGCGTCGGGTTATCGGTCACTTTCCCCTTGTATTGTTCCTTGAGCGTGAAGAAATCCGCTTCCTTGACCTTGGCGAAGAGAGCCACGACGTCCTTCGCCGAGATCGTGGTCTCCTTTTCGACGCGCTCGCCGCCGCCCCGGCCTCCGGGACCGATGTCCTGAGCGACCTTGCCATCGGCGCTGATGGTGTACTGCCAGCGGAGCCAAGAGCTGTAGCCGGGACCATAACCAGCCACCAGTTTGAAGTCGGGGGGGACGGGGGCCGGGTCTTTCGCCGAGGCGACCGCGACGAGGGAAACCGCGGTGGTGAGGAGGACGGCGAGCGTTTGGTGACGCATGACTCTGCCCCGTTATTTTGCGAGCGACCTGGCGCCGGTTCGGAGCCTGTTTCAAGATAAGGGCGGGAAGATGCGGCTACAACCGAAAAGCCGGCGCGAGACGCGGCGCGTGTCGCGGGGCTTCCGCCGGGCGACGTCACCCCGCAGGCTCGAAGCCTCGCCTGCGGGCTTGTGGCATTGGGACGGGGCGCCTGCTATCGATCCTTGGCCGGCGTTTGGAAGAAGAGCAGGATGCCCATGCCTTCGGGGCGCGGCTGGACGTCGGCGGGTTGGGTCCAGCTCTGGACGCCGCGGCCGGGGAGGATGCGGACGACGTTGAAGGCCCAGGCCGTGTTGACGGGGATGCGGTCGGCGGTCAATTCGCCGAGGGGGATGGCGGCTTCGATGCGCCATTCGTCCTCGGTGGACTTGCAGGCGACGAACCAGCGTGGGTCCCACTTGGCGTCGCCCCAGCAGTCCTCGCGAGCGCAACCGCGCTGGTCGACTTCGAGGCGGAAGTAGGTCGAATAGTCGCGATCGAGGTCGAGGAGGATGCTGACGCGGTCGTAGGGGTCGAGGTTGTCGTCCCGGCCGCGTTTCTTTGCCGGGGGCACATGCGCCCCCTTGGGATGCTTGCAGCGCAGGGCGACGAAAAGAAAATCGCCATCGTATGCGAAGCGAGCTTCGGTCGGGTATTGCTTGGCCGAGTCGCCGACCGCGTTGTCGAGAATGAGCGGTTTGAGGCCGTCCCAGCAGGGATCGTCGAAGTCGCCGTCGAGATAGGGCTTGGCGGCGGTGAAGCGACACATGGCAAGCTTCTTTGGGGCCGGGCCGCCCTTGTTGATCCAGACCTCATTGGCGGCAGCCTCCTGCCACGGTCCCTTTGGGGCGAAATCGCGGAAGCGGGTGAACCATTCGGTGGCGGGGCCGAACTCGCCCAGGCGGCGCCGCGCGGAGTTCATGGCGAACTGCATGGCCGGGTCGGAGGCGTAGAGCGGACCGAAGGCGGCGAGGCGTTTGCCGATCTCGACGCAGCCCTTGTACCAGTGGCGTGTTTCTTCCTTGTCGCTGAGGAAGGTGAGGCCACCCTCGTGCACGGTGTCGGTGGCCCCGATGACGCGGACGCCCTTGTCCTTGTCGGGCGTGAATTTCTTGGGCGTGGTCGGCAGCGTGAAATGGGTGTTGGTGATGGCGAGGAACTGTCCCAGTTCCTCGCGGCGCTTGGCTTCGCTACTGGAAACATAGCGCACGAGCCAGCGGTAGGCGTCGGTCGAGAGCGGATGGGATGGGTAGCGGTCGACCATGAGGAGGTAGGCTTCGCGGGCCAGTGTCCACTGGCCGGCGCGAGCGTACTGGTTGGCGATGGCAAGGCAGGCGGCGGCGCCCTGATCGTCAGGCATCTTCTTGAGCAGCGGCGCGATGAGCGGCAGCGTCTTGGAGGGATCGTCCATCCGCTTGGCGAGGTCCATCAGGTTGCGGCGGGCGGACCAGGCGGCGTGCAGTTCCTTGTCATCCGGCAATTCGTCGAGACGGCGCCGGCTTTCGCCGATGGTCTGCGGCAGGCCGTCGAAGGGAAGACGTTGCGTGGCGGCGCCGGGGACGGCGGCGTCGAGCAAGCGATAATGCCGCGTCGTCGGCAGGTCGACCAGGCCCTCGTTGAGATAGCGGGCGGCGACGGCGCCGAAATCTCCGGCGCAGCCTTCGAGACGCGCGTGCAGTTTGTGGTTGTCGAGACTGACCTGGCCGTCCTTGTTGTCCCAGACGGAGTAGAGTTTCTTGACCTGCCAGGCCGCGAGGCCGAGCTGCTCGATCTGTTCGGGAAACGCCTTCGGGTCGGCGGCGAGCTTGACGGCCTCGACCAGCCCTTCGCCGACGATGGCGCCCGGCGGCGCGGCGTGAGCCGGATCGGGGGCGTCGGTGAAGACGACGTCGGGTCGCCAGACCCGGAGGGCGAGCACGAGTTGGCGGAGCATCTCTCTGGCAGCCTGCCCGGCGTGGGCCTCGTTCCAGTACGCGATCAATTCCTTTCGCTCGGCCTTGGTCAGGTGTTGGGGCAAGGGGAAGTGCCAGAGCGATTCTCCGGCGAGGCCGCCGGCGCGGCGGACGGCGAAGTCGAAGCGGAGAGCGTCGGTCGATTTGGTCAATGACGCGGAGGCGGGATCGGCGCCGGTGACGCGGAGCGCCGTGGGCTGATAGCCGTCTTGAGCGCCGAGGATGCCGAGCGTGTCGGTGGGCAGGTCGCGCTGCGAGGCGTGGACGAAGAGGCCGGCGGCGCGTTTGCCCCCCTGACGCTGGACCTTCCAGGTTTGGCCGCCGTCGTCGCTGCCGAGGATCGTGCCCGCGGCGCCGACGGCCCAGCCCTGTTTTTCGTTGAGGAAGTAGACGCCGTGGAGCGGGGCGCTCTGGCCGGTCTTGACGAGGCCAGCCATCGCCGAGGTCGTCCGAGGCCAGGACGACGGAGCCGGGGCGGCCGACGATCCAGACCTTGTTCCCCGTGGCGGCGACCCCCGGAAATCGAGGCACGCCGAACATCGGTGGCGAGTTTGAGCGAGCGATCGGCGAAGCCCCAGCGCACGCCGCCGCTGACGCTGGTCAGGACGAGCCCGCCCTGGCCGACCGCGAACGCCTTCTTCGGGTGAAGCTGCAACGCCATCAAAGAACGGCCGCCGAGCGTGTCGACTTCGGCCGCGCCGAAGCGAAACGTCGCGCAGCGTGGCGAGCTGGCTCCAGGTGCCGGCGAGCGAACCGCTCGTGCTGGCTGTGCGCTCGCCGCCAGGAGCCAGGACGTGGTACGCGCCGCGGCACGGGTCCTGCGTCTTGCCGCCGTCGGCCGTCTTGAAGACGTTGAGCCGAAGGCGTCGGAGCTATGTCGCCGAAGATGTAGCCGTTCTTGGGGTCGCTGGAGCTGCACCTGCCGAGGACCGGGCGTACGCCGGAGAGCAGGCGACCACTTGAGGCCGCCGTCCTGGTAGCGAGGAGGACGCCGACGCTGCCGTTTTCTGGGCCGTTCGTCGCGGCTGACGACCCAGCCATGGAACGGCGAGGAAACAGGATCGCCGCGCATGGAAGCAGTGGTCCTGCGGGAGACGCTCCCACGATCGTCAAGCGCCGATGGTGTGCAGCGGACGATGCTCGTCGCCGACCGCCCAGGCCTTCGGCGTCGATGAACTGGATGGCGCGGAGAGTAGCGTCCTCGGGATAGCGGAGATCGGCGGCGCGGGTTGTTCCGGGGAGTAGAGTCAGGACGGTGAGACAGATGGCACGCATGGGTCCTCCGCGGTAGAATTGGATACTGGCAATGAACATTAGCAATTTCCACGGGGAAGGTGCGCTGGATTTCGGCGGTTGGATGACGTTTGGCGCGACCTCATTTGTCACGACACAAACCCCGGCTGCGCTCGGGGGCGTTGCCCTGCGGCAACGAAACCGCATCCTGGCAACTACCCGCAATTGGAAATTGCTAATTGGCAATTGTCATTTGTCAATTTCAACCTTAGTTAATGCGCCAGTAGCGAATGATCGCGAAGAAGGCCTTGACTGGCGTCCTTGAAGCCGATCTCTTCTGTTTTCCTGTAGGTCCGTCTTGAGCAGGCTGATCGGCGCCTTCGTAGATGCGCCATTTCTTGGCCTTGGCGATCTTGGCGGTGATCTCCGGCTCGAAGCCGAAGCGGTTCGACTTGAGCGTCATCTCTTCGAGCGGCCTTGCGCAGGAAGACCTGTAGCAGGTCTCCATGTCCGGGAGGTTGAGGTTGGTGAACATGCTGGACATCATCGTCAACATCTCGTTGGCGACGGCGTGCTGTAGCGCAGGCGACGCGATGGTCTCGTTGATGAAGCCGCGGCGCTGCTGGCGACGACGTCGGCCCGGTTCTCGATGAGCAGGGCTTGATCAGGCGCGGATACCGGCGATCGGCTCCAGGTCGGCGTCCTGGACGATGACGTCGCCGGTCGCGCGCTTGCCTTCGCGCCGCCGCCTTTTCCCCGGTTGACCTTCTGGATAGATGATGACGTGCTCCTTGGCCGCGAACTCCTGGAGGATGTCGCGCGTGCCGTCGGTGCTGCAATCATCGATGAGGATGATCTTCAGATCGGCGTCGGCCTTCGACGCGCCGCACCAACTTCGCACCACCGCTTCTGCCGCAACGGATGATGACGGAGACCTTGAAGCCGGGGAATGGGATGATGCCGATCTGCCGGCACGCCGCCTCGCCGAGAAGCCCAGGATCTCGACGCCGGCCGGCGGCGAGGCGTTCACTTCCTGGAGATCCTGCTCCAGCGACGTGGACGGCGGCAGGTTCGGCTCCATTTGCAGATGCGGCCCGTGGATCGCGCGAGGCTCGATCTTGCCGGACGAGGTTCATGGCTCCTCCCCGAGCCGCGGGGCGTCAATGCCCGGCGCAGGATTATCTGGAACAAGAGCAGGCTCGGCCAAGCCGGTGAAAAGTGGTGGCTGGTGGGCGGTGGCTGGTGGCTGGTGGTACGGCGGGCGGTGGCTGGTGGCTGGTGGTTGGAAAGGGCGGTGGCTGGCGGGCGGTGGCTGCGGCTGGCGCCTGGCGGACGGCGCTCGCGCTCAACAGCTGGTGGCTCCTGGTTGCCTGTTTGCCAAAGCGAATGGATGATATCGACGAACAACGGGTCTGGCAACTACCACCAGCCACCAGCCACTGCCCACCAGCCACCACCACCAGCCAGGCTTGACCCATTCCCGGCGCTGCACTACCTTTCCCGCCGCGGGACACCGTTTTTGAAGGCATTATGCGCATGAGCAGTGCGCGGGCATTCCTTCTGCGACTGGAGCCACGCCTATGAGCTGGAGGGCAATTCCAGGACGCGACTACAGCGCGTACAGGCTCCGGCCAGGTCATCGGCGGGCCTGAGGTGGTGGCTTGAGGCCGAGGTCGCCAGCACGGTGGCGCCCGCTTCGGCGTCGGCTGTTCTCCGGGTCGACGCCTCGCCGCCTTCGTCTCCGATGCTCAACGTCGGAATCGGCGACGAGGTCATCCTGCCCCTTCACGTTCTTCGCGACCGTCGGCGCCAGGTGCCGCATCGGGGCCTGCTCGGTTCTTGCCGACATCGATCCCGTCAGCTTCAACCTCGATCTGCCGCAGGTCGCCACCAAGATGACCCAAGGCACTCGGCAGCGCCATCATGGCCGTTCTACCTGGTTTCGCCGGGGTGCGCCGACATGGCTGCTACGCGAGATCGCGGCCTGCTGGCGGCGCGATCGCCGGAGATCTCGGCCCAGGCGATCGGCGCTGATGCACCAGGGCGTCCGCACCGGGACGCCAGGTGAGATGGCCTGCTTCAGCTTCTATCCGTCCAAGAACCTCGGCGGTTTCCCGGCGACGGCGGCCTGGTGATGACCGACAACCCCGACCTCGCCGCGCCTGCTCGACCTGCTCTCTTTTTAAATCATGGCATGGAGCCGCGCTACCATCACAAAGATCAGGCTGGAACGCCCGGCCTGACGCTCTCCAGGCGGGCGTTGCTGCGTCAAGCTGCCTCACCTCGAACGCTGGACGGCGGACGGCGTGCCGCGCGCGCAAGCGCGATGTGCTGATCGCCGAGCACGGGTTGGACGGCCTGCTCGAGCGGCCGAGGACCTTGCCGGAGCGGCGTCACGTCTCCCAACCGTATGCTCCGCGTCAAGAACGGCCAGGCGACGCGTGGTCGTGCAACACCTCCGCAATGAGAAGATCGGCCGCGAGATTCACTACCTGGACGCGCTGCACTTGCAGGAATGCCTGCGTGACATGGGCCACCGCGTCGGGGATTTCGGTGGAGCGGCGAGGTGCCGCGAGGTGATGGCGCCGCCGATGTTCCCGGAGATCGCCGCCGAGCAGCAGCGCCGCGGTGCAAGCGATCAAGCGTTAACGGCTCCGGCGAGCGAGGCGCGGAAGCCGGCGCGACGAGATCATCTTCGTCGTAGCGCGGACTTCAGTCCACGCGACTTCTCTGGGCCGCGTGACCAAGTCCACGCTACGACCGTCTCTGAGCGACGATTCTCACTTTTCTTCGGGCATTTCCACGGCTTCCGGAAGGCGCTGCCGCCTCCAGACGGCGATTGCACCGGATCGGCGGTGACTCGAAAGCATGCTGCTCGCCCGCGCCTCGAATTTTTGATCGGGTTGGCACGTAGCGAGATGGGCGGTGCGCTTTGCCCGCTGCCCGAGTACGTCCGATCGGCGTCGATTCGTGCGCCGCATTGGCCAGGCCGAGCGTTGCGCGTCAGTTCCACGGCCGAGGCGTCCGCCAGGTACTGCGCTGGCGGCTGACGGCGAGTTGGATGATCTGCGCCACGATGGGGGCGATGATCGCCAGGATGACGCCGATGACGATCAGGACCAGCGCGACGATGCCGCCTCCTTCCTTGCCTCCCTTGCCGTCGTCGCGGCTACTGCTGCTCCCGCGGCCGCCGTACCACATCATCCGCAGGAAGAAATCGGCGAGCATGGCGATCGTGCCGATGAGGACGGCCATGGAGCAGGCGAGGGTGATGGCCGTAGTTGCGGATGTGGGACATCCGTGGGCGATGACGCCCTGCAATTCTTCGCGATTGAGCTTGTCGCGCAGTCCGGTGGTGATGGCGACGATGGCGTGCGGGGTCCTGCCCGTGGCGAAGGCGTTGTGTGGCCGAGTCGTCGATGAGGTAGATCTTGGGCATGGGCAGGCCGGCGGCGATGGCCATCTCCTCGACGACGTTCCAGTTGCGGTCGTCGCGTCGACTTCCTTGGCGCCACTGACGGCGAGGATGTTCGCCTCGCGCATGAAGGAGAGGAGCGAGATCAGGAACGCGACGCTCCCCGCGATGCCGCCCACCATCAGGCGCGCCGCCAATCGAGATGATTGACGGCGCGTCCGGCGAGAAGGAGACGCCAGGTGAGCCCCATGGCGACGGCGGCGATGGTGAGGATGAAATGACAACGAGCAGAAAGCTGTTGTGTTTGTTGAGGCGATCAGCTCGCGGAAGGTGGTGACCATGGAGGTCGAAGCTTGGCCCCGTTCGCAGAACCGGGGCGGACGAGATCCTCGCGGATCGCCCCGGCCCTGCGAACCGGGGCCAAACCGCTGGGGATCAGAACTTGACCTTCGGCTTCGGCGCCGCGGCGGCCTCGGCGGGTCGAGGGCGAAGAACTCGGCGGAGCGGAAGGAACAGGCCACCGACGATGTTGGCGGTGAAGCTCTCGGCAGCTGAGGTGTTGTAGCGGCTGACGACGTCGTTGTATTGCTGCTGCGAGAAGCCGATGCGGTTCTCGGCTCGCGATGTCCTCCCAGCTCGAGGAATTCCTGGTTCGCCTTGGCCGGGGATGGGCCGAGAGGGCGGCCGAGCTCAGCGCCCGTGAGCGATGCCCGGCCGCCGCACGGTCGGCGACGCTGCCCCTGGGCGTTCATCGCGGCCGCGCCTGCACGACTTTCTCGAACGTCTCCTTCTCGCAGCGCGCAGCCCTTTCACCAGTTCACCAGGTCGCGGATCAGGTCGTAGCGGGCGCTTGAGCTGCACGTCGATCTGCGAGAACGCGTTCCAGGTCTCGATGCGTTTACCGACCAGGCTGCCGGCAAACGAAGATCACGAACAAGAGCAGGATGCTGCCGATTTCATGAACCAGACCCAGACCGGAATATCAGCCATGGCTTGTTCCTTTCGAGAAAGGGCCAGTTATTCGGTGGCTTCGTAGACGGATTTTGGTCGGCTGAAGTATAGCTCAGGATAGTGGCCGGGACCCAAGAAAAAAGGAGTAGCTTCGGAGGGAGGGCGCCGCGTGAGCCGCCGCCGGCGGCATGATTAAACGGTTCGTTTTTTTGACCTATACTTTTCGCGGCGTCTCTTCCCATTCTCAACGAGCGAATCGCCGTGTCCCCGGTCGCCCACCTGCCCCACCCCATCGCAATTCCTCGGTCTGGCCGAGGGTCGGGACGGATGGCTTGTGACCGAGGGCGCTCTTGCGGCACTGCCTGCAATGCCGGGAGTGCGGGGAGGTTGGCCTGGCTGGGGGCGCCGTGGAATCGCTTCTCAGCCGGATGCGGATGGATGGGACTCCGGACGAGAAGACGCTCACGCCTGAGGTCGTCGAGCGGTGTCGCGCGGATTTCAGCGCGGCGGCGAAGCTGAGCCGCACACCCATCGCCGGGGCCAGAGCTGACCTTGACGGAGGAAGAGGAACCGCGGCCGCGAAGCAGCTTGTCCAACCTGCTTCAGTTGCTCGACGCCGAACGGTTTCGGCTGGCCTGCCCACTATCGCGTCTTGGCGTCCTGGGGACGGGGGCATGGGGCGCGTCTTCCCCGGCCGAGGACACGCACCTCAAGCGGCCCGCGCGCTCAAGGTGATGAACCCGGGCGTTCTGCACCTGCTCCTCGGCGAACGCTTCCTGCGCGAGGGCGCGGGCGGCCGCGGCGGTGGTCGCCGACGAGCACATCGTCACCATCTACCAGGTCGGACAGGCCGACGACGTGCCGTTCCTCGCCATGGAGCTTTTGCAGGGCGAAAGCCATGGCTGCTCGAACGGGAGAGGACGCTGGCCGCGGCCGAGGCGGCGGCATCGGCAAGGACATCGCCGCGGGCCTTGCGGTTCGCGCATGGACACGGCCTGGTGCATCGGGACATCGCCGGCCAACCTCTGGCTGGAGCGGCCGGCCGTCTCCCCGACCCCGGCGGCCTTCAGCCCCGGCCGTCTCCTTCAAGCCGTGTCAAGATCCTCGACTTCGGCTCCGCCTGCCAAGCCGACGGGCCGACGCACCTGACCGCGACCGGCCAGGTCATGGGCACGCCTCACTACATGGCCCTCTGCGAGCAGGCGGCGAGGGCGGAAGACGCCGCAGCGACCTGTTCAGCCTGGGTTGCGTTCTCTACCGGGCGTTGAGCGGAAAGGAGTTGCTCGAGGACCGATCGACAGGTCTCGCCGCGCTGGCGACGCGTGAGCCGCGCGACCTGGTGCGAGTCCCGTCCGCACCTCCTCCCCGAAGACTTCGTGCGTCTCGTCGAGCAACTTCCTCAAGAAGCGTTCCTGGATGAACGCCGGCCGGCTGCCGAAGAGCTGGCGACGCGGTTGCGGGCTCTGGAAACGGAGGCGAGGCGGCGCGGCGACGAGACGACCCTGGCGACGCCGCGCTTGCAAAACGTGGCTGGCGCAACACAGGAAAACGGCGGGGCGGGACAGGAAAACGGTGCGAACGCCTCGACACTGGTCCGGCCGGCGGCAGGGGTGACGCAGAGCGCCCCGATCGAGCCGCTCTGGCGGCGCCCCTTTCTGCTCGGGGCTTTTTTCACCGCTCTCATCCTGGGGGGCTTCGGCTTTTTCCTCATCCACAGCAGGAGCGACGTGCAGGCCGACGACCGGGACGATGATGCCCCGCGCTTCACCGGGCCCCCCATCCGTGTCGGCATTCTCCAGTCAACCTCGGGTACGATGGCGGACAGCGGCTCCGCCGTCGTCGACGCCACCCTGCTCGCCATCGAGGAGATCAACAAGGCCGGCGGCATCAAGGGCCGGCCGATCGAATACCTGCTGCGCGACGGCGAATCGGACGCCGACAGCTACGCCGAAGGAGCGGAGCGGCTCATCGCCGAGGACAAGGTGAGCGTCATCTTCGGCTGCTGGACGTCGTCGGGGCGCAAGCGGGTCATGCCGATCGTCGAGAAGCATCACAGCCTGTTGCTCTATCCCGTGCAGTACGAGGGGCTGGAATCGTCTCCCAACATCGTCTACCTGGGAGGGACGCCGAACCAGCAGATCCTGCCCGCCGTCCGCTTCTGCTTCGCCGAATTGGGCAAACGGCGCTTCTTCCTGGTCGGCTCCGATTACATCTTCCCGCACGCGGCCAACGAGATCATCAAGGACGAATTGAAGCGGCTTGGCGCCACGGTCGTTGGCGAGGATTACGTGCCTTTGGGAGAGAGCAATGTGCAACCCGTGATCGACCGGATTCTCAAGAGCCGCGCCGACGTGATCCTGAACACGATCAATGGCGACAGCAATCGGCCCTTCTTCCGGCGCCTGCGCCAGGCTGGCATCACGCCGGAAAAGGTCCCGACGGTTTCGTTCAGCATCGCGGAGCCGGAGCTGCGGCTGCTGGGGACCAGGGACATGGCCGGCGACTACGTCGCGTGCAGCTACTTCATGAGCCTGGGCGATGAGGCCAACCGGGAGTTCGTCAAGAAGTTCCGGGCGCGGTTCGGGCCGGAACGGGTCACCAGCGATCCGATGCTGGCGGCATACGCCTCGGTCCATGTCTGGGCCGAAGCGGTGGCCAAGGCGCAAACCGCCGAGCCGAAGCAGGTGCTGGCGCAGCTTCGCGACGCGGACTTCGACGGCCCGGGGGGCACGATCAAGATCGATCCAAAGTGCCTGCACGCCTGGAAGCGCTCGCATGGGCCGCATCGACGAGGGAGCCGCATCGAGGTCCTCTGGGCTCCGAAGTGCTGCTGGCGCCGGAGCGTTCCTGCCGAGCCGGACGCGAGCGGAGTGGGAGACATTTCTTTCCGGGCTGTATCGGTCCTGGGGCGGGCACTGGGAGAACGCGGGCAACTGAGCTGAGAGTCCGGTTCCAAAGGCCGGCCTCCGGGCCACGCCCTCCCTTGTGGAGCAGACTCCGAGTCTCAAAACAGCTCCGCGATCTGCCCCTCCATCGCCGTCTTGATGTCGCGATTGATATCGATGCGCAACCGCGAGCACGGGGCACGTCGAGGGCCAAGTGCATTACCGTGGCGAACAGGTGGGCCGGCGTGTAGGGGGTCGTGGTCGGGCGTTCGGCGATGGCGTCGGAGCGGCCGATGACCTGGCCCATGCAGGCCGCCGCCGGCGATGAGGAGAAGTGAGGGCGCCCCAGTGTTCGCGGCCGCCGTTGCGGTTGAGACGCGGGGTGCGGCCCATTTCGCCGGTGACGACGAGGAGGATCCGCTCGAGAGGCCGCGGGCTTTCACGTCTTCGAGAAGGCGGCACGACCGCGTGATCGACCTGCAGGGCCAGCCAGCACATAAACCTTCGTATTGCGGGCTGTTTCGTTGGCGTGCATGTCCCAGCCGCAGTCCGGAGACGGTGATGAAGCCGGCCCCCGCCTCGCACAGCCGCCGCGCCCAGCAACATCTGCTTGCCGAGCAGGGTTGGGCCCACTTCATGTCGTACCAGGCCGTCGGCTCTTCGAGGCGGAACAGCCGGCTCGTGTCATAGCGGGCGACGACGCGCGGGTCTTCCTTGCTCAGGTCGAACACGTCCTGGATGCCGCGCGTGATGACCTCATAGGCTTGCTGCTGGAAGTTGTCCGCCCGGTCCATGACGCCGGCGTAGTCGGCCTCACGCCGCAGCGTGTCGAGTTGTGATAGCAGCAGGCGGCGATCGTCGAAGCGTTCACGCGGCAACGTGGAGCTCATGGATTGCCGCAGCTCCGAGCCGCCGGCGGGGTTGAACGCCGTGTACTGCGGGCCGAGAAGCCCGGCTGCGTAAGCGTGGGAGAGCGGAGGTCTCGGTGCCGCCGAGCCGCAAGCCCTCCTGGACGGCCTCAGGCAGCACGAGCATGTTGGAGGGGAGGCCGTTGCGGGTTGGTCGAGCCGGCCGGAGTTGGCATAGACGCTCATCGACGCCTTGGCCGCGTTGCCGCCGGTGGAGACGGCTTCGTAGGTATGGCCGCCGTTGCCGGAGGCGTAGGAGCGGACGACGGCGAGGTCGTTGATGGAGCGGGCGAGGCGTGGGAAGTAGCTGCTGAAGGAGACGCCGGGGAGCCGGTGCGCACACGCAGTCGGCGAGGGTGCGAACGGTGTCCGGGGCGGAGGGTTTGGGGTCCCAGGTTTCAGCTGCGTGGGCCCGCCCTGGAGAAGAGGAGGACGACCGACTTGCGCTCGGGCGAAGACGCTGGTGCTCGCCTGGGCACGGAGCAGCCCGGACAAGGTCAACCCCGGAGAGGCCGAGTCCGGCTTTGCCGGCCTTGCCGGGAACTGACGGCGCACGACGAATGGCGGTGGACGCCGCAACCGCGATCGAAGATGGTAAGCATCGAGTTCCCCCTTATGGAACCGCCTGATTATACTTCGGCTGGGCAGGGGAGTGGGAAGCGCGCCTGCTGGGGAAAACCGCATCAAATTGACCAGTCTCCACGGCGAGGCCAGAGATCCGTTGCCTACTTGGAAAGTGCCGCCGCGGCATCCTGCACTGCGCGGACAATCTTGTCGTATCCCGTGCAGCGGCACAGGTTGCCGGCCAGATGGAGGCGGATGTCGTGTTCGCTCGGCTTGGGGTTTTTGTCGAGCAGCGCCTTGGCGGCCATGATGAAGCCCGGCGTGCAGATGCCGCATTGCAGGGCGGCGTTTTCCAGGAACTTCTGCTGCACCGGATGCAGGCCGGCCGGGGTGGCGAGGCCTTCGATCGTCTGCACATCGCGGCCCTGGACCTCCGCGGCCATGACGAGGCAACTGTTGACGAGCCGGCCATCGAGCAAGACGTTGCAGGCGCCGCAGTTGCCGTTGTTGCAACCTTCCTTGGCGCCGGTGAGCCGCAGCTCGTCGCGCAGCGCTTCGAGGAGGCTCTGGCGCGGCTCGCAGAGGAAGTCGGTTTCCTTGCCGTTGATTTTGCAGGTAATGTGGAGACGCTTGCTCATCGCAAATCTTGCTCGGATGGAGTTTCGATTACTGTTTGGAGCCTGGTCCTTTTGTCTATTGGAGCTTGGCCCCGGCCCTTTCGAGAGCGATTTTCAACGCCCGCTTCACGAGGACGCCCACTAAATGCTTCCGGTATTCGGCGTCGCCACGCATATCGGAAATCGGCCGGGCCGCCGTCTGCGCCAGCGTGGCCGTCTTGGCAATCAGGCCATCCGTTATTTCGCCGTCGATCAGCGCCTTTGCCGCATCGCTGACTAGCAGCGGCGTCGGCGCCACGGCTGCCAGGGCGATCCGCGCCGCCGTGCACTTCTTCTTCGACTCATCGAGCGTCAGGCTCACGCCGGCCCCGACTACCGCGATGTCCATCTCGTTGCGCGGGATGAAGCGCAGGTAGGCCGCGCCGCTTCGCGGCTTCGGCGCCGGGAAACGCAGCCGCACCAGCAGTTCGCCGCGCGACAGGACGGTTCGGCCCGGCGCGGTGCAGAAGCTCTCGACCGGGACTTGCCGCATGCCGCTCGGTCCCGCGATGTCGCACACGCCTTCGAGGGCGATGAGGGCGGGGATGCTGTCGCCGGCGGGGGAAGCGTTGCAGAGGTTGCCGCCGAGGCTGGCCCGGCTCTGGATCTGGATACCGCCGATGAGCGACGCCGCGTCGATCAGGCCGGGGTAGTGGCGGTTGACGGTCGCGTCCTCGTAGATGCGGTAGCAGGGGAGGGCGGCGCCGATCGTGAGACCCTTGGCCGGGTCGAAGGAAAGCTCGTTCACCTCGGGGATGCGCTTGATATCGACCATGACGTCAATGTCGCGGCGATGCTCGCGCACCTGCACGATCAGGTCGGTG
>JAXMAR010000040.1:0-74682 GCA_046350295.1 Gemmataceae bacterium
GATGGTGGGGCATCAGTTGAGCGATATCGTGGCGGTGCTGGGGAGCTTGAACATCATCGCGGCGGAGCTGGATCGCTGATGTTTAGCCCCGGTTCGCAGAACCGGGGCGGACGCGACGCCGCAGCCCGAGGACGACGCCCGCCGCGTTCTGCGAACTGCGGCTAAACGAAGAGAACTTCGATGGCGTTCCTGAGCGAAGACATCCGACAGCGAATACTGGCCTACCTGCCGCGCTATCCGAGCAAGCAGGCGGTGACGCTGCCGGCGCTGCACATCGTGCACGACGAGCTGCGCTGCGTCCCCAGGGAGGCGATCCGCGAGATCGCCGACATGCTCGACCTGAGCCCGGCGGAAGTGCACGACACGATGACCTTCTACCAGTTCTTCCGCGAGGAGAACGATCCGCTTGCCAAGACCCGCCTCTGGGTCTGCCGCAGCCTCGCCTGCGGACTGCGCGGCGGCGACGAGCTGCTCGAATACGCCTGCAAGAAGCTCGGCGTCCCCCCGGGCGGCAAGACGGCGGACGGCAAGATCACCATCGAATTCGCGGAATGCCTCGGCGCCTGCGAGGGAGCGCCGGCGGTGATGGTGAACGACGAGCACGTGCATAACGTGACACGGGAAAAGTTTGATGAGCTGGTGAGCGATCTGCGAAAATGAGGTCCGGGCGTCAGACTGTTCCGCGAGGGAGACCGCCATGCAACTCCAAGATTATTTTGAGGTGGACACGCACCACTTCGAGGAAGTGGGACTGGTGGAAAAGATTCGCTTCAAAGGCTCGCGCATTGCCATCGAGGATGTGATAGAGCCTTTTGTCCAAGGAGAGTCGGCGGAGCGTATTCACCACGGCTATCGCCACTCCCTGTCCCTGGAGGAGGTCTACGCCGCGATCACCTACTATCTGCACAACAAGCAGAGCATCGACGAATACCTCCGCCGTGGAAATGAAGTGGCTGAATTCTGGTATCAGAAGTTCAAAGCTCAGGAACCAAAGGAGTTGATGGAACGACTACGGGCCTTGAAAGCCGAGAAGCAGGCGCAAACCGCGAAGTAAACATGGCTGAGACGCTGCCCTTCTTGCTTGACGAGCAGGCGCCGGAGTTTCTGGCCGACGAGCTGTTGCGTCTTGAACCCGCGCTTGATATCGGCATCGTGGGTCAAGACCATGGTCTGAAGAAAGGTACGAAGGATCCGGTCCTCATCGGTTTTTGCGAAGAGCACCAGATGATCTTCATCACGCTTGACAAGAAAACCACTCCCGGCCATTTGACCGAGCATTTTCGCGCGGGTCGGCACACTTGGGGCGTTCTGATTTGCAGGCAGGGGCATCCCACGAAAGCCTATGCCGAGGAGATCGTATTGCTTTGGTCGACGATGACGAAGGATGAATGGCGCGATTTCTCGCTCTACATACCGCTTTGAGACAACATGCCCGATTTCGAACCCATCCTCCTGAAACGCGTCCTCAAGAAAGCCGGTCCGGCGCTCGACGCCTACCGCGCCGACGGCGGCTATCGCGCCCTCGAAAAAGGGCTCGGCATGGCGCCCGCCCAGGTCGTCGATGAAGTCAAGAACTCGGGGCTGCGCGGTCGTGGCGGAGCGGGGTTTCCGACCGGGGTCAAGTGGACGTTCCTGCCCAAGGACCATCCGGGGCCGATCTACCTGTGCGTCAACGCGGATGAATCGGAGCCGTGCACGTTCAACAATCGGGTCTTGATGGAAGAGGATCCGCACCAGCTCATCGAAGGTATCCTCCTCGCCGCCTATGCCACGCGGGCGACCACGTCTTACCTCTATCTGCGTTACGAGTACGGCAAGGCGTATCGCGTTCTTCAGAGCGCCATCGACGAGGCCTACGCCGCCGGCCTGTTGGGCAAGAACATCCTCGGCAAGGGCTTCAACCACGACATCTATCTGCACCGTGGGGCCGGGGCGTATATCTGCGGCGAGGAGACCGGGCTGATCGAGAGCCTGGAGGGGAAGCGCGGCTGGCCGCGCATCAAGCCGCCGTTTCCGGCCATCGAGGGGGCGTTCCGCAAGCCGACGGTCGTCAACAATGTCGAGACGCTCTGCTGCGTCACGCACATCATCGAGCGCGGGGCGGCCTGGTTCAAGACAATCGGCGTCCCGCCCGACCCGAAGAACCCGCGCGACGCCGGGAGCTACGGGCCCAAGCTCTACAACATCAGCGGGCATGTCAACACGCCGGGCACCTACGAGATCCCGCTCGGCATTACCGTGCGCGAGCTGATCGAAAAGTATGGCGGCGGCGTCTGGAAGGGGAGGAAGGCGAAAGGGGCGATCCCCGGCGGCATCAGCATGGGGATCATGACCGAGACGGAGTTCGATACGCCGCTCGATTTCAACGGCCCGGGGAAGGTCGGCTGTCTCGGCCTCGGGACGGGAGCGGTGACGGTCTTCGACGAGGAGACCAGCATCGTCGACGTTCTCTATAACATCTGTCGCTTCTTCGCGCACGAGTCGTGCGGCCAGTGCACGCCGTGCCGCGAGGGGACGGGCTGGATGATGAAGATGATGGACCGGATGCGGCGCGGCCAGGGCCGGCTCGAGGACCTGAAGATCCTCGATGAGGTAGCCAAGTCGATCGGCATCATGCCGGGAACGACGATTTGCGGCCTGGCGGACGGCGCCGGCTGGCCGGTGAAGAACGCCATCGCGAAGTTCCGGCCGGAGTTCGAGAGCTACATCCGCGCGGCCCAGCGGACGACCCTGCCGCTGGAAATGGCGGCAGCGCACTGAAACCGTTAGTCCCGGCTGGCTGAGCCGGGGCAAATGAGAGGCCAGGCGAAGAACGGGAGGGCGAACCATGGGCGATCTGGCGCGTGATCTCGTCCGGGGCGAGCGGAAAAAGAAAAAGAAGAAGCCGCAGTCCAAGGGGCTGATGATCGGCCTTTTCGCGGGCGGCGCCGCGCTGGTCGTCGGCGTGATCGTCTTGATCGTGGTGCTCAACAGCGGCGGTGGCGGAACGCCGAAGAAGGAGGGCCCGGACGGCAAGGATCCGTTCGCCGTCGCGCCGGTGGCGGCGAAGCGTCCGATGAAGGACGAGGAGGCGCTGACGAAGCTGAGCGAGATCGGCCTGGCCTACCACGCCTATGTCGATGCCAACAAGAAAGCGCTGCCCGATGTACGTCAGCTCGATCCGTTCCTCAAGGACAAGGAGCTGATCAAAATGTACGACGGCATCGGCTCGTGGATCGAGCTGATGGTCAACTGGATGCCCAGGACGCTGCCGGACGGCTCGAGCAAGACCATCGTCGCGTTCGAACGTGTCCCCGTCGAGGGCAAGCGCCTGGTCCTGTTCGGCGACGCCAGGACGAAGCTCCTGACGAACGAGGAATTTGAGAAGGCGCCGCGCGTGAACCCGGAGGGCAAGATCGTAGCCGGGCCGCTGGTGCTCGAAGGCGGCAAGACGCGGCTGGGCAAGTACGTGCGGGCGGTCGAGCGGCTGGAGGCGCAGCACGTGCTGGACGCGATCGGGAGAGAATATTACCAGATGATGCTCCTCGACAAACGCGGCCCGAAGGAGTTGAGCGAACTCGCCTGCGCCCGCGACGCGCGCGTGATCGGGGCCCTCGACTCCAAGGACGGTTGGCTCTACGTGATCTGGGGGGCGAGCGACCGCAACATGCCGGATGGGCCGGAGCGCACCATCATCGCCTACGAACGGCAGACCGACGGGACACGCTACGTGATCTTCGGCAACGGGCGCTTCGACGTGATCACGGAGGAGGATTTCTTGAAGGCGCCGAAAGCGAAAGGGAAATAGCGCCTTCGTTTAGCCCCGGTTCGCAAAACCGGGGCGGTAGCGGCCTCGCGCGAGGGACGGATTTGGTCCGCGGGACGCGGCACGCGAAACCGCAAGCGGGCGCCGCGCCGGGGATTGCGGGCCAAGGGAACAGGGAGATCAATGGCCACCGTCATCGTCAACGATAATCCGGTCGACATCGGCAATGAGCGGCTCAACCTGGTGCAGGCGGCCATGAAGGGGGGCGTGTTCATCCCCCATTATTGCTGGCACCCTGGCTTGAGCGTGGTCGCCAGTTGCCGGATGTGCCTGGTCGAAGTCGGCGAGATGAAGGACGGCAAGGCGGTGATGCAGCCGCGCGTCGTGCCGGCGTGCCAGACGCCGGCGAAGGATGGGACGGTTGTCGTCACGAACAGCGAGAGGGCTAAGCACGCCCAGGCGCAGACGCTCGAATCCCTGTTGCTCAATCACCCGCTCGATTGCCCCGTGTGCGACAAGGCCGGCGAGTGCATGCTGCAGGACTTCAGCTATCGCTACGGGCGGGCGACGAGCCGGATGATCGACGAGAAGAACCATCCGCCCAACAAAGACCACATCGGCGCGCACATCACGCTGTTCGCGGATCGCTGCATCATGTGCTCGCGCTGCGTCCGCTTCACGCGCGAGGTGGCGGGAACGGCGGAGCTGCAGGTCATCAACCGCGGGCACCATTCGGAGATCGAC
This sequence comes from Gemmataceae bacterium, assembly GCA_046350295.1. GTDB lineage: Bacteria > Planctomycetota > Planctomycetia > Gemmatales > Gemmataceae > JAXMAR01. The sequence continues at coordinate 4,490 of JAXMAR010000040.1, forward strand.
ATCTTTCCCGGCGAGCCGTGCGACAACAAGCTGGCGGGGAACGTCGTCGACCTGTGCCCGGTCGGGGCTCTGTGCAGCAAGGACTTTTTGTACAAGCAGCGCGTCTGGTTCCTGACGCCGAAGAAGTCGGTCTGCCCCGACTGCTCGACGGGGTGCAGCGTCCACGTCGACGTCAACAAGGACATCGTCTATCGCCTGAGGCCGCGGGAAAACCCGCAGGCGCAGGGCTACTTCATGTGCGACGAGGGGCGGTTCGACTACGAGTACATCAACGACCGGCGCCGGCTGGAGGGGCCGTTGTTCGCGGAGAACGGCAAAGCAGGTCCGACGAGTTGGGAGAGCGTGCTGCCGGCGATCCGCAACGATTTCCAGGGGGCGGCGCGGAAGAACGGGTCGGGCGTCGCGGCGGTCTTGTCTCCCTATTTGACGTGCGAAGAGGCGTTCCTGCTCGCCAAGTGGATCAAGGCGCTTGCGAACGAGGCAAAGCTCTACCTGGGACAGGTGCCGGTGGTCGGGCAGGACGACACGTATCCCAAGGACCGCAAGGGAAATCCTGTCGAGCCGGTGAAGTTCACGATCCGGGCGGAGAAGGCGCCGAACCGGCGCGGCGTCGAGGCGGTGCTGAAGCACTTCCAGGGAGAGGTGGTCGGCTTCGACATGATGGTCGCGGCCGCGGCGGCGGGTAGCATCGACGCGCTTTACTTGACGGCCGGGTATCCGCCGAGTCGGGGGGCGTGGATCAGCCCGGAGCAGATGCAGAGCTTGAAGCGTGTCGGTCTGCTGGCGGTGCAGGACCTCATGCCCGGCGATTTCCTGGGGATGGCCAAGTATCTGTTGCCGGCGTCGAGCTTCGCGGAGAAGGACGGGACATACGTCAATCACGCCAACCTGGCGCAGGGACTTCACTGGGCGGTCCGGCCTTTGGGGATGGCACGAACAGACGGGCAGGTGTTTCTGGATCTGATGGAGCGGCGCGGGCTTTTGCATGTGGAGACGTTGCGGCAGGAGATGGCGGCGGAGATCGGCTTCTTCGCGCCGCTCGCGGTGGGGGATTTGGGGGAGTATGGCGTAAGGCTGGGTGAAGTGCAGTAGTCCTAATCGTAATCCTAATCTTAATCTTAATCTTAATCAATTGCCTTTGAGTGGTGAGGGTGGCATAAAGATTAGGATTAAGATTAGGATTACGATTAGGATTGGGATTAGGAGTTGGTGAGGATTAAGTAGTAACGGATATGCACGACTTCAACATTTGGTACACGCTGCTGACGCTTGTCGTCATCATGGGCGCGTTGCAAGGAACGACGGCGTTCCTGATCCTGGTCGAGCGCAAGATCGCCGGCTGGGTGCAGGACCGCATCGGGCCCAACCGCGTCGGGCCGAAGGGCCTGTTCCAGCCGTTGGCGGACGGGCTCAAGTTCCTCCTCAAGGAAGAGATGATCCCGGGGTATGTCGACAAGGTGCTGTTTCTCCTGGCGCCGTGCATCGCCATGGGGGTGGCGATGTTCGCGTTCGCGGTCGTGCCGTTCGGTCCGGTGGAGCCGCCGCCGCGCATGACGGTGATGAAGAAGAACCACGTGACGCTGGAGCAGGCGGCCGTCATCGCGCAGAAGGCCGATGGCGAGCGGACGGCGACGGAAAAGGCCATCGTCGAGGAATACGGGCGCTATCAGGCCTATCGCGGCTCGTATCAGTTCGTGATCGCGCCGGGCGTCGACATCGGCATTGTCTTCATCTTCGCGATCTCCAGCCTGGCGGTTTACGGCGTCATCCTGGGGGGGTGGTCGGCGAACAACAAGTACAGCTTCCTGGGGGCGCTGCGCTCGAGCGCCCAGATCATCAGCTACGAGATCCCGCTCGGCCTCTCGGTGCTGGGCATCTTCCTCATGTCCGGATCGCTGAACCTGGAGCGGATCATCTGGCAACAGATTCCGGCCGGCGGGACGGAGGCGACGGACGGGATGTGGTATGTCTTTGTCCAGCCGCTCGCCTTTGTCATCTTTCTGGTGAGCGCATTCGCGGAGACAAACCGGCTGCCGTTCGACTTGCCGGAGGCGGAGCAGGAACTGGTGGGGGGCTATCACACCGAGTATTCAGCCTTCAAGTTCGGCATGTTCTTCCTCGGCGAATACACGCACATGATCACGACCAGCTTCCTCATGGTGATCCTGTTCTTCGGCGGCTGGCATTTCCCGTTCATCGCGACGGCCGATTCTTTCTGGCTCATCAAGCTGGCGGTGTTCGGGGCGAAGATGGCGGGTTTCATCGTCTTCTACATGCTGGTGCGCTGGACGATTCCGCGCTTCCGCTTCGATCAGCTAATGGGGCTGGCGTGGAAGGTGATGATCCCCCTGGCGCTGGTGAACCTTGTGCTGGTGATGGTGGTGAAGCAGCTAAACCTGAGCCTGTGGTGGCTTTTGCCGCTCTCGCTCGCGGCGCTGGTGGGCTCGGCGGCGTTCGCGGTGGGCGGGCCGAGCAAACCGGCGCGGCGGCGCGAGGCAGGCGAGCTAGCGCTGACACAGTAGGAGAGCTATCAGTTTTCAGCTATCAGCTTTCAGCCGGAGCAACCGCTGAAGACGCAATTTGAATGGCTGAAAGCTGACGGCTGATAGCTGACAGCTAGGACGAAAACATGGCGATTGCCGAGAAAGACGTGAAATGGGTCGAGGCCCCGCGCATGGGCCTTTTGGACAAGCTCTACCTGCCCGCGATCTTCCAGGGGCTGGGGACGACGATCCGGCACATGTTCGGCAAGAAGATGACGCAGCAGTTTCCGGAGGAGAGGCCGCAGTTGCCGCCGCACTACCGCGGCGTGCACCGGCTGAACCGGGACGAGACGGGGCGAGTGAAGTGCGTAGCCTGTTATATGTGCTCGACGGCGTGCCCGGCGCGATGCATCGATATTGTAGCCGCGCCGTCGCCGTGGCCGGATCGGGAGAAGTATCCGGAGGTGTTCGTCATCGACGAGTTGCGCTGCATCTACTGCGGCATGTGCGAGCAGGCATGCCCGTGCGACGCGATCGAACTGACCCAGCTGGCTGACCTGACGGGGCTGACGCGGCAGGAGATGATGTTCGACAAGGAAAAGCTCCTGAGCGTCTTCGATCAGACGGTGGCGATGGGGACCGATCCGGTACGGACGCATAGCGGGCCGTTGGGCATAGCCTCGGAGCCGCAGGTTTCGTAAGCCATGCGTTTGCGGCGTGCGGGCGTCCGCTGAAGGCGGCGTGGCGTCACGGCGTTTCTCCGAAACGCCGCTAAACGAAGAGACGAGGAGCGCTGTTGAGAGCTTTGGTGCAAGAGTTCTGGCCGATCCTTTTGCCGACGCTGCTGGTGTTCGCGGCAGTGTATCTCTTGCTGCCCCGGGTACGGCGCAGCCACTGGGCATGGGGAGCGCTGCTGGCCGGCGTCGGCATCGTGCTCGTGCTGGTCCGCGTCGCGAGTTTCGACGCGATCTGGCAGGAGAAGACGCTGTTCGTCTGTTTCTCCGCGGTGGCGCTCGCGGGGGGGGTGATGCTCATCACGCACCAGAATCCGGCGCATGCGGCGCTGTCGTTCACGCTGGTGATCGTGGCGAGCTGCGGCTTGTTCCTGTTGAACGCGGCGCCGTTCCTGATGGCGGCGACGCTGATCATTTACGCGGGCGCCATCGTGGTCACGTTTCTCTTCGTCATCATGCTGGCCCAGAACGCCGGGTACGACAGCGCCGACGCCCGGAGCCGGGAGCCGTTCCTGTCCTGCCTGGCGGGTTTCATCCTGGTGGGGGCGACGTTCTGCGTGATCCAGCGGACGTATGAGAACGAGAAGCTCGACCGCCTGCTGGGCGTGCTGCGGCAGGTGACGAAGGCGCGGACGCGCGAGGAAGCCTATGCGATCCTGGGCAATCCCCGGGACCAGGATCCGACCAAGCTGAGGTTGGCTCTCACCTACGACCTGTTGCCGTTCTTCGCCGAGCGGCGCGGGGCCGAGGACGATGGGCCGCCCGGGGCGATCCAGGGGGACATCCTCAATCTCGAGGCGGCCTGGAACGGCGGCGAGATCGAGAGCATGAAGAAGCTGAGCGCGGCGATCCTCACCAAGAGCCTCGAGCGCTACTTCGTGGCGCAGCCGGAGAAGGAGCGGGTGTTGCCACAGGATCCGTTCAGCGGGCTACCGTCGACCGAAACGCCGCAGTTCGACGCGGCGACGGGGCGGATCAAGGAGCGGCTGCCGGCCAACAATACTGAGGCGCTGGGGTTGTCGCTGTTCACGGAGTATCTCGTGCCGGTGCTGGGGGCGGCGATCCTTCTGCTGGTGGCGACCATCGGGGCGATCGCCATCGCGGGCCGTCGCACGGAGGAACTGCGATGACGGCCGTGTCGCTCGAAAGTTATCTGTTGATCGGGGCGGCCCTGTTCGCGCTCGGGCTGGTCGGCTTCCTGACGCGGCGCAACCTGATCATCCTCTTCCTCTGCGCCGAGATGATGCTGCAAGGGGTGGCGATCAACCTGCTCGCCTTCGCCCGTTTCCGCGGCAACATGGGGGGACAGGTCCTCACCCTCTTCATCATCGCCGTCGCGGCGTGCGAGGCGGCCGTCGCCCTGGCGTTGATCCTGATGCTGTACAAGAGCCGGAAATCGCTGGACGTGAGCCTGTGGCAGGATCTGCGCGAGGAGGACCAGGACCCGATCGAGGACGAGGAGCCGCTGCCGCCGCCGCCCGAGGAAGCGCCGACGCCCCATCTGACCCCGGCCGGCCGCGAGCCCGAACAGGCGAAGGAAACGAGCCATGTCTGATCCGCGGCCCTATCTCTGGCTGGTCCCGGCCCTGCCGCTCTTAGGGGCGGCGATCACGGCGCTGGGCGGCCGTTGGCTGCGCGACAAGGCGCACTGGCCGTGCCTGATCGGGTCCGTGGGCGCCTGCATCTTCTCGGCGCTGACGCTGACGGCCGTCGCCGGAGGCTTTGCCGGCTCGCACGCGTACTACACGTGGTTTCAGATCGGCGACGTCGACGTCTCCTTCGCGCTCAGGGCCGACGCGCTCACGGCGGTGATGTTGATGACGGTGACGTTCGTCGGCTCGCTGATCGTCGTCTTTGCCATCGGCTACATGCACGGCGATCCGGGCTATCCGCGCTTTTTCGCGGCGGTCAGCCTGTTCCTGGCCGCGATGACCTTGCTCGTGTCGGCGGACAACTTCCTCCTGCTCTACGCGGGGTGGGAAGGCGTCGGCGTTTGCAGCTACCTGTTGATCGGGTTCTGGTTCACCAAGCCGAGCGCGGCGGCGGCGGCGCGGAAGGCGTTCCTTGTCACGCGGCTCGGGGACATCGGGCTGTTCGTGGGCATCGTCCTGCTCTGGGTCTACACGGGCTCGATGGACATGGAGACGGTGTTCCAGCGTGCGCCGGCGCATCCGGAAGTTATCGGCATCGCCTGCCTGTGTCTTTTCATCGGGGCCGCGGGCAAGTCGGCGCAGTTTCCGCTGCACGTCTGGTTGCCGGACGCGATGGAAGGCCCGACGCCGGTTTCGGCGCTCATCCACGCCGCGACCATGGTGACGGCGGGCGTCTATCTCCTGGCACGCTGCACGCCGCTGTTCGCTCTGGCGCCGATGGTGCAACTCCTGGTCGCGACGATCGCCACGATCACCGCTCTCCTGGCGGCCCTCATCGCCCTGACGCAGACCGACCTCAAGAAGGTGCTCGCCTACTCCACCATCAGCCAGCTTGGCTACATGTTCCTTGCCTTGGGTAGCGCGCTCGCCCCCTTCAGCCAGGAGTCGCTGGTCGTTCTGGGAGTGTCGGCGGCGATCTTCCACCTGTTCACCCACGCCTTTTTCAAGGCGCTCCTGTTCCTCGCTTCCGGCAGCGTGATGCACGCCATGGGCAACGTCATCGATATGCGCCGCTTCAGCGGCCTGCGCAAGGTGCTGCCGACGACCCACTGGACCTTCCTGTGCGGGGCGGCCGCGCTGGCGGGCGTGCCGCTGCTCTCCGGCTTCTGGAGCAAGGACGACGTGGTGGCGACGACGCTCGGCGCCAGCCACTCCAGCGGCGGCGGCTACTACTACGTGCTGTTTATCCTGGCGATGGTCACGGCGGGCCTGACGGCGTTCTACACGTTCCGCGCCTACTTCCTCACCTTCTGGGGGGAGACGCGCATTCCCGACGAGGCCTACCTGGACCATGGACACGGGCACACCGATGCGCACGCGCCCGACGGGCACGCGCATGATCATGCCCATTTGCCGGCGGCCGCTCACGCGCCGGCGCCCGCTCACGCAAGCCATGAGGGGGGCGGCGTCGACCGGACGAAGCGCCTGGAGTCTCCGCCCGTGATGCTCTTGCCGCTGATCATCCTTGCGATCGGCGCTCTGGGAGTGGGCCTGGCTTTCGGGCCAACCGGGCTATTCAGCCATTTTCTGGAAGAGCACTGGATGCGGGCCGAGGAAGTGAAGGGGTTTCTGGGGCCAAACCGGGTGACGAGCATCATTGCGGCCAAGCCGGAGCCGCACCATTTTCACGTTCTGCTCATGGTGGTGAGCGGCGTCATCGCTTTGGGGGGTATCGCCCTGGCCTACCTCTTCTATGTGAAGCGGCCCGAGGCGCCGGCCATGATCAAGCGCTCGGCGACGGGGCTTTACGATCTGTCGCGCAATCGTTTTTATCTGGACGAGATCTTCGCGGCGCTGATCGTCAAGCCGGCGGCGGCGTTCGCGCAGGTCATGCGCGTCATCGACTTCTACATCGTGGACGGGCTGGTCGATCTGGCGGGCCAGGTTCCGGCTTTCGTCGGCTACCTGGTGCGGCCGATCCAGAACGGGTTGGTGCAGTTTTACGCGCTGCTGATGGCGTTGGGGGTCGCGGGCTTCCTGCTGGCGATTCTTCTGAGGTGAGGCGGCGACGGAATTCGGTGCGGTCATCGGAAAAGAAACTCGATTTGCGGAGCGAGAGGGAGAGTTTCCTCCAGCGGCGCAAAGTCGTGAGAAGACATGAACGAAACGCTCTATAGCCAGGCGCTGGCGGACCTCTTGCCGCGGCTCCTGCCCGAGATGGTGCTGGCGCTAACGGCGTGCGTAGTCTTCATCGGCGGCGCCTGGCGTCCCAACCGGCATCTGTGGGCCTGGATCAGCCTGGGCGGGTTCAGCGCGGCGCTCGGCGCCCTGGGCTACATGCTCTGCCCGTGCCATCCGGCGCTGACCGGCCTCAAGCGCGACATCGCCCTTTATGCGACGCCTGTTTTCTTCGATGATCTGGGCGCCCTGATCCGGTTCGTCGCCTATGCCGGCGGCATCCTTCTGCTCCTGCTGTCATGGAACGAGGTGGCCGACCGGCAGGCGTCGGATCATCACGCCTGCCTCCTGCTGGTGGCGGCGGGGGCGGGTCTGGTGGGGGTCGCGAACGATCTGGTGATGCTTTTCGTCGCCCTGGAGATGATCAGCATCCCGACCTACATCATGCTCTATCTGCCGCGCCACGATGACGCGTCGCAGGAAGCGGCCCTCAAGTACTTCCTCTTGAGCGTCTTCGCCTCGGCCATCACGCTCTTCGGCTTCAGCTACCTTTACGGGCTGGCGGGGACGACCAACATCCCGTCCATGGTGCGGGCCCTCAACGGGCATGGCGGCGAACTGCCGGCCATCTCCTCGGTGGCGCTTATCATGGTCGTCGCCGGCATGGGAGCGCGTATCACCGCGGTGCCGTTCCACTTTTACGCCCCGGACGTGTACCAGGGGGCGCCGACCTCCGGAGCGTCGCTGCTCGCCTTCATCCCCAAGATCGCCGGCTTCGTCGCCCTGCTCAAACTGCTCGGTTTCGTGCTGCCGGCCGGGATCGAGCCGCGCGACGGCTATATCGGCATGGCGGTCAGTCCGCAGACGCCGATGTTCATCTTCTTCCTGGCGGCGTTCACGATGTCGGTGGGTAACCTGCTCGCGCTTCTGCAAGACAACCTCAAGCGCATCCTGGCCTATTCGAGCGTCGCCCATGCCGGGTACATGCTGATGGCGCTGGCGGCCGCCCCCTACCTGCGCCAGCGCGGCGACCTCGGCCCGGACGGCGTGCAGGCGCTTCTCTATTACCTTGTCGCCTACGGCAGCATGACCATCGGCGCTTTCGCGGTGATCGCGTATCTCGACAGCCGCGAGCGGCCGGTCGAGATCGTGGACGACGTGGCGGGCCTGTCGCGTAGCCATCCGGTGGTGGCGCTGGTGATGGCTCTGTTCATGTTCAGCCTGATCGGCATCCCGCTGACGGCCGGGTTCACGGGCAAGTTCCTCATCTTCTTCGGCACGATGTCGGTCCCCGGCGATCAGGCGGGCTTCTACCGGACGCTGGCCCTGATCGGGGCGATCAACGCGGCGATCGGCGGCTGGTACTATCTGCGGATCGTCGCGGTGATGTATCTGCGCAGCCCGCTCCAGGCGCCGACGCCGAAGCGCAACACGCCGGGGATTCTCACGCTGGCGATTTGCGCCGCGCTCACGCTTGGTCTGAGCGTGCCGCCCCTGTCCAACTGGCTGCTAAAGGCCACGGGCAGCGCGGCGGGGATCATGAGCGAGACGCCGGCGCGCGGGGCGGCGGCAAGGTAGCGAATCGCCTCCTCCTCTCTGGCGGCGAAAACTCGCGGTGCAGACCGCTTCCGACAGCCGCTCGAAAAAATGCTTGGCCGCGAGCGTGCCGGGGCGTTATGATCCGGTTGGAGTCATCTGAACCTTAACCGGGGGATACCACCATGTTACGCGCTGCCGCTCTGCTTGCCGCCCTCGTCATCCTGGGCGGGGCTCGGGAATCGTTGGCCGAGAAGGTGACCGTGAAAGGGCCGCACATTTGCTGCAAGCAATGCGTGCGGATCGCGGAGGGATTGCTCAAGGACATCGACGGCGTGTCGGAGGTGAAGGCCGACATCGCCTCCAAGACCGTCACGTTTGAGGCCAAGGACAAGAAGGCCGCGGAGACGGCGTTCAAGGCGTTGATCGACGGCGGTTTTTCCGGGACGTCGTCGACGGGGCTCAAGCCGGCGGCCGGGCCGGCCACGGGGGCTTCGGACGTCGTGGTCGTGGAGAAAGTGCACGTCTGTTGTGGGCAGTGTCAGAAGGCGATCATCGCGCTATTCAAAGACGCCAAGGTGTCGTTCGAAGGGCCGGGACCGCAGCGGACCGTTCGCATCGAAGGAACGGGATTGCAACATAGCGCGGTCTGGGCCACCTTGACGAAGGCGGGTTTCAGCGGCGCGATCAAGAAGTAAAGCGATGTCAACGGCAGAACTCTGGCCGCGCCCTGGAAAGGGTCGCGGCCTTTGCTTTTTGCGCTCGACACGCCCGCGCGGTCAACCGGCGCAGGGAAAACGGCCCGGAAGGACGAATTGATTGAGCGCCTGCTGCAGGGCGCGGCGAATGTATTGACCAATGCTCATTCCCTCGGACTGGGCGGCGGCCTCCAGGGCGTTCGCTTGCGTCCGGGGGATCAGCAATGATAGCTCGGCCATTTGCTCGTCCAAGGGCAGCAAAACGCTCTCGGCATGTTCCGCATTCATCCGGGGACCTCCAGGGAAAGGCAAGTCGTTCAGAGGGAGCAAATCATATGCCGCCCGTATCCCCGCGTATCGCTCGGCGTAAATGAAGGAAGGACAACCGGTTAGTCAGGACGACTCACCGCGACGGTGGCGCCGGCGCCCCCTGGCTGCGCACGGATTGACACCAAACTGCACACGCCCGCGCCGTTTTCGCGCTGTATCCGTCCGCCTGTTGGGATTGATTTCTTGGCGCCGCTCCGCTATCTGCGCTCCCCGCCGAGCCAATCACAGAAAATCCAGCCCTGCTCGCGGCCATGGATGGTCGAGGGGAACAGGGGCTCCCAGGGACGGGGAGGATTTGAAATGCGAAGGATTCGTAGCGCGAGTTGGGGACTGGCGGTCCTTGCGGGGATCGGATTGTCCGGATGTTACAATTCCCCGCCGCCGCGCCCGGCGCCGCCGGCGCCGCGGCCCTTGAGCGCGACCCCGGGCGCGAGCCCCGGTCTGCCTGCCCCCACCGGTCTGCCCGGCCCTCCGGCCGGAACGGGATCGCCGAGTTTCTCGACGTCGTCACGCACCAGTTCAATGGAGCCGCTGCCGACCGACCCGGCGCTTGGCCGTGTGCCGCTGCGCGAGACCGGGCTGCCGGGCCCATCGGCTGGGGCGCCGCGCAACATCGATCCGCCGCCGCGCACGTTCACCTCGGGGGCTCCGCTGCCTGGCGCGCCGGCGCTCCCGGCAGCGCCGTTGCCTGGCGCTCCGCTGCCTGGGGCGCCGCTGCCGACCGGTCCGGCCTCGATGGCCCCGAGCACGGGCGGCCCGGCCACCTTCACGATCCCGACGATCCCGGATGCGGGCCTGCCGCGGCCGGCCGGGTCGGGACTGTAGATCTCAAGACAGACCGATTCGGGTTACAGACGAAGACAAGGGAAGACCGCGTGCCGTCATTCGGTGCGCGGTCTTTCGTTTCAAGAGGAGACGGGACGCTGGCAGGGTAGGTCTTTGAGGCTCTCGCAGCCGGGGGGCAGTTCGGCCTCCTCGGCGACGAGGATGGGGAAGCCGTCCTGGATGCGGAAGCGCAGACGGCATTGCTCGCAGATGAGATGATCCCCGTCGAGAACGAGCCTGGCCCGGCTCGGGTTCATGGGGCAGCGAAGGATGGCGAGCAGGTCCTCATCGACCATGGAAGCTCCGGAGAGGATGGGTGCGACAAAGGTCAACGAGCCATGTTGAAGGTGCGGACGGCCCCGAGGAGGACGATGATGAGGGCGGCGATGCCGCCCCAGTAGAAGATCCACACGGCGATCAGGGCGCCCATGCCGGCGTCTCGGTTATGGACGAAGGCCCAACCCAGGAAAGGCCAAAGGAGCTGATAGCCGGCGGCGATTGCGCCGGTGATGATGAGCTGCATACCGCGCGAGCCAACGTTGCGGTCGCGCTGACTGAGCGCGAGGGCGCGGAAATAAAAGCCCATCATCAAGAACCAGGTGGCGAGGAAGATGAGCGCGAAGGAGACAAGGATACCGATTCCCAGCCCGAGGTCGAAGCCGAAGCCGAAGCCGCCGCGGATATAGATGGCAGGGCCATAGGGAATCATGCCGCCGGATAAAATCGGTATGCCGCGGAAGATCATGTAGAAGATGAAAGCCACGCCGCCGACCGAGATGCAGACGATCGCCCAAACGAGACCGGAGTTCTTGTTGGTGATGAAGATCCAGAAGACGTTGCCTGCCAGGAGGCAGCCCCAGCCGAGCAGGATGAAGATGTTGCCGATCAGGCCGAGGTAGCGCGGCGCTCCGAGGGCGCCGGACTGGGCCAGCGTCATGATCGTCATGATGAAGGCGCCGATCTGCTCGATGACGAAGCCGCCGCCGAGAACGCAACCGCCGATGAAGGCGAGCAAGAGGCCCAGACGGATCTTGTCCCACTTGGTCTTCCATTTTTTCGGTTTGCCGCCGCGGTCGTCGTAGTCGTCGAAATCGTCGCGGCGGCGCTCCCGGTCGTCGTAGTCGCGGCGCCGGTCACGCTCGTCGAAATCGTCGCGCGGGCGGTCCCGGTCATCATAGTCGTCGCGGCGGCGGCGGTCCCGGTCGTCGAACTCCTCGCGCGGCCGGCGGTCGCGGTCATCGAAGTCATCGCGGGGACGTCGTCCCCGATCATCGTAATCGTCGCGCGCGGGCCGGCGCTCGTCATAGCCGCGCTCGTCCCGCCCGCGGTCGTCCCCGCCGCGGCGCGGACGATCGTAGTCGTCGGGCCGGCCGCGGTCGCGAACGGCCTCGTCGCGCCCGCGCGGCAAAGGTTCGTCCGGGCGCGGCGGCGGCGCTTCGGGCACGAGCGGGGCAGGGCCGGGTCCCGCCGCGGGCGCCACGATCGAGTCCGGCGCGATCGGGATGGTCAGCACGGTGCCGCACTGGATGCACTTCGCCTTGCGGCCGGCCTTGTCGCCCGCGACCTGGAGTTCCTGGTTGCAGACATAGCACTGGAAGCGAATCTGGGACATCACCTTCCCCCGCCGGGATCAATCGTCCTCGTCTTCATCCTCATCGTCGTCGTAGTCATCCTCGTCGTCGTACTCGTCTTCGTCTTCCTCGTCGCCGCCGGCGAGCTTGAGCATGCGTTTCTTCTTGCCGGTCTTCTTCTCCTCGGCCAGCGTATCGTTGACGAGTTTCTCGATCATCAGGCGGCAGTTGTTCAGGTTGACGGCGAAGTAGATCAGGTAACCGACGAAGAAGCCGATCCACACCATGTACATGACGCGCAGCGTGGCGACGAGGACGTCGGAGGCGCCGGCGATGCTCATCATGAGGTAGGCGAACTCGATGAAATAGACGCCGCCTGCCAGCTCGGACAGCGTCCGTCCGGTCTGCTCGATGTACTCCTCCTGCAGGATCTTGCCGCAGTTCCAGATGAACACGCCGATCAGGATCAGCTCGACCCAGAAGGTGAGCTGGGCCAGCAGACAGATGAAGGTCTCCCAGAAAGGGCTGTGCATCCAGAAAACGTGCAACGGCAAGGCCCGCTCCACGTTCGCGGCGGTCAGGGCGACCTCGGGCGCCACGAGCGGGATCAGCGCGGGCCCAAAATTCACGGCCATCGGCAGGAGCTTGCCGATAATGCCGATCGACACATTGATGATGCCGAGCACCATCATCCCTTTGAGCATGCCGCGCGAGCCGAAGCGATTGGGGACCTTGGCGAAGAAGCCGTAGGCCGCGATGAACATGCCCCCCATGGCGAGGAGGAAGACCTGGCCGAGGATGAAAAAGATCTTGCCGCCGCCGAGGAAGCTCGAGCCATAGACGAGGCTCATGGCGAAGCCCATGCGGTCGATCGGGACGGCGCGGCCGGCGCGGGGACCGTCCGGGTCTTCGACGAGCAGGACCTTGTCGACCAGGACGGAATACTCAGGGCCCTTGACGAGGCCGGCGAGTAAAGAGATCTCGTGGAAGGCGAACTGCAGCCCCCAGAAGCCGAGCGCCACCAGGACGATCAGGTAGCCGATGTTGACCTTCTTCCAGTCGTCCGCGTCGTAGATCGTTTTGACGCGTTTCTGGATCTTCGCGAGCGGTTCGTCCTTCTTTTTCTTCCGGGCGCGTTTCTCTTCCTCCTCGCGGCGTTTCCTTTCCTCTTCCTCCTTGGGGTCCAGAAGGAGGCCATAGCCCTTGCCGTCGTTGGGCTCGTCGTCGTCGTTTTTCGCCGGCGCGGCGGCGACGACTTCCTCCTTCTTCTCGGTCGCGGCGGGGACGACGAGCAGGGCGTTGCAGCGGTTGCACTTCACCTTGCGCCCGGCCTTGTCGGCGCCTACCTTCAGCGCATGATCGCAAGTGGTACACCGAAAGGTGATCGGATCCATGAGGCGCCGCCTGATTCGCACGCTGAGCTTCCAATCAGAAAGATACCGGCGCGCGCGGGTGATTGCAAGAGCCGCGTGGGCGGTGGCTGGTGGGCGGTGGCTGGTGGCTGGCGCCTGGCGCCTGGTGGGCGGTGGCTGGTGGTTGGTGGCTGGTGGTTGGTGGCTGGTGGGTGGGCCCGCCTTTAACGACCAGCCACCGCTTCTCGCTCACCGCACACGCTCACCCGCCAACAACCACTCCCGGCAGCAATTCGCCTTGTCTGGTTTGCACGGCGCCGCTACAAGCACGTCCGCGCCGTCCCACTTCGCACGCTCCGGACGGGCCAACCTTGCACGGTCAGGAGATTCCCATGCGTTTTCTCTGGTCTTTGCTCGACAGCGCCAAGGGCTTCCGGCCGAGCGCGACGACGCTGCGCCGGCTTGCTTTCGTGGTCGCCTTCGCGGGCTGCGTCGCGGCGGCATTCTGGTACGGCCGGCAGCAGGCGCCGAGCGCCGACGCGAACGTGACGGCGCCGACCTCCGACGACGGGCCGTCCCGCGTCTCCAAGCCCAAGGGGGACTACGAGAATCGGGTGGTCGCGGAAATCCACGGCTCGACGCCGATCACCCGCGCGGACCTTGGCGAGTTCCTGATCGAACGTTTCGGCGCCGACCGGGTGGAGTTCCTGGTCAACCGCAAGATCCTGGAGAAGGAGTGCGCGGCGAAGAAGATCACCGTCAGCGACGCGGAAGTCGAAGCCCAGCTGCGGGAAGACGTGAACGGGATCGCGCCGGGGCAGTTCTTGACGCCGGAGGAGTTCGAGAAGAACATCCTCAAGCGGTTCAACAAGACGATCTACGAGTGGAAGGAAGACGTGATCCGTCCCAAGCTGTTGCTCGCCAAGATGTGCCGCCCGCTGGTGAAGGTGAGCGAGGAGGAATTGAAGAACGCGTTCGAGGCGAAGTACGGGCCGCGCGTCCAGGTCCGGATCATCTGCTTCCTCAAGGATGACCGCAACTATGTGAAGGTTTACAACGAAGCCAAGGCGAGCGAGGAGAAGTTCAACCACTACGCCAAGAACCAGGCCATCGACAACCTGCGCATGACCGGGGGCGTCGTTCCGCCTTTCCACAAGCACTTCGATCCGGTCCTGTCCCCCGAAGCGTTCGCCCTGAAGGTGGGAGAGGTCAGCAAGCTGATCGAGATGAGCGATGGCTCGCGCGTCATGATGAAGTGCGACAAGCACATCCCGGCGGATGCGACCAAGACCTACGCGGACGTGCGTCTTTTCCTCGAGGACGAGCTGAAGGCGCAGAAGCTCGCGGCAATGATCCCGGAGAAGTTCAGCGATATGCGCAAGGCGGCGAACGCGAAGGTCTACCTGAAGAAGGAAACGCTCGCGATCGCCCCGCCCCCGCCGCTGCCGCCGAAGACGGCGACGATCGGAGCGCCGACGCCGTTGCCGGCGCCGTAGGGACGAACCTGGGTGGCACGCCCTGAGGTCTTGGGAAGGGCGTGCTCCTCCCGATGACGCCACGCCCTTCGCAAAGCCTCAGGGCGTGCCACCCAGAATAGGAAGCGCCAAAGGCTCGGAGACTGCTCTCCGGGCCTTTGTCCTATTTTCGTCGGAGCGGGAAGACGTAGATGCAGGAGTTCTTGGAGGCGACCGCGAGGCTGGACCCATCTGGAGAGACGGCGAACGTGTCTGGCTCGCCGAAGGGAAAGGGCTCCGGTTGATCCCGATCTTTCGCAAGGAAGAAGCGTTGAAAGCCAGGGCCGCCGAAGCCGAGGGCGAGCAGCTCATCGCTTTTGAGAAACTCGACCTGCGTGACGATGCCGCTATCCGTCTCGAGGGTCTTCGTCCGTTTTGTGGCGAGATCGCGGAAGATCAGCGAGCACGCGGGCCGGCAGGCGATGAGAACGTTCTCTTTCGTCACCGCGAGGGCGGCGATGCCTTCGCCGCTGAGGACCGGGGCCTCCAGGCGACGGCCTTTTTTCATGTCGAACCCATGGACGTTGTTTGCTTGCGACCAGAAGATGAACTTCTCGTCCGGGCCGAACAGAAGTCGCGCGGGTTTCAGAAACAGAAGGCGGGCGCAGGGCATGCAAGCCTCGGCGGTTGGCGTCTGCTCTGGATTGTAGCAGCTTTCTTTCGCCGATGCGGTAGCGGGCTTCTCTGGAAACGCCAAAGGCCCGGAGATTGCTCTCCGGGCCTTTGTCCTGGCAGCGTCCAGGATGAGTCGCGTGAACACCCGGGGCTTACGACGCCGGGCTCGTTTTTTTTGTCGTCTAGAACAATTGCGTGATGGGGTTGGAGCCGCGGTCGACGATGCGGATGGGTCGGCCGTTGGCGGTGTTCTGCTTGTTGTAATCGATGCCCAGGATGCGGCAGACGGTGGCCATGAAGTCGATGGTCGGGACGGGTCGCTCGGCGACGGTGGCGGCTTCGGCGTCGGTGCGGCCGATGACCTGGCCGCCGCGGATGCCGCCGCCGATCATGAGGCTGGACCAGGCACGGGGGTAATGGTCGCGGCCGGGCTGGGCGCCGCGGGCGTTGATGCGCGGGGTGCGGCCGAAGTCGCCCATCCAGACGATCAGGGTGCTATCGAGCAGGCCGCGGTCGCGCAGGTCGGTGATGAGCTGGCTCATGGCCGGGTCGACCTGGCCGGAGAGCTGGCGGACGCGTTCGAAGTTGTTGGTGTGGGTGTCCCAGCCGCCGAGGCTGACCTCGACGAAGGTGACGCCGGCTTCGATGAGGCGGCGGGCCAGGAGGCAGCCTTCGCCGAACTTGGAGCGGCCATAAGCGGTCTTGGTGGCGTCCGATTCGCTGGAGATATCGAAGGCGCGGGCGCCGCGGTCCATCATGAGGTCGACGGCGCGGCGGTAGGTCGTGTGGTGGGCCACGTCAACCGGGGCGGCGTGGGTGCGGTGGAAGCTGTTTTCCAGCTCTTCCAGCAGGCCGACGCGGTTGTTGAACTGCTCCTGGTTGACGAAGGGCCGCAGGTTCTCGACGCCGCGGAGGGGGTCGTTGACGATGAGGGGTTGATGGTGGGCGCCGAGGAAGCCGGAGCCATAGCTGCGGTTGCCGATGGAGACGAAGTTGGGCAGCGGGGACTCCCGGCTGCCGAGTTCCTTGGCGGCGATGGCGCCGATGCTCGGATAGATGACCCCGCCCTGGCCTTCGCGATAGCCGGTGTGAAGGTTGTACTTGGCCCGGCCGTGGGCGCCTTCGCCGGTGCTCATGCTGCGGATGATCGCCGCATGGTTCATGAGGCGGGAGAAGCGCGGGAAGTGCTCGCTGATGCGGATGCCGGGGACGCTGGTGTCGATCTCGCGGTAGGGGCCGCCTTGGGCGGTGCCGGGGCGAAGATCGAAGGTGTCCTTGTGGCTGGGGCCGCCGTCCATCCACAGGAGGATGCAGCGCTTGGTGGCGGCGCGGGACTCGGCGGCCCGAGCGGCCAGCACCGGGAACCACTGCGAGAGCGAGGCGCCGAGGACGCCGGCGGTCGACAGCTTGAGCACATCACGGCGGGACAGGTTCATGGTGGATTCCCTCATGCGGGGGTTGGATTGTTGATTAAACCGCAGGCGTGCCAAAAGGTTCCGGTTGTTTTTGGTCGTGGGGCAGGCCGCCTGGCCCGCCGGGGTGGCAGGCCAGGCGGCCTGCCCCACGGGGATCAATGGTTCATGCTGAATTCGCTACTGTTGATGAGCGACCAGCAGATGTCGCCGTAAGCCGTTTGCGGGTTTGGCTGTCTGGCGACATAGGCAGTGAAGGTCTTGGTTTCGGCGGCGGTGGGGCGGCGGTTGTAGGTGGCGAGGAAGAGGTTCTCGATCACCTTCTCCGGCGCCTTGCTGCTTTCGCTGGCCTTGGCGATCGTTCCGGCGAAGTTATTGAGGGGGGCGGAGTTCATCAGCCGCAGGGCTTGCGGGATGCCCGCCTGGTACTCGAGGGTGTCGGCGCCCTCGTCGATCCGGAAGAAGGCGAGGAAGTTCTCGCGCGGCCCGGTGGGGCCCTTCTTGGTCGGCGCCTTGAGCTTCTCGCGCGGTCCCCCCTTGGGCAGGCCGACGACAGTGCTGAGGGAATCGTAGAGCTGCTCCGGCGTCATCACACGGACCAGACGGTGACTGTACAAGGCGGTGTCTTCCTTGTTCTTGTCGGTCGGCATGCTGGTGCGCTGGTAGGTTTCGCTCAGGCAGATCGCCTTGAGCAAGTAACGCAGGTCGAAGTTGTTCAGCTTGAGCTGATCGGTGAGCGCGTCGAGCAGCTCGGGATGGGTCGGGCCGTTTTCCTCGTGCATGTCGTCGACGGGGTTTACGATGCCGCGGCCGAACATTGTGTGCCACCAGCGATTGACCATGGCGCGGGCGAAGAAGGGGTTGTCGGCGGAGGTTATCCACTTGGCGAGGACCGGGCGATACGGCTCCTTGGGATCGAGCTTGGGGGATTCTCCCTGCAGGAACTTGGCGGGGACGAACTTGGCCGATTCGGGCAGGTTGCCCTTCTTGCCCTTGGCGGGGGCGGAGGTTTCGATGATGCCCGGCGGAACGCCCTTCTTGGCGGCGGCTTGCGGCGTGGCGGTGAGCTTGGTCTTCATGAAGAACGCGGCCATCGCCCAGTATTCGTTCTGCTTCCAGTCGACGAAGGGATGGTTGTGACACTGGGCACACTGCAGCTGGACGCCGAGGAACATGCGGGTGACGTTGTCGGTCATCTTGTCGACGGTCGGGTTGCCGACGAAGTAGGTGACGGCGCCGTTTTCTTCTTGCGAGCCGGTGGCGGTGACGAGGTCGTAGACGAGCTTGCTCAAGGGGACGTTGTCGTTGAAATCCTTGGCAAGCCAGTTTTGCAGCGGTTCATGCTTGAGGACGCGGTTGTTGGACTCGCGCGGGATCATGAGGCCGGCCCACTGCTCGGCGTGGTACTTGCCGAAGCGCTCGCTCTTGAGCAACTCGTCAATGAGGGCTTCACGCTTGTTCGGGTTGGTATCGTCGAGAAAGGCGCGGACGCGCTCGGGCGAGGGGATTACGCCGGTAAGATCGAGGCTCACCCGGCGAAGGAACTCGGTGTCGCCGGCGCGGGCGGAGGCCGGGATGCCTTCCGCCTTCAGCCGGGCGTTGACGGCCTCATCGATGAAGCCGGCCAGGGCGCTGGCGTCGAGCTTCTTGCCCTTGACGAGGGTGACCCTCGGCGTGAACGGGGCCGGTTTGGTCGTCCCCTTTTTGGCCGCCTCCTTCTTGGCGGCGGCCTTGGCGCCCTTCTTCTTGCCGTCCTGAGCTTCGGCCGCATTGTCGTGGGCCCAGAGGGCGATGCCGAAGAGGGCGGCGAAGGCGAGGAGCGAAAGCGAGACGCCGAAACGGGAACGGTTGGCTCTCATGGCGGCTTTCCTCAAAAGCAACGGGCGGCGTTATTTGCGTTGTCTTGGTAATACTAGGGACCTGGCGATCAGGTTTCTAACCCCAGTGGGGAGGAAAGGTTCCGGTTTTTTGTTCTGGTTCCTTCCCGCGCAGCGCGCATAAAAAAACCGCGGGCCAGCCCGCGGTTTCGCGTTACTCATTCGTTTTAGCGAGGGAACACGCCAAAACCGAAATTCGCCGCTCCGAACGGGTTTGGATTGAACGGATTCGGGTTCATGGGCCCGATGCCCGGATTGTTGCCGAAGAACATGTTGTTCCAGGGATTCGCCGGGTTGAAGGGGGCGAAGGGATTGGCGTTGGGTATCTGGAAGAAGTTCGCCGGCTGGAAGGGGTTGTTCCACTGGACAAGGCCCCAAGGGTTGCTGTTGGGGCTGAAGGCCCAGGGGTTGTTGTTGAACATGTTGCTCCAGGGATTGCCCCACGGGTTGTTGTTGAGCGGGCTGTTGAGCAGGGGGTTGGAGTTCAGCCAGGGGTTGCTGTTCCAGAAGTTGGTGCTCCACGGATTGGACCACGGGTTCTGCGGAAACAATGGCGGCGACCAGCTCGGGCTCGACGGGGGAAGCGACGGTACGTTCCACGGATTGGAAGGGCTCGAGAAGGGATTCGAATAGGACGGGCCGTAGGGTGAGTAGGGCCCGTACGTGCTTCCGGGGCCGTACACAGACGTGCCGAGATAGCCGGTGTAGCTCTTGAACGTCTTGATCTCGAAGCCCGTCGTGGTCTTGTCCGTCGACTTCTTATCACTCTTCTTGTCGCTGGTCTTCTTGTCCTGCCCCTGGCTCACGTCCGCGAAAAACAACAGGCCGCACAGCACGAGGCCGGCGCCGGTGAGGATGGGGATAACTCGAAGCAGTGCTCGCATGAAATGATCCTCGCTGCGACAGAGGCAGTTCCCATCGATTCTAGCAGGTCCGGGCGCCGACCGCACAGGCTTTTCCGGGCCATGACAGAACTTTGCGCGTAATAGGTCTATGGGTAAGACGGTTGAACTAGCTTTTCTTGCGCACCGTCCGCGCCGGTTTTCGAGAAATGACGGAGCCGTAATGAATCCGCTGCTTCCCAATGGCGCAGCCTGCGCAGATTTTGCACAGCCAGAGCTGAATCGTTAAGGTAACGATTCGGAAAGTGACGCGTGGAATTGCCGCATTTCGTGGCCGCGCGGAACTCGGTGTCTGCTGGCGCCGCACTTGCCTTGGCAGAAGGATTATCGTGCAATCTCCGGCGGCTTCTGGAGCAGACTTATGTCCTGGTTTTCCGGGATTCGAAAATCGGCCCGACCTATTCACTTCGTGAACCTGGCCCTCGGCTTGGGTCTTGTCGTGGTCGGCTATTTCGTCATCCGCACCTGGGGCCTTGGTCAGGACCACACGCCCGTCTCCCGTCCGGAAGGAGACCCCAACACGCGCCGCCCCGCCGCGGATATCATCGAGATTTCGCCCCAGGCCGTGCGAGCGATGAGGATCGAGACGCAGGTTGTCGGCCGGACCGCGGGTCGCAAACAAACGATGCGCCTGGCCGGCTGTCTTTCCCTGGATACCAATCTGCTGGCGCGCGTCCATTCCCGTTTCGCCGGCGAGGTTGTGGCTCTGGGTACCAACCTCGGGACGGAAATCACGAAGCGCGAGGAGGAGACGCCGAGCTGCCGGCCGTTGCGGCCGGGGGACGCGGTCAAACGTGGTCAGCTTCTCGCGGTTGTCTGGAGCAAGGACCTGGGTGAGAAGAAGAGCGAGCTGGTCGAAGCGCTGGCGCGGTTGAAGCTCGACCGTGACAATCTCGAGCTGCTCCGCTCCGCCGCCGAGTCAGGGGCGATCCCGCTGCGCACCAAGCGCGAGGCGGAGCACGCCGTGGACGTCGATCTGATCGCGGTCGCCCGGGCCGAGCGAACGCTGAAGTCGTGGCGCGTGACCGACGAGGAGATCGCCGGTATCCGCGCCGAGGCCAAGCGCGTGACCGAGACGAAAGAGTTTCGCATGAGCGGTGAGGAACGGTGGGCCCGGGTCGAGGTGCGCTCGCCCCAGGACGGCGTCATCCTCGAGAAGAACCTGAATCTGGGCGACATCGTCGACACCAGCATGGACCTGTTCAAGGTTGGCGACGTGAGCAAGCTGGCCGTGTGGGCCCATGTTTATGAAGAGGATTTGCCTGCCCTCAACCGGTTGCCCCGGCCGCTGGTCTGGACCATCAACCTGCCCGCCTTCCCGGACAAGCAATTCCAGGGGGCCCTGCAGAGCATCAGCGCCATCATCGATCCGAACCAGCACACCGCTCTGGTCACCGGCGAGGTGAACAACGCGGACGGGGCGTTGCGAGCCGGTCAGTTCGTCACCGTGACGATCGACCTGCCCGCCACGCGCGACGAGCTGGAGGTTCCCGCCGCGGCGGTCGTGGAAGACGGCAGCGACAGCGTGGTCTTCATTCAGCCGACGCCGGGAACCCCGCAGTACAAACGCATCGCCGTGAAAGTCGCCCGGCGCCAGGCCGACGTGGTGGCCCTCGCCTTGACGCGTGCCCAGGCTGCTGAGATCGGCCTCGGTCCCGGCGTTTCCCTCGTAAGCGCCGGCGCCCTCCACCTCCGCGACTGTCTCGCCTCTTTGCCTGTGCCGCCGGTGGACAAGTGACAGGGTGACACGGTGATAGGGTGACAAGGTGACACGGTGGCAAGGTGATAGGGTGACACGGTGACAAGTGACCGTGCGCCCGCGAAAAAATCGCTGACTTCCGACCTCCGACCTCCGACTTCTGACCTCCGCTTCCTCTCTATGGTCCGCAAACTCCTCGACTGGGCGATCCACAACCCGTTCATCGTTCTCCTCGGCGGCCTGACGCTCCTCGTCGTTGGCGGTTACGCCTTCTTCAACGTCAACGTCGAAGCCTATCCCGACCCGGCGCCCCCCATCATCGAGGTCGTCGCCCAGTATCCGGGCGCCAGCGCCGAGGAGGTTGAACGCCTCGTCACCGTCCCCCTCGAGGTCGCGCTCGCCGGCATGCCCGGCTTGCAAGTGACGCGCAGCCGCTCCTGCTTCGGTCTGGGCCACCTCCGCAATCAGTTCGATTACTCGCGCGACTACGAGCAGGCCAAGCAAGACGTCATCAACCGTTTGACGACCGCCAACCTGCCGCCGGGCGTCACGCCGCAGATATCGCCGGCTTCCCCGATCGGCGAGATCTACCGCTTCACGCTCTCCTCGCCGCGCGACTCGAAGGGCCGCGCGATCTACTCCCTCAACGACCTCAAGGCGCTGCTCGATTACGTCGTCGCCCGCGAGATCAGCCGCGTCCCGCGCATCGCCGGCGTCGTCTGCTCGGGCGGCACGGTCAAACGCTACGAGGTCCAGCCCGACCCCGACGCCCTCTACAAGTACGGCATCACCCTGGCCCAGCTGCAGAAGGCGATCGGCGACGCCAACGGCAACGGCTCCGGCGACAACCTCGCTCAGGGCCAGAGCAACCTCGTCGTCCGCGGTCTCGGTCTCTACGGCGCCGGCAAGGACCCGATGATTCGAACCTTCGGCTGGTCCGATCCCTCGGCGGCGGCCGCCTTCCTCCGCGCCGAAGAGGCGAAACGAATTCGCGAGATCCGCCAGACCGTGGTCACGACCGTCAACAACGTGCCGGTCCGCGTCGATCACCTGGTCGACGGCGGCCCGCTCCTCGACGCCGAGGGCAAGGCGAAGGTGGACGATGACGTCCTCGTGCAGCAGGGGGTCATCATTTCCCACCAGACGCGCCAGGGCAAGATCGGCATCTCCCGGCCCAAGAAGAACGCCGCCGGCGAATGGGAAGACAGCGACGAGGAGGTGCAAGGCGTCGTCCTCATGCGCAAGGGACAGGAATCGATCCCCGCCCTCCGCGATGTCGCCGCCAAGATCAACGAGCTGAACGAGGCCGGCCACTTGCTCCCCGGCGTGCAAATCGTCCCCTACTACAACCGCAACGAGCTGATCGACGTCACCACGGAGACCGTGCACGAGAACCTCCTGGTCGGCATGGGCCTCGTGTCGATGATCCTCCTGATGTTCCTCGGCAACGTCCGCGTCGCGCTCATCGTCGCCATCAACGTCCCGCTCGCGCTGCTTTTTGCCTTTGGCGTGCTGTTCCTGCGCGGCCGTTCCGCGAATCTCCTTTCCATCGGCGCCGTCGACTTTGGCATCATCGTCGACAGCACGGTCATCCTCGTGGAAAGCATCTATCGTCACGTCACCAGCGGCGACCAGAAGGAAGGGACGTTCACGCAGCGCGTCATGAAGGCTTGCGTCGAGGTCGAGCGCAGCCTGTTCTTCTCGACCATTATCATGGTTTGCGCCCTGTTGCCGCTCTTCACCATGAAAGGGCCCGAAGGGCAGATCTTCGGCCCGATGGCCGACACGTACGCCTTCGCCCTCGGGGGCGCCCTGTTGCTGGCGTTGACCGTCTCGCCGGTGCTTTGCTGCCTGCTCCTGAAGAACATTAAGCCGGCACGCGAGAACTTCCTGGTCCGAGGCCTGCAAAAGGCCTATCTCTGGCAGCTCAACGTCCTCATGCGTTTCCGCTGGCTTGCTCTCTTCAGCTTTGTCCTCGTCATCGTCGGCACCGGCCTGGTGGCGGCCAACATGGGCCGCGAGTTCATGCCGGAGCTGGAAGAAGGCAACCTTTACATCCGCGCCACCTTGCCCATCGACGTCTCCTTCGAGGAGGTCGGCGAGCGGACCAAGACCGTGCGCGGCATCCTGCAGAAGTATCCCGAAGCCGCGACCATCGTGTCGCAGATCGGCCGCCCGGACGACGGCACCGACCCGACCGGCTACTACAACGTCGAGATCTTCGTCCCGCTCAAGGCGCAGAAGGATTGGCCCATCCCTGCCGGCCGCGACAGGCCGCGCACCAAGGACGAGCTGGTCCGCGAGATGAACGCCGAGCTCGACGAGCTTTTCCCCGGGGCCGACTTCGATTTCTCCCAGATGATCCGCGACAACGTCATGGAGGCGCTCTCCGGCGTCAAAGGCGAGAACTCGATCAAGCTCTTCGGTCCCGACCTGGAGGAGCTGGAGCGTCTGGCCGAGAAGGCGAAGGGCGTGCTGCAAGATACGCCGGGGGTCGTCAACGTCGGCATCTGCCGCATCCAGGGGCAGTCCAACCTCGAGTTCCCGGTCGACCGCCTGAAGTGCTCGCGCTGGAACGTCAGCGTCGCCGACGTGCAGAACGTCATCCAGGCCGCGGTCGGCGGCAAAGCGCTCACGCAGATGACCGAGGGAGGCAAGACTTTCGACATCACTCTGCGCTTCCCCGAGCGGCTGCGCAAGGATGAACACGCCATCAAGGAGATCCTGGTCGAAGTCATCAACAACCAGGTGAAAGCGGCGACCGGCTTCACCCTCGCCCCCACCCCCATCGGCGGCGGCGCGGCGTCCCTCTCTCCCACGGGCACGTCGGTCCCTCTCCCGTCGCCGACGGGAACGACGTTGCACGCCCCTTTGCTTCTGTCGGCCGTGCCGCGCCGTCCCCTGAAGGACCTGGTGACGCCTCTGGATTCGCGTGGCGAGCCGAACCTCGACCCCCACGCCGGCTTCATCAAGCCGGGCGCCTCCATGATCTACCGCGAGCAGGGGCAGCGCTTCATCGCCGTCAAGTTCGGCGTGCGCGGCCGCGACCTAGCCGGCACGGTCGCCGAGGCGCAGCGCGGCGTCGCCCCCTTGCTCAAGCTGCCGTATCGGGCCGAATGGAGCGGCGAGTTTCAAGAAATGGAAGAAGCGGAAGCCCGGCTTGCCAAGGTCTTCGCCATCTCGCTGGCGCTGATCATCCTGCTGTTGTACATGGCGTTTCGCTCCGCGCTTGACGCGGCGGTCGTCCTTGTCAACGTTTTGGTGATGGTCGTCGGCGGCGTCTGGGCCCTCAAGATCACCGGCATGAACTTCAACATCTCCGCCGCCGTCGGCTTCATCTCCATCCTGGGCGTCGCCGTCATGAACGGCCTTCTCTTCGTTTCCGCCTTTAACCGCCTACGAGCCAAGGGGATTCCCGTGCAGCAAGCCCTCGTGGACGGGACGCGGCAGATGGTCCGCCCCATCGCCATGACCGCCCTCGCCGCCATCCTCGGCCTTTTGCCCGCCGCCCTGTCGACGCGCATCGGCGCCCAGTCGCAGCGCCCCCTTGCCATCGCGGTCGTCGGCGGCATGCTCGCGACCTTGCTGGTGATGAACGTCGTCCCGCTTCTCTACAGCCTTTATGGTCGGCGTCAACCGCCCGAGGGCGCCGGCGACATGGGGCATTAGACGCCGCGACGTCCATGGCGTGCTCCGTTCCGCACCCGGAGACGATGTCCAAGACAACCGTCGAACGCTTGCCGCCCTTGCGGCCCAGCCCGTCTTCAGTGGAGAATAAAGGGAGGCTCCCCACCGGGCCCGCACACGTACGCCTTTTCGATGTTACGCAGCGATTTTCCATCCTGGATCTTTCGTCTCGCCACGCTCCTGAGCCTGTCGCTCCTGGGCCTGTGCATCGTCGGCGCGGTATATCTCTATCGCCAGCAGGCGGACACGGCGGAGAGCCTGGGGGAGAACATCGGCAGCCGGCGCGTGGCGCGGAACCTCCAGGTCGATCTGGGGACGCTGGTGGACGCGGTGCGGCGCCGGCCCGAGCAAGTGGCGGAGGTCGATCGCAAGCTGGAGCGCCTCATCGCCCAGGCGCAGGATCTGGCCGACAAGGACGAGGAGCGCCGGCTCGTCGCCACCATCGAGGACAGCTATCGCCGTTTCAAGGAGCATTGGCGGCGCCGCAGCGCGGCCGCGTCCGACAAGCTCGCCGCCGAGGCCCTGGCGATCCTCGAGACCGAGACGTTGCCCGCCTGCATTCAGCTGGTGAATTTCAACGCCGACCAGATCGAGGAGTCGGAGGCGCGGCACCGCGCCACGGTGCGGCACATGTCGTTCGGCTTGTTCGCGTTCGGCGCTGTCGGCTCGCTGCTCGGCATTGTGCTGGGCTACACGATCGCGCGCCGGCTGCGGCAATCGCTCTACCAGATGAGCATCGTCGTGCAGGACGCGGCGGGCAAGCTCGCCCAGGGAGGCCCGCTCGTCAACCTCGTCGGTCCCGGCGACCTGAACATGCTGCGCGAGCAGATGAAGGGGGTCGTGCACGACATCGAGGAGACGGTCGAACGCTTGCAGCAGCGCGAGCGCGAGCTGTCGCGCTCCGAGCAACTCGCCAAGGTGGGACAGCTCGCCGCGAGCGCCGCGCACGAGCTGCGCAATCCTCTCACGTCGATCAAGCTGCTGATCCAGTCGAACCGGGAAAAGGCCGAGGCCGCGGCGCTGCCCGTGCGCCACCTCACGCTGATCGAGCAGGAAATCCGCCGCATGGAGCGGTACCTGCAAATGTTCATGGATTTCGCCCGGCCGCCGCGGCCGAAGTTTCGCCGCGTCTCCCTCGGGGACATCGCGTCTCAGGCGCTGGCCTTGCTCGAGCCGCGGGCGCGCAAGCAAGAGGTGCGGATCGACTACGTTCCCCCCGAGCCGCCGATCTACCTGCAGGCGGACGGCGACATGTTGCAGCAGATCTTCGTGAACCTCGCCCTGAACGCCATCGAAGCGATGACGGAAGGGGGACGTCTCGAGGTGCGGATGCGCGACGCGACTGCAGGCTGGGTCGAAGTGGAAGTGCTCGACTCCGGGCCGGGCCTGAGCGCGGAGGGATTGCAGCGCCTGTTCGAGCCCTTCTACACCACGAAGGAGACGGGGTCCGGCCTCGGTCTGGTGGTTTCGCGCCGCATCGCGCAGAATCACCAGGGTATGCTCGAGGCGTTCAACCGGCCGGAGGGGGGCGCGCGCTTTGTCCTCCGCTTGCCGGTTGATCCGCCCGCGCCGGCTGTCCCATCCCGTGTCACGCTTGCTTCCGCCTAGCCGCCATGCCCACCCTCCTTGTCATCGACGACGAACCGACCATCCTCCAGGCTTTCCAGGAGATCTTCGATGATCCGGGGATCCGCGTCCGCGTGGCGGAGACCGGCCGCGACGGCCTGCATCTCGTCGACACGCTTCATCCCGACGCCGTCGTCCTCGATCTCAACCTACCCGATGTATCCGGCCTCGACCTGTTCGAGACCATCCGCACGAAAAACCCGCGTGTCCCCGTCCTCTTCATCACCGGCCACGGTACCACCGAGAGCGCGATCGAGGCGATGAAACGCGGCGCTCTCGATTACCTCCTCAAGCCGCTGGAGCTTTCCGAGATCCGCGCCCTGGTGGCGAAAGCCTTCGAAGTCAGCCGCCTGATGCAGGTCCCGGCGCTGGTCGAAGGGGAGCCGGCGAGCCCGTCGTCCGATGTCCTCGTCGGTCGCTGCCCGGCGATCCAGAACGTCTACAAGACCATCGGCAAGGTCGCGGCCACGGATGTCACCGTCCTCATCACGGGCGAGAGCGGCACGGGCAAGGAACTGGTCGCCCGCGCTCTCTATCAACACAGCCGCCGTGCCCAGCAGCCGTTCCTGGCCATCAACTGCGCCGCCATCCCGGAGAACTTGCTGGAGAGCGAGCTGTTCGGCCACGAGAAAGGGGCGTTCACCGGCGCCGACCGCAAGCGGATCGGCAAGTTCGAGCAGGTCTCCGGCGGCACGCTGTTCCTCGACGAGATCGGCGACATGAGCCCGCTGACACAGACGAAGATCCTGCGCGTCCTGCAAGACGGCCGCTTCGAGCGTGTCGGGGGTAACGAGACGATCCAGAGCAACGTCCGCATCCTGGCCGCGACCAACCGCGACCTCGAGGAGCTGGTGCGGCAGGGGCGATTTCGCAGCGACCTTTTTTATCGCCTCAATGTCGTCACGATACCGCTGCCGCCGCTGCGCGAGCGCGGTGAGGACCTCACCCTGCTCGTCAATCATTTCCTGCGTCGCTTCGCCGGCGAGCTCGACCGCCCGCCCGTCCAGCCCCACCCCGACACGATGAAGGCGCTGGCGCGGCATGCCTGGCCCGGCAACGTCCGCGAGCTGCAAAGCGTCCTGAAGCAGGCCATCCTGCACGCCACGGGCCCCGTCCTCCTGCCAGCCAACCTTCCCGCCTACCTCACGAGTCCCGCGAAGCTGGCCCTTGGGGCAGACGACGACCTCGACCGCCTCGTCGACAGCCACATCGGATCCGGGAGCAGCACTCTGTACGAGGACTGGTTTTCTCAGATGGAGAAGCGACTCCTGACCAAGGTGCTCCAGCGCACCGAGGGCAACCAGGTGCAGGCTGCGCGCATCCTGGGGATCAGCCGCAATAACCTGCGGGCCAAGATCAAGAATCTTGGGATCGTGATCGAGCGAAACGTCTCGAGCAAGGAAGAGGAGGAGGAGTGAGGCGCCTCACGCCTCGATGCGGCCGAGTAGTTCTTTGATCTTGTGATGTGCCCTGGTCCTGCCGCGTGCGAGCAGGCGCGCGTCGCCGAGGGTCAGGCCGGGGTCCGGGAAGGGGAGCTTTTCGACGGCGGCGGCGAGGTCCTCTTCGAGCACATAGCGGCCCGTGGCGAGGCCGAAGGCGACGCCGACGGCGCGGAGGACCTCCAGGTCGCGATAGAAACCACGGACACCGAGGCGCAGTTTGCGCGTCAACGAGGTGCGGGTTTGCGCTCCCTGCTCCATCTGCTGCAACAGGCGATATAATCGAACGGCGCGCTCCAGCGTCACGCTGTTAACGGAAGGCGCGGGCGCCGCTTTCTTCCTCGCCATTTCCTTTCCCTGTTGTCCTCGCCGGGCCCGGGGGCGGGCGGACGGTTTTTCCGGCGGGCAATAGAAGAATGGTAGGAAAGCGCGAAGGGAAATCAAGCGCGTTAAAGCCTGTCCATTTTACCTATCTTCCATGCCGGAGCCCCGGTTCTCATGGCGACACCAACCCCAGAAGCCACCGCGCAGGCGGCGCCGCTCGACTACCTGGTGATCTCGGCCCATCCGGATGATGCCGAGTTGGGCGCGGGGGGCGCCATTCTCGCCCTCAAGTCGCAGGGCTTTCGGGTCGGCGTCCTCGACCTGACCAGCGGCGAGCCCACCCCGTTTGGCAGCGAGGAGATCCGCCGGCGTGAGACCGCCGCAGCGACTCAAGTGCTCGGCCTCGACTGGCGCGGCAACCTCGGCCTTACCAACCGCGCCCTGGTCGCCGATCTCGAGGCCCGACGTCTCCTCGCCGGCCAGGTCCGCCTCCTCAAGCCGCGCGTCCTCCTTGCCCACTATTGGGAGGACGCTCACCCGGACCACGTCGCCGCCAGCGCCCTGGTCGACGCCGCCCGCTTCTGGGCCAAGCTTTCGAAGACCGACATGCCCGGCGAGCCGCATTACCCGGCCAAGATCATCTATTACTTCAGCGTCCACCTCCGGCTGCACATCCAGCCATCGTTCGTTCTCGATGTCTCGCCTTTTCAGGACAAGAAGCTGGAGGCGATACGCTGCTATCACTCGCAGTTCGTGGAAGGCAGGCGGGGGACCGCGTTCTTGGATGAGCTGCGCGACGTCGGCCGCTACTGGGGCTGGACCATCGGCGCACGCTACGGCGAACCCTTTCTGACGCGCGAAAAGATCGGCGTCCGCAACTTGGCGGAGGTCATCTGAGCATGTCGCTCGACTATCCCTATTACGAAGAGCTATGCCGCCGAAAGCACCGGGCCGCCTGGTGGTGGATCATCGGCGACCGCCTGTACTATCTCGGCCTCCTGCCCGCCCTGTGCTCGGTCGCCGGCGAGGCTGCAGCTCTGCTCGCGGGCCTGCTTGGCTACGGTTGGGGTTGGCTGCTCGCCGCCCTGGGAACGTTCATCGCCGGTGTCGCGGTCTTCTTCATCGGTGGGTTTCTGAAAGCTCACGCATACAAGCTGGGAGAACGCGACGGCATCTCGGCCGGTGAGGTCTACGACCGCGGGAGGCGACAGCAGTCCCCATAGGTTTCCTGGCCCGCTGAGCGAGTCTTCCATTGCTCCTTGCCGTACGCGCTTGCGTCGATTACGTTAGCGCCACTATCCCGCAAGCGCATCGTGAGCTGTTTCCAGGAGTCGCACATGAAGCGCAGGTTTCTTGCCATGATGATCGCCGTGGGTTTCCTGCTTTGGCACGCGCCGTCGCGAAGCCAGGAGAAGAAGGTCGATAAAGGGGCGATTCTGTTCGCCCCTTCGGTCCTCTTTCGCGGCGAGCTGGCGCGCATCGCGCCGCATCTCGACTTGACGGCCAGCGGCTGCGTGAAGATCGAGTACGTTGGGACCAAGAAGATCGTGGCTGAGCTGGAGACCTGGCGCGACGGCAAGGCGAAGTCGAGCGCGCTTGGCTGGATAGACGCAGTCGCCGCGGGTGAGGTGTCCTACTCCGTTCGTGAAGTCCGGGACGATGAAGGCAAGAAGAGGTACCGTTTCACCCTCGCCGCGCAGGGAACAACCGTGCAGAAAAACGTCGATATGCCAACGGTGAATCTCGATCTCGGCGTTTCTTCCACCAACCTGGACAAGCAGGTTCCCACCAAGGACGACGCGACCGTCGCCGTCTGGGTCATGACCGCCGGCAGGGGCTCCGACCACACGCGCCGCGAGTCCATCGAAGAGCGGGCCCGACGGGTGGAATGGGCGCTGGTGCTGAGAATCACGGTGATGAAAAGCGAAGCCGTCGACTGACCGGTCCATTCGTTGGTTGCGTGTCTGAATAATTGGTTCCTTTCGGAGACTCCATCATGCCCCGCCTCCTCGCGCTTGTCCTCCTCGCCTCTCCCGCTCTCGTCCATGCCCAAGAGCCGATCGTCATCGACCTCTGGCCCGGCAAAGCCCCCGGCGAAGCCAAGGAACTGCCGCCCGAGATCAATCTCACCAAGCCGGATGACAAGCCGGTCGGCGATCGCCCCATCATCAAGCTGACGAACGTTTCCCGGCCGACACTCTCCGTCTATCAACCCGCCGGCAAATCGACCGGCGCTGCCGTCATCGTCTGCCCCGGCGGCGGCCATAACATCCTCGCCTTCGATCACGAAGGGACGGAGGTCGCCCAGATGCTGGTCAAGCATGGCGTCGTCGGCATTGTCCTCAAGTACCGCGTGCCGGCGCGCAACCCGGCCAAGCGCTGGATCGCCGCCGTGCAGGACGCCCAGCGCGCCGTCCGCCTCGTCCGCGCCAGGGCCGGCGATTGGAACATCGACCCCAAGCGCGTCGGTATCCTCGGCTTCTCCGCCGGCGGGGAAACCGCGGGCCTCACCGCCATCTTCAGCGAACGCCAGTACCCCACCGTCGACAAGCTCGACGATACCTCCTCGCGCCCGGATTTCGCCGCCCTCATCTACCCAGGCGGCCTGCTCGACAAGATCGAGAAGGGGAGCCCCGCCAAGCTGCGCGACTATGTCCGCCCCACCAAGGACACGCCCCCCATGTTCTTCGCCCACGCCTTCAACGATCCCGTCGACGTCCGCAACAGCCTCCTTCTCGCCAACGAACTCAAGGCCCTCGGCGTCTCGTGCGAGATGCACCTCTACGCCACCGGCGGCCATGGCTACGGCATGCGCAACACCGGCCACGCCTGCAACACCTGGCCGGACCGCTTCCTCGACTGGATGCGCGGCCAGGGCTACCTGAGCGCCAAGTAGTCTCGAGATTCTGACATTCTGACATGACAATGTCGAAACCAGCGGCGGTTTCTTGTTCTCACGGTGACTTCATGTCGAGTGACGCCCGCCAACCGATGGAGAGCAGCATGCGTGCAAGGAGAATCCCGCTATTTGTCATTGGCCTCGTCCTGTGCCTGGCGCTGAACGCGTCATCGCAGGATGAGGAGAAGAAGGGACCGAAAAAGGGTCCTCCGGACAAGAAGAAAGGGCCGCCGCGCTTCGAGCTGGGGAAGGTGCTGCCGCCGTTCGTGCGCGAGGAGCTCGACCTCAGCGCGGATCAGGAGAAGCAGATCGCGGACATCGAAAAGGAAGTGCGGGCCAAGCTCCTCAAGATCTTGACCGACGACCAGAAACGGAAGATCGAGACGCTCAAGGGACCGAAGGCTCCACCGGACGGTAAGGAGAAAGGTCCCAAGGGTGCGCCGGATGGCAAGAGTAAGGAGTTCAAGGATGAAGCGAAGGTCGCTCCCGCTTCCGGCATCCAGTGGTACGCCACGTGGGAGAGCGGCCTGAAGGAGGCCGGGCGCAGCGGCAAGCCGATCTTCCTCGTTTCCGCGGCGCCCCACTGCGCCGGGGTCTCGGGGACCTGGTGACCGGGCAAGACCGACATGGACAGGAGTTTCCTGTCCGACGCCGCGGTGATCACCGCCTCGCGCCGGTTCGTCTGTATCCGCCTGTTGAGCTACGAGAACAAGGAGGAAGCCGCGCTGCTCAAAAGTTTGGGCGGCACGCGCTCGGGGGAAGCCGAGAACACCTTGTGCTGCGTCCTGGCTCCGGATGGCAAGCGCCGCCTCACGGCGGTGCGGCGCGGCCCGCGCGAGATCTTTCGCAGCGCCGCCAACATGGCCCGCGAGCTCGAATCACTCGCCGCCGGTTTCACGCCGCGCGCGACGGATGATGTCTCCGAGCTGCCGCTCGTCGTCGGTGTCCGTCTCGCCGTCAACGTCGCCGCCTGCGACAAGCAACCGCTCGTCTTGTTCCTCGATTCCGACCCGAGAATCGACACGGCGCTCAGGCGCCTCGCCTGGGACAAAGAGTTCGTCGGCCGGTTTGTCTTCGCGAAGGCGAGCGCCAAGGAGTTGGCAGCCATCAAAGGGGCGAAGCCGGGAGTCGGTCTGGTCGTCGTTCAATCGGATCCGTTCGGCATCGAAGGGGAGGCGATCGCCCAGGCGCCGGCGCGCTCGGTGGAGACGGACGGCGCCGCCTGCTTGCGTGAAGGGCTCGTCGCGTTCAAGCGCGGCGCGGGCGATTTCTGGACGCACGTCGCGGAAGGCCAGCGCCGCGGCGTCTTCTGGGAGACGCAGACCCCGGTGACTGATCCGATGGAGTTCCGTGCCCGCGAGAAGGGCCGGTTGAAGCGACCGTGAGTCGTGGCGCCACATTCAGGTCGCTGCGTCGCGCGTCGGTTTGCGCAACAAGGCGCTGAGCAGCACCGCGCTCAGCAAGAGCCCGGCGGAGATGTAAAAGGCCATGTCGAGGCGGCCGGTCAGGTCCTTGATGTAACCGGCGAGTTGCGGCACGAAAAAGGCGGCGCCCCAGCCGAGGAAGACCAGGCCATAGTTCAAGCCGAGGTTCTTGGCCCCGAAGTAGTCGGCCGTGAACGCGGGCAGCAGCGCCAGGCCGCCCCCGTATTGCCAGTACGCCACGCCGACCGCCACGAACAACAGCGCTACGCTTCCCGATTCCATGATGCTCGGCATCGCCAACAGGCAGGCGGCCGAGATGGCGCCGTTGATCCGGTACGCCGCGCCGCGGCCGATGCGGTCCGAGTACAGACCCGTGCCGATTCGTCCCGTGGCGTTGACCACGCCGCCGAAGGACGACAGCAGCCAGGCGTTGGCCGCCAGAAACGCCACGGTGGCTGCCGTGCTGTTGAGCATCGGCGTCGCGTTGGCGATGATCAGCAAGCCCGACTGGGCCGAGCCGATGAAGAGAAACACGAGGGCGTAGAACTGCCAGGTCCGCAGCATCTCCCCGGCCGACCAGTCACCGCTCGCTGTCTTTGGCGCGCTTGCCGGCGGCAGGGGATCGCCCGGCGGCGCTTGCGCCATCTTCCCCGGCGGCACGTATCCCGGCGGCGGCCAGGCGAGCAACTGTCCGGCCAGGATCACGACAATCGCGAAGAGGATGCCGAGTCCGATGAAGCTGCCGGACAGGCCATAGTTGGCGATGAGGTGCTCCGCGAGCGGCGATATGTAGATCGCCGCGCCTCCATAGCCGCCGACGACGAGACCGACGACCAGGCCGCGCCGGTGCGGCCCAAACCATTTGACGGCGGCGGGTGTCCCCGCCGCATAGCCGAAGCCCATGCCGACGCCCCCGAGCACGCCAAAGCCGATGATCAACCCGGTATGGCTCTTCATCAACCCCGCGAGGATGCAGCCTGCCGCCAGGCAAAGGCCGCCGAGCGTGGCGCCGATCTTCGGTCCCAAACGATCCTGCAACCGTCCGCCCGGGATCATCGCCAGGGCGAAGATGAAGCCGCACAGCGAGTAGGACCAGGTCGCTTCGGCGTCGGTAAGGTAGGTCCAACCCTCGTTCAGTCCGGTCATCGGAGCGTCGGGCGGACCGCCAAGCAGCCCCTTCTTCCAGACGCTCCAGGCGTAGAGGATCCCCAGGCACAGGTTGACGGCCATGCCGGCGAACACCACCACCCAGGCGCGGGGTGGAACTCTTTGCATCGGTCTCTCCAAACAGCGAGGCCTGTCGGAGGCGGACGCGTGAGCGATGGGAACCCTCACGCGCCGGCGCCGGCAATCGCTATGTGACTCTGTTGTATGCGGCGGCGCCCGCACGGACGGCGCGAACGCTTTCAAATCGCCGCCGCTCATTTACAATGAACGAAACGATGAAGGGAACCGAGGACCTGATGAAGACGACGATCCGAATTGTGGCCGGGAGCCTGCGTGGCCGAAAGCTGACCTGCGACGTGAACCCCGAGCTACGCCCGACGCCGCAGATGGTGCGCGAGGCGTTCTTCAGCATCCTGGGCAACGCCATCCCGGGGCGCGTCTTCGTCGATCTGTTCGCCGGCACGGGGGTGGTCGGCCTGGAGGCGCTGAGCCGGGGCGCGAGCCAGGCGCTCTTCGTCGAGCGTGATTTCCGCCACGCCCAGGACCTCGAGCGCCACATCCGCGCCTTCGGCGTCACCCGGCAGGCAAAGCTGTTCCGCACCGACGTCTACCGCTGGATCGCCGCCTGGCGGCCGCCGAGCGAGGCGGTGAACGTTTTCCTCAGCCCGCCGTTCGCCGATCTGGACGAGCGCACGGACAACCTGCGCGAAGCGCTGGCCGCTCTGCAGGACAAGGTCGCCGAGGACTCCGTCATCGTTCTGCAGAGCGAGCGCGGCTCGGCCATGGAAGACGCCCCCGAAATGGCCGGCTGGGAGTATCGCCGCTATAGCCGCAATGTCCTGATGATCTGGCAGAAGGCCGCGGCGCAGGTCAGCGACGTTTCCAAGGTCGAGATTGAGCACGATGGTGATGGCGATTAGGAAGACGATCCGCTCAGGCGCGTTCTCCTGTGGTCCTCTTCCTATTCGCAGTCGCTCACTAGCCCCATGCGAGTGGGAGGGATCGTGACGGATCGCTCCGCCAATCGACTCCGCTTCGAGGCCCCATGACGCAGCGCGAGTTCGCCCTCGATGTCGTGCGAAAGCTCCAAGGCGCCGGGCATCAAGCGCTCTGGGCCGGGGGCTGCGTCCGCGATGAGTTGCTCGGTCTGGTCCCCAAGGACTACGACGTCGCCACCGACGCCCGGCCCGAGGAGGTCCGCAAGCTGTTTCGCCGCACCATCGAGGTCGGCGAGAGCTTCGGGGTCCTCAAGATCATCGGCCCGCAACGGGACGGCGAACACATCCTCGTCGAGGTCGCCACGTTCCGGACCGAGACCGGTTATTCCGACGGCCGCCGTCCCGACTCGGTCGCCTTCGCCTCGGCCCGCGAGGATGCCCTGCGCCGCGACTTCACCGTCAACGGCATGTTCCACGATCCGATCGCCGATCAACTCCATGACTTCGTCGGCGGCCGGGCCGACCTCGAGGCGCGAGTCCTCCGCGCCATCGGCAATCCGCTG
The DNA here is from genome assembly GCA_046350295.1 of Gemmataceae bacterium. Taxonomy (GTDB): domain Bacteria; phylum Planctomycetota; class Planctomycetia; order Gemmatales; family Gemmataceae; genus JAXMAR01. The sequence continues at coordinate 39,875 of JAXMAR010000040.1, forward strand.
GAGCGCTTCCAGGAGGACAAGCTACGGCTGTTGCGCGCGGTCCGAATCGCCACGCGTTTCGATTTCACCATCGAGCCGGCGACGCGCGACGCCGTTCGCGCCATGGCCTCGGGCCTTCCCGTCGTCAGCGCCGAGCGTATCGCGGAGGAACTGCGTCGCCTGCTCACCCAGCCGCGCCGCGCCGAGGGCATGTGCCTTCTCTACGATCTTGGCCTCATTGAGCCGATCCTGTCTGAATTGCTGCCGATGAAGGGCTTGCCGCAAGGGCTGCCGGATGCGCCGCGCGGCGACCTCTGGGACCACGTCATGGAGGTGCTGCGTGGCCTCGGCCCCGACGTCTCCTTCCCGCTGGCCCTCGCAGCGCTGTTGCACGACGTCGGCAAGCCGCGTACCCTCGGTCGCACCCCCGAGCGCTACACGTTCTACTACCACGAGCACGTGGGCGCCCGCCTTGCCGATGACATCGGCCGCCGCCTCAAGCTCTCCAACGCCGAGCGCGAGCGCGTCGTCTGGCTTGTCGAAAAGCACCAGATCCTGGCCGACGCCAAGGAAATGCGCACGAGCAAGCTCAAGACGATCCTCAACCATCCGGGCATCCGGGAGCTTCTCACGCTCCACCGCGCCGATGCCGTCGCGAGCGGCAAGAGCGCCGAGCACGTCGACTACTGCGAGTTCCTCCTGCGCGAGTGGACGCCCGAAGACCTCAATCCGCCCCCCTTGATCAGCGGCCACGACCTGACTCGCCGCGGCTTACCACCCGGCCCCCAGTTCAAGGTCCTGCTCGACGCCGTCCGCGAAGCCCAGCTTGACGGCACGGTCCGCAATACCAAGCAAGCGTTCGAGCTTGTCGAGCGCCTCCTCGCCGAGTCGGATAAGCAGGCAAACCCATCCTAGAGCAGCGTCCGCCCGTAGGTCCGGCGAGCCGAGCCGGACGTAGGTCCGGCGAGCCGAGCCGGACCTGCCGTGAACACTCGCGCAAACCGTCACTATTCTGTCATGCCCTCGCAGTGTCAACCACCGGACGCCTATTCGAACGCCCGCAGCGCCGCTTCCACATGCTGATCCTGCGGGTTCTCCGTCCGCAACGTCCGCAGCTCCACCCACGCTTTGAGCGGCTGGTCGGTCAGTCCCATGTAGATCGCCTTGAGGAAACGGTGCTGGCTCCGCCAGTAGTTTGGATCGCGACGGTTGAACTCGATGCGTCCCTTGCCGGGCGCCGCCGGCGCGTCTTGCTCCTCCGCGCCCATCTCCTCCGGCGCCGGCGCGGCGGCGTCGCTCGGCAGCGCCTTTTCCGCCCGTGCCAGGTGCTCCCGCGCTTGCTCGAGCTGCTTGCCGTCGGCGGAGCGGCGCAGGCAAAAGGCGGCAAGGGCAAGCTGGCATTCCGGCTCCTTGCCGTGCTTGGCGGTCAGGTCGCGCACGAGCTCTTCGGCACGCTCGAGCCGGCCCTGATCGAAAAGGAGGAAAGCGAGCATGAGGTCCGTGCGCAGGCTGGGGGCGCGCTTGTGCATTTCCTCCATCACCTCGATCGCTTCCTTCGCTCTTCCCTGCGTCACGAGGCAACAGGCCGGGGTCCCTGACGCCGGTGGCACGCTCAAGCGCGGCCTTGACGGCCTTGCGATAGAAGAACTCGCCGCTCCCTTTGTCGACTAGTTGCTCGAGCATGACGCCGACCATCATCGCCGCGTTCCAGGCGGTCGCCTTGTCTTCCGACTCGACCAGGCGCGCCACCGGATCGAGAATCTCCACGAGCCGGTCTTTCTGCGCTTTCGTCAGCGCGGCGCCCGCCCCTTCCATCTGGAAGAGCATGAGCTGAACGTTGATTGCCATCGCGAAGCAAGAGAAATCGGTCTTGCGCGCCTTGCCCAGCAACACCATCTCCTCGATGAACAGTGGGTGCAACATGAGCTGCCCCGCCGCGCGCGGATCGAGCTTGCCCAGCGCCACGTCGCATGTCGAGGCCAGCATGCGGTTCTCCATGAGCATGCCGAGCCGCTCCAGCACGGTCTCCTCGTCGACCGGCGCCAGCAGCCGCGTCTGTGTCAGGTATTCGGCAGCCTTGTCGACGTGCTTCTTCGCTTCCTCCGCCTGCTCGCGCTTGATCCCTTTGCTGGAGGCAAAGACGCCGGCCGGGCCCAGCTTCCAGTCCGCGGAAAACGCCCCGTCCTTGCCGAGGATCTGGTAGACCCGCGCCCGCTCGACGTGTGCCATCTCGCGCCGGCAGCGGAAGTCCCTGGGCCCCGCCTCGATCCCCTTCCGGCACCACTCCGTCCCCTCGTCGATCCGTTCCAGCTCCGCCAGCGCCCGGCCGAACATCGCTTTTTCCCAGCCGCCGCAGTCCCTTTCAGCGACACGCGCTTTCAACAACGCCACGACGCCACGAAAGCAATCCGCTCGCTTCTCCTTCTGGTCGGGGGGATAGGCCGCGCCCAGCGCCAGATGCGTCTCCGGATTGCTCGCGTCCTTTTTGAGGCGCGCCTCCAAGGCCTCGACGCTCGGCGCCTTCTCGCCTGAATTGAACTGCCAATCGTAGCGGAAGTTGAACGGCGGCCGTGGCACGCACACCGCCTCACGCAGCTTCTCCGGCCGCGTCGTCTGCGCCTGGGCTGCGGGAACGAAAAGGGCAAGGAGAGTGAGCGAGCGAATCATGAGACCTCCGTGTCTGGGTATCGACTTCGAAGCCTGGCGCCTGGCGTGGGCAGCGCGTGGCAAGCGCTCCCGAGGGAAGTGGGTGCGATTGTATCTTGGACCTGGCGATCAGGGTCAAGGCCGATGCCAGGTCACAGGCAATGGCCGGCCGCGGGCCGCCCTCACCCTGCGACCTGGCAGGCCGCCCGCGCCGCCTCGCTCAGGTGGCGCAGCATCTCTCCGCAGGTGGGCCAACGATCCTGTGGTACCGGGGCGAGCCCGCGCTTGATGATCGCGACTTCCGCCGGTGTCAAGCGGCTCAGGTCCGGCGCCGGCCGCACATAGTCGGGGTTGAATCCGGGGGGCGGTTCGAAGGGCAGGGCGCCGGTCCGCAGTTGCACATAGGTTATCGCGAGGGCGTACTGGTCCGTGCGGTCGCTGAGCCAGCCGTGGAAGATCTCGGGCGCCGCGTAGTTGAGCGTGCCGACGCGGCGGTGATGCCAAATCGGCCCGGTCGTCTGTACGGCCAGGCTGAAATCGGCGAGCTTCACCTTTTGTCCCAGTACCAGCAAGTTGCTCGGCTTGACGTCGCAGTGCCGGAACGCGACGCGCTGGCCATCCATCTTGTGCTGGCGGGCATTGAGAAAGTCGAGCGCCTTGGCGGCCTGACTCAGGAAGAAGCACAGGTGCTCCGCCGTGATGGGACCGCCGAATTCAGCGAGATAGACTTCGAGAAGGTCGAGCAGGTTGCCGTCCGCCAGTTCCATCACGAGGACGAGATAGCCGGGGCAACTCCAGATCTGCTCGGGTTTGAGGAGGTGTGGATGATCGAGCTGGCGGATCGCCTGAAGTGCGCGGACCTCCTGAGCCGCCGCCGTGAGCTGGCTGTCGCTGGGCAGGAACTTGAGCGCCCGCACGGCGCCGTCCTGGCGCTGCGCCTTCCACACCTCGCCCCAGCCGCCGCGGCCAAGGAACTGTGTCAGCTCGTACCCCGGATAGGGTTGACAACCCGGAGCCAGGTGCAGGGCGGACGCCACGGCCTCGATCCTCTCAGGCGCTTGTGATGCCCCACGGCATGCTCCACGGCATGCCCAGCTTGGCGAACCGGGAGGCGATGGGGCTGCCTCCGAGCCGCGGACGGGAGTGTCCACAAACCTACGTCCGGTTTGGACCCTTGTCAAAAGGGCCGCCGCGCTGACCTGATGACTGAGAAACTCGCTTGTCCCGGTCGCACAAGACCGTACCTCTAACGCTACTGGCCGCTCGCGAGCCCACGATCGATCTGACGCCTCCCGCTCCTCACCGTGACTTGCCATGTATGTTACTCACCTTGAAAGCGCCATCGACGGTACTCGCCTGGCGCCCGACAAGCCGCATACGCTGCACGCGGGACGACCGATCTGGGTGCGCTATGACCTGGACAAGGTACGCGACGCGGTGACGCGCGAGGACTTGCAGGAGCGGCCGCCGACGCTGTGGCGTTATCGCGAGCTGCTGCCGTTGCCGCTGGACGAGGAGCCGGTGACCTTGGGCGAAGGCATGTCGCCGCTGCTTGCGTGTCCGTGTCTGGGCAAAGACCTTGGGCTGGCAAAACTGTTGGTCAAGGACGAGAGCCAGTTGCCGACCGGCAGCTTCAAGAGCCGGGGCATGGCGGTGGCGGTGAGCATGGCGAAACACTTCGGCCTGCGCCGCCTCGCCGCGCCGACGGCAGGCAACGCCGGCGGCGCCCTCGCCGCCTACGGCGCCCGCGCCGGCATGGAAGTCTTCATCTTCATGCCCGATGACACGCCGGTCATCAACCAGATCGAGGCCTATCTGTGCGGCGCGCGCGTCTTCCTCGTCAACGGCCTCATCACCGATTGCGGCCGTATCGTCCGCGAAGGAACCGAGGCGCTCGGCTGGTTCGATCTGTCCACGCTCAAGGAGCCCTATCGTCTCGAAGGCAAGAAGACGATGGGGCTGGAGCTGGCGGAACAGATGGACTGGCGGCTGCCCGATGTCATCCTCTACCCGACCGGCGGCGGCACCGGCCTCATCGGTATGTGGAAGGCCTTCGCGGAGTTGCAGACGCTTGGCTGGCTGTGGCCCACGAAGCTCCCGCGGCTCATCAGCTGCCAGAGCGAAGGTTGCGCCCCGATCGTGACCGCCTTCGAGAAAGGCGAACGTTTCGCCCAGCCGTTCCCCAACGCCCATACCAAGGCGAGCGGCCTGCGCGTGCCGGCGGCGGTCGGCGACTTCATGATGCTCGACGCCATCCGCGCCAGCCGCGGCCTGGCCGCCGCGGGACGCGAGGAGGCGATCGTACCCTGGATGCGCCGCGTCGCGAGCCTGGAAGGGATCGCCATCTGTCCCGAGACCGCCGTCTGCTTCGATGTGCTGGAACGGCTCGTCGCGACGGGAAAGGTCGGCAAGGAGGAGAGCGTGGTAGTCTTCAACACGGGGGCGGCGCAGAAGTATCCGGAAGTTGTCCCCCTCGATTTGCCGCGGCTGGACAAGGATCGGCCCATCGCGTATGGGGCGCTGGCGGCGACGTAGGCCGGCGCGCGCCGGTCCTCGCCTCTCCGTCAGCGCTTCAGCGTATGGGCCACCAACCACGCGTACAGCTCATCCATTACATAGGCCGGATCCCAGGAATTGTGGCCGATGAACGGGAACTCGGTGTAGCGGACCTGGGCGCCCGCCGCCCCAAGACCCTTCACCATGGCTCGGTTGTTCTCGACGAGCTTGCTGTTGTCCTTGTCCCCCACAAAACACCAACAAGGGATGTGCTTGATCTTCTCGATGGCGCCGGGATCGCCGCCGCCGCAGATGGGGACGATTGCGGCCCAGCGCTCCGGGTAAGCGGCCGCGAGGCTCCAGGTACCGCTGCCGCCCATCGAGAGTCCGGTGAGATAGACGCGTGCCGGGTCAATCTTGTAGGCCTTCTGCACCTCGGCGAGGATGGCCAGGGCACGCTCGGCATCCGGCCCGCCCGCCTTCCAGTTGCCGCCCTTGACCGCCTGGGGAAAGACCACGAAGAACGGGAACTTCTTGTCCTTGCCCTTGAACTTGATGGCGTTGCCGATACCCTGCAACACCTGCGCTTGCCCGTCGTCGCCGCGCTCGCCCGCCCCGTGCAGGAACAGGATGATCGGGAACTCCTTTTCCCCCGTGTAGGAGTGCGGCACGAAGACCACGTACTTCGAGTCGCCCTTTGCAGACTTGTGCACCTTGTCCACGAAACCGTGTCGGACCTCGCCTGCGCGCGCGGAGGCGGCGAGAAGCAAGCAACCGAGGATCGCAACAGCAAAGCGGCACATGGCGTCTCTCCGTTTGTTGGCGGGGCGGGGACGTTCGGAACTCACTTCGCCTTTCGCACCTCGCGCACCTTGAGAGTGAACTCCCCGAGGCGGCCGCGCGAGAAGCAGGTCGCGATGATGCGATACCGGCCGTCGACTTTTGCGACGTAGTTGATGCGGGCGTTGTTGCCGGAGCCGCTGTCGTCGTCCCAGGCGACCTCCTTGCCGTCGGGCCCTTCCAGACGGAGGAAGGCGTCGAAAGCTTCGCTTTCCATGTCGATGGTGTAGCGCACCCCGGCCTCGAAGGCGATCGGGTAAATCTTGCAGGGCGTCTTCCGTTTGGTGTCCGCCTTGTCCTCTACGGTCAGCTCTTCTTCGACCGTCACTTGCCCCTTGTCGAGAACCAGAGGCGCCATGGCGCCTTTCGCCTCTGCCACGCGAAGAAGGAACTTGCCCACTTTCCCCACGCCGGCGACGCGCGCTTCGTAGACCGCGTCCTCCTCGACGTTCAGCTCGACGTGGCCGCGGCGCTTGTCCCCTTCATGTCCCTCGCTGGAGGCGACAGTTTTTCCCTTCGGATCGACCAGCTCCAGGCGCAGCGCCGCGTCGAGGGCGAGGAGGTCGAGCGCGTACGTCCGATTCTTGCTCGCCTTGAGCGGAAACGTTGTCTTGCCACCGTCGCTCTCGATCAACGTGACGCCTTTGTCTCCGGGCCGTCCCTTCGGCTGGACGGTCAGCGTGTAGCCGCCGAAGTTACCGTCCGCCGCGCTGACGATGAGGTCGAAGTTCTCGTCCCGTGGAGCCAGGAAAGAAAGCGCGACCTCCGCCTTGGTGGCGGCGTTGCGGCGGGCGGCCACTTCCTCCCCCTTCGAGAGGATGCGCAGCACGGGCGCGAAGTCCATGCTTTTCAATTCGACGAGGTAGAGGCCCCCCTTCGCCATCTTGAGGGGGATGATTTTGCACGGCTTGCCCAGCGCCTTGTCCACCAGGTCTCCGGCGGCGAGGACCCCGATAAACGACCGATAGCTTTCGCGGTTCTTGAGCTTCTTCGCTTCCCAGGGAGGAGGCGCGGCATCGCCCCGGCTAAGGAACAGCACAACAAGCGCGGCGCAAAGCAGACGAGATGACATGCTTTCTCCTGCGATCGAAAACGGTCCAGCCAGGATGCTGACGTTATAGCGACGGCCGCCGTGACGTTCAGGCCGGTTGCGGAGCGGTCCCGCTTCTTGTCCGTCAGCGCAACCCGTTAATTCGACGCCCATGCTCGCGGTTCCTCACACGCGGCTACAATAGCCGCCAAGGAGAACGCCATGTCCAAGCGCATCATCAACGTCGGCCACAGCCCGGACCCGGACGACGCCTTCATGTTCTATGCCCTGGCCCACGACAAGATCGACACCGGCGACCTGCAATTCCGTCACGAGCTGCAAGACATCGAGACGCTCAACCGCCGCGCCCTGCGCGGCGAATTGGAAGTGACCGCGGTCAGCATCCACGCCTACGCCTACCTGCTCGACAAGTACGCGCTCCTGCCCTCCGGCTGCAGCATGGGCGATCGCTATGGCCCGATGGTCGTCGCCAAGAAACCGATGACCGTCGGCGATCTGCGGACCGCGACCATCGCCGTCCCCGGCACGATGACCACGGCTTTCCTCACGCTGCGGCTGCTTCTGCAAGGCGGCTTCTCGTACGAGGTCCTGCCTTTCGACAAGATCCTCGACGCGGTCGCCGCCGGCAAATACGACGCGGGCCTCATCATTCATGAGGGGCAGCTCACTTTTCAGAACCAGGGACTGGGGCTGGTCGTCGACCTCGGCGTCTGGTGGCAGGAGAAGACCGGCCTGCCGCTTCCACTGGGCGGCAACGTTGTCCGCCGCGACCTGGGAGCGAAAACGATCGCCGACATCTCGCGGCTGCTGAAGGAGAGCATCCGCTACTCGCTCGATCATCGACAGGAAGCGCTGACCTACGCGCTAAAGTACGCGCGCGACATGGACCGCGGCTTGGCGGACAAGTTCGTCGGCATGTACGTCAACGACTGGACCCTCGACTACGGCGAGCGCGGCCGCAAGGCGGTGCGGACCCTGCTGGAAGAAGGCCATCGCGCCGGGCTCGTGCCGGGGCCGTTGACGATCGAGTTCGTGGCGTGAGAGCGATTCATGGCAATACACTGAAGGAGGGGCTAGCGGCGATCGCTCCTCCTGGCTGGTCTGCGCGTGCGGCGCGATGTCGCCGCGCGTATCTTTCGAGGGGTTCGGACCATGCACGAATCGGATACATATCTTGCCATCCTTGATGAGGGCGAGGAACGGGGTGCACGCAATGCCATTCTCATCTTCGGAGAGGTACGCTTCGGTCCCCCTTCGGAATCGGTTCGAGATGAGCTCAAGGCCGTAGCGGATTTGCCTCGGTTGAGACGGATGGTTCGCCGCGCCGCGACTGCAAAGGATTGGCGCGAAATCCTCGATACCCCCTGAACAACGTCCGTCGAGTCATGCCCGCCGTCTCGCATGCCAACGCTCCGAACCATCCACGCCAGGCCGGCCCCATCCGCGTCGCTCCGGCCCTCCTCGACGCCGCCCATTGCCCCGCCGAGCAGGTCTTCACCGCTCTGCAAACCTCCGCCAACGGACTGAGCGAAGACGAGGCCGAGCGCCGCCGCGACACGTATGGCCGCAACACCATCGTCGCCGAGGGGCGCCATCCGCATCTGGTCATTCTCGGTAAGGCGCTCATCAATCCGCTCGTCATCCTGCTCCTCTTCCTTGCCGTGCTGTCGTATTTCACAGGCGACTTCCGCGCCGCCGTCGTCATGCTCATCATGGTCGTCCTCGGCGTGGCCCTCCGCTTCTTTCAGGAGGCGCGGGCGGACACGGCGGCGGCCAAGCTCAAAGCTCTGATCCGCGTCACCGCCACCGTTGTCCGCGGCGGCGCCACGCGCGAGGTGCTGCTCGACGATCTCGTGCCCGGCGACCTCGTCCAGCTCTGCGCCGGCGACATGATCCCCGCCGATGTGCGCCTCGTCGCCTGCAAGGACCTGCACGTCATCCAGGCCAGCCTCACCGGCGAGTCGTTTCCCGTCGAGAAGTCGGACGCCCCGGAGCCGCCCGACCGCCCCCCGCTGGAGCTGCGCAACGTCTGCTACCTCGGCACGAGCGTCGAGAGCGGCACGGCGCGCGGCGTCATCGTCGCCACCGGCTTTCACACCTACCTGGGCGGCATGGCGCGGGCCATCACCGGCCGGCAGCCCGAGACCAGCTTCGACCGCGGCGTCAGCCGCTTCACCTGGCTGATGATCCGCTTCATCCTGGTCATGGTCCCCCTCGTCTTCCTCATCAACGGTCTGACCAAGGGGGACTGGGTCGAGGCCTTCTTCTTCGCCCTCGCTGTCGCCGTCGGCCTCACCCCCGAGATGCTGCCCATGATCGTCAGCGTCTGCCTGTCGCGCGGCGCCATGGCCATGGCGAGCAAGCGCGTCATCGTCAAGCGGCTGGCCGGCATCCAGAACCTCGGCGCCATGGACGTGCTCTGCACCGACAAGACCGGCACGCTGACCATGGACCGCGTGATCCTGGAGCGACATTGCGACGTCGTCCTGAAGGAGGACGACGACGTTCTGGCGCTGGCCTATCTCAACAGCCATTTCCAGACGGGCCTCAAGAACTTGCTCGACCGGGCTGTCCTGGAGCACGAGCACCTGCACCACGAGCTGAAGGTCCCCGAGTACGAGAAAGTCGACGAGGTCCCGTTCGACTTCTCCCGCAAGGTGATGTCCGTCGTCGTCAAAACGCCGGACGGGCGGCATCGTCTGATCTGCAAGGGCGCCCCCGAGGAGGTTTTTCGCCGCTCCAGCCGCTTCGAGCTGGAAGGCGAGCTACACCCGATCGACCCCCTGTTGCTTCAGGACCTGCGCGAGGAGTACGACGACCTGGGCCGCGACGGCTTCCGCGTCCTCGCTCTCGCCTACCGCGACATGGCGCCCAAGCCCGTCTACTCCAAAGAAGACGAAGCCGACCTGGTGCTCAAGGGCTACATCGCCTTTCTCGATCCGCCCAAGGACTCGGCCCGGCCGGCGCTTCAGGCGCTCGCGCAGCACGGCGTCGCCGTCAAGGTGCTGACGGGGGACAATGAGCTGGTCAGCCAGAAGATCTGCCACGAGGTAGGGCTGACCGTGGAGAAGACGCTGCTCGGCCGCGACGTGGAGGCCATGAGCGACGTCGATCTGGGCGAGGCCGCGAACGCAACCACCCTCTTCGCCCGCCTTTCTCCTGCCCACAAGCAGCGGATCATCGAGGCCCTCCAGCGGCGCGGCCACGTCGTCGGCTTCCTCGGCGACGGCATCAACGACGCCCCCGCCCTCCGCGCCGCCGACGTCGGCCTCTCCGTCGACACCGCCGTCGACATCGCCAAGGAATCCGCCGACGCCATCCTCCTCGAGAAGAGCCTCATGGTCCTCGAAGAGGGGGTGATCGAGGGACGCAAGGTCTTCGTCAACATCCTCAAGTACATCCGCATGGGGGCCAGCTCGAACTTCGGCAACATGTTCAGCGTCCTGGGCGCCAGCGCCTTCCTCCCCTTCGTGCCGATGGCGCCCATCCAGATCCTCACCAACAACCTCCTTTACGACTTCTCGCAGGTCCCCATCCCGACCGACCACGTCGATCCCGAGCAGGTGACCCGGCCGCGCCCCTGGTCGATCGGCCAGATCGCCCGCTTCATCCTTTTCATCGGCCCGTGCAGCTCGATCTTCGACTACACCACGTTCTTCATCATGCTCTATGTCTTCGGCTGCTGGGACCCGAGCCACGCCTCGCTCTTCCAGACCGGCTGGTTCGTGGAATCGCTTCTAACGCAGACACTCATCATCCACATCATCCGCACCAACCGCATCCCGTTCCTCCAGAGCCGAGCCAGCCCCGCTCTGACGCTGACCACCCTCGCGATAATGGCGATCGGCGTCTGGCTCCCCTTTTCGCCGCTGGCGCCGGCCCTCGGCTTCACGCCGCTGCCCGGCCTCTACTGGCCGCTCGTGCTGTTGACGCTCGTCTGCTACGTGGCGCTGACGCAGGCGGTGAAAAACTGGCTGATCCACCGGGCGCTGGCGGAGAGAAATGAGTCGGCTACGGCGCCGGCTCCTTGATGGGCGTGGCCGCTCCCTTTTTGAGCACACGGAACGCCTTGATGGCCGGACCGTGGCCCGTGCCTACCCAGTCGAACTCCACACGATCGCCGATCTTGGCCGCGCGGACGGCGGCCAGCACGGACTCGATGGGCCCCTTGATCTTCGGGTCGTACAGGACGTGGTATTTGCGGGCCTTTTCCTCCCCGGGCGCGAGCACCTCGATGACGGTGTTCTTCCCGTCCGCTGTGTCCTTGCGCGCTTTCAACTCGCCGATAATGGAGCCGCTCTTGCCTTTCTCCTCCTGAGCGGCGCCGGGCGAACCCCAGACGATGAGTCCGAGGAAGAGAACGCTCGCGCCGCCGATTCTTGCCAGCATCGGTATTCCTCCGCTTCTCGAAGACTCAAAACATCACTAGCCCGCCGTCGACGTTGTACGCCTGCCCCGTGATCATCCGCGCCTCGTCACTCGCCAGGAACACGGCCATGGGCGCCACCTCCTCCGGCTCCAGCCGGCCGCCGATCGGGGTCAGCGTCTTCTCCAGCTCGGCCACCGTCGTTCCTTTGCGCTTCGCGTCATAGACCAGGCGGCGGTCGTTCATCACGGTCTTCACCGGGCCGGGGCAGATTGCGTTCACGGTCACCCCGTCGGCCGCTACCTCCAGCGCGAGAGTGCGCGTCAACCCGAGCAGGCCGTGCTTGCTCGCGGCGTAGGCGGCTCCATGGAAGCTGCCGATCTTGCTGTTGATCGAGGCGACGTTGATGATCCGGCCCCGCTTCCGTTGCAACATCGCGGGCAATACGGCTTTCGAGAGGCGATAGGGGACCGTGAGGTTGAGGGTCAGTGTCAGCTCCCAGAAATCGTCGTCGAAGTCGACCACCGGCTTCGGATTGGAGCTGCTGCCGATGCCGGCGTTGTTGACGAGGATCTCGATCGGCCCCAGCTTCGCGGCGACCTCATCGACGATCTGCCGCGCCGCCGCGGGCGGGGCGATGTCGATGGGCAGCGCCAGCGCCGTGCCGCCCGCCCATTGAATGGACTGGACCACCTCTTCCAACTCGGCTCCCGTCCGCGCCGTGACGGCGACTGGAGCCCCGGCGCGGGCCAGGGCGAGCGCCATGGCCCGCCCGATGCCCCGGCCCCCACCGGTAACCAGAGCGACGCGTTTGGAAAGATCGAACATGATAGATCAAGAAGTCAGAATGCATCTTTGGAGTGCGGCAATTACCGCACTCCAAAGGTCGGAGTTCTTCTTCATTCTGCATTCTTCATTTATTCCCGCCTACTCCCCCTTTTCCTTCTTCACCTTCTTCTTGTCGGGGGCTTTCGTGTAGGTGATGTCCATCACCTTGAACTCCTTTTCCCCCGCGGAGCGGAACATTTCAAACTTCTGCTCCTTGTCGCTGATAATCGTCAGGACGTCGCGCGCCTTCATCTTCTTGCCTTCCCAGACGTCCTCGCCGACGCTCGTCAGCGTCTTCTTCTCGGCGTCGTACGTCCCTTCGAAGGTCGTGATGCCGAACGACATGTTGTCGATCCAGGAGCTGACGTACTTCTTCTTGGCGGGATCGAAGCCGACCACGCCCATGCCCTGGAACTTCATCCCCATCATGTCCCCGGTGAAGTCCTCCTTGAGGAACCGGCCTCCCATGATCATGGCGCGTTTCATCGTCCCCTTCGATTCGCCTTCGCCGCCCGGCCCGTAGAACTTCACCTTCGCCTCCCAGGTCCCGGTGAGCTTGCTCAGCACCTTGTGCTCGGGACCGGGCGGCGGGACCTCGAAGCCCTTCTTGTCGTCCTTCTTTTCCTTGTCGCCCGCAAGCACGCCGCCGCCCGCGAGGAGTCCGCCCACGACCAGCAACGCCATCGCCCCGGTAATCTGTCGCTTCATCGCCGTCTCCTTTGAAGAGGAACCAAAGATGCAACCGCCAGCTGGAAACCTAGGTCTCCTTATTGGGTGAAAGAATGTATAGTCATGACGCCGAGCCTTTGTAAAGAGAAAAATCGAAAAAAAGCGGCGCGGCCCCGGCGCCTCACCACCGCCGCGCCGCTCCGTACAATTGCCTCATGAAGATTCTCGTCATTGGCAAGGGCGGGAGGGAGCACGCGCTGGTTTGGAAGCTCGCCCAGTCCCCTCGCGTCACTCATGTCTTCTGCGCTCCAGGCAACGCCGGCACGGCCCTGGACGGCGTCAACGTCCCGATCGAAGCCAACGACGTCGACGCCCTCGTCAAGTTCGCCAAGAAGGAAGGCATCGACTTCACCGTCGTCGGCCCCGAAGACCCGCTCGCCGCGGGCATGGTCGACTACTTCCAGGAATTCGGCCTGCGCGCCTTCGGCCCCACCCGCGCCGCGGCCCAGATCGAGGCGAGCAAGGTCTTCGCCAAGAAGCTGATGCGCGACGCCGACGTGCCGACCGCCGAGTTCCGCGTCTTCGACCATCCCGACCCCGCCCGCGCCTACGTGCAGACGCGCGAGTATCCCGTCGTCGTCAAGGCCGACGGACTGGCCGCGGGAAAGGGCGTCATCGTCTGCTCCAACACCGAAGAAGCGCTGGCCGCCATCGAGCGCGTCATGGTGAAGGAGGAGTTCGGCCGGGCCGCCGGGCGACAGATCATCGTCGAGAAAAGGCTCGAAGGGGAGGAATTGAGCGTCCTCGCCCTCGTCTCCGGGCGGACCATCGTGCCGCTTGCTCCCTCCCAGGATCACAAACGCGCATTCGACGGCGACACCGGCCCCAACACCGGCGGCATGGGGGCCTATTCTCCCACCCCGCTGGCGACGCCCGAACTCCTCAACGACATCGAAGCCCATGCCCTGGTGCCGACCGTACATGCCATGAAGCGGCGCCGCACGCCGTTTCGCGGCGTCCTCTACGCGGGCGTCATCGTCACCAACCAGGGGCCGCGCATCCTCGAGTACAACTGCCGCTTCGGCGACCCGGAGACCCAGCCGGTGCTGATGCGGCTCAAGACCGACCTGTGCGACCTGCTCCTCGCGGCCTACGAGGATCGCCTCGACGACTTCGCCGAGGACAAGCTCGTCTGGGACCCGCGCCCCGCCGTCTGCGTCGTCATCGCCAGCCAGGGCTACCCCGGCCCCTACGCCAAGGGCAAGGTCATCCAGGGCCTGGAAGAGGCGGCCAAGCTCCCCGACGTCAAAGTGTTCCACGCCGGAACCAAGGTCCAGGACGGCATGACCGTCACCGACGGCGGCCGGGTCCTCGGCGTCACCGCCCTGGGCGACACCGTCTTCGAGGCGCGGCGCAAGGCCTACGAAGCGGTCGGCAAGATCACGTTCCAGGGCGCCTTCTTCCGCAAGGACATCGCGGAGAAGGTGTTGCAGAAATAGCCTGTACCAGGCCATGCATTTTGGTAGCGGAAGATACGCCGCTCAAAGGCGTCCACCGTCAGGCCAATTCCGCCAGTGCGTGTTTGGCGGTTGCGTCGGTCGATACAGTCTCGCATCTCCAGTAGCCAGCACCCGAGCAAGTTGCTGAAACGTCTCGGAGCTGCTCGGCCCCTCTTTAGCAACGACATTCGGATGGTGCCACTCTTCCAGTTGCAGAATCTGCTCCATTCCTGGAAGGATGCTGACGCGCCGTACCTTCGCTGTCGCCAACACCTGGTCACGGGCGATGGCAGCAAGGAACCGGCAGAGTTCGAATACCTGCACCCGGGGCGCCTGCTCCAGGTGGATACCGTGCCGAACGTACTCGCCCGCGCTTGGCAGCGGAATCGCGCGCGTTCGAACGAGCACTTCGTCCGCGCCTTCGGCCACGAACTCATCGTTCTCCTCGTCCTGCCATGGCCCCGCCTGCACCGGAAAAATCGAACGATACTCGTTGTTTGGGCGATTGGCGAGGTACCGTTCGTAGGCCTGCCTGTTGACATAGTTCTCCGGCGGATCGCGGTCGTGCAGCCGGCTGGCAAAGGTCTGGATAGACGTGTCGGGTACTCCTGCTCGCGGCGAGTACCCAAACACTTCGATCACCATCGCCCAGTCCATTTCCGACCGGTAGAGCGAAAGCCGCGTCGCCGCTAGATAGACGTATCCATTGTCCAGCATCGGAAACGCGTAAGCATCGCAACAACGATCGAGAATGGATAGGATTTCTGCAGGGTCGAACGTCATGAGGACCCTCCCTCACCCCTTCCGCCGATACAACCACAGCCGGCTATCAACGTGAAACCCGCCGTCCTTCCGGCGCAGGCTCTTGCTCACGCTGACCACGAGGTCCAACCGTCCATCCCCGCCCTTCACGACCGCGAATGCGTCCAGCTCCCACGGCGCGGGGATGGTGAGCAACCGCCGCGCCGCCGCAAACCTCGGCGCCCCCTTGGCAGCCGTGTTCCGGAACCAGTAGATGCCGTAGCTGACCGGTTCGCTGCTCCCCTTGTTCTCCCGTCGAGCGGCGTCGCTCCCCTTCTGATACGCCACGCCCGCCAGCAGATCGCGCCTCCCATCTCCGTCCCAGTCCGCGAAGCCGAAGTATGCGGGCCGCGCGTCCGCGACCGCCGGCAAGGCGAACGGCTTCACCGGTACCTCGGTCTTGCCCGCCAACGGACCGGCGCCCACGTAGAGCGTCCATTGCCCCGAATGGCCGACGACCAGGTCGATACGGCCATCGCCATCCCAGTCCACCAGGTGCGGGTTCGTAACGGCCCGGCCGAAGGGGCCAAAGGGGCCGAAGCGATCGGGGCCGGGCCACTTCAACCGGACGTCCCTTCGCTCGGCAAAGCCGCCGTCCTTTTTCCGCGCGAACAAGTGGACCAGATCGGTGCGGCAACAGTTCGATCCCGACACCAGATCGCCCCGGCCATCCCAGTCCCCGAACTGGGGACGAAACACCGCGGCGCTTCAACCCCGCACGCCGCTGATGTTCGCCGAGGGCACGGTCTCGTCGAGCCACTTCGGCTCGGCATACACCGGCCGAGCATTCGTCCCTGTGTTTCGGAAAACCAGCAACCGGCCGCGCCATGTGCCGGCGACCATGTCGATCTTGCCATCGCCATCGATGTCCGCGAACGCAGGGTACAGCTGGCCATACTCGGAGCCGTCCAGGATCGTCTCCGGAGGCTCGAACCCCGCATGCTCCTCCTCCGCCGGACCGGCGCCCGCGGGGCCGGCGCACAGCGCCCCGCCTATCACCAGATTGGCGAGCGCGATACTGAGGGGAAGTCGCATGAGACTCCCTTTGTGGGCCCGACGATGAAGCTCACCCTTTGTCATGCCGTTCGGCCTTTGGCTCTACCTGGCCATGCCCGCAGCGGCCCCCGAACAGTTCGGCTCGCCCCGCTATTTCTTATCCGCTTTCTTCCGCTCCCACACTCCGCTCAGGTCGAACGCATTTCCCCGCTTTTCAAAGAGGAGCGTCTTCGAACTCGTGAGCTTGAGCCTGTTCCCCATGACCTCGTAGGCCATCTCGGTCAACTCCGTGCGCTTGTCCCCCTTCGTCTCGGTCAGGACGATGAACCGCTTCTTGTCCTTCTCCTTTAGTTCGGCGCTCCACGAGGGGCCGGGCGCTACCGAGATCCCGAACCTGGACACGAAGCTGAGCACGCTCGCCTGGCCGGCCGCGCCCTTGTTGAACTCCAGCTTCATCGCAAAGTGGCCCGTGACGCCCGGGGCGAACGTCATCTTCGGGCTCATCCACGTGCCCGTGAGCTTCCCGATGTCCGTTGCGAACTCCTTGACGTCGGTTTCCGGCCCGTCGCTTGCGGGCGCGGCGAGGATGACCCCGAGAAACATGGTGGCTGAGGCGAGCACTCGCAACATGATGACCTCCACGAATAAAGGCGCCGAACAACTGCGTTCCTTGCCGGGCAGGCTGCCCGGAACGTGATATCTCGAAACAGTCGCTCGATTTTCCGCTTGCGCATCTCGCGGCAGCGGGTTTCTTCAACTTTTCGGAGATAGCCTCTTGTTGGAGCCATCGCCGAGCGGGGTGGCAAGGCCGTCACCATCTGCCGGAAGGCGGAACTCTGACACTGTGCCCTCCTGCGGGCGACACCGCTTCAGGCCAAGCGCGGGTCCGCACAAGGACCGACCCGGCAAGGAAAGCCCTTCAGATGCGGCACCCCTTGCTCGCGGTCGATCAACTCTTCCCCGTCACCGCAGAGTTGGCCGTCGGCGAACGTCCAGGCGCTGGACAGGTGTTCGCGTCCCTGGGACGTCTCCGGCATCCACCAGCCATGCGGCACGCGCACCAGGCCGGGCGGCATCTCGGGGCGGATCTCCACCATCGCCTTCATCTTGCCCGTACGCGTCTCGGCCTCGGCCCAGGCGCCCGCCGCTAGGCCCAGCGAGCGAGCGTCGGCCTCGTGCAGGAACATTTTCGGCAGCGGCTTCCGCTTGCGCAACTCCTCGACGTGGCGCTGGCCGCTGTGGAAGTATTCGTCGTCGCGCACGCCGACGAAGAGCGTCAACGGATACTCCTTGTCGGGCTGCGGCGCCTCGCGATAGTAGGGCAGGGGGTCGAAGCCGAGCCCGGCCAGGACGCTCGATGACAGTTCGACCTTGCCGGACGGCGTGGCGAAGCCGGTCTTCTCGTACTTACGGTATTGGGGCGGCGGCATGTAGAACGGCGTGGTCGCGGCGAACTCGGCGAATGTCTTGCCCATGGGGGCGAGGCGATAATCGTGGACCTCCTCGAGCGTCCGCCAGGGGAAGTGTTCGGCGAACCCCAGGCGCACGGCAAGCTGACGCCAGAAGTCGAAAGTCCCGCGGCATTCGCCGGGCGGTTGGATTGCCTGCTCCGACGCCTGGGCGAACGGGATCCAGCCGTAGCCGTCCCACAGGTGCGGGCGTTCGAGCCAGCTATCGCCGGGCAGGACGTAATCGGCGAGCTGGGCGGTCGGCGTCATCTGGTGCTCGTGGACGACGACCAGGTCCTGCGCCATCAAGGCAGCGCCGATGAGCTTCATGTTGGCGAAACCCATCAGCGTGTTGTTGCCCAGCGAGAAGAACGCCTTGACCGGGTACGGCTTGCCGTGGGCCATGGCGCGGAAGACATCCGGCGGGCTAGCCATGTAGCTGCCCGCGACGACGTTGGCGTACTTCTTTCCCCACACACGCTCGGTCGGCTCGGCCAGCGCCGCGGTACCGCGGTAGGTGAATGCGGGGTGCGTGTCGGCGCCGAGTTGCTTGGCCTTCTGCGCGTCGGAAAGAAGCTCGTGGCCTTCGAGGTCGCACTCCGGGACGATGCCGGGGAGCCACCCGGTGAACACGTCGCCGCCGGGCACGTCGAGATTGCCGGTCAGCGCCCGCAGGGCGCACTGCAGCCGGATCGCCGACGTGCTGGAGACCTGCTGATCGGTGATCGGCGTCCAGGGAATGACGGCCGGCCCGCTGGTCGCGTACATGCGGGCGGCGGCGCGGATCAGCTCCGCATCGACGCCGGTGATCGCCGCTACGCGCTCGAGCGGATATTCGGCGACGCGTTTCTTCAGATCGTCGAAGCCGACGGTCCATTTCTCGACGAAGCCGCGATCGTAAAGCCCCTCCTCGATGATGACGTTGACCCAGCCAAGGCACATGGCCGCGTCGGTTCCGGCACGCAAGGGGAGCCAGAGCGTCGCCCGCTCGGCGCTTTCGCTCTTGCGCGGGTCGAGCACAATCAGCTTTGCGCCGCGCGCTTCGGCTCCGCGGATGAAGTTGTAGAACGGCGTCCACGAGTGCTTCTTGGGATTGTGGCCGAACAGAACGATGCAATTCGTCTGAAAAAAATCGGGGAACGGGAACCAGCCGTAGACCATGCGATTGATGGCGGCCGTGTTGCCGGCGCACAAGGCGACGCCGCTCATCCAGTTGGGCGAGCCGAGCACGTTCATGAAGCGCCGGCAGGCGCCGTTCTCGACGTTGGTGTTCCACGGACTGTTGGCGACGGCGAACGCCTCCGGCCCATAGCGGTCGACGACGCGTTTCAGGCGCTCGGCGATGTCGTCGAGGGCCGCGTCCCAGGTGACGCGCTCCCAGCGACCTGCGCCGCGCTCGCCGACGCGCCGCTGCGGATAAAGCACGCGACTCGGATGCGTGAAGTTGCGCGGAGCGTAAACGCCCTTGATGCAGATGTTGAGCCGCAGCGGCGGAATGCCGGTCGTCTTGATCCGCACGACCTCGCCATCGCGCACCTCCGCTTTCAGGATGCAGCCGGCGTCGCAACTGGAGCAGACGACATACTTTTCGGTGGCGGGGAGGGGAGTGGTTGTCAAGGGACGACCGACCTTTTCTATGGGGAGGCCAGATGAAAACGGCACTAGCACGCCCTAACAAGGCCGCGCGCTCTATCACGGCCATGACACCACCCCAGCCAGCCGCTGTCAAGACGCCGCTTCGCTCTACTCCGACCACGCCCGCTTATGGGCGCCATCCCTTCAAGCGCGCACCCCGCACGCCCACGTCTCCTCCGCACGTGCCCGCCCCCTCATCAACCCCCGGCGCCAGCCCAAATCACGCGCCGCAAACCGCCTCGAACCGCCCCTCAGCCCCTCGCCAGCCCGCCCAACCGAGCCCGCCAGGCGCCAACAAGCCGTTCACCGTTTACCCGCTTTGCGCCGCGCCTTCTTCCCCTTCTCCGCCGGCGCCGCGCCCCCGCTCACCACTGTTCGTAGCTTCTCCGGCGACGAGAACACGTCCATCGATCCCGTCCGCAGCACCTCGCCCATCAACGCCGCCTTCCCCGCCGACGCCGCCGGCCGCAGCATCCGCACGATGTCCAGCGCGAACTCCGGCTCCAACGACTTCATGATGGGCCTCATCTCCTCCTCCATGCGCTGCTCCTTGCGATATCCCTCCCACTCATCCATGTTCACCCGATCCGGTTCGACCCCCTTCGGCAAGACATAAGTGAACAACACCCGCGCCGCCGCCACGTTGCCCTCCAGCGCAAGCTGCACCAGCTTCTCCCCGATAGCCGTTATCTTCTCCTCCGGCGCCGCGTCCAGGAGCGCCCATTTCAACCGCGCCACCCGCCGGTTATAAGGATTCCCCGTCCGCAAGCCCGCGCGCGAGTCCAAGCCCGCAGGCGAGTCTTCGAGCCTGCGGGGTGACGCCGCCCCCTCCGCACGCGCCCCACCACCCCCTTCCGCGCCCCCCGCTTGCGGCTTCGCGGCCGCCGCGTCTTCCCGAGGCGCATTCGCCGGCGTCTCCTTCTCCGCGTGCAGCACGCCGTTCCCATTCCCGTTCGCCAGCAAGGCATCCAACGAAAAACGTGACTGGTCCATGACACTCTCCAACGAAGCGCGCAGAAGTGAAGTCGACGCCCGGGCCGCGCGCAGCCCAGGCGCCTGGAAGGGATCAACCTATCTCGAGCCTAAACCAGCCACAGACGATTTGGTAGCTCCGTTGCAAAGGAGCCGATCGGGACTGCTTCCGCGACGTCAGTCACCTTTTTGTTTCAAAGCCCCTTTGCAATCGCCGAATCGATAGATTAGAGTAACCTCATTGATTTCTCATCTTTCCTTACATCGAGGTTCGCCATGGATTTGCGACCGCGCCCGCCAAGACACGCCTTCACGCTCATCGAATTGCTCGTGGTCATCGCCATCATCGCCATCCTGATCGCCTTGCTGGTGCCCGCCGTCCAGAAGGTCCGCGAGGCCGCCGCCCGCACCAGCTGTAGCAACAACCTCCGCCAACTCGCCGTCGCCGTCCACAGCTACGAGAGTGTCTACAAACGGCTGCCTCCCGCCGGTACGGGCTATGGCTGGTGCAGCAGCAACGCCGGCGGCACGGGCGATGCCGCCATTCAGAACCTGAGCGGCTGGGTGCTCGTCCTGCCGTATTTCGAGCAAGGGGCGCTCGCTTCCCGGCTCAACACCAAGCTGGCCTTCGCCAATCAGAACACCGGTTATTGCTGCGGCTACACGGGCAACGCCAACGGCGCCCTCGCTGGCAACGCCACCACCGACGGCAACGGCGCCCTCATGTCCACCGTCATCCCCCTGATGCAGTGCCCGTCCGACAGCGGCAATCCGGTGATGGCGGCCAGCTCCGCCTATGGCCCGGGCGGCAGCCTTACCGGCGCCAAGACCAGCTACGATTTCGTCACATCGCAAAACGACTCCGGCCTGGGCACGAACGGTTGCAATTACTGGAAACGGAACGCCGGCGCCGCTCGCTATATCTTCGGCGAGAACAGCGACACCAAGCTGGTGCAGATCACCGACGGCACGAGCAACACCTTCATGCTCGGCGAAAACACCTTCGAGGTCTACAACGGCCGCTCCAGCTGCTGGGGCTATCGCGGCTGGGTCATGACCGGTGTCGACCCCGCCGCCGGCATCAACAACTGGTCCTATCCCGGCACGACCGCCATCCCCGGTCGACTCGGCAGCTGGGGCCGCGCCGGCAGCCTGCACACCGGCGGCTGCTTCTTCGCCATGGGGGACGCCTCCGTCCGCTTCGTCAGCGAAACGCTGACCACCACCGCGCTGATCCAGGCCGCCCGCATGCAAGACGGATCGGCTCCCAACCTCGACCAGTAACCTGAAGGCGCCAATCGATCGGCGCCGGCAATCCCCCCGAAGAAACCACCACCTCGTCACTGGAGCCGTCGATGTCGCGCCTGTGGGCCTTTGTTCTTTGCGTCGCCCTGTCGGTCCTCGCCGGTTGCGGCTCGTCCAGCGGTCCGAAGCTGATCGCCGCGGCGGGCAAGGTCACGTACAAGGACAAGGCCCTGAGCGGCGCCACTGTCAGCTTCTTCCCCGTCGAAGGCGCCGAAGGGACCGGCGGCAGCGGCACGACCGACGCGGAGGGAAACTACAAGATCGCCTACGCGCGCGGCGGTGAAGGGTTGCCCGCGGGCAAGTACAAGGTCACCATCAGCAAGCGGCTCATGCCCGACGGTTCCGCGCCGCCCCCCGACGTGGCCCCCATGGATTCCCCCGCCAAGGAAACCCTCCCCCCTATCTACAGCGAGCTCGACCGCACCACCCTCAAGGCCGAGGTCAAAGAAGGGGCGACCCACAACTTCGACCTCCCGAAATAAGGTGTCGGGACCGTCTCAGGACCCTTTTTCTATCCTCTTCGCCGTCAGCGCCGACGCCTTTTACCCCTCCGCGGCGGCGCTCCACCCAGGGTGAACGAGAGAATCAGGAGCACCGCGCCGACCACGGCAAGGCCGGCTCCGATGAAGGGCGTCGCCTGACCGAAAGCGCCCAGGGCGCGAAACTGCAGTCCCATGAGCGGCAAGATGAAGGACCCGATGCCGAGGACCAGGAAGGCTATTCCCAGTCCACGCATGGTCCCCGTCCCCGTGGCCGGCGCGGACTCTTCCCGAGCAGGCTCCTCGGTCGCCTCGCGAAGTTCGGCCACGATCGCTCGGGCCTCTTCCGGCGTGACGTTCTTCTCCTGGAGCAACAGGTCGCGAACCGCGGATGGCTTGTAACCCTCCTGCAGCTTCTGGGCCGCATACACGTTGAGCACAATCGATCGCGACTCTTCCTCGGGAACGCGTTTTCTCGAAATCAACATCTTGCGGACCTCGGCCACGGTGTGGCCCGCCTCGAGTTGCTCGGCCGCGTACAGAAAATGGTCGTCGTCGTCGCGGTCATCCCGATCGTGTTTCATGGCAAGGCCCGATCTTCGTCGCGTTACGGATGGCGCCCCTGTCGGAAAAGCAAGATTATCGCCCCTTGCCGGCGGCGAAGCAAGCGGTTACGTTCTGCAGTTCTGCAATTTCGCGCCTCTCAGAATCGAGTTGGACCGCCGCCTGCAACCCCGCGGCAATCGCGGCGTTCATAGAATCACCGCGGCAGGCTTGTCTCAGGAACCGCATCGGAAAAGGGGGCGAATGTCCGCCGCAATGATCATACCCGTGGCCCAGGCTCTCTATCTGTGTGACGGTCATATTGGAGTTCCCAACGGCAAGACCGATCTGGTCGGCTTGTTCAACAGCATCCGTACTGTCAGCTATCCGCACGTGCAGAAGCAGATCGTGGTGTTTGCCAGGCTGCTTCAGGGATTGGGACAAATCCCCTTCTACGTGGACATTCGGTTCGCGCCAACCCAGCAACTTGTTCACGTGAGCAGCGCGCACACGTTGGTCTTTCCAGATCGCGACACGGTGGTGGAGATGGCGCTGACTTTGAAGGGAGTCAGGTTTCCCGAATCCGGTATCTATCTGGTAGAATTATTCTGCGACGCGCAGTGGGTCGCCGACGCAAGGATTCTCGTGCAGTGACGAGGGCGCCATGAATGTGGACATGAATGCGGAGCAACGGGAGCGTCCGAACCCGCGCCATCAACCGGAAACGGTCTCGACGGCGAGCCTGCAAGCGTTCGAGGACCCGGAGGGGGGACTGCCTGTTGATTCGCCCGAGGCGAAGGCACGCGAACAGCAGAGCCGCGGCCGGCCCGGCCGCATTCATCCGCCACAAGCGAGTTCGGATGACAAGCCAGTGTCACTTGGCGCTTGACGGCGCCGATCTTCACCGTCCGAAATAGACTGCTCCCTACATTCGTTGCCCCGGCAATCGGCTGGCCTGCTTCACCCAGTCGGCGAACTGAGCTTCGTCGAGCGGATCGTCCTCGTGGATGTCGAGGTAGCGCACTTCCTTTTGCTTGGACGCGCCGGGCGGGACCGGACGCAGCGCGGCCCCGCCGAAAAAGGCGACCTTGACGTACTTCGTGAAGCAATGGATGCCGAGAAACCAACCCTCCCCCTCGATGCCGTAGAGGGGCGAGTTCCACTTCACGGCCTTGAACACGTCGGGAACGGTGGCCACGATGAGCGCGTCGAGGCGCCGCCCGACGTCGCGCTTCCAGCCCGGCATCGCCTCGATGTAGGCCTGCACGGGGGCGTCGCCGTAGCCCTTCGCGATCTGCGGATTGCCGCCCGACAGGAGCTTCGGCTTCGCGCTGCCTCGCTTGGCCGCTGCCTTTTTTGCGACTTTCGCCGAAGTCTTGGACATTCTTTTGGCCATGGCGATCACTTCTTCCTGCTCGACAGGTTCAGCGCGACGGCGGCGCGGATGAGGTCCTTGAACGCGGCCTCGTCGATCTCGTCCCCCTCGTGAATGTCGATGGCGCGGCGGACGGCGCCCGCCTGACCCGCGTTGAAGAGAGCCGCCGGGTCCGCCAGCGCTGCTCCCTTGGCGAAAGTCAGCTTCACGTAGGTCTTGTACGTCTCCCCGGTGCAGACAATCCCATCGTGCGACCAGACCGGAACTCCCGCCGGATTGGAGGGCTTGCGCCACTTCACCTCCTCGATGATTCCCGGATCGGCTTCCTGGATGAGTTTGCGGACCCGGCCGAGCGCGTCCGCGCGCCAGTCCCCGAGCCCCGCGGACAAGGCGCGATCCGGTCCCGCAGCCTCCTTTGTCGCGGCTTTCTTCGGAGGCCCCTTGGCGCTGCGGGTGCTCTTGGCCATTGGTCGGTCCTTATCGTTGGAGCGCGTAGCCGGCAAACGCGCGAATCTCGATCGTGTGCCTCAGGCGGACACGCCCGGGCCATCGCCACTGCCGCGTCATCGTTGTCACCTGGACATCGTGACGCTGACGGTCCTTTCCTTGACTTCGACATAGGGACCGTCCGTCACCAGTCCAGATCTCGACGTCGAACCCAGGCGCGACGCATCGGCCGCGGACGGCGGCAAACCGCGCTCTTCCCGCCGTTGACCGCTTTTTCCGCTTCCCTTAAGCTGCCAGCGCAGAATACCCCCATTCCCTTTCGCGGGTGGCGCCATGGATCTGGAAGCCGTTCGTTTTTTCTTGACTCCCGGGACCTTCCCTCAGGACCTCGACTACTACCTGGTGCGCGATGAGGAATTCATCGCCGACACCCTCACGTTCCTCCGCGCCTTCGCGCCGGGCGCCCCGCTTCTTCGGCTATGTCTCCCCTATGTGAGCGCCGCCGGAGCTCGATCCGACCGCCGTCCTTGTCGTCTCGTCCGAGGACTGGGAGAAAGTCCTCCCCGAGCTGCTCCAGCACGGCATCGACGCCAAACGCATCGTCGTCCTCGTCAACACCTACAACGACGGCCAGGGCTGGCTCATGCTCGGCCGGGCCTGCCCCGACCACATGCGCGAGCTGGCCGATCCGACCGTTCCCCTGGCGCACAAGGTTGTCTGGCTCCGCGAGTACCTGCGCGTCATGGCGATGGCTTCCTTCGACGGCGACCGGCCGCTCTGGCACGCCGACTGTTACTTCCATCCCTACCAGGACAAGGTGCGGCAAAGCCTCCCCGCCATCGACGACGTCATGCGCCGCCTCGCCGACCGCGAGAGCCGCGACACGCTCCAGTTGCTTCTCTACGGCAGCCCCGAGGACTATCTCGAGCACTTCCTCAAACACGCCTTCCATCATCAGCAGTACACCGACCTCATCCTCCTCAAGCCGGGCGACAACATCGTCAACGCCGGCATCGGCAGCGGTTGGGACATCCCGTTCTTCCGCGCCTTCACCAGGACGCGCGGCCGCCACGTCGTCGTCGAGCCCGGCCCGATGCCCGACAAGTATCGCCAGGCCCCTTTCGAGCCCGTCGAATACGGCCTCTGGGACAAGGAAGAGACCCTCAGCTTCAACATCATCGGCGCCGGCATGCTCGAGGCGGGAAAAGCCTCCGGCGGCGGCCAGGTGCAGACCGTCAAGTGCCTGCCCCTCGATCGCATCGCCCGCGACCTCGGCCTGGAGCGCATCGACCTGATCAAGCTCGACATCGAAGGCGCCGAGCCGCGCGCCCTGGAAGGCATGAAGCAGACGCTCCAGCGCTGCCGGCCGCAGATCGCCATCGCTATCTACCACGAGCCGAACCACATGTGGGAGCTGCCGGCGACGCTGATGAGCTGGCTGCCCAACTATCGCTTCTACATCCGCCATTACGGCATGTGCCGCTTCGAGTGCCTGCTCTACGCGATCCCCGAGGAGAAGTTCCCGGCGGCCTCGAAGCCGGCCCACCATGACGCCCTCGAAAAGCGACTGGGGCTCGATCCCTGCCTCGAAGAGACGACCTGGAACTGCATCGTCTCCGGGCAACCCTTGGCCCAATCCCTGCCCGCCGCCTCGGCGAGCGACGTCGCCTGGCACGAGCACATCACGCGGCAGCTTCAGAAGGGCTTCGCCTCCTGCGACTTGCCCGAAGAAGCGCTCCCGCTCGATCTTCTCCCCGGCGCCCCCGAATTCCTCGGTTCCGGCTGGTCCCCGTCCGGCCATAACCGCAGCGGGCAAAGCTGGCGCTGGATCGGCAAGCTCGGCGCGGCGTCGGTCTTTCTGCGGCTGCGGCGCGACCGGGATGTGAGCTGCCGCGTCTACCTTCAGGACGCCGCCAACCAGCAGGTGCTCGACGCCCTGCGCTTGGAAGCGAACGGCGTCTCCTGCGTGCGTAGCGCGACGGGCAAGGACGACGCGGGCCTCTTCCACGAGTACGCGCTGCCCAAGCGAGCTTTCAAATCAAGCCAGGGACGTTGCCACCTCGTGATCAAGACCTTGCCCGGCGAACGGCATGTCTGCGTCCAGAAACTCGTCCTTGCCGATGCCACCACGCCGGCGCCGGAAGGGGAGGGCTCCCCGCAAGCGCTGTCGGCCTCCGTCGCTCAGGCGGCCCATCCTCAACGCGCGCCCCTGTTGCGCCGCATCTACCGCCGCGTCTTCGGCCGGCGTGGCGCTTCGCAGACTCCGAACGCCCCGAAATGACCGCGGGGCATTACCGAAAAGGCTCGCAGCGTGGACCCGCCGTCCACGCTTTTTTTTCGGCCCGCGTCGGCACGCTACAATCAACGACAGGGGCGCTGCATGACGATCCTCTATACCGATCCGCTTTTCCTCGAGCACGAGACGGGCCGCCACGTCGAGGTTCCCGCTCGCCTCCGCTCGATCACCGCGCGGCTGCACAAGAGCGGGCTGGCCGAGCACTGCGCCCGCGGCCTCTTCACGCCCCTGTCTCCCGACGCCGTCGCCCGCCTGCACAGCCGGGCCATGATCGAGCGCGCCGCCGAGGTGTGCCGGCACGGCGGCGGCATGCTCGACGCCGACACCGTCGTCAGCCCGCGCTCCTATGAAGTCGCCCTCGCCGCCGCGGGCGCTTGCGCCTCTGCTGTCGACGCCGTTTTGAAAGGCCAGGACAAGAGCGCCCTCTGCCTCGTCCGCCCGCCGGGCCACCATGCCACGCCGTCCCACGCCATGGGCTTCTGCCTCTTCAACAACATCGCCCTCGCCGCCGACCACGCCCGCGTCGCCCACGGCCTGTCGCGCCTCCTCATCATCGACTGGGACGTCCACCACGGCAACGGCACGCAGGACATCTTCTACAACGATCCCACCATCACCTTCCTCAGCATCCATCGCTTCGGCCATAACTTCTATCCCGGTACCGGCGCCGCCGACGAGACCGGCAGCGGCCCCGGCCTGGGCCACACCGTCAACGTCCCCGTCCGCTTCGGCACGCGCCGCCACGATTACCTCGCGCTGTTCGAGCGCGCCGTCGAAAAAGCCGCCGACCGCCTCAAGCCCGAATTGATCCTCCTCAGCGCCGGCTTCGACGCCCACGCCGCCGACCCCATCGGCTCCCTCGGCCTGGACGTCGACGACTTCGTGCGCATGACCACCTTTCTCAAGCAGGTCGCCGCCACCCATTGCCACGGCCGCCTCGTGAGCTGCCTCGAAGGGGGCTACAACCTGGAAGCGCTGGCGGAGTCGGTCGAGGCGCACTTGCAGGAGTTGCTGGAGTAGCGTCGGTCTACAGGGGCAGCTGGTCTACGACATTCAGCCACTCTGGCGATTCGGTCGCCTTGGCAATAATCTCCAGGTCGGTCACCATCCGTCCAATAGTCAATCGCATGGGATGGGCCCAGATCAAGCCGGCAAACACCTTGCTTTGGCGTTGCCACTCTTCCGCCAGCGCCTTGAATCGAATGTCGTAGGTGAACAGGACGCGGTTGAGGGTCGTCGATCGCTCCAGCAGTTGGTCATCGGGTAAGTGAGTCGCGTCATCGTCTTGAGCGGTCAGAACATCGACGCTGCGCCGCCGCAGTTGCTCCGTCACCGCGCTGTGAACATGAACGTCCATGTAAAACAGGACAGACATGGATCACGCTACCTGACCAAGCCTTGGGCTTTCAGTTTCAGCCACACCGGCGAGCGTTTCGGACTCTGCAAGGCGCGGTCGACCTCTTCCAGTTCCGCGGCGATCTCCGCGTCGATCTCATCCTGATGGTCGTAGTAGTAGGCCATCGCGGAATGTACTTCGGCAAGCGTGAGATGAGGATGCTGGCGGTGGATCTCATCCGGCGACCAGCCATAGGCCAGATAGTCCATCACGATCATCGCCACGCGGACGCGCGGATGCTTTTCCAAAGCCGCGGGCTGGACGTCCTGTTTCACGATGTGAGGGTAGCTGGTTGCAACCATGGTCCTTCCTTCTGGGGGCGAACAAGCCTCCAACCATCCTGGAGAAACGAGAATGCGCAAGTGGCGATGGGGTCGCTCGGTTCGCAGACTGCGTGCGCCATCTCCGGGTGGACATGGCGCAGGCCCACTCCGTCTCTCACGACATCAAATCGATCGAACGCGTGAACCTCCAGCGCGTCATCGATCGCTGGTCCGCGGAATCCAGGCCGGCCGCTCAGGTCCTCGGGTACGCTTCCACCTCGTACTTCGGCGAGGATGGCCTGATCCGCTCTCTCGCCACGGATGAGCTGATACAGGCGCCGGTCGAACGCGTCCGGTGCTGTCCTAGACGGCTCGGCGCCATCGACTATCCCGCCATTCACGGCCGTTGCGCACCAGCGCCAGCCAGCAAGGGGTCGTGCTGCTGCGCGCGGTTCGTGAGGCCTCGTATCACGATCGCAAATTCGTCCGGCCCGTCAACGGTGTGCATGTGAAAGTCGACGAAACGGACGCGAACTTCGTAACGCGCGTCGGTCGTGTCGGTAAAGAGGATCGATTCTTGAAAGACGCGCCCGCCGTTTTCTCCAACCTTCTCCACCTCGTCATAGAGCCAGTAGAACTCGCATGTCGGCATGATGACGAAGGGATTTGGGTCCCCCTCTTGTTCGAAGGCGATCCCGAGCTGCGTGCCGTCGTTCAATACGAGATGCATGACAAAGAACTGATCGAGCGTCTGCTGACTCAGAATACAAGCATCGTGCAGGGCGTAGCTCTCCTGAAAACGCAAGAATGGCTCAGGGAACTCGTCCTTGATGGTCTGTAGATAAGCGTGGTAGTCACGACATGCGGTTTCCCATTCGTCTTGAGCGCGGTCCGCGACTTCGTCACTTTCCGAGGCGAGTCGACGCATCAATTCAGGAGTGAAGTACTTCATCGCTTTCGCCTCGCTCTGCGTTTTTCCGTCTCGTAGAAGGAGTGCCCGGCCGGATTGCGTGTTCGTTGATGGAAGTGAGGAAGCGCGTGCGGCCCCGCCCTCGATTCCGGGTACTGAGGATCGGTGGCTTTTCCGACGGCATCCTCAATGCGTCTTGCCACCCTCTGATTCTGCTTGCGCGAGTCTCCGCACGCGACAATGTCCATCGCTTGCCGTCGCGCCTCGATCGCCTCCGCTTCCGTCAGTTCCCTACCGCACTCGACTAGGCCCGATGGCCCGGATGCGAGGGACGCCTCGAAAATCCGGACAGGACTTTCTGATGACGCAGGAATACTCATGCATCATACCGTGTGCGTTCGCCGTTGTTCAATCTCAACCGACGCCCGTTATTGATCCGACTCCAGCACCGCCAGAAACGCCTCCTGCGGGATCTCGACCTGTCCCACCTGCTTCATCCGCTTCTTCCCCGCCGCCTGCTTGGCCCACAGCTTCCGTTTGCGCGTGATGTCGCCGCCGTAGCATTTCGCCGTCACGTTCTTCCGCATCGGCGCGATCGTCTCGCGCGCGATCACCCGGTTGCCGATCGCCGCCTGAATCGCGATTTCGAACAGGTGCCGGTCGATCTCCTCGCGCAGCTTCTTCACCAGCTTGCGCCCGCGCCTTTCGGCGAAGGCGCGGTGGACGATGTTGGAGAGAGCGTCGACCCGCTTGCCGTGTACCAGGATGTCGAGGCGGACAAGATCGGCGGGCCGGTAGCCGAGGAAGTCGTAGTCCATCGTGCCGTAGCCCTTGGTCGCCGACTTCAGCTTGTCGTAAAGGTCGTAGATGATCTCGGCGAGCGGCATCTCGTAGACGAGGATGGCGCGGGTCGGGCTCAGGTACTCCGTGCGGACGTAGATGCCGCGGCGGTCCGTGCACAACCCCATGATGTCGCCTATGTTCTCGCTCGGCACCAGGAAGCTGGCCCGCACGAACGGCTCGCGGAACTCCTCGATCTGCCCCGCCTCGGGCACGGCTTGCGGGTTGTCGATGGTGATCGTCTCCCCCTTGCGCGTGGCGATCTCGTACGTCACGTTGGGGGCGGTCGTCACCAGCTCCAATCCGGAGTCGCGCTCGATGCGTTGCTGGATGATCTCGCGGTGGAGCATGCCCAAAAAGCCGCAGCGGAAGCCGAAGCCGAGGCCCTCGCTGTTCTCCGGCTGGTACGTGAAGGAGGAGTCGTTGAGGCGCAGCTTGCCGAGGGCTTCGCGCAGCTCCTCGAAGTCGCTGTTCTGTACCGGGTAGAGCCCGGAAAAGACCATCGCCTTGGGCTCCTTGTACCCGGCGAGGGGCTCGGCCGCGGGGCTGAAGGCGTCGGTGACCGTATCGCCGATGTGGACGTCCGACAGGGACTTGATCTGGGCCATCAGGTAGCCGACCTGTCCGGCCACCAGCTCGGTGCAGGCCGTCATGCCGGGGCGGAACTGCCCCATGTCGATGATCTCATGCTCGGTGCCGTCCTGCATCAGCTTGATGCGCTGCCCCTTGAAGAGCCGGCCTTCCTTGACGCGGACATAGACGACCACCCCCTTGTAGACATCGAAGTGGCTGTTGTAGACCAGGGCGCGGAGCGGAGCGTCGACCTGGCCCGAGGGCGGCGGCACGCGCTCGATGATCGCCTGGATCAGCTCGTCGACGCCTATGCCCGTCTTGCCGGAGACGTGCAAAACGTCGGCCGGATTGATGCCCAGCGCCTGCTCCATCTCCGCCTTGACGACATCGGGCCGGGCGACGGCCAGATCGACCTTGTTGAGGACGGGCACGATGACCAGATCGTGCTCCATGGCGAGAAAGGCGTTGGCGACAGTCTGGGCCTGCACTCCCTGAAACGCGTCGACCAGGAGGATGACCCCTTCGCAAGCGGCGAGCGAACGCGATACTTCGTAGGAGAAATCGACGTGGCCGGGGGTATCGATGAGGTTCAGCTCGTACGGGGCGCTTTTCGGCGCCGCGTTGGGCGGCGTGTGATAGAGCGTCACCGGGTGCATGCGGATGGTGATGCCGCGTTCGCGCTCGAGGTCCATGCTATCGAGGGCCTGGGCCTGGAAATCCCGCTTCGTCATCGCGCCGGTCTTCAAGAGGAACTGGTCGGCCAGGGTGCTCTTGCCATGGTCAATGTGGGCGATAATGGAGAAGTTGCGAATCCGCTGCGTATCGGTAGCCATGAGCGCTTTCGTTCCGTGGGAAGCGTTCTGCCAGGCGTGGCGGGAGAGTCCAGCCGATCTAGGAAGTATAACGCCGAGGGGCGGGGGAGAGTAGGCCGGGACGAGCGCCACAAGGGCCCGGTCGCTCAAAACAACTCCATGTAAATGCCTGTCGCCACGCCCATGACGATCGCCAGAAGCGTGCAGAGAACCAGGCCGAGCCAGACGGTCAGCGCGTAGCTCCGCTCGGCGTCGGTTCCCGGTTGGCGTGCCGCGATCCGGCCGCCTTGGAACAGAAAGACCAGAATCGCCACCACCGCCGGGATGACCACAACGCCGGCTACGACTATCAAAATAACCGTTCTCGATACGGTCGGCGCGAGCCGCGAAACGACAATGCTGCCGCCCGCCACAACCCCGGCCGCGACGAGAATGATCGCGTAGACGACGACCGCGGCGCCGAAATCGCGCAGCCGAAGCGCCGCCTGACAATGCTTGCAGCGGAAGTAAAACGGCGCCAGCGGCGACGCGGCGAGATGATGCCAATGCACGGACTCGCCACAAGCCGGGCAGGAATCTTGAAAGGCCACCCTGTCTCCTTTCTGTGTTCCGTTAACATAAGCATTTGCCCCAACTCGGCCTCCGTGGACACCGATAGGCGACCGTGAATCTCAACGCCCGGCAGTTGCAATCGGCGGCTCTGGCGATCATCGCCGCCTCGGACGAAGGCCGCTCCGGCCTCGCCGTGCTGCGGCGGTTGTGCCCCGAAATCCATCGCCAGATTCGTAGCGATGCGCGCCGCCCACAATTTCTCCGCCTCTGGGGCCGATGTGTTAACATCGATGAGAACGCCGGCGCCGTCATCGTCCATCCGGCGATCCTGCGCCTCATCGGCGCCCTGGCCGGTACGCCGATGCGCCCGCCGATCGTACACGCCGGCCTCGAGCACACCTACGGCTATCTCTTCAGCCTGATCGACACCCCTTACGGCCGCAAGCGGGACCGCTGGCTCTCCACCGCCATCGAGCGCGGCTTCGGGCTCGACCCTACTTCTTTCGACGCCGCTCCCTGGCATGGCACGTTGCTCGGCAACGTCACCTGGTTCCTCGCTCACGTCGTCCTGCGCCGCCATCCGCGCGTTTTGCGTCGGTTGGAAGACGAACAGGATGCCGTCGCGCCGGACGTGCGGACGCTCGCATACGAGGGCCTGACGGTTCGGCGCATCGTTGAGGAACCCGAGGGACTGAGCGTCCGCCTGCTGACGGACCTGATCGACTTCCCGCGTCCGCCTGCCGACACTACCGCCGAGAGCACGCTTCTTGCCCACGCGGTGCAGCATGGCCGCCGTCCGCCGCGCCTGCTCACCATGTTCCCGATGAGGCCGCAGGCCGTCGAAGAATTGCTGGCGAGCGTTCGCCTTGGGGCAGTCGAGATACGGACACGCTACAACGCCTACCTGCGCGGCCTGACCGGCAAACCGCGGACCGGCCGGCGCTATCTTCAGAACTGAATGGCGAACAGGTAGAGAAACGCGAAACAGACGTTGCCCGCCAGGAACCAGATCGAGTTGGCGACGAAGCGGTACTTCGAACTGGAAAGATGCGAGTCGATCAAGATCGCCGCCATCACTTCCTCCTTCAGCCCCTCGGGTCCGATCTTCCGGCAAGCGGCGACGAAACGGTCCGGATCGGCCACCGGATAGTGCTGCGAGATGGCGGCCGGGTGAAAATGGGCCGCCCGCTCCAGCGCCAGCCGCCGGCTTTTTCCGCGCAGGGGCAGGATGCACAGGAACGAGTTGATGGCCGAGACGGCGAGCAGCCCGAGCCAAATGAGGAAGACGACGAGCACCAGCGTCGGCCACCAGCCGGTGGGATGCGTGACCGGCGCGTCGAGGTACGGCTTGAGCGTCGGTACGAGCAGACCGAGGAGGATGCCGTTGACCGTGAGGGTGACCCCGGCCTTGGCGTCGGCGAAGCGAATCCACTCCGCGATGACCTTGTAGGTATCGATGAAGTTCTCGGTCTCGAGACTCTGGCGAGCGGAGGGGACGGGGTTTTCGAGGGACACAGGGCGGGCTCCTCAATCAAGACTGAGAGACTTTTTGAATTGTCGAAGCTCTTGGCCACCTGTCTCGGCTTTCATCTTTTCCAGTTCAGCGGGGGAATAGGGACATTGTGACTCGGCGACCCGGTAGAGTACTCGCTCGTATTGATCGTCCGGCGGCGCCGAATCAAGCGGAATCGTATCCATGCTGGTTCCTATACCTTCATGCGGCATTGTAACAGGGGTTGGGAGCCGCCGCGAATATGCATTCCGTACAATGACGCTTCATTGCCAACCAGCCGCCGCGTTGGTTGACGCGTTCCTCCGGGGGCTTACGCCGCCCGGCTCGCCTGCTGTCTGACACCTGACCCCTGATTCCTGACACCTGAAAATGTTCGACAAGGTAGACACTTCCATCGACTTCCCGGCCCAGGAACGCAAGATCCTCGCCTTCTGGGACGAGATCGACGCCTTCGCGAAGCTCGTCCGGAAAAACCAGGGCAAGCCAAAGTGGTCGTTCCTCGACGGCCCCATAACCGCCAACAACCCGATGGGGGTCCACCACGCCTGGGGCCGCACCTACAAGGACGCCTACCAGCGCTACTTCGCCATGACCGGGCATGAGGAGCGCTACCAGAACGGCTTCGATTGCCAGGGGTTGTGGGTCGAGGTCGAGGTCGAGAAGGAGCTGGGCCTCAAAACCAAGCGCGACATCGAGGACCTTGTCCCCGGCGACCGCTTCGGCTCCATCGACCGCTTTGTCACCCTGTGCAAGCAGCGCGTCGACAAGTTCGCCCGCGTCCAGACCAACCAGTCGATCCGCCTCGGCTACTGGATGGACTGGGACCGGACCGACGCCGACTGGGCCAGGCCGGCCGACGAGCGCAAAAGCTACTTCACGATGTCCGAGGAGAACAACTACACGATCTGGGCCTTCTTGAAGAAGTGCCACGAGCGCGGCTTCGTCTACAAGGCGTACGACGCCATGCCCT
Organism: Gemmataceae bacterium; assembly: GCA_046350295.1. Classification (GTDB taxonomy): domain Bacteria; phylum Planctomycetota; class Planctomycetia; order Gemmatales; family Gemmataceae; genus JAXMAR01. The sequence continues at coordinate 74,375 of JAXMAR010000040.1, forward strand.
GGTGCGGCCGGTGCGGCGTCGGCCTGAGCCAGATGGAAGTCGCCGAAGGCTACCGCATGGTGGCTCATCGGTCGGTGTTCGTGAGATTTCCCCTTCGTTCGCGAGGGCAATGGCCACGCCACGGTATCGATAAGGACGGACGCGAGTATCTGGACAATGAGCCCATGCCTCATTGTCTTGAGTACCTCCTCGTCTGGACCACCACCCCCTGGACCCTCACCAGCAACGTCGGCGCCGCCGTCCATCCCGAGCTGACCTACCTCAAGGTCAAACACAAGGACGAGATCTACTACCTCGCCAAGGGCGCC
>JAXMAR010000041.1:0-71056 GCA_046350295.1 Gemmataceae bacterium
CGTGGCCGAGGCTTTGGCGTATGTGGCGACCCAGGCCAGGGCGATTCGCGGGCTGCGCATCGTCTACCAGCCCGAAACCCTACGCCATTTCACCGCTCGCTTCGAACGAGCCTGACGCCGGCGGGAACGAAGCTCGTGGCAGGGAATCGACGATAGGACGGCTTTGATCAGACCCCACACTCGGGCGCCGGCCAATCGCGAAGGCAAGAGCGACTACGGTGAGCCCGAGCGCCGCCTGAGCAACCAGAGGACCAGTCCCACCAGCGCGCAGAGCAGGCCCATGCCGCTCAACACGAATTTGCCCGCCGCCTGGTTGAACAACGGATGCTCGGGAACCGCGGCGCTCAGCGCGGCTCCGAGCAACAAGAGGACGGCGAGCAGGAACAACTGTCGCGGCATCATGGGCGCTTCCGACGACAAATCATACGCCTGTGTGCCCGGTCGCGGGCCCAGGACGCCTTTCTTGTCCGCCGGCACATTGACAGGAAAGGCCGCCGTCAGGGACATGGCCGCCGAGACGGCGGATTCTGCCGCATACGAGCGTCATTCCGGCCTCTTCAAATCGGCGAACAGGGCGCCGGCACGGACCGAGGAATGGCTCACCCATTCCAGCCGCGCTCCATCGCGCCGCCCCCTTCGCGATTTTAGCAACTCCGTCGCGAGCCGCACTACGATCTCGTCCTCCTTGGCGATTTCCGTTGCCTTGGTCCCGAGCTGCTCTTCGAACGCCCGCGCATACCCGTCGCAGGCTCGCTCCAAGGCCAATCCGTCGGCCGTGGACGTCGCGTCGAGAATCAGACGCACCGGCCGGCCCTCTCCCAGTTCGACGCCCACCGTCGCGAAGCGCACCTTCTCCAGCGTCGCACGATCAGCCGGTTGGAGGTCCTTGTCGAATAGCTTGGCGTAGTATTGGTCGCTGTTATCGAGGACACAGGCGAGGGGGGCGCGGTCCACTTGTTTCAGGCCGGTTCCCCAGTCCCGTTTGCGCGCCGCCGGCGCGTTCGTTATCAGCCGCACGAACGCCTCTTCGTCCTCCTTGGGCTGGCTGAAGAACACGGCGGTGCGCCGATCCGGCGTGAACAGGTAGATCGGCGTGGGTCCGAGCATTGGCCAGGTCCCGAGACGATAGAACGTGATGCCATCACGACGGAGTTCCTCGACCTCGTGGAAGGTCTTCTTCCACACATCGTCGCGTTGGGCGAGCGGCTTGAGTTGCTTCACGACGTCTTTGGCGAATGTCACCCAGTCGAAGTCCTGGTTCATGCGGATCAGCATCGAAGACGTGCCAAACGCCAGGCTGCGCGACCCGGGTTTGCCGGTTCCGGCTGTCGACAAGTGCACGTTGGCAACGAACTGCTCGATGTTCGCCGGCCGCAGCGCCGCCGGGAGCGTGATGCCGATCGTTTTGAGCGCCTTGACGCCGTCCTCGATCTGGCCGGCGAGCCGGTCCATCCCCGGCTCCCGTAACCACAGCGCCGGACGAACCGCGACAAAGCCCTTGGCGTCCGGCGCCACATAGCCAAGCTCGAACGGCTCGGCTCCGACCGGCGGCGTCGGCCTGGGCGGCGCGGCGGGCGTTGTGAAGGTTGAAACCACGATGGCCGCCGCGGCGACGGCGCCGACGAGCAGGCCGCGCATCCGTCGCGACAGGGGTCGAGTCCTCTCTGTTCCGTTCAACATTTCGATCCTCCTTAACAAAGCGCCGCCGGACATCGCCGGCAGGGGTCGCGCCGGCGTCCGATCCGGCGTACGAAGAGCGATGCGGGCCAGCGCCTTGCGATAGGCGCCGCGCCCGCCGAGCGCAGACGCCGCGGCGGCGTCGGCAGCGACTTCCTGCTGCCAGCGCACCTGGGCGGTTAGCCAGCGCACCAGCGGGTGGTAGAAATGCAGCGCCCGGCAGAAGGCGGCCAGGAGACCAATGAGGTAGTCGCGATGCCTCACATGAGCCAACTCATGGGCCAGCACGGCACGCAGCTCCTCCGTTGTCCACGAACGCCACTCGGGCGGCAGCAGGATGACGGGACGCCACCAGCCCACGGTCGCCGCCAGCCCCGGCTCGTCGCATTGCCATGGCGCGATTGGCCGCGCGCCGGGCGGGCGCAGCGTGGCGAGCAGGTCGAGCAGCGTCTGATCCTGGATCGCCACACTGTGGCGCCGCAACCGCGCCACCGCGAACCATCCCAGAACGAGACGCAAAGCGGCGAAGCTGACGCCGAGCAGATAGCCGAGCGCCAGCACGCTCCATACGCCGCTCGTTTCGGCGTGCGCCGCCTGCCGGCTGCTCAGACTCCCGAGCCAGCGCCACACGGTCGAAGCAGGCACGCCTCTGCCTGTCCCTTCCGTGGCCTCCCGCGCGTCGAGTCGCGAAGGAACGTCCCGGGCCGAAGTCTCCTCGGCGACCGGGTCAAACGGGGACCAGTTCCATCGGTCCGGCAAGGGACAGAGCCCGGTGAACGCGGGCGCGAGCGCGAGCAGCAGCGCCGTCGCGCCCACCAGCACCGCGGTCCGCGCCTCGCGGCGTCCGCTCCACCAGCAGAGAAGAAGGCCAAGAGCGGCCAGCGGCGTGACGCGCAGCGCCACCCAGCCCAGCAGCAGCGCCAGGGATGTCATGACGGCTCCTCCTCCAGGATGGCTTGCAGGAAGGCCCGCTCCTTACCGGTGAGCGGCCGTCGTTCGAGAAGCCGCACGAGCAGTTGCTCGCGGGAGCCGCGGAAAACGCGATCGAGGACGTCGCTCAGCAGATTCTGCGACACGTCTTCGTAGGATTGCACCGGCTCGTAGGTGAAGGGGCGCTCGTCGTTGGTTTGTTCGAGAAAACCCTTTTCGTGCAGGATGCGCACAAGATTGGCGACCGTCGGATAGGTGAGATCACGGCCGGCGCGGGCGAGGCAGTCGCGCGCTTCGGCGGCGGTCAGCCGACGCTGCCGCCAGAAGACGTGCATGACCTCCAGCTCGCGCTGGGTGAGATCGGCGGCGGGGCGGGACATCGCAACGGCCTCCTTTCCGTTGGGACGTTTGGTTGTCCAAATTTGGTTTCCCAAACATAGCGGGGACGCGGATTGCGTCAAGGCCGGATTCCGCCGCCCGTCCACTCCTCGCGCAACAGGCCCATGACGACCGTGTCCCAGTAGCGCCCTTCAGAGAAGAAGCTCTGGCGCAGCACGCCTTCCCGGCGGTAGCCAACGCGCTCGTAGGCCCGGATGGCGCGTTCGTTGAACTCGTAGACGTGCAGGCCGAGGCGGTTGAGGTTGATGGTCTCGAAGGCGTGCTGGGCGACGAGCGCGGTCGTCTCCGTGCCGATCCCCTGGCCCCAGAAGTCCTTGTTCCCGATCGTGATGCCGAACAGCGCATGGCGGTTGCGGAAGTCGATGTTCATGAGGCCGGTAATGCCGATCGGCTGATCCAGCTCCTTGTGCACGATGGCCAGGGCAAGCGCGTGTTCGTCCTTGTTGACCTGGTCGATGAGCGCCTCCTCCGACTGCTGATTCATGGGTTGGAAGCGCGCGATCAGGCGGCGAATCGCCGGGTCGTTGAACCAGACCTGCGCCACGGGAGCGTCGACGCGCTCCAGCGGGCGGAGGTAGATGGTGGCGCCGATGAGGAAGGGATTCTTCATGGCCACGAATGCCGAGTGACGGATGACCGAATTATGAAGAAGGACGACGGGTGAGCGTCTTCTTTGTTGGTAGAGCAGATGTTCTCAGTTAACGCTGCGCGACCAAAAGATCCCACTGCGTGGTCTCGCTGCGGAATAGGGCGCGCAGGTGGCACATGTCGTTGGTACCGGGCTCGCCAGCGCATGCCCAGCCAGTTTCAGGCACGGCCCACCACGGTCTTACAGGCTGACTCGACAGAACCGGAGCCGATGCACCAGCCATTGGCCAAGTACGTCGGGTAGTCCATGCGGTGGAGGTTGCTCCTCACGTAGCCGAGTGTGACCTCATACTGTTCTCGTACAGCCGGTTTCGCGGGGGCAACTCCAGCTTTTCCAGTTCCCCGAGCAGCGCTGGCCGCCTTCATGCTTCAGAGTGTGACACCATGATGTCATTAGGCTCTGACGCCGATCCTCGTCGACCGGATACAAAGCCTTGCTCAACTCCCCCAGGTATTCGGTAACGTGCAGAAATCGAGGATCAGCACCAAGTCGCGGGGAAGTTCCTCCGCAAAAAGCTCTCAAGCCATTGCCGCCGTCGGTCAGACGATCCACTGCTCCGCACGGTTCATCCCCACCTGGCCCCCTGGCGACGCAGTTGCAGGCCGAGTTCGTCCAGGTCATACAAGCCCGCCAGTAACGCGCTGCATTTTCGTTCGGACGGGCGGCCGATGCGAGATGACCCAGGGGCAGGTCGGGGACCGGGTTGAATATCATCGCTACATACGGCATCCGTCCCTCGGCCGCGCTCCGCAAACGCCTGCTGCCGCCGCCGTCGCGTCGATGCTCGCGTAGGCACGTGCGGCCCGCGCGTCCTTGTGCCAATCCCACGGCGTCGGTCCGCCCAGCACCTTCTTCTCCAGGAGCAACTGGTCCAGACGCTGGCCTGCCGCTTCACTGGTCCGCTGCACCGTCGACTCCGATAGCCGCAACGCCGCCAGCTTCGGCAACGCCCTTCGCCGCGGCCTCTTCGAAGCTGTTGCAGAGCGTTCCGCCAACATCGTCAATTCCTCCGCCGCTGGCGTGAGGCAGCTGGCCGTCAGCCCAACCTCGATCCCAGGGCGTCCAGGCCGCCGCAACGATGGCAATAGTAGTAGGCGGCGAAAGCAGATGGGACAGGATGCTCAACGGCCGCAGCCGACGATATCCCTGAAACTCAGCGGTCTGGCCGCAGTGTGGACAGGTCAGCCCGATCCTTGATAGCCGTTTTTTCGCGCAGATGCTCTTCGTAAACCTTGGCTCCCACCCGCAAGAGAATGTCGCGCGAGCTCGGTCTTGCCAAACAGCTCTCTATCCGGCTTGCCCACCATAAGCCGCGCTTAAGTGGCGATCTCCTTCTCCATCGCCTGCCGAATTCTGGCTTCGAAACTCTTTGGCTTCCTGTTCTTGAGCGGGGGTAAGATGCATTGTCCACGGGTGTTGTCTCCTGGCGCCGATCCCCCAATCCTTTCCGGCACTGGCTTGTGTACAAACATTCCACCAACTTTTCAGCTGCCCACCCAAGGACGACGCTGAGGGACGGTTTGCGTTTCGCTGATCGCCTACGGTACAATATGGCGATTCCTTACATGGCCACAAGACTCCTCGCCGGGAATGCCATGCCCCTGGAAGCATCGTCAAGGGTCGGCTTCGGAATGGATTGGCGTGGTGAAGGTGGTTTCTCGAGGTTCGCTAGCACGCCGGTGCTACGAGGTGAGACGACATGACCATCACGATCGATTTCCCGGCCGCGACGGTTGAGGAGTTGAAAGCTGCAGCTCAGGCGAACGGCAAGGATGTCGCTTCCGTCGTGCGCGAAGCCGTGGAAAGCGCGCTGGCCCGTCGAAAGCGGACTTTCGCGGAGATTCTCAAGCCGATTCACGAGGCCGTTGAGGCAAGTGGCATGAGTGAAGGGCAAGTCGAGACGCTCGTCGACCGCGAGCTTAGGGCGCTGCGTGCGGAACGCCGTGCTGCACAAGGCAAGCCATGATCTCGGCCGTCTTCGATACCACAACCCTTCTTCAAGCGGCGACGAGCCGCAACGGGCCGGCTGCCGCCTGCTTGGCGTTTGTCGATAGTGGACAGGTATCGCTTCCCGTCAGTGCCCTGACTCTTGACGAAATCCGCGATGTTCTCCAGCGCCCAGCGATTCGCAAAGCGTTTCCTAAGCTCAGCGACGAGAACATTAGGGATTTTCTTGACCACCTTGTTGAAAAGGGCCGAATGGTCGACGATGTGCCAGCCGTTTATCATTTCCCGCGCGACCCCGCCGACGAGCCCTACATCAACCTCGCAATCTGTACGTCGGCCTCCTACATTGTGAGCCGAGACAATGATCTTCTCGACTTGATGAATGATCTCGCGTTTCGGAAAGCGCATCCGGGCATCCAAATCCTCGATCCTGTCGCATTCTTGAAAGTCGTTCGCGCTGAGGCCAGGAGGAGCACCGGTCCGTAAGTCACCCCAACTTCTCGCTCACCAGCCGTCGCGCCGTCTCCAGCGCCTCCGGCAGCTTCGCCGGCTCCTTGCCGCCCGCCTGGGCCATGGTTGGTTTGCCGCCGCCGCCGCCACCGACCACCTTGGCGACTTCACGGATGAGGTTGCCGGCGTGCAGCCCGCGCTTTACCAGATCATCGGTCACCGCGGCATAAAGAGCCACCTTGCCGTCGTCGGCGCAGCCGACCAGCACCACCGCGCTGCCCGCCTTCTGCTTCAGCCGGTCGATTTGGTTGCGCACCTGTTCCTCCGGCCCCGAAGGCAGCGTGCCGATGATGACGCTCGACTCCCCCATCTTCTGCGCCTCCGCGAACAGCTTGTCGGCCGCTCCCGCCAGGTCGACCGCGGCGCCCTTCTTTAGCTGCTGTTGCAGCCGCTTGACCTCTTCTTGCAGCGACTCGATGCGGGCCGGGACCTCCTCCGGCCGGCAGCGGAACCTGCCCGCGACGTCGTCGAGCAGGCCGGACATACGCTGCACCGTCGCGACCGCCTCCTTGCCCGTCACCGCCGTCACGCGCCGCACTCCCTTCGCCACCAGCTCCTGGCCGGTGATCTTGAAGAAGCCCGCTTCGCCGGTGTGCGTCAGGTGCGTGCCGCCGCAGAACTCGACGCTCGCCTCCGCTGTCGCCTCCGCCGGCTTCTTGGCGCCCACCATTAGGACGCGCACCGGATCGGGATACTTCTCGCCGAAGACGGCACGCACCCCCGGCAGCTTCTTCGCCTCCTCCAGCGCCATCGTGACCGGCGTCACCGGCAAGTCGCTGTAGATCTTCTCGTTGACGAGCCGCTCCACCTCCCCAATCTGCTCCGCTGTCATCGGCTCATCGTGGGAGAAGTCGAAGCGCGTCTTCTGGGCGTCGACGAGTGAGCCTTTCTGCTCGACGTGGTCCCCCAGCACCCTGCGCAGCGCCCAGTTGAGGAGGTGCGTCGCCGTGTGATTGCGCATCGTGTCCGCTCGCTCGCCGCTGACCTCCAGCGTCGCCTGCTGCCCGACCTTGACCTGCCCCTCGTAGACCCGGCCGACGTGCAGCACCGTCTCGCCGAGCCGCTGCGTGTTCTGCACCTCGAAGGTTCCGGTCTTCGTCCGGATCGTCCCCTTGTCGCCGACCTGCCCCCCCTGCTCGGCATAGAAGTTCGTCTTGTCGGTCAAAAGCGCGATCTGGTCCCCCGCGTTGAAGGCGCCCGAATTGCCGACGAGGTTCTCCTTCACCCAGCCGATGATCTTCGCTTTCGCCGGGCCGGGCTTGTACTTGAGCTTGTCATCCGTCGGCGGCAGATCGCCCTGAACGGCGGTGATGACGGTCTTCTCCCGTCCCTGTCCCGAGACCTCGCGGTGCTTGTCCATCGCCCGCTGATAGCCCTCGAGGTCGACCGCCAAACCGTTCTCGACCGCCATCTGCGCGGTGAGGTCGACGGGGAAGCCGTAGGTCGTCTGCAGGTTCGCCGCGTCCTCGCCGCTGATCGTCGCGACGGTCCCCTCCTCGCTCTCGTTGGGCGCCCGTTTCTCCGCGTCCTCCTGGGCCCGTTTGACCGCGCTCTGGAAGTGAACCATGCCGCGCTGGATGGTCTTGAAGAACTCCGCCTCCTCGTCTTGCAGCACGTCCATCACCAGCTGCGGGTTCCGGTTCAATTCCGGAAACGCCTCCCCCATCTCGTTGACCACGACCGGCACGAGCTGAAACAAGAACGGCTCGCGCCGCTCGAAATACTGATAGCCGAAGCGCACCGCCCGGCGGATGACGCTGCGCAGCACCGCGTCACGCTTCTTGTTGCCCGGCCGGGCGCCGTCGGTGATCGCGAAGGTCGCCATGCGCAGATGGTCCGCGATGGCGCGGAAGCCGACGTCCGTCATGTCGTCGAGCCGTCCGCCGTAGTGCTTGCCGGTCATCCCGCCGATCGCATCCAGGATCGGCGTGAAGATATCGGTGTCATAGTTGCTCGTCTTCCCCTGGAGAACCGCGCTGATGCGCTCGAAGCCCATGCCGGTGTCAACGTGCCTGGCCGGCAGCGGCGTCAGGCTCCGGTCCTCGTTGCGGTTGAACTGGATGAAGACGAGGTTCCAGATCTCGATGACGTCGGGCGAGCCCTTGTTGACGAGCGACCGGCCCGACTTGTCCGGCGTGCGGTCGTAGTGGATCTCGGTGCAGGGGCCGCACGGCCCCGTCTCCCCCATCTCCCAGAAATTGTCCTTCTTGTTCCCGTAGTGCAGGTGGTCCGGGTGGACGCCCGCATGTTCCTTCCAGTAGCCTGCCGCCTCGTCGTCGCGCGGCACGTTGTTCCCCGGATCCCCCTCGAAGACGGTGACGTGCAGCCGGCTTTTGTCGAGGCCCCAGACGTTCGTCAACAGGTCCCACGCCCAGGTGATCGCCTCTTTCTTGAAGTAATCGCCGAACGACCAGTTGCCGAGCATCTCGAAGAAGGTGTGGTGATAGGTGTCCTTGCCGACGTCATCGAGGTCGTTGTGCTTGCCGCCGGCGCGGATGCACTTCTGCGTGTTGACCGCCCGCTTGAAAGGCCGCGACCCGGCGCCGAGGAAGACGTCCTTGAACTGGTTCATGCCCGCGTTGGTGAACAGCAGCGTCGGATCATCGAGCGGCACGACGGGGGACGAGGGGACGAAGGTATGGCCGTGTTTCTCGACGAAGAAGTCGAGGAACTGTTTGCGGATCTGGTTCGCGGAGAGCATGGGAGGTCCTGCGTGGATGGCGAGCCGATAATAATCGGAGCCGGAAGCGTGAGCGACGGACCTCGACACCGTCGCTCACGCTTCCGGCTCTGACGGCTCGCCGTGGTTTTCACTTTTTGTATGCGGCGCGTGCCTGTTCACAAACGGTCGCGAACGCGATTCCCTTCTCCCGCGCGATCCGCGCGCAGTCCTCGAACTCCGGCGAGAACGCCTCCGCCTCCTCCTCGCGCCACGCCACCTTCCCGCGCACGGGGCCCCAGGGCGTCTCCACCATCGCCGCCTTGCGATAGAGCTTGTCCCGCTCCATCACGACGCGCCGGATTCCCAGCGTGCCCGTCTCCCGAAAGAGGATGTCCTCCAGCAGCGCCAGGTTCGCCGGCTCCGCCAGCACGCTGAGCAGGACGCCGGGACGATTCTTCTTCATCGTGATCGCCGTCGTGTAGACGTCGAGCGCGCCGGCAGACAGAAGGCGCTCGAAGCAGTAGCCGATGACCTCCGCGGGGACATCGTCGAGGTTCGTCTCGAGCAGAACGACCGTGTCGCGTTCGACCCCGGTCAGGCTTTTCACCCCGCGGCCTTCGCCGAGCAGCACGCGCAGCACGTTCGGCTGCTCCGCGAGGTCTTTCGTCCCCGCGCCGTTGCCGATCCGCTCGATGGTCAGCGCCGGCGCGTCGACGTACTCGGGCGCCACCGTCGTCAGGATCGCCGCCCCCGTCGGCGTCGTCAGCTCCGCCTGGATGCTACAGGGCCTGAGCGGCACGCCTTTGAGCAGGGCCGCGGTCGCCGGCGTCGGCGCCGGCATCAGCCCGTGCTCGCATTTCACCATGCCGCCGCCGGTCGCCACCGGGCCGCTCGTGAACTTCTCCGCTCCGCTCAGGTCGAGGGCGATGGCGGCGCCAACGATGTCGGCGATGCTGTCGAGCGCTCCGACCTCGTGGAAATGCACCTTCTTCAGCTCGATGCCGTGCGCCGCCGCCTCGGCTTCTCCGAGGCGGCGAAAGATGCGCAGGGCGAGATCGCGCTGCTTCTCGCTCAGCTTCCCCTGGTTGATGATCGCTTCGATGTGGTGCAGGTGCCGATGCTTGTGCTCGTGCGGCGCCTCGACCTTGACATGGGTCGCCGCGAAGCCACCTTTGCGGACCTTCTCCACCTTCAGTTCGATCGGCAAGCCGAGGGAAGCGATCCCGGCGCGCACCGGCTCGACGGGGACGCCCGCGTCGAACAGGGCGCCCAGCGTCATGTCGCCGGAGATGCCGCTGAAGGGATCGAAGTGCAGGACACGCAAGGCCGGACTCCTTTTCCGGCCATTGTACACAAGGCTCTGGGCCGGACGCGCTCAATCCTCCTCGCGCCGTCGCCACACTCGGTCGTCCGGTGGACGGCGCCGGGGCGGCTCGTCATCCAGCGGTCGCGCCGTCGGCAAGTCTTCCTGGTCCCGGCGTCGCCGCGGCCGGTCGTCCTCATCCTCGCCATACGTCTCGTCGCGCCGACGCCTTCGTGGCCGATCGTCGTCGTCCTCGTCGTCGCGCGGCCTGCGCCGGCGCGGCCGATCATCGTCATCGTCATCGTCATCGGAACGTCGGCGGCGCCGCGTCGTTAGATCCTCGAGACAGCCGAGGACGATGAAGCCGATGATGGACAGGAAGCCCATCAAGCACCAGACCTCGCTGCGCCCCTTCGCCTTGGCGTAGAACGCAAGGCCGGCGATGAGAAGCACCGTGCCGGCGACCGTGAAGCCGATGCCGGCGTACGGGTTGGCCCGGTTCTGCTGCCAGAGGACGTTGCCGACGACCTGCAGGGCGAGCCCTGGAACGCCGAGGGCGAGGCTGATGTTGTTGTAACGTGCGATCATGGCCTATTTCTTCAACTCCAGCACCAGCGCATTGTCCCCCGGCCGGACGGCGAACACGAGCGGCGATGTCGCTCCCTTGGCGTAGCTCGCCGGCAGCAGGTTCGGACCGGCCTTTCCACTCTTGTCCGCTCTGCGCCACGTGACGCTGACGCTGTATTCCCCAACCGCGGCCCCGTCGTCCGCCTTGTAGGTCGTCAACAGGAAGCTGCCGTCCCCCGCCACCGTCCCCTCGGCGCGCACGCCCTTGCTTCCCTTCCTCGGCTCGAACACGACCACGGCCCCCGGCGTCGGCGTCCCCTCGAAGAAGACACGCCCATGCACCGGTTGCGTCGCCTCGCGCTTGGCCGCCACGCCTCCTTCGGCGCTCTCGATGGAACGCAGGTCTTCGCGGAAAACGGAATCGAGCATGACGTGAGCGAGTACCGGTCCATCCGCCTTCATCGTGACCCAGGCGATTTCATCGAACTCGCCGCGCTCGACGCCGCGCAACCTGCTGACACCGCCGGTTGTCGCCAGTTGATAATAGTTGCGGCCGTTGCGGACGTACTTCTGGAAACGGTGCAGGTGGCCGCAAAAGACCGTGTACGGCCGGGCCCCCAGCGTTTTCTCGACCTCGCCCCAGTTGCTCTTGGCCGAATTCCAGAGCGGGCGGTGGACGAAGACGATGGTCCAGCGCACTTTGCCGTTGTCGGCGAGCGTCTTCTTGAGCCAGGCTTGCTGCTCCTTGCCGATCCCTTCACCCCCCGGCGGGTCCTCGGAGTTGAGCATCAGAAACAGGACGTTGCGATAGACGAAATGGTAGTGGCGCCGGCCCAGCTTCTCGTCCCAGAATTTCGCCGCGGACGCATTCCCCGCGTCGTGATTGCCGGCGAGATAGAAGAACGGCATCGATAGCCGGGCGATGTAGCCGTCCACTTCGTTCCACTGCTTCTCCAGCTGCGGTTTCTTGTCCGTCCCCTCGATCACGTCGCCGACGCTGACGACGAACTCCGGTTGCAGCAATTCCAGCTTCTCCATGGCCTGCGAGAAGACCTTGGCCCGATGCCCACCGGTGCGATCGCTGACGATGGCGAACTGGAAATCGTCGGTCGCGACGCCGGGTCGCAAACCGGTGAACGGATTGCGCTCCTCCCGGTCCATCACGATGACGGGCTTGAGCGTCTCTTTCTCCGGCAAGCGGGAGCCGGAAAGGGCGACGGCGCCTGCCAGCGCGGCGGCAGCGAAGAGACCGAGGAGCATTTTCTTCATGGTCGATTCGGCGTGAGGATGGAACGTCGTTGCATTGTGCCGAGTTTCGCCGGCGCGGCAAGCAAAAAAACCGGCTTCGAATCGTTAGAATAGATGCGTGCCCCTCCGCGTCTCCAACCTCCGACTCGACCTCGATACCCCGGAAGAAGCCCTGCCGGAGCATGTCGCCCGCGCGCTCGGCCTGCGCCGCGCCGACGTCAACTCCTGCCGCATCCTCCGCAAAAGCCTGGATGCTCGCGTCAAGGACGCCTTCCATTTCGTCTACACGGCCGAAGTCGCGCTCGGCGACGAGGAAGCAGCGGTCCTGCGCCGCTTCGCCAAACCGCGCGGTGAGCTGCACGTCGAGCCTTATGTCGATCGGCCCTTCGTCCTGCCGGCATCCGGCGATCGACCCCTCGAACATCGGCCGATCATCGTCGGCTCCGGGCCCGCGGGCCTCGTCGCCGCGGTGTTTTTGGCCGACGCCGGGTACCGCCCACTTATCCTCGAGCGCGGCCGAGCCGTGCGCGAACGCATCCACGATGTGCACGCGTTCGACGCCGGTGGGTCGTTCGACCCGGAGAGCAACTACCTGTTCGGCGAAGGAGGCGCGGGCACATTCAGCGACGGCAAGCTGACGTGCCGCGGCTCCGGGCCGGAGGTGCGGCGCGTCCTCGAATTGTTCGCCGAATCGAAGGGGAAGCCGTCCGTCGTCTACGATTACCGGCCCCACTTGGGCAGCAACCGCCTCCCCGCCGTCGTCAAGGCGCTGCGGCGCCGCATCGAGGCGCACGGCGGCGAGATTCGCTTTCAATGCCGAGTGGAAGACATCGACCTGGAAACGGTGGACGGGGCGCCACGGCTGCGCGGCGTCTCGACCAACTCCGGCTACGTCCCCGCCCAGATCGTGCTCCTGGCGATCGGCCACAGCGCCCGCGACACGCTGGCGATGCTGCTGCGCCGCGGCGTGCCGATGGAGCAGAAGCCGTTTCAGATGGGCGTCCGCATCGAGCAGCCGCAGGAGACGGTCAACCGCGTCAAGTACGGGCGCTCGCATCTGGAGGACACGCTTGGCGCCGCCGACTACAACCTGGTCGCGCATGGCCCGCATGACCTGTTCACCTTCTGCATGTGCGCCGGCGGCTACATCATCCCGAGCGTCTCCGAAGAGGGCTTCTTCTGCACGAACGGCATGAGCCTCTCCACCCGCGCCTCGCCGTTCGCCAACAGCGGCCTCGTCGTCACCATTCCAACGGACGCGTTCGGCGGCCACGACGTGCTGGCCGGTGTGCGCCTGCAGGAGACGTATGAGAGGAAGGCCTTCGCGCTCGGTGGCGCGGAGTATCGCTGCCCGATCCAGCGCGCCGGGGATTTCCTCGCCGGTCGTGCGACGACGGATATACCCCCGTGCAGCTACCCGCGCGGCCTGGTCGCGGCGTCGATGGCGGACCTGGCGCCGCCACTCGTCCTCGACGCGCTCAAGCACGGCTTGCCGATTCTCGATCGTCGCTGGCACGGCCGCTTCTTGCGCGACGCTACGCTCGTCGGCCCCGAGTCACGCGGCAGCTGCCCGGTGCGAATCACGCGCGACGACACGACGCGGCAATCCCCCGGTATCGAAGGCTTGTACCCCGTCGGTGAAGGCGCGGGCTACGCAGGCGGCATCGTCAGCGCCGCCGTGGATGGCCTGAAATCCGCGTTAGCTGTCATAAGCCGCTACGCGAGCCTGGAGAAGTGAAGTCCTCACCTTGATCACACCGTACTTGGCGCCATGCTCGGCGCCGGCGGCGGCTCCGGGTCCTCCCCCTTGAGCCGGATGATGACGAACAGCACGATCGCCGCCGCCCCGATCAGGAGGCTGATGTTCTCCGACAGCGTCATGCCGAAGGCCACGGGTTTGGTGTCCGTCCGGAGCATCTCGTTCAAGAACCGGTGCATGGCGTAGCAGGCCATCCACAAGACGAGCACCATGCCGTCGCGCCGTTTGAACGGATAGTACGACAGGAGCATGAATGTCAGGAGCGCCATGCTGATCGTCTCGTAGATCTGCGTCGGGTGCAGGCCGATGCCGCGCGGCACCACCGGTTCCACCGCTACTTCCTTGCCGTCACGCAGCACGGTCATCTGCAGCGTGTTCTGGCCCCGCGGCCACAGGCTCTGGCTGAACGCGAGGTTGAGCGTGTCGTACCCGTCGACCTTGTACGGCTCCTTCAGATCGACGCTGACGATCCTGTCTCCCTTCTTGAGCACTCCGGCGAGCGCGGAATGGGGATCGACGTCCTCGACGGTCGCCGTGCGCGGATCGGCCGTGAAGCCGGCGGCTGTCTGGTAGCCGCGCTCGGTCATGTCGAAGCGCGGGGCGGACGCGAGCGGGAAATGGATGGCCGGGCAATCGGAGCAAGCGACATTGCCGTAGCAGCAGCCGTTCATGAGGCAGCCGAGGCGGCCGATGGCGAGGCCGAGGGCGAGGCAGGGGGCGAGGACGTCGAGCATCTTCCAGTTGGAGATGTGGCGCTTGCGCAGGTAGAAGCGCCAGATGAAGAGATAGCCGATGAGACCGCCGAAGAACGAGCCGTAGAAGACGAGGCCGCCGTCCCAGATGGCGAAGAACTGGCCGATGGTCTGGAACTGGCTCTGGTACTGGATGTAGAAAGTCAGCCTCGCCCCAAAGATGCCGGCAAGGAAAAGCCAGACCGCGATGTCGGCGAACGTTCCTTCGGGAATGCCTTCACGTCGCGACAGCCGCTTGGCCAGCCAGAGACAGGCCAGGAAGGCGACGAACAGCATCGTGCCATAGCCGTAGATCGGCAAATCGGGCAGCGCTTCCCAGATGGAACTGAGCCGGATGGTGAAAAGGATCTGGTGCATGTTGGTGAGTGGTGAGTGGTTATGGTGAGTGGTGGAAGACAGCACAAGTGGTTGTGATTCGAGAACCACTACCACGCACTACTCACCACCCACCAACCTACGGCGCCTTCAGGCGATCGAAGATTTTCTTCAGGAGCTGCTCGCTCGTGATCTCCTCCGCTTCCGCCTCGTACGAGAGGCTGAGGCGATGCCGCAAGACGTCGTAGCCGATCGCCTTGATGTCCTCCGGCGTCACGAAGCCGCGACCGGCGAGGAAAGCGTGACCGCGCGCGGCCCGACTCAGGTAGATCGTGGCCCGCGGGCTGGCCCCGTACTGGATATACGAGCCGATATCGAGGCCGTGTTCGCTTGGCTTCCGCGTCGCGTGGACAATATCGACGATGTAGCGCTTGATTCGCTCATCCATGTAAATGTTGTCGATCACTTGCCGCAAGGCCAGAATCTTCTCGCCGGAGAGGACGGGGCTCACCTCCAGGTCCGGATCGATGGCGGCCATGCGGTCGAGGATCTTCAATTCCTCGTCCCGGGCCGGATAATCGAGCTTCAGCTTGAGCATGAAGCGGTCGACCTGGGCCTCGGGCAAGGGATAGGTCCCTTCCTGCTCGATCGGGTTCTGCGTCGCCAGAACGAGGAACGGCTTCTCCAGGGTGTAGCTGGTATCGCCGATGGTGACCTGCTGCTCCTGCATCGCCTCCAGGAGGGCGCTCTGGACCTTGGCGGGGGCGCGGTTGATCTCGTCGGCGAGGACGAAGTTGGCGAAGACCGGCCCCTTCTTGACGCTGAACTCGCCGGAGCGCGGATTGTAGACCTGGGTGCCGATGACATCGGCGGGCAACAGATCGGGCGTGAACTGGATGCGATGAAAGGAGAGGTGCAGGCTGCGAGCGAGGGTGCGGACGGCCAGGGTCTTGGCCAGGCCGGGGACGCCTTCGACGAGGATGTGACCGCCGGCGAGAAGTCCGATGAGTAACCGCTCGACCATGTCGCGCTGGCCGATGATGACCCGGCCGATCTCGGCGAAGACGGGTTCGAGCCAGGCGCGGTGTTCCGCGATCACACGTTCTCGATCGGACGCGCCTTCGGCCATCGGGGACGAACTCCTTTCTCTCGGTTATAATAGCGAAAAACCGCGTCCCAACGAAAGCGCGACCCCATGCGTCCGAACGCCGCCAAGCAACTCCTTCGCGCCGGCAAGCCGTCCGTCGGTACCTGGCTTTCCCTCGGCAGCATCACCGCCTCGCGCTTCCTGGCGCGCGTCGGCTTCAGCTGGCTCACGGTCGATATCGAACACAGCCTCGTCGACTGGGAGACGGCGACCCACATGTTCGCCGCCATCGCCGAGGGGGGCTGCGTCGCCCTGGCCCGCGTCCCCGCCAACCGGCATGACCACATCAAGCGGGTGCTCGACAACGGCGCCCACGGCGTCGTCGTCCCGATGGTCAACAGCCGCCAGGAGGCTGAGGAGGCCGTCGCCGCCATGCTCTATCCGCCCCACGGCAACCGCTCGGTCGGCGGCAGCGTCCACGCCCTCAACTTCGCCGCCACGCCGCAGGACTACTACGCCCGCGCCAACGACGAGTTGCTCAAGGTCATCCAGTGCGAGCACATCCAGGCCGTCGAAAACGCCGACGCCATCTTCTCCGTCCCCGGCATCGACGCCATCTTCGTCGGCCCCAACGATCTCGCCGCCAGCATGCGTTCGAAGGACAACAAGCCGCCGAGCGCTCAAGCCACCAAGGAAGCGATGGACCACATCCTGAAGACCTGCAAGAAGCACAAGGTGCCCGCCGGCCTGCACTGCTACTCGGCCGAGGAGGCGCTGACGCGCATCGAGGAAGGCTGGCAATTCATCGCCATCGGCAGCGAGCTGCGCATGATGCTGACGGCGGCGGGGGCGGAGATCAAGAAGCTGGGCAGCGTCGCGACGACGCTGGCGAATTATTGAGAACACTCTGCCACAGAACTCACAAAGAAGCGTGCGCCCGGGCTTTTCCTCTCGGATCAAGAACGCCCTGCGGAATCAACCTTGGTTGCGGGAGAATTTGTGGTGGCGCTTAGGCGCGCTGGTTTTCGTCGCACAGGTGGCGAAAAGGAAGTGTGGATTGGATTGTTGTGGACGCGGCGGAAGATGCTGTGACGACGTTGGTTATGACTGGCGTCGGATGTTAGTGGGTGATACGGCGCAGTGAGTCGCTGTGTGTGCGACGAGATGAGACGAAAGCGGGCGGATCGCGTCGCTCTTTCCTCCGTGGTCTTCTGTGCCCTTCCGTGGCTGATATCAAGCCGCCTCACGGCTGGTTGATCGTGATGCTCCCCAACCGCCCCGACACGCGGTCCGGGCCGGCGATGCTGGCGGCGCCGGTGGCGGTGGACGTGTTGAGGAAGCGCCAGAAGATCTCGAAGTTGAGCATCGTCTGCGTCATGTAGCGCGCGACCGCTTCGGCCGGCTTCTCCTGGAGGATGAGCATGTCGCCGGGCTGGACGAGGATGCGCTCGCGCGGATCGCGGACCGCCTTGCGCAGGTCCACGAGAATGCGCATCTGCCCGCGCCCCGGCACGCGCCGCACCACCACAAGTAGCGTCGGCGACGGGTTGCCGATGCCCGGAGCGATCAGGACGCCCGACAGGTTGCTGCCGCCGAAGGCCCCGTTGAAGAGCGGGCCGTGGACCTGACTGACGGCTTCGAGGACGTCGAGGTCCTGGTCGCGCGGCAAGACGTACTTGCCGACCGGCAGGAGGCCCGCCGTGAAGAAGACCTGCTCGTCGCGCGCTTCCAGGAAGATGGTGTCGCCCGGCCGTAGCAGCACGTCCTCGCGCGTGAAGGGGAGCGTCGACCCCGGCGGAAGGCGGAGCGGAATGCGGATGGCCTCGCCGGCGAAGTCGGCGTCGTCGCCGGGCGGGAGAGCGCCCTTTTCGAGTTTTTTCATGAGCTTGCGCCTGTCCTGCATGACGCCGCCGCGAAAGATGATGACCTCGTTGTAGGCGTCGAACTCGGGCAGGCCGCCGCTCTGGGCCAGCGCGTGCAGCACATCATTCTTGTAGGCCGGCAGGTCGACGAGATGGCCGGAGTTGCGCTTGCCGGTCGGCACGGGTCCTTCCGGGCCGAACAGATACGTCGTCGCCTCCTGGCGCATGACGAGCACCTGTGTCTGCCGCTCGTAGAGGAGGGTAACGGAGATGCGCTCGTTGTCCGCCTTGAGCAAATCCTTTTTCACGTAGGCGGCGCGGATCGCCTCCCGGGCCTCGTTCAAGGTCATGCCGCGGACGTCCATCTTGGGCAAGAACGGCAAGGCGACGGAGCCGTCCGCCTGCACCGGGAAGGGATAGCCGGAAGCGGGCGGCAGACGATGCAGTTCTTTGGACTGGGTAAGCGGGGCCACGTGCAGGGGCGGCGGCACGGCGCGGTCGCCGACGATGCCGTCGATGAAGATACCCAGCACGTCGCCATGGTCGAGGCGGTAGGCCTCGGGCTGCGGCTGGCCGAGCAAGGTGAGCGGAATGGTCTGGAGACCGGCCTTGGAATGGGCCAGGAGTTCGTCGGGTACCAGGCGGACCGGCACGCTATCGTAGGTCGGGTTGCTGACGGCGGCGCAGCCGCTCAGGCCGAGCAAGACGAGCACGATCGCCGGCGCCCGGAGCGCCGCGGAGACTGTCGCAACCAGATGATGAAATGGCTTGCCCACCATGACTACTGCCTTGCTCGGGAAACCATCAAGCCTCAATCCGGCTGACCAAGACCGGGCCGCGTCGCGGGCGGAAGCAAACGGGGACCGCCGACGCCCGCCGCCGGAGCGCCCAGGGCCGCGCCTGACGGCAAGCTCGATTCTTTCACCTCAATCGCCCCGGCGCCTGCGCTCCTGGGCGCCGGCAGTGTGATGCGCGGCGCTGTTGCGGCGGAGCCGTCGATGCCCCACGTACTCGACATCGGTTCCGCAGACTTCTTGGTCGACGGGATACGCGGCGCCGTCCGGTCGCCGATGCCCCAGGTGCTCGACCCCGCTTCCGCCGGCGTCTTGGTCGAGGCAGGGATGCGCGGCGCCGTCCAATCGTCGATGCCCCACGTGCCGTGGGCGGGCGTTCGAGGCGGCGCCCACGGCGAGATCGCCGGCGCGATCTCGGGCGTGGTCGTTGGCATCGCGAGCCCGGCGGACTTCGGGATCGGGTTCGTCGTCGTCGGGTCGGCCGGCGCGACGGCAGGCAGGTGCGCCGCCGGCGTCTCGGGCAGCGCCAGCAGTGCCGGGCCGATTGGCAAGCGTTGTCGCCTCTCGACAGCGACAGGCGGCACGCGAGGCGCGTCGCTCACGGGCTCCGCGAGGCCCCAGGCGCCGACGGCTCGTTCAGCGGTCGGCGTCTCCGGGACGACCAGGTGCGCCGGTGTGACGGAGGGAGGCGTTTTCGGCGCCGTGTCGAGACCCCACGCGCCCGTCCCCCATTCGGCCGGCATCGTGTCAGGCTGGGCGAGCCGCGCGGCGGGCGCGGTCAAAACGCCAGTCGTCACGGCGCCGCCGGCCGAGGCGCCGGAAACGGACAGAAGCGGAGTCGCCAGGGCGGGCGAAGGCGAGGTAGCCGGCGCCGGCGCGTCGGGCCGGACTGCGGAGCGCGCGGCGAGAGGCTGCGCTTTCAGATTCATCAGGCCCGGCGGCGTCGTTCCCCGGGCCAGCGGCTCGACCTCCTCCGGCGCCGGACCCCCGCGCGGATCGAGCGACGACGGCCCGACGATCCATTGCCGCCGGCCGCTTGCTTGGGCTTCGGCGGCGCCGTGGCGGAAGCCGGCGAACCAGTCCTCGATCGCTTGCCGACCCGCGGCGGACTGATAGCCCATCGTGCGGTAACGGGGCGGCGCCATGACGGGTGGCTCGCCATCGCCGCCGCCGAACAGGTAGTCGGCAAAGCCTGCCTTGAAGCCGTGCGCGTAGTCCGAAGAATAGGCGCCGCGCGCGGCGACCTGACGCCACGTCTCCTCGGCCCAGCGCTTGTTGCGGCAGTGTTCGCGCATTTCCTCCGTGCTGCGGCACATGCCGACCACGAAGTTCCTGCTCGTGTCCTCCACCAGCGCGCAGCCGCAGCAGGCAAGACAAAAGCCAATGACGGGGATGGCGAACGCGGTTCGCATGACACTGCCCTGCCCCGCGCGAGCCGGATGCGGGCGCGCCAAACCGCGGCGGGATCGAAGCGATCCTTGCAGCGGTTCGAAGCCCCGCGCCGTCGCGCGCAGCGTCTTCGGTCCGGCACATACTGCTGAGGAATCGCCGCTCTATAGATTTGTCGGACGCGGTTGTCAAGCCGATTCGCAGGCCACCGCCACCGGCGCCAGGCTGCCGGCCGCTCGCCGGGAGGCGCCGAACTCCTGGACTACCCGGACCACCCGCTCGAGGTCGCTCTCGGTCATCGCGGAACCGCTCGGCAGGCACAGACCATCGTGGAAGAGCCGCTCGGCGACGGCGCCGCCACGGGCCGGGCATTCGGAGAAGACGGGCTGAAGGTGCAACGGCTTCCAGACGGGCCGGGCCTCGATGTTGGCAGCCTCGAAGGCGCGGCGCAGCTCTTCGCGATCGGCGCCGTAACGCTGGGAGTTCACGGTAATACAGGTAAGCCAGCCATTGGGCTCACCATAGGGCGCCTCGGGTATGAAGCCGACGCCGGGGACATCGGCCAGCACGGCCCGGTAATGCGCGGCGATGCGGCGCCGCGCCGCCACGCGCTCGGGCAGCACGCCCAACTGCCCCCGGCCGATGGCCGCCAGGATGTTGCTCAGGCGATAGTTGTGGCCGATGACGGAATGTTGGTAATGAGGAGCCGGGTCGCGCGCCTGCGTGGCGAGGAAGCGGGCCCGCTCGATCAGCGCGGGATCGTCGGAAACGAGCATGCCGCCGCCGGAGGTGGTGATGATCTTGTTGCCGTTGAAGGAGAAGGCGGCGCAGGCGCCGAAGCGTCCGGCCTGCTTGCCGCGGTAGGTGGCGCCCAGGGCTTCCGCGGCGTCCTCGATCAGCGGCACGTCGTAGCGGTCGCAGAGCTGGACGATGCGATCGTAGTCCGCGGTCTGGCCGTAAAGATCGACGCTGATGACCGCCTTCGGCAAGTGGCCCCGGGCGGCGCCCGCGCGCAGCTCCGCGCCGAGCAGTTCCGGGTCCATGTTCCATGTCTGGGGGTCGGCGTCGATGAAGACGGGTACGCCCCCCTCGTAGACGATCGGATTGGCGCTGGCGCAGAAAGTGAGCGTCGGGCACACGACGGTGTCACCGGGTTCGAGGCCGACGATGCGGAGGGCGAGGTGCAGCGCCGCGGTACCGGAGGAGACGGCGGCGGCATGGGCGACACCGACGGACTCTGCGAATTCCCGCTCGAAGGCGTCGACATGGGGGCCGAGCGGAGCGATCCAGTTCGAGGCGAACGCTTGCTTGACGAGTTCCAGCTCCTCGTCCCCCAGGTGCGGCGGCGACAGATAGATGCGTCTCATCGGCGTAGTCCGTCCCGGCATGGTCTGAACCCTATCAGCCCGCCCCCCTTCCCCCCCGGGGTCCAGCGGGGGGAATCGTCAGAGAGCGTCAGACCGCGACAGCGGCTGCGGCGCGAGCGCGGCGTTTCTTTTTCGCGAAGCGCGCCAGCGTGCGCGCCGCGAACTGCGTGCCTACCACGAAGCGACACAGCGGCCCGAAAGAGCGCGCGGCGGCGGCGCCGACGAAATAGAGCCCAGGCAAGGACGACTCGAAGCCGCCGTTCAGCACGGGATAACCGTTCACGGTTCGCACGCTTTCCAAAAGGTCCGCGCCGAGAAATTGGTAACGCGCGATCGACACCTTGTAGCCGGTACCCAGCAAGACATGGTCCGCCTGGCGCTCGCCGCCGTCACTCAGCCGGAGCTGGACCCGCTCGCCCTGAACGGTCGCGGCGACGACGTGCCGCCCGGTGGACATCGGTATGCCCTCGGCGCGCGGCCGGAGCCAGGCGCTGGCGGCGGGACGGATCGCCCGGTACGTGAGCCGATCCTGGAGGCCGCGCGGCAAGAGCGTGAAGAGGCGGGGATGCTCGATCAGCCAGTCGAGCCCGATGGGACCGATCTTGCCGGGCGCGCGGAACGGGCTGAAGCGATCGCTCAAGCGTTCCAGGAGAGAGCCGCTGCTGAGCCAGCGCATGCGCGGCTCGCGCACCACCAGCTCGACGTCGACGCCGTTCTCGCGGAGCAGCGCCGCGGACTCGATCGCGCTCTGTCCGGCGCCGATCACAACCACGCGTTTTCCGGCAAAGCGGCCCAGGTCGCGATTGGCCCGGTCGCTGGCGTGCGACACGAACTCACGCGGCAGGGCGGCCAGCGTTTCCGGACGCTGCGCACACGCGCCGATACCGGCGGCGACGACGACATTGTCGGCGCTGATGCCGTCGCCATCCTCCAGCGTCAGGCGAAACGTGTCGCCGACCGGGACGACGCTCGCCACGGAGCGCTCGTCGAGATCAGGCAAGGCCTCGCGCTGAAACCACCGGCCATAACGGACAAAGTCCTCCAGCGGGACGCGCGCGGGCAGCCTAAGGCTATGCGCCGCCTCGAAGCGGTCGAGGCTGAGGGATCCTGTCGGATCGCCGATGTCCGAACCATGCCGCGGCGAGCGCAGCAGCATGCCGCGGGGCATGTGGTTGTCCCAGAAGTCCATGGCCTTGCCGAAGATGCGCACGTCCTGACCCGCGCCGCGCAGGTGGGCCGCCGTCGCCAAGCCGTAGGGCCCGGCGCCGATGACGGCGAACTGGCAGCTTTGTGAACCGAAAGCCATGCGATTCTCCTCGTGTTCAGCGCGCTGTGTCTTCTTGTCATCGAGCTCATGAGGCCGCGGCTTCGAGCGGCTGGCTCGACGCCGGTCCTCCCGTATTCATCACAACCAGCTCGTCAAATTTGCACCCCAGGACATCCGGCCTGCAGCGTAGCCAGGATGGGTCCGCCTTGGCGCCGGCAGCCCAGGCGAGCAGTGCCGCCGGAAGGTTGGCGCCCGCCAGGTGCGAAAACGGGTAGCCGCCTCCCAGGCGCGGATTCAAATCGAGCACCGAGACGCCCGCCGGGCCAACCATCACATCAACGTCGAGCGCGCCGATATGCCCGAGGCGCTGACCGATCGTCTCCCCCAATCGCTCCAGTTCCGGGTCGACGACGGACACCGCGCGGTCGGTGTTTCCGGACCGCATGATGAGCTTGCGCCGGGCCAGCGTCCCGGCATATTGGCCCTGCAAGTCGTGCACGATGTCGAGGCCGTACTCCTGGCCGGACGCCCATTCCTGGATGATCACCGCGCACTCCGCGTCGGCGCGGCGCAGCTTGCCGAGCATGCCGCGCGTCGTCTGAATCGTCACCCATTCGTGGGCCAGCTCCAGTTCGCGCTCGGTTTCCACCCGCTCGACGCCCACGGAACTCGTCCCCCAGCGCGGCTTGACCAGCAGCGGAAAGGCGATCTCCCCGGCGCTCAAGGCGCGGCGTACCTTGGCCAGCGACAGCCAGGTGTTCGGCGTGGCGATGTTCGCCTCGCGCAGCCATTGAAAGGCGCGCCACTTATCGAGGCAGAGCGCGACGATGCCGGGCGCGGCGACGACGACAATCGTCCCCGCGGCGCGAAAGCTCGGCGCCATCTCGGCCAGGCCCGTCAGCTCGACGTCGTTGACCGATACCACCAGACTCACGGCTTCTTCTCGGCAGATCGCCAGAAGTGCAGGGAAATAGTCGGGATGATCCATGGCGGGGACGACGAAGCCACAGTCCGCCTCCGCGAAGGCCGGAGCATGATCGGCGGCGTCGCACGCCAGAACGCGGCCGCGTCTCTGCAGCGTCTCCTGAAAGTAACGCACGAGATAGTTACGGCGGCCGGCGCAGGTGAGCAGGATGTTCATACCGGCGCCTCCTCGGCCACGGCGGCCGTAGCGCAAGGCACGATGGGACTGCGATATTCCGGGAAGAAGCCGGGCTTGGACCGAACGCCGAGACGCGCGTTCAGCAACGCCTTGTCCTGGCACAGCTGCCGATACACCTCCGGGAACAAGACCCAGCGCCAGACACGAAACGCATGCGTTCGGTCGGAAAAGCCTGTCTTGAAGCGCAGCAACGAGTCATCGGGCCGGCCGCTGGCGCCACCGCCGAGGTGGAAAACACGATAGCCATGCTCGGTCGCCCATTGACGAGCCTCGTCCATGAGCATGCGCATGGGAGACAGGGGGAGAGCCGCGTCGCGGGCGCCTCCCAGGTGATACTGGAAGAAACCCTGACAACTTCCGAAGAGGGCGGCGGCGATGGGCTGGCCTTCATGCAGACACGCGAAGACGTGCAGGCGGGGACCGAGCGCCAGCCGCAGCTGTTCGTAGTAGGCGTGCGGGAAGAAGTACATCTCTGCCGCGCCCACACGGCGCATGGTCTCTTCGTAGATATCGATGAAGTCATCCAGGTAAGCGTCGTCCGCATCGTAGACGCAGGTGACGCCCTGACGCTGAAGCTTTTGAATCTTGCCGCGATATCCCTGCCGATAATGCGAGCGCTGGACGTCGACCGGCTCGCTCAGGTCGATGGAGACGGTCCGCGAAACCTCCGGGCATTCGCCCAGGCCGGCGAGCGCCCCGACCTGCGGCAGGAGCGGGTGCAGTCGGGAGAACACGCTGACCACGCGCGCCTGGCGTAGTGTCTCTTCCAGGTCCGCCCCAAAGGCCGCGACGACGGAATCGGGAATCGCCTCGTGCGAGCAGACTGGGCCGGCATAGCCGTACACGGAGGTCGCGTCCTGCCAATTTCCCATGTCCACACCACCGAAAGCGCAGTGATGGATCGGCCCGCGCAACAAAAGAGGCAGGGCGATCGAGAAGCGCCCTTCCGTGTAGTGGAACAGCCGGGCTTCTCCCTCGCCGCGCTGCTCCGCCAGCGCGTGGTACTGCGGCAGGTGATAGAAGTCGTAGGGGGCGGTTCCCAGGGCCTCGAACCAGGCCCCCGGATCCGCGGTGGTGATCTCCTTCATGGGCGACATCCTTTACTCTCCTGTTTCCGCCGACGCCGTCGACGCCAGCGCCAACCCGGCGCCGGCGGGGGACAACGGTTGTCGGCAGATTGCATTGCGCTCCATACGCTCCTCATCCAGCGCCCCGAACGTCTGGCCGGGATCGGCCTGGATGTTGTCGCGCCGCACCACCTTGACGACGGTGCGACAGAGAATCTTGAAGTCCAGCGCGAGCGAGCAGGAGGCGACGTACCACACGTCGCACTCCAGCCGATCGTCCCAGGGCAAATCGTTGCGGCCGTTGATCTGGGCCCAGCCGGTGATGCCCGGCAGGACGTCAAAACGCCGTTTCTCGCGTTCGGAATAATGGGCATCGTAACGCGGCAAGAGGGGCCTGGGTCCGACCAGGCTCATGTCTCCCTTGAGGACGTTCCAGAATTCGGGCAATTCATCGAGACTGGAGCGACGCAGCCAGCGACCGAACCAGTTCAGTCGCTGCGAATCGGGCAAGAGAACGCCGGCCGCGTCGCGCTCGTTCGTCATCGTGCGGAACTTGAGAATGGTGAAGCGGCGGCCTTTGAAGCCGGTGCGTTCCTGCCGGAAAAGAACGGGGGCGCCCAGAAACACCCGCACGCAGAGGGCGGTCAGGACCAGGATCGGAGCGAGCGCAATCAAGGCGCAGCCGGCCAGCAGCACATCGAGGCAACGTTTGCCGTGTCGTCGGTAAAAGGAATCACGCATGATCACGCTCGCCTTGCTGAACGCCGCGCTCCGGCGTCCGCCTTTTCAGCCATGGACCGTC
This sequence comes from Gemmataceae bacterium, assembly GCA_046350295.1. Lineage (GTDB taxonomy): Bacteria > Planctomycetota > Planctomycetia > Gemmatales > Gemmataceae > JAXMAR01. The sequence goes on from JAXMAR010000041.1 coordinate 25,516, forward strand.
GCCTGATACCACTCCCAGAAACGCGCCGCGCCCTGCGCGACGGAGACCTTGGGCTCATAACCGAGCACGGCCCGCGCCTTGCCGATGTCCGCGTGCGTCGACACGACATCCGTGTCCGGCAGCGCGCCGGGCGCCGGATCGGCCTTGCGGCCGGCCAACGCTTCCAGGACGCGCACGAAGTCCGCGACGAGCACCGGCTCGCCCCGGCCCAGATTGATGATCTCGTAGCCCAGCGGGCGGTCCGCGGCGGCGACAACGCCCTGGACGATATCGCCGACAAAGGTCCAATCCCGGTACATGTCCCCGCCGCGGTAAAGAGTCACCGGGCGACCGAAACGCAGATGGTCGGCCAGCAGATGCGCCATCATGTCCGGCCGATTCCGCGGGCCATAGACGGTGAAGAAACGCAGCGCCGTGAAATTCAGGCCGGTCAGATGGTGGTAAGTGAAGCCAAGCATCTCGGCAGCGCGTTTGCTCGCGGGATACGGGGCGAGGGGACGGTCGGCGCTATCGCTTTCGTGGAACGGGATGCCCCGCGTCGCGCCATAGACGGACGAGGTCGAGGCGAAGACGAAGACGCCGACCCCGCGCCGGGCAGCGGCTTCGAGGAGTCGCTGCGTCCCCATCAGATTGACATCCAGGTAGAGCCGTGGGTCCGCCGCCGAAGCCCGGACACCGGCCAGCGCCGCCAGATGGACCACCGCGTCGAACCGCTCCTCCGCGAACACCTTTTCGATCAGGGCGGCGTCGCGCACGTCGCCCTCCAGCCAGCGGCAATCGTTTTCGGAGGGCCAGGCGCGGCAAATCGCCGCGAGGTTGGCCCTCTTGCGCTCGGGACTGTAGTAGTCGTTCAGGTTATCCAGACCGACGACCCGGTCGCCACGCGCCAAGAACGCCTCGGCGACATGACTGCCGATGAATCCCGCCGCCCCGGTCACCAGGATGGTTTTGCTCATGCCGGGGCCTCCGCCAAGGGCGAGGAGAGACGTTCCCCGAGCGGCCTTTGCGGCCGCAGCGCCTCCTCATACAGGTCTTCATGAAGGCGGATGATATGGCGCACGTCGTAATGGCTTATGAAGCGACGGCCGCGCTCCCCCATGGCGACGGCTTCCTCGGAGTGATCGAGGATCCACGCCATGGCCTCGGCCAGCCGTTGCACGTCCCCCACGGGATGGAGCAGGCCGCAGCCGGAGTCCAGCAGATCCGTCACGCCCCGGATACGAGCCCCGATCGCCGGTACCGCCAGGCTGAGGGCTTCGAGGACGCTGCGCGGCAGCCCCTCCCTCTCGGAGGGCAATAAGAGACACGCCGCCGAGCGGATCAAGGCGGGAATGTCCCGGCGAAAACCGAGAAAGTGCACGCGCTCGGCGACACCGAGGTCGGCCGCGAGATTTCGCATGTCGTCGGCGCGCGGCCCGATGCCCGCAAAGGCGAGGACCGCCTCCGGTCGGCGAAGGCGGGCGAACGCATGCAGGGCATCCTGGTGCCGCTTCCCCGGGTTGAACTCGGCGACCATCACGAACAGGCGGTCCTTTGGCGTCAGACCCAGTTCGCCTCGCACACACGCCACCGCTTTCTCCGAAATCGCTTGCGGAGAAAAGAGCTCGGTATCGACGCCGATGCCGGGCATGAAGCGAACCCGCCCCGGAGGAACGAGACGGTAACGCAGAGCAGTGGCCTCGTCCTCGCGGTTGATGACCACGAGATAGTCGGTCCAGGCGCCCGCCAGTTTTTCGAGACTGCGGAAGGCGACCCCCTTCAGGCGCGGGCCGCCTCGATAGAAGTGGAAGCCGTGCGCGGTGTAGATCACGCGGGTCCGGCCTGCCGCGCGCAGGGCTCGCAGCGCAAAGCGCGTGACGAACGCCGCGACGGGCGTGTGGACGTGGACCAGGTCATAGCCTCCGCTGGCGACCACTTCATGCACCCGCTCGGGGCAGCCCAGGAAGTTCCGCGGCGAAAATGGATTGCGCGACCAGTCCACGTCCCAGACGCGATCGAAGCCGCGGACGCATTCCGGGCTGTCGGAGATGCCGCGTGCCATAGCGTCGACCCGGAAGCCGCGGGCGCGAAAATGCTCGGCGAAGGGCAGCAGAAAGCCCCACATCGTCTCGGGGACGGTGGTGACCATCAACAAACTGGGCGCGTTTCGTCTCATAGGGCAAAGGAAGTCAAGCACTCCGGCGCGACCGTCTCCGCGGCGCAAGCGCGGACTGAGGCCGCCGGAAGGATCCGGGCGTAAAGCTTGTCGGTTTCGTGGAACATGCGGTCGAGCGTGAACGTCTCGAAAACGCGGCGCTGCCCGGCCGCTCCGAACCGGGCCCGGAGTTCAGTGTCCTCGAACCGGCCCCAGGCCGCCGCCAGAGCGGCATGGTCGCGCGGCTCAATGAGCATGCCGGTCTCGCCATGAACCACGATCTCGGGGATCGAGCCCGCACGCGTGGCCACAACGGGCAAGTCGGCGGCCATCGCTTCCACAAGCACGAGGCCGAAACCCTCGTAGACGGAGGTCATCGAGAACACATCGAAGGCGCGCATGACCGGCGGAATGTCGTCGTGGAAGCCGGCCCAGACGACGCGCTCGGCGACGCCCAGTTCGCGCGCCTGCCGCCGCAGGTCGGCTTCGAGCGGTCCGCCGCCGACGATGGCGAGCCAAGGATCGGCGCCCCCCCGTTGTCGCAGCAGAGCCAGGCCGCGGAGCAGCGTGTCGACGGATTTCTGCGGCACGAGCCGGCCGACAAAGCCGATCAGGAGCGATTCGTTCGGCACACCCCAGCGCCGCCGCAGCGCGCGGCCCGCTTCGGGCGCCGCCGCGGCAAACGGCCGGGCGTCGATGCCGTAAGGGATCGTGTGCAGGAGGCTGGGGTTCAGACTGAGAGCCGGACCGATCATGTAGCGCTTGACCGCCTCGGAAATCGCGATGACGGCGCAGGCGCGGCGAGCCACCCAGCGGCCCATAAATTTCTGGCCGGGGCCGCGATAGAAGCGCTCCTCGTTGTGCTTGGTGATCACGAGCGGCAAGCGTCGGGCGCTGATGCCCGTCAGCGCGAGACGAGCGTAGAGTTCAGCCGGCGGCATGTGGGCATGGACAAGGTCGGGGGCCGTGGCGAGCATGAGGCGCCGCAGTTTTAGGATCGGCTTCAGGTCCCCGTAGTATCGGAGTCGCAGGTCGTGCGCGGGCACGCCCAGGTCCCGATAGGAGCCGCGCAGGTAGGCGACGGTGACGCGCATCCCGGCGCGGCGCTGGTGCTGCACGAGGTCGAAGAGGTGGTTTTCAGCCCCGCCCCGATTGATGGCGGTGATCACATGCAGGACGCGCGGGGTTTTCATGGCGCCACCCCCAGCAACTGCGGCGCGGAGGCGCTTGGCCGCGCGTCAGCCTTTTCCTCCTCCAGCACGATCAGGCGCTGGACCCCGGCCGCCGTGCCCAGGGAGATCCAGAGCAGCAGGGCCACGCCCGACGACGGGGTGAGCCAGGTGGCGGCAAGGTTTCCGAACGCCTGGGCCAACAGCCAGAGCATGACTGCCGAGAAGAACGCGGCCAGCACGGGATCGCCGGCGCGGTGGGCGACGCGGTACAGAAGCCGCGCCGCGACGAAGATGAGGGCGGCCAGGGCGACGATTCCGGGGATGCCGGCATCGGTGAGGGATTGGAGAGCCTGATTATTGGCGTTGGCCGTGCCGCCGTCGGCCGCGTCGTAACCGAAGTAATCGCTGCCACCATAGCGCATGACGAGGTGGCGGAAGCCCATGAAGCCGACACCGGTCCAGAAATTGTCGTCGACCATCGTCAGGGCGACGCGCGCCGTCAGCGCGCGCTGGCCGCCGCTTTCCTCGTACGCGCCGCTGAGCCGCTCGCGCAGGGTCGCCGTGAGCGGCGTGGTCCAGACAAGCGCGGCGGCCGCCGCAAGGCCCAGACCGAGAAGCAGCGGCGCCGCGCCGCGGCGCGGCGCGGCGGCGGCGAGGTAGGGACGCGCGACGAGGTAGAACGCGGTGGCGACGGCCATGCTGATCACCGCGCCGAGGCCGGCGGTGACCACGATGCCACCGGCGAAAGCCGCGGCGACGATCAAGTTCTCGCGGCACAGGCCATAGACGTAGCCCAGAAGAAGGATAAAGCCCACCGAGTCGCCAACGGGGCCGAAGATGCGCACCTGGTCGCGCTCGAGCCCCTGAACTTCGCCGATCACCCAGCCGCGATCGGCGCCCGCATAGTTGAAGAATTGAATGGCCAACAGAACTCCGAGAAAACCCAGAATGGCCAGGGCCACGGTCCGGGCCTGGCGCAGCGAGGTGAAGGAGTCGGCGAGGACCACGACGAGGATCGCTTCCCCGAGGCCGCGTGCGAGGGAGGCGATGCAAGCGTAGGCATGGGCGTCGCCAAACTTCAAGCCGGCGGCAAGGCAGGCGAGGAAGTTCACTGCGGCCCAGGCGCCCAGGACATAACGGATGCCGCGGTCCTGCTCGCGGAGGCGCAGCAATCCGCCGCCGGCGAGCCACTTGAGGACGAGCGTCGCTGAGAAAACGTCCACCAGCGAGATGCGCATCGAGCCAAGGCGAAGCAGGTCCTCTTCCGGCTCCGGGAACAGGATGCGCTGTCCCAGAAAAATCACGGGCATGACGACGCCGGCCAAGCGGGTCGGCAGCAGGGCGAGCAGCGCAGCCAGAGCGTAAATGACGAGAGTCAACATGGCAAAGGGGGCAAGAGGCGAGACGCGGCGCCACGGCCCGCCAAACGGTGGGCCAGACGCAGCATGTCGCCGTCGCGCAGGACCACCCAGCGCAATCCCAGATAATAGGCCAGAGCGAACGCGCTTCCTTGCACGAGCAGCCGCGCCAGCGCCGGCAACGGCAGAGGCTCGAGCAGCAACCACGGGCCCGCCGCACAGGCCGCCAGCAGAGCGGCCTGAAGCGGCACCCGGAACGCCCCCGGCGCCACCAACGGCGCCAGAAGCAAAAGGCTTAGTGACGCCACCACCGCGCGCGCCGTGACCACCACGGTCACCGCCGTCAGCAGCGGGGCCTCGTGCACCAGCCAGATGGCGCCGAGCGTCACGCTGGCCTGGAGCACGTTGAGAGCGGCCAGGGCGCGGCCGCGGCCATTGCGCAGGAGCGCCGGCGAGGCGACGCCGCGCACCCAGTTCTCGAAAGCGATGGGCGCCAGCAAGGCGAGCGTGAAGACGGCGGCATCCGCGTAAGCGGCGCCATAGACGAGGGGCACGAACTCGCGCGCCAGCAACAGCCCGGCGCCGATGCTGAAGCAGTAAAGGAGGCTGGAGCACTTCACCACCCAGCCGATCGCCCGCGCCTGCGCCGCCGGGTCGTCGGGCGCCTGGCTGAGGTATGGCGCCACGAGGTTGGACATCGGCATAACGGTGAGGCTGATCAGCTTGCTGGTGAGTTCGACCGCAAGGGCCAGGACGGCAAGCTCCGCGAGAGGATGAAAGGGCCTCAGCAGCAGCAACAAAGCGGGACCGCTGCCAAGACCGGCGCACGCCTTGTCGAAGATCGTCAGCAGCCCGAACCCCTGCGCCTTGTTCAGCATTCCCACCGGTAGCGGCGCACGCTCCTGCCCGATGAAACGCATGAGACGCACATCCGCGCTGATAGCCTCGACGACGTTGATCGCCAGCAAGCCAACCACGAGCGCCCACAGTCCGCCGCCGCAAAGCGCTATGACTGCGAGCAACGCCGACCGCGACACCAGAAACGCCTGCTCCCAGAGGAGGGCACGCCGTGTCTCGAATAATGCGACCATGCCGTAGTGCGCCAGGCCGCGCGTCAGTCCCGATACAACGATGGCCGCGATCATAACGAACAAGAACGGCTCATCGGCAAGAGAGGCCAACTCAGTCGCACGGCTTCGGCCCGCCAAACTGAGATCGGGCGTGGTTGTTTCCGCCTGCCATTCCGCGTACCAAGGCCCAAACGCGATGACGACGACACTGAGCCCAAGGGCGATGAGCCAGCGCCGCCGCTGCAGGGATCGATAGAAGGAGCCGCGCGCCTCAGAGCGGCCCGCTTCGGCAAGGTAGCGGGTCAAACCGCTGTTGCCGCCGGCGTCGAAAATCAGCGTGCAGAACCAGATCATGGCGACAACGGTTTGGTACTGCGCGTACAGATCTTGCGTCAGCGTCCGCACCAAAACCACGCCGGCGCAGAACGATAGCGCCAAGCCGAGGGCGTTGAGCCACCAGTTGCTGCGGGCCGCCGAGAGGATTTTTTGCGTGTCAGCCATGGTTGCCCTCCATGGCCAAACGCGCTGCGCGCGAAACACGCCGGCGCGTGGCTGCGCCGCAGGGAGCAAAACGCCGCAGTTGTTCGAGCACCTGCTCCGCGAGGCGCGGCAGACTGTGCCAACGTTCCACCTGGCCGCGCAAATACTGCCCCATGGCCGCGCGCTGCTCCGCGCTCTGTGCCAGCACATTGTCCAGCTTGGCGGCGAGGTCCGCGACGTCATGAACGCGGAAGAGAAGATCGTTCTCGAAGCGGCCTAACGTCGGCGCGAAATCGACGTTGGCCACCAGGCACGGGCGGGCGCACGCCATCGCTTCCCAGGCCACCTTGTCGCCGAAGCCGGCCGGCGTCAGGTTCACGTGCGCCGCGCAGCGCCGATACCACGAAGGCAATTCCGCCGGCGGCACGCCCTTCGCAAACGTCACCCGCACGGCGATGCCCAACTCAGCCGCCAGGCGACCAAGATCCAGCAGATAGGCTTCGTCCTCCGGGCCCGCCGTCTGACCCAGGACGACGACGCGGGCCGGGCGCCGCAACAGCGCCGCAGCGCGGAGCAGAGTCGCGTGGTCCTTGACCGCCGACACCCGCCCGACGCAGAGGACGAGGTCGTTCTCCTCCGGCGTTCCATCGGGCGCGAACAAAGTCGTGTCGATCCCCTGGCCGATGACCGTGAGCTTGTCCTTTTTCCATGGGTAGGCGTTCGGCAGGCTGGCCACCATCTGATGGGAGAAGACATGGGCCAGCTTGACGCGCCAGTGCAGGCTCGGGTGGGCATACCAGGTGACGAGGGGAATGCGCTTGGCGCGGAGGACTGGACCGGCCAGGATCGCGAACTCGGGCGCCATGTGCGCGAAGCAGCCGTCGATGCGGCCCCGGCCCAGAATGCCGGAGAGAATGCGATAGAACTCGAAAACCCGGCGCGGCTCGGAGTAGCCACGCTCCGCTCCCACCGAGTGCACCCGCACGTTTTCCGGCGCCTGCACGCGGCCGCGGCGCATCGTGATGACCTCGACCGAGTCGACCCGGGCGGCCAGCTCGCGGATCCAGTGGCTCGTGAAGCCCAGGATCGGGTGATCCAGATCGGTCACGAGGTTGAAGAGCAGCAGGTTCATTGGGCCACCTTGTGCCAGATGGCCAGTTGCCGCGGCGCGTTCGTCGCGGGATCGAGTTGCGTGGCGATGTGGCGTCTCCCCGCGCTCCCCATGCGGAGGCGCAAACCGGAATCGGCGGCAAGCTGCGTCATGCGCGCGACCAGCGGCTCGACCTGCCCCACCGGCACGATGAAGCCGGTCGCGCCGTCGATCACCGCCTCATCGGCGCCGCTGACCGCCGTCGTGATCACGGGCAGCGCGGCGGCCGCCGCCTCCATGAGCACGCGCGGATACCCTTCGTAGTCCGAACTGAGGATGAACACGTCCGCCTCGGCGAAAACGCGAACGATGTCCGCACGCGAAACCTCGCCGACAAAGCGAACGCAATCGAGCAATCCAGCCCGCTGGCAGGCGCGGCGCAGGCGCCCTTCCTCCGGGCCGGAGCCGGCGAGCAGCAGTTCGAACCCGCAGCCCCGAGCCCGCGCCTCCTTCGCCGCACGCAACAAGAGCGGCAAGTTCTTCTGCGGGGCGAGCCGGCCGGCGAAGAGAAAGCGTGGCGCCGTCCCGTCTGTGGCGCCGCGGCGCTCCACATCGAGGAATCGTCCGAGATTTGTCGGGACCAGCGGCTTGACGGCGATCCGCTCCGGGCGGTGACCGGCGGCGATGAGCGAGCGCGCGGTGAGGCGGCCGTCCACCTGGAGGCAGCGCGCCTGGCCCATCACCCAGCGGCCGACGGGGGCGAGCAAACGGTGGGACCAGTGGCTGCGCAGCCACTGTCGGTCGTAGACATTGGGGCCATAAACGCAGACAACGAGCGGCACGCGGAAGAGCCCGGCGAGCAGCGCCGCCGGCAGGCCGCTATAAAAAGGATCCTGCGCCTGAATCAGACTCGTGCGGCGCCGTCGCATGGCGCGAGCGCCGAGCCAGAACATGCGCATCAGGCCGTCGACCGGCGAGAAGCCATCGGTCGGGATCGCTTCGACGTTGTGCCCAAGGCGGCGCGGCTTCAAGTGGTGACGCTTGTACGAGTTCGTCACCAGGACGTACCGCTGCAGATGGGCGCCATAGCTCAGAAGGCGCTGATAGTCTTCCGCCCCTTCCCCCTCCCACAAACCGCGCGTGAAGCCGAGCGACAGAACCGACAATCCGCCCGCTGCCCCTTCCGCGAGCAGGATCGCTTCGGTTTGCCGGATCATGGCGTCATGGCTGAGATGCGTTTCGAGCCTGAGCCGGGCCCCGGCCACGAGCCGCCGGGCCAGCGCGGCGTCGCCCCGGAGGCGGCTGAGCGCATGTGCGAGCGCCGCATCGTCCCCCACCGGGACCAGCAAACCCGTGATCTCGTGCTGCACCACTTCACTCGTGCCGCCGGCGTCGCTCGCCACGACCGGAATGCCCGCCTCCATCGCCTCGAGCACGACGTGCGGCAGCCCTTCATACGTGGAGTTCAACACGAAGACATCGGCCTGTTCGAGCAGCGGGCGAACCTCCGCTCCAGGGACCTGGCCGAGAAAAAGGACACGGTCCGAAACGCCGCTCGACGCCGCCAGTTCCTCGAGCTTCGCACGCAGGGCGCCGTCGCCGACGATGAGCAGGCGCGTCTTTGGCGTGGCCGCGACGATGCGAATGAGCGCGTCGACCCCTTTCCAGGGCACGAGGCGGCAGACGGTGATGAGCGTTGTCCCGTCAAATGTCGCCACCGTGGGAGCGGACCTCGCGATTTCCTTGGCGGGGCGGCTGGCCGGAGCGTTGTAAACGACGCTCACCTTCTCCGGCGCTACGTTCCAGCCGGTGACGATGTGCCGCAGGTAGTCGCTCGGCACGATGACCCGTCGAGCGCCGCGTACGGGACAGGCGCGGATGAAGCTCAGCAGCCGCAAGCGAAGTCCCTTGCGCGCCGTCTGGAACTCGTCGATGGTACCCGTGAACCAGCCGCGCGAGCGGGCGCGTTCCCAGGCGTGGTCGCCGACGATCTTGAAGACAGTGGGCCGGCCCGCGAGGCGGGCGCCGAGCGCCGCTTCGGAGCCGAGGCCGTTGACATAAACGACGTCCTTGCCGCGCGCCAGACGCCAGATCGTGAAGATGGTGAGGAGGATGCGCCAGGGCCAGAACAGCCGGCGTCGCAGGCGATGGACGCGGAACGGCCAGGCGTGATCGTCGTGGTCCAGCCGGTCGCTGAGCGTGACCACGTCGATGTGGTGGCCGCGCCGCGACAGGGCGGTCGCAAGCGTGGGGACGTAGCTCGCCGGGCCGCCGGCGTCCGGCGGGAAGATGCCCGTCACGATCAGGATCCTGGCGCCCAAGCCTCGCCCTCCGTGTGGCCTCATGACTCGAACGCGTAGTTGACCGGCGCCGCGGCGCCCGCCGCGACCGGCGCCTCCTTCGACCGTCCGGCGTGCATCGGCGTGACCGGCGTGGCCTCCGCCTCATCGAGGCGACGCCACTCAGGCTCGTATTCCGGGACAATCTCCTGAAACTTGGCGTAGACCGGCCGCACGTCGGGCCCGGCGGCCAGTTCGCCCAGCTCGCGCACGTGGCGCTCGATAACGATCCATTCGGCCGGCTTGGCCTGGCCGATGAAAATGCGGTGATGCGCGGTCCTTCGCGCCATTTCCTCCCCCAGAAACAACTCCTCGAAGAGCTTCTCGCCGGGGCGAATGCCGGTGAAACGGATTTCGATGTCCTGGTCCGGCGTCAGGCCGGAGAGGTGTATCAAGTCGCGGGCGATGTCGACGATCTTGACCGGTTCCCCCATGTCCAGGATGAAGATCTCGCCTCCTTGGCCCATCGTCGCTGCCTGGAGGACAAGCTGGCAAGCTTCGGGAATGGTCATGAAGTAGCGCTTCATTTCAGGGTGCGTGACGGTGACCGGGCCGCCGCCGGCGATCTGCTCCTGAAAGATAGGGATGACGCTGCCGGCCGATCCCAGCACGTTGCCGAAGCGGACGGTCATGAAGCGGGTCGTGCTGCGCTGGGCGAACGACTGGACGAACAGTTCCGCCACGCGTTTGGAAACGCCCATGACTGACGTCGGGTTCACGGCCTTGTCCGTGGAGATCATGACGAAGCGGCGCACGCCCCAGAGGTCGGCCAGCCTGGCGAGGGCACGCGTTCCCAGCACGTTGTTCTTCACGGCTTCGCACGGGTTCAGCTCCATCATCGGCACGTGCTTGTGCGCCGCGGCATGGAAGATCGACGAGGGGCGATGGGTCGCGAGGATGCTCTCCATGCGGTCCTCGTCGCAGATGTCCGCGATGCACGGGATGATGTGCAATCCCGGGAACATCTCCACGAGCTGCAGGTGGATCTGAAAGAGGCTGTTCTCCGCGCGCTCGACCAGCACGATGGCGCGCGGCGCGAGGCCGCTGATGATGCGGCACAGCTCCGAGCCGATGCTGCCGCCGGCGCCGGTGACGAGCACGGTCTGGTCCTTGACGATGTCGCGCACCTGGGAGTCGTCCAGCGTGATCGGACTGCGCCGCAGCAGGTCTTCGAGCGCCACCTTGCGGATCCGGGACAGGTTGATCCGGCCGCCAACCAGTTCGTGAAGCGGCGGGATGATCTTGGTGTCCAGACCGCTCGCCTTGCACGTCTCGACGATCCGGCGGATCGCGGCCCCGGCCCGGTTGGCGATGGTGATCAGCGCTTGCCTCACGTCGTACTGCTTGGAAATGGCGCCGACCTGAGCGGTCGTGCCAAGCACGGGGATGCCGCCGACCAACATGCCCCTGAGGCTGGGATCGTCGTCGAGAAAGCCCACCGGCGCCAGGCTGAGATCGGGTCGGGCGGCGATTTCCCGGGCCACCATCGCTCCGGCGCGACCGGCGCCGATGAGCAGGGTCGGCACGCGCTCGGCCGCGGCGTCCTTGCGCTCGCGGTATTCGCTCCAGAGACGGGCCGCGCCGCGGACACTGAGCAAGCCCAGGATACTGAGAACCAGGTCCAGCAGGATGACGCCGACTGGAAGGCCGCTCGCCAGCGAGTGTTCGGGGCTGATGGACACGACGATGGCGACCAGTCGCCATAGCAGCAGACCAATGGCGGCGACCGCGCACCAATTGAGCAGCCAGACCGCGTCGCGCAGGCTCGTGTGGCGCCAGCTCAGACGCGACCGGCCAGCGGCCGCGAGAAGGAACAGCTTGCCGCCAGCGACAGCGGGAAGAAGAGAAAGGAGGCGCCACGCCGAGGTCGAAATCTCTTCGAACGGCAAAAGACAGGCGAGGCAAAAAGCCCCCGCCAGGGCGCATAGATCCAGCAGTATCTTGGCAAGGTGGTTGACGCGCCGGGGGCAAAGCATCGCGGGCGATCCTGGGTGTGAATCTTTGGTGCGGTGAGCGTCATGCGGTGGGAGCGTCCCTGCTGTCGAGCGTCGTGCTCGAAACGTCGTGTTCGAAACCGTGCGGAGGGAACCGTGGTCAAGCCGCGGAATCTAGGGTGTCGCAACGGTCGATGGCTGAAGGACGAGGGCGGATTCGGTGGGCGCGGTTGTCGTGACCTTGGCCGTGGCAACGATCGTGGGACTTTCCGGGTCGCGGCGGCGCTGCTCTTTGAGGTAGGCCAGAACGAGTCCGAGCAGAGCGCCGACAAAGGCGCCGAGCACGGCAAAGAGACGCAGACTCGGACCGATCTTCCGCGCGGGCGTGGGAGGCTCGATCGCTTCTACCTCGTAGCCGCCCGCGTTGCGCAGCAGGCTCGCTTCGCCGAGACGCTTGACCAGGGTTTCGTGCAACTGCTTGGTGAAGGCGACGCTCGTGCGCAACGCCTCGTCTTCGAGGTCCAGCGCGACGACGCGTCTGGCCTCCTCCTGCTCGACGCGGAGCGCTTTTGCGAGCGCTTCCTCGGACGCCTTGAGGTAGCCGCATTCCTGTCGCAGCAGCTCCAGGTGTGCGGCCAACGGATCGCCGGCGCCGGCCGTTCCAGGCTTGGCCGCCACGGGCGCGAGAGCGGCGTCAGCGGCGCGGTGATCGTCTTCAGACCCGGGGAAAGAAGCGGTGGGGAACAGGACCATGCGGCGGGCGGCTTCGATGCGCCGGCGCACGCCTTCCACGTCCGGATGCTTCGGGCCGAGCGTCTCGAGCAGCTTCTTTTCCTCCAGCAACAGCGGCAGCAGGCGTTCTTGCAGTGCCGCCTGTTTATCCGCGGAGCGCTCGTGCTCGCCGGCGCCGGGGAACCTCGTCAACAACGCCAGCACCGCTTCCCGGCTGCGTCCTTCGCGTTGGACCGCCTCGATTGCGGTGATCTGAACCTCCGCCTCCAAGCGGCGCAGCATGAGGGCCGACGCCTTGGCCTGAATGCTGCTCAAGCGCTCCTGGCGCGCCAGGACGCCGTCCGCGCTCTTGCCCACGAAGGGACTCTTGGCGCGAAAGGCCCGGTACGCGGCCTCCTTCTCCGCCAGTTCTTTTCGCAGCGTTTCCTTCTCGCGCAGGAGCAGCTCAACCGTGTCCGCGCTCACGCTCTGGTATTTCTTGTCAATGAAATCCTTGAAGCTATCCAACACGGCCGCGAGCACCACGGCGCAATCTTCCTGCCCTTTGCCGGAGAAGGTGAGCTTGAAAACCGTCGGCGCCCCGACGGGTGGCTTCACCGGGGTCACGGCGAGCCCCTGCGACACCACCTCGGCAAGGGGGCGATTCTCCTGTGCGAACATCGGCAGGGCGCGCAGGTCTCGGAGGCGAACCGCCTTGTCCAGAATAAGAGGGCTTTTCAGGATCTCGGGGGCCGGCGTCAGATACTCGTCGGGCGTCGATTCGCGCGCCTCGAAGGCGCCGACCGCTTCCGGGCGTTTCTTGACGAGGAGAATCTGGGCGGTGGATTGAAAGGTCGGCGGCAGGCAGAAAGCGAGGCCGATGCCGACGGCGGCGCAGACCAGCGCCGCGCCGCCGATCAGCCCCTTGTGCCGCCATCCGAGCGAAGTTGTATCCGTGCTGCGCATCATGGCGCTACCTTTGTCGTTCCCGGCGCAGACGAAGTTCCTCAGAAGCCGCGCAAGAGAATCTGGCATGCCGCGTGGAGAAATTCTGTCGGGCAGGAAGCGTGCCGAGAGGGGCAAGTAGCGTGCCGCCACGCCCCGGATAGGGAAGCCTGACGAGGCGACGCCGAATCGCCCGAGGAAGGCCCACCACAACTAATTAAGGACGTGGAGAATGGGGAGTGTGGGCAAAACGCGTGAAGGTTCGTTTAGGGCGTTTCGAGGAGGGAACACCTCTGTAATCCACGCGCCAAACGATTCCGATTATTTACATGGATGTTAACCTGGCGCTAACAAAAGGAAACATCAACAGGATCTTGTTTCCGAGGAGCAATGAGAAGGCCAGGCAATGCCTGGCCTTTTTGTCGAGCTTGTTAGCCGTCGCTCTCTCGTTTACTCGACGACGGCGAGAATGTCGTCCTCGGACATGATGAGGTACTCATCACCGTCGATGTTGACCTCGCTGCCGGCGTAAGAAGTGAAGAGGACGCGGTCCCCCTCCTTGACCTGAAAGGCGGCGCGTTTGCCGTTTTCCAGAAGCTTGCCGTCGCCCACGCTCAGGACCTTGCCCTGGCGCGGCTTTTCCTTGGCGGTATCCGGAAGGACGATACCGCCCGCCGTCTTCTCTTCGGCCTCGAGACGCTTGACCACGATCTTGTCGTTCAACGGTACGACTTTCATGTCGCATTCCTCAACGATGACTAGGGATGTTGCTCTTCTTCGCGAAGAAGACTGCCATAGGCCCGCATCAGGGCACGGATCATTGTATAGAGCAGAATGTTTTTGCTAACGGGCTTGGGGATGACGCTGTAGGCCCGCATGTTGAAGGCTTGCCGCACGATGTCTTCGCGGGCATCGGCGGTGACCAGAATTACCGGCAGCACCTCGTTGATCTGATGGACCAGCTGAAGTGTTTCCAGGCCTGTCATCCGCGGCATATGAAAATCCATCAGCGCCAGGTGGACCGGCGCCTCGCGGACGATCTCGACCGCCTCCTCACCGCAGGAAGCCAGCAGCGTGCGAAACCCCTCCGGCTCGACGATCTCGCGCAGCGTCTCGCGTGAATCACGATCGTCATCGGTAATGAGAACGGAAAGCGGTGTTCCGGCCACGGTCTTCATGCCGATCACCCAACGTTTACCTGGTCTACCCAACCTCAAACAGCAAAAATGATACCGCAACAAGGCCCGTCCGGGCCATACCTCCTTAACCCTTTTTGACGAAATCGGTTGTAATGAGGGCTAGCTGGACGGGGATTGGGCCGCTCTGCCAAACTTCTGCGCTGGCACTGTCAAGTTGACGGTTTTGCGGAGGAGGCTCCGCCCTTTGTAAGGCACTTGCGGAAGCACAAGTTCTACGGGCAGGCGGGCGAACACGTCACGGCATCGACTTCCAGAGGAGGTCCGGATTGAAGTCGTCGTCGCTCAGGTGGCCTGGGATGATGAAGCGGTCGTGGCAATAGTACTCGACCTCGTGCCCGCTCTTGTCATGCGTGATGATCAGCACGGGGAGGCCGAGGCCGGGATCGAAGAACCAGAGACGCTGCCCCCCCTCAGGCAGGTTGGGGTCGGATTTGGCCGGAACGATTTGCTGCACGCCGATCACCTTGGTGTCGAACTCGGGCCGTTTCAATTCGCCCAGATACTTCGCCGTTCCCTCGATGGCGTCCCCACGCTCGAGGGCGACCACCAAACGGCCGAAACGGTCGATGAGCGGACCGAAGCCGGCTTCGGTGATCGGATAACGGCTCTTGGATTTCACCAAAAAACTGTCGGGGGCGACCTTGAAGCGCTTGCCGCCGGGAAGGAAGAGGACGTCGCCCGTGGCGGTGAGTGAGTGAATCAGGTCGCCATACTTGCCTTTGACGTAGACGACCTCACGCCCCTTGCCCTCGGTCCCGAGCCACTTGAAGTAGACGCTGAACGGTTCCTTGCGGATCTTGGCGAGCATGACCTCTTCGGGCCTTGGCGAGCCGCCGACAACCTCGCGGCGGCGCAGGCGCATGATGTACGTGTCCATCGTCGCGTAACGCTTGGCGGCCTTCTCGTAAAGGTCGCGCAGCGGAGACTTGGAAGCCGGCGCCGGAATGAGGGCGGGTTCGGCGCTCGGCCCAGGCGGGAGTGGTGTCGGCGCCGCAAGGGATGGCGGTGGCGCGGGGGGCGGAACGGGAGGCGTCTTGTCGTCGACAAACGTCAGCGCGGCGGGGACGATCCCTCCCTCTTCGGTCAGGCCGGACCGACCCGGAATGTAGAGTGCTGCGGCCGGACGCGGCGCCTCAGGGACGTTGGACGAGGGAAGGGTTCGGGGCGCGTCCCCAGGGGCGGCAGGGGGGGTCGCGCCGCGGAGCAAACCGGCGACGTCTCTCGCCGGCGGTCCGCCGCGCGGCGTGGAGCAGCCGAAAAGCGCGAGCAAGCAAAACGCGGGGAAAAGGTTGCGGGCCATGACGTTGCATCCGTTGCCACACCAAGGCGCGAACTCGCCCCGGAAGCCGGTACCGTAGCCGCTTTGCAGGAAAAATGGTAGGTCAGTTTGGTTTTCCGCCTTCGGGGTCAACCCCGTTTTTCGTCGCGAAACCCGCTCGTGGCGGACCCGATCTTTCACCTTTACATTCCGCCGCCGCGCCGTTATATCGCCGCCTCCGAATGTTCAAGGAGGCGGTGTCATGAAGCGACTGTTCTGGGCCGCCGGCATGGCGGCGTTGGCCGCGTTCGCCCTGCATCGGGCGGTCGTCGCCCAGGGGCCCGACGACGGTGGCGCCGCGCTTCGAAATCCCTTCGACCCCGTGCCCACCCGGCCGCGTCCGGGTCCGGTCGCCGACAAACCCGTTACCGACATTGAAAAGGCCCTGTCCGGCGGGGCGTCGCCGTCCCCTGCCCTGCCCTTCGACGCGGGCGCGGGAATCGGCGCGGACGGACGGCCCCGAGGCCTTGCCGCCCTGAAACCGAGCGCGAAAGACGATCTGAACAAGGACATCGCGGTGCAACCGAGTCACGGTCCCTGGTTAATCAGCGTGATGAGTTACGTGGGGCCCGAGGCGCCGCAGATGGCCCGCGACTTCGCCCTCGAAATGCGAACCACCTACAAACTGGCGGCGTTCGTGTTCAACTATGGGGCGGAAGAACGGAAGAAAGAATACGACCGCGTCAAGGCGATCATCGATCAGCAAAAGAAGTTCTGCGAGGACAACCACATGCCGCTCGAGAAGGTGCGGGTACGCTACACGTACGTGCCGGACCAGTGCGCGGTGCTAATCGGCGGCTACCCTTCCGAGGAGGCCGCCCACAAGGACCTCAAGAGTCGTATCCGCAACCTGAAGCCGCCGGACCCGAAGAAGGTCAAGCTCGACCTGGGCGTGGCGGCGGGTTACGAGAAGAGCGACCTCTCCAGCGAGCGCTACAAGCCGGCCGGCGTCGCCAAGGAGGTGGTGCAGGTCTACATGAACCCGTTCCTGCGCGCCTTTGTCGCCCACAATCCCGCGATCAAGGTGGAGCGCCCGACCGAGCCCGAAGCGTACGACCTGGCCGCTCTCTGGAAATTGAACAAGGGGGAACCCTATAACCTGCTCGAATGCAGGAAAGCGGTAACGCTCGCAATCACCCACTTCCGCACGCCTACCGGCATGGAGGACGCGCCGACGGCAAGCGGCGGCGTGCTGGGCGCGCTGGGCTTCACCAAGAAGAAGGCGCGCGACGACTACGCCGCCACCAACGCCAATATCCTGGCCGACAACCTGCGCAAGCACTTCAAGATCGAAGCCTACGTGCTGCACACGCGCTATTCCAGTGTCGTCACCGTCGGCGGCTACGACAGCCCGGAAGACCCTAACCTCCGCTCCATGAAGAACCTGCTCCAGGCGCGTCTGCGTGTGCCGGGCGTGGAGATGTTCCCCGAGCCATATCTGATGAAGGTGCCGCACTAATAACGAACAACGGCCCCGGCGTGAGGGGTCGTGAATGATTCGTATTAACTCATTTTTCTTCAATAGTTTACATCACACGCGTCTCCAAGAGGCGTGAGACGAATCCGGTCTTGAAACCGCCTGGCGCCTTACTTCGCGTTCTTTTCCAGGCCTGAGCGGCGCGCGTGCTCTCGCGCCAACGCCTCCGCAATCTTGTCGAGACTGCCTTCGAGCAATTCCGAGTCGGCGAACTCGTATTCCGGGCGAAGCGCTTCCACGGCCTTTGCCGGCGCGAGGTAGCGGCCCGAGACGCGAATGCTCAACACGCGGCCGGAGAAAGGGAGCCGACTGACCGTGAAGGCCGTGCTCGGGAACGAGTAGGGTTCGGGCAATTCATTCACGAAGTCGACATGGTCGGCGTCCCGCGGTGGAGCGCCATAAATCCTTTCATCGCGCAGCCACTGCCCTTGAAGCAGCAGCAGCTTGTCCGCGCCGATATCGAACACGAGGATCGGCTCGTTGTTGTCGATCAGTTCGACGGAGATCACCGCCGGGTCGGTGACCGCGATCTCTTCCACCATCTGGACCTCGGCATCTCCGCCGGCGCGGCGGCGCTTGCGGCGCTCGAAGGGAATGAAGGTGGCCAAGGCCACGATGAAGATGAGCACGCCCAGCGCCCCTCCTACCCAGCGGCCGACGTCGTGCGCTTCCTCTGAGATAAATCCCCCGACGAGCCCACCGACCCATCCGAGCAGGAGCGTCGGTACAACCCCAAGGCACAACACAAGACAGCCATAGGAGCCGAAGTCCAGGCCGGCTTCCGCGGCAATGACCGCTCGCTCCTGGTCGGTCGCCGGACGTGACGTGATCGTGTGCATGGGACGCCTCGGCGCCGTCGGGGATACATTCGGCACGCGGACACGATTATACGCTGGCGCCGGCCTTTTCCTCCGTTACAATCAAAGGCGCCCGCAAGGAGGAAATGCGCATGTCCCGGTTTCCGGTCCGTCCCCTTCGCCTTAACGTCCGCGCCCGTCTGCAGCTCGAAGAACTGGAGACGCGCCTCGCCCCGGCGGCGTATACGCCCCTCACGCCCGATCCCCTCAGCGCCGACGCGCTCGGCGCCGCGCCCGCTATCCGCATCGAGCTTGTCGCCCTGCACGAGTTCGGCCACGCCCTGGGCCTTGATCACAGCTCCAATCCGAACTCCATCATGTACCCCTACTACAATGGGGCGTACAACCTCGCCGCCTTCGCCTCCGACCCGGCGGTCCCTCTCTTCCAGGCGCTCTACAGCGATCCCGCAACCAGCCCCTGGCGCGACAGCCGCGACCCGACTTCCGGGGACGGCAAGGTGGAGATCACTTTCAGCTTCGTGCCGGACGGAACGCGGCTCGACGCCGGCGCCAAAAGCACGCTCTTCGCGACCATGAACGCCGACTTCGGCTCTCCTTCGGTATGGGAGCCTTATTTCATCAGCGCGCTCAACCTGTGGGCCAGCGTCAGCAACGGCAAGGTTTCGTTCGTTCAGGTCGGGGACGGCGGGCAGCGCTTCAACGTCGCCGGCGCCGCCGAGAACGATTCGCGTTTCGGGGACATCCGCATCGGGGCCTACCGCATGGACGGCGCGGGTGGCGTGCTCGCCCACACCTACTTCCCGCCCCCCAACGGCTCCACGGCCGCGGGCGACGCTCAGTTCGACAGTTCCGAGCACTGGGTATTTGGCTCGGCTTCCTCGACGCCGACCACGCCGTCCGGTGGCCGGCGCGGCGGACGCGGAAACCTCACCGGCGGCGACATTCCCGTCATCGTTTTCATGCCGGTGGCCGCTCCTTTTATCCCCAGTCCGGCCCCGGTGGTCGTTGACCTGTCGCGCTTCGCACCGCCTACACCGCTGCCGCTCCCCGCGCCGCGCGTCAACCCCCTGGTCAACGAAGGCCCGCTCCTCAATCCCGCCCCGGATCAAGCGGTCGAGGTCGAGCCGGCGCCCGCCCTGCCGCCGGCGCCGTTCCCCACGCCCAGACCCGTGCAACCCGGCGCCCTTCCCTTCCAGGCCGAGCACGCCGCGCCGCAAGGGGATGCGCTCGCGCCGCCGCGCCTGCTTCCCGCCATGCCCGCGACCTTGGACGAAGCGGCGGCGCTGGACACGGCCCCCGCGCTGATCGCAAGCGGTCCGGTCGCGACCGAGGCGTGCGCTTTGACTGTCGCGGTCGCCTTGTTCTTGCAGGGATACGCCGACCCCGCGCTTGAGGGCTGGCGGCCGGCCCGACGAAAGCCATTGGTGAGTTCCGTGTAGGACAGGTGATTCCAATGATCGCACCTTCGCGCCTTTTCGCGCTCGTCGTCGTCTTTGTGCTGACGCCGACCCTCGTCGCAACCGAGCCGTTCCGCTATCCGGAAGCCAAGCACGGCAAAGCGGAGTTGCGCTATATCGACCACATTCCCGTGCTCGTGGTTCAGGGAAGCCCAGAACAGATCGGGGAGCAAGAGGGGGCCCTGGCGCTCAAGCCGGCTTCGGACCTGGTCAAGATGGTCGACGTGTTCGTCAAAAAGTGGGGCTGGGAGCGCACCTACCCTGCTCTTCTCAAGATGGGCGCCTTCATGGGGCCGCGCTTCCCCCCCGAGCACATGGCGGAGATCGAAGCGGCCGCCAAAGCGTCCGGCTGGCCGCGCGACCTGCTCGTCTTCGCCAACAGCCTCTCGGACCTGAGCCGTATCGCCCGCTGCTCCGCCATCCTGATCGAGCCCGGCCGGAGCGCGACGGGAGGCATGCTCTTCGGGCGCAACCTCGATTGGCCCCCCGCCGGGACGCTGCACGAGTATCCGCTGCTCATCGTCTACAAACCGGCGGGAAAGCGGGCGTTCGCGTCCATCACCTATCCCGGCATGGTCGGCGTCTTCTCCGGCATCAATGACGCGGGCCTGGCCCTCGCCGACCTCACGGTGACCTCGTCCAAGGACGGCGCCCTGCCCCTCAACCCCACCGGCATGCCCTACACCCTCGCCCTGCGGCGGGTGCTCGAAGAATGCGCAACGGTGGAGGAAGCGGAGAAACTGCTCCGTTCCTTCAAGCGGACGGTGATGCACAATGTAGCGATCTGCGACCCGAAACACGCGGCCGTCTTCGAGATCACTTCACGCAGCCTTGTCGTCCGCCCCGGACTCGAAGGGATTTGCTGCTGCACCAACCACTTCCGCTGCGACGCGCTGGCGACCGGAAAGAAATGCGACCGCTACGACGCGCTCGAGAAGAGCCGGGACCTGAAGAAGGTGACCCTCGGCGACGTGGCCAAACGCCTGGACGCGGCGAACCAGGGGCCCATGACTCTGCAGACGATGATCTTCGAGCCCGCAGAGTTGCGGCTGCACATCGCGCTGGGGGCCGGCCCGGCGACGCGGCTGCCGTTGCGGACGGTGGAGTTGAAGAAGCTGTTGGCAAAATGACCCTTCCCGGGAGTCTCGTTCGAACGCCGCACACGGTTGAGGGGCGCTTGACGCAAGCGTTGTGGAGAGATATCAAAAGGAAGTCCACCGCCGCCCCCATCGTCTAGAGGCCTAGGACATAGCCCTCTCAAGGCTAAGACCGGAGTTCGAATCTCCGTGGGGGCATCTCGTTATCCTGCAAAGAGTTACGACAGGTCGCAAGAGCCGTAGTTTTCCCCGCAAAAACCGGGTCCGGCTCTTCCTCCCTTTTCTCCTCTTGCGGTCCGTTGCGAACGCTTTCCAGGGGTGTTTCGGCGGGTTGCTGCACCGCTTTTTGCAGCGCGCCCCTCGCCGCCCGCTCGAAGTCCTCATCCCGCACTTGTAGGTAGTGCTTCTGCGCGATCAGCGCCGAGTTGCCGATCCACGCGCAGACGACATGCACGGGGTAGTCCGCCGTCAACTCCGTCTGCCTGCTGGCCCGCAGGTTGTGGAAGAGGCGCGGCCACGGCTTGACCCCGGCCCGGCAGAGGATGCGCTCGAATTGCGTCCGTAGGTTGCTGTTCTTTCGCCGATAGCGGTTGATGATCCAGACGGCACCCTCGGGCGCTTGCTCGAAGGCTTCTTCGAGGAAGGGACGCAACTCCGGGAAGAGGGGAATCCAGCGGTCGCCGCCAGCCTCGTTGTGTTCCAGCTTCGGCGCGTGAACACGGACGCGGCCACGCTCCCAATCCACGTCTCCCCAGGTCAACGAAAGATGCTCTGATGGGCAGCGCAGGCCGCCGTAGCGCGAGAGGGCCAAGAGCAGCTTCCACTCGGCGTCGGGGCAAGCGTCGATGGCCTTCTGGATCGTCTCCCGGTCGATGAAGTGCTGGCGCTCGGGGTTCGCCTCTTTGGGCGCCTTCAGGTCCGCGAAGGGGTTCTTGGGGACATACTCGAAGCGGACGGCCGACTGGAACATCTGCCGGACCTTCTTGAGCGATTGGCTCGCGGTCCCATCGGCATACTTGCTGCGCAGGAGGAAGAGCCAGCTTTCGGCGTCCCCCGCCGTGATCGTCCGAATGTCCCGCTCGGCTCCAAGGAAGGCGACAAGGCGACGGCGCGCCACGTCGAGGTTGTGCCGGGTTTGTGGCTTCACGTCCTGCCGCTTGTCGATGTAGGCGCGGAGGAAGGGGTCGAGGCGCAGGTCGAGGGCTTCCTTCGGCCGCCGGGCCTCCACCAGCTTCACCCGCGCCAGCTTCGCGTGCAACTCGTCCCCGATGCTCCCCAGCCAGGAGGCGGTTTCGGCGTCGAGGGCCAGACGACTCCGCTTCGCCGCCAGCAGATACTCGACCCGCTCCTTGATCGTCTCGGCCGCCTTCATCGGCGCCTTGCCGAGTCGGATGCTACGCCGCTTGCCGTCCGGCGCGACAAACTGCACCGTCTTGCCGCCGCCGTTGCTCTTGCTGATGCTCGCCATGTCACTCCCTTTCGGTCTTCACCAGTTGCAGCCCCAGGAAACGGCAGAGGGTGTCAAACCCTTCGAGGGACAGGCCGCGCTTCCCGCTCACGAAACGATGGAGCGCCGCGTAGGACACGCCGCTATCCTTGGCGATGCGGTACAGCGTCAGGTCGCTGTCCTTGATCGCCTTCCGCGCCGCTTCCATCAGCGTGGTCGGCTTTCTCTTCGCCATGTAGCCATTCCTCCAGCGCTCCCCGGCGTTCGGGGGGCAATCCGCCCAGGATGCCCGCCAGACGCGCCAGGATTGCTTCTAAGCCACCTTGGCGCGGCTCAGGATGCCCTTGACCGTCGTATGAATCCATTGCGCGCCCCGCTTCGGTAGGATGCCGCGGCGCTGCAATTCGGCCGCGATGGTTCGATAGCTCATCCCTTCCTCCCGCAACCGCCGCATGAGGGCGATAGCCTCTTGCTCCTCCGCGTTCTCGACCAACCGCCGCTCCGCGCCGAACGTCCAGCCGAAAGGAACATAGCGGCTGATGCGCTCGCCGCGCGTCCGCTTCACCTTGAGCGCCGCCTTGGTCCTCTCCCGGATCATGGCCCGTTCCAACTCCGCGAACACGCTCGCCATTTGCGCCATGGCCCGACCATAGGGGTTCGTCATGTCGAAACCTTCGGCAATGGCGACCAGTTCAATCCCCTTGCGGTCGAAGTCGGCAATCGTCGCCGCCGCGTCCGCCACCGACCGGAAGAGCCGATCAAACTTCGCCACGACGACGACGGGCTTCTCCTTGCGGGCGCGGGCCAGGAGAACGGCGCCGGCCGCCCGGCTTGCCAGGGGCTTACCGAGCGGGCGGCGATGGATCGCAAGCCTTCCTTGATCTTGGAGAACATCTCCTCGATCGGCGACAGGTCCGGGCTGTACACGGGCAATGGCTCTACCCGTGCCCCCACGGCCTCGATGGCGGCAATGGCAGACGCGGCTCTTGTGCGGCGACAGGTTATCCCATACCACCACGTCGTCCGGCGCAGTTCCGGCGCCAAGACGCGCTCGACATACGTGTCAAAGGCCGCTCGATCCGTCGCCCCCGGCAAGGCCAGCGGCGCCAGCGACCCCCGTGGTACGCAGGCCCGATATCAAGGTGACATTCTTCCACACGCCCGGGGCCGTCGCCTGCACGCGTTCGCCCACCAGGGCTCGACGTCGTACGTCCGTCCCATGGCGGTCGTGGCGCCTCGGCCTCATCAACGAAAACCAGGTGTTCCGGAGCCACCGTCGCCATCTTCTCGCGAAAGGCACGCCGCTGCTTTTGGACACGGGGCGTATCTTGCTCCTGGGCACGTTGGGTCTTTCTGCGCGTGATGCGGTGGCTGCAAAACCCGAAAGATGGTCATGATGCTGCAAGCGACACCCAGTCGGCTGCACAACTCCGCGAGCGTCGCATCTGGCTGTTGACGCACCAGTTCGAGAAGGCGAGCGACTGCCTCCGCGTCCAGTTTGGGACGGGCGCCGCCGCCGTGCTTTTTGGGTTGGACAGATCCGGTGCTGCGAAAGCGCTGAAGCAGGCGGACAATCGTCGAGACATCGACAGTGAAAAGTTCGGCCAATTCACGCAGCGAATGCTCGCCGCCTTCGACTGCCGCCACAATGCGCACGCGGAGGTCGATAGAAATGGGTCGCATCTTCCGCCTCCTTGCTAAAGTTGCGATCCCCCAATCCGTCATTGGTATTCTATCCATATGCAATCCAATGGGGAACCGCTCTAGAAGCCAAAGGCGTCGATGATAGGACCGGCCGCGTCGAGGAATTTGATTTCATCCGAGACAGACTGGTTTTTAGTCGGGAAATTGCAGGGATCGAGACAGGAAGGCATCGTGTTGTCGATCCAACCGTCATTGTTGTACGCCAATAGAAATGTCCGGTCTTAAGCCAATAGAAATGTCCTCTTTGGCCCAGCCGCCAAGGAGGACGTGTCTATGGGCGGGGAAGGAGACCGGATCGCCATGAGTCAGCGGGAGCGGGATCGGTTGCGGGTGTTGCAGGACTTGAACGAGGGCAGATACACGCAGGTCAAGGCCGCCGAGTTGTTGAAGCGGAGCGTGCGGCAGGTGCGTCGTTTGCAGGAGCGGCTTGTCGGAGAGGGCGTGGCGCGCTGGTGCATGGCTTGCGCGCGGCCGGCCCTCCAATCGTCGCCATCGAAGCCGCAGCTAAGGAAGAAGGTGTTGCAGGCGTATCGGCGCCGCTACGCGGACTTCGGACCGACTCTGGCCTGTGAGAAGTTGGCCGAGGAAGGTCTCGTGGTCGCGGTCAACACGCTGCGGCGTTGGTTGTTGGCCGAAGGTCTGTGGCAGCGGCGCCGGCGTCGTGAACAGCATCGTCGGCGTCGGCCGCGCGCAGTTGCTTCGGCGAGTTGGTGCAGATGGACACCTGTTGCACGCCTGGACCGAAGGCCGCGGCGAAGAGATGGTGCTCCTGACCATGATCGACGACGCCACGTCGCGGCTGCTGGCCCGCTTCTATCCGGCCGACACGGTGGAGGCGCGCATTTCGATCTGCTGGGCCGGTGGCTGACGCGCTATGGCCGGCCGCACGCCTTGTACACGGATCGCCACGGCATCTTCGAGGCACAAGCAGGGCCAGGTCGATTACGAGGGCCAGACGCAGTTCAGTCGCGCTCGACGGAGTTGGAAATCGATCTGATCAAGGCACGCAGTCCGCAAGCCAAGGGCCGCGTGGAACGCTTCGTTCGGCACGGCTCAGGATCGCTGGGTCAAGGAGCTGCGGCTGGCCAAAGCGAAGACCGTGGCTCAGGCCAATGCCGTGCTGGAGCGGTTGTTGCCCGAGCACAACCGGCGTTTCGGCGTGGCGCCTGCGCAGGCCAGCGACGCGCATCGCGCCTTGGGCAGCGGGCATGTCTTGGCGGCGATCCTGAGCGTCCAGGAGCGACGCGTGGTGAACAACAATTACACCATCCGCTTCCAGAATCGGCTGTATCAGTTGGACAAGCCGATCTACCCCGGCGAGCGTGGCGGCAAGGTGATCATCGAGCTGCGCCTGGATGGCACGATGGCGGTTCGTTTCGGCCAGCGCTACCTCAACCACCATGAGATTCCGCTGTCGAACGCGGCTCGCGACGGCGCCGAGCCGGGCGCAGCAAAAAAGGACGAGGCCTCGTCGAGCGCTGCCCCGTCCTCTGGCGTGAAGCCGACCAACGGGCGCTCGGGTCGCACTCCTGCGGAGCCCTATCCTCCCGTTGGTACCCGCAAGGCTACGCGCCAAGGTCCGTACCGTCCAGCCGCCGACCACCCTTGGCGCCGCGGCCTTCCGGGAAGTCGTCGGAGCAAATAACCCTCCCCCCCCGGCCCCCCTCCCGGGCGCCTGCATCAACGCCACGCAACTGCAAGGCACACTGTCCTGGGGGGCTCTGCCCCCCAGACCCCCCGGAGTTTATCGCATTGGCGGCCTACGCCAGAGGGAGACGCTCATGCCCGCCACTCCCACCCGCCGATATACCCCACGTCCAACCGGACATTTCTAATGGCCGCAAACAGCGGACATTTCTATTGGCCTATCACAGTCGATCCAACCGTCATGTTCAGGACAATCGAAACCGTTTACAATGAGAACAAGGCTGCCCTGCGGCAGGCGGCGGAGATCGACCGATGAGGCGATATTACCGACAGCATTTTCTTTTTGTGGAGTTCTGCTTTTCCGTCGTGATTTGCCTGATCGTTGTGGCCTTGACTGAATGGGTGTGGGGTAGGTCCGAGGTTCAGGCGTTCGTGAAGGGAAACCGGCAAGCTGCGTACGTGGCAATCGCTTCCACTGGCGGCTCGCTATTGGGGTTTGCCATCACGGCGGTTTCCATCGTAATAGCCGTTGGAGCATCTCCAGCCATGTCGGTTGTTCGGCGCTCGGGCAACCTTCCCAGAGTCTACGAGATTTTCTTTCAGGCGATTTGTTGGCTGTCTCTGGCGACGATTTGGGCGTTCATCGGGCTGCTGGCTGACACTGACACAAACCCGCGCATTCTGATTGGCTACGCGATGACCTTTTTCTTTACCGTAGTCCTTTTCAGGGTCTTTCGGTGCATCTGGATCATGCGGGAGGTCACGTCACTCCTCACGGCGGAAGCCGCCAAAGAGGTTTCTGCCAATCCGACTGCTTCCTAGTCCGGTCACGGCGGCGTCACCTCGCGCACCTTGTACACTTTCAGCACCTCGTCGCCGAAGTGATTGATGACCTTCACGGCGATCTGCCCCTTTTTGGGCGTCGTGAAGGGGACGCTCTTCGTGCTGTAAAGCTTAGCCCATTCTGCCTCGTTGATCTCGGCGCGGAGGGCTTTCTGGAGCCTTTCGTAGGGCTCCTGGTCGCCGCAGAAATAGGCGTGGCGGACGAAGAAGCTCTCGCCGTTGTAGTCGGTGTCGATGAACCAGCAGGCGATGTCGTCGGTGGTGTGGCTGCGCACCTCGCCCGAGGTCGGGTCGTAGACGTCGACGCCGAGGATCTCGACGACGAGCTTGCCGTCCTTTTGCCGCTCCAGGCGGATGTCAGGCTCGCCGAAGATGAGGAAGAGGTTGCCGGCGCCGGTTTTCTTGAGCAGCTCGTCCCCCATCGTCAGGTCGGGATTCATCCGCGGCGTCAGGACCTTAAGCTTGCCGAACTTCTTGGCCTCTTCGGAGACGTGGGGATCGAAGGCGAAGCCGCAGACGAGCAGAAGGTCGCAGCCGAGGCCGCGCATGGCCTCCTTGGCGGCGTCCTTGAGCAGCTCGGGGCCGACCGTGCCGAACTCCGGGCCGATGCAAATCTTGACGGTCCTGGTCTTGCCGTTCTCGGTGAAGGTTCCCTCGGCGTGCAGGTTCTCGCCGGGGAAGCGGTCGAGGCGGCCGAAGACAAGGCGCTCGGCTTTGATGGTGTTCTGGACGCCGGCCTTGCGCAGATAGTCGAGGATCGTGCCGACGAAATCGGCGGGCGGGGGCGCCGCCTGGTCGTGTCGTAGGAGACGCCGGCCGTCGTGCCGACAGGGTCATAGGGCTGCATCTCCGCCCGCAAGCGTTTCTCTCCGCCGGAGCTGGCGACGATGGCGCGGTAAATCTTCTCGGCGGCCTCGCTTGCCTTCTGCATGAAGAGGAGGAGCTGCGGAAAGGCGTCGTCGTGGCAATCGACGTAGCCGGAAGTCAGCCAGCGCTTGACGATGGCGAGCACTTGCGGGAAGAGCCAGACCTGCACGCCGTTCTGCGCCGGCGCGTCGCCGTTCTTCTTCGCCTTGCCAATGGACTCGCGATAGTAACGCTCCAGGATCAGCCGGGCGATGGCGAACGCGACTTCTTGCTCCCGGCGGTTCTTGAGGTCGTCCAGGGTGAGAAAGACTGATTCGCCGACGATGGGGGCATTCTCGACACGCGTGGGAATGTCCCTGGACGAGAGGACTACGCGGGCCTCGTCGTCAAAGTTGGCCTGTAAGCGCTCGGCCGGGACTTCGTAGCGGTAGCCGGCGACGCGCGGGTAGGTGATTTCGAGCCAGGGGCGGCCGATGAGGCGGTCGGGGATAGCCTTCACGCGGCCGGGCTTGGGCCGAGCCGGCGCCTTCTTCTCCCGCTCCGACGTCCCGGCGCAGGGGATGAACGAGAAGGGAACGCCGTAGACCTCGGCATACTCCGGCTCGAAATGGCCTGCGTCGTTCACGGTGTAGCTGATGCGGCGGAGGCCCCGGCCGACGACCTGTTCGCAGAGCAGCTGCGTGCCGAAGGCGCGGACGCCCAGGATGTGGGTGACGGTGTTCGCGTCCCAGCCTTCGGTGAGCATCGACACGGAGACGACGCACTTGACGTGGGCGCCGAGCTTGCCGGCCTTGCCGACCGTGTTCAGCACCTCGCGCATCAGGTCTTCGTCGGTAAGGCTCTCCGCGTCGCGGCCGGGGAAGCGCTCGCGGTACTCGGCCTTGAACTCCTCGATCTGGGCATGAGCCAGCTTCTTGAAGTCGGCCGACATGCCTTCTTCCGATTCGAGCTGCTCGCTATCGACGAGGATCGTGTTCGGGCGATGGAGCCAGCGGTTGTTGTCGGCGTTGTTGAAGATGTCCAGCTTGCCGGGGGCGACGTAGGCGGAGCCGTCCGGATGCGTCTTGCCGGTCTCGTGGCCGGCGATGTAGTCGAAGACGAGCTTGCTGACGTTGGTGTTGTTGCAAACGACGATGAAGACCGGGGGCGTGTGGCCGAGCGCTTGCCCTTCGGTGTCGGCCTCCCATTCGCGGTATTGCTTTTCGTAGTGCGAATAGAGGCTTTGCAAGGCGCCTTCCAGTTCCTGCGGTAGCTGCGGCGGGCCGGTGATAGCGTCCGTGCCGCGTCCCTTTTTGGGGAGGGCGTCGCGGATGCGAAGCCAGAGGTCGCGATAGGTCGGATAGCTGCCCGTCATGGCGTCGTCGGCCACGGGGACGCGTGGGATCTTGACGATGCCGCTTTCGATGGCGTCGATGAGGGAGAAGTCGGAAACGACCCAGGGGAACAGCGTCCCCTCGGGATAACCGGAGCCGCGGAGGTAGAAAGGCGTGGCGGAGAGGTCGTAGACCGTCTTGATGTTCAACTTGGCGTGAACCGCCTCCAGGCCGTTGATCCAGAGCCGGGCCTCTTCTTCGCGCTGCTCGGCTTCCTTCCGGTCGTCCCCGGTGAGCTTCTCTTCAATCTCGACCGGGCGCGAGCGGTAGCAATGGTGCGCCTCGTCGTTGATTACGACGAGGCCGCGCTTATTTTCCGGTCCCCAGACGCGGCGGACCATTTGCGCCGGCGTCTCGGTGAAGGCGCCGGGCTGCCCTCCCGTGAGAATCGCCTTCGTGAGCCGGCCGGCCTCGCCGCGCTCCTTGAGTTTGAAGGCGTGGAAATTGACGATGACGACCTTGGCGCTCCCGAGGTCGCCGAGATGCTCAACGGGAACGAGGTCGAACTTCTTGTAATAGTTGCCGCCGTCGGACGGCAACAGGACGCGCAGGCGGTCGCGCACGGTGATGCCGGGGGCGACGATGAGGAAGGCGTCGGAGAAGCGGCGATCGCTGGGATAGGCCCGTTTGTTGAGCGTCTGCCACGCGATGAGCATGGCCATGACGAACGTCTTTCCCGTCGCGGTGGCCATCTTGCACGCCTGACGCATGAGCGGCGTCCCCGCTTCCTTGGCGCACGCTTCCAGATGGGTGAGAATCGGCTGCCCGCCGTGTTTCGTAGCCGCCTCGGTCAGGTAAATCATCGTCTCCAGCGCTTCGATCTGACAAAAGAAGCGGCGATTCTCCCGGTCGGGCGCTTTCCAATGCTCAAGCAGCAGGCGCGTGACCGGGGTGACATCCGGGTACTCCTGCTTGCGCCAGACTTCGACGCGCTGACGCACGAAGTTGATGTCGTCGTTGTCCTTTATGCGGTCGAGGGTCCATTGGGTTTCGAGCGTCAGCTGCTTTTCCTTTTTTCGCGGCTGGGCGATGGGGACGAAGTAGGCGCTCTTGCGTCGCGTCTCGGCAATGGCGTCCGTGATACCGGATTCGTCGAAGACCCAGTGGCGCCGGGGTTCCTCGAAAGGCGAATTGAGGATCGGGTTCTCGATGGTGACGGGCATGGAGCGCGTCCGACGTTGCGGGTTCAGCGGTCCCCGCATTTTCTGCCAAGAGCAGAGGCGCTGCAAGGGGTTTGGCAAAATCGCGGCCGCAATGCCGCGTTTGCGCATCAGCTACCCTCGATCTTTTTTATCGCGGCCAGGATCGTCATTCGTAAGGTCGCATCCGGGTGGAATCTCAGCTCGCGCAGAATGGGTATGGCGTCCTTCGCGTCCGGTCCAAGTGATGCGACGGCATCAATGGCTGCCGACTGAACGGTCAAAGCCTTGTCGGTGAGCCTGGCGAGAATGAAGGGCAATATCGCCTTGACGTTCATCGCGTCGGATTCTGCCATCCTCCGCAACGCGACAACGGCAGAGTGGCGCAAGGGAAATCCAGCTAGTGGCGTCCGCGGATCGGCCGAGATGCGACCGATCAGTTCGATTGCCTCGATGTTCGAAGGATCGATCTCCGTGATGGTACCCATGTGCGCGGATACCAGACCCGCCGCGATTGCGTCTCCCTTGGGCTGGTAGGCTGCATAGAACTGTTTGATCTGCGCGAGCAGGACAGGCGCCGCCGGACCCGCCTTCTTGCGCAACCTTGTCAGGGCGAGTCCCGCGTCGTGGTAGGACAGCAGCGTAGGGACATTCGGAGGAAGGCTCAAGCTAAGGACGTGGGGATAGACGTCTCGGTTCAGCTTCTCAAGCGCATTGAGTGCTTCGAGCCGGACTTTGGGCAGCGGGTCAAGAGCTATCACTTCGCAGAGAGCCCTAGAGAACTGCTCGGGCAAGTCCAAATCGGCCAACCGTTGGAGGCCCCTTGCGGCGCGAATCCTTGTGTCCGGGTCTTTCGCTTTCAGGTCCAGTAGCGCCCCTTTCAGGGCATCCTCTATGCGCTTGAGCCTCTTGTCCACTTCGCCGCGGTCGAGGTCGATCTTCTTCTTCAGGTCGTCCAACTCCTTGCGCTTCTCGTCGATTTCCTTCTTCGTCTCCTCCATCTCGCGCTTGATCGCTCGCATGGCTTTTTCGGACTCCTCTGTCTTCTTGCGCTCCTCGCTCGCCTTCACTCTCGTTGCCTCCGCTGCCTTCTCGGCTTCCTCCGCCTTTGCCAACAGGTCCCCGGACTTTTTTGCCGCCGCCTCCGCCTTGTCCTCCGCCTCCTTCGCTTTCTTGAAACTCCTCGGCCTTTCTTGGCGCTCGAGACGCCTCTTTCGGCCTTGCGGCGGCCTTGCGTGGCGCCTCGTCGCAGCTCGAACCTTTCTTGGCCTCACCCGTCAACTCCTCTTTGCTCTTCCGCTCGACCTTCTCCGTCTCCGCAAGAAGCTCCCGGTTCTTGTCAATGTTCGCAAGTAGCGCTGAGAAGCCGATGACGAGGATCAGCGCAGCGGCGCTGATCCCAAACCCGCTTGCGTTCGCGAAGAAGCTCCCGGCTCGGCCCATGAAGAAGAGGACAAAGCTCGCGAGGCTCATCAGGACCGCAACGATGGCGGCGGCGACTGCAAGGGCGTTTTGCCGCAGCAAGGCAGCCAATGCCAGCGCGCCTAGGCCGACCAGGATGGAAAACACCGGCAGCGCATGGTAGAGCCAACCAGGGGCGGCCGGCCCACCGGACGAATGAGCGACGGCGCTTGCGACAAGCGGAACGGCTGCCGTTTGCCGGTGCGGAACATGGACGATCTGTCCGCACTTCGAGCATTTCGCTTTGCTGTGTTTGAAGTCGTCGCCAAGAGCAAGCCTCGATTGGCAACGGGGACAAGTGAGTTGGATGGGCATGACGTTGGGCCGCCAAAAAAAACGGAGCGCCGAACCACGGCCGCTCAGGGAGCCCCCGCAACGGGGCGCAGCAGAACAGCACATGGCCGACGCCCCTTGCGGGGCGCGGTCCAAGGCTGCTTCTGCTGGATACAAGGGCTTGCGGCCCAGGGTTGCGGTTTTCCCTGAAGCAGTTCTCAGACGCTTGCGCGTCGTCTCGGATTGTTCGCGGCCTTGGCCGCGATCATTGGCGCGTCGGTCTCCGGTCTCCAAATCGAGCATCGCCCCGTGCGAAGCTCGGTCCTTTATTGTCCGCGCGGCCGGGGATCGGGCAACAGAAAAGTTGCTTGCAACGAAAGCCCGACAAGCGCAAGCTGAGTCTTGGCGAGCGGCTTGTCAGGGGACCGGCCTCGGCTCGCCCCAACAGGCGGTGCTCTCGCTGGGGAAGGCGCCGCCAAGCGCCCCGCCGATTCAATCGTCTGCACCGGTGCCTGTGCCGATCCCGGCGAAGTCTTCCATCCCGCCGGACAGCAAGAGCGCGCCCGGTGCCGGCGAAGGCGCGTTCGGCATGTCGGCCTTGCCCGAGGATGTCCGTCAGCAGGCCGTGCTGCGCGGCGGCTTGGGCCAGAGGGCGGCCGATTGACCGTCGTTCCCGGCGTCGTTCAATTTTGGCAACCCCGGTTGCCACCCGGCGGCTTGTACGCAAGGGGAACGTATGATTGGTCGGGCGAAAGTGCCTCGTCGTCTGATGTCGTTTTCTGGGTATGGTTTGCGATATGGGCGTAGGGCGCGATAGGACGCGACTAGGCGCGACTAGGCGCTGCGACGATGGTTGCGACGACCGGCCGCTTGTCACGGCAGCGTGTCGAGCTCGTCAAGGGAGATTAACCCCGCCTCGCGCCTCCGCTCCTCTTGAAGTCGCATCTGGCGTTCGCATTCCTCGACGGCCGCTTCCTCGGCATCCTCCTGGCGCAGAGTGACCAGCGTCGGTAGCCCGCCGGCGCCGAGCAAGTAACGGGAGGCCCAATCGCGCGCCCGCGCGTCGCCGCGCTTTGCCTCGTGTAGCGCCCGGCGGCATACGTCCGCCCACGCGTCGCGGTCCCAAATGTCTCCAAGGATCGCGAGGTAGTCCCGCTCGACCGCTCGCGGCGGCCGGCCAGGACCACCGGGGTTGCCGAGGGCGAACGTCCCATTCCGGTTCCGGGCCGATTTCGAGAGAGTTGCGATGCCCATGATCCGCCCCTTGCCGTTTTTCCGCCGTCTAAACGGTCGGCCGGGTTCCGCCCCCCGGCGCTCTTGGTCCCGACGATTCAGCGTATCACCGTTTTGGTCCATGGCTGTAGCCTCTTGGCAAACGAGTCACGTCGCCTCCCCTTCGACCACCGCCATCACCCGCTCCTTGGCGGCCTCGCTCAGCGCATGCCAGCGTTCTCGGATTCGCGCCAGCCGGGGGTCGGCGCCGCTGGAATCGTCCAAATCTGCACCGCTTTTTGCAGCGCTGCACGTCTCTTCTTGCGAATTCCCCGCGTTTCGCGTAGAGTGTTCGAATCTCCGTGGGGCATTTTTTCCCTTCTCGCCGCTGCCGGTTCCTCATCCTGCTGCTCATCTGTTGCGCGACCATTTACCTATTGCTTGCTGTTTCGCAAAAAAAAACCTTGCAATTATGTTTGCTTTTCTCGTCCCATAGTACAAAATAGGCGTTTTGACTAAGCGGAAACGCCCAGAGCGTTGCGGACTTCCCCTATGCCGTAGCGCGGGGCTTGGAAAGATTGATCGCCCCTCGCTCATCTTTCTCCCGACGTGGTTCTTCGGGTCGGAGCCGGACGCTTCGGCCGCTCGCTCGGCAAGATCCCTCGTGGAGGTAAACGCCCCATGTCTCTCTCGCCTTCCCTCCGTTCCCTGCTCGTCTTGCGCGCAGAGCCCCATCCGGTCCGACCACCCTTGCTCCCCCATTCCGTGCGGCTTTAGTTAGCGCGTCGAATGCGCCGGTGCGGCGCCTGATCGTCTCGCGTTTGCGGTTCGCTCGCCCAACCACTCCTTGCGGATAATTCGATGAGCCTCAATCCATTCGCCCGGAAGAACGGCCACAAGAAGACGGCGCCGCGCAAGCAGCAACGCGCGCGACTCCAGGTGGAAAGCCTGGAAAGCCGCATCACGCCGTCGGCGGTGACGACGGACCGGCCGGACTATCACGTGGGCGAGAACGTCCTCATTACCGGGACGGGATTCCAGCCCGGCGAGACGATTGAGTTGCAGGTGATCCACACCGATGGACAGCCGGACCTGGATGCGGGCCATGCCCCCTGGCAGATCGTCGAGGGAGGCAGTGGGGACCTCGATGGCCTGAATGACGGCAACTTTCAAACGACATGGGTGGTGACGCCGGATAGCGCGCATTCCATGTTGCGGCTGACGGCGGTCGGGCTCACGTCCGGCTTTACGGCCCAGGCGGACTTCACGGACGGCCCGGTGCTGAGCCCGATCAACTCCCAGGTGATCAATAAGGGGGGCACGCTCCAATTGACCGCGAGCGCCAGCGGCGGTTCCGGGACCATCACCTACGGCCTCGATTCCGCTCCCGCCGGCGCGACGATGAACTCGTCAACCGGCGCCTTTTCCTGGACGGCGCCGCCGACGGACGCCGTCAGTTGGTGGACGGGTGACACGCTCGCTGGCGGTCAAGCCGTCGACGCCGCCACAGGCGGGACCGGCACGTTCACCTCCTCCAATCCCATCGACGACACCTTCGCCGGCTCCGGCCATGCGGCGACCGACGTGCGCGGGTTCAACGATGTGGGCCATGCCGTTGTCGTGGACTCCGCCGGCAGAAGCTATGTGGCCGGGAGTAGCGCGAGCGGCGCCGCGGCCGCGAGCGACGACTTCGTCATCACCCGCTACACGGCCGCCGGGGTCCTCGATACCACGTTCGGGTCGGGTGGCAGCGTCATTACCGACTTCGCCGGCCTCCAGGACGAAGGCCAAGGCATGGTGATCGACAGCGCCGGTCGTCTCTATGTCGCCGGCCACACCTACAATGGCTCGAACTGGGACTTCGCCCTCGCCCGCTATACCACGTCCGGCGTCCTGGATTCGACCTTCGGTTCGGGCGGCAAGGTCACCACCGACTTCGCCGGCCGGGATGACCTGTCCTATGGCGCCATCGCCCTGGACGCCTCGGGCCGCGTCTTCGTCGGCGGCTACACCTTCGATGGCGTGAGTCCGACGTTCTCCATCGCTTGCTACACCTCGGCCGGCGTCCTGGATTCCACCTTCGGCGCCGGCGGCAAGGTCACCACCGATATCAACACTCAGTACGAGCGCATCAACGCTCTGACGGTGGATTCCTCCGGGCGCATCGTCGCCGTCGGCTTCGCCAACAACAATACGGACTTTGCCCTCGCGCGTTACACGGCCGCGGGCGCGCTGGACTCCACCTTCGGCTCGGGCGGCATCGTCGTTTCCGATTTCAGCGGCGCAGGCAGGGACGATGGCGGCTGGGCCGTGACCATCGATAGCTCGGGCAATATCCTCGTCGCCGGCAACGTCTCCAACGGCTCCAACACCGATTTCGCGCTGGCCCGCTACACTGCGGCCGGCGTGCTCGATTCCTCTTTCGGCTCCGGCGGCAAAGTCAGCACCGACTTCACCGGCCACGATGACCAGGCCTACGGCGTCGCCGTCGACGGCACAGGTAAGATCGTCGTCGCCGGCTATTCCGCCAACGGATCGAATAACGACTTCGCCGTCGCGCGCTACACCTCGGCCGGCGCCCTCGATACCACCTTCGCCTCGGCCGGCAAGATCACGACCGACTTCGCCGGCCGCGACGACTCCGGCTTCGGCATGACGCTCGATGCCAGCGGCCGCATCGTCGTCGCGGGCGCCACCAGCAATGGCGCCAACCTCGACCTCGCCGTGGCCCGCTATCTGGACAGTGCCCCTGCCACCGCCACGGGCAAGGTCGGCCAAGCGCTCAGCTTCGACGGTCGAGGCAATCTGAACACCAACCTGACCGTCAACTACGCGACCGGGGTCACGTTCGACGCCTGGGTCAAGACCACGGCAAGCGCGGGCATGATCATGGCGGGCGGCGGTGGCGATAGCACCAAGAACGGCATGAGCCTGTTTATCCAGGGGGGCCTCGCGACTCTGTACGGCAGCCGCTCGACCTCGGGCGTTCAGAATTTCCTTATCCAGGGGGGCAGCGCGATCAACGATGGCGCCTGGCATCATCTCGCGGCGACCTGGACGGGCGATGCCACCGCCAACGGCGTCAAGCTCTATGTGGATGGCGCTCTGGTCGCGCAAGCGACAGCAAACGGGTCGATCACCGGCGGCAATGACAGCACACCGCTCTACCTCGGCGGCCACGGGACCATCGCGCACACCAAGTTGGTCGGCGCCATCGACGAGGCGGACGTCTTCCGCCGCGTCCTGAGCGCCACGGAAATTCAAGCCATCTACGCCTCCGCCAACGAAGGCAAGGGCCCGCTGACGACGCCGACCGATGCGGTGAGCTGGTGGAAGGCGGAAGGGAACGCCTCCGACAGTAGCGGCGCCAACAGCGGCGCCTTGACCAACGGCGCCACGACCGCGCCGGGCCGCATCGGTCAGGCGTTCAGCTTCGACGGCGTCGACGACTATGTCAGCGTTCCAAATGCCGCCAATCTCAACCCGACGAGCGCGATCTCCGTCGATGCATGGGTCTCCGTGTCTTCCACTGGCACGTTCCAGTACTTCGTCAACAAGTTCAACCACAACGGCGGCAGCGCCGACGACTCCTATACGCTCGGCGCCCTGGCGAACGGCAACATACGCTGGCAGATCGACACCAACAACGGCGGCGTCCAGGACAACATCCTCGACACCACCGGCGTCAACATCTACGACGGCAAGTTCCATCATCTCGCCGGCACGTATGACGGTTCCACCATGCGTCTCTACGTCGATGGGACACAGGTGGCCTCGCGCAGCGCCGCCGGGCCGATTATGACCACGTCGACCAACGTGCTCCTCGGCGCCGCACTCAATAACGGCACGCCTGCCTTCTTCATGAAGGGCTTGCTCGATGAGGCGGCCGTCTCCAGCCGAGCGCTTTCCGCTGCCGAGATCAAGGCCATTTACGACTCCGGGAGCGCCGGCAAAGGGCAGACCGCGATCGGCGGCTACAGGCGCTCGGTGACCGTGCGCGCCACCGATGGCGTCGCCGCGTTCGACACGAAGTCCTTCTCGATCCAGGTCGCCTCTCTTTGGGTGGGCGGGTCCGGCGATTGGAACACCACCGCCAACTGGTCGAACAACACGCTTCCCGGTGCAAATGATGACGTCTACATCAGCGTCGCTGGTACTCAGACCGTCACCCATTCCAGTGGCTCGCACACTGTCCGCAGCATCTACAGCGACGAGAACTTCACGGTCTCCGGCGGCACGCTCACCGTCAACGGCGACATGACGATCAACGGCAACCTGTCCATCACGGGCGGCACGCTTGTCGTCAACGGCACGCTCAAGGTGACCGGCACGTTCAGCGCCAGCGCGGGAACGTTGAAGAACGCGACCGTGACGACAACCAGCCTCTTCGATGTACTCAACGACATCACCCTCGACGGCGTGACCCTGGGCGTCAACACGACCCTGGAGACCGGGGCGCAGGTGACGGTGCTGAACAACCTGACGCTGGCGAACAACATCCTCCTGCGTCTGGTGCGTAACGACAACAACGGAGCCAACACGGGCAGCGACGTGGGCCTGAACTTCTCCGGCGGCGCCCAGACCCTGGGCGGGACGGGCACGGTCGAGTTGTTCAGCAACGTCACGTTCAACAATAGCACGCCCAACCTGAACACGCGGCTGCGTCCCACCAGCGGCAGCTTGGCCATCGGCGTCGGCGTCACGGTCCAGATTGCAAGTAACTCCGGCGGAGTGACAGTTGGGGACGCGACGCTCCCGCTGACCATCGCCGGCACGGTCTTGGCCCAGTCCTCGGGTCAAACGCTGGCGGTGACCGGCTCCAGCGTGAGCAACACCGGCACGGTCCGCGTCATAGGTTCCGGAGTGCTTCAGCTTGCCGTGACCCCGACGAATTTCTCCGGCAGCACGCTCACCGGCGGCTCGTGGGAAGCCTCGGCGGGGGGCACGCTGCGCGTGCCGCTGTCCTCGACCATCACGACCAACGCCGCATCCATCGTCCTCGACGGCGCCTCCTCCAACTTCTACCGCGACGCCGGCACGACCAAAGCCCTCGTCGGCCTCGCCACCAACACCGGCACGCTGACCCTCGCGAACGGCTACGTCCTCGTGACGACCTCCGACATCGCCAACCAGGGCACGCTGAACATCGACACGACCAGCAAGCTGCAGACCGGCCTGGCGAACCAGGTCAGCTTGTGGTCCGGCGAAGGCAATGCGAACGACTCGGTGGATGGGAATACTGGAACCTTGACAAATGGCGCCACGGCGACCGCGACGGGGCGCCTGGGGCAGGCGCTCAGTTTCGACGGCGTCAACGATTACGTCAACGTACCGGATGCCAACAATCTCGATCTCTCGGGTGGCTCGTTCACCATTTCCGCTTGGATCAAGCCCGCTGCCACGGGCTCCACCTATCAAGTGATCGCCGACAAATCCCTGGATAACACCAGTCTGGACTACGATCTGGCGCTGAATGGCTCCTTGCAGGTCCAGTTCTGGTCGCGCAATCTCTCGAATTCGCTGATCAGCCCCGCCGTGTCTGCCGGTGTCTGGACCCATGTCGCGATCGCTGAAGACATTGGAGCGACGCCCGTCGAGTCGGCGCGGCTTCGCTTGTATGTCAACGGCGTCCTGGTTGACTCGGCCGCGACGGTTGCAGGCAGCGCGGTTACGAACGCGGCGAGTCTGCTCATCGGGGCGCGTCACAACACGGGCGGATCCTCGATCCTCCAGTACTTCGGAGGCCTGATCGACGAAGCGTCGATCTACAGTCGCGCCCTCACTTCCGCCGAAATCGCCTCCATCGCCTCCGCCGATACCGTCACCCAGACCGCCGGCACGACCAACCTCGGCACGGGCGGCATCCTCCACGGCGGCATCGACCTGCAAGGGGGGCTCCTCAAGGGCTCGGGGACCGTGCGCGGCGACGTCGAGAACGCGGCCACCGTTGCCCCCGGCAACTCGCCAGGCATCATCACGATCAACGGCAACTACACCCAGAGCCCCGCCGGCAGCCTCAACATCGAGATTCAGGGGACGAACGCCGCGACACCAGATTACGACCAGGTTTTCGTCAACGGCGTCGTCAGCCTGGCAGGATCTCTCAATGTGTCCTTCTTGAACGGCTTCATCACGAGCGTCGGCGCCAGCTTCAAGATCATCGACAACGACGACATCGACGCCGTCGCCGGCACGTTCGCCGGCCTGAGCGAAGGCGCCGCGTTCGCCGTCGGCAGCCGGACCTTCCGTATCAGTTACACCGGCGGCACGGGCAACGACGTCGTCCTCACCGACGTCACCGGCTCGGTCTTCTGGGACGGCGGGGCCGGGACCTTCAACTGGAACGACGCCGCCAACTGGTCCGGTGACCTCCTCCCCGGCGTCAATGACAACGTCGTCATCCCCGACCTGCCCGGGACGCCGACCATCACCTCGACCGGCACGGTCAGCGTCCGCAGCCTCATCGCGAACGAGAAGGTCGCCATCACGAGCGGCTCGATCACGGTGGCGCAGCCCTCCGCCTTCGCCGCGGGCCTGGACCTCAGCGGCGGTACGCTGACCGCCAACGGCGCCCTCAGCGTCACCGGACTCAACTTCACCGGCGGCACGCTGACCGCCAACGCCGCCGTGACGCTTCAGGGCGCCAGTGCCTGGACCGGCGGCACGATGGGCGGCTCGGCGACAGTCACCAACGCCGGCACGCTATCGATCTCGTCGGCTTCCAACAAGATCCTTGGCGTGACCTTCAGCAATACCGGCACGGTCACCGAAGCGACCGCCATCACCATCAACTCGACGATCACCAACCAGAGCGGCGCCCTGTGGAACGCGACCGGCGATTTCACCTTCCTCAACGGCGTCGGCGGCGGCACGTTCAACAACATCGGGACCTTCCGCAAGTCGGCAGGTACGGGTATCACCGCCTTCGGCGACTCAACCAACGTCATTTCCTTC
Source organism: Gemmataceae bacterium (assembly GCA_046350295.1). Lineage (GTDB taxonomy): Bacteria > Planctomycetota > Planctomycetia > Gemmatales > Gemmataceae > JAXMAR01. The sequence continues at coordinate 65,035 of JAXMAR010000041.1, forward strand.
AACAACCAGGGTGGTACCGTCGACGTGCAGACCGGCACGCTGAACGTCCGCGGCGGCACGAGCACGGGCGGAACGTACACGGTCTCGAACAGCGCCGTGATCGCCGTCGTCGCCGGCCAGACCTTCACCGGTACCCACACCGGCACGGGCGCCGGCCAGTTCAACGTCACCGGCAGTGGCGGCATCAGCGTCGGCGCGGCCGGCGCCACGCTCAACTTCGTCTCCGGCATGCTGACGTTCGTCGGGACCGGCCTGGGCACGCCCGGCAACACGCTCACCAACAGCGGCTTCATCAAGCTCGACGCCACCTTGGCCGCCATCGCGCTGGGCGGGACCCTCACCAATAATGGCACGATCACGCAGACCGGCGCCAATAACGTCCGCGGCAGCTCGGCCACCATCAACAACCAGTCCGGCGCCCTTTACAACCTCACCAGCGACGGCGGCTTCGGCACGATCGCCGGCGTCTTCAACATCAACAACGCCGGCACGTTCCGCAAGTCCGCCGGGACCGGAACCTCGGCCGTCGGCGACGCCAGTAACGTCGTCAACTTCAACAACCAGGGCGGCACGATCGACGTGCAGACCGGCACGCTCAATTTGCGCGGCGGCACGAGCACGGGGGGCGCGTACACGGTGTCGAACAGCGCCGTACTGGGGTTGACGACCACGCAAATCTGGACGGGCACGCACACCGGCACGGGCGCCGGCCGCGTGAACCTGAGCGGCGGCATCACCGCCGGCGCCGTCGCCACCGATACGGTCACGCTCAACTTCGCCTCGAACCTGCTGCACCTGACGGGCGGATGGGGCGGGCCCGGAACGATCGCCAACAACGGCTTCATGACGATCGACGGCGGCTTCAACGTCGGCGGGACGCTCAACAACGCCGGCACGGTGACCCATGCGACGGGGACCATCGGGCTCAGCTCGGCGACGATCAACAACCAGGCGACCGGTATCTGGGACCTCACAGGCGACGGCGGCTTCTCCAACTTCGCCGGGACCAACGCGATCAACAACGCGGGCACGTTCCGCAAGTCGGGCGGGACCGGCACGTCTACCGTCTCGACCCTGAGCAACACGAATACGGTCTCGGTCACGTCGGGCACGCTCAGCTTCTCGGCGGTTTCCCAGATTTCAAGCAACACCCTGAACGCAGGCGTGTGGAACGTCGGCGCCGGCGCGACGCTGGGTTTGCCCGGCACGATCAATACCATCGCCGCGGGCGTCAGCGTCACGCTCACCGGCGTCGGCGCCAGTCTGCCGAACCTCGCCAGCAACCTCAACACGAACAACGGCTCATTCACCGTGACGGGCGGGGCGAGCTTCACGCGCGCCGCTTCCGTCGTCAATGCCGGAACGCTGACGGTGGGCACGGGCGGCGGCGTCGTCACCACCAACGGCGTCAGCATGAGCGGCGCCGGCGCCGCGGTCACCATCGCTTCGGGCGGCACGCTGGCCATCGCCGGCACGACGAACACCTATTCCACCACGGGCGGCACGACCACGGTCAACGGCACGCTGTCGAACACCGGCAGCACGTCCGCCGGAGCCGTGCTCATCAACACCGGCGGCACGCTCGTCGGCACGGGGACGGTCCAGGGCAACCTGACCGTCAATGGCACACTGAACCCGGGCGCCATCGGGACGGCGGGAACGCTAAGCGTCACTGGCAATTACACCCAGGGGGGTACGCTCAGCATCGATATGCTCGGCGCCTCGCCCGGGCAGTACGACGTGCTCGCCGTGAGCGGCAGCGTGACGTTCAATGGCGGCAGCAGGCTCGTGAGCCAGCTGCTGGGCGGCTTTTCGCTCGGAGGGGGAAGCGCCTTCCAGGTTCTGACCTTCGGCTCGCGTCCGGGCTCGACCGATTTCACGAGCAAGATCCTGGAGAGCCCCGCGAACCGCTACCTGGACCCCGCCTACAGCAGCGGCGCGCTGACCCTTACCGACAGGCAGACCAATAACGTCTCCTGGACGGGCGGCGGCAATGATTTCCTCTGGAGCAACCCCCTGAACTGGTCCGGGGGCGTCACGCCCGGCGCCGGTGATAACGTTGACATTCCGGACCTGACCGGCACGCCGACGATTACCGTCAACGGTACGATCACGGTCAATAGCCTCACTGCCGCGGAGAAGATCGCCTTTACCGGCGGAACCTTCACGATCAACAACAGCGCGGCCTTCAATGGCGGCCTCGACAGTTCCGGCTCCGCCCTCAATATCTTCGGGAACGCGACGGCCACCAACGTCAATCTCAGCGGCGGCAATCTCACGGTATCGGAAGGAAAGACGTTCACCTGGACGGGCGCCGCCAGCGTCTGGTCGGGCGGGCAGATCTCCGGCGCCGGCACGGTGCGCAACACCGGCTCGGTGACGATGAACGCCACCACCACTCTTGCCGGCTCGTTCGCCAACGCCAGCAGCTTCACGCAAACGGCCGGGCAGATGAACCTCAGCGGCGTCTTCACCAACGAAGGAACCGGTACGTTTACGGAGCAATCGACGACGAGCCCGCAAATCACCGGTTCGGGCACGTTTTCCAATGCCGGCGCCTTCAGCAGGCCGAACTCCGGAGCCGTCAGCCTTCTCGCCGGCTTCACCAATGCCACGGGCGGCTCGGTGCAGGTGGCGAGCGGCGCCGCGGTGACGATGACCGGCCTCGCCGCGCCCGGAACGACGCACAACGGCAGCTTCAGCATCGCCTCGAGCGCCAGCATCACCTGGAGCAACGGAACCACCAACTTCGGCAGCGGGGCTTCGATTACCGGCGCCGGCACGGCGCAGTTCAACGCCGGCACTTACAACGTCAACGCCAATCTCGGCTCGACCAGCGTCAACATCAGCGGCGGGACGATGGAACATCGCTTCCGCGCGCGGCCCTGGAGCTGGAGCGGCGCCTCAACAGGAGCGCTCGAGCGGCACGATCAACGGCCCGGGAACCGTCACCAACACCGGGACGATCGCCCTGACCGGCGGCACGCTCGCGACCACGCTCCTGAACCAGGGGACGGTGAAATGGACCGGGGGCGCCACCATCGGGAACAGCAGCGGCTCGCTCGTCAACCAGGCGACCTTCGACGATCAGACGACGGGCGGCGCCATCTTCCAGGCGAACTTCACCAACCAGTCCGGGGCGACCTATACCCACAGCAACGCGAACACGGTGATCTTCGGCAGCGCGTTCGTCAACGACGGCACGGTCACCATCAACGGCGGCACGCTGAACCTGAGCGGCACGGGCAGCTCGATTGGAACATTCTCCGGTACGGGCACGCTGCAGATCGGCGGCAGCGGCGCCCGCGACTTCAGCGGCTCGATCAGCACGGCGAACGTGGTATTCAGCGCGGCGACGATCAACATCAACGGCCCGTACAACGTCGCCACAAGCACGAGCGTCACCGGCTCGACGGCGAATGTCACCTTCAACAGCTCCGCCACGGTCACCAGCGTGGGCGCGGGCCTCGCCATGACAAACGGCGCTTTGACGTTCAATAGCGGCGAGGCGATCAGCGTCACCACGCTCACACTCAGCGGCGGCACGCTCGCGGGCAGCGATACGCTGACGCTCACCGGAAACGGCTCAACCTGGGTCAGCGCGACGGTGAGCGTCGCCCTGACGAACACCGGGACCTTGGCCATCACGGGCGGCACGCTCAACGGCGCCTTTACCAACCAGGGGACGGTGAACTGGACCTCCGGCCAGGTCCAGGGCAGCGGCACGTTCACCAACAAGCTCGGCGGCATCTTCAACGCCAACACGACCGCGTCGACTCTGACATTCAGCCCGGCTTTCACCAACGAAGCGGGGGCCACCTTCCGCCGCACGGGGACGAACATCAATACCGCGGCGGTGTTCGGCAGCGCGTTCAACAACGCCGGTTTGCTCTTCCTGGATGCGGGCGTCTTGAACCTAAGCGCGGGCGGGTCGCACTCGGGCGCCTTTACGCTGGCGTCGGGGACCGTCCTGCATACGTCCGGAACGACCTCCTTCAGCAGCACGTCGACCTTCGGCGGCGCCGGGCAGGTGAACTTCAATCTGACCAGCGGCACGGTCACCTTCGACGGCACGTACAACGTCACCGGCAACACGACCCTCGTCGGGGGCACGGCAACCTTCAGCAGCACGTCGACGATCAACAGCGTCGGCGATCTCTGGATCACGGGCGGCACGCTCGACCTGAGCAGCGGCAATACCGTCTCTCCGAAGACGTTGAACCTCACCGCTGGCACGCTCACCGGCTCGGACAATGTGGTCCTCAGCGGAACCCCGGCGTCAACGTGGTCCGCCGGAACATTGAATCTCACCGGCGGCGCCACGCTCACCGTGCAATCGGGAGCCACGCTGAACCTGACCAGTGGCGGCACACGGACCCTGAGCAGTTCGCTTCTGAATTCCGGAACGGTGAACTGGAACGCGACGAGCAGCATGTCCGGCGCGGGCACGTTCACGAATCAGGCGAACGGCGTCTTCAACGACCAGATGACGGGAACGTTCTCGTTCAATCCGGCCTTCGACAATCAAGGGTCCGCGACATTGACCCACTCCGGGGCGGGCACATCGACCTACGCCGGCGCCTTCACCAACAGCGGCACGGTCACGGTAAGCGCCGGGACTCTGAAGATCTCGAGCGGCGGCACGGACAGCGGCGCCTACAACGGCTCGGGAACACTCGAGTTCAGCGGCGGCACGCGTACGCTCAACGGAGCCGTGAGCGCCGCTAACGTAACCTTCAGCGGCGCCACGGTGAACGTGAACGGCGCCTACAACGTGGCGGGAACCACATCGTCCAGCTCCACAGTCACATTCAACGCCGCGGCCACCGTGACGAGCATCGGCGCCACGCTCACGGTCAGCGGCGGCACGCTTACTCTCAACAGCGGCGAGTCCATTACGCCGACCACGGTCAACTTCTCGAACGGAACGATCAACGGATCCGACGGCCTCGCGCTCGGGGCCGGCGGATCCCTGAACTGGTCGGGAGGAACGCTCGCCGGTACCGGACCGGTCACGGTAGCGGTCAACGCCATAGCGACGCTCAGTTCCACTACCGTCAAGGGCATCAACGGCATCAACTTTGTTCTCGCCGGGACGGCCACCGTGACCGGAACGGGGGCCCTGACCATCCAGAACAGCGGGACGCTGAGCATCTCGTCGAGCGGCGTCTTTGATCTACAGGCCGACGCCAACTTCAATCTCGGTACTGGGTCGAACACCGTCAACAACGCTGGTCTGTTGAAGAAGTCCGCGGGTTCCGGCGTCAGCACCCTTGGCGTACCCCTGAACAACACCGGGACGGTTCAGGCGTCGAGCGGGACGCTCAACCTCACGGGCGCGGTGACGCAGATCTCGGGGACGACTCTCGCGGGAGGCACGTGGCGGCTCTCGGGCGGCAATCTCCAGATCCCGATGGCCAGCCTCGTGACGATCAGCGGGAATGTGAGCATCGAAAGCCCGGCGTCGCGGCTACTGAACTCCGCCGGCAAGGACGCGTTCCAGAGCCTGACGACCACCACGGGCAGCCTCACCGTCCAGGGGGGCGCCGATCTGGTGACCACCGGCGCCCTTGCGGACTCCGGCAACGTCTCGGTCGGCCTTGGCAGCGCCCTGGGGGTCGGCAATACGCCAACCTCGGGTCTGGTCAGCCTGTGGCACGGCGAAGGGAACGCTTACGACGCTATCGACGGTAATCCGGGCTCGCTCTTGAATGGCGCGAACTTTGGGTCGGGAAAGCTCGGCCAAGCCTTCAGCCTCGATGGAGTGAATGACTCAATATCGGTCGCGGACAATTCCACTCTTGATTTCGGAACCGGCGACTTCACGGCTTCGGCCTGGATCTTGGTCAATGGCGCTCAACTGACGTCAAATACCGAGTATGGAATCGTCAATCAGAACTCCAACTTTGCGAATACCGCGGGTTGGGGTCTGGAGATATCCACATTCGTCGGCACGCCCGGTACCTTCGCCGCTCAGTTCTACATCACGAACCAGACCACGTGGGGAAACACCAATGCATCA
>JAXMAR010000042.1:0-69113 GCA_046350295.1 Gemmataceae bacterium
TTTGTCTTTTGGGGTTTTAGGAGTCGCGTCCCAGTTTTGAAACAGCCTCTAATTCTGAGCCTTCTCGCTGAAAACGACAGCTATGCTGCCACTGTAGCAGGTGGCTTGGCGGCTGACCGTGTTCTTCGTGGGGCTTTGCAGGCGACCTTGGGTTTGGCGCGATGTTGACCAACCTGATGATGCCAGCGATCGATGGCCAGGACGATGAAGCGAACAATGGTGCGGCGGCGCCGCCATTTGTAGCGCACCTTCTCGAAGTAGCGGAGCCGGCGGTTGACCCGTTCGACGGGGTTGTTGGTGCGGACCTGCTGACGGGCGGGGCTGTGCAGATAGGCGATCATCTTGTCGAACTTTTCGGGCGTCAACATGGCGAGCGCTTGGGCCAGGTCGGGATCGGCGCGGAATTCGGCGTTCTTGACGAGGGCCGCGCGGCGACAGCGAGCCTGATGCGGGCTCTGCTGCGGTTCGAACAACCGGTGAACCGCGAGCACAAACGCACGCAAGGTCCGCAGCGCCGGCAGAGAGCGGAACATCAGGCTGAGCCGATGACGCTCGCGGCCGCTGAGGTTCTCGGGCCGAGTGACCATCAGGTGTCGGTGTTTCCAGATGAAGTAGGCCTGTTCTTTCTTGGTTTTGCCCCGCCGGGCCCGAGCGCGTTTTTGGGCCTTGCTGAGTCGGCCGCGCCGGTGTTTGGTTTTGTCTTGGCGGGCCAAGCGTTGCCGCAAGCGGCGCAGGGCGTCGAAGACATGCGTGTTGATGTCCTTGATCACATGAAAGACGCAGAGTTGGTGTCGCGCCTCGGGCCAGATGTCGGCGAGGACGCTCGGGTACAGGTTCGAGCCATCGGTGACCACCACCCGCGGCACAAAGCCCCAGTTCTTGAGGTTCTGCAGGAAACGGCGCATGTGCTCCTGGTCGTTGGCCCGCACCAAGGCGAACGCGACGGGGAAATCGTTGCTGGGGTCGGTGGCCAAGAGCAAGGTGCGATGGCCGAGGTGAATCTCGTCGATGCAGAGAGTGCCGGAGAAGTTTTCCAGGGTCCATTGGCGATAGGCCGGCATGTCGACTTGGCGGATTTTCCAGTCGAGGCAGTCGTAGAGGAAGCCATCGGAGAGGTTGAGGAGAAAATCGCGCTGCAGGGCTTGGCGCAGCCGTTCCATGCTCATGCTGTCGTCGAGGAGGCGGTCGATGACGGCCTCGCGGACGCGGTTGGTGTATTCGGCGCGGGGCTCGACGCCATCGACCTGGGCCCGGAAGGTCTTGCAACAGGAGCAGCGGGCGCGGTATTCTCCGACCTGGATTTCGAGCACGACGATTTCGCGATAGGCCATATCGCGCACGCGCCGGGTGTGAATCTCCTTGCGGCGCCCTCTGATACCGCAGTGCGGGCAAGGAAAGGTCTTCGGCGCGCACGAGAGGCGTTCCACGCGAACGCGCGGTTCCAGCGCATCCATGCCTGTGTCCCTCCTGGGTTTTGTGCATAACCCCTAGGAAGGCACAGGCTTTATTTTTGGGAAAGATCAACCGCGAAGTCGGAGTAACTCAGTCGCGTTGAGCGAGGAGTCTCCTTTTTTTGCCTGCGTTTTCCCTTGCGAGCGGACTCCGCCTCGCTTAACTTGAAGGGTTGAAGGGCCGTGCGCGGCTCTTCTTTCACGTCTCTTTTGGGGAGTTCCGATGGCGAAGGGTCGCGGTGATTTCACCGACATTCTTGTCAAGAAGGGCATTCTCAGCGCGGACCAACTCAACGAAGCCAAGGCGATGCAGCAGCAGACCGGGGCGAAGATCCAGGACGCCCTGATCAAACTCGGCTACTGCACGCTCGACGACGTGATGGCCGCGGTCGCCGACCATTCCGGCATGCAGTCGGTCAACCTGGCGAGCGTCACCATCCCGCCGAGCGTCATCGAAATGGTGCCCGAATCCGTGGCGCGCGAAAACGTCGTCATCCCGTTGTCGCAGGAGAATGGCGCCCTGCGCATCGCCGTCCACGATCCGGGTGACTTCGAGATCATCCAAAAACTCCAGTTCATCCTCAACAAGGACATCCAGCCCGTGCTCGCCGCACGCGAGCAGATCATCGAAGCCATCAACCGCCACTACGGTCAGACCGAAACCGAGTCGGTCGACTCCATGCTTCAGGAGTTCACCGACACGCAGATCGACTTCACCGAGACCGAGCAGACCCAGAATATGGCGGCCGCCGACGACAGCGACGCGCCCGTCGTCAAACTCGTCAACCTGATCATCGCCGAGGCCATCAGCCTGCGCGCCAGCGACATCCACGTCGAGCCATTCGCCGACCGGGTGCGAATCCGTTACCGCATCGATGGCGTTCTCGTCGAGCGTGACTCGCCGCCCCGCCGCCTGCTTGCCCCCATGGTTTCCCGTATCAAGATCATGGGCAGCATCGACATCTCCGAAAAACGTCGCCCGCAGGACGGTCGAATCAAGATGACCGTTCAGGGAAAGCACTTTGATCTGCGCGTCAGTATCCTGCCGACGAACCACGGCCAATCAGTGGTCATGCGTATCCTGGACCGTAACAGTATTCAGGTGAACATCAAGGATCTCGGTTTCGGCGAGGACGACTACAAGCGATTCCAGAACATCATCAAGCGTCCAAATGGAATCTTCCTGGTCACGGGTCCGACGGGATCGGGCAAAACGACAACCCTCTATTCCGCTCTGAACGAATTGAATCGACCGGATCGCAAGATCATCACCGCCGAAGATCCCGTGGAGTACTACCTCCCCGGTATCAACCAGGTCGAAGTGAAGCACCAGATCGGGCTGGATTTTGCTCGCATCATTCGCGCCATGCTTCGACAAGCTCCCAATATCATCCTCGTTGGAGAAATCCGCGATCAAGAGACCGCTGAGATCGCCGTGCAGGCGTCTTTGACAGGACACTTGGTTTTTAGTACACTTCATACGAACGATGCGCCTAGTGCTATCACGAGACTTCAGGATATCGGTGTACCCCCGTTTCTGGTCGCCTCCAGCGTTATCGCCATCATGGCGCAGCGTTTGGCGCGAGTGATCTGCGCGAAATGCAAGGAGCCAGACAAGCCCCCAGCCCACGAGATCCGCGCCGCCGGCCTCACACCGACCCAGGTCGCAAATGCCAATTTCTCCCGCGGTCGCGGCTGCGCCCATTGCCATCACACGGGTTATCGCGGCAGAAAAGGCCTGTTCGAAATGATGAGGATGTCTGCCCCGATCCGGGAAATGACTTTTAACCGCGAACCGGCCCAGGCGATCCGTCGGCAGTCGCGCCTCCTTGGAATGCGAACGCTTCTCGAAGATGGTGTTCAAAAAGCCACTAGCGGGATGACGACCCTAGAGGAAGTTTTGTCCATCTGTCATCATGCGGGGGAAGGGTAATAAGCGTGCGCCAGACCCGTTTCGGACACGTCCAAACCACAAAACTGGAAAAGATTTGTTTGATCGGAGGGACACGGGATAATGAAGACAACCCGTCTTTCCCTGGGATTTGATTCCCGGCTTTTAATAGGCAAATCGTCTTCGCTTCCCGCCCCAAAGGGTTCACTGTGGCGACCGCAAGCGCTAAAGTGTTGATGGAGAAGTTGCTGGACACAGTCGTTCAGCTCAAAGCCAGCGATTTGCACATCACCGTTGGGCAGCCGGCGGTCGTCCGGCACAGTGGCCGGCTTCGCCGCCTCGATACCAAAAGTCTCGACGGCGACGATACCGTTGGCCTGATGAAGAGCATCACCCCGGATCGCTGCCAGCAGGAGCTACAGGAAAAGGGGGGCGCCGACTTCGCTATCGAATACGTCAACGGCTTCCGCTTCCGCGTGGCCGTCTTCAAGCAGCGCGGTAACATCGGCATCGTTCTGCGCCGCATTCCGAGCCAGTTTCTCTCCTTCGAGCAAATCGGCATGCCGGAGGCGATCAAGCGCCTCATCATCCGCCCGCGTGGTCTACTGCTCGTCACCGGCCCCACCGGCTCGGGCAAGACGACCAGCCTGGCGAGCATGCTGAACTTCCTCAACGAGAACTACGATCGCCACATCATCACGCTCGAAGACCCGATCGAGTACTACCACTCGCACAAAAAGAGCACGGTGAATCAGCGCGAGATCGGCGTCGACGTGCCGGACTTCAAGGAGGGCATCCGCCGCGCCCTGCGCATGGACCCCGACGTGATTCTCGTCGGTGAAATGCGCGACCTGGAGACGATCCACGCCGCGATCGAGGCGGCGGAAACGGGCCACGTCGTGTTCGGCACGCTACACACCAACGGCGCCTCCAGCACCGTGAACCGCATCATCGACGTTTTCCCGAAGGACCAGCAGGACCAGATCCGCACGCAGCTCTCGACCGCCCTGATCGGCGTCTTGTCGCAAACGCTGATGCCGAAGAAGCCGGAGGGCGTGATCGCGGCCTACGAGATGATGGTGGTCACGCCCGCTATCGCCAACCTCATCCGCGAGAACAAGACGTACCGCATCGACTCCTCGATCCAGACCGGCGCCAAGGACGGCATGTTCCTCATGGACGACAGCCTGTTTCGCCTCTGGCGCAACGGCCTTGTCGAGAAAGAAGAATGCCTGCTGAAAGCTCAGAAGCCCGCCGAGCTGGCCGCACGCATTCTTCAAGCCGAGCGCGGCGAACTGGATGACGACGAGGACGAGGATGACGAGGACGACGACGAGGATGACGACGATTATGACGACGAGGACGATGAGTAACGAACAATCGCCTGCAAGCAGAAACCGCCCGTTTTTGGGGCCGGCTCGCCGAGCCGGGTGGACCGTGTGTCTCGTGCAGTCAGCAAGATCATGACGAACCAGAACGACCCGAATCAGCCGAAGAAGCCGACGCCGCCGCAGGGAACACCCGGGGCGAAGCCGCAGACGCCCGCGCCAGGCGCGAACAAGCCGGCCGCGCCCAAGCCCGCGCAACCGGCCCAACCTGCAGCGGGGCAGGGGGGGGCCGCCAAGCCCGCACAACCCACCCAGCCGCCGGCGAAGCCGGCCCAGGCCGGTCAAGCGCCTGCCAAGCCCGCTCAGCCCGGCGCCGCCGCGAAGCCGGCACAGCCCGGCCAGGCGCCCGCCAAACCCGCGCAAGGAACCCCGGTCTCGCAAACGCCAGGCGCCAAGCCCGCAGCGGGAACGCCGGCGAAACCTGTCGCTGGCGCCAAACCGGCGCAAGGCAATGGAACAACCCAGCCAGGGCAGGGGACTCCAGCCGCGGACAAGCCCGCTGTCGCCAAGCCCGCTGCCGGCAAGCCCGGCGCCGGTAAGCTGGGCGCGAAGCCGGGAGGCAAGGCGAGCAAGCCCGCCCCGGTGCGGCAAGCCGTGGCCAGCCACGATACCGGCCGTCGTCTCGGTCAGGTTCTGGTCGACCTCGGCTACATCGACGAAGACCAGCTCTGGGAATTGCTCGAAGAAGCGAAGAACACCGGCGTGCAGATCGGCCAGGCCGCCCTGACGCGCGGCCTCATCACCGAAGTGCAGCTCCAGCAGGCCCTCGCGGACAAGTTCGGCCTGCGCATGCTGAACGCGGAAGAGCTCAAACCGACGACCGAAGCGCTCACGCTCGTCCCCGAGACGATGGCGACGGTTTACAAGGTGCTGCCGCTCACGTTCAAGGAGCAGTCCCTCACCGTCGTCATCAGCGACCCCAACAATCTTCCCGCGCTGGACGACCTGCGCAACCTCCTGGGCCTCAAGGAAGTGACCGCGTGCCTGGCCAACCAGGCGGCCATCACCGAGGTCCTGAGCAAGTGCTATCTGGGCAAAGAAGAGTCCATCATGGACATCATCAGCGCCCTGAACGAGGACGACGGATCCGGCACGCGCATCCGCGAGACCAGCATCGACCTGGAAAGCCTGATGGAAATCCAGGACGCGGCGCCCGTGCGCAAGCTGCTCAACATGGTCATGCTGCTCGCCATCAAGGACCGGGCCAGCGACATCCATTTCGAGCCGTTCGAAGACGAATACAAGATGCGCTACCGCTGCGACGGCGTGCTCTATGAGATGGTGCCGCCGCCGCGCCACCTCGCCATGGCCATCAGCACGCGTATCAAGGTCATGTCCAACCTCGACATCGCCGAGCGCCGCCTGCCGCAAGACGGACGCATCGAGTTGAACGTCGGCGGCAACCCCGTCGACATGCGCGTCAGCATCCTGCCCACCATGTTCGGCGAGAGCTGCGTCATCCGCGTCCTGGACCGCGGCAACGTGGGCCTCGATCTCGACCGCGTCGGCATGGAGCCGGAGATCATCAACCCGTTCCGCGAGCTGATCCGCAAGCCGAACGGCATCACCCTCGTTACCGGCCCGACCGGCTCGGGCAAGACAACGACGCTCTACTCGGCCCTCAGCGAGCTCAACGAGATCACCGACAAGATCATCACGACGGAAGACCCGGTCGAATACGACATCGACGGCATCGTGCAGGTGCCGATCAACTCCGAGATCGGCGTGACGTTCGCGAACGTGCTCCGTTCGATCCTGAGACAGGACCCGGACAAGATCCTGGTCGGCGAGATTCGCGATCTGGAAACGGCGCAGATCGCCGTGCAGGCGGCCCTCACGGGTCACATGGTGTTCTCGACCTTGCACACCAACGATGCGCCCAGCACGATCACGCGTCTGCGCGACATGGGTCTGGAGACGTTCCTCATCACCGCCACGCTGGAAGGCATCCTGGCACAGCGGCTGGTGCGGAGGATCTGCGAGGACTGCCGCACCGAGTTCGAGCCGAGTCCTGAGATGCTGATGGAATTGAATCTCAAGCCGGGGGAGGTGGCCGGCAAGAGCTTCTTCTACGGCAAGGGCTGCGACCGCTGCAATAACACGGGACACAAGGGCCGGCAGGGCATCTTCGAGCTGGTCATCATGAACGACGACCTGCGCGACATGGTTTCCTCCGGGGCCTCGACCGACCAGATGCGCCAGTATTCCCGCAAACAAGGCATGCAGACCTTGCGCGAAGCCGGACTCAAGGCGATTTTCAAGGGACTGACGACGATTGATGAGGTCGTGCGCGAGACCGTGCTCGAAGACGAGCTCTAAGCGCCATGACGCCGCCGCCGCTGGCCGCGGCCCTCGCCCCGAAGCAAAGATATCATCCTCCCTTTTCGGAGAGGGATCCTGTCATGCCGACGTTCAAGTTCGAAGCGATGGACACGACCGGTGGAGAAATCAAGGACTCCATCGACGCGACCAACGAAGAAGAAGCCCAGCAAAAAATCCGGCAGATGGGGTACTTCGTCACCCGTCTGACCGAGGTTGTCGCCAAGGACAAGAAGGGGAAGAAGAAGAAGGGCGCCGGGCCGGCGGCAAGAAGAGGAAGGTGTTCACGCTCGGCGGCGTGAACACCAAGCAGCTCGTACGTTCACGCGTCAGTTCCGACGCTGCAGGACGCCGGTCTGCCCGTCCTGCGCTCGCTCAAGATCCTCGAGCACCAGATGAAGCCGGGCGTGCTCAAGAACGCCCTGATCGACGTCGTCGATGACGTCGAATCGGGCAGCACGCTTTCGGAAGCCTTCGGCAAGCACCCCAAGGTCTTCGACCGCCTTTACGTCAACATGGTCAAGGCCGGTGAGGCGGGCGGCGCGCTCGAAGTGATCCTCCGGCGCCTGGCCGAGTTCAAGGAGAAGGCCCAGAGCCTGGCGCGGCGCATCAAGGGCGCCATGATCTACCCGTGCGTCGTCGTCTTCGTCGCCGTGGCGATCCTGTCGTTCATCATGATCTTCATCATTCCGAAGTTCGAGAAGATCTTCGCCGACTTCCGCATGAAGCTGCCCTGGCTCACCGAGATGCTGATCGGCGTCTCGCGCTGGTTTGTCAAGTACTGGTACATCCTGCCCGTCGTGCCCGTCTTCATCTGGATCACGCTCAAGCTCATACGCCTCAACAAGACCGGCGCCTATATCCTCGACAAGATCAAGCTCCACATCCCGGTCGCCGGCAACATTGTCGAGAAGACGGTGGTGGCGCGCACCATGCGCACGCTCGGTACCCTCGTCTCCTCCGGCGTTCCCATCCTCGAAGCCCTCTCCATCGTCCGCGAAACCGCCATGAACGCCGTCTTCGAGGAGATGTTCCAGAAGGTCTACGAGTCGATCCGCGAAGGCGAAACCATCGCCCAGCCCATGAAGGAAAGCCGGCTCGTCGACGACATGGTCGTCAACATGATCGACGTCGGCGAGGAGACCGGCGACCTCGATTCGATGCTCAACAAGATCGCCGACGTTTACGACGAGGAAGTCGACGTGCTCGTCGAGGCCCTGATCAGCCTCCTCGAACCGATCATGATCGTCGTCCTCGGCTTCATCGTCGGCACCATCGTCATCGCCCTGTTCCTGCCGCTGCTCGAATTGCTCGACGGCTTGTCGGGAACCAAGAAAAAGTAACGCGCGTATGCGAGCGGCATGGAACGGTCGCTCGGGTTGGATCCAAGGTCGACGCGCGGCGGCGCCGGTCGCCGCGCTCCTGAGATCGGAGGCGACGCCATGACGTTGCAGCGTGCGGACAGAGAGCGGCGCGGCTTCACGCTCATCGAGTTGCTGGTCGTCATCGCCATCATCGCGGTGCTCGTGTCGCTGACCCTCGCCGGCGTCATGCGCTGGCTCGGCAAGCGCGAGGACGAGACGGCGCGCAAGGAACTGAGGACGCTGCACGAGGCCGCGGCCGCGTTCAAGGCGGCTTTCGACATCTACCCCCCCAGCAAGATCGTGTTGAAGCCGAGCCGCTCCAGCTACGGAAACACGCCGCTCGAGATTCAATCGCTCCAGATCCTCGACAAGATGTTCCCCAAGCTCGGCGCCTTCTCGAACATCCAGTGGGTGGCCGGTCTGACCGCGGCGGGAGAGGTTCTGGAAGGCGACCAGTGCCTGGTGTTCTTCCTGGCCGGGCCCAACCAGCAAGGCTTCGCGAAGCTGAGCGCCGGCAACGGCGACCCGACGGCGCCCAAGTCGGCCGTGCCGCAGCGCTATGGCCCCTATTTCGAGTTCCAGACCGGCCGCCTGTACACGAGGCCGGGAAGGGCGTTTCCTTCGTACATGGACGCCTACAGCACGTCGGGCTCCACGAATGGCGCCGTGCCTTATGTGATGTTCTCGACGGGCCTGACCGCACGCTACGACTCCAGCCACGCGATCGGCGCCCCGCTGAGCGTCGCCCCCTATCTGAGCACGAATGCGCCCCCGCGCAAGTACCACAACCCTGACTCCGTCCAGATCATCTGCGCGGGGCGCGACCGGGTCTTCGGCCCAGGCGGCTTCTGGTCCCCGAAAAACGCCGAGGCGATCGCCGCCCCCGGCGCGGATGACATGGCCAACTTCCACACCGAGTTCCTCGGCGTGAGCAACTAGGAAGCCGGAGGATTGACATGCGTCTTCGAGCAGGAAAGCGAAACGGCTTCACGCTGATCGAGCTTCTGGTCGTCATCGCGATCATCGCGGTGCTGAGCGCCATGGGCGCGTCCGCGTATTTCGCCACCGTCAACCGGGCTCGCAACAACAACACGAAGACGGCGCTGCTTGCGCTCGACAACGCGCTCAAATCCCACTGGAACGCCGTGATCGAGGAGGCCAAGAAGGAAGACATCCCGGCGGGGGTCCGGGCCTGGGCGGCGCCCGACCCCACCGGCGATCTGGCCAAGGTCATCTGGATCAAGCTGCGCCTGATGGAGGCGTTCCCGCAGTCCTTCGCCGAGATCAATAGCCCATGGGTTTATTCGAGCGGTCTCATCCCGGCCGGCCGCCAGAAGTACAACGCGACCTACAAGCGGCAACTCGGGGGCAAAGGCATAGCGGGCGACGATGCCGAGTCCGCCGCCTGCATCCTGCTTGCCCTTTCCATGGATCACGGCGGCGCCAAGAAGCTCGACCGCGACGCCCTCGGCACGGCTTACTTCGTCGACACCAACAACGACGGCGTGCTCGAGATCGTGGACGGCTATCAGCAGCCGATCCGTTTCTTCCGCTTCCCGACCGGCAGCGGCGACCTGCAAACGACTTACAAATCGGCGAGCGCGACGGGTGGTACCTTCCGCGATCCTCTCGATCCGCAGGGGTTCCTGTTCAAATGGCCCAGCGCGGGGACCAACCGTTCCACGTTCGAGAACCGAGTGCACCCGATCGCATCGGGCGCGAGCGCCATCTACACCATCCCGGTGCTGGCCTCCGCGGGCAAGGATAGCCGGTTCGGCTTGGGCAATGACCTGAGCATCACCGTTCCGGCCGACGAGCAGGACAACCTTTACAGCTACAAGGAGCGGCGCTAGGGCTCGGGGGGACGTGAGCCCCGGCTGGGAAGATCGGCGATCTGCCTGAGAAGAGGGCGACCATGAACCGTGCGACGCGACGTTCCGCTTTCACCCTGGTCGAGATGCTGGTGGTCATCGCCATCATCGGCATCCTCACCGCGATGGCGGTCTTCCTCTTCCCGTCGTTCACCTCCAAGAAGGCGGCGCTCAACGGCTCGGTCAGTCTCCAGGGCTGGCTCTATCAGGCCAAGATGATGGCCTTCCGCGACGGCGCGCCGCGCGGCCTGCGTCTCATCAACGACGGCAGCGGCATGATCACCGAATGCCAGTACATCGAGGCGCCCGAGGATTTCGTGGCAGGGCCGCTCCAGACCGGGGCGAGCGCCAGCCAGGTGATGATCGGCGGCGGCGTGGACGTGACCCAGGGAACAGTCGACCAGAACTTCTGGCTGGTGCAGCCCGGCGACTACCTCGAGATTCAGGGGCTTGGCCTACCACACCAGATCACGGGCTGCAGCTTCAGCGGCGGCTTCAGCGTCCTCACGCTCGCCTCCCCTGTGCCCTATTCGATCGCGGCGCCGGGGACGACGCTCTACCGCATCACGCGGGCGCCGCGCCTTCTGGGCGAGGAAACGCTGAAATTGCCCGATGGCATCGGGATCGACCTGACGACGAACACAGCGCCGCCGGGCAATCCTTATGGCTTGCCGGGCAACCCCGTCCCTTTGACGCCGCACCTGGACATCCTCTTCTCGCCGTCGGGCAAGATCGTGACGCCGGGAGTGACGACGGACTTCATCGCCCTGTGGGTCCGCGACATCACGTTGAACTTCAACGACGCGAACCAGCCGCAGCCGGCGATCATCGCCGTGCACACGCGCTCGGGGCTCGTCGCGGGGCATTCGCCGGGACCGCTTCCGGGCGCTCCCTACCTGAACGTGATCCGGGGCACGTCGGAGGATTAGCGAAGGGCAGGGGGGTGGGCCAAGTCTTCGAGGCCCATTCGAAATGAAAGTCGTATTCGGCAGTGGGCCGCGAAGACTCGGCCCACCCTACGAGACCGGGGCCATGAAACGCCGTGGAGCAACGCTGGTCGAGGTGCTGGTCGCCATCTTCGTCATGGCGCTCGGCATGATGGCGCTGTTGACGCTGTTCCCGCTCGGCGCCCTGCGCATGGCCCAGGCCATCCAGGACGACCGGACCGCGGCGTGCGCCGCCAACGCGGACGCTATCGCGACCATCAAGAGCCTGCGCAGCGACAAGACGGTCGTCTACGAGCCGACCGGCGTCCCCGCCACTCCGCTTGCCGATGTCTTCGCCTCCGATCTGCTGGCGCCGCCGTTTTCCAACGGCGCCGGCGGCGTGCCCCCCGATCCCAACGGCCCGAGCAACCCGGTGCTGGTGGACCCGGCGATCTATACCTCGGCCGCGGGCAATTCGTTCCAGAAGTGGGCCGGCGGCACGCAAGGCCTCGTGCCCCGGCGGACGACGAGCTTCATCAGCAGCTTGACCGACCAGTACCGCTGGTTCTCGTTCCTGGACGACTACGAGTTCGAGCGCGTCGGCACGACGCGCTTGCCGGGCGAGGTGGCTTTCCCGGTGTCGCGCGATCTGCGTTATTCCTGGGCTTACGTCCTCCAGCGGCCCAAGACGTCCGAGCCGTCGGTCGTCGACATGGCGGTGCTCGTCTTCAAGAGCCGCGCCATCTCGGCGACGCCGCGCGAGTTCGTCTACACGACGGCGGGGCCGGTGCAGCAGCTCTTCGACACCGCGGCGAGCGTGGTGCGGATCGATTACTCGACGGTCGGCGAGATGCCGCTGCGGCCCGGCGACTGGATCATGGACGCCAGCGTCGCCATCAACGGCGGCAAGAGAATCTCGCACGCTTTCTTTTATCGCGTGGTCGGCGTCACCGAGGTCTCGGATACGCAGGTCGACGTGGAGGTGCAGACGCCGTTCCGCGGTTTCGCCGCTCCTTTTCCCCAGCCTGCGCCCGGAGTTTTTCAGGGAACGGTCATCGTCTTCGACGGCCTCGTCGACGTCTTCGAGCGGCGGACGGGTTGGCGCGGCAATAAGGGGGGGCAGGCCGCCTGGCCTGCCACGTCAGGCCGGCCCGGCGGCCTGCTCCACAGGGGAAAAACGGTCATGATCCTGAAACGGAAGAAAACGCGGCGCGGCTTCACGCTCATCGAGCTCCTCGTGGCGATGTCGCTGACCGTCTTCGTCATGACCATCCTCTCGGATGCGTTCACCAAGGGGCTGACCACCTTCAGTCAGCTCAAGTCGATCGGCGACATGCAAGAGAGCCTGCGCGTCGCGACCAGCAATCTCCGCAGCGACCTGAGCCAGGACCATTTCAACGCCAAGCGCCGCGCCAGCGATCCGACCCTGTGGACCGATCCGCCGCGCGACGGCTTCGTCGTCCTCTATCAGGCGGGCGGCTCCCAGAGTGAGGGGACGGCAGACGGCATTCCGTCGCTACGGGCTACGACCCACGTCCTGCACCTTGCGGTGAAGCGCAGGGGCAACAAGGTCGACAATTTCTTCGCGGCGCCCGTGCCCGCCGGCTCCCCGCTGCTGACCGGCCGCACCGACCTCTACGGCGCCCCGGCCGACGCCACGCTGCGCGACGCAAATTTCAAGTCGCAGTGGGCGGAGGTGGCGTACTTCCTGGTGCGGACCGGCACGACCGTGGACAACGCCGACGCCACGACGACGGTGGGCGTCATCCCGGTCTACAACCTGTACCGCCTCGAGCTGACGGTCGTACCCGAGCCGACCGCCGTGAACGCGGCGGCCATTCCCGCCAGCACGGCGGGCTACAACGGGATCTGCTGCTATGACGACGGCACGGGCAAGTTCTACTTCCCCGGTCCGAGCGACCTCGTCACGCCGGCCAAGCGGATGTTCAAGCCGTCGCTCGTCGTGCCGGGGACCGCCGGCTACAACGCCGCCGCGGTGAACAATTATGTCGCGCGGGCCAGCCTGGTGATGAGCGACGTCATCTCGTTCGACGTCCAGATGGTCCCCGCCTTTCCCGACCTGGTTCCTGAGACGCCGTTTGTCTTCGGCGACGTCGAGGGGGGCCTCTTCGACAGCGGTTCGGGGCCGTATCAGCAGACGATCAACATCAACACCGGACAAAAGCTGCCGGCGACGCTGAAGGGAATCTCCATCACCATCCGCGGCTGGGACCGGGGAAACGCACAAGGCCGGCAGGTGACGATGATCGTCGACATGTAGGCAACAAGGCTCGCCATTAGGCGGCGGCAAGCGCGGAAGGTTCGGATTCGCGGCGAGAAAGAAGGGCAGCATCATGATCCATAACACGAAGCGAAGCGGCCGGCGGCGGGGCGTGGTGCTGCTCATCGTCATGGCGCTCCTGGCCCTGTTTGCCAGCGTCGGCCTGGCGTTTGTCTTCTACGCCGAGGCGGAGGCCGGGGTCGCGCAGACGGCCAAGAGCGGCGAGAACAAGCTGCTGGCGGACGTGGAGCCGGAGTTGCTCCTGAATTACTTCCTGAACCAGTTGATTTACGACACGACAAACGAGTACTCGGCGCTCCGCGGCTACAGCCTCGCCCGGACGGAATACGGTGGCGATCCGACATACGAGCAGAGCGTCGTCAGCGGAGCGTCGCCGGTGGCGAGCGGCGTGAACGGCATCCCGTTCAACGGCGTCGGCAACATCCTGTTCACGCACACCTTCGGCAAGGCGGCGGGCGCCAACAGCCGGCAGCTTCTCGTCAACACCAAGTACGACGCGGACGGCTTCACGCTGATGCCCGGCTGGTACAGCGTCAAGGAGGATGCCGCGAACAGACGCTTCCTTGGCGGCGAGAACGGGCCGACCACCTATCCGAGCCTGAGCAACCCGTTCCTGGCCGCCGTGAACGCCAGGGGCGAAGTGCTCCTGCCTTCGTACAAGCGCTGGTGGGCGGAGATGGCGGCGGCCGACCCGAATTACGCCAGCTTCGGCAAGTACACGACGTTCACGCCCCATCCGACGTATCACCCGGCCTTCCAGGGAACCGACGCCGACGGTGGCCCGCCCGTCAAACAGCTCCCCTTCGGCCCCGGCACGCGCAACCCGGCCGGCGGCTATTTCCTCGGCGACAGCTACTGGATCTCGGCGGGCTTCCCGGTGATCACCGCGGCGAACGGCAAGAAATACACCGTTCTGTTCGCGCCGCTCATCGTCGACCTGGACAACCGCGTCAACCTGCTGGCGCATGGCAACATCCGCGGGCCGGGCAATACGCACCTCTCGCATCACGGCTTCGGCCGCTGGGAAGTGAACCCGACGCGCAACGACACCGCCACGCTGGCGACGACGACGCCGATCGTGAGCCCGGCGGATTTCGCGACCTTCGTCACCAGCATCGGCCGGACGCCGACAACGCCGCTGACCGATTCGCGCTACTGGTGGCTTGCGGCGAACCGCGGCCCGGCCCCGCCGCCGCCCCCGCCGCCGTATCCGCCCGCCGGCTCGCGCTTCGACTTCGACGCCTCGACCACGGCGATGGCCATGCCCTCGGGCACGAACGCGGCCGCAAATAACTTCTCGATCTACCCGACCTACCCGGCGGGCTTCGACAACGGCGACCCCGGCGAGGTGGCCACGCATCCGGCGGGCTACAACTATTTCGGTCTGGCGGCGACGGTCAAACATCCGTCCCACCTGGACGCGCTCTACAACTCCTTCGGCAAGGGCTCGCCGGCGCTGACGAGCAACCTGTTCAAGTTCATGTCGCCCAGCCTGGTGACCGCCGGTAATCCGTACGACGCGAACAAGATCCGGGCCCGCAACCTGATGACCGTGCTCAGCCACGACTTCAACCGGCCGGGGTTAATTCCGTTCTTGCAGAACAACGCGACCTACGCTTCGACCTACACCTACACCTATCCGATTCCCCCCGGCGGCATGCCCTATCCGGTCGGCGCCGCGACTGCCGCCGCGCCCGCCGGCGCGCCGCAGCCGTTCCCAAGTCCGCCGGCGGCGCCACCGTTCAAGGGCGATTTCAATGATGCGCCGTGGGCGCCCTACGCCGCCAAGTCCTTGGACCCAAGCAAGCCAGGGATGACGATGCTGGAGCGACTCAACCTGAACCGGCCGCTGACGGAGTATCCGCCGCCCGCGCCGACGACGGGGTTCATGAACCCCGCCGACCCGGTCTATCTGCAAGCCGTGCAGGACCGACAAACGATGGCCAACGACATCTACAAGTACCTGGTCATGGTGACGGGCGCTCAGGACCCCAACGTCGTCGCGATTGGAAACACGACGCCTCAGTTCCGCGCGGCCCGCTGGCTGGCCCAGCTCGCAGTCAACATCGTCGACTACATCGACAATGACGACTACATGACGCCGTTTCCTTGGAACGTGGGTGATCTCACGCCCGCAAATGCGAAGGAGATGCTATTCGGCACGGAAAAACCTTCTCTGGTCATCAACGAGGCCTACGCGCAGTATGACGACAATCCAAACGACAGCGGCCTTCAGGACCCCGACCCGAAAAACTGGATCGTCAAGGACGGCTTCTATCGCCTGAGCTGCTGGGCGGAGTTGTATAACCCGGGCGATGCCACGGTGGCCGGTTACAACTGGCCGCGTGACGGCGGCGCCGCCAAGCTCAAGGGCCTGGGCGGCGCGATCTACCAGCTTGCATTGAAAAAAGCCGATCCGAATCCCGCGCTACCTGCCGCCATGCGGGCGCCTGAGAACGCGATCGGCGTCCCCGACCCGGCGACGATCTGGCAGGACCCGACCAACGGGCCCTGTGTCGTCAAGGACTGGGGGACAAACGGAGATACCTTCAGCACCGTGGCGCCCCTCCCAGCCGTGCCTGGGAACCGCTTCAACAATCCGGCGGTGGGCCCGGGTGGGCCCGCTGCCAACGGCTTCTTCGTCGTCGGCCCGGACCTGGGGGCCAAGACATTCGTCCAGCCGGCGCGTGACCCGGCGTTCGCCGCGCCCTCCCACAAGTCCAAGGCGATGACCGCCCGCGTTGCCATCAACGACCCCGCGGTGAACCCGACGGTGACGCTCGTCCTTCAGCGCCTCGCCTGTCCCCATTTGCCCCCCGCGGCCGACAACCCCTACGTCACGGTCGATTTTGTGGAGATCCCGTCCCCCTCGATGATCACTGTGACCGACAAGGTGGTCGGCCAAGTGGCGGCGCCGCCGCCGTGGGGAGCGTCGATGGGGCGGCGCCAGCCGTTTGCCGCGGCCGCCGCAGCCTTGGTCGCGCAGAATCCGAACGCAGCCGGGGCTCCGGCTGGGCTCGTCAAGAACACGTTTTACCGGCAAAACTGCGTGGAGAACGCGACGCCCGTCGACTTCAATCGGGCCACCACGCCGACCCAGACGCTGGACCCCTTCGACTGGCTCGTCCACCTCGATCGGCCCCTCGTGAGCACGATGGAACTGGTCCATTGCTCCGGCTATCGGCCACACGAACTCACCCAGCAATTCGTCACCGTCTCGGCCGGCAACGTCTACCGCCATAACCATCGGGCGCCCTGGTACAACGAAGCCGGTGGAACGACCGGCTCGCCGGAGCGAGCGACGGCCGAGAACAGCCTGATCTATCGCTTCCTGGAGGTGGCCGGCACGCCGGACCTGATGGCAGGCCAATCGTACAGCGGCCGTGTGCCGGGGAAGATCAACATCAACACTATCTGGGACCTGGAGACCTTCCTCGCGCTCTGCGATCCGAACGGGTCGAGCGGCTTCAGCGTGAACGACGCAAAGGACATTTACTTCGCGATGTATGGGATCCGGACACCAGGGCCCAACGGTACCCCAGAGAACGGTGGCGGCGACGACGGAATGCCGTTCATGCAAGACAGAACCTTTGCGCCGTTCTCAATCGGTGTCAGCGACGGAGGCCCGGGCAAGCAATCTCCGTTCCCGACCGGTGTGGACAACACGCTCATTCGTTCGCTGCCCGGGAATCCAGCCAAGCGCTTGTTTGAGCCACCGTTGACGACTAGCCCGGGCGGAGCGCCGCCGAATCCCTATCAGAAGCTCGAGCTTCTCACGAAGATCTACAACAGCGTCACGACGCGCAGCAACTGCTTCGCCGTCTGGGTGACGATGGGCTTTTTCGAGGTGGATGACTCGGTGAACCCGCCGCGTCTGGGAGCCGAGGTTGGCCGAGCCGACAACCGGCACATTCGCCACAAGTTTTTCGCCATCATCGACCGGACGGCGATCAAGGCGCGCCTCTCCGCCACGCCCGACGGCAGCGGGCCGGAGAATCGGCTGACACTGGTGGCCGACACCGTCGTTCCAGCCGGTACAACGGTCACCACGACGGTCAACGTCCCACAGATGAGTTTCCCGTTGCTCTCCGGCGGAACGTTGAACATTGTCCCCGGAACCGTGGTGACGCTGTCCCCGGATTTGCCGAATGAGGAGACGACCATTGTGGAGACGGTGGGCGCCAATAGCTTCACGTGCAAGAACGTCCGCAGCCACAAGGCGGGTGAAGAGGTAATTTTCCGCTGCTGGACAGGCCCGTGGCGGAACTACGATGTGCGACGCGACACGGCTGTCGTGCCGTATTTCACTGTTATTGACTGAGACCTGGATCAGGCGCGGCGGCCCCCGCCGCGCCTTTCTTTTTTTACATTTTTCGTTTGTTGCCTACTTGCAACTTCGCTATCTTACCACTCGGGTTCGAACAACGCGTCTTCGTTCACGAAAGCGTGTTCCGTCCTTTCGAATCAGGAGAGAATGATGCGCCCAGGATCCTTCTTGCGAGTTGGCGTTCTTGGCTTGCTTGGTCTGGCGCTGCTGAGCACCGATGCTCGCGCGGACTTGATCGGCACGTCCGTGAGCGGCCAGATGAAGATTGACGGCGACGTCACGAACAGCAATTGGTTCGACCCGGCGAAGGGGAAGGTCCCAGCCGGGTTCTTGAACACTGCCGGGACGACCGTTCAGATTTCCGGCTCGGCTGTCGAGTTTGGTTTCGACGATGGCCCCGGGGCTTTTACCAACAGAAACACTGCGGATTTCAATGGTTCCAGCTTGACCTTGCAAGACATAAGCAGCTCTGGGGTTTCGGCGTCGATTACGTACATCTTCGTGGATTCGGCGCTCAACGGGCTGGCGCTAAGCACCGGGTCGAACTCTTTCCCTTCCGGTCTGACAGCGTCGCTGGTTGGGGATACCTTGACCATTGTCACACCTCAGTTTTCTTTCCTGCCTGATACGAGTTCGAAAAGCTTCACCGCCGTGTTCAACTTTAATGGCACGTCGAATGGTGGCGGAGGAAACGGAAGCGGCCCCACTGCGACACCTGAGCCGACCACGCTCGCCCTGATGATCTTCGGGGGTGTCGCTCTGGTGGGTTTGCAGCGACGACGTCTTGCGAACGCGCGGCGGCGAGCAGACGTCGGATGATCGGTTCGAGCGAAAACGCAAAGCGCCGCCGGCGGGCATGAGCCTTGTCGGCGCCTTTTTGCGCCAGAACCTCGCGCTCGGACACACGTCTCCCACTGCATCGCCGCTTTTCGAATCGCTCTCACTTCGTGTTCACTTCATCTCCGCCCCGATGCCCGCCGCCTTCTGCAACTCCACCTTCGCTCCCCGGTTGGTCGCGTACTGAAAGTCCGTCCGCGCCGTGCAGGAGGCGCCGAAGCGGCCTTTGACGTCGAGGGCGATGAAGGCGACTTCAGGTGGGTGGACGCCGCGCCGCACCGCCGTCTGGTTGACGCGGCGGACGGCGTCCTCGCAGGCTTCCTGGGGGGTGCGGCCGGCGCGCATGCGTTCGACGACGAAGAAGCTGCCGCCGATGCGGATGATCTCCTCACCGACGCCGGTGGCGCCCGCGGCCCCGGCGCTGTTATCGACATAGAGGCCGGCGCCGATGATCGGGGAGTCGCCGACGCGGCCGGGAAACTTGTGGTCGAGGCCGGAGGTAGTACAGACGCCACCGAGGTTGCCTTTCTGATCGAGGGTGAGCACCGTGACGGTGTCGTGGTCGGCTTCGGACGCGGAGAGCGTGCCGCTTTCCGGCGGAACGACTGGACCGGCGCCCGCGTGGGGCACGCCGTCTCTGGAAACGTCATGGCCGAGGGGGTGCTCGGCCTTGGCGTCTTTCGGGGCAGGGGGGCGGGGGCGGACCTCGGGTTTGCGCTTGTACCAGGCGGCGACGCTTTCGGGGGTGTGCAGCGTCTCCAGGGGAAACCGCTCCTGGACGGCGAAGAGCTGGGCGCCGCGACCGACGAGCAGGATATGGGGCGTGCGCTCCATGACGCGGCGGGCGACGGCGGCGGCGTGGCGGACGTTCTCGAGGCCGGCGATGGCGCCGCAGTCGAGGGTGCGGCCGTCCATGACGCAGGCGTCGAGGGAGACGTTGCCGATGCGATCGGCGAGGCCGGCGAAGCCGACGGAATGGACGGTGGGATCGTCCTCGACGGCCTGGGCGCCGGCGAGCGCGGCATCGAGGGCAGGGCGTCCATCACGCAGGAGTGGGATGGCGGTCCGCACGGCGGTCTGTCCAAAAGGCCAGGTGGCGATGACAGCGAAAGGCATGAACGTCTCCTGAAGGCTGAAGGATCGCGCCAAGAGATCCGCCGGCAGCGCGGCAGGCGAGGCCGCCTGCCCCACGTGGTGCGGCCCCGGGGTTCGGGGGATTTGCGTGGAATTGTACCCTTGCCGAGGGACGTTGTGGTGCGTAAAAACGCCACAGCTTCACGTTTTCTTCCGAATAATTCGCTTGGGCTTCCACCTAGGTTCTTGCAAAGCCCGCCCTGGGTTTGTACCCTCTGCCATGAGAGGGTTTCGCAGGAAAGATGCCCCCCTGCCTGTGTCCGTCATGGGCCGTCCGTAAAACGCCGTCGGAGGTGGTATGTTGCGAGTCGGCAAGTATGTGTTCAAGCGGGCGGAAACCAAGCAGGAACTGGACCAGATTCATCGCCTGAACTACCGGACCTTCGTGGAGGAGATCCCGCAGCACTCCTCCGCGAACAGCGGCGGCGGCGCCCTGGTTGACAAGTTCCACGAGAAGAACGCCTACCTCATCGGCCTGAACGGCGACAACGTCGTCGCCATGAGCAGCGCGCACGACGAGCATCCCTTTTCGGTCGCCGAGCGGTTGCCCGACCCGAGCGTCCTCACCAGCCCGGGCACGCGCTCCCTGGAAGTACGGCTGCTGGCGATCGAGCCTTCCGAGCGGAACAACGTCGTACTCTTCTTCGGCCTGATGTACGTCATCTACGAGTACGCCCGCAAGAACGGCTACACCCACCTGTTCATCTCGGCCTACGCCGACCGCGTCTCGCTCTACACCAAGCTCGGCTTCGCGCCGCTGGGGCCGGCCGTGAAAGGGGGGGCGGCGTCCTTCATCCCGATGATGCTCAAGCTGGACGAGATGCCGCTCAAGACGCTGCGCGTCAAGCAAATGTGGTTATCGCACGTGGACAAGACCATGGGACGCGAGTTCGAGCCGGTGTGCCTCTTGCCCGGACCGGTGACGATCTCCCGCGCGGTGCGCGACGCGTTTCACCAGCCGGCGATCTATCATCGCGGGCCCGAGTTCATCGACCGCTTCGTCAAGGTCCGGCGCTTCCTCGGCGATATGGTGGGTGGCCGGGACGTGGCGATCCTCAACGGCAGCGGCACGCTCGCCAACGAGACCGTGGCAGCGACACTGGCGGCCGAGCGGGCCACGGGCCGGTCGCAGGGCAGGGGAGTCCTCCTGATCAACGGCGAGTTCGGTGAGCGCCTGGCGAAGCAGGCGGTGCGCTTCGGGCTGGAGCCGCGCGTGCTGACCTGGCCCTGGGGCGAGCCCTGGAACCTGGAGGAAATCGAGGAGACGCTGCGGAACGAGCCCGAAGGGAGCTGGATCTGGGGCGTCCATCAGGAGTCGAGCACCGGCGTGTTGAATGACCTGCCGGGGCTGGTGAAGATCGCGGCGGCGCGCGGCATTCGCGTCTGCGCCGACTGCATCAGCAGCCTGGGGGCCGTGCCGCTGGACCTGAGCCAGGTCTATCTGGCGTCGGGCACGTCGGGCAAGTCGCTGGCGTCCTTCGCCGGAGCGGCGCTGGTCTTCGCCGACAAGGAAGCGCTCAGCCACCTGGATCGCCGCCACGTGCCGAGCTATTTCGATCTCATGGCCCACCTCTCCAATGAGGGCCCCTGCTACACGTTCCCGTCGCCGACGCTCGCCGCGCTCGAAACCGCGCTCGAAGAATACAGGACGCCGCCCAAGGCCCAGGCCGCTTACGCCCGCTATCACGAGTTGGGCGTGCGCGTGCGGCAAGAGCTACGCCGCGTGGGCCTGTCGCCGCTTGCGCCGGAGCAACACGCGTCGCCGGTCATCACCACCTTCGCCCCGCCCGAGAACGAGAGCTCGCTCGAGTTCGTCAAGCGCTGCCGCTCGTGGGGCTATTCGCTTGGCGGCGAGAGCGGCTATCTTCTCCGCAAACGCTACGTGCAGATCGCGACCATGGGACCGCTGCGCTGGGAACAGATCTACGGGCTATTCGACCGCCTCGAATCGGAGCTGGCGAAGAAAGCGCTGGTCGCCCCGGCACTGTCGTAGAGGTGTCGCGCTGGGCTCCCACCCCAGCGGCAGGCGCCGGTCGGTTCCGCAACGCTTTGATCTTTTCTCGGTGGGCCTCGGCCCACCCTACCCCACCATCAAATAGGCCCGAAGTTCGCGGCAGACGCGCTCAGCGAAGCCGCGCCGCATCGTCGCATCGGCCTCGTCGGCGCTCGGTTCGAGGATCACGTGAAACTCGACAAGGCTGCGGCCTTCCCGGCTGGCCTTCTCCATGTGCAGCTCGATGTGGAGGTGTTTCGGGGCCGGCGCCGCGGGGCGCTTCAGGCCGAGCAAGGAGAGCAGGCCGGAAGGGCGCGGGGCAGGACGGGAGCGCGGATCGGCGATGCGGATGCGGATCTTTCCCGGCAGGCTCGACACCACCTCGGCGCCCACCTGTTCGAAGAAACCGCGCAGCTTCATGATCGCGATCGATTCCGGCATCCAGGCGTCGAACCGATCGAGGACGTCGAGATCTTCCAGCAGCGGCGTCTCGCTCGTGTCCGCCAGGTCCGATTGAGGCGCAAAGGTCTCTCCCGGAGCGATGTCGAAGCCGGCGGCGGCGCTAAACAACTCGGCCAGTTCGCGGGCGCCGCCGGGGCGCTCGGCGGGGTTCTTGGCGAGGAGACGATGCACGAGCGCCTCGACCTTGGCGGGCACGTCGGCGGCGCCGCAATCGGCGAACAGGGGCGGTCGCTCCTGCAGATGAGCGAGCAGGATGTCGTCAACACTCTTGGCGTCGGCGAAGGGCAGGCGCCCGGTCAGCACCTGGAACAACAGTACGCCGACACCGTAGAGATCGCTCCGCTGGTCGACCGGCTCCTTGCGAATCTGCTCGGGGGAGATGAAGTCGGGCGTGCCGCCGCCGATCGTGTCGCGGCCGCCGATGAGTTTGTCGACGGCGAAGTAGACGCCGGCCGAGGCGCCAAGGCCGGCGAGGCCGAAGTCCATGAAGCTTGAGATGCGCCTGCGGCGCGGCGGCGTCGACGACCATGATGTTGGCCGGCGTCAGATCTCGATGCAGGACGCCCTTGTCGTGCATGAAGTGCAGCGCCTGGCAGAGCTGGCCCAGGAGGCGGGCGACGCGCGGCAGCGGCAAGCGTCCTTCTTGCCGGAGCAGCTGGTCAAGCGTGACGCCGGGAACATACTCCTGGACGAGGAACGGCGCCTCGGCGTCGTAGGGATCGGCGTCGAGGAGAGAAACGATATGCGGATGGCGCAGGCGGCCGAGCAGGTCGATCTCCGCCTCGAATCGGCGTCGGCTGAGCGCGTCCGAGGCGAGGCGTTCATGCATGACCTTGATCACGACAGGAGTCTGGTCGTGGACGTTCTTACCGAGGAACGCCTGGGCCATACCGCCCGAGCCGAGCAGGCGAATCGGTTGATAGGCGCCGAGAAGGAGCGTGGAGGAGGTGAGCGTGGCGTGCATGCGCGGCAAGGAGTGGAGGAAGAGCGCCTTGGTGTCGGCGAGGTTAGCCGAGGGGATGCGCAACCATAGGTCGCGGACGGGGGGGAGGCAAGTCGATGGGGTGGGATTGCGGTCGCAGAAGACGTGCGCGATCGTCGTCTTTCGCGCCGCGAAAACGACCCTGAGCGCAATCCCTTTGGGAACGAAAGGGGGGCGCTAGCAGCCTTTATTTCTCCTGGCGCAGCTCCAGGGTGAAAGGCCCGGTCTGGGCAAAGTTAGTGGAGCCGGCGATGACGTGAACGATCCCATCCTTGGCCGGCCTGGTGACGATGCGCGAGTCTAGTTTGCCGCCCTTGTCGTCGTCCTCCGCGAGGAGCTTGCCGGAGGCGTCGCGCAGCTCGAGGTAGCTGTCGATTTTCTTGCTGGTCAGGTCGATGCGATAGCTCTTGCCGGCCTGCAGCTTGACCTGGTAGACGATCTCCTGGCGCTCCGCGGTGAGCTGGCCCTCGATGCGCAGCGGCTTCTTGCCTACCTCGTAGACCTTGGGTTCGCGGAAGACGGTCGCCTGGGGAAGGATCTGCAGGTGAAAGGCGCCGGGCGTCCCGTGCAAGGAAGAGGCGTACAGTTCATACGGGGCGCCCTCGGCCGGAAAAGAAAGGCTGAGGAGCGAATTGAGGCCGCCGCCGCTGTCGTCGTCAAACGCGATAATGTCCCCCTTCTTGTCTTTCAGGAGGAGGAAGCAGTCGAGCTTGGGGTCGTCGGTGTCCATGGTGATGCGGTAGCGGATCGCCGGGTTTGGCTTGATCGTGAAGACCTTGGACGGCATATCGAAGGTCTTGTCCATGTGATCAAACTTGAATTTGGGGTCGTCCTTCTTGATCTCCCCGTTCACGGTCGCGCCCTTGGGCCCGATGTCGAGGACCTTGGCCTTCTCGCCGGCGGGGAAGGAGGGGACCAGGAACGGGACAAGAACCAACGCGAGAAGAGGCAGACGCGGCATGGCCGGGGCTCCAGTCGTTGCGAGTCGAGTCGTTTGACGATGGATTTGTTTTCGCGTTCCGAGCGCCGATTGTCAATGCGGCGCAGTCTCTGGCTTACAAAACGACGGCTGGAACGACGGCTGGAAATCGAGGCCGCGACGAAAAACGACGGCTGGAACGACGGCCGGAAATCGAGGCCGCGACGGGTCCCAGACAGTTAAACATAAGAGCGATTATCGGACGTTGGCCGCGCGGTCCAGAATTGAGCCGGCAGGCAACGTCCGATAATGTCCGTTATGTTTAATTGCGTTTGGCCGCGGAAAAACCGGGATTCTTGCGGCCGGACCCACCCAAAAGACGCGTCTCACGCCATCTCGCCGGTCGCGTAACCTGCGGAGCCTTCGTCGAAGACGCCCATGCGGCGGAACTTCTGGTAGCGCTGTTCGACAAGTTCTTCGAGGGGGATCCTGGACAGGTCGCGGAGATAGCGCAGCAGGTAAGCTTTGAGGATGTTTCCCATCGTGCGCGGATCGCGGTGCGCGCCTCCCAGCGGTTCCGGCAGAATCTCGTCGATGACACGCAGCTTGAAAAGGTCCCGCGATGTCAACCGCAGGGCGTCCGCCGCTTGCCGTTTCGTCTGCTCGTTGGCTTCCTTCCACAGGATGCCGGCGCACCCTTCCGGGCTGATGACGGAGTAATACGCGAACTCCAGCATGGCGACCCGATCGCCGATGCCGATGCCGAGGGCGCCTCCGGATCCCCCCTCCCCGATGACGATGCAAATGATCGGCGTCGCGAGGCGCGACATCTCCAGAAGGTTGGTGGCGATCAGGGGCGCCTGGCCGCGCTCCTCGGCGCCGATGCCGGGGAAGGCGCCGGGCGTGTCGATGAGGCAGATGATCGGCAGGCGAAACTTCGCCGCGAGGCGCATCTTGTTGAGCGCCTTGCGATAGCCCTCGGGGTGAGCGCAGCCATAGAGGCATTCGCTGCGTTCCTTGAGAGTGTGCCCCTTCTGATGCCCGATAAGCATGACGCGATAGTCGCCGATGCGCGCCAGGCCGGAACGCAGAGCGCGGTCGTCGCCGATGGCGCGATCGCCGTGCAGCTCGACGAAGTCGTCGAAGATCATCCCAATGTAGTCGGCCGTCTGAGGCCGATCGTTGTGGCGCGAGACGAGGACGGTGTCCCAGGCCGAGAGGTTGGCGTAGATGCGGCGGATGAGGTTCGCCACCTCGCGGCGCATGCGGCGAACTTCCTCGGACGGCCCCTCCTGCGGCTCGGTCTTGCTCTCGAGCTTGGAGAGCAAAGCCTCCATCTCGTAGATCTCTTTCTCGAACGGGAGCATGGTGCTCGGGGAAGCCATGGTCGCTCCATGCGAATCGGCGGCGCCGGCGGACAAACAGAAATATTATCAGGACGGAGGTCCTGAGTCATCAGTCCTTGCGGTCGCGCGGACCATGTGGCCGCGCGAGCGAACTGCGGGCCTAAGGGATCATCCACGAGAAGACATAGGCCTGCAGCAACACGAGCACGCCCATGAGGAGCGCCAGCAGGATGCTGTGCCAGAAGACGAAACGCAGGATCGGCGCCTCCTGGCCGTGCTGCTCGGTGGCGACGGCGGCGACAACAATGCTCTGCGCGTCGATCATCTTACCCATGACGCCGCCGGTGCTGTTGGCGGAGGCGAGGAGGATGCCGGCTTTCGCCTCGCTCAAAGGCAGATAGCCCCCCTGGACAAGCTGGCCGGCGGTGATGACCTGAAGGCTGCCGAAGAGCGCGTTGGACGAGGTATCGGAACCGGTGAGGGCGACGCCGAGCCAGCCGAGGAGAGCGGCGAACATTGGGTACAGGTAGCCGGTCTGGGTGAAGGCGAGGCCGAGCGTGGCGTCCATGCCGCTGAAACGCGTGGTGAAAGCAATGGCAAGCATGCAGGCGATGGTAAAAAGGGGAACGCACATGGCGCGAAGCGTCTTGCGCAGGACGAGGAAGAAGTCGAGGAGGGAGACGCGCAGCCAGAGCGCGCTGAGAATCGCGGCGAGAAAAATGCTGGTCCCGGTGGCGGACAGCCAGTTGAACTCGTAGAAGGCGGATTCGATCTCCCTGCTTTTCACGACCGGGCGGTCGCGTGCGATGCGGGCATCCAGATGCGGGACGCGCACCATGATAAGACCGGGGTGCACTTGAATCTGGTCGTCGCTGTTCTTGAAATCGGCGCGCACCTTGGCGGTCGGGGCGCCGAGGCTGGATTTGACTTGCGGCAGACCCCAGAGAAACACGAGGATCGTGAGCAAGAGCCACGGAATCCAGGCGTGGACGAGTTGCGCTGGAGAGTAGCTTGATTCGGACCCGGAGTGGCCCGCCTTCGCGGCGCCGGGGATCGGTGACGCTGTCGACGAATCTTGTCGTTCGGGCTCTCGTTCGTCCGGGAACTTCCAGGTCTCGCGCGGCTGCCAGAAGCGAAGGAAGATGGCCAGGCTCACCAGCGAGATCAGTCCGCCGGCGACGTCGACCAGCCAGGGACCGTGGAAGTTGGCGGTGAGAAACTGCACGAGCGCGAAGCTGCCGCCGCAAACGACGAGCGCCGGCCAGACGCCGACAACGCCGCGCCAGCCGGCCATGACCCAGACGAGCCAGGCCGGGACGATTAAGGAGAAGAGGGGCAACTGCCGCCCGGCCATCGCACTGAGCGTGGTCTCGTCGATCTTGGTGACGTTGGCCAGCGTCAGGATCGGCGTACCGAGGGCGCCGAAAGCGACAGGGGAAGTGTTGGCGAGCAGGGCCAGGCCGGCGGCGTAGAGCGGCCGGAAGCCGGCGCCCATCATCAGGGCGGCAGAGATGGCGACCGGCGTGCCAAAGCCTGCGGCCCCTTCGATGAAGGCGCCAAAGGAGAACGCGATCAACAGCGCCTGAATGCGGCGGTCGCCGGAAAGCGAGGCGACGGAACGTTTGACGATCTCGAACGTTCCGGAGTGAACGGTCAGATGGTAAAGGAAGATGGCCGAGAGGACGATCCAGCCGATCGGCATCAAGCCGAACGCTGCCCCGTTGAGGGCGGCGGCGAGCATGGTCGGCGCCCAGTCATCGTAGTCCGCGGGACCGGCGCCGGATTCCCCGAGCGGCCGATATGCGACGATGGCCACGGTGAGGGCCGCCAGGAGACCCCAGAACGCCGCGCCCGCGGCAGAGACCCGTCCCGACGCGAGCAGTCCAAGGAGGAGGACGGTCGGCAACGCCGCGAGCAGCGTCGAGAGCCAGGGGGAGCCGAGCGGGTCATAGAGCTGGGTCCAGGCCGTCATGGGGAAGAATCCGGTTTGTCGGGGCGGCGTTTTTTGGTGGGGGCCTCCGGGGGCTTTTGCCGCCCGGTTCGCCTTCGCAATCGCTTCGTGGGGTGGTTGAACTGTAACGGGTGGCGAGTCCTCTTCGCCAGGAAAAACCGTTTCCTGCTTGCATCCCCGCCTGTGCCGCCTAGAATCGCGACATTGCGATGGGACGGCATCCGCCCTGCTTCCGTGCTAGCCGCGGCAAACGAAGAATTCTCTCCAATGCTATTTGCCTATCAGCAGTCGTTGGACCCGCTGGCCGGGAAAATCTTCTGGTCGGGCTTGTGGTCCACGCTCCTCTCGGCACTGCCCGTCGTCATTCTCTTTTACTTTCTCGTGCCGCGCCGCTGGATCGCCTACAAGGCGGGCGCGGCCGGCGCCCTGACGGCTCTGGTTCTCGCCATGCTCGTCTACGGCATGCCCCCCGAGATGGCCTGCTGGTCCTTCGTGCACGGCGCCCTGTTTGGCTTTTTGCCGGTTGGCTGGACGCTCTTCTGCGCCATGTTGCTCTACAACATCACGGTCGAAACGGGACAGTTCACCATCATTCGCCGCAGCGTCGCCGGCCTTTCCGCCGACGCGCGCGTCCAAGCAATGCTGATCGGCTTCTCCTTCGGCGCCTTCCTCGAAGGGGCCGCCGGCGCCGGCACCCCGGTCGCCATCTGCGGCGCCATCATGATCGGCCTCGGCTTCAAGCCGTTCACGGCAGCGGTCATCTGCCTGATCGCCAATACGTCACCGGTGGCATACGGCGGCCTGGGGACACCGCTGCTGGTGCTCTCGGGGGTGACCGAGATACCGACCGAAACCTTGAGCACCATGGCGGGCCACCAGCTGCCGTTCATATCGTTCATCGTGCCCTTGTGGATGGTGCGCTGCATGTGCTCGTGGAAAAAGACATTCGAGGTCTGGCCGGCCTTGCTAGTCTCTGGTGGATCGTTCGCTCTCTTTCAGTATTTCTTCGCGACCATGCACGAGCACGTCCCGGGCCTACGCCTCTTCACCATGACGGACATTGGCGGCGGCATCTTCTCCCTCGTGGTCACCGCCATCTTTCTCCGCTTCTGGCAGCCGCGCGAGGTCTTTCACTACGACAAGGAGGCGGCGCCCTCCGCCCCCCCTGCCCCGTCGGAGCCGGCGGGCGGGCCGGCAGGCGCCTCATCGCCCCATTCGCAAGAGGCGGCAGCCCTCATGGGTGAAACGCCAAACACCGCGATGGAGACAGCGCCTCTCACGTTCGTCAACATCAGTCTCGCCTGGATGCCGTTCATCCTCATGTCCGTCTTCCTCATGCTTACCGGCATCGTTCGCGAAAAAGAGGGACCGGCCAACTTCGTCGGCGCCGGACGTATCGCGATCTTCGGCATCGAAGGTTTCACGACGAACTACGGTGTTCCCATCCCGACGCTCCACAATGAATCCCATCGGGACCCGAGCCTCGAGCTCGACTCGAGCAAGCGCAAGGCGGAAAGCGCCATCTTCAACTTCGCCTGGCTGACAGCCCCGGGCACGGCCGTGTTTTTCGCCTGCCTCTCCTCCATGGCCATGCTGCGGATGAACTTCAGCCAAGTCCGGGCCGTCCTGCGCCGCACCATTCTTCAGATGAGAATCCCGATCCCGACCATCGCCTTCATGCTCGGCCTCAGCTATGTCACACGCTACTCCGGGATGGACGCCACGCTCGGCTACGCTTTTTCCTATACGGGCATTCTCTATCCCTTCTTCGCCGCCATCCTCGGCTGGCTCGGCGTCTTCCTCACCGGCACCGACGCCGGCTCCAACGCCCTCTTCGGCAGCCTCCAGAAGATCACCGCCATCCAGATCTACGGACACAACGGCGGCCCCTTCGCCCTGCCGACCGTGGAGCAAGCCCAGGTGCTCATCTGCACCGCCAACAGCACCGGCGGCGTGATGGGTAAGATGATCGACGCCCAGAGCATCTGTGTCGCCACCGCCGCGACCAACCAGCTCGGCAAGGAAGCCGATATCTTCAAAGCCGTCCTGTGGCACTCGATCATCCTCGCCTCGATCATCGGCCTGATGACGCTGCTGCAAGCCTACGTCTTCCCCTTCACCAGGATGGTGCCGTTCTTCTTCACAGGGATGCTACCACGGCTGCCAGTTGGGCCGTAAACGCCGCTCGAAGCCGCGGACTCCGCTTGCCCGGCCCGATTGCCGCCGCTATGATCGCGGCTTGTCAGGATCGCCTTCCGCGTGAAGGAGCGCGCATGCTTTCGGCCATTTACTCACGCTCACTCGCTTGCCTGGGCTGCCTGCTCGCCTTCGCCTTCCCGGCGCCGGCCAGCGACGTGGAGAAGCGCGAGTTTTCCATCCTCATCGACGGCAAGGAGTCCGGCACGTCGCGCATGGTCGTGACCGTGCAGGACGACGGCACGACCGTCATGCAGGGGAACTGCGTCGTCAAGTTCGCCAAGCTGCTCTTCTCCCATAGCTTCGAGATCGAAAGCACCGAATGGTGGAAGGACGGCAAGCTCATCGCGCTCAAGTCCAAGGCCACCGAGAACGGCAAGAAATTCGACGTCTCCGCCGCCGCCGACGCCAAGGGCATTCGCCTTAAGATCAACGGCGACGACCGCCTCGCCGCCGCCGACGCCTGGACCACCAGCTACTGGAAACTGGCGGATGCGCGTTTTCACAACAAGGCTGTCCCTTTGCTCGACCCGCAAGACGGCAAGGAATACAAAGGGGAGTTGAAATACGTCGCCACCGAATCGATCTTGATCGGCAAGGCGCCCCAGCAGTGCTACCGCTTCCGCATCAGCGGCGGGCCGCAAACGACCGACCTGTGGTATGATCGCTACCACCGCCTGGTGCGCGAGGAGTTCGCCGAACTGGGACACAAGATCATCGTGCAGCTCAACTCGATTCAGCGCTGACCGGAGACGGCCGGCACAGTCCACCACCATGGAGGCTCAGGCATGGATCGCGACGCCATCCGCACCCTTGTCATTCAGCTCATCGAGGACGACATCGGCCAGAGGTTTCCCGACCTGGAAGATAACAAGGACCTGCGCAAGGACCTCGGGCTGGACTCCGTGGACCTCGTGAGCGTCGTGTCGCAGGTGGAGCGCCGCTTCAAGATCCGCCTGGCGCAGGAAGAGCTGGAAAAACTGGTGACGGTAAAGGACGTGCTCGACCTGCTCGAAGTGAAGTTCGCCCATATGAAGAGCGCGGCCTGAGGTCTCGTTCCCTGCCGCACGCTCGTTCCCAGGCTCCGCCTGGGAACACCTTGCCGCCAGGCTCCGCCTGGCGCGTGAAGCCGGATCGCTTCTGGAGGCGAACCCCCCGGCCGTGCGTTCCCAGGCAGAGCCTGGGAACGAGTCTTTTTTCTCCCCCCCTGCCCAATGCCGCAGCGCGTCTTTGCACAGGCAGCGCAAAACGTCGTGTCATTTCCATTTTTTTCTGGCTCATCCGGGAAACGCGCGTTTTGGATTCCGGGTGGAGTCATTTGCCGGTATCCTGTTACGGGTTCCTCTTCTCTGTTCGCGTGAGCAGCAAGGCATGCCGGCCATCGACTTTCGCAAAGTTTTTCCCGCCAATCTCATCAAGCATGCCTTGCGCTGCTTCAAGTGCGGAGCCGCCGGAAACCAGCTCGACCTTTGGGCGAAAGCGACCAAGAGGCCGCTCCATGAAGCCGCCCTTGAATTGTGCGCTCGTCTGCATCGAGAGGTTCCCTGGCTGCACAAGCGAACAGAGAAGAGGAACCCGTAACGGGACTGCGCGAGGCGACCGACGAAAACAACACGCGAAAACCGGATGAGCCTTTTTTCTCCCCCCCCTGCCCTGCCCTATGCCGCAGCGCGTCTTTGCACAGGCAGCGCGAAACGTCGTGTCATTTCCTGAAGCGCGGTCAACAGCCCTTCGATCGCGTCAATCTGGTGATTGGCGTTGATCTGAATGCGCAGCACGCCGGCGTGATAGGGGACGGCCGGGAACGTCACCGATTGTACGTAGTAGCCCTGCTCGAAGAGAAAGTGCCCTGCGGCGAGTGTCATCTCCTCATCGCCGATCAGAATCGAGACGATGGGCGCTTCCTGCCCCAGCACGGCGAGGCCCAGATCGCGGGCGCCGTTGGTCAGCCGGGCGATGTTGCGCTTGAGCCGCGTCTGAAGCAGATCGTACTCGGGCGAATCGAGGATATCGCACACGACCTTGATCGCCTCGAGGTAAGGCGGGGGAACGGGACCGCCAAAGATGAAGGTGTTGGAACGAATCTTAAGGAGCTTCTTGAAAACAGCGGGGCCGCCGACAAAGCCGCCGAAGCAGGAGAAGCCTTTCGACAGCGAGCCGACGACAAGGACGTTCTCGTAGGCGCCCAAGGCGTCGAGAACCGTGCCGCGGCCGTGTTGACCGAGGACGGCGGTGGCATGCGCGTCGTCGACGTAGAGGACGGCGTCGTTGGCCTTGCAGACCTCGTTCAGCTTTTGCAGAGGGGGCAAGGCGCCGGTCATGCTATAGACGCCGTCAATGGCGACGACGGCAAGACGGTACGGCTGGGCGCGGTCCAGGGCCTCTTGCAGCTTGGCGGGATCACTATGGGCGAAGGTGATGACCCGCGTGCCGTTCGCCTGCGCGATGCGGGCGCCCTCTTGCATCGAGTTGTGCGCGTGTTCGTCGATGATGATGACATCGCGCTTGCTCACCAGGCCGGGCAAAGCGCCCATGTTGGCAAGCGAGACGGAGGGATAAACGAGGACCATCTCCGTGCCGAGCCAGGCGGCGAGGCGCTCCTCGGTCTCTTCCATGGCGCGGACCGAGGAGAAGGCGCGCGAGGCCCCGTTATGCGTGCCCCACTTGCCCACGCCGCGCATGATGGCCGCCTGCACACGCGTGTCTTGATCGAGCCCGAGAAAGCTGTCGGAGCCGAAGTTGATGAGACGTTGCTCATCGACGGTCATCTCACGGTGGGGCCCCACAGCGTCCAGAACGAGTTCCTTGAGGTGCTCCTTGGGCAGCAACTGTTCGTAGTGCTCCAGAAAACGCACGAGACCATGTTGTTTGAGAGCGTCGGCTAATTTGTCGATCGGCAAAGGAGCGTCCATGCTGTCTCTTGAACTGGCGCCGATGGTCGTGATCTGGCCGCGATCCGATCGGCGTCGGATTGTCGCAGCTTGCTTCCTCGCAAGGCTTTTCAAGCAAAGCGTGTCCCGGAGGAAGAAGGTGCGATGAAAACAAAAACGTGGGGCAGAAGCAAGCACAGTTCGATTGACTCGACCGTCATGGGCGGCTACAAGGCCGCCTTCACAAATGAGAACGGGACGCTGCTATCGGCGGCTTAAGGAGGCCTCGCTTGGACGTCCTTCGCCCAACAAGAGAAGCAAATTGTCAGACTCCGGCACTCTGGAAAAACGCGAGTCGATCTGCCGAGACGTATTCCAGAGGCGCCGCTCGTCCTGCGGAGGAGGAAAGGGGATCGATGGTGGCGGATTGCGTCCGAGCCGTGTTTCGTGACGGCGCCGCCTTGCGCACGACCGTCGCCGCTGTCAAGGAATGGCGACAGGCCCCGGGGGCGATCGCCGGCAAGGGCGTTCCCTCGAGTCTGCTCCGGCACGCGGACGAGCAGACGGCGGTAGGTCTATGGGCGGTTCAGAAGCTGTTTGAGAACTCTGGGGTTCCTGGCGATCTGGCAAGTTGGGGCGTCATCGCTTCCGGCACGTTTTTCGGACGCGAGGCGCAGGCGAACGGCACATTGCGATTCCGTGACGAGGGCGCCTGGGGAGTTTCGCCGAACCTCATCCCGCATCACTCGACCCACGCTCTCTCCGGCACGATCAGTCTCGCTCTGGGCTGCCACGGCGCCAATTTTGGTGTCGGCGGCGGCGCCAACGCTGTTCCCGAGGCGTTTCTTACTGCCGCCGCCCTGATGCAACCGCCCCTCCAACCAGGTCTTTTGCTCATCCTGACCGGCTTTGCCGACGAATTCGTCCCCAGCCTCAGTGAGCCAATGCCCGGACCGGACACGGTTATTCAGGCGGCGGTGTTGGCCCTGGAACCGGCGCCTGGCGCGGTCGGCAGCGTTTGCGAATGGCGCCGCCAGGCGGCCAGTTCGCGCGATGCGGCGCGGAATGACCTTTGCCTCGACGACCTGATTCGCTGCCTCCAGACCCGCCCCGCCGCCGCCTCCTGGCGACTCGCGGCCGACATCCGCCTGGACGTCCGCCTGGATGTCCGCCACGTCAATCCCTCCCGGAGAGCAGCATGACTCGCGATGCCGTGTGGATCACCGGCGTTGGCGCGGCCACGCCACTGGGCGTCACCTACAAGGACATTGCCGACAACCTGCTCGCGGGGCGTTGTGGCATCCGCGCGATCGACTCATTGAGCGACGACCACCCCTCGCGGATCGGCGGACAACTGAGTCCTCCCCCCTGCCCTGCCCGTTTTCCGGTCGATGAGTTTGCGCGAGAAAACGCTTTTCGGCGTTTGCTCCTCTGGTGCGGCGTCAACGCCCTGCAAGACGCCGGCATCTACGAGCGGCGCGACGGACTGCGCATCGGGCTCGTGCTCGGCACGGCGACGGAATGGAACTGGACCTGGGAGATGGACTTCTTCCGCTGGGGCGGCGCCGGCTCCTTTCAAAGCGCAACGGATTTCGTCCCGGGGCCGGCCTGGCTGCAGCAGCGTTTGAACCTTGCGGGACCTGTCATGGGGCTTTCCGCCGCGTGCGCCAGCGGCAACTACGCTTTGGCGATCGCGAAGAAATGGATCGAGATGGGCTGGGTCGATTGCTGCCTGGCCGGCGGCGCCGACCTTGCTCTCACCCCGTTGATCCTCGCCGGCTTCGGCAACCTGCGCGCTCTGTCACGGCGCAACGACGACCCGTGCCGCGCCTCGCGGCCCTTCGACAAGGATCGGGACGGCTTCGTCTTGGGTGAGGGAGGGACGCTCTTTCTTCTCGAGGGCGCGAAGTCGGCCCGGCGCCGCTCCGCGCACGCCTATGCCGAGGTCGCGGGCCACGGCGCCGCCAGCGACGCGTCTCACATGGTGATCCCCAGTTCCGACCCGACGCCGGCCGCCGAGGCCATGCGCAAGGCGCTGGAGGAGGCGCGGGCGAACCCGGGCGATGTCGACTACGTCAACGCGCACGCCACGAGCACCCCGGTCGGGGACATCGCCGAGTCCCGAGTCCTGCACACGGTCTTCGGCTCCCACATCGGCTCCCTTCCGGTCAGTTCGACCAAGGGAATGACGGGCCACCTGCTCACCGCCGCCGCCGCCGTCGAAGCCCTGGCGTGCGTGGTCGCTCTCGAACGGCAAGCGATCCCGCCGACGATCAATCTCGAGCAGGCGGACCCGGCCTGTGACCTCTGCCACGTCCCCAACGAGGCGCAGGAGCGCCCCGTCCGCGTCACCGCTTCCAACTCCTTCGGCTTTGGGGGCAGCAATACGTGCCTGGTCCTGCGCAAGGCCAGCTGAGGACTCGAATGCGAAGGGTCGAGCCAGGCATATCATGTCCCCATGAAGGACACTCCCCTGGCTAATGCCCCCAACAACGTTCCTCTGGACAACGCCGCCGCACTCTTCCATCGCTTCGTCGAAATCGTCAAAGCCCTGCGCACTCCGGGAAGCGGCTGTCCCTGGGACCTCGAGCAGGACCATGTGAGCCTGCGCCCTTTTCTCGTGGAAGAGGCCCACGAAGTCCTCGACGCGATCGACGACCGGGACGACCCGCATCTGTGCGAGGAACTCGGCGACTTGCTGTTGCAAATCGTCCTTCACGCCCAGGTCGCCGCCGACCGGGCCGCCTTTTCCATCAGCGACGTGGTGAGCGCCATCAGTGACAAGATGGTGCGCCGTCATCCGCACGTTTTTGGCGGCGTTCAGGTAACCGGCGCCGCCGAAGTGATTCGCAACTGGGAAGTGATTAAAGCCGCTGAGAAACGGGCGAAGGGAAGGGCGACCGAGCCCTCGGGGCTTCCCCGTTCGCTCCCGGCACTCCTACGTGCGCAACGGCTGGACGAGAAGAAAGCGAATACGTGCGGTGAAACCGCGGACACAGGGGACCTGCTGCGCGAAGCGCGCGCGAGGTTCCGCCTTTTGGGCGACGCGATGGCGGGAGGCGCCCCGCCCGAAGCGCTCGACAAGCCCTTGGGCGATGTCCTGTTTGCGTTGTGCCGGCTGGCGAATCGCTTCGCATTGAACGCCGAGGAAGCGTTGCGGCGTTCGTCCGGGTAGCGCAGAGGCTGAGGTCCGACGACTTCACCTACAAGACACGAATACCCTCCAGCAGCCGCGCATGCGTCATCGGCCCGTCGGTCGGGAAGATGCAGTAGCAGGCGGGTGTTCCCAGCGCATCCAGGATGATCTGGTATTCGTTCGGCACGCTGTAGCCCTGTTCGCACGGGATGTGGCCGGAGAGAAGCAGGTCGCCGTCCACCTTGTCCAGGAACGCACGGACGTTGGCGGCGCTGGTGTCGCGGCCCCAGACCAGGGAGTGCAGCCAGCCGCCGAGGGCGACATCCTCCGGCTCGAGCGCCTCGCGCCGTACCTTCTCCATGTTGAACGCGGCCAGGCGCCGCGCGGGCGGGACGCTATGGGTGAGGATGACACGGTTGTCGGTCCGCACCAAGGCGTTGGCCGCCTCGAAGAGCTGCAGATATGCCGCGTAGATGCTGTCCGCCGCCGCGCCGTATGCCTCGCCGATCCCGTCGCGGAAGAGATCGTTCTGATCGATGTCCCCCTTGCCGATGCGCTGGTTTTGCCACTGGGCCAGCTCGTGGTTGCCCAGCAGAAAGTGGATGCGCTCGGGGTACTGACACTTGAGCGCGGCGAGCAAATCGAGAAGCTGATGGGATTTGTCCCCCCCGCCCGGATAGCGAAACGGTCCGTGCACGAGTTCCTGAAGCACGAGGTGACGCCGGGGCTGCCGCGCCAGGTCCGCCCCTTTCAACAGGAGGCGCAGGTTCTCGACGCTGCCGTGCATGTCGCCGGCCACCATGACCTCGGCGCCGACGGGCAGTTGCACGAACCGCCCCTCTCGGCCCGGCGTCGCGCGAAACGCGAGCACGGCTTGACGCAACGTCGTCAACAGGCGACCGGGATCGGGCATAGAGGCAACGGAGAAAACAAGCGAGCCTTGGCTCAGGCGCAGCTGGTTCGGTGTCAATTATAGCATGCACGACTGCCGTCATCTTCCGCGGGCTGTCACCACACGTCGCGCCATCCGCCTATTGACGTCGGCGTCCGGCATCGGTCCTGCCACCTTGCCGCCCCTTGCGTAAAACCAGAAAATGAATTCAGCGCCCGGCAGGACGATTTGCCGAGATGACCGATGAGCTTAGCCCGGAAAATGAAGAGTGAGAGCGTCTCGCGTTTGAACCCCACGCCCGCCTTGCAAGTTCAGCCGCACGATTCGGTGCTCGACGCGGTCAGGTTGATGCGCGAAAAGTCGGTCGGGTGCGTGCTGGTGTGCGAGGGAAAGCGAATCGTCGGCATCTTCACCGAACGAGACCTGATGCGCCGCGTTCTCGCCGGAGGCCTGCCTCTGTCGACGCCGATCATCGAGTGCATGACCCCCAATCCTGTGACGCTGGACCGCAAAGACTCCATCGCCGTCGCCATCCGGCACATGGAAGACGGCGGCTACCGGCATCTCCCGGTCGTCACCGATGGCAGGCCGGTCGGCATCCTGTCGGTGAAGCGGATCGTCCACTACCTCGTGGAGCATTTTCCAACCTTCGTCTACAATCTCCCGCCCGACGAGAGCCCGGCGCCGCGCAAACGCGAGGGCGCGTAAGCGGGTCGGTCCTTCGGGTTTCGAGTTCCGCCATGGCTTCTTCCAAGTCCGCCGCCGCGCAGGCGTCCGCCCGCCCGATCGAAGAACGGGACGAGGTGACGGTTCGCTTCGCGGGGGACTCGGGAGACGGCATGCAGCTTGCCGGCGCCCTTTTCAGCGCCGCCTGCGCGGCTGCCGGCAACGACATCAGCACCCTGCCCGACTTTCCCGCCGAAATCCGCGCTCCCGCGGGCGCCCTCGCCGGCGTCTCCGGCTATCAGATTCATTTCAGTAGCCACGATATTCATACGCCGGGGGACGTCCTCAATGCCCTCGTCGTGATGAATCCCGCTGCCCTGCAAGCCAACCTGCGCGATCTGGAGATCGGCGGCATTCTCGTCGTCAACAGCGACGCTTTCACGCCGGAGGACCTGAGCCGCGCCGGCTATAGCGCCAATCCCCTGCTCGACGACTCGCTCGCCGCCTTCCGCACCA
Source organism: Gemmataceae bacterium (assembly GCA_046350295.1). Classification (GTDB taxonomy): domain Bacteria; phylum Planctomycetota; class Planctomycetia; order Gemmatales; family Gemmataceae; genus JAXMAR01. The sequence continues at coordinate 37,740 of JAXMAR010000042.1, forward strand.
TGCCCGTGCCGATGAACAAGCTCCACCGCGAGGCGGTCGCCCAGGTCAAGCTGAGCACGCGTGAGGTCGAGCGGTGCCGGAACTTCTTCGCCCTGGGATTGAGCTGCTGGATCTTCGACCGCCCGCTCGAACCGACTCTGCGCTGGATCCGCGACAAGTTCGCGGCCAACCCGGCCATGCTCGAAGCCAACAGTCGCACGCTCAAAGCCGGCTATCAGCACGGTGAGATGACCGACTTGCCCGTCCGCTACCGCGTCACCAAGGCGAGGATTGCGCCGGGAAAATACCGAAAGATCACCGGCAACGAGGCCTTGACGCTCGGCCTCGTCACTGCCGCCCGCCGCGCCGAACTTCCTCTGGTCTTCGCGTGCCATCCCACCACGCCGGCCAGCGACGTCTTGCACCACATGATCGAACAGCGGCAGCATGACGTGCGCATCCTGCAAGCGGAAGACGAAGCGGCGGCCCTGAGCATGGCGCTCGGCGCCGCCTTCGCCGGCGGCCTCGGCGCCACCGCGACCAGCGGCCCCGGCATGGGCCTCCTGAGCGAGGGGCTCGGCCTCGCCGTCATGAGTGAGTTGCCTTGCGTGGTCGTCAATATCCAGCGTAGCGGCCCCAGCACGGGCTTGCCCACCAAGACCGAGCAGGCCGATCTGCTGCAGGCTCTTTTTGGCCGGCACGGCGAGGCGCCGCTCCCGGTCCTCGCCGCCGCCCATCCTTCCGACTGCTTCGCCATGGCGCTGGAAGCGGCGCGGCTCGCCATCCGTCACATGACGCCCGTCATCCTGCTTTCCGATCTCTATATCGCCAATAGCGCCGAACCCTGGAAAGTGCCCGATGTCGCTGATCTGCCTTGCTTGAAAGTGGAGCGCCCAAGCCCCGGTTCGAACTTCGAGCCTTACCGTCGGGACGAGCGTTTCGTCCGTCCATGGGCCGTCCCCGGCGCCGCGGGCTTCGAGCACCGCGTCGGCGGCCTGGAGAAGGAGGAAAAAACAGGGCACGTCAACTACGACCCAGCCAATCACGAAGCAATGGTGAAGCAGCGGGCAGCGAAGATCACCGCCATCGCCGACGACATTCCGCCCCTGGCCATCCACGGCCCAGCCAAGGGGGAACTGCTCGTGCTCGGGTGGGGGGGGTCGTGCGGCGCGATTTACTCGGCGGTGAAACGCGCTCAGGAGCGAGGGCGGTCCGTGAGCTGCGCCTTCCTGCGCTATCTTCATCCGCTGCCGCGCAACGTCGGGGACGTGGTCGCTGGCTTTCGACGCGTGTTGATTCCCGAATTGAACGAGGGCCAGCTGCGCTTGTTCTTGAAAAGTCGTCTGGGAATCGACGCGGAAGGTCTGTGCAAGGTGCAGGGGCAGCCGTTCTTGATCAGCGAAATCGAGGAGCGTATTCTGCGCTAGGCTCGTAGGCGCGTGGCCGCAGGTCCATTGAGGAAGCCCGGGGGCAGCGATGGGAGGGGAAATCCCACAGTTCAATCCAGACGGCGATGAAGTCTTTCGTCGCTATCAGGAACTACAGGCGTACGTTGGCTGGGAAGCCAAGGACGCCGAACGCGTGGCTGCCTTGCGTCCGCTGCTCGAGCCGGCGCTGCAACCCCTGATCGACGACTTCTACGACGAGATTAAACGACATGCTTTGACGCGCGCCGTGATCACCGGCGGGGAGGCGCAGGTCGGCCGACTGAAAGGGACTCTGCTGGCCTGGCTCGTTGAGCTTCTCAGCGGCTCTTATGACCGCGCTTACGTGTTGCGACGCTGGCGTGTTGGCTGGCGGCACGTGCAGATCGGGCTGGATCAGGTCTTCACCAACGCGGCCCTGTCCCGGGTGCGACGCGGACTTTTGCTGGCGCTGGAATCCCGCTGGACCGCAGATATCAGGACCTTTCTCGAAGCCCGCCGTTCTCTCAACACGTTGCTCGATCTCGACCTCGCCATCATCGAGGACGCTTACCAGACCGAATACCTGAACCGGCAGCGCTCCCTGGAACGCGTGGCCGCCGACAGGCGTCTGGCCGAGGAGAAGGATCGCTCGCAACGCGTCTTCCGCACCCTCGTGGAGGCGGCGCCTTGCGTGATCATCCTCCTCGACACGCACCGCCGGGTCGTCTATTTCAGCAACCACGCGGAACAGGTCACCGGCTACGAGGCACGCGCGGTGCGCGGCCGGCCTCTCTTTGACATCCTCCAAGGCGATGATCTGGCGCCCTTCGCCGCCGCCCTGGACGCGGTGCTGGCCGGCACGCCCACGCGCGGCCTGGAGACGGCCATCCGTTGCGCCGACGATAGCCCGCGCTGGTTACTCTGGAACCTCGAGAAACTGCCGATCGAGGGAGAAGGTCCGGCAGTTTTGATCGTGGCGCTGGACATCACGGGGTTGCGAACGGCACAGGAGCAAACCGTGCAATCGGCACGTCTGGCGGCCATCGGCCAGATGATGACGGGCCTGGCACATGAGAGCGGCAACGCGTTGGCGCGCAGCCAATCCTGTCTCGAGATGTTGACCTGGGAGGTGGAGGACAAGCCGGAAGCGCTGGACCTAGTGCAGCGGGTGCAAAAGGCGCTCGATCACTTGCGCCAGCTGCTGGAGGAGGTGCGCGGCTATGCGGCGCCGATCAAACTGGATTGCTTTCGCTGGAACCTGGCGACGGTGTGGCGTCAGGCCTGGGACAACCTCGCCTTGAGCCGAAAGGGGCGGGACGCCCTCCTTCAGGAAGAAACCGAGGGGACCGATCTGAACATCTCTGTCGATTCCTACCGCCTGGAGCAGGTTTTCCGCAATCTGTTTGAGAATGCCCTGGCCGCCACCAAGGATCCGGTCCGCATCACCGTCCGGGCGAAAACGGCGCTACTGAGCGGAAGTGAGGCGCTCGAAATCCGCGTCGAAGACAACGGGCCAGGACTGACTGCCGAGACAAAGAGGCGGATTTTCGAGCCGTTCTTCACGACCAAGAGTCGAGGTACCGGTCTTGGCATGCCGATTGCCAAGAGGATCATCGAGGCACATCGCGGCCACATCGAAGCCGGCCAGGGGACTCAAGGCGGAGCGGAGATGCGAATCGTGTTGCCACGAGGCGAATAATGAACGAAAGTCTACGTATTGCCGTCGCCGATGATGAGCCGGATATGCGCGAGTATTTTCGCCGCGTCCTGCCGCGACTAGGGCACCGGGTGGTCTGTCTGGCTCAAGATGGAGCAGACCTGGTGCGGCAATGCCGGGAAGCCAAGCCGGACATTGTCATCACGGACATCCGGATGGAGCCGATGGATGGGTTCACGGCGGCCGATGAGATCACGAACGAGCGTCCGGTGCCCATCATTATCGTCTCGGCGTATTACGACCCGGAGTTGGTGGCGCGCGCCAAGCCAGACCGGATTCAGGGTTACCTGGTAAAGCCGGTCAAGCAGGCGGATCTGGGACCGGCGCTCCAGCTGGCGATGGCTCGCTTCAAGCACACACATCCTTCGGAGGCGTCGCCCACAGATCTCCGCGACGCGCTGATCGATGGTCTGGCGGAATAGTCGCGTGCGTTCTTGAAGAAATCCGAGCGCTTACTCATCCTGAATCTTGTATTTGTGGAGCAGACGGTACAGGGCGCGGCGGCTGATGCCTAGAACCTTGGCCGCGTGCACTTTGTTCCCTTTTTCCTGCTTGAGCACTTCCCGGACGTGCCGTCGCTCCACGTCGCGCAACAGGTCGGACGCGTCGGCGGCCGATTCGGCGCCGGTTTCGGCGGGGGCGGCTTCGACGATCGTCTCCGGCAGATCGTCGAGCGTGATATGCTGGTTCTCGGCCAGGATCTGAGCCCGTTCCAGCACGTTGGCCAGTTCCCGGATGTTGCCCGGCCAGGCGTATTGCGTGATGGCTTTCAAGGCGTCGGGCTCGATCTGAAAGCGTTGGGCGCCGATGCCGCGCGTGGCCAGGAAGTGCTCCACCAGCAGCGGGATGTCGGCGCGGCGCTCGCGCAGCGGCGGCAAGTCGATGGTGACGACGTTGAGCCGATAGAAGAGGTCCTCGCGAAATTTGCCTTCCTTGATCTCATCTTCGAGCGGCCGGTTGGTGGCGGCGACGACCCGGACATCGGCGTGGTGCTCGTGAATGCTGCCGACGCGCCGGAAGTGTCCGTCTTCGAGGATGCGAAGCAGCTTCGCTTGCAGTCCGGCTGCCATTTCGCCGATCTCATCGATGAAAAGCGTGCCTCCTTCCGCGACCTCGACCAGACCGGCCTTCGTCGTCGTGGCGCCGGTGAACGCCCCTTTTTCATGCCCGAACAATTCGCTCTCGAGGAGTGTCTCCTGCAGGGCGGCGCAGTTGATGGTGACGATCGGCCGCTGCCGTCGCTTGCTGTTGAAGTGAATGGCGCGGGCGACCAGTTCCTTGCCGGTCCCGCTGGCGCCGCGAATCAGGACAGTGCTGTCGGTCGGCGCGACCTTTTGAATGAGTTGCGTGACGCGCTGCATGGCCGGTGTCGAACCGACGAGCTTGTAGCGTGCCGATTCGTAATCGAGATGATCGGCCCACTGGCGCTCGCGCCGCGCTAGCCGGACCTTCTCGAACGCCTTCTGGATGTGTACTTCCAACTCCGGGAAATGGAAGGGCTTGGTGAGATAGTCGTAGGCGCCCTTCTTCATCGCCTGGATCGCGGTCTCGATGCTGCCGTGTCCGGTGAGCATGATCGCTTCGATCTCCGGCTGGATCTCCTTGAGCTTCTCGAGAAGCTCAAGGCCCGTCATCCCGGGCATGTTGAGGTCGAGCAAGGCGATGTCGCAGGGAGGCGGATCGCCGCCGAGAAGCTCTTCGCCGCTCGCGGCCGTGGCAACCTGCATGCCTTGCTTTTCGAAGCGGCGTGCCAGAGTCTCGCGGAGCGCTTCATCGTCGTCGACGATGAGCAGACGGATGGAATCGGGGCGTTGAGCCATCGGCAAGCTCTTCTTGCGGCCGTCAATCGCGGTGACGATTGACATGTCGTTGTCGGCGCCGACCGAATGCGGACGCCACGGGTATTTTGATTGTATCGCATTCGTTCGAGCGAAGAAATCCAGGTTAGGGTGACGAACCGGCACACCAGGAAGGCACTACAGGATATCCGCATGATCACCATTGACGGCTCGCGCGGCGAAGGGGGCGGGCAGATCCTCCGGACCAGCCTCGCCCTTTCCTTGATCACCGGCCAGGCGTTCCGGATGGTCCACGTCCGTGCCCGCCGGTCCAAGCCCGGCCTTCAGCCACAGCACTTGATGAGCGTGAAGGCCGCCGCCGCGATCAGCGGCGCTACCGTGCACGGCGCCGAATTGCGGAGCCAAGACCTGATCTTCGAGCCAGGACCCGTCAAGCCAGGCGACTACCGTTTTGCGATCGGCACCGCCGGAGCCACCGGACTCATCCTGCATACCATCTACTTGCCCCTGGCGTTGGCCGGAGGCGAGAGCCGGGTGACGATCGAAGGAGGCACGCACGTTCCGCACAGCCCTTGCTATCACTTCCTCGAAACCACCTGGCGCGGTTACATGAAACAACTCGGCCTGAGCATCGACCTGGCAATGGATCGGCCCGGCTTCTATCCGCGCGGCCGTATCACGGCGGGGATCCACGGCTGCTCGCAAGAGAAACTCAAGCCCATTCGCATTGAAGACCTGGCCGCGCCGCGCGTTGTAACCGGCTTCAGCGCCGTTGCCGGCTTGCCCGAGAGCATCGCGGAGCGACAGGAACGGCGGGTGCGGGAACGATTGGAGGAAGCCGGCTGCGAAGTTCATTTGGACCGGCAGCGCTGGGGAGGCGGGCCGGGAACGGTCATCGGACTCACGGTTCCGACGATACCCGTCCCAACTTTCTTCTTCGCGCTCGGGGCCAGAGGCAAACGCGCGGAGGCAGTGGCGGACGAGGCCGCAGGGCAGGTTCTCGACTTTCTCGGCTCGCAACCGCCAGGGATTGACGAGCATAGTGCCGACCAAATCCTTCTCCCGTTGGCGTTGCCAGCGGGGCAGTCCGTCTTCCCCGTGGCCCGGATAACGGACCATTTGTTTACTAACCGGGAAACGATCCAGACCTTCCTCAAATGGGGTTGCGATATCGCCGGTCAGATTGGGGAAGTGGCGCAGGTTACGACGAATTCTGGAAAATAAGGTTTACTTATTGCCATCGCTGGCGCATAATTTTTTTTCGGGAAATAAGTCGGGGCATTCTGCCGTCTAGGCGTGATAATAAGCTCGAAAGGGAATGGTCCGAATCACTCTAAGTGGAGGCAACCCTCAAGATGAAGAAGCGATTCATCCTGGGTGCGTTTGCCGTCATGGCTCTGGCTTCGGCCGGGGTGGTGGCGGGGGACGCTCTCAAATCCGGCCTGCCCGTGGGCGGGAGCCCGACGCCGTTCAACCCGTTGAGCGTCACTGGGCCGTTCGAAGGCAAGAAGCAGTGCTTGGTCTGAGCTGCGGGCGGAAGCCCTGTCGTTGCGATCTTCGCTCGCGAGATCAACGACGGCTTGACCGGTCTGGTCAAGAAGATTGACGCCAAGAGCTCGGAATTCAAGGCCAAGGGTATCAAATCGTTCGTCGTCATGCTGAACGACGATGAGAAGATCGGCGATCAACTGAAAGCGTTCGCCGAGAAGCAAGGCATCAAAAAGCTGGTATTGTCCATCGACAATGTCGCCGGCCCGAAGGACTACAAGATCGCCAAGGACGCCGACGTCACCGTCATGCTCTACACCAACCGCGACGTGAAGGCCAACTTCGCGTTCCGCAAGGGCGAGCTGACTGCCGCGAAGATCGACGAGATCGTCGCCGCTTTGCCCAAGATCGCTCCCAAGAAGTAACGAAGCGGATCAGCGGCCATTCCTGCCACGCCGTCGATTGTGTCGACGGCGTTTTTTCTTGCGCTTTGATACGAAAAGGTGTCTGACCCCGGGGTCAGACACCTTTTCGTATCAAAGCCCTAGCGCTTCCAGATCGGCCGCACTTCCCAGCTCGACAGCGTCCGGAAGTCCGCGCTCCCAGTCACGTCGACTCGAATCGAGCGCCGCGCGGCTTCCGGGATCAGCGGCATGGGGACGTACGTCAAACCGTCCGATGCGAAGACCTCGATTGCGGTGCGGTCCACAAGGATGCGCAGCTCCATGTGGCCGCCGCGCAACGGCGCCGGGGCTCGATGCTTGTTGACGATCAACTCCTCCTTTGCCCCGTCGTACACCACCGGGATGTCGCGCACCAGAAAGGTCACCTTCCCCTTGCCTGGCTTGAAGACGGCTTCGAGATCGACCAGCTCGGCACGGTCGGTCAGGGTTGTCTCACTGTTGGTGAGCGTTATCTTGTAGCCCGCATGACTCTTGCCACGTAGACCATTCAACTCCTTCACCGGCGCCCAGGCGAGGCGCGGACCGTCCGGCGTCGTTCGCAGGCTCAACTCCAAAGGCACGGACATCGCCTGGTTGAACGCCATCCCCGGGCTCGGCGCCTGGAGCCAGCCGATCTGAATGCGCCGCCCGTCCGCCGCCGGGATATCACTGAAGGTCTGCGCCGCGTAGAAGCCCCGGCCGCGGTGGCCGGGTAGCTTTGGCGTCTCGGGCGTGAACTTCTCGCCATCGAAGCCGCCGATCATGTACTCGCTGCTGGCCGCGGTCAGCACCCATTTCTTCCGGGTCGCATCGCCGTCGATCGGCAACTCGAAGAAATCGGGGCACTCGAAGAAGCCGTCGATCTTGCTGCGCACGGTCCAGTCCTTGAGGTCGGGGGACGTGAGGAAGTGGATGGTGTGCTTCTTGTCGACCTCGACGTAAAGCGTCATCACCCAGCGCTTCGTCGGCTCGTGCCAGAAGACCTTCGGATCGCGATTGCCCGGCGTGATCTGCTTGAGTACGGGATTGCCGGCGTACTTGGTGAATGACTTGCCGTCTCGACTGTAGGCAAGGCACTGGACCGTTGGATTGCCCGCCGCGGTGTAGATGAGGACGAGGGGCGGCTTGCCGTCCTTGCCGAAGCCACTCGTGTTCTTCCAGTCGACGACGGCGCTGCCGGAGAAGACGGGGCCCATGGCGTCGGGATAAAGCGCGTCGCCAAGCTCTACCCAGTGGACGAGATCCTTGCTGACGGCATGGCCCCAGTGCATGTTGCCCCAACCCCAGCCGTAAGGATTGTGCTGAAAGAAGAGATGGTACTCGCCATTGAAGAAGACGAGGCCGTTCGGGTCGTTGGTCCAGCCGCGCTTGGGGGAGAAGTGGAACTGCGGCCGCAGCGGTTCCCGGTAGAGGTCGGCGTCGCCTTTGAGTTCGTCTCCCTGATCGATGCTTGCCAGCGCCGCGGAACCCGCCGGCGCCCGTCCTGCTTCGATGGTGAGCTTCTTGCCGCGCCACGCGGAGACGTCGAGCGGCGCCCACCAGTCGGCCTTGGCGTCGGCAAGCTCGACGTCGAAGAAGCGTTCGATCTTGCCGTCGACGACCACGTTCACCTTGCGCTGTTTGGCGCCGTTCTTCACCGGGAAGAACAGAAACCGGCTCGTCACTTCGACCTCGCGCGTCGCTTTGGCGGAGGGCATGGGCGGCTTGCGGTCGGTGAAGACGATGTGATCGACGTTGATGTGCCCCCAGCCTCCGGAAGCATTGTCGACGATCTCGAGACGCGCCTTCTTGCCCTTGAGCGCGCCCACGTCCCAGCCGGCCGCTTCGAGCTGCTCGCTGCCCCCCGGCTCGGTGTTCGGCCCGGTAGCGGAGTGGATGACCTTGCCGTCGACGAGAAGGTTCATGCACGTCTTGCCAGGATAGCCGCCGCCGCCGATGAGGAAGGAGATATAGCGCCGCTCGATGATGAACTCGGGCGACGTGAGTGTGCCGGTCGGGCCGTCGCCGCCCCGGAAGCTGTTGACGAGCCCCTTGCCACGGAAGCCGGTGACGGGCATCTGACCAGGAAGCGTGCCGCGGGCGGGCCCGGTCCCGAACGCGGCGCCGGTTGTCTTCCAGGCGCCGTACGTGTCGCCTTCGAAGTCTTCGAAGACGATGTCGGGGCCGTCGGCGCGAGCGCCTGAGGCGAAAACGAGCACAAGAAGGAGCGGCAGCAGACTGCGTGGAAAAGGCATCGGTCATGTCCCTTGGATAATTCACTTCGCCGCGTTCAACGACTCCACCATGATCACGAAGCGGGGCGGATCAGACGATCCATGGGAGGCTCGACGACCAAAGCGGCGGTTCCCGTGAGAATCACCTTCTGCCCGCTGAGCTTCTTGGCCAGCTCATGAATCTCCTTCTTCTCCGGCAAGGTCACGTCGATGCGACCGAAGATCGTGAACTTGGGGCAACGGAAGGTGACGCCGACGATTTTCTTATCGTTTGGATCCAACCGGACGGACAAGACGCCTTTCGCCTCGAAGCGAAAGAAAGAGTCGTCTCTGCCACCCGCCGCCGGGGTACCGCCCAGCGGAAGCCCCGCGACCAGAAGAAGCAATGTCGACATGGCGAGCCCTCATCTGATTCGGTTGGTCTGTTGTTCTGACGATGGAACGGAGAGCCCGGATTGCCCGCCTCATCCCTGCTGCTGAGACTGCAGCTCCGGCAGGTGGCGCGAGGAGCGCTCGGTGTCGCGTTGCAGAAACGCCGCGCCCCAGAGCCACAGCAGGCCGCCCAGCAACACGGTAACGGAGACGAACTGGAAGGCCAGGTCGTAGCGGTTGTTCTTGCCGATAATCGCTCCCATGACGATCGGCGAGATCGCGTCGCCGAACAGGTGGATGATGAGGATGTTGAACGCAAAGGCCCGCGCCCGCAGCAACGGGTGGGTGACGTTGGCGATGATCGTGTTGGTTGGCCCGGTGTTGAAGAACAGGCAGAAGACGAACGTCCCCATCGGTACCCACGCCAGGGGAAAGTCATCGCGAGCATAAACCAGCCACAAAAGCGCGGGGAACGCCACGCACATCGCTACGCCGGAGACCAGGAAGTAAGAGCCGGAATACCGCTTCCGCAAGAGATCGCCGGCCACGCCGCCCAGGATGGTCGCGAGCAGCCCAAGCAAGGCCGTCATCACGCCGAAGAAGAACACCGGGTCCAACCCGAACACGGCGGGGACCGGCGCCGCCGACACGCCGCGGTACGTTGGGTCGGCCAGGAAGCCCGGCGCCCAGAACGCCAGGCCGCCGATGGCGAAGCACATGAAGGTCATCCCCGCCGTATTCAGCAAGTACGACGGCGTCTTTAGCAAGAACCAGTAGTCTGACCATTGCGCGTTGCGCTTCGTGGTCGTAACGAGGTCCGTCTGGCCGCGCGGCGGTTCGGGTACGAACAGGCACCACACGCTGAGCGCCAGCCCAGGCGGCACGACCAGGTAAAACGCCCAAGGCCAGCTAAGGTTCAGGTTGTTGACCACGACCGAGCCCAGCGCGTAGCCCAACGCTCCGCCGAAGGGGATGGCGGCGTAAAACCAAGCGAGTACCTGCCCGCGCTTGCTGACGGGAAACAGGTCCGAGATGATGTCGGGCGCCACTGGACCGTAGACGGCCTCACCGAGGCCGACCAGGCAGCGCGTCAGCAACATCACCAGGTACGCCGTCGGCATGGCGAAGCCGAGCAGGACCAACATGCCGCCGCCAAGCTTATCGCCGAGCAAGGGCGCCAGGCCCGACGCCCCCGAGGCCAGCGTCCAGACACCGACGCCGATGGCGATCAGCCACCAGCGCCGCATGCGCGTAGCCAGGGCGCCGAACAGCGGCGCCGTCAGCATGTAGGTGGCCAGGAAGGCGAAGGACAATACGGCGGTGAGCGTCTTGGCGTCGGCTGGTTCCTTGCCGTCGGGGCCGGGCGGAAAGAACTCGGCGCGGACATGCGGCTCGACAGCGGCGAGCACCTGGCGGTCGATGTAGTTGAACAGGTTAATAAGCACCAGCAAGAGCAGCGCGTGCGTGGCGCCGCGCACGACGGCGGCCTGGCGCACGGGGGGCGGCACGGTGCAACGCGCCATGGAGATCCCGGAGGCGGGAGCGTCCGGGGTCGGGGTATCGGACATCGGCGTTCCTCGTGCGGAGCAGATTACGCAGCGAAGGTTATCAGGATCGCCGCAGCGGTCAAGCGATCTTGCGTTGGTCACCCCTCATCGGCTGCAGCCTCGCGAAACCGGATCGGCTTGCCGCTCGGCTCCTCTTCCGTCAACGGCAGCGGCTCCTCGGCCACGTTTTCGTCATCCTCGATGCGATGCCATTGCAGCGGCTTGCCGTCCTCACGCACGACGCGGAAAGAGCCATCGGGCAACTCCTGGAAGATGCAAGGCACGCCGATGACGCTGTCCGTCGGAAATTCCAGGATCCGCTCCCTGGCTCGTTCATAGGAGGAATAGCGTTCCGTCACCTTCCCCTGCGTCGTCGTCAGCTCGATGATGAACGGCCGGACACGGCGGCGCGGCTCAACGACCTCCGGCGCCGGCTCGGCAATCGGCTCCAGCTTACGCTTGCGTTTTTTCATGGCTTTTCACCGAAGGCTCTACGCGCGCTCCAACTCGCGCGCCGCCAACCGCAGATCGTCAACGAACTGGCGGCGCCTCTGCGCTCGCGACGCCGAATCCGGCGCCCGCAGGATCGCCGAGGGATGCCAGGTCGCCAGCGTCCACACGGACCACTCGCTCGCGATCACGACGCCGCGCTGCCTGCTGATGCGGAACGTCTTCCCCAGAATAGCCTGCGCCGCCGTCGCCCCCAGACACACGATCGAGCGCGGCTGAATCACCTCGAACTCCGCCTCCAGCCACGGCCGGCACGCCGCGATCTCGCGCGACGACGGCTTCTTGTGCAGCCGCCGCTTGCCGCTCGGCTCCCACTTGAAGTGCTTGACCGCGTTGGTGACATAAACCTCGCGCCGCGGCACACGCGCCTCTTCCAAACATTCATCGAGCAGCCGCCCGGCCGGGCCGACGAACGGATGCCCCTCGATGTCCTCCCGGTCGCCGGGGACTTCGCCGATCAGCACCATGCGGGCATGGGCTGAGCCCTCGCCGAAGACGGCTTGCGTGGCGTTCTTGTAGAGATCGCATCCCTGGCATCGCTGCACGGCGGCGGTGAGGGCGGGGAGAGTGTGTTTTGGCGGGAGGAATTCGGAGGCGGACATGGCGCCACTCCACGGCGAGCCGGGCGGGTAAGCCCCCGGAGGTTGTGTCGGTGATATTGTATCTCTCTCGGTCAAGGAGTATTTCGTCCGTTCAACCTTCAACCGAGTTGACTTTCCTCGCGTCAAAGGAACGGGTAGAATCACACAGAACAAAGAAGATGCCTCTGGATGCGCGAGAATCGCGATGGACCTGCCTGTCATCATCGAACCCCTTCCCGAACAGCGCGGTTATGCCGCGTATCTTGGAGCTCCCTTCAACGTCTCGGCAGAAGGCGAGACTCCAGAACAAGCGTACCATCGGATCACCTCGCTGCTGCAGCATCGGCTGAAGCAGGGGTTGGACGTTCGCACGATTCACCTGCCTGTCGAGCCAAGGCACGGCGCCGAACCCGGTTGGCTGGTCGATGACGAGCTGACCCGAGAATGGTTAACCCATGTCGAGAAGTTTCGGAAGGAATGTGATGCGGCCGACTCGCATCGATTGCTCGGTGAGAACGGGGAGCCAACCACGTGAGTCGGTTCCTTCTGGATACGGACCACCTCACCTTGTACCAGATGGGCCATCCTCGGGTGGTGAAGCAAGTCGCCACGCATCTGACCGATGAGCTGGCGATCGCTGTCATCACAGCGGAAGAGCAACTGACCGGATGGCAAAGCGCCCTCCGGTTGGCGAGAGACGATTTCCGCCGTGCGCAGGTCTACGGACGCATGGCTTTGGCCCTCGAGTCCCTGGCAGGCTGGAAGGTGTTCCCGTTCTCGCTCGCGGCAATGAACCGGCATGCGTCTCTCGTCCGTCAACGGCTCAACGTCGCGAGCAATGACTTAAAGATTGCTGCAACCGCCCTCGAAGAAAACGCCATCGTTGTAACTCGCAACCGGCGCGATTTTTCTCGCGTTCCGACTTTGATTCTGGACGACTGGTCGCAATGAGCTCGTTGGCTTGCATGGCGCCAACCGCGGGAAACTCCGACGGAAGCGCCGCGTCGAGGTGGGAAAGGGAGCTGTTCTTGTCGAGACGTACCGCCGTATTGTCGTCGATGGACACGTTCCGGAAGCCACGTTCGCGCTGCCGAAGAGTAGCAGGCCAGAAAAACGGGCTCCGCAAGGAGCCCGTTTCAAATCGCGGCCAAACCAACGTCAAACCGTGAGTTGCCCGAGTCGCCCCGTGCTGTCCCCGAACCTTGGCGCCTCGACGCCCATGCGGTCCAGCATGCACAGGAAGAGGTTGCAGAGCGGCGTATTCCGCGAGTAGCGGACGTGCCGGCCCGTGCTGATCGTGCCGCCCCCCTTGCCGACGAGGAGGATGGGGAGCTCGTCGTGGTTATGGCGGTTGCCGTCGCCGTTGCCCGAGCCGTACATGAGCATGCAGTTGTCGAGCAGATTACCGTCGCCTTCGCGGGTGTCCTTGAGTTTCCGAATGAGGTAGGCGAACTGCTCGATGTGAAAGCGATTGATCTGGGCGATCTTCTCGAGCTTGGCCCGGTCGTTCTGGTGATGCGACAGGTCGTGGTGCCCGTCGGAGACGCTGATCTCGCGGTAGGAGCGGTTGCTCCCCTCGTTGGCGAAGACGAAGGTGCTGATGCGCGTCACGTCCGTCTGGAAGGCAAGGACCAAAAGATCGGCCATCAGCCGCAGGTGATCGCGGAAGCTGGTGGGCACGCCGGAGGGGCGGACGGCGCCGGCGGGAGCGGACGGGGCGGGCGCATCGCTGGCGTGAACGCGGCGCTCGATGTCGCGGATCGAGGTCATGTACTCGTCGAGGCGGCGCAGGTCCGCGGCCCCGAGGCGGCTCGTCAAGGCGGCGGCGTCTTCGCGCACGAAGTCGAGGATGCTCTGGTTGAAGTGGGCTCGCATCTCGCCGGCTCGCCCGGCTTCATCGCGCGAGGGGCCGCCGAAGAGGCGATCGAACACCGCCCGCGGATTGGTCTCCTTGGGTTGCGGCGTCGCCTCGCTCCGCCAGGAGAGGTTGTTCGAATAGGCGCAGCTATAACCGGAATCGCAGTTGCCCGCCTGCCGGCCCCCTTCGCAGCCGATTTCGAGGGAGGCGAAGCGCGTGGCCGAGCCGACACGGGTCGCGGCCAGTTGATCGACGGAGATACCGGCCCGGATGTCGGCGCCGGCGGTCTTGCGCGGCTGGCAGCCGGTGAGGAAGGCGGACATGGCGCGGGCATGGTCACCGGGCCCGTCGCCGTTCGCGCGAGCCTTGTCGACGGTCAGCCCGGACAGAACGAGCATATCGCTCTTGAACGGCTCCAAGGGCGCCAACGTGCTCGGTAGCGTGAACTCGCTGCCTGTGGCGCTGGGGGTCCACTGGGGCACATTCACGCCGTTCGGCACATAGAAGAACGCCATGCGGCGCGGCAGCGTGCGGGCCGCTGCGCCGGGCGTGGCGAGCGCCGTGTGCGGCAGCATCGCCTCCAGGAACGGCAACGCGACCGAGACGCCGAGCCCTTTGAGCAGTGTGCGACGAGAGATTGAGCGAATCATTTGCTTGCGGCCCCCTTGCCCCTCCGGTACTGGAAGGGTTCGCTTTTGATGACTGCCAAAACCATAGCCGACATTCGATTGCCGTCGCGCGCAACAGCTGCGCAGATGTCCTCGACGGCGCACTTATCATAATACTCCAAACCCCGGCCCAACGCATAGGTTAAAAGTTTTTCGCTCAAGCAGCGGCGGAAATCGGGCAGCCGCTCCAGCAGAATCGGCCGCAGCTCCTTCGGACCTTTGAACTTTTGCCCGCTCGGCAGCTCGCCGGCGGTATCGATGTCGAATTTGCCGTCTTTGTCGCGCCATTTGCCGATGGCGTCGTAATTCTCGAACGCGAACCCTAGAGGATCCATGCGCTGGTGGCAGGTGGCGCAGGAGGGGTTGCGGCGGTGCTGCTCCATGCGCTGCCGCAGCGTGCCGCGCAGCTCGGCCTTGTCCTCGGGCAGCTCACCGGCGTCTGGAACGGGAGGCGGCGGCGGGGCGTTGAAGACGTTCTCGAGGATCCACTTGCCGCGTTTCACCGGCGAAGTGCGCGTCGGGTTGGACGTCAGCGTGAGGATGCTCGCCTGCGTCAGGATGCCGCCGCGTTTCTTCGGATCGACCGTCACCTTTCTGAAAGTCGTGCCGGTGACGCCGGAGATGCCGTAGTGCCGCGCGAGCGTCTCATCGACGAAGGTGAAATCGGCGTCGATGAAGTCGGCGATGCTGCGGTCCTCTTTCACGATGGCGTCGAAGAAGCGGAACGTCTCCTCGATCATCGACAGCCGCAGTCCCTCGGTGAAAGCAGGAAAGAGCTTCGGATCGGGCTGCGCGTCGCGCAGCATGCGCAGGTTGAGCCACTGGCCGGCGAAGTTCTCGGTCAGCGCCCGGCTCTTACCGTCCTTGAGCATGCGCTTCACCTGCTTTTCGAGGACCGAGTTCAGCTCGCGCTTCTCCGCCAGGTTGAACAACTCCTCGTCCGGCATGCTGCTCCAGAGGAAGTACGACAGTCGGCTCGCCAGCTCGTAGTCGCTGATCGGATATGCGGTCTTGATCAATCCCGGGGTCCCCGCCTCCGGCGGCGTTCGATCCTGTTCCACCCGGAAAATAAAATGCGGCGACATCAGCGCAGCCTGCACGGCAAGCTGAATACCGCGCTCGTAGGTCTGTCCGCTTCGCTCCGCCAGGTCGACGAACTTCATGAGCTTTTCGACCTCGGCGTCCGTCACCGGGCGGCGGTAGGCCCGCCTGGCAAAGGTCGAAAGAATCAGGCGCGTACGCTCCGCTTTGCCGCCCTTTTTGGGCGCGGCGAGCATCAACCTCGCCTTGAGCTTGTTATCGGCGAAGGTCAACTGCGCCGCACGTTCGGCAGCGGCGAGATACTTCTCCAGCAGCAACGGCGACAAGGTGAGCACGTCGCCGATGTTGTCGAAGCCGTAGCCGACGTCGTCCGACGGAAAGCCCTCCGCCAGCTTTTCCTCGACGCCGAGCAGATCGCGAATCGTGTTGTTGTACTCGGACTTGTTGAGCCGCCGCAGCGTCACCCGGCCCGGGTCGCGGCCCGCCTTGCAATCGACGGCGAGCACGTCCCGATCGATGAACGTGTTGAGGATATCGTACTGGTCGAGCGTCGGCTTGGGCCGCCCCGAAGGCGGCATCTCGCCCGTGCGCAGCTGATGCGCCGCCTTCTCCCAGAGCTTCTTGTCTTTCGCCGCCGCCGCGAGGTCGGCGAAATCAAGGTTCGCTCCCGCCTTCGCCTTCGGGCCGCTATGACATTTCAAGCAGTACGTCGTCAGGATGGGCCGCACATCCTTGACGAAGTCGATCTTCGCAGGCGGCTCCGCGCCGGCGCTTGAGGCGAGTACGAGACAGACGCCGGCGACGAAAGGAAGCGGTCGAAGGGACATACGGCGCCCCGTGTGAACGCGTCGAACGATCAAGGATAGCTACTCCGAGAAACCGCGGTGGGAGAGACTTCGCAAAACGCGACATCCAGGCAGGCATTAAAGATTATACCCCGCCCAGGGCAAAAAGTAACGGAATAAGCTTGAAAAGCACACGCCGATTCGCTTTGCTCAGACTAACTCCACGCAGCGCTTCGCCATGCAATCCCTAGATCGCGCCACCGGCGCTCGTCCGATTCGCTAACCACGAAAGCATTATGAGCATCGAAACCGCCACCGCCCCTACCCCCGACGTCCTGGATATCCTCGGCAAAGCCGAGATCTTCCGCTCCCTGCGTCGGGAAGACCTGCACGAGATCGCCTGTATCGCCCGGAAGCGCCGCTATCAGGACAAGGAGAACGTCGTCACCATGGGAGACGCGGGCGAGGAGATGTTCTTCGTCCAGAGCGGCGCCTTCGAGGTCTTTCAGGTCAACCAGAAGCTCGGCGTCGAGCGCCAGCTGGCGCGCCTCCAGCCCGGTCAATACTTCGGCGAAATCTCCCTTTTGTCGGGCGGCAAGCGCACCGCCTCCGTCCGCGCCGACGGCGTCTCGGACGTCCTTGTCCTCACCAAGGCCAACCTGACCGAGCTGCTCCAGCGCGCGCCCGTTCTTGCCCGGGGCCTTCTCGAAGGCCTCGCCCGCTACGTCGAGAACCATGCCCAGGGCAGCGCCGCCATACCCTTCGCGCGCCTCGAAGAGTATCCCGGCGCCCGCGATATCTTCACGCTCCTCCCCGTCCGCATCTCCCTCTACTGCCAGGCCCTGGTCGTCGCCAAGGACGGCCGCAACGTCACGGTCGCCATGGTCAACCCGTACGACGAGAAGACGCGGCAGTTCGTGATGAACGTGCTGCGCGAGAACCACGTCTCCGTCGTCGCCATTGCCGAGGACGACTTCGAGCGCTTCCGCGACAAGTACCTCCTCAACTACACCGGCGTCAAGCCCATGGAAGACACGGAGACGCCGGTCGGCTACATCAGCCCGTCGAGCAACCGACCCACGCCGCTGGGCGGCGGCGGCGCGGGCGATTATCTCGCCAAGATTTTTCGCCAGGCCGCTCACTTCGGCGCCAGCGACGTCCATATCCACTGGAACGAACAAGCCGGCGTCGCCGAGCCTCTCGTGCGCATCCGCCTCGACGGCCAGCTCGCTCCCTTCCAGGAGTTCCTCGACCGCGAGCACCACGCCGCCCTCATGTCCCGCATCAAGATCATGGCCGATCTGGACATCACCGAGCGCCGCCTGTCGCAAGACGGCCGCTTCGTCCTCAACGTCGGCCCCAAGCACATCGAGGTCCGCGTGTCCTACATGCCCTGCAAGGGGGGCGAGAAGCTCGTGCTCCGACTCCTCGACCCACAGCAGCGCAAGCTCGACCTGAGCAACCTCGTCGTCGAGCCGACCCTCGCCGCCATCGTCAAGGAGGTCTTCCTCAGTCCGCACGGCCTCATCCTGGTCACCGGGCCCACCGGTTCCGGCAAGACCACCACGCTCAACGCCGGCCTCGAGGAAATCTGGAAGAACACACGGGCCGTGAACATTGTCACCATCGAGGAGCCGGTCGAGTACCACCTGCCGTATGCGACGCAGATCAACGTCAACCGCGCCATCGGTATGGACTTCGCCCAAGTGTTGCGCACCGTCCTGCGGCAGGACCCCAACGTCATTCTCGTCGGCGAGATTCGCGACGAGGAATCCGCCCGAGTCGCCCTCGACGCCGCCACCACCGGCCACCTGGTCCTCAGTTCCCTTCACACGCACTTCGCCCTCGAAACCCTCGTCCGCCTCAAGAACCTCAAGATCGAGCCCTATCTCCTGGGAGACGCTCTCCGGGCCATCATCAGCCAGAAGCTGGTCCGACGCGTCTGCCGCGCCTGCGCCGAGCCGATCGGCGGGGACGAGAAGGTCGTCGAGCGCCTGCATGACATTAAGGTTCTGGAGAAGGGGGACAACTTCCCACTCTTGCGCGGCCGGGGCTGCGAGGTCTGCCGCAACGAAGGGGACCTGGGCCGCGTCGCCGTCTACGAGATGCTGATCATCAAGGACTACCTGCGCGAGATGATCGAACGGGAGGCGCCGGTGACGGTGATCAGCTCCGTCCTATCGCCCGCCGATTTCATCTCGATGAAGCGCTACGCCCGCTATCTGTTGCAGGAGGGACTGGTCTCGCCCGACGCCGTCGCCCGCATCTTCCCGCCCCCCTTGAAGACGGGCGCCGCGGAAGAGGAAGAGGCGGCGGCATGACTCTGCACCCCAGACAAGGAGCGTGCCGTCAGGTCCATCTCAAGGGGATAGCACCCTATAATCGAATGCGTCCCGTGGGCCTTCGCCTCCAGGGGAGAAACATCATGAAGCGTGTCGTCCTGTGTTCCGTCTTGCTGGCGCCCGTCATCACGTCGGTCTGCCCGGCGGGGGAAACCAAACGGCGCGGCGACGACGCCGCCATCGAAAGAGTCGTCTCGGAGAGCATGGCGGCGGCCAAAAAGGAGGACTGGGAGGAATACGCCGAGTTCATTCACCCGGACTGCCTGCTGGACTACAAGAAGATGTGGCTTCCCACATTGACGGCGGCCGCGAAAAAAGGCCCGGAGCGGCGCGCCGAGGTGGCGCAGCTCTTCGACGGCGGCAAGGACCTGGACGCGATCATGACGCTGGAGCCGAAGGAGTTCTTCATCCGCTCGATGAACGGTCTGACTGCGCGCCTGGGCACGGGCATCAGCGTCCCGCTCAACGTCGAGGGCAGGATCATCGGCACGCTGCACGACGACGCCGGCCGCGCGTATGTAATGGTCCGCACACTGCGAAAACTCGGAAAGGTGACCATGACGCAGGTGGAGGTCGTCGCTCTGAAGAAGAGCGGCACGGAATGGAAAACGGAATTGCCCGACGGGGTTCGCATCCTGGCCGAGACCGTGGGCCGGACCCGCGCCGCTGCGGAGAAATCCGAGCCAGTGAAGGATCCTGGGGCGCCGGACAAGGAGCGTGGCGGCGCCGCTCGAAGCGACAAAGGCGACGGCTCGAGAAAAGTCGAGCTGAAGAAAGGCGACCGCATCCTCTTCCTCGGCGATTCGCTCACCTACTACGGCGGCATCGACGGGCCCAAGGACAAGGTCACCAAGGGCTACGTCAAGATCGTGCAGGAGACGCTCGACAAGACACATAAGGACCTCGGCGTCCGCGTCGACTGGGTGGCCACCGGCGGGCACACCGTCCCCGACCTGCTCAAGCGACTCGACAAGGACGTCTTGCCCAAGAAGCCGACCATCGTCGTCATCCAGATCGGCTGCAACGACGCCCGTCGCCTCCCGAAGGAAACCTTCAAGGCGAGCCTGGAGGAGCTGATCGACCGGCTGCAGAAAGAGAAGATCCAGGTAATCCAGTGTACGCTGACGAGCGTCGGCGAGAAGCACGACGGAACCAACAAGGACGATCCCAAGCTGGAGGAGTTCGCCGAGATTCAACGGCAAATCATCAAAGCCAAGGACGTCCCGTTTAACGATCTGCGCAAGGCGTTCGTCGCGTATTGGAAGGCGCACAATCCCGAAAACAAGAGCAGCGGCATCCTGACCTACGACGGCAACCACTGGAACGACGCCGGCATGCGCTTCGTCGCCGAGCAGATGCTGCGGAGGTTCAAATAGACGCCCATTTCTGTCCTCCCGTGCTGGCGGCCATCCCTCGTGCCGGCGTTCGGGACGAGGAGGCGAGGGTCGCATGATGGCGCCACAATATCCTGCCGGTCCCTTCGAGCCTCACCCGACGGCGCTGGACGCCCGGCGCCGCGCGGCGCTCATCGCCGACCTCGAAACGGCCCCTGCCGGTTTTCGCGCCGCCGTCTCCGGCCTAGCGGACGACCAGCTCGACACCCCCTACCGCAACTGGACCATTCGGCAGATCGTCCATCACGTGGCCGACAGCCATGTCAACAGCTACATCCGCTTCAAGTGGGCGCTGACCGAGAAGCAGCCGACGGTCAAGGCTTACGATGAGGGACGTTGGGCCGCGCTGGAGGACTCACGCACCGGCGATGTGAGCGAACCTCTTTCCCTGCTGGAGGGATTACATGCGCGCTGGGTCCAGTTGCTGCGATCACTATCGGAGGAGCAGTTCGCGCGTTCGTTCATCCATCCAGAAACCGACGCCGTTGTGAGTCTGGATGCCGCGCTCAGCTACTACGCCTGGCACGGACGACATCACATGGCTCAAGTTCAGTGGCTGCGCGAGCAGAACGGCTGGTGATCACTGAAACGCCGGTGATCCAATTGCGGCGCCCCAATTTCAGCGCGGCCGTGGGTTCAGCGTCTCCTCCGGCGTCGCGGCGCGCCAGAAACGCAGCGTCCCGTCCTCGTCCCCGGCCACGATGACCCTTTCATCCGGCGTCGCGGCGACGGCGCGGGTTGCGCTGTGGCCGCCGGTGAAAGCCATGCGGTCCTGCAGATCGCGCATCCGCAGGTCCAGTTGCGCGAGAAGGGCGCCCTGGACGCCGAGGCCGAAGACAAGTTGTCCCTTGTCGCTGCGGGCAAGGTTACAGTTCGGAGCGAACCCGGCGCGACGCCAGGCGTCCACTTCGTTCAGTTCCTTCCCCTTCGCCAGTGACCAAAGACGCAAAACCTGATCCTCTCCCCAGGCAAGGAACACCGGCTGCACGGGATTGCTCTCGGCGACGTCCGCGAGTCCCCGGATCGCCCCCTTGCTCCCCGTTTTCACGCTCAGAACGGAGCCGGCCGCGGCGTCGAGCGCGACGATTTCCCCTTCGCTCGAGCCGGCCAGTATCAACGTGGACTTATCGATCGATCTCATCGCCGTGAGGACGCCCTTGGCCTCTGTCGCGATCTCCTTCTCCAAGCGCGTTCTTCTGCGTGTCCCATTTGGCGACGCGGCCGGGCCGGCCGCGACCAGCAGGGCCTTCTTGCTGGCCGCGCTGTGGCCGCCGCCGTCGCCGTCTTCTGGGTTTCGGTCCGCCAGGGCCCCCTTCTCCTTGACGCTCGCCCTTCTTCTCGTCGTAGCTCACTTCCTCGATCTCGGTGACCGCCCTGCCCCCCTTACCGTCGCTCCAGCCGACGGCCACGGTCGCTTTATCCTTCGCTTAGCGCACGGCGAGCCGAAGCCGCCACTCCCTGGCCCGCCTTGTCGATCTTCGCGACCGGCGTCCCGGAATCCCGCGTCCAAAAGCGAAGGCTCCCCGCCGCCGCTGACCAGGACCTTGCCGCGGAACAGAAACGCCGCGCTCACCGGCCCCGTGCGCCTGCACGGCATCCGGCTCGAAGTCGACGGACCAGACCTTGAGGTGTGTCGGCGCCGCCGGAGATGAACCAGCCGTCGGGACCGGCGGCGAGGGCGTTCACCCAGCCGAGGTGGCTGCGCAGCGTACGCGTGACCTTGCCCTGGTCTCGATCGTAAAGGTGGACGGCGTGATCGCGCGTGCCGATGGCAAGGACGTTCTGCCCCCTGATCCAAGCGAGGGCCCGCGCCGGGCTCGATAGTTCCACGCTTGCCACGGTCTTGCCGGCGCCATCGAGAATGGCGACCAGTCCCCCCCTGCCCTTGCCGCCGCCGACCGCCGTCAGGCTGCCGTCGTCGTTGGCGGCGAGCGCCTCGGCTTTTGACACACCGCTGTCAGCGGCGGCCTTCGACTCCTTGCCCGAAGCGGGATCGAAGCCCGTTACTTTTCCGGCGCCGCTCATGACGACGAGGCTCTTGCCGGCGCCGTAGGCCAGGGCGCGCACGCCTCCCGCCGGGGAGAACGTCTGGGCCGGCTCCTTCTTCGCTTCGTCCCAGACGATGACCTTGCCCCCCGAGTCGGCCGAGGCGAGCGGCAGTCCCTTGGCGGCGGCGAGGGAGATCACGGCCGCGTCGTGTCCCTTGAGGACGGCCGGCTTGGCGTCCAGCCGCGTGCCGTCCTTGTCCGTTTTCACGTCATAAAGGTGGATCGTCTTGTCGGCGCGGGCGACGGCGAGCGTTTTGCCGTCCGCCAGGAAGGCGAGGGCATGGGCTGCGTTCTTCTCGCCTGCGATCGTTTGGATCTCCTTGAGCTTCTCCCGATCCCACAGCTTGACGCCGCCGTCGAGGCCGGCGCTTGCGATCAGCTTGCCGTCGGGGCTGAGGGCGATGCCGCTCACCGGCGCCTCATGTCCCGCCAGGTCGAAGCGCTCCGGATGCAGCCGCCGCCACAGGTGATACCATTCGACCCCGCGCACGTCATCCGCATCCTTGGACACGGGCGCAAGGGCGAAGAGCTGGCCGCGCGCCTCGATCGGGTCGTTGGCGTCGAGAGCGTCCGCCACGCGCCGCAGCCGAATCTGATACACATGTTCGTTGAACTCGCGCTGCTTGCGTTTCTCGAACGCCTGGATCTCCTTGACGATGTCCTTCTTCTCCTCCTCGAAGGCCGACCGCTGCTTCTGCAGACCTTCCGCCAGCGACGTCTGGTCCGCCTGGCGCGTGAAATAGAATGACACGGCCGCGGCCAGCGCCGCGAGCGGGATCATGATCCAGAGCGTGTCGATGATCCTCGTCTTGCCGTGGGCCGACATCTCGCGCAGACGGGCGCCCCGGCCGCGCGCCTGCGCAAGCGCGTCGGAGGCCAGACCGGCATGGTTTTCCAGGTCGCCGTTCACCAGCAGCGTTTGCACCTCGACGACCGGCGGCGCCGTTTGCGTCAGCCGCTCCAGGACACCCTCCAGTTCCTGCGTCGATCCCTTCCACGTAGGAACGAGGTCGGCGACGGGAACCAGGTTGCGGCGCAGGCTGTCCCCTTCCGCCGTCGTCATCTGGTCGAGGAGTCGCAGCACCGGCGCGGCCGCGAGCCGCTCCCGGCGCAGCAAGCCGTCGAGAAATCGAACGGAAGCGTCTTGCAGCGGTTCGATCAGGCGGAGGTTCACGGCGCGCACCGCGTCTTGCTGCCGGCTCCGCATTCGCTCGAGCAGCGCCGCCGCCACGCATTGCAGGAGCATCAGCGCCGAAAGTTGATGCTCCCTGGCGGCCTTGAACGCCGCCGCCGCCACCTGCTGCGCCACGCCCCCATCGTAGTAGAACTTGTACTCCGCGTGGGGGGCGGTTGCGGCGTACGGGATGACGTCTGTCGCAGTGGGCAACAGCAGCGCTTCTTCCAGCCCCTCCTGTGTCAGGGGGGGCAAATAGAACTCGCGCCAGACCGCCGCGTCCTTGCCGCTCGGGAACAGCGCCAGCACGCGGCCAAGCAAATCGGAGCGCGTCGACAGGACGATACGGCACCGGGCGGAGGAAGCCGCCAGGCGCGTCAGCAGCTCAATCGCCTTGCCGCGCCGCTGCTTGCTCGCGTCGCTCCCTTCCTGCAACAGGTCCTCTGTCTGCTCCAGAACGATGACCAACTCCCAGGGCAGCCGCGCTGTGATCTCGTTCACGATGTCCAGGAATCGCCCCGGCTCCTCCCGCGCCATCTGATAGAGACGCCGTGCCCCCTCCGCCGGTCCGGCGCCGGCTGCGGCGGCGTCCGCGTTCCCACCCGGCGCCGCGCCCGGCCCGCCCGCCCGCACCGCGGTCGAAGAATCGCTCCAGAGCCGCGTGAGATAACCCGGCAGATCCAGCCGCACCGTCGTCCCCACCGGCGTCGCGAAGTCGAGCGGCCGGGCGGCGAAGTACGCCAGGCCGAGGCAGAGCTGGCCCAGGGGATCCGGCCCGGCGCGGAGGGCCAGCGTCGGCAGATCGACTTCCGGGATTCCTTCTCCTTCCGAGCGATCGCGCAGCGCCAGGAAGCCGATCGACTCCTCCTCTAGGTACGGAATCAGACCGGCCCGCAGGAAGGACGTCTTGCCCGTCGCCATGCCGCCGTGCAGCAGCAGTCCCTTCGTCGACGGCTGGTCGAAAACCGCGGCGCACTGGAGCAGATGGTCGGCCCGCCCCGCCAGGAACATGCGCCGCTCCCGGTCGAGCGGCTCCAGCGGAGCATAGGGGTTTGCGGGCAGCGGCCGGCGCTTGGGGGAGACGTAGGCAACGTCCTCCAGCCGGTTGACGCAGAGCCCGGCCGGCGCCTGGGCGCTCCACGCCAAGCCGGCCACGCCCATATCGTTCCGCGCCCGCCGCAGCGCCTCCCCCAACTCGACCCGCCCTTCCAGGAAGCCGCCCAGGAGCCGTCGCCCGATCTCCTGCGTCTTGCTCGCCGGCAGCGGCACGGTTGGCAACACCACCGCCTCCGCCTCCATCCCCGCCGCCGCCACCAGGCACTCCCAGTGCTCGACCGGCCGGCCCTCGCCGTGCAGCGCCAGGATCACCAGCGGATACGGGTTCCCCTTGGCCGTGTCGATGCGCTCGAACAGCTCATCGAGCCCGAAACGGCGTTCACTCGTGAGCGTCTCCCCTTCGCTGCAGGCCGCGGCCAGGCAAACGATATCCGACGAGCGTTCACCCAGCGCGTCGAACAACCCTTGAGCGTTGGTGACCGCGGGCAGATCACGTTCCTTGACCCAGGCGGCCAGGTCTCCGCGGCGCGCCGGCTCGTCGAGATGAAACAGGATGGTCGGCGCATGAAGCTCCGGCGCCGCCAGCAGCGGGCTGACGCGCTTGCCCTCGCCGATGGGATAGCGCATGCCCCAGAATTGCTCCCCCTCGGCGACGAGCGGCCAGGGTATGCGGCCGGGGGCGTTGCTCAGGAAATCGACGGATGGCGCCTCCGCCGCAGCCTTCTGCCACCAGGCGAGGGCGGCCTGAGCGGCGGTGTCGCTCGCATCCAGGCGGAAGATGAGGCGATGAAGGCGCCGCCCCAGGTTGAGCAGCTCCGCGTCGGCGTCCCCCCCCTGCCCCGCGACCTCGGCCAGGCGCTTGCGCGCCGCCCGCGCGGTCTGTTCGAGCTGGCCGAAGGCGTCCCTTTCCAGGTGGTATGGCTCGAAGAAGTTGACCCCGTCCGACCAGACAAGCGTGACCCGAGCGGGCTTGAACACGACCTGGCAAATGACGCGAGCCACCGGCGGTCTCCTGGTGCGATATTCGGCGCTGTTGAAGGGCAACTATACGAGACCGGGCCGCGTTTTGCCAGCAAGGACAGCCGCCTCTTTCCACCCCGGCCCCGCAGACCAATCGCCCGGTCAGGAAAATGGAAAATAAATGAATAACCTAGTTGACCCGGTTGACTCGCAGAGATACCGGCGCCTACAATTCGGTTGGCGTCCGGCCCCGTTGGCCGGACGACCAAGCGGAATCGTTCCGCATATTTGCTTTTAACCACGAACACCAAGGAGCCCAGGCTTATGGCCAGGTCCCAACATCCTCTCTCAAGCGTCACTGCAGTCGACGGCGCGTCTCTCTTCGATGCCAGCTCCATCATGGGCGAGAGGTTCAATCGGCATCGCGTGACGATTGACTATCCATCGCTACGTCGGGTCCTCGATGAACGTCGCCAGAACGCAGGATGGTCTCCGGCTGACATCTGTAGCGTAATCGTCTCCATGGATCCTGCTTCCGAAGGCCAGCAACGTTTCCGCGAGATGCTTGAGCGCGCGGAGTTTGAACCGGACATCTGCCATTATCGCGACGCCTTTGTTTCTCTCCCACCCGGCCGTACACCGTCCGATGAGCACACGAAGTCAATTGTTTCTTTCTCGGCACGCCTTGCGTACATTGCAGGCCTAATGGCTCGCCACGACGAGCCGCAGCTTTTGTTGGTGACGCACTCATTCGAACTATGCGAACCTCTGCTTGACCTGGCCGAACGCAGAAAGAAGGGCCGTTTTGGACTAGCGTATTTCGGATCCCTCATTGACTTTCGCTGGAAGATCGCCGGGCTCCAAGAAGGAAAGCTTCCACTGGAGTTCTTCGACCTGGAAGAGCACGGACAGGAATTGCTGGGATTTGATTTGGGCGCTCGCTCGCGGCTTGGTACCGAGCCGACCAGCGGCCTACGTCGGTATTGACGTCATCTCGCGGCGAGGACAAAGTGTCCACGTCCCCGAAGGTCGGCACATATGTGCGCCGGTGACCTCGCATTATGCAGGCGCCGGTCTTTTAAGGAGTCAGTCATGTTGACGCAACAGTCATTCCGCGCGCTTGTAATTGGTTTTCGTCCAGTCGAGTTACAACGTCTGAGGAAAAAAGCTTGTGACGCTGGTCTGCCATTCGAGCTAGGGGATGGAGGCCACATTGGGGACGGTTCGAATGCAGCAAGAAACGCGATGGCAGCGACTTCTTATGTCGATGTTGTGTTTTGGCGGCTGGAGGGGTCAAGAGTCATGCCAAAACTCTTTGCTTGCGGTGTTCGCCCCATCCGCGTGAATGGTGTGTCGAGCGCGCTCCAAAAAATGCGTGAAATCGCGAAACCCGTGCGCCGGGCTTGATTATCGACCGCGCTCGTCTCGCCTATCGCAATCCCGTCATGTTACGGACAAGGCTTATCGCCGCGCTGCCGCCGAAACGGGGGCGAAAAAAAAGTGGTGGCGGAAGGGTCGTGAGCCTTGTCCGGCCTGTAGCAGGGGGCCTTAGTCTACCCGGCCATAGATGCGACGCCTTCCTCCCGCCCCGACGCCGCCGAGCGATACGCTGCGTCCAGGAGCAGCACCGAGCGCATCGCCGCCTCCCCTGGCGACCAGTTGACATCCGCCTTGCCGAGGATCAAGTCGATGAAGTTGTGCGGGGGCCCGTCGCACGCGTAGTTCCCCGCGTCGGGCGGCAAGTCGATCCGCTCTTGCCGCCCGTCATGGCGCCGCCACTCGAGCCGGGCGCGTTCGCAGTCGAGCATCAACAGCCCTTCCGTGCCGAAGATGCGCAGGTCCACCTGATACTGCGCCGCCCCGATCGGCGGCACGGTCCCCGCGCCCGAGACCGTCCCGATTGCGCCGTTATCGAAGCGGACGCTCAGCGCGTCATAAAGATCGACGTTCGATCCGGGCGCCGTCATGCGTGCGAACACCGAGCGCGGCATGAGGCCGGTGAGCCAGAAGAGCATGCCGGTCGAGTGCGAGAGCTGCGCGTGGCCGTAGCCGCCGCCCGCGATCTTTGGATCGGACCACGTCTTCGGGTCCGGCTGAAAGAGCACGCCCCCCGCCTGCCCGCTGACCCGCTCCGCCTGAAAGTGGCCGTGAACGAGCAGGTCGCGGATTGGCGACGCCATGTGACACAGAACATACTGCACTTCGCCGACCGCTCCGTCGTCCATCCAGCGCTTGGCCTGCTGAATGAACGGCTTGTAGTGCCAGCCATACGGGACGAGCAGATGGACGTTCTTTTCCTTCGCCAGCCGCACCAGCTCCCGCGCCTCGCCGCCGCGCGTGCACATCGGCTTCTCGCACAGGACATGCAGCCCTTTTTCCAGAGCGAGGCGGGCGTGTTCGAAGTGCAGCGTGTGCGGCGAGCTGACGATGACCGCGTCCAGCCCCGAATAGCTCACCAGCTCGGCGGCCTCCTCTGTCGCGAAGCGAAAGCCGAAGCGATCCTTGACCTGCCGCAGCTCATCGGCGCCGAGGCGACAGACGGCCGTCAACTCCACGTCATCCCGCGCCGCGAGCAGCGGCATGTGATTCGCCGTCGCCCACCAGCCGGCGCCGAGGAAGCCGAGATGAACCTTCGACATGCGAACCCCTTTCCGAGCCACAGACCGCACGAAGAAACGACAGAATCAGCCACAGAGGACACCGAGACCACAGAGGAAGACCGGGAGCAGAACGCTAGACTCTCTCTGTGGCGGAGGCCCCTTCCTTCGCTATTTGAAGTAGCCGTGCACGTAGAGGTCGTCGTCCAGTTGCTCGATCCGAGTCTCCGTGAAGCGCATGCCCGCCGCCACGCGCTCGGCCCCGGCGCCCGCCATCGCGCTCCTGTCGCCGCCGAGCAAGACTGGCGCGATGAAAACGTGCACCTCGTCGATGGCGTTGGCGTCCCGGAAGGCGCCGAGGATCTGTCCGCCGCCTTCGACCATGACGTTCGTCCGGCGCCGCTCCCCTAGCCGCGCCAGCAGAGCGTTCACGTCGATCCTGCCCGTCTCCGCCTCGCTCAGCCGCAACACCTCGCAGCCCGCGTCCGTCAGCCGCTTCACGGCCTCTTCCGGCGCCCGCTCTCCCGTCACGATCAACGTTGGCATCTGCCGCGCCGTCCTCGCCAGTTGGCCTCCCAGAGGCAGACGTCCCTTCGTGTCCAACACGACCCGGCATGCCGTCCGCGGCCCCGGCGGCCGCGCCGTCAGCAGCGGATCGTCGGCCAGCGCCGTGCCGATGCCGACGATGATCGCGTCCATCCGGCCGCGCAGCTCGTGGGCCTTGCGCCGCGATGTCTCGTTGCTGATCCACTTGGAATCGCCGGTCCGCGTCGCGATCTTGCCGTCGAGCGACATCGCCCACTTGGCGTGGACATACGGCCGGGCCGTGGCGAGCAGCTTCAGGTACGGCGCATTGAGGCGCCTCGCCTCCGCCTCGCACAGTCCCATTTCGACAGGCACGCCTGCGCCGCGCAGACGTTCCGCCCCCTGCCCCGCGACCTGCGGAAATGGATCGGCCATCGCGGCGACCACACGCGCGACGCCGGCGCTCAGAACCGCGTCGGTGCACGGCGGCGTCTTACCATGATGGCAACAGGGCTCCAGCGTGACATACAGTGTTGCGCCGCGCGCCTGCTCTTCGGCGTGAGCAAGCGCGTTGACCTCCGCATGCGGCCCCCCGAAACGCTCGTGCCAGCCTTCGCCGACCACGACGCCGTCGCGCACGAGGACGGCCCCGACGAGCGGATTCGGCTCGACATAGCCGCGACCGCGCTCGGCCAGTTCCAACGCTCGCCGCATGTGCTTTTCAGCCGGCTCCATGTCATGCCCCGCTCGCCGCCTGAGGGACGCTAGCGCGCTCGGCCGCCGTCTCCGCTCCCTGCGTCAATAACCCGGGCAAATTCGGCAACTCGACAACGAGCAGCAGCGCGTCCCCTGGCCGCAGCGCCTCGTCCTGAAACGGCGTTACACGTTGCCCGTCGCGCAACATTCGAATCGCCAAGGTATGATGCCGCCGCGTCAGCTCGCTCACCGTCCGCCCGATCAGGCCGGCATCCGCCTCCAGAACACGCAGGTCGACCGCGGCGAAAACGCGTCTCTCGATCAAGAAGATATTGAGCACGCGATCACCGAAGACGGCCGCGACGAACGCCGGGGCCGCCAGCGCCGTCGTCGAGAAGGCGAGCCGGACGTTCGCCGCTTCGCGCAGCGTCGTCGCCAGCGCCGGATCGGCCATGCGGACGACGACGCGTTGCTTCGGGTTCAACTCTCTTGTCAGGAGAGCGACTTCCAGATTGACGAGGGGGTCGTTGGTCGCCGCCACGACCGCCTTCGCCGTTCCCGCGTTCGCCTGTTTCTGCACCTGGAGCAGCGTCGCGTCCGCCTGGATCACCGCCGCCCCAAGTTCGCGCGCGGTCGTTCCGAACTTCGCGTTCGGATTGCTTTCGATGACGACGACCTGCTCCCCCTGCTTGACCAACTCCTCCGTCACGCGGAAGCCGACGTTGCCTAGGCCGCAAACGACGACGTGTCCCGCCTCCGGGATGCGGCGGATCTCCAGCACGCCGCCCAGGCGGACGCGCAACAGGTAGTTGGTGATGATCGCCGTGAACGACGCCATCACCGCGACGCCGAGGACGCGCAGGACGCTGACAAAAACCTTCTGCCAGCCTTCCGGCAGGCGGGAGCCGCCCAGGTCGGCGCCGGTGGCGAGGACGCTGATGGTCGCGTACAGCCCGTCCGGGATGGTGCGGTCCATGCCCCAGTGGAAGACCAGCGTGCTGAGGAAGACGACGATAAGAAGGACGGAAACGCAGATCTTCACCGGCGTGTCGATCTCGGACAGGGTCCGCCACAGAATGCGGCCGAAACGGCGGCGGGCGCTTGCCCACTGCAAGGAATCGTCGTCCTCTCCGGTTTCGCGCCGCAGCCGCGCCCAGGCGGCCGGGTCGCTGCAGAGGATGACGCGATCCCCCAGCGCGAGCCGATGCTCGCTCGGCGCCTCCGTGAAGACTCGCAAACCCTGCCCATGCCGTCCCAACGCGACGATCACGCCCTCCGCCGCCTCCCGCAGCGCCGCGATGTCCTGCCCGAGCCAGCGCGACTCGGCCCCAAGGGTCAGTTCCGCGATCTGCCAGCGTTCGCCGTCCGAGGCGATGTTGCCCAGCGCCTCGCCATGGACGGCGATCAGAGCCAGCAGCGGGGCGGTGAGGGCCGAGACACTGAGGGCGACGACGTTGTGGAGCGTCTTGCCCAGCCGCGCCATGAGGTTCTGGTTGAACATGCGGATGACGATGCGCACACCGGGCGCCATGCTGCGCACCTGAAGGGCCGCGGCGACATTCGCGAGGTCGTCACTCGTCGCCAGGATCACGGCCCGGGCGTTCATCACCCCCGCACGCTCCAGCAGCGTGCGATCACGGATGTCGCCTTGTAAGAAGGTGACGTGGTCCACTCCCGTTTCCGGCGGGCGTTTCTGATCGATGACGACGATGTTGAGGTTGGCGGCGCGCAGCGTCGCGAGCACGTTCCAGCCGAGCCGGCCCAGGCCACAGAGAATGATCGGGCGGGTCATGAGTGAATGCAGAATGCGGATTTCAGAATGCAGAATGAAAGTATGCTAGCGTACCGCGCCGCCGTTGATTCGTATGGTCTGGCCGGTAATGAACGACGCCGCCGGCGAGACGAGCCATAGCGCGGTTTGGGCCACGTCCTCCGGTTCGCCCCAGCGGGCCAGCGGCGTCTCCTTCACGGCGCGTGCTTGCCAGTAATCCGACGCGCCTTCTCCCCACGCCGTGCGAATCCAGCCGGGCGCCAGACAGTTGACGCGGACCTGGGGCGCCAGACTGAGCGCCAGGCTGCGCGTGAAAGCCATCACGGCGGCCTTCACCGTGCCGAAGAGCTGGCCGCTGTCGCCGTCCATTCCCGTCTCGGCCTGGTCCCAGCCCATGTTGACGA
>JAXMAR010000043.1:0-66383 GCA_046350295.1 Gemmataceae bacterium
CGAGCGTGAGGAAGGCGAGCGACATGTGGGCGCTCCAGTGCCAGGCCTGAAGCTGCACGCCGGCCCCGGCCGCCGAGGTCGCGATGGCCGCGAGCATGGCGAACAGGGCAGGGGGGAAGGTCTTGCGCTTCAGCTCGCGCGTCTCCTTGTGCCAGGGCTCATCCGGCAGCTTGTAGGCGAGCGTCACCTCCTTCACCCAGCGCCCCGTGCCGAGGAAGTAAGTGAAGATGAGGCAGTGAGCGAGCAGGAGGCCAAGGGCGGTGACGAGCCCGAGAAAGAAGTGGACGAGGAAGATGTTTTTCTTGAACTCGGTCACCTCGGTATGGAAGAAGGACCAGAAGCCAAGGCCGATGGTGGCGACGAGGGCGATGGTGAGCAGAGCGGCGAGGAAGCGGTAGGTGTGAGCCATTAGATATCGATCCGCCCGGAAGGCGAGGTAGAGTCAACCGTTCATCTTAGCCGGACGGGGGATTCAGTCCCAATCCGGCGGAAATAGGCCTGCGACAATGAGCAGTTCACGCAGCTTGACGCGTTCCGGCTCGTTGATGTTGAGAACATCGACCGTCGCTCGGCCGCAGGGCGTGAGGCCCGCCAAGCGGGCGCCTTCCCAGTTGAAGTGTCGCTGCCAACGTTGCCGACGCGGGTTGAAGAGAACGACGATGCGCCCCTTCAAGGGATCTCGGCCGCTCAAATTGCAGGATTTCGCGAGATTGCATTCATGGCACGACCACGCAAGGTTTTTCGGATGATCGCCGCCATGGTGTTTTCGCGCAATGATGTGCTCGATATGGAAAGGTAGAACGGAAGATTGCTTTCGTGCAGGTGGCAGTACTCGCAGCGTTGGCCGGCGCGCGAGCGGACGAAGGCGCGAATAGACCGTTTCATGCGGGCTGCTTACGCTTCCCCAAAAGGATTTGCGCCTTCGCCTGGAGGATGGCAACGAAGTGGCCCGCCATGACGTACATTTCATATTGGCTCTTCGTGAAGTCGAGTGGGTGAATTTTACAGTTTTGGCAGCATGCAGGTGAGGATTTTCAGGCGCAGGTACTCCTCATCGCGGAAGCCGAAGGCGCGTCTTTGCAGGGAGCGGATCTTGTTGTTGAGGCCCTCGACGAAGCCCAGGGCGACTTTGTTGTCCGTGTGGCAGTAGGCGACGATGCCGTCCCAATGGGCCTCGATCATGGCGGCGAACTTCTCGTAGGGTTCGAGCCGCTGCCATTTGAGCGCGTCGCGCCAGTTGGCGAAGAAGCGTTGGGCCCAGCCCGGCGTTTCGTAGTCCCAGAGTTGCTCGAAGGACTCTTTGAGAAGGTAAGCCGTGTTGAGGCGTTTGTTGACTTTGAACAGCAGTTTCAATGCTTTCTTCCCCTTGAGGGTGAGGTTGCGCCAGCGTGACAGCAGCGTGTACTTCTGGCCCTTGATGAAACGGCGATCCTTCCCGGTCAGGCGGGCGTATTCGCTCTTGCGCACCTGATCCAAGGCCGTCTGCAAATGACGCAGCACATGAAATTTGTCAAAGACGATCTCGGCTTGCGGGGCGTTCCCCTCCTTGAGGGTGGAGTTGCGAAACGCCTTCCACATGTCCATGACGGCCAGGCGGATTTTGCTGGATTTTTCGCGGCCCAGCCAGGCGTAGAAGGCGTCCAGGCCCTGCTCGGAGCGGTCTTGGCCGCCGAACCAGATGGGCCGGCGGCGGATCAAGTCGCTGACGACAATGCGGTAGGAGTGGCCTCTGCCAATGGCGATCTCGTCGATGCCGATGGCCCTCGGTGTCGGGTTGCCGGCGCGGCGGAGTTGCTCGGCCATGTACTGCTTGTCGAGTTCCTTGACCGTATGCCAATCGAGGAGCAGCTCGTCGGCCACGGCCTTGATGGAACTGTCCCGGCAGCGACGTCCCACGAAGAAGGCGAAGCGTTTGGTGTAGAAGGGGTTGTTGGCCAACCAATCCAACCGCTCAGTCTTCACGGCGCCGCACCGCCAACAATCGACCCGACGAATGGCGAAGGCGAGATAGACGCGTTTGTCCCCACAGGCCAGGTCGCGCACTTGACGTGGCCTCTGATCGTAGAAGCTTGCGAACGAGTGGCCGCAGAGGCCGCATGCCGTTTTTTTCGTCGCCGCTTGAGGGTGAGGACGACGGCGCGGGAGTCGCCAAAGAGTCCGCGCACGCTGGCCAAGGGCTCGAAGCCAGGGAAGCGATAAGCGTCACGGAGTTGTCGTCGAGTTGGCATCGACTCATCGTGACAGGTTTCCAAGGGAAGGAAAGCGCCATTTTGCCAGTAAATCACGGGGCGAAATGGCTACGAGAGGCGAAAAACCACCCACTCGACTTCACGAAGAACCAAAAAAAGGTCGTCAGCCTGGAGCGCCGATGGCGCTCAACCGCGAGCAAGCGCGTCAACAGTTCAGGCAGATGGTCCTTCGCTCGAACAGACTGCCATAGTGGGTTCTTCTCCTCGATAGCGGCGAGAAGTAGCATGACGTACTGACCGGCGATTCTCAGAGGGCAACGGCCAGCGTTCGCTAGCAATCCTCGCGATCGAGAGAGTTCCGGCCGCCAGTTTTTCCTTGATTCACATTCGTGAAGCAAGTATCATCTCGACATACGTTCAACCAAACGCATGGATGAGTAGCAGTATGCCGCTCCCTATTCCAAAGCAGAAGTTGTTCGGTGAAGTGTCGCTCGTGGAGTTGGGGAAGCTTCTAGGGGCTTTCCGGCGTTATCGCGATATATCCATTCCTGACGTGGTCGAGCGGTTCCACGCGCTCATAAAAAAGGCCAAGGACGACGATGTCTTCGTTGCTGAGGCACAATGGCTTGCATGGAAAAAGAATCTCCCAATCTATCTCAAGAAGGTTGAAGACGGAAGAAACCTACTGACCAGAAAGCCCGAGAGTCTATATCTCCTTGCTCGTGCGTACGGTATTCCAGCACTGATGGTCGATCCTCTCCTTTCAATTGAAGTTAACGATTATTGTTTAGTACAAAGTCTTCAGAAGGATTTTCTCCGGCCGTCCGCCGGACCTCGTCCTTTCGATGGTAAGTATTGCAGCTATAGAATCCCTGAGAAGCGACTCGAAGGAACAGATGCGTATTTCGTCGACCTGTGCTTTCAGCCAGGCGGCGAGTCAGACGCTCACGATCATCCCGGAGACGAGCTCTTGTTGGTCTTGAAAGGTAGAGTCGAGGTCGTAATTGAGAGCTCTGGCATCCGGCAAATCTTGGACGAGGGCGAATACATTCATTTTCATTCAGAGCAACGTCACTTCGCGGCGATCACTCGGCGTACGAAGAATGCGCGCGTGTTCGTTATCCGATTCTTCCAGCTTCAAAAACAGGGAGCCGGACATGACGACATTCGTTCGGCTCTGCGTGAAATGTTGAAGATTCTGGAAGAGCCTGATCCGAGCTTGCAGAAGGTAATGGCTCTATTTTCTGAGAAGAAGAAGGTTATTCTTCCTTGGCTGTCACAGATGATAATGGATTCAGGCTATCTTGGTGAAAGCTCTCTTGAGGGGAAAAGCGAATCCCATTTGAGAAAAACAAAGAGTGGGGAATTACTCCTTCGCGATCCCGTCGGATTGGGTGCCATGTTGACAGGCCTGAAAAGGATGTTCGGACCAACTTACCGCGATCTGGCAGATCAGTCTAAGAAAGCCCGGAAGCAGTTACACGGGATTTTACATGGTAAATCCCGTAAGGTGCACTCTGCGTTGACTCACGTCGATCTCGATGCGTTAGCCGCGATGTTCGGGAGTGAGGTTCCCTCCATTTTGCTTTATGGTTTCTTGTTTCCGGCCGTGCAATATGTGGCGACTGTTCGCAGGTCAGATCTTCATCCTGTGATGCCGCCTCTTCAGGTTCCGGACAACGCTCATTATAAGTTGCCGGCACGAACGCTCGCTGGGTCTGACATCAATGTAACGTATGTCGACCTAGATTCTAACACCTCTCCCGAGACTCAGGGCGAGACTCCATGGAATCGCCACCCAGGTTTCGAACTCGTATTGCCGTTGCAGGGAAAGGTTCGAATCGACTTTCGTGCGGAGGAGCGGCAGGAGACTGTTGACTCCGCGATGACGCAGTATGCACACTATGCTAGCGATAGGTGTCACCGCGTGGTAAACGTGGGATCGGAAACTGCCAAGGTTTTCGTGATCCGTTTCAACGTGAGTAATGTGGACACGGGAGAAAAAAAAAGGCCCCCCACCCTACCAAGGTAGAATGAGAGGCCCTAAAAGGTATCCGTTGTCGATTGGCAACGGTCACCCTCTAGCCGAGGGTATCCTAGCCCCCACCCGGCCTCAAATCAAGATTCACAAATCCCAAGGTTCCTTCGCGACCGGGAACGGCCGCATGGACGTCTCGCGTCTTCGGCGACGCAAGACAATAAAGGAAAAGTGGTTATGTCAAATGATTCCTTCCCTTCTTGCGCGGAAGAGGAGGGAAACAGCTCCGTCGATTGTTACGTGGAGAGTTCCTTGGCGAATTGACACTTAGCGGAAAAGCGAGAATGATAAACGTAGCGGCTAGCTTACGCCAAGATGGTGCGAAAAAGGAATTTCGGATGAAACGTCTCAAGGGTGAGGAGGCACGGTCACCCCTCTAGCCAAGTTGTGACGCCTCCCTCCCATCTTTGTGTTTCTCGTGTAAGGGAGGTGTCCAATGAGCGAGTTCTTGCGCAGGGTTCCGAGGCCGAAGGTCCGGATCAAGACCATCCGCATTTGTCGATGTGGCGTGATCGTGATCTTACTAGCACATTTCGTGCTAATCGCGTCTCATGCCTGGCATGCCACGTTACACAGGGACCACTTTTCGCTGGTTCACGGACTGGCCTATGCGGCAATAACCGGAGTCTTTGTCCGTAACCTGGTCCGCAAACATCGAAAAAAATTCACGAAGTAATCCGGAACACGTCGTACCCGATCTTCCCCGTTTCTCACTATGATGATGCAAACGGGGATTCTTATGGTCGCGGTAGGGACCGGTCTTGCGACCAGCCCCCTGTCACATTCCCTCAGCGAGGGAACCAGGTTTTCCCATGTGGTACACTCTTGCCTCCGGTGTGAGCGAGGAAAGCGTGGCCGCGGTGTCGAATTACACGTTGCAATATCGCCTGGAGTCGCGCGACGGAAAACGCGTGAACGGGGCGGTACACGGGACAATCCACGCGGGAAGATGAAGCGTCGGGCGGGCGTCCGGACCGAACGGGTGCATCGGCGCCGGGGAAGGTCGGTTAGGCGTATGCCACGGGCGCGAAGCTTGCGTCGGTCGCTTTGTGTGGCTCTTGCGAGCTTGCGCTCGACGCTGCTCCGCATACCGGATTCCCTGTGCCGCTTGCTGGAGTCGCATACAGGCTCGGTCCGAATGCGAAGAAGTAAGGCCTAGCGGCACGCCGATCCCGAGCAATTCAGCGAGCCTTGGGTAGACGCTCATCCATTCCCACGCCTGCCTCGTCTTGATGGCAGAGACGTTGACGAAAGATGGAGGTTCCCATACGCAGAATCGCGGCAAGCTCGCTCGTGTTGCTGTCCCTCGTCTCCTTCACGCCCGCCGGCGAAGTCGAGAAGAAGCTAGCGCCGATCCCAGGCGTGAAGGTGACGCTCCGCTGCGCCCTCGACGGCCCACTCGATCCGCTCGATCCCGGCAAGCACGAGATGGAATGCGTCGTACACAACGGCTCGGACAGGCCGATCCGCGTACCGCTCGTCTACATGAGGGGTTTCAAGCAAGAGATGTCCCTGGTCGCCTCAGCGGAGTGGCCGCTCACGCTGATCGGCTGGGCAGGCGCCGTGGAGAAGAAGGACTTGCTGCTCAAGCCGGGGGAACAGGCGACCGTGTTCAAGGAGAGCCTCAACGCGCTCCTGCTGCTCGACATCAAGGAGGGGAAGGGAACGCTGATCCCCGGCGAGAAACGTTACTACTGGAGCTGGATCGCCTGACCGGCGCCGCCGACCAGCCCGGTCTGGGCCTGGCACTTCGCCGAGAAGAAGAAGGTCTACAACGACACGACGCTGCGCATGAGCGTCCGCATCGAAGGGGCCGTTCACGAGTCGAACGTCGTGGCCCTCAAGATAAAGGGGGTGAAGCGGGAGGAGACGAAGAAAAAGACCGGCTCGCCTGCCCGCTCCCCTCAGTGACGCTCACGGCTGGAACGGGACACATGGCGCCGTGATGATGCCGCCGGCGCTGCTGCGGATCGTGATCGCGGCGGGGACGGCGAACGTCCCCAGAACGGTTCCGCCATATCTGCCGCCGCCGCCGTTCTGGACCTGGCCGAGCAGCTGGCCGGACGGGAGGTAAGCGTATAGACGAGCCGCCGGGTTCGAGCTATTCGCGTTGATCAGCAGTTCGACGTACCCCCCTCCCGTGACGGCGTAATAGCACTTGTTGACGCGGATGACGTCGACGGCGCCGCCCCCGCCTTTCTGAGCGTGGGCCGCGGCGGGCGCGATCAGGAAGGCTACGG
Organism: Gemmataceae bacterium; assembly: GCA_046350295.1. Classification (GTDB taxonomy): domain Bacteria; phylum Planctomycetota; class Planctomycetia; order Gemmatales; family Gemmataceae; genus JAXMAR01. Next base: position 6,468 of record JAXMAR010000043.1, read on the forward strand.
CGAACGTGAGCGCCGGGAGCGCCGGGAAACGGAGCGTTGTTCGGGACACTGCAAATCTCCTTGGATCCGACCTCTGGGGGCCGACCTGTGATGCCCGGGTCAAGACAGGTTGGCTTCCAACCCTTCGTTCCTTGTCCCGCCGTAGAATCCATCAGGATCCAGCGCGATTGGGGACAAGAAAAAGGGAAAAAGGTCGTGCGCGCATTCCTCGGGGGCTTACGCCGCCCGGCTCGCCATCGTCTGCTCATTTCACCGCGTTACGGTCGGGCGGCTCCACGCCGTGCAGATGACGGACGAAGTAATCCCAGCGGCGCCGCTCGCCGTAGGGGCCGCCGTCCGAATGGTTCATGCCCGGCACGACGATCAGGTCAAAGTCCTTCCGCGCCCGGATCAGGGCGTCGACGACGCGCATGGTCGACTCGGGCGGAACGTTGGTGTCCAGCTCGCCGACGATCAGGAGCAGCTTGCCCTGGAGCTTGTGGGCGTTGGTCACGTTCGATTGCGCTTCGTAGTGCGCTCCCATCAGCCCCATCCATTGCTCGTTCCAGCTGAACTTGTCGAGGCGGTTGTCGTGGCAGCCGCAGGAGGAGACGGCCACCTTGTAGAACTCGGGATGGAAGAGGAGGGCGCCGGTCGAGCTTTGGCCGCCGGCGCTCGTGCCGTAGATGCCGACGCGGCTGACGTCGACATACGCGTACTTCGCCGCCAGCGCCTTCATCCAGGCGATGCGATCGGGAAAGCCGGCGTCGGCGATGTTCTTCCAGCACACGTCGTGGAAGGCGCGCGAGCGATGGGCCGTCCCCATGCCGTCGCACTGGACGACGATGAAGCCGAGCTCCGCCAGGGCCATCATGTTGCGGTAGGCGGCGAAGCTCTTGGGCGTGAAGGAGCCGTGCGGGCCGGCGTAGATGTATTCGATGACCGGGTACTTCTTCTTGGGGTCATGTTTTTGCGGCCGGCAGACGATGCCCCAGATGTCGGTCTTGCCGTCGCGGCCCTTGGCGACGAAGACCTCCGGGGCGCGCCAGCCGGTCGCTTCCAGGGCGGAGACGTCGGCCTGCTCGAGCTTGCAGACGAGGCTGCCATCCGAGACGCGGCGCAGCTCGTGGACGGGGGGCATGTCGACGCGCGAGTAGGTGTCGATGAAGTGCTTCTTGTCCGGCGAGAAGGCGAGGCCGGCCTTGGGGCGGTAGTGGTCGCCGTCGCCTTCGGTCAGGGCGACGAGGCCGGAGCCGTCGAAGTTGACGCGGTAGTAGTGGACGAAGTACGGGTCCTGGCCGTGATTCCTGCCGTTGCCGCGGAACCAGATCTGACGCGCTTTGGCATCGACCTGATCGACGCCCCGGATGGCCCAGGCGCCCCTGGTGATCTGGTTCTTGACCGCGCCGGTCCTGGCGTCGATCAGGTAGAGGTGTTTCCAGCCGTCGCGCTCGGAGGCGTAGATGATCTCGCCGGTGTCGTCGAGATAGTGGGTCCACACGCCGGGGATCTCGTCGAACTTCGGCGCGTGGGCCGTCCAGATGAAGGTCTCGGCCTTCTCGTCGACGATGTTGCGGGTCGCCCCGGAGCGGGCGTCGACCTCGACGATGCGGAAACGCTGATGGCCGCGGTCGATCTTCTCGAAGGTGAACGTTTTATTGTCCTTGCTCCAGCGGAGACGGGGGACGCCGCCGTAGTCGACGCGCTCGACGTCGGCCTTGGCGGACTTCTTCGTCTCGATGTCGACGACGTGGATCTCGTGCAGGTTGAATTTGTCGCCCGGCCGGGGATACGGACGGGTGTGCAGCTTGGCGGCGAGCTGGTCTTTCGGGCTGGTCTCGATCATGTAGACTTCCTTGTTGTCGCCGGGCTCGGTGCGGAACATCACGAGCGACTTTGAATCGGGGGCCCAGATCAAGGCGGCGAAGGGATTTGCCGCCGTGCCGACGGTGGTGATTTGCGTCTCCTTCTCGTCCTTGTCGCGCAGATAGACGTTGCTGTCCTTGACGAGGGCGGTCCACTTGCCGTCGGGAGACGCGGCCTCGCGCTTGGCGATCGGGCCTTTCTTGAAGCCGCCTTTCTTCTTCGGTTGGGGAGCGTCCTCTTCGTCGGACGGCGCCGCATCGGTCTCACCGGCCCACGGGCTCGACTCGCTCGCTTCCCGAGTCGCGCCCTCGCGGGATGTTTCCTCGGATTCCTCCTCCTTCACCTCCTTGCTGCTGCGCTGGCATTCATAAGACGCGAGGTCGCACTGCCAGGTGACGCCGGCGACGCGGAAGCGGACGGCCTTGGCGTCGACCGGGAACTCGATGCTGTCGAAGGGCAGGCGGTCGGCGGCGTAGTCCTTGCTCGCGGCCTTGCTCAGCGCCGCCGCGAGCTTCTTGTGATCGAACGCCGCCGCGCGCTTGCCGGCCACGGCGTCGACAAGGATGAACTCTCGGGCGCCCCCTTTGAGGTCGTTGCGATACCAGAAGCGCTTGGCGCCGTCGAACCAGTGAGGCGTCAGGGTCGCCTTGAACACCTTGCCTTGCGTCTGCGCGAAGAGGCCCTTGGCGCGCTCATAAGCTTTGCGGATGTCCAGCGCGTCGACCTTGCCCGTGGTGTCCGAGGCGCCCGTTTCGGACGTGGTCGCGTCGCCATCGAGGACTTTGCCGTTGTGCACGGTGTATTCGCTCACCGTGGTTGGCAGGGCTACTTCGGGCAGCGCGATCGGCGCCGGCGTGCGCGTCGCCCCGAGGCCTGCGTAACAGAGCCAGGCGGCCACGATGGCGGTCGCGGCGGCAAGCGTCAACCAGGTCCGGCGCGAGAGTCGGGAGTAGAGGCGTCGCATGAGTGACCTCGGAAACGTTGGGGAATGTTTCGGAGCCGCGCACGGAGGCTTTGCGGAGTAAGCGGCTGTTTCAAAACGGGGACTGTCCCTTTACCACAGCCGGAAACCGGGTGTTTTGGCAAAGCGAGAGGGACAGTCCCCGTTTTGAAACAGCCTCCGAGCGGGATCGAGTGCGCCGCTTACTGCGCTCGCAAAGCCTCACTTCATGCGCGGCTCTGAAGTTTCGTGGAAATCGCGCGCATCATTTGCCGTAGCGCCAATCCACATGCTCCTTGTACGCCATCGTCTCGTCGACGAGAGCGTAGAGGGCGGTGTCGTAGCTCTTGAGCGCGTCGCGCGTCGTGATGGGGCGGTCGGCTCCCTGGGGCGCGAAGCCGGCGCCGGCGGCGTCGAAATAGGCCTCGACGCCGGCGGCCCAGTATTCGACGCGGTTGCGATCGGCCGGGACGCCGCGCCAGAGCTTGGCGCTGCGCGCGCCCTCGTGCAATTCCGCGAGGCGCTTGTCGAACTCGATGTCGAGCCGCTTGACGCGCAGCTCGTATTGCTGCTTGGGCCCCTTGGTTTCGGACGCCGGCGGGCGCGTGCCGCAGACGCGGTAGAGGCCCTTGGCGAAGAGGCTGACCACCATCGCCTTGCCGGCGAACGGCTCATGCGGCGCCCCGAGAACGTTCTCCTCCGGTACGACCATCAACTTGAGTTCGGGCGCGTAGTCGTGGTAACGCACCGCGTCGAAGCCGGGTTTCCCGCGAAAGCCGGGCAGACTGCTCAGCTTCTCGTCCCGGCCGAGGACGGCGAGGCGGGCGCCGTCGGCAAGCATCGCCTTGAGGATGTCGTGCCGGTAGGCGAACATCTTGCGGATCGTGTCGTTGGCCTTGAGGAGGGCCTCATCGGAGACGTGCTTGGAGCCGAGGACCGGGAACTCGCGGGCAAACGTGAACTTGCTGAAATGGGGATCGATCTTGAACTTCGCCGGCGGCGCGATGACGCTGGGCTGCACGCGCAGCGGCTTGTAGCGCCAGTCGTCAGGCCCGGAGAAGTTGAAGGTCACGCGGCACAGATCGTATCCTTCCGGGTCGTAGAGCTTGAGCTGCTCGCGCGTGCCGACGGAGTTGTGGTTCCAGTTGTTGACGCGGTTGCAGTCGAGGTAGGACTGGGCGATTTCGGCCCAGTACTCCGCCTGATTGGAGGCCGCGTAGGCGTTCCTCCAGAGTCCCTTGGCCATGGCGCCGCGATAGGTTTCGCCGAGGCGCCTGTTCCACGTCTTGTCGATGGCTCGCAGCGCCGCGTCGATGGTGTGGCAGAACTCGTGGACGGCAATGCTCTCGTCATCGTAGCGGTCGATGGGCAGGTTGAGGAGGTTCTCCTCGCCGAAGCTGGTGACGCCGAGGCCGCCCGTGCCGCGGACGCGCTCGTTCTGGTACGCGGGGTTGGGATGCTTCCGGTACTCGGGCATGTCCGTGTAGACCTGGTCCTTGCCGATGATGATGAGGCGCGTGCCGGCCTTGCGCATGGCGGCGAGGATGTCGGGACGACCGGCGAGCATGCGCGTGACGATGTGGTGGGTTCGCTCGAGCGCCTCGTCGGCGACCTCGGCCGCGGCGGCGATCGACAGGCCCCCTGCGTCGATGTGCTTCTTGTAGAAGGCGCGTGCGGCTTCGACATCGGCGGGCTTGAAGCGCGCGAAGAAGGCGGCGGGCGGCGCCTCGACCTTCGGCGCCGGCTGGGCGGCGAGCGGAGTGGCGAAGAGAAGAGACAGGAGAAGCGTTGCGCGCGAGCGTATCATCGTTTACCTCGCTCAGAACCCCGATTGTGTCCCTCAAAACACCTGATCATCCTCGCCGGCCAAGCAGACCGCAACGATTTTCCCTTGTGGATGCGGTCCGGAATCTCGAAGTCTATTCCGAGGCCTACGTCGACCAGATCGCTGACCTTCAGGCCGAGATTGATGCGTATGAGCAGAGTCGCGAACCGCAACCCATCCTCGCGACCGCGAAGAGTTCTGCAAATCTTAAAGAGAGGGTCGGGATGCTCGCCTTCAAATCGGCAAAAAGGCGTCCGGTTACGCCCTATCCGAATCGCGAGATTGTAGAAGGAGATCTATTCCGGCTGGCCGCCTAGCGGCGACCCGCGGACACTTGGAGGGCTTGGCGGCGTGAAGCCCGAGCGACAGGGCACTCGCGGCGGAGATCCGATCGTTCCCCCCTGTATCGGCTCAAAACGCGGGCGGAAGCGCCCTCAATCAGGATTGCCAATCAGCACGAACGCCGCCCAGTAGTAGGGGTGGGCGTAAGGCCGATCTTCCGCGGTTGGCGTGCGCGGCGTCTTGGGGGCGAGCAGGAGGGGCCCGGTCGCGTGCTTGCCGCGCGGGACGCCGTCCAAGAGATCGGCGGTCCGCTTGAGGGCCTCGGAGCGCGACAGGGCGCCCAGCCAGTTTTTGGCTTCGGCCAGCGCCGCCGCCTTCCCCATGGGCGCTTTCAGGCCGTCACGCTTGCCGAGGATGTTCTGGTAAAAGCGGTCCATCAAGAGAGCGGTCGCCGTGTCGTCGACTTTCCAAAGACTCAGGCAGACGGACCGGCTGCCGGCGAGGATCAGGGCCTGGGAGAAGCCAACATAGCCTTCGCCCCCTTCGAACTTGGCGGCCAGCGCCGTTTCGCAGGCGGAGAGGGTGACGAGATCGGCGTTGAGCTTCCAGTCGCGCAGCACCTTTTCGGCGGTGAGCCGGCCATCGAAAACGGGGAGGCCGGCGTCGAGTTGCTTGCCGGGGTCGGGCAGGTTATCGCGCGCCAGGATGACGGCGGAGCGCAGCGGATAGCGGTAGTCGATGGTTCCATGGGTCGCGAGGTGGATGTAGCGGAACTTCTCCAGATCGCCCTTCGTCGCCATGTCGTGCAAAGCTTGCTCGCTGGCGTCGGATTCCATCAGCACCTTGCTCTCCTTGCCGAAAAGCTTGGTCAGGCGGTCGGCCTCGACGCGCGTGCCGGGCAGGGCCGCCCACTTGTCGTCACGCGAGCCGCGTGCGGCGAGCCAGTCGTCGGTCTTGCGTTTTTCGGCCAGGGCGATGGGGGCCGGCGCCTTGGCGAGAACGACGCCGAGCTTGCCGGGCTGGACCTCGCGCGTGTTGCTGATGCCGTCGCGCCAGACGACGACCTCGACGCGCTTGTCTTTCTCATGTGCGGCGATCGCTTTGGTCAAATCGTCGAGCGCCCCAATCCCAATGTCGGCGTAGCGCAGGAGAACATCGCCGGAAGCCAGGCCCGCCAAAGCCGCATTGGAGCCAGGACCAACGTGAGTAATCAAAAGACCACCAAGCGGCGCCGGCGCTGGCTTGATGTCCACCTTCGCACGCTCGAAGATGGGATCGGCAAGCACGAGCAGGCCGGATGCCGCTTCGGTTTCCCTCTTCTGCAGGTAACCGTACATGGTACCCGAGGGGGCGTAGCTGACGATGAAGCCGTCGGCGAACGCTTCCACGGGAATGCCGGCCAGCCCTGGGGAGGGCAACACAATGAGGCGCCTGACCATGGGCAGGTCTCCCGAAGCGGCCAGATGCTTGGCGAGTCGGGTAAAGCGCTGCGCGAAGAGCCGTTTGGCGAGCGGGCGCCAGTCGGTGGCCGGACTGAGGAGGGCGGCGCGGAGATCGGAAGGGAGGCTCAAATCGGTGGCGAGCCAGGCGTCCTTGTCGCCGCTGCCGGGAACGCGGACGACGACGGGCGCTCCCTTCGCACGCAGAAGGAACGCCCAGTGATCGCCCTTCGGATCGGCGGTCTTCGGCCCAGCCGCGAGATCGAGCCAGCCGACGAGGGCGGCGTCGGCGGGCAAGGTCGTCTGAATCGCCGCAACGTCGAAGATCTCGCCCGCGATGGGGCCGTATTTCTTTTCCATCGCGCGGTTGAAGTCGGACAGCTCGTCTTGCACCTTCAAACGCCGGCTCAAAAGCTCCTCGCGGCGCATCTTGCGAGCGGCCTCCGACTCCTTGCCGGAGAATGTCTTCTCGACAAGCTGGTCCACACGGATCAGCTGATCGTTCAGATCAGCCTGCTTGGCCAACTCGGCCGGTGAGCGTGCCGCACGGCCGGAGACATCGTCCCACAGCCCGCGGCCGAGGTGCGCTTCGAAGGCTGCCCAGGCCTGCTTGACGTTGCCGTCGCGCGCGAGCAAGGCGGCGTGGAGAGGCGCCGGAGAGGTCATGGCCGCCGCTCGTTCCAAGCCCGTTGCCGCTAACCCGCCTCGGGTGGCGCGGAACAAATCGGCTGCCATACGCGCGAACTTTTCCGATTCCGCGTACTTCCCCTCGGCATTGAGTGTGAAGGCCAGATTGTAGTAGGCCACGGCCGTGAACGGGTGCTGCTCGCCGCCAGCCTCGCTCCGAATGGCCAGCGCTTTTCGGTATCCCTCCTCCGCTTCAGCGCACTTGCCTTGGGCGTTGAAGTTCAGGGCCAGGTTGTTGTAGCTTGAGGCAGTGGTTGGATGCTTTTCGCCCAGCACTTTGCGACGGATGGCGAGCGCCTTGCGGTAGCCCTCTTCTGCCTCGGCGTACTTGCCCTGGGCGTTTAGATTTGCCGCCTCGTTGTTGTAGCTCGCTGCCGTATCGGGGTGTTCCTCTCCCAGCAACTTGCGTCGGATGGCAAGCGCCTTCCGGTAGTTGGCTTCCGCCTCGCCGTATTTCCTTTGGGCCCGAAGATCGGAGGCGAGGAAATTGTAGCTGGCGGCCGTATCCGGGTGCTCTTCGCCCAACGCCTTGCGGCGGATGGCCAGGGCCCTGCGTTGTCCCTCTTCCGCTTCGGCGTATTTGCCCTCGGCATTCAGGTTGACCGCCAGATTGGCGTAGCTCGTGGCGGTAAGTGGATGCTCCTCGCCCAAGAGTTTGCGGAACAAGGCCAGCGCCTTGCGGTTGTTCTCCTCCGCCTCGGCATGCTTGGAGCGCGCGTCGAGATTGAGCGCGATATTGCTATAGCTTCCAGCCGTAGACGCGTGCTCCTCGCCTAGCGCCTTCCGGCGGATGGCCAGCGCTCTGCGAAGGCCCTCTTCCGCCTCGGCGTACCGGCCTTGGCCGTGGAGGGCCATCGCCACGTTGCTGTAACACGTGGCCGTGTCCGGATGCTCCTCGCCCAGAACCTTGCGGTCGATGTCGAGAGCCTTGCGGTACGCCTCTTCGGCCTCGGTGTATTTGCCCTGACCGCTCAGATTGCCTGCCAAGTTGTTGTAGCTCGCGGCCGTGTCCGGATGCTCCTCCCCCAGAACTTTGCGGCGGATGGCAAGGACCTTTTGGAACCCCTGTTCCGCTTCGGCGTACTTGCCCCTCGCGTTCAGGTTGTACGCGAGGTTGTTATGGGCCGACAGCGTAGCCGGGTCCTCTTCGCCTCGAACCTTGCGGAGGATAGTCAGCGCCTTGCGGTAGCCCTCTTCCGCCTCCGCATGCTTGCCTTGAGCATCCAAAACGGACGCCACATTGTTGTAGCTCCCGGCTGTCTCAACGTGCTCCTCGCCCAGGATCTTGCGGCGGATGGCGAGGGCCTTGCGGAAAGCCTCTTCCGCTTCGGCGTCCTTTCCTTGGGCATGGAGACATATCCCCACGCCGTTGTAGCTGGCCGCGGTATCAGGGTGCTCTTCGCCGAGCGCTTTGCGCCGACTAGCCAGAGAGGTTCGGAGTTTTTCCAGAGCTTCCCGATACCGCGCCTTTTTGAACAGCTGGTGTCCCTGTACATAGAGGTCACGGGCTTCGCGCAATAACATTGCCTCCGCTGGAGCCGTCCCGGCCCTGGCCAGAAGGGCAAAGCGGCCGCCCTTGCCGTCCGCCGTGGTGACGACAGCACGATAGACCCCCGCCGCCGGCGCCTTCCACTCCAGCCGCGAGTTCAGACCCTCGCCACCGTCATCGTCGGCTCCAAGAACCTTCCCCGTCAGGTCCTGGACGATGAGGAACGGGTCAAATTCCTCGCTCTTCAGATCAAACACATAGCTCTGGCCCGCCTCCAACCGGACCAGGAACGCCCGGTGCGGTACCCCCTTCAGGATGGCGAGGGGCGGGTCGGTCTTGTTGAGCTTGCCCTCGATCTTCAACCCATCCTTCCCAACGACATGAATCGTCTCCTCACTCTCCGCCACGCGCAGCAGGTACCTCCCCGTCCCCTTGTACGCCGTCGCGATCAGCTTGTAATCGCCGTCCTTGGGAGCCAAGAAGAGCAGCCGGGCGTTCAGGTCGCCGCCTGAGTCGTCGTCGCGGCCTAATTCCTTGCCGACGGCGTCCTCGACGCGCAGGAACGGGTCGAGCCCCTTGTCGACGGCGTCGAGCCGGATGTCGTAGAGTTGGCCGCCACGCAGCTTGACGCTGTGAACTTGCCGCGGATTCTTGGTGACAGGATCGCGCGGATCGTCCGCCTTCAATTCCCCGTCGATGCGGCTCGGCTTGTCAGGGGCCTTGGCGCCAGCCCGGGCGCGGGGGACGAGGGACATCAAAAGGCACAACGAGACAACCAGGCGAAGCCTCATGGTCGCATTCCTTGGAGTGTGCTGTTAATCCGGATTCCCGATCAGCACGAACGCCGCCCAGTAGTAGGGGTGAGCGTAGGGCCGATCTTCCATGCTCGTCGGCGTGCTTGACGCCTTGGGGGCGAGCAGGAGGGGGCCGGTGGCGTGCTTGCCGCGCGGGACGCCGTCCAGGAGATCGGCGGTCCGCTTGAGGGCCTCGGAGCGCGGCAGGGCGCGCAGCCAGTCCTTGGCTTCAGCCAGCGCCGCCGCCTTCCCCATGGGCGCTTTCAGGCCGTCACGCTTGCCGAGGATGTTCTGGTAAAAGCGGTCCATTAAGAGGGCCGTGGCAGTGTCGTCGACCTTCCAGAGGCTGAGGCAGACGGACCGGCTTCCCGCCAGGATCAAGGCCTGGGAGAAGCCGACATAGCCCTCGCCCCCCTCGAACTTGGCGGCCAGCGCCGTCTCGCAGGCCGACAGGGTGACGAGGTCGGCGTTCAGCTTCCAGTCGCGCAGCACCTTCTCCGCGGTGAGGCGGCCATCGAAGACGGGGAGGCCGGCGTCGAGCTGCTTGCCGGGATCGGGCAGCTTGTCGCGCGACAGGATGACGGCGGAGCGCATTGGGAAGCGGTAGTCGATGGTTCCATGGGTGGCGAGGTGGATGTAGCGGAATCTCTCCAGATCGCCCTTGGTCGCCAGGTCGTGTAGCGTCTGCTCACTGGCGTCGGATTCCATCAGCACCTTGCTCTCCTTGCCGAAGAGCTTGGTCAGGCGATCGGCCTCGACGCGCGTGCCGGGCAGGGCCGTCCATTTGTCGTCACGCGAGCCGCGGGCGGCGAGCCATTCGTCGGTCTTGCGCTTCTCGGCCAGGGCGATGGGGGCCGGCTCCTTGGCGAGGACGACGCCAAGCTTGCCGGGCTTGACATCGCGCGTGTTGCTGACGCCGTCGCGCCAGACGACGACTTCGACGCGTTTGTCTTTCTCGTGGGCGGTGGTCGCGGTGTCGAGATCGGCAACGATCTTGAGATCCGCGTCGGCGTAGCGGAGGAGGACATCGCCCGAGACAAGGCCGGCAAGCGCCGCGTTGGAGCCAGCCGGGACGTTGACAACGAGCAGACCGCCGGGCGGCAGCGGCGCCGGCTTGGTCGCCTTCCTCTCGTGCTCGAAGACGGGGTCAGCGAGGGCGAGCAGGCCCGCGGCGGGACCGGCTTCCTTCTTGCGGAGGTAAGCGTACATCGTGCCGGAGGGGGCGTAGCTGACGGTGTAGCCTTCGGCGAACGCTTCGATCGGGATGTTGGCCAAGGCACTGGACGGCAACACGATGAGGTGCTTGACCGCCGGCAGATCGCCGGAAGCAGCCAGATGCTTGGCAAGCGGGGCGAGGCGTTGGTTGAAGAGTCGCTTGGCGAGAGGGCGCCAGTCAGCAGTGGGCTTGAGCAGAGCGGCACGGAAATCGCCGGGCAGTTTGGAGTCTTCCGGCGACCAAGCGTCCCCAGGGCCGCTGCCGGGGAGACGAACGACGACGGGCTCACCACCGGCGCGCAAGAGGAAGGCGAGACGTTGGTCAGCTACCTTTGACAAAGCGTGGATATCGAGCCACGCAATGAGGGCTGCGTGCGATGGCAAGGACGTCTGGAGGATGCGGAGGTTGTAGTTTTCCCCCGCGACGGGCCCGTATTTTTGCTTCAGTACATCCTCCAACTCGTAAAGTTCGTCCTGTAGCCGGAGACGCTGGCCCAGCAGCTTTTCGCGCCGCTTGCGGCGCGTCTCCTCTGGCTCCCTTCCGGATAAGCTAGCCTCGATCAGCTTATCGACCCGGCTAAGTTGGGCCAACACAATCAAACGCCTGGTCCGCTCCGTGTCGGATCGCTTGCCGGCGCTGGCGAGATCGTCCCACAGCCCTCGGCCCAGGTTTTCCTCCAGGCGTTCCCAAGCTGCGGCGGCCTTGCCGTGTCGGGCCAAGAGCGCGGCGTGCAACCAGAGCGGGGCCATCTTGGCTGCGCCCGCCCGCTCTAGGCCTGAAGCGGCGAGCCTGCCCCTGGTTTTCAGGAAAGCGACGGAAGCCAGGTTGGCGAACTGCTCCGCCTCGGCGTACTTGCCCTGGTCGTTCAGGTTAAGCGCCATGTCATTGTAGCTGCGGGCCGTGTCCGGGTGCTCGTCGCCCAGCATCTTGCGTCGAATCGCCAGCGCCTTACGGTAGCCTTCCTCCGCCTCGGCGTACTTGCCCTGACCGTTCAGGTAAGCCGCCAGATTGTTGTAGCTGCTGGCCGTGTCCGGGTGCTCCTCGCCCAGCACCTTGCGGCGGATGGCTAGCGCCTTGCGGAAGTCTTCCTCCGCCTCGGCGTACTTGCCCTGACCGTTCAGGTAAGCCGCCAGATTGTTGTAGCTGCCGGCCGTCTCCGGGTGCTCCTCGCCCAGCACCTTGCGGCGGATGGCCAGTGCCTTGCGGTAGCCTTCTTCCGCCTGCGCGTACTTGCGCTGAGCGTTAAGGTTACTTGCGACGTTGTTGTAGCTGCCGGCCGTGGCCGGGTGCTCTTCCCCCAGCGCCTTGAGGCGGGTGGCCAGCGCCTTACGGAAGCCTTCCTCCGCCTCCGCGTACTTACCTTGGGCCGTCAGGTGAAACGCCAGGTTGTTGTAGCTGGTGGCCGTGGCCGGGTGCTCCTCGCCCAGCACCTTGCGATAGATAGCGAGCGCCCTACGGTAGCCTTCCTCCGCCTCGGCGTACTTACCCTGAGCGTTTAGGTTGCTTGCCACGTTATTGTAGCTGCCGGCCGTGGCCGGGTGCTCTTCCCCCAGCACCTTGCGGTTGATCGCCAATGCCTTGCGGTAACCTTCCTCCGCCTCGGCATACTCGCCATGGGCCGTCAGGTGAAACGCCAGGTTGTTGTAGCTGGCGGCCGTGGCCGGGTGCTCCTCGCCCTGCACCTTGCGGCGGATGGCCAGCGCCTTACGGAAGCCTTCCTCAGCCTCGGCGTACTTGCCCTGAGCGGTCAGATTACTTGCAACGTTGTTATGGCTGTTGGCCGTGTCCGGGTGTTCCTCGCCCAACACCTCGCGGGTGATGGCCAGCGCCTTGCGCAAAGCTTCCTCCGCCTCGGCGTACTTGCCCTGATCGTACAGATAAGTCCCCAAGTTGTTGTAGCTGCTGGCCGTATCCGGGTGCTCCTCGCCCAGCACCTTGCGGTTGATGGCCAGCGCCTTGCGGTAACCTTCCTCGGCCTCCGCGTACTTGCCCTGGGCGTTCAGGTTAGACGCCAGGTTGTTGTAGCTAGTGGCCATGCCCGAGTGCTCCTCGCCCAGCACCTTACGGTTGATGGCCAGGGCCTTTCGAAAGCCTTCCTCTGCTTCGGCGTACTTCCCCTGAGCGTTCAGGTCATACGCTACGTTGTTGTAGCTGATGGCCGTGGCCGGGTGCTCCTCGCCCAGCACCTTACGGTTGATGGCCAGTGCCTTGCGATCTTGCTCGAGCGCCTCGGCATACCTAGCGGTTGCACGAAGTTTCGCGGCCACCGTCGTCAGGTCTTTCGCTTCCTGAAGCAGTTGCTCATCCGCGGTCAGCGCCGCGCTACGGACAAGAAATACGAACGAACCAGGCTTGCGATCCAGGGCCGCGACGATCAGGCGATAGACGTTCTCTGCTGGTGGCGTCCACTTCAGCCGAGAGTTGGTCCCTTCGCCGCCGTCATCGTCGTAAGCGACAATCTTTCCAGGAGTGGCCTCGATGATCAGGAAGGTGTCGAACTCCTTGCTCTGCAAGTCAAACACGTAGCTCTGCCCTGCCTCCAGCCGGACCAGAAACACCTTGTGCGGCGCCCCCTTCAACACCGCCAGCGGCGGATCCGTCTTCTCGATCTTGCCCTCGATCTTCAGTCCATCCTTCCCAACGACATGGATCTTCTCCTCGCTCTCCGCTACGCGCAGCAGGTACTTCCCCGTCCCCTTGTACGCCGTCGCGATCAGCTTGTACTCGCCGTCCTTCGGCGCCAAGAAAAGCAGGCGGGCGTTCAGGTCGCCGCCCGAGTCGTCGTCGCGGCCCAACTCCTTACCGGCCGCGTCCTCCACGCGCAGGAACGGGTCGAGATCCTTGTCGACGGCGTCGAGCGTGATGACGTAGAGGCGCCCGCCGCGCAGCTTGACGCTGTGGACCTGCCGCGGGTTCTTGGTGACGGGATCGCGCGGATCATCCGCCTTGAGCTCCCCCTCGATGCGGCGTGGCTTGTCGGGGGCCTTATCGCCGGCGGAGGTCGCGCCGGGGAACGCGAACATGGTCAGGAGCAAGAGTGCGATGGGCGTGCGCATGGGCGTTCTTCCTCCGACGTCAAGGGTTGGAACTCTCTTCGACCTGTGCTCTCTGCTGCTCTTTCAAGCAGCGGGCCTGAAACTCCTCGAGCCGTCTCTTCTCGACAACGTGTCTGCCGAAAAATGCGCCGATCGTGCTCCCCGCAATTGCTCCGAGAACGGCGTCTTCAAGCGCGAAGGTCAGGAGCAGACTCCCAACGTGAAACTCGATGAGGAAAGGAAAGAGCGATCCCAGGCGAACACAGTTACGGGCGATGAACACAAGGACAATGCCAAGGACACCACCGACGACGGCGTATATCTTCACCGGGTCTTTTGGGGGAGTCGCTTGCGGCGGGATCACCCGTCCTCGATTGGGAGCCTTGTCGGAAAGCATGTCATTCGGCCCTCAGTGCGATTCTTGAGCATTCGTCACTTGATGACGGAAAAACCAATCGTCCGCACCGCCTCGATTCCCTCCCCCCGCTTCAGCCAGTCCGTTAGCGCCACCAGCGCCGACTTCTGGCATCGTCCTTCCTTGGCCCGGTCGCCGCGGTCCGTGCCGGTCGGCGTCTTGGCTTCGCTGGAAGACGCCATCGTCGGTCAGACGACGTTCTCCGGGGCCGGGGTAGTTTTCCACGGGCCGTCCTTCAGCCGTTCCCGCCAGTCGCGGTAGGCCGGGAGCGGGCGGTCGGAGGCGACAACCGCGAATGCGGCGAGACCCACGCCCTCGTCCAGGCCATAATGGGCGCCGCGGTCGTTGGCGAGGGGATAGCGCGGCGCATCGGAAAGCGGGGGCGGCTCGTCGTCGCGCTCGGGGAAGCACAGTTCGTCCTTGCCGTCGGGTCGGAAGGCGATGAGGTAGGCGTAGGCGGGGCGCGACAGCTCCGCCTCGATGGTCACCATGTCCTTGAAGCGCGGCGAGAAAGAGTTGACGCCCAGGACCAACGCCTTGACGTCGCCGCTCTCCGTCAACGGAAAATGATTCACCTTGAGGCTGACGACGCGCACCCGCGCGTGGTCGGACGGATTGGTCGGACTCGACGTCGCCGGGGAAGGCCGGTCCGGGTCGCGCGACGGCAGGAACAGGACAAGCGCCAGGCCCACGAGCGCGACAGCGGCGACCGCGATGACCGCGCGGCGCGGGAAACGCTTCGTTCTTGGCGGCTCGGCAGCGCCCGGGAGCGAGATGGGAGCTGTTGAATCCGTCACACTGGGAACCGCGCCCGCAAGCTCGGCCTCCAGCAGCGTCCTCACCTCGGCGGGTGTCTGCGGGCGATCCTCGGGCTTCTTGGCCAGCAGACGGGCGATGAGGCCGGCGAGGCCGGCGGGCGTCTCCGGGCGGAGGGAGCGCACGTCGGGCGCGGCCTCGCGGCGGTGGGCGTCCAGCTTGCCCATGACGGTGGAGCGGTCGGCGAAGGGGGCCTTGCCGGTGAGGAGATAGAACAGCGTTCCGCCCAGGCCGTAGAGGTCGGCGCGGATGTCGGCGCCCGCGGCGTTCTCGATCTGTTCCGGCGCGACATAGTCGGGCGTGCCCATCATGTGGCCCGACAGGGTGGGGTCGCCGACCGGCCCAGAGGACGCGGTCAGGCGGGCCAGGCCGAAGTCGAGGATCTTCGCCGTGCCCTGCTTTGTGAGCATGAGGTTGGACGGCTTGAGGTCGCGGTGGACGAGGCCCTTCTCGTGCAGATGCTCGAGGCCGCGCGCGACCTGGGCGCCGATGGCACGCGCCTCGCCGATCGGCAGCGGGCCGCGCTGCCCAACGAGGCGGCCGAGGTCCGTGCCGTCGATGAGCTTCATGACGAGGTAGAAGGCGCCGCCGCATTCGCCGGCATCGTGCGCTTCGACGACGTTGTCGTGGTCGAGGGCGCCGACGGCGCGCATCTCCCTCTGGAAGCGTTCGACGCTCTCGGCGGAGGGAATCAGGCTGGTGGGCAACAGTTTCAGGGCGACGAGCTTACCGAGGCGGCGATGCCGGGCGCGGTAGACCTCCCCCATGCCCCCTTTGCCGAGCCGGTCGAGGATTTCGTACTCGCCGAGGATCTGGGGGGGCGGGCCAGCTCCCGTAATCGGGGATTCGGGTGTCGTGCCGCCGCGCGATTGCGACGCCGTCTGATCCGGTGCGGGAGTCTCATTAGGGGTGGGCGGCCAAACCAAGTCTGCCGAGCGCAGCGCTTCGTCGAGCCACTCGGCGATGGAGTCGCGCTGGGCGGGGAAGCGCCTGCAATATTCTTCGGCTCGAGGCGTCTCGCCCCGGCTGCAACGCCATTCCAGCTCCGACCGGATCAGCTCCCGTTCGCGGCCCGGCCGCAAGGGCGGCGCGACCTGGAGCAGGTATTCCTCAATACTCGGCCGGCCACCGTCGCGCCAGGCCGCTCGGAACGCGGCGCAGAGCGGATCAACGGACGAAGTTCCCACGGTATCCGGGGCATCGGACTCTTCAGGCACGGGCGAGTCTCCTGTAAACCCTCAAGAAAGCATAAACACGGTGAATCGTGATGCAAGGGAAAAAGCCCCATGCATGTCCAAGGCAGCAAGCGTCGCCGATTCTCAGGGATCGGCGACGCCTCTTTTTGAACCAGGTGGCTTGAGCCGGTTACCACGGCCAGCGACCGTGCCTGAGCGAGCCGAGGACCGAACTGGTTCAGGTAGCGGAGGCCTTGCCGGGCCGCCACCAGACGGTCGGCCGGCGTCATATCGTAGCCGGAGCGTTCACGTACCGCGCGGGACGTCAGTCGCCGTCCGTGGTCGGTTGCGTCGGGCGTTTCAAACGCGCGCTAATACATGGGATGGCGGCCTAGCGCTTGACTCATTGGTCCATCCAGACGCACTTCGATCTTGCGCCGAATACCGCGAGTTCGGGTGATTCTCATTCGATTTGCACGGTTGGCCAACGGCTGAGATTCTCCGTAAGATGAAGAACGACAAGGGAATCAGTTGCCGAGAATGCTGTCGACATCGTAGTTTCCCAGGCAGGACGTCGTCGGTTCGAATCCGGTTGCCCGCTCTCTCCCCCCCCAGTCAAACATGCCCGACTATCCCCTCGCCGGCGTTCGCGTGCTTGACGCCTCCCGCGTTCTCGCCGGGCCGTTTTGCGGGCAGCTGCTGGCCGACCTGGGCGCCGAGGTGATCAAGGTGGAGCGGCCGGGCGCCGGGGATGAGACGCGAAGCTGGGGCCCACCCTTTCATGACGACCTGAGCGCGTACTTCCTGTCCTGCAATCGCAACAAGAAGGGCGTCAGCATCGACCTCGCCAAGGCCGAGGGACTCGACCTCTTCTACCGCCTCGTCGACAAGAGCGATATCCTGCTCGAGAACTTCCGCGCCGCCAGCGCGGAGAAGCTTGGTCTGTCTCCGCAACACCTGCTGGCCCGAAACCCGCGTCTCATCGTTTGCTCCATCTCCGGCTTCGGCCGCACCGGCCCGTGGACCGACTTGCCGGGCTACGACTTCGCCGTCCAGGGGTTGAGCGGCTTGATGAGCATCACCGGACCGTTCGATGGGCCGCCCAGCAAGGTCGGCGTCGCCGTCACCGACGTGCTGACGGGCCTGTATGCGGCAACCGGCATCCTCGCCTGCTTGCACGCCCGCCAAACGAGCGGCCGCGGCTACGTCCTCGATTTTGCCTTGCTGGACTGCGCCGTCGCTGCGCAGGTGAATGTGGCGCAGGCGTACCTGACGAGCGGCATCGTGCCGCCGCGGCAGGGGAACGCGCATTTGCAGATCGTCCCCTATCAGGCGTTCAAGACGATGGACGACTGGCTGATCCTGGCCGTCGGCAATGACGGCCAGTTTCAACGCTTCTGTGCGGTCGCGGGCCGGCCGGCGCTGGCCGCGAACCCGCGTTTCGCCACCAACAGTGAGCGCGTGCGCCATCGGGCCGAGCTGATTCCCATGATGGAGGCGATCATGAAGGAGCGAACGGCCAAGCAATGGGAGTCGGCCTTGCTCGAAGCCGGGGTACCGCACGCCCCGGTGTGGAATTATGCCCAGCTCTTCTCCTCGGAGCAGGCGGCGGCCCGGGGGTTGCGCCTCCGCGTCCGTGACGCTTCCGGCAAAGATGTCTATCTCGTCGGCTCGCCGTTCCACATCACCGGCGCGGCGGCGCCGCCGGCCGCGATGCCGCCGCGCCTCGGGGAGCAGACGGAGGAGGTGCTGCGTTCCCTTCTTGGGCTGACGCCGGACAAGATCGAAGCGTTGCGCGGGGCGGGCGCCATCTGACCTCGGCCCTCAATCGGGCTCGGGCGAAGGCCGGCGCAGGCGTGAGATAAGCAGGACAGCGAACGACCCGATCACGAGAACAACGCCGCCGATGATGAGTCCAAGGGTCAGTGCCACGCTCTTGGGCTTGCGTCCTTCTTCGATGATGATGGTGGTGGCGGGGTCGAAGTTCGGCGTCGCCTTCTTCAGCAGATCCGCCTCCTTGCTACCGACGCTGTCGATGCGGTTGACGACCATGCCGACCAGCTCGTTGCGAAAGTCGCTCTCCGGTCGGTCCGCCTCGGCGCGGATCTCGGCGACCGTCTTCCAGCGGTGCGTCTTGACGATGATCTTGACGGGCAGCCCCTGAATGAGCGCCAGGCCGGCCGCCGGGTCGTCCTTGCGCAGACCGAGCCGGGCGACCGTGTCCTTGAGCGTGGCGACGGAGACGACGGGATAGTACGCGTGCTCCACCGAGCTGGAGCCGCTTCGCTTGACCTCGCTATAGACGACGTTGTCGAGCACGGCGAAGTGGGGCCCGAGGCGGCAATGCGGATTGTCGGGCACGCCGCGCTCGAGATCCTCGATTGCAATCGCGACCGGCTCGGCGGAGCTGTCCTTGCTCAGCAGGTACTCGCGAACTCCGTAGGCGACCATGGCGATGCCGCCGATCACGACGACGAGAATGACGCGCCACATTGAGAGTATCTCCGACGAAAACAAGCAGGTTCGGTTAGGAGCGAACCTGGATTCTAGTCGGTCGGGGGGGCATTGCAACGCCAAATGGGATCGGGCTCTCGGCTGAAGGTCCGTTCGGGTCGACCGCCCCGACGGCCCTCGATGTTCCCTCCAGCCCGGACCTTGTGAGCCCGTGACGGCCGAGGGGGAGTGATTGGAATCCTGAACTGGCCGCCGGGCCCGCGCTTCGCGCATAATGACAGCTGCGGCGCCGCTTGCGCCTGGACGCTTGCCAGCGCACGCCGACTCGCCTCCGACCAGGGACCGAAATCCGATGTCCGCCCGCGTTCCCGTCACCGTTCTCACCGGCTTTCTCGGCGCCGGCAAGACGACGCTCCTCAACCACATCCTCAGCGCCCAGCACGGCAAACGCATCGCCGTCATCGAGAACGAGTTCGGCGCAGTCGGCGTCGACCAGGAACTGGTCATCGGCGCCGAGGAAGAAATCTTCGAAATGAACAACGGTTGCATCTGCTGCACCGTGCGCGGGGACCTCATTCGCATCCTCGGCGCCCTCATGAAACGGCGCGACAAGTTCGACTACATCCTCATCGAGACCACCGGCCTCGCCGATCCCGGGCCCGTCGCCCAGACCTTCTTCGTCGACCCCGACCTGCACGACAAGCTCCTGCTCGACGGCATCATCACCGTCGTCGACGCGAAGCACATCCAGCTGCGCCTGGACGACAGCCGCGAGGCGCGGGAGCAGATCGCCTTCGCCGACGTCATCCTCTTGAACAAGACCGACCTCGTTTCGCCCGATGAAGTGGACCGCCTCGAGGAACGCCTTCAGGCACTCAACGCCGCCGCCAAGATCGTTCGCTGCCGGCGCGGCGAGGTCGCCATGGACCACCTCCTCAATGTCGGCTCCTTCGACCTCGACCGCATCCTCGAGATCGAGCCCGATTTCTTGAAAGAGGCGGGCCATCACGAGCATGACCACGAACACGAACACGACCGGCGCCACCACGACCACGAACACGACAAGGAGATAACCTCCGTCGGCATCGTCCTCCCCGGCGAACTCGTCCCCCAGAAGCTCAACGAATGGTTCCGCGATCTGCTCATGAATCAAGGACAGGACATTTTCCGCATGAAGGGAGTCCTCAACATCAAAGGCGACGGCAATCGCTTCGTCTTTCAGGGGGTCCACATGCAGTTCGAGGGGCGCCCGGATCGACCCTGGAAGCCGGAGGAGACGCGGACGAACAAGCTGATCTTCATCGGCCGCAAGCTCGATCGGGAGGCGCTGGAGGAGGGATTCCGGGCATGTTTGGCAGGCGGACGCAAAGCCTGAAGAAGTTGTGGCGGGCGGACATCGGCGAACACGTCATCGCCCTCGCCTGGTCGCCGGACGGCGCGACGCTCGCCGCGGCGGCCGTCGGCGGGCCGGTCTTCCTCTTCGATGGCACGGGAACGGTGACGCAGCGCCTCGAAGGTCACGGTTTCGGCACGGCCGATCTCGCCTGGAATCCGAGAACAAGTGTCCTCGCCAGCGCCGGACAGGACGGCAAGGTCCGTCTGTGGGACAGGGCGAACGGGCAGTCCGTCAAAGCCCTCGAAGGGGGCGCCGCCTGGGTCGATCACGTCGCCTGGAGCGCCGACGGCTCGTATCTCGCAACCGCCGCCGGAAAGAAAGTGCGGCTCTTCAACCAGGCCGGCGAACCGTTGCGCGAATGGGCGAACCACCCGAGCACCGTCGCCGACATCCAGTGGCGGCCGCGCGGCCTCGAGCTGGCAAGCGCAGCCTATGGCAAGCTAAGCGTTTTCAAGCCATCGCAGGACGAGCCGCTGCACGTCTTCGAGTGGAAAGGCTCGATGCTCGCCCTCGCCTGGAGCCCGGACGGCAAGCACATCGCGACCGGCGACCAGGACAGCACCGTTCACTTCTGGATCGTCAAAACCGGGCGGGACCTGATGATGTCCGGCTACCCGAGCAAGGTCCGCGAGCTATCCTGGGACCCGACGGGCCGATACCTCGCCACCGGCGGCAGCCCGACGATCTGCGTCTGGGACACCGCCGGCAAAGGCCCCGCCGGAACCAAGCCGATCGAGCTCGAGGGACACGCGGAGCTGGTCAAGGCGCTGGCGTACCAAAGCTTCGGCCCGTTGCTCGCCTCGGCCTGCGCCGGCGGCCGGCTCGCGCTCTGGTCCCCCGCCAAAAGCGAGAAGACGCTGACGCAAGAGGCGCACGGCTCCGGCGCGACGCAGCTCGCCTGGGCGCCGGACGACAAGCGGCTGGCGCTGGGGTGCGAGAGCGGGGAAGTGGCCGTATACTCGGTGTGACGCGGCAGGATCGTCTCGGAAATCGCTTGCTCCGCCCGCGTCCCGGCGCCACAATCGGCCTGTCGCATCTCGCGCATGAGCGCCCCCTCTGTGGCCTGAGTGCGTCATGGGTATGGAGATTTTTCTCGTCCTGGTCAGTCTCCTCGTCGTTGGGCTCCTCATCGTACTGATCGTCCTGCCGATCGTCGCCATCGCCCGTACGGGGCGCATCCGGGAGTTGAGCGAGCGTCTATGGTATCTGGAGCGCGACGTGCGCCGCCTCAAGCGGGCACGCGCAGAGGAGGAAGCCGGCGCCGAAACCGCGGCACTCCCGGCCGCGCCTGTCGAGCGTGCGCTTCCAGCCCCGCCGCCGCTGCCGGCCGCCATTTCGCCCGAGGATCTGCCTCTCGCCGAAGCGCTGCCGGACGAGCCGGGACGCCGGCCCGAAGAGCCTCCCCGGCGCCCGCGCCGCCATGAGCCCGCCGGACGCGAACCGGCCCGCGAGCGCTCCCCTACCCTGGCCGACTTCGAGGCCTGGATCGGCGGGCGCGGTCTCGGCTGGATCGCGGTCATCCTCCTGCTTTTCACCGGCGCCTTCTTTATCAAGCTCGCCATCGAACATGGCCTCCTCGGCGAGCTGGCCCGCGTCGCCATCGGCCTTGGCATCGCCGTAACGCTGTGCGTTCTGGGCCTCCGTTCCCACCGGCGCGGCCGGCCCATCTTCAGCCAGATGCTGACCTCGGCCGGCATCATCCTTCTTTACCTCACGACGTTCGCCAGCTTCGGCTATTACCACCTGTTGCCGCAGCGCCATGCCGCCATCTTCCTGATCGCCATCATTGTCGAGACGGCCGCGCTGGCGCTTTACTACGAGGCGCCGGCCATCGCCATCATGGCCGTCGTGGGCGGCCTCCTGACGCCGATCCTCCTGCACACCGACCGGGATCAGTACGTCGGCCTCTTCACCTATCTCGCCGTGTTTAACGCCGGCGTTGTGGGGCTCGCGTTTTTGCGGCGCTGGCCGGCCGTCGCGTCGCTCGCCCTGGCGGGTACCCAGATCCTCTTCTGGGGATGGTATGTGCAGAATTACCATCCGCTGAAGCTGAGCGCCGCCATCGTCTTTCAGGCGGTCGTGTTCGCCCTTTACCTTGGCCATGCGGTTGTCCTGCACATTGTGCGTGGACAGCGGGCCAATCCCGAAGACCTCGCGCGCCAACTGGGAAACGCCTTGTTCGTCGCCGCCGCCGGTTACGTGTTGCTCGACCCGGACTACCACCGCTGGCTCGGAACCGCCGCCGTCGGCATGGCGACGCTTTACGCGGCGCTCGCCTGGGCCGTCATCACGCGCCGGCCTGACGACCCCGTGTTGCTTCTCGTCCTGGTCGCGGCAGCGCTCGCCTTCGTCGCGGCCGCGATTCCGCTGCAAGCCGAGGCGGTCTGGATCGCGCTGGCGTGGGGCGTTGTCGCGCTGGCGCTCTGGTGGTTCGCTCTGCGCATCGGCGCCACGCCGCTACTGGCGTTCGCCGGCTTCTTCTTTGTCCTGGCCCTGGGCCGGCTCCTTCTCGTCGATACGCTCGACGCTCATCAGGCGCCTTTCGTCCCGCTTGTCAACCGCTATGCCCTCCCCGCCCTGATGACGGCGGCCTGCTTCCTCGCCGCGGCCATCGCCGGCCGCCGCTTCCGCGCGGCGGCGCCGGACGCCGTCTTCGTGCTCAGCCGCGTCGTCGGGTTGGTGGGCGTGGCGCTTGTCTGGGTCATATTCTCCGTCGAAGCGTACGAGTACTTCTGGGTGCAGATTCCTTACGCGACGAGTTGGACCGTGGCGGATCTGCGTCAAAGCGCCCAGACCGCCCTGTCGATTGTCTGGGCCTTGCTGGCCGTCATCATGCTCGCGGTCGGCTTCCGCTTGCCGAGCCGGCCGCTGCGCTGGGCGGCGCTGGGCCTCTTTGCCATAACCCTCGGCAAGGTGATCCTCATCGACATGGCCCGATTGCCCGGTTGGTATCGACTGGCCGCTTTCCTGGTGCTGTCGCTGGTCATGCTCGGCGCGGCCTGGGCATATCAAAAACTCAAGCCGATCCTGGTCGCGGAGGAGGAGTCGCCTCATGAGACGATGTAAGCTCAGCGCCCTTGTCGCCGTTTTTCTGATCGTGAGCGCGTCGCACGCCCAGGACGAAAAACCGGCGCCGGGCGCCGGCGAAGCCGACCCGGCTCTGGCCGACTGGCAATGGCTCGAGGAGGTCCGCGGCCTGGAAAAAGCGGACGCGAAGTACTACGCCATCGACGTGCCCCCCAGCGTCTTCGCCAAGGCACGGCCCGACCTCTGGGACCTGCGCCTCGCCGACGCCGGCGGCGTCCGCATCCCTTACGCCAAGCGCGAGCTGCGGCCGGATGTGCGGCAGGACGAGACGCGCATCCTGCGGCGATTCGACGAGGGAACGAACGAAGCGAAGCGTTACGTGCAAGTCAGCCTCGAGCTGGGCGATCCCGGGCCGGAGGGGCACAACGAGATCGAGATCGCCACAAGCGGCGCCAACTTCCGCCGCCGCTTGCAGGTGCTGGGCAGCGACAACGAGGACTTCAAGGACGCCCTCTCCTTCCTCGACCGCTTCCTCGTCCGCTACGATGTCGACGATCGCACGATCGACATTCGCCGGCTGCACTACGATTTCCGCCGCTTCCGCTTCCTGCAAGTCCGTGTCTACGCCGACCCGGCCACGAAGGAAGACATCCCGAAGATCGAGCGTGTCACCGTGCGCCGCTCCATCGCCCAGCCCGGCGTCTACTATCCCTGGACGCCGGCTCAGCTCGGCCCAGTCGATCTCGTCCGCGCCGACGGCAGCCCCGGCTCGGCCTGGCACATTGACTTCGGCGAGAAAACGCCCTGCGAAAAGCTCCGCTTCGAAGTCTTCGGCGACGAGGTCGACCGGCCCATGCGCCTGCAGATCGCCGACCCGCAGGAGCCGCGCCTCGACATCGCCGGCTCAATCGAGCGCCGCTGGCACAAGGAGAAAGGCAAGCTTTTCCTCGAATTGGACTTCCCGGAGGTGGTCGCCCAGCGCCTGCGCCTGATCGTTACCGATTACGCCAACCCGCCGCTCCAGCTCGGCACGGTCGAATACACCGCGCCGGTGCGACGCCTGATCTTCTCCTTGCCGAACGACAAGAAACCGGCGCCGCCGCTGCGCCTTTACTTCGGCAATCTCACCGTCCCCGGGCCGCCCAACTACGACATCGAACGCCGGTTGCCGCAACGCCTTGACCCGCCGCCGACTCCGTTGACGCTGGGCGAGCGCACGGCCAATCCGGCCTACCAGCCGCCGCCGCCGACCCTGAGCGAGCGGGCGCCCTGGCTGATTTACGTGGCGCTGGCGGCGGCGTGCCTGGCGCTCTTTGGAGTGTTGCTGCTGGTGGCGCGCAAAGCGATGGCGCAGCACGACGCGGAAGCCGCTTCGCGCCGTTCCGAGCCGGGACAACTGCATCCCGATCAGCCGGGTTGATGAACTCCGGCCGTCCTTGTTGCGGCGCTTGGCCCGTAGTCTGCCGGGGCTCGACGACAGACCGCGAACATCGCGAGATTACCAAAGGCCGAGGTCTTGTCCCAGCTCGACAGGAGAAAGTTCGTGAAAACCGCGGAAATCGTGGAGACAAGTCAAGGACAGCCGGTTCGGATCCCGGACGAGTTTCGTTTCAACGCAAAATCCGTAAGCATTCGCCGCGAAGGCGACGCGGTCGTCCTCGAAGCCGTCAAGGCTAAGAGGCTGTTTCAAAACGGGGACTGTCCCTTTACCATCGCCCGGAAAACTGGGTAATCTGACAAAACGAGAGGGACAGTCCCCGTTTTGAAACAGCCTCTAATCAGTGGTTTTTCGACAAGCTCATGATCACGGACCCCGCTTTCCTTCTGGATCGAAGTATTGGATAAGCAGATTGCGGCCAAGCCGTGACGGGAAGCCGCCCCGAACCGCCTAACGCCGCCTAACGCGGCGTCGGCGGATCGCTCGAGGACAGAGCAGGATGAGGGCGAGATGACGCATGCCGATGCTCCGATCGAAAAAAAAAGCCGCAAGCGCAGGCCTGCGGCTTTTTCCGTCTATCTATGGCGGCGCGAGCGCGAAAACGGCTTTAGAAAATGCCGGCCCCGAAGTCGCGCTGGTCGCTGGGCTGGGCGGACTTGGCTTCCTGGGCGACGCCGTTGTGCGTACCCGAGCGGCCATGGTGCGGGCCGTGGCTGCGGACCTCGCCATTGCGGACCTCGCCGTTGTGGCGGTGGCCGTTCATCTCGCTGACGACGCCGCTGAAGCCCTCCTCGAAGTCCATGTCGTAATCGTCGTAGCGGCAGACGTAGCCGGGCTGCTTGGAGCGCTCCCGTTCTTCCTGGAAGGCCTTAATGACGGCGCCCTGGATCACCTCACGGCAGGCGGAGTTGATCGGGTGGGCGATGTCGGCGTGGAGCTTGGCGCGGCCTTCGGTGTCGCGCGTGGCGCGGTCTTCGACGAGGCGGCCGCCGCAGTTGTTGCAGTGGCGGGCGCGGAGATGGTTCTTGGAGCCGCACTGGGGGCAGCGGTCGGTGAGCTTGCGGCTGGGCATGGCGACGAACGAGCCTTTGGTTCCTTCGATGATCTTGAGGTCGCGGATGACGAAGGCGTCGTCAAAAGTGACGGAGCAGAACGCCTGCAAGCGCTCATTGTTGTCTTCCATGAGCTTGATGCGGACTTCGGTGATAACCACAGTTGTTCTCCTTAATGATGCTGTGGCCTGGCGAGCCGGGGGGCGTGAGCCCCCGGAGTCCGGGCTAGCCCGCGGGGGAGGGGCTCTCAAGGCGGGAGCGGCGACGCGCAGCTCCGAACGACATACACCTTGTCGTTTTGATCGAGCGGCGAGCGGGCATAGGCCCGCGCCAGATCCTTGGCCTCGGCGCGGCTGCGGCACAACGCGAAGACGGTGCTGCCGGAGCCGCTCAGGAGCGTCTGCATCGCCCCTAGTTCTCGCAGCTTTCCCAGGTAGTCGGGGAGCCGCGGCGCGAGTCGTTGGGCCGATGCGCAGAGGCGGTTATGCAACCCGCGAGAAATCCCGTCAATATCTCCTTCGCGGAGGGCGGCGCGGAGCGAGTCGGCGAGTGCGGGGACGCAGGCCGCGGTTTTCGGGTGGGGGGTGGGCGCCCCCGGGTCGACGCCGCGCTCGTCGGCGTTCAGACCGCGATAGACTTCGGCGGTGGAGCAGCCGAACGGCGGGGCGACGAGGACGAAGTAGAGGCGAGCGCCGACGCTGAGCGGTTCGACGATCTCGCCGCGGCCGGTGCACCAGGCGGCGTCGGCCTTGACGAAGAAGGGGACATCGCTGCCGAGCTGGGCGCCGAGATCGGCCATGTCTTCCCTCGTCAGCTTGAGGTCCCAGAGCCGGTCCAGAGCGAGGAGCGTTGCCGCCGCATCGCTCGAGCCGCCCCCGAGGCCTGCCTGCATGGGGATGCGTTTGAGCAGCCGGATCGCCGTTCCGAGCTTTCGGCCGGCGTGCTGTTGCAGCAGCGCCCAAGCCTTGACGATCAAGTTGTCTGGCCCCGAAGAGAGGTCCGGCCGATTGGAGGTCAGCGTGCATCCTTCGGGAGCCGACCGGAAGACGAGCGTATCGAAGAGGTTGACCGCGAGCATCAAGGTGGCGAGGTCATGGTAACCGTCTTCGCGCTTGCGGAGGATTTCCAGGAACAGGTTGATCTTGGCCGGCGCCCGGGCGACCACGCTGTCAGCGATGGAGAGGAGACGCATCAGCGGGAGAGGGCGGGGGGAGGAGCGAGCCGTCCCTGGAAGCATGACATGACCCGAGGAACTCCTTTTCTGCGGGAAGGCCTGTCCTTGGCTGGATGGGCGTCATCCCTGGGTGTCGATCGAGTAGCGCTGGGGAAGAAGTTTACATGAAGGCAAGCCGGGCTGTCAATAGTTTTGGCAAGCGAGGAAGGTTGCGCTGGTTTGCAATGAGCTGATCCCTGAAGTCCGAGATGCTGCCGTCGCAGGAAGCGTCTCGCCCCATTTCGGTGCGAAGGTGTCGGGCGTCCACCTGTGCGGATTCGGCGAACTTGAACAACCAAGGCGTGCAATCCGCAACAGGACGGAGATGCAAGAGAGTGCATCCTTCTCGCGTGACGACGCTTACAGCGGGAGTTCTTTCTCCTTGCTGTTCGGCACGTGAGTTGCCGCCTTTCCTGTCCAACCCAGGTTGCCGACGGGAGGGTACAGCCATGAGACGCGCGCGTTGTGACCGTTCGGAAGCCACCAAGGCGAAAAACCGTTTTCGACCCCAGCTGGAGGGCCTCGAGGGGCGCGTGACCCCGTCGGTCCTCGCGACCGCCGACGTCGACGGCGACGCCAAGGCCGACTTCGCGATCTGGGATGCCAAGACCGCCGCCTGGCAGGTTCGTCTTTCGAGCAACGGCACGCTCTTGACCAAGGCGGTCGGCGTCAACGGCGATATCCCCGTCCGCGCCGACTTCGATGGCGACGGCAAGGCCGATCTCGGCGTCTTCCATCCCGCCAACGGCCTGTGGACGGTCCTCACCTCTACCAGCAACTACACAGCGAGCATCACCAAGTTCTGGGGTCAGGCGGGGGACAATCCGCTTCCGGGCGACTTCGACGGCAACGGCAGGGCCGACATCGCCGTCTTCCGACCGGGCACCGGGCAGTGGCTCATCGTCACCTCCAGCTCCGGCTACAACTCCGGTCCTTCAGTTTCGTGGGGCGAGGCGGGCGATGCCGCGTTTGCCGCGGACTTCGATGGGGACGGCAAGTCGGACCTCATGCTGTATCGGCCGCGCACGGGTCAATGGCTGATCGACCAGAGCAGCACCAACTTCACGACCAACATGGCGATCGCCTTCGGCCAGAGTAGCGACGTACCGTTCGTGGGCGATTTCGACGGGGATGGCCACGCCGACCTGGGACTGATGCGGGCCGGCTTGAACCAGATCCTTCTCCTGCAATCGAGCGATAACTTCCAAGTGGGGAAGGCTCGGGTGATCGCGCCGTTCGGCGCGGCCTACAACATCCCGCTTGCCAACGACTATGATGGCGACGGTCACTCCGACGTTGGCATGTACGATCCGGCGACCGCCGGCTTCAGCGTGCTTACTTCGAAGAGCGATTTCACCGCACGTTTGAACAGTTCCCTCGGCGTCCCCGCCGACATCCCGCTGGTCGGCGATTTCATCGGCGACAGCCAGCCCGACCTGACGGTGTTCCGGCCGAGCATGGGGCAGTGGCTGATCGTCACGACCAGCGGCGCCATGGCGACGATGCAGTGGGGAGAGAACGGCGACATACCGGTCGTCGGCGACTTCGGCGGGGACGGCAAGGCGGACGCGGTGGTGTTCCGGCCCCGAACAGGGCAATGGCTCATCCACGACTCCGGCAACGGCGGCGCCTCGGCAATCCAGTTCGGGCAGAGCGGCGACGTGCCGCTCGTCGGCAAGTTCGACAGCGACAACCGGGCGGACGTCGCGCTGTTCCGGCCCAGCACCGGGCAGTGGTTCATCGAAACCTCGGCGAGCGGCTACAGCGGCATCACGACGGTTACCTGGGGCGCGGCGGGCGATATCCCGAAGGTCGGCGATGTCGACGGCGACGGACGCAGCGACCTGATCGTCTACCGGCCGAGCACCGGGCAGTTCCTGGTGAAATTCGGCGCCGACTTCGGCTCCTCGACCACGGTGGGCTTCGGCCTGTCCGCGGATATCCCGGTGATCGGCTACTACGACGGCGACAACCGCGCTGACCTTGGCCTGTTCCGGCCGAGCACGGGACAGTTCATCGTCAATCCGTCGACCGGCGGCGGTTTGGCGATCCGTAACTGGGGTGTCTACGGCGACATCCCCCTGAGCGGCGACTATGACGGGGACGGCCGGTCCGACCTCATCGTGTACCGGCCGGCCAACGGGACCTGGTTCATCGCCCAGTCGATCACCGGCTTCAACACGTTCCGGGCGTTCCAGTGGGGCGATCCGATAGACGTTGCTCTTTAGATCGGCGCCCAGTAGGTCCGGCGCAGTAGGTCCGGCGAGCCGAGCCGGACCTGACATGAACGCTAGCGAAACCGCCATTTCCCCGTCCGAACCCCGCTCGGCTCGCGGAGCCTACGTCTTTTGCGCGAGCGCCACCGCGCCGTGGACGACGACTTCTTCGCCCAGCGCCGCGGGCACGATCTCGTAACAATCGGCGAAGGGGCGGAAGACGTGCCGGGCGACCGCATCGCGTAACGGGGCAAAGAACAGGTCCTCGCCCATGAGGGAGACGCCGCCGCCGATGACGATGCGGCGCGGGCACAGCAAGGCGATCACCTGGCAGAGGCCGAACGCCAGCTCCTCCAGGGCGATGTGCAGCGCGTCGCGCGCGATCGGGTCGAACTGGCGGGCGGCGTTCGCCACATCCTCGGCGGTCAGTTTTCCCTTCTCTGTATGTAGATGGCGCAGCAAGCAATCGAGATCGCGCCGCTCCGCGAGCAGCTCCTCGGCCGTCGCGACGATGCCCCAGCCCGACGCAAGCGATTCGAGCGGGCCGCGCCGCGCGGCGTGCGACGTGAAATGCCAGACGGCGAGGTGGCCGATCTCCGCCGCGCCCCGGCCGACGCCGCGATAGATATTGCCGTCGATGATCAACCCGCCGCCGATGCCCGTTCCGACCGTAACATAGAAGATCGGCGAAAGCCCCTTGCCGGCGCCGAAGAGAGCCTCGGCCAGGCCGGCGACGTCGGCGTCGTTGCCGAGGACGGCGGGCAGGCCGAGGAGGTCGGAGATCCAGGCGGCGAGGGGGAAGCCGTCCCAGCCTTCGATCTGGTGGGATTTGATGACGGTTCGCGTCGCGTCGTCGACCGGCCCGCCAAAGCCGATGCCGACGCCGCGCAAAGCCCCGCGCTCCAGTCCGGCTTGCTCCAGCAGAAGCGGCACGGCGCTCTCGATCTGGGCCCGGATGCCAGCGGCGCCGCGCTCCGGTTCGACGCGGCCGCGCCAGAGCGATTGGAGGATGCCGTCCCCCCGGCCAATGCCGAGCTGGAGCTTGGTGCCGCCGATCTCGATGCCGAGGAACATGAGGGGACCGGGGGGGTGTCAAGGCGCAGAGAGCCGCTTACTTCCTGCGCGGCTCCTTGCGTCCGTTAGCGCCCGCGATGGCGCACACTTGAAGTAGTTTATCAACTGGCGCCGGGCGACTGCGGGGCCGGGGGCGGTGACGCTCGCCATCGGCAATCCCAAGCGGTATGATGCAAGCACGTTCCCTTCGTGCCCTAAGCCGTCATCATGCCCACCATTCCCGCTGTCTGTCCGCAGTGCGAGAGCCAGTACCAGGTGGACGCCGCTTTGGTCGGCAAGCGCATGCGCTGCCCGAACACGATCTGCCGAACGGTGTTCGAAGTCAAGGATCCGAACGCGAAGCCGGCGGCGCCTCCCGCGCCACCGGTGATCGCGCCACCGGTCGTAGCGCCCGCCGCGCCGGCGCCGCCACCGAAGCAGCAATCGGGAAACGTCGCCGACCTTGTGCCGGTGCTGACGGCGGAGGCAGCGGAAACGCCTCCGGCCCCAATCCCCGCGCCGGCCCCAGCCACTCCGGCGCCGATCGCTCAACCCCCCAAGCGCAAGAAGGAAAAGCCCGAGACGCCGGCCGTGAGGGAAACGGCCCCGGCGCCGGTCGAAGCCCCCGTCGCGCCGAACTGGCAAGCCGCCCCGCCTCCGGTACGCGGACAGGCGAGCACCGACGGCCCACCGCCCGAAACGCCTGGCCCGCAGGCAAGCGCGGTTGCCGTGGCCGAGCAGGACCTCGACTTCAGCGAGCTGGAAGGGGACGCGGGAGAGGCCGTGGCCGAACCGGGCGCCGCTCCTACGGCTGTCGCAACGGAGACCGTCGTGGCGCCGGAGGAGGAGCCGCATCATGGCCGGCGCCGCAGTCTCGGTCTCATCGTCGTCATGATGTTGGTCCTGGCGGGTCTCGGCCTTGGCGCGTTCTACCTCATCAAAGGCAAACAGGCGGGCAACGAGGCGGAGCACTACGACAAGGCCGTCGAGGCCTACAAGAAACAGGACTACGCCAAGGCCGTCACCCTTCTCCAAGGACTCACGCGCGATTTCCCCGACAGCGGCAAACGCGCCGAGTATCGCTTCCTCACGGAGCTAAGCGACCTGCGCCTGGCCGTCCACAAGCCGAGCACGGACCCGGCCGAGGTGAGCCGCGCGCTCGATCGCGTGCTGGAGTTCACGGAGCTTTACAAGAACGACCCGCTGCTGAAGGATCGCCATGCGGACGTCTGGCAATCACTCGAGCACGTGGCCAAGGACCTGGCCGTCCTCGCCGCGGACAAGAACAGCGGCGAGCTGCTGGGCCGATCGAAGGTGGCGTGGAAAGCGGCGGGGAAGTTCACGCCGCCGGCCGGCGTCTCCCTGCCGCAGGAGCAGAAGTTCTTCAACGAGGAGTATGCCCGCATCGAGAAGGGGATCGCGGCGGAGACGTATCGGCAGGAGAGCCTCGCCCTGCTGCGCAAGACTGCGGCGGGCAAGGGGACGGCCCGGGCCGTCGAAGCCGCGTGGCGGACCATCGAGGACCGCAAGCTGCAAGGGGAAGAGGAAGCGAAGAAGTTGCTCGGCGAATTGAAGGCGGCGCATCGCGAGAACGTCGCTTACAACGAGGTCGAGAAACTCCGCCCGCTCAAAGGCGAGATGAGGGAACGGCAAACACAGGACTACGCGGTCGCGCCGATCGCGAGCGCCTCGAACACGGGGCCACGCGTCGAGAAGCCGTTCCTCGCCCTGGCCCGCGGCGTGCTCTACGCCCTCGATCCCTATCGCGGCGACATCCGCTGGACGCGACGGCTCGGCGCCGATGCGCGGCCCTTGCCGTTGACGGTCGAGGCGTCGCTGGCGCATCCGGACTTCATCGTCGCCGTCGCGAGCGATCCGCCGGCTCTCGTCGCCCTGGAGCAAGCCAGCGGGCGCGAGTTGTGGCGGCATCCACTCGCCGCGCCGTGCCTGTGCGATCCCATCCGCGTCAAGGACAAGCTGCTCGTGCCGTTGCTTTCCGGCCGCGTCGACGAGGTCACGCTGGAGTCGGGCCTCTTGCTCGGCTTCTGGGAGCTGGGGCAACGGCTGTCGCTGGGCGGCGTTTACGATCCGGACGCCGAGATAGTCTACCTGCCCGCGGACCAGTTCTGCCTCTATGCGCTGGATGTCCGCAATCACCGCTGTGAGCAAACGCTCTACCTGCGGCACGAGGCGGGCGCACTCCAGAGCGTGCCGCTGGTCCTGGAAGAGACGCCCGACGGCGGGAAGAAGGCGATACGTTCCCTGCTCGTCAGCGAGGCGAAGGGAGAAGGCGCCCGGCTGCTCCGCTTCACCTTGCCGCTCGAAAGCCCGGACGCGGCGCCTGCGGAGGCGGTCACCCTGCCGAGCCCCCATTCCTTCCCGCCGCGCCGTGACGGGGCCCATCTCGCGGTCGCCGGAGACGACGGCTCCCTCACGCTCCTGGGCATTCGCTCCCAGGCGAGCGGGCCGCTCTTCTATCCGCTCGCGCCGGAGGGGGGCATTCGCGCCGGCGGCGCCACCGGTGTTCCGGCCATGATCGCCGACGCCGATCCAAATCACTGGTGGATCGTGCGGCAAGGCCGGCTCGAGCTGTTCGAGCTGGCGCTGGCCGACAAGGAAGGCTTGCGCGTCTTGCCGCTCTGGGACCCCGGCCTCTTGATCGGAGCCCCCTTGCACGCCGCCCAGACGCACGCGGACAGTCGCACGCTGTTCGTCGTCACGCAGGCGGCGGACCAGCCGGTCGTGCGAGCCACGGCTGTGGACGCGACGACGGGGCGCATCCGCTGGCAGCGCGAGCTGGGAATCGTCAGCCAGGGACCGATCCTCGTGCGCGACAAGGACCTCTTCGTGCACGGGCCGATGGGCGTTTATCGTCTCTCTCCTCCGGCCCCTCCTCCGGGGGCTGACGCCGCCCGGCTCGCCGTTGATGATGGTTGGCGCCTCTTGAACGCCGAGCGATTGCGTCCCCTCGCTCCGGAGGAAGAAACGCTCTGGATCACGACCGAGGAAGGCCCGGCGCTGGTCACATGGACGAAGGCCGCGGCGCCGAGCGTGACGCTGGTCCGCCTTGGCGCCAAGATCGATGCGACAACCTGGAAGGTTTCCGCTCCCCTTCTCGGCACGCCCGCCTGGCACGCGGACCATCTCGTCGCCCCGCTCGCGGACGGCCGGCTCATCGCCCTGGCCTGGAATGGGAACAAGGGGACCGAGCTGACGACCTGGCGCGGCCTTGGCGTCGACGAGAAGCAGCCGGGGCACGTCGTCTCCCTCGGCAAGACGCGGCTGGCGTTCACGGACGGCAACAACAAGCTGACGGTGCTGGACTGGCACGATCCCGGCGTGGCCCCGGCGCCGCGCGGGACGAAGGCGTTCGATCAGCGCATCGTCGCCGTGCCGGTCCACGTGCCGGAGAAGGAAGACTTCGGTGTCGCGGTGGCCGAGGCGGGCAATCGCCTGACGCTACTGCGTGGCGACACCCTGGCGTCGGCCGGGGCCTGGGAACTGCCCGGGCGCTTGAGCGCGGGACCGGCGTTGCGGGCGGGCAAGCTCGCGTGCGTGGTGGAGCGAAGCCGGCTGATGATCCTCGATCCGAAGACGAAGGAGAAGGTGGGGCACTACGTGGCGGACGCGGCCATCATCGATATGCCGCAAGTGATCGACGGCGCCCTGGTGGTGGCGGACGCCGGCGGCCGGATCGCCTGGCTGGAAGTGAAGGACGGCTTGCCGCCGCGGCAAAGCGTGCTGCTGCGGGCGCAGGTGTCGCCGGTGACGGCGCCCGCGGCCTGGGGCGACGGCGTCGTGATCGGCGCGGCGGATGGGACACTGATCACGGTCGGAGGCGGCAAGTGACGCGGCGCCGTGAGGACGTGTCGCGGCTCCTTCCAACGCGATACAATTCAGGCATGAAAACACCCGCCTCCACCACCTGGAAGTATCTGGCGCCGAATCCGAAGTCGGCGTACAAGCAATTGATGCAGCGCCTTGCCGTCCAGTGTTGGGAGCGTCTTGAGCGCGACCTGATGGCCGCGCTTCATGTGGACCGCCTCGAAGACGACGCCCATGCCGCCTCGGCCGAGCACACCGAGCAGCTGGTAATCGCCCAGCCGGCCAGGTGATGCCGGTGGCTGGAGCGCAGGTTGGCTTCCAACAATAGGCTCAGACGTGGCCGAGGCGTCGGCTTGTTCCCACTGGTTTACCTCACTCACTTCGAGCTCGAAAGCGGCTCGTGGTTCGTTGCGAGTACGACTGGTACATGCCGAGCCGGGGCTCGCCGCCGCTAGCCTATCTTGCGCACGAATCAGTGTACAGATAGTGTACAAGATGCGCATTTCCCTGTGTTTTTCACAAATCGTCCCCCGCGGTCTTCACTACAAAAGGCGGTCGGGACTGAGGCGTTCGGGTAGCTGCAGGTTCAGGGCTTGGAGGATCCGCGCCTGCTCGGCGTTCGGCCGGGCGACGCGGCGCAAAGCCAATGTTTGGCCCGCGCTCGTCTCGAGCAGGATGTCGCCGATCTGAATCTGGCTCAGCTCACGCAGGATGACTTCCGGCGTCATGGGCCGCGGCTTGGGCGTGGCGTTCGGTCGGCGCCGGTCGGGCTTGTGGATCAGGGTTTCAAGGCCGGCGCGCTTGGCGAGGTGGTCCAGCGTTTTCCACAAGGCGTAGGCTAGGACGCAGACGAAGATGTGGGCCTGGCTGCGGCCATCGTAGTGATGCCAGATGGGGCGCAGCAGCAGTTCACTCTTGAGGACGCGGAAGGCGCGTTCGACGACGGTGAGCTGGATGTAGGTCTCCCAGAACTCCTGGGCCGACCAGCCGGCCTGGTTGCTGCGCAAGAGGTAGGCGCCGTCGCGCGCCAGGGCGTCGCGGAGCTTGGCGACGTGCCAGGCGTAACTGAGTGACAATGGCCTGTCACCGACGCTTATGGTCACGAAGGCATGCGCCTTGGGGAAGCGTTCCTTGAGGCGGCCGATGGCTTCGACGATCTTGTCGCGCTTCTTGAGGCGACCGGCGGCGACGCGGGCGCCGAGCTTCTTGAGGGCCTGGGCCAGGCCGCGGCGTTGCTTGCGGCGCATGGCGCGTTCCTTGTGGCGGCGTGGCCGGCTGCGCGCCAGAAGATAGTGAACCTCGTCGCGCTTCAGCAGCTTGACCTCGACGTCGGGATTGTCGGGCAGCCGCTGCCAGCCGGGCGAACGCAACTCGGGCTGGAACGGCGTCAGGGCGTGGCGACGCGTGGCCAGGAGATAGCGACGGCCCGGGGCGCTGAGGAACTCCAGGGCGTCGTCGCTGATCATGCCGCGGTCCATGACCCAGACGCGGTTGCTTTTGCCGAAGCGTGCTTCGATGGCGTTGACGATGCGTTGCACGGTTTTCAGGTCCTGCTGCGTGTTGCCCGGCAACGTGTAATGGGCGAGCGGGAAGCCGTCGCGCGTCACGACCAGGGCGACGATCACTTGCAGGCAATCGCTGCGATGATCGCGAGAGTAGCCGCGCCGCGCCAGGTCGGAGGATTGGATGGAGGTTGCTCGGGTTTTCATGCCTGTGCCCTTCCTTGGGCGCTCAGACCAAGGAGGCACAGGCGATCCTTTTCTGAAGGCGCGCCAAGTTAGTCGCGGGTCTCTCTCAGTGGGCGGGCGCGTCGTAAATTGGGGTGTTTCGACTGGGTCTCGTTGTCAAGGCGCATAGAGGGGGTTTTTCGGCCCCGGCACACATCCGTTTGCTGTCCAGTAGGGAGGGAGGACAGGGAGCAATCGTCTGGCAGAAGATGAGTTATGGCGCTGTCACGTACTGGCCACGTATTTTTGAGTTGGCCAGTACGCGGTCGCCGAATGCGCTGCTGGCAGAATCGTGAAGCAAAAAAGGGCGAGCGAACCTGGGGTTCAACTCGCCCTTTGTTGACTTTGAGCCGTGCAAGGATCAGCCAACCAGCTCGCGGATCACGTGCCCGCCGTTGATCATCGGCGTCGGCCGGCCGGTCTGGTCGTTGTAGGCCAGATCTTGCGGGATGCCGAGGACGTGGAACACGGTCGCCATCAGGTCTTGCGGCGTGATCGGCGTCGTGCGCGGCACTTCGGCCTTCGAGTTCGATTCGCCGATCGCCTGGCCCATCCGCAGACCGCCACCCGCCAGGGCGAGGGTGGACAGCGGCGCCCAGTGATCGCGGCCCGCGCCGCCATTGATGCGCGGCGTGCGGCCGAACTCGCCGGTGATGACGAGCAGGATGTCGTTGTCGAGGCCGCGGTTGTTGAGGTCTTGCACGAAGGCGGCGACGGCCTGGTCGACCTGCGGGCCGAGGTTGCGCATGCCCTGGGCGATCTGGCCGTGCATGTCCCAGCCGCCGAACTGGAGGGTGACGAAGCCGACGCCCGCTTCGCACAGGCGGCGCGCCATCAGCAGCTGGCGGGACAGGGCGTTCGTGCCGTAGAGATCGAGCGTGCGCGGCTCTTCGCGGGAGACATCGAAGACTTCGCGAGCGCGGGACATGAGCAGCTCATGCGCCTGCGTGTCGAAGGCGTCGAGGCCGGACATGAGGCCGGAGCGGTCGATCTCGCGGTTGATGGTGTCGAACGAGCGGAGCAGGGAGCGGCGATCGCCCAGGCGATCGAGCGGGACCTGCAGGTTCATGTTGTTGCGGGCGTTGCCGGCGGTGTCGAACGGAGCGTAGGCGGAGCCGAGCCAGGAGGGACCGTCGCCGTAGGTGCCGTTGAGGCGGACGTAGGTCGGCAGGCCGGTGCTGGGGTTGTTGGCGCCGCGGAAGCGCGAGGCGATCGAGCCGAAGCTGGGCTTGATCTGGGCCATGCCGCTGTCGGCGGGCGGATAGTTGTAGCCGGTCATGACCCAGTGGGTGCCGCCGGCGTGGCCGGAGTTCTGATGGGCGAAGCTGCGGACGAAGGCCATCTTGTCGGCGACGCGGGCCATGCGCGGGAAAACGCCGCCGATCTCGACGCCGGGCACGTTGGTGGCGACGGAGCCGACGGTGGAGCGAAACTCCGCCGGGGCGGACATCTTGGGATCGAAGGTTTCAACGTGGGTGGGGCCGCCGCCCAGCCAGAGCCAGACAACGGAGGTGTTGCGAGTGGGCCGTCCCGCCTCGGCAGCGCGAGCGCGGGCACGCAGAAGATCGGGCAAGAGCAGTCCGCCCATGCCCAGCGCGCCGACCTTGAGAAAGTCCCGGCGCGTGGTCCCATCGCAGGCGCGTGCCTTGCGATTGCTAAGGACGTTCAACATTTCAAGTCCCTCAAATGGCGCCGCGCGTCCTTACCACGATGGCCGGTTGGCAGGTAGGAGATGGCCTGCGGTAAGTGGCGGTCTACCCCCCTAAAGGTGAGACACAACCTCAAGCCTATACTCGACGAACGGCTTGTGTCAATTCAAAAGTTTTTTTTCGGTTGGACCGACCGAAGCAAATATAGGGCGTTCGCCTATAAACCGACCCTGTAGGCGGCCGGCACGGAGAAAAACAGCCGGAACGGCAGGCAAGCAAGGGGAGGACCGCTCATGGTTCCGGCGATGCAGTGTTGCCAATTCACGCCGCCGCCCAGTGCGCCGCCGCTCGCGCCGCCCAGCGCCAGCTGCAACGCGGCGGTTCCCTGGGGGCGCTCTCCATAGCCGCCGGGCGAAGACCGGGTGCGCGGCTACTTGGCGGTGAGCCGGCGCCGGGCCCAGGCGGTTGTGCCTTGGTCAGTGGCGGCGTC
Source organism: Gemmataceae bacterium (assembly GCA_046350295.1). GTDB lineage: Bacteria > Planctomycetota > Planctomycetia > Gemmatales > Gemmataceae > JAXMAR01. The sequence goes on from JAXMAR010000043.1 coordinate 43,966, forward strand.
AGCGCGCCGATGTCGTAGCGGAGCCAGTGGCGAAAGCCGGCCTTGTCGTACGTCTCGGTGAAGACGCCCTGGAGATCAACGTCGATCCCTTCGCCGTTCAGGAGCGGAACCGGCAACGTGGGCAGGGGATCCATACCCGGAAAAGGGGACGGCATTCTTCGGCCCTCTGTTTCCCTCATTCTACAACAAGCGTGGCCTGCGCCGCCCTCCAGCCGGCTCATGCCGCAGCGTGGGACAGCCTGCTTGTCGACAATTCGACAAGAAAGAAGGCACGACAGCGAGTTCGATAAGATCACTCGGCGGCACGCCTTCCGTCCCGCCGACACTCTCGAGCGCCCCCGCATTGGTGTCGCGCACGACGTAGCGAGCGGCGCTGACCGCCTCCTCCCAGAGGGACTCCTCGGTGATGGGGACCGCCGGGCCGCGCATCATCATGCGCGCTCGCGCATCGCGAAAAATCTGTCGATAGGTCTTGGGTCCCTCCGGCTCGTGAAAGATCGGCTCGCGGATCCGCGCCTTCAAATCGGACGCCTTGCCCCCACTATGAACCACTCCGAACTGTAACGGTAGGTGCGCTCTTCGTCCGAAATCGCGTAATGGCCCCGGTATACCGCACAGCCCGCTTCCTGCCTTTCCTGGCAAGCGCCACTCAACCTCGTGTCTTCTTGAAAAAGCCGCCTTTGGAGCCCGTCGCGTTCTTCTTGTGCGCATTGGCGACCGCGTTGTTCTGAAGCGTCCTCAAGGATCCCTGGACCTCCGCCGAGATCGCCCGAGCTTCCTGGTAGGCCGTCTTGGCGTGCCCGGACAGGACCTGGCGGTCCTTCTGCAGCTGTTCCAGCTGCTGCAGCGCCACGTCGATCTCGGGGAAGGCGAGGCGCGGCTGGATGTACTCCCTGTAGATCGCCTCGAGCCGCTTCCTTTCCGGCGCCCCCAGCGCCCAGACGCAACGATGAATGACATCCTTCAGCTTCGGCACGCCGTTGTGCACCCGGCTCTTGGCCTTGGTCCACTGCGCGACGTCGGCACGCAGGGCATGGTTCTTCTCTTCGGTCGTCAGCGTCTTTCGCAGTGAGGCTTCCATCTCCGCCAAGAGACCTTCGAGGCTCAGCCGCAAGGCTTCCATGCTCGCCTCCAATCCCAGGATCGCCTTCCAGCGCGCGTCGAGGTCCTGCCACTTTACCGAGGAGACTGCGAGCGTGTCAGTTTCCTCGGCGTCGGTCCCCCTCAACTCGGGGTCCTCGGCGTCGGACGGCGAAGCTGGGCTCATGCGGACATGAATCTCGAGGTGGGCGTTCCGGGGCGGGGTGAGGGGCTCGTTGAACTCCGGATTGGACCCGTTCATGCCGGCATGGAACGCGTCGCCGGAGCGCCAGGATTCGACCTCTTCCGGCTCGATGGCCACGGCCCGCAGCAGGTTTTCGATCGTCAACTCTCTACCGAGGCTGGGAATCTGAAAACTCGCGGCGGGGATGCGAAAGGTAAGGGCGAGAGGCTCCTCCTCGGGCTTGAGCCAGACCTCGGCGAATTTCACGCCCTTGTAGTGGAGGGCCGCCCATTGTCGGGAGGGAGGTTGTTCGGAGAAACGCACGTCGCGTCCCCTTCTCTCATGCAACGCCCATGGCGAGGGCTCATGGCGTTCACTCTAACCACGGACCCTCTGGCGTGCAAGCGGGCGTCTTTGCTAGCAAGAGGGCACGGCGTGCGTGGGGAACGCGGCCCTTGCATCGTGTGCCGGGCGGCTAGCGACTGCCTTCCTGAAGCCATAGGTACGCGGCGGGCGGTCCACCGGCGCCGACGCCGGTGTTGGTGTAGCCGAAGACCGCCAGGTCCGGGCTTGCCGTCGCCGTCGAAATCGCCGACGAAGACGCCGTGCTCGTAATGGACGCGGTGACTTGCGCCGCGATCCGCTCGAGGCGATCCCGGCTCAAGCCGTCTTTGCCGCCGAGAAAGACCAATACTTCGTCCGATTGGCCATGAGCGACGACGAGGTCGTCGATGCCGTCGCCGTTCCAGTCCACGACGACGGGGGTGTCGCGGACGAGCGGGAACGTCTGCTTCTTGGCTGACAGCAGGAGAGCCGCTCAGCGGGATCACCGCATCTTCCTTGTCGCCAGCTCAGCCCGGTCTTGCTCTTGCCATAGAAGACGCGTGCCGAGGTCGACCTGTCCATGCCGTAGCTCAGGAGGACGGCATCCGGCTTGCCGTCCCCGTTGAAGTCGCCGACGGCGAGGAAGGTCCAGTCTTTGTCGTGCGGCAGTTGCGCGGCCGGCGCCTTGGGGAACGCGCCGGCGGCGCGGCGATAGAGCTGCCCGTAGGACGTGAGCACGTCGGCGCCGGCGAGACGGAAATCGACATAGGGGCCGTCGATCTCCGGCACGAACTTCCGCGTGGCTATCTTGTCCTTCGAACGGTCGAGGGCGTAGAAGCCGCCGAAGCGGCGCGAGACCAGCGGCGTGTCGTCGTCGAGGAAACGGAGGTGATTGCCGTCTCCCAGGTCGAACGGCGTGATGCTGAACTCCGGGACGGCGCCTTTCGCGCTCGGTCTGGGCGACAGCAGGGCCGCGGTCTTGCCCGCGACGAGGAGGCGCGGTCCGGCCTTGGTCATCGTCAGTCGGATCTTGTGCGGCTGGCTGACGCCCGGCACGCGCAGCTCGCGGTCCGGCTCGTCGTTGAATTTACCGGCGTGATTGAGGAAGAACCGGACGACGGAATCGTCGCCTTCCGGAGAGACGATGACGACGTCCGGCTTGCCGTCGCCATCGACGTCGCCGAAGGCCGCGCTCGTCGCTTGCCGGCCCCAGCCGACGACGACCACGTTTTTCCCGGTGATGCGGAAGCGCGGATCGGGGCGCTCGGGCCGGATGAAGCCCCAGCCGACCGCCGTGCCGACGTCGATGCCGTCGTGGAAGTAGGCGGCGGGCCCTTCGACGGCGCCGTGGCCGGGGAGGACGTAGTCGACTTTCAGGTCGCGCAGCTTGCGCAGGCTGGCGAGGACATCGGTGGCGCTGAAGTTGACGCTGCCGGAATAGCCGAGGACGCCCCGCGGCATGATCAGGTCGCCGAAGGCGACAAACGTCTTGCCGGACTTCTCGAAATGCCAAGCCATGGAGCCATAGGTGTGGCCGGGGATGCGGAGGGCGCGGACCTTCAGCCCGGCGAGGTCGAGTTCGGTGTCCTTGGGACCGACGACGATGTCGGTCGGGATGGGCGGGTGCAGGCCGTATCCCGTGTTGCCCGGAATGTGGTGCTGGAGCGTGTAGGCCATCTCCTGGCTACAAACGAATTTGGCCCCGGTGACGACGCGCCAGAGATAGGCGCCGGGCGCGTGGTCGCCATGTTCGTGGGTGGCGAGGACGTACTTGACCTTGCGCGGATCGAGACCGACCGCCTCCATGGCCGCCCATTCGCTCTCGAAGGAGAGGCCGGCATGGCCTTCGATGAGGATGTAGCCGTCGGGCGCCTCGATGAGGCGCTGGCCGCCGAGGTCGCTCTCGACCCGGCCGCCCGGTATCTGCCAGACGCCGGGCACGATGGGGGTGGCGCGGGCGCGTTCGACCCAGGGCTTGGGGGATTTGGGGACGACTTTGTTGAGGTCGGTCTGCCAGGCGGCCTTGCCGCCGAAGCGGAATCTGGCGACAACCCCTTTCGAGCTTGCCGCGAAGAACATTGCGCCATCCGGCGCGAAACAAGCAAGGGCAGGCCCGCCGATATCAAGCGTCGCCAAGTCACCGCCAAGGAGCCGGCCATTCCAAAAGCTGGCGACAATGTCTCCCTCTCGGCTAACGGCCAAATACAAAGGGGCGTGCTCACTCTCGACCTTACCGGATTGAATAGCCAGGGAATAGAGCGTATCAGCGCGCTCGTCGGTCGGCAGAAAGGCTTGTCCCGCTAGGCCGCGGCTGCGCCACAGGCGCGTCCATAGGTGGAGAGTTTTGCCGTCGGGTGCGAACCGCATATCGCACCAGAAGGCTGCCTTGAACGTGTTCGCCGGGAAGCGTCGCACGACCTTCCCGGTCTCGTCGTAGACCGTGATCGTCGGCTTCGTCGGCATAAAACGCAGGCCCTGATTATCGTCGCGTCATCGTTGCGGAGGAGCCGCACCAGCCGCTGCCAGCCCTGATAGTCGGCAACCGCGATCAGTTTCTGCGGCCCCGCGCTGTGTACGGCGACGGCGAGCGGCGCCCAGACCTTCTCATCGCGCTGCGGCAGCTCTGCGCGCTTGCCGTCGGGCAGGGTCGGCGTGCCATAGCGGCCCTTCTCCAGGGCGGGGGCCGTCTCGACCTCCTTGTTGACGGCGCGGCTCCAGACCGGCTTCTTCTGGTTCGGATCGAACAAGTAGAGATTGCTCGCTCCCTCACGGTCGCGGCTCGTCACGCCGACGACCGCCCAGCCACCGTCATCAACGGCCAGGGACACGCTCGCATCGGGGTCGGACACAGGAACCCGCAGGGTAGATGGCTTTTTGCCCGCGCGATGGATGACGAGCTGATTGCCGGCCAACAGCGCCGTCGCATTTCGAGCCCGCGCCAGTTGCATAGTCGGATGGTTGGAATGGTCGCCGTAATGGAAGAACCACGGTCCTTCCTCCTTCAGCTTGTCGGGGATGACCTTGTCGCCTTTGAGCAGGAACGCTTCGACGCGGTCCCCTGCCCTGCCGCCCGGCATGGTGCAAATCGCGATCACGTCCCTGCTGCCCGGCAGGAACGCCACGCGATCGATCCAGCGCTGCCCGACGCGGTATTGCCTTGCGATCTTGCCGGCATCGTCCAGTACGATGACGTTGGGGTCCCCGAATGCCGCGATCGTGCCGACGACGATCTCCTTGCCGTCGTCGGAGACATCGAGGCTCGTGACGCCCATTCGCGGCAGCGGGCCCAGGCCGCGGACATTCCAGGGCGGCGCATGGGCGGCCTCCTGAGCGGCCAGCGCCGAGGCGGCCGCAAGGTAAAGGCAAACAAGCCAGGATGGCCGGACAAAGTGTGAAGCCGATCGCGTCATGTTGTCTCCCGGAGTCGCGAGTGCGTCAGCGCGTGATCGGCAAGGTCGGGGTCGCCTTGCGCTCGCTGCGGATAACCTTCGAGTCCGCGCCGGTCAGCCGCAGGTACCAGTCGGACGGCAAACCGTCGAAGGTGGCGAACTTGGCCTGTGTCGGCGGGTTGTTGGTCACCTTGGCTCTGTCGACGCCAGTCCTCCGGCTTGGGTGGATCCTCCTATTCTAAGCATGTGGCGCCCCCTGGCTCCCCGTCGCTCTTGGCGCCCCGCCCCGGCAAGCGTTTATTTAACGAGAGAGCCCCCGACGGAAGCACTACCCTCGCAGAAAGCGCCCCCTCGCCATGTCCAAACCGAAACCCGAGCCTATCGATCCCGTCCGCGTCCGCGACCTCGCCCTCCAGGTCGTCGCCGCCGACCGCTTTCCCTACCTCGCCTCCAGCGACGGCGACCAGCCGCGCCTGCGGCCCGTGTCCCCCGTCCGCACCGACGGCTTCACAGTCTACGTCGCCAACCTCCGCGGCTACCACAAGACCGCGGAGATCGCGGCGAACCCCAAGGTCGAGCTGTGCTACCTCGATGACCACCACGACCAGGTGCGCATCACCGGCGTCGCCGAGGTCGTCACCGACCGCCCCTTGCTGCAACAAATCTGGGACGAGAACCCGCTGCTGCGCCAATACCTCGGCAGCCTCGACAACCCCGAGCTGATCGTCTATCGCATCCGGCCCAATCGCGTTCGCTACATGAAGGAATGGGCGCTGGAGTACCACGAGGTGGGCTTCTAGCGCCGGGCGATGCCGTCACGGCTGCTTCAGCATGAAAGTCCCGGTTACCACGGACCGCCCTTCATCCGGGCAGCAAAGGTAAATCTTGCCGGGGATGAAGCCGCCCTTCGCCGTGCCGAACTCCAGCTTCAGCGCATAGCCGAGGACGAACGCCGGGCCGGCCGGCAGCTTTCCTCCAGGCGGGATGCGCTTCAGGTGCACCGGCGGCCGCTCCGGCGCCGGCGTCTCCTTGCGGATCTCAAACGTCTTGCCTTCGATCGCTGCGCCCGGCTTCAGAAAGACGATGACCGCCGCGTCCGGGAAAAAGCCCCCGCCCTGGCTGAGTGTCAACGCGCCGGAAACCTCGAGCTTGGCCGCGTCGACCCGGAAGCCTTGACCCAGAACCTTGCCCGCGGCAGGAGCGTCCGGGTACCTCATGCGGGCAATGTCGTCGGTCCACTCGACCTTGTCCGACCCCACGAGCGGCGTCTCGACGGCTTTGTCCTTCGGCCCCTCGCCTACCGGCGCCTTCTCCTCCGGCGCCTTGACGACCGGCCGGTGCAGCGCCTTCTCCCGCTCCTCCCCTTCCAGCAGCTTGAAGCTCACCAAGATCTCCCGCTTGCTGCCGCCCGTCCGCAGCGTCCCTTTGAACTCCATGGCGCGCGGCACGCCGGCCTTCGCGTCGAAGGTGATCGGCCCTTCCCCCTCGAACTCCAGATAAGGCTTGCCCCCCACTTCATGCCGCGTCCGCATGACGTACTTCTTGTTGATGGTGACGAGATCGCCCGAGCGCGCGCCCAAGGTGAAGACCGTCGTCTCCGTGGCCGGGTAGTCGTTCGTCTTGGTTGCCGGCGGCGGCGTTTTCTTCAGCTTGAGCTTCGACTTGGACGGGGGCGGCGTCGAGGTGACGGTCTCCTTGATGACGCAATCGTTCTTCGCCTCCCAGGTCGCCTTGCCCTCGGGGGACAGCGGAATGATCGCCAGCATCGACAGGTTGCCGAGCACGAACGGCAGCTGCGATTCGCCGCTCGACTTGAGCACCTGGCCGAAGGGATCGATGCGGATGTCGTTGGTCCGCGCCGCCGCCGTGAGGCCGGATTGCAGGATCACCGGCGTGCGCTTGCCTTCGAAGTCTTCTTTCTCCGCGATCAGGTTGTTGCGCTGCCGCAGCCAGAACGTCTTGCCGTCGGCCGCGACCACGCCGTAGTTGTTGAGGCTGGTCAGCACAATCGGGCTGCCATCCGACTTCACCTCGATTCGGACCGAGTAGAGGTAGTGCTCCCCTTTCTTCCAGCCGTAACGCAGCGGCGCCGTGTCGTCCGCCGCGGCGCCCGAAGTGAATCCGCCGACGACCGTGCCCAGAACGGCGACGGACAAGACAAAGACCGCCCGGAACATCGTAAGCATGGCGTTCTCCCGTAAGTTGGCGCGCTTGCACCGTGAAATCGATTGCATTGCGCCCGCAAGTTTTTCAGCCCCCCAACGCGACTCCCCTGACCTGCCCGGAATAGGTTGCATTGCGCTTGCGAGTTTTGCACACCCGCCGACGGAGTGCGCCGTCCGGCGGATCGCGCCCACCCACTCAGGGCGTCTTGAGCGCTTTCGCGCGTTCGTCACCTTCGAGCAATCGGTATTCCACGGTGATTGGCGTATCCGGCAGCCAGTTGGCGCCGCGCATCACGCCCTTCAATTCCAGTCGTCGCGGCAGGCCCGCCTTCACGTCAAAGGTGATCGAGCCGTTCCCTTCGAACTCGAAGAACGGCTGCCCTTCCACCATCTTGTGGGTCTGGAGGGTGTAGCGTTTGCTGATGGTGACCGTCTTCGCGTCGCCGCCGCTGACGCAGAAATGGCTGGTCTCGCGAGCGACATGTTCAGCGCCTTTGCGCCCGGCGGCCGCTCCGCCCGGCGGCGGTACCATCACGACACAGTCGTCCGCGGTTTGCCAGCTGTCGCCGTCGGCGAATCGGGCAGGGCGGCCAGCGCGCGAAGTTCGCCAGCACGGCCGCCAGCTCCGCCTCCTCTCCCCCTTCGCGAACATCGGCAAGGGGCCGCGACCACTTCGGGACCGGCTCGCCGAGCGGTTCTGCAGGAGCAGCCCCTCGCCCGCGTTTCCCTGGGCAATCAGGTTGCCGCGCAGGCGCGTCCAGGCGCTTCGCTCCGGCGCCGCCGTGTACGTGTTCACGCTGCTGACGGTTTCGACGAAATCGGGCAAGCTCGCCTCGATACGCACGGAATAGACGTATTTCTCCCCCTCCTCCCAGCCGGCAACCAGCTCCACGCCGACCGGGGCCTTGGGCGGCGGCGACGGCCGATCGGCGTCGCGCCCGGCGAGGTCCGTCTGATCCACCTCCGCCGCCGGATGACGCGCGAACGCGTAATACAGCGAGCCCCCCAGACCGAGGGCGAGCGTCACCACGGTCGCCGCCAGGACGAACGACATCTTGAGCTTGGCGAGAAAGAGCGCGCGGATGGTTGCGTCCGCCAACGCGACGGCGGCTGCCGAAGCCGGCGCGATAACCAGCGCGGGGGGCGCGGCATGCGCGCCCTCGGCCAGAAGCGTCGCGATCGCGGCCGCGCTGACAGCCACGCCGCGCCGGGCAAGACGCCGGGCCAGGAGCGCTCGGCCGCGCGACAGCCGACCCGCAAGAGTCCCGATCGGGCAGTCCAGCTCGCGGGCCACGTCCTTGAGCGGGCGGCCCTCCATCTCGCAGAGAACAAGCGCGGTCCGATACTTCTCCGGCAGCTCGCTCAAGGCTCGATCCAGCGCCTGGGTCGCGTCGGCGCCGGGCTCGGCCTTCGGCGCCGGCTCGGGCAAATGTTCCACTTGCCGTTCCATGTGCCCTCGCTTGGCCGCGACCGAGCGGGCCTTAAGGGCCGTGTTGTAAGCGACGCCGTGCAGCCAGGCGCCGACCCGGAAGCGCGGCCGGACCGAATCGGCCTTGCGCAGCAGCACGAGAAACGTCGCCTGAAAGCAGTCCTCGGCGTCCTGGTGGCTTGACAGGAGCCGGCGACACACGCCCCAGACCATCGCCCCATGCCGCCGCGCCAGCTCGGCAAAGGCGGCGTCGCTCCGCTCGCGCACGAAGGCGTCGAGCAGGGCGGCGTCCGTCGCCTGCTCCCCCGCCACGGCCTCGTACAGCCGCGCGATCACCTGTTGTGCCGGGGTCGAGGACATGGATCAGTGCGCCTCCACTCGTGCCGATATCCTTCTTTTCCGGGGGCCGGGGCGAGTTATGCGCGATTTGGTTACTCGCGTAGGATTTTTTGCGCGGCGCAAATAGAATCGGCTCCAGCCAAGAGAGTAACCAATCGCTTTGCTCGGGACACTAATGAAATTCACCACCCTGATCCCACTGTATTTCAACAACGGGCGTAGAGTTCCGAAGAAGAAGATGGCTGAAATCATCAATGAGCTGACGCACAGATTTCAGGGGTGCTCAGAGGAAGGGCTCACCAAGGGCCAATGGGTGGACCCAAAGGACGCTCAACTCTATCGCGACCAAAGCCTCCGCATCTCCGTCGTCTGCGAGCGCCAGTCGCTATGGGCAGCCCAAGAGACAGTGGTTAGAATTGGGAAAGAGTTGGGCCAGCGTGCGATGTATTTTGAGGTCAGGGACTACGAGGGACTACGACGGAGTGCAGATTCTCGAAGTTCCCGAGTAACGGAGGCCGCTCCCATGGACAAGAAGAAAGCTCGACAAGCGCTTCGCCTGGCGAAGAAAATCGCAACAGAAGCAAAATCCTTCACGGACTTTCACAACGCCTTCTTCGGCATCGGCGGCAAATACGCGGAGCTTTTCCCCACCTTGGCCGAGCGCGACGAGTTCGTGAAGACACCCGAATATCGAGAGATTCTGCAAATGCGTGACGCCTTGCCCTGGCACGAGGCGCTGGCCACCTGAGCCGGGGTCAAGCGGCTTCTTTTTCATTCAAGGCCAGAAAAGCGTGTCAAGAAAAATCTTCTCGTTTTTTTCGAGATCGCCAAACCCCGCCGCTCCGCCTCTCGTCTTTTTGATGTAACGCGGGCTGCGATCACATCAGCGGCCGGCGAAATGGGGGAAACGTCTTCCCCCGCTTTCATTCCATCCTTCATCAACGGCGTGCGGCGGCACGGGGCGATGCGCCTCAACGGGCCGGGCCGCGCGCAAGGAGGTCCATCATGAAGAGGGCGTTGCTTCTGTGTTTCCTGCTGGCGGGCGCTTCGGTCGTGCGCGGCGACGAGATTGGCGACCTGGTCAAGATCCTCCGCGACGGCCGACTGCCCGCCGCCACGCCCGCGGCCGACTGGTACCGTCCCATCGGCGTCGACGGCGTCGAGATTCGCGGCGTGTTACAAGCCGCGGGCATGCCAGAGCTGCGCCGCGATTTCCCGCCTCACTACATGGCCTACCTGCTGACGGGCCTCGACGGCACGGTCATGATCGACGGCAAAATGGTCACCCTCGACTTCGGCGCCAACCCGGAACTGCGCCGCAAGGCGCGGGCGCTCCACGGTAAGCGTGTCCTCCTGCACGGCCGCATCGAATCGCGCCGCATACCGCTCGACGAGATGCGCGAGGCGCTGCGCCGCGTCGAGTACATCGTCGTCACCGACATCGAGGACGCCGGCGAGTACCTGCGCGAGACCACGGAGGTCGAGGTCATCGGCCATCTCGATCTCGATACCGGAACGGGTTTTGCCGGTCCCATCGTTCACATCGGTGGCCGGACGTTCGTCCTCGATCCGTATCACATGGGCGGCGTCGACATCGCGACTTTCCGCGGCAAGGTGGTCCGGCTGCGCGGCATCATCACGGGTTGGGAGCAGGCCAAGAAAGCGCTGCTGCCGGGCCATCCCTGCTTCCCCGGCGCTCCGGTGCTACAGCCGACGAGCATCGATACCGTCGATCACCCCTACATCAAGGAGGGGACGGGCGACCTCGAGATCGGCGGCTGGGTCTTCCAGGCGCGGCACATCCTCTTCGGCCGGGCCGCGACCGGCGTGACGGTCGCCGGGCGGACCTACTGGCTCGACTTCGGCGCCAGCGACGAGCGCTTCCACCTCGCCGGCAAGGCGATGGTGGTGCACAATTCCGTCCGCGTCCGGGGCCGCTTGCGCGGCAGCGACGGCGCCTTCGAAGTGACCGGCATCGAGGTGGTGTCGCATCCGGACCGCTATCGCGAAAGCCGGACGGTCGAGATCAAGGGCTTCCTGCAGGAGCATCCCCGGCCCGACTGCGTTCCCGAGTTCCTTCCCGAACTGGCGATCTATCCCCCCTTCCGCACGCTGCAGATCAACGTCAACGGCAAGGCGTACGTGCTCTCCTTCCCCGCCGATCGCCTCCTGTATCGCCTGGCGTACGACAACCTCGGCTCGACCGTGGTTGTGCGTGGCCGGCTGTCGGGCGGCTCGATTGATGTCGTCGGCCTGGAGCCGACGGTCGACGTTCCGCGCCGAGATGCCCGCCCGCTGAGCGAGTAGGCTCCGGCGGTCACAATAGAGCCGGAAGCGTGAGCGGCGTCCCCAAGGACGGTCGCTCACGCAGCCGGCTCTGACCTATTCCGCCACCGTCTCGAAACGATAGCGATCCCACTTGTCGCGCGGGCCGGGGAGGGCGAACCAGGGAGGCTTCATGTGGTGCGCCTTGGCCAGGGCCTGGATGGCGAGCGGATAATCCGGCCAGCGGTGCGTGACCTCCTCGTTCATGCGTTTCTTTTCGTCCTCGGTCAGTGCCGGCCACAGCTTGTTCTTGTAGAAGTCCTGCATTTCTCGGGAGAGGCCTTTTTCGTTGTAAGGCCAGAGTTCGTTCGGCAAGAGACCCTTTTCGCCGCCCCCCCGGTTCTCGGCGGCAAGCGCGACCGCCTTGCCGAACTGCGGCCACTTTCCCTCGGCGGCCTTGGCGAACTTCGGCGCCTTCTTGAACAACTTCTGCACGTTCGCCGGCAGCTCGCTCCAGCGCGTCGGCCCGCGCGGACCGGGCAGCGCGGGCGGATACTTGTCGGCGAGCTTGACGAGCAGGATCGGAAAGCGCGGCCACTCCCCCTGGGCCGTGATCAAGCGGTTCCATTCTTCCTCGGTAACGAAGCGTTTGAGGACCTCGTCGACATAGGTCTGGACATCGGGCTGTAGATCGGTCAGTCGCGCCGGCAGCGACGTCCCTTTTTGCAGCTCGCTCCAGAAGCGGGCCGCGACAACCCATTCCCGCTTGGTCCTGAGCTCGTCCTTGCGTCGCTGCGCCAGGAACGCCGGTTGCGCTTTCGCGTCGAGCTTGGCGTATTGCTCGCGGAGCGCGCGCGGCTGGCGCTGAAGCCAATCCCGGTCCCGCAGTTCATGCAGGATGGCCAAACGCGTCTTGCGGTCGGGCGCCTCGGCGATGCGTTGCCGCTCCTTGGGATCGAGCGTTTCGAGCCATTCATCGTAGCGGCGCAGGATGTCGACGAGCCGGGTCTGACCGGCGGCGGACAGCCGGCGCAGCTCGTGATCGAGCTTGAGGAGCTGTTCCTGGCGCTCCTTGGCGAGCGCCTGGAACGCCTGGGCGTGGCGCCGCAGCTGGGCCAGGCGCTCGGGGTTGCGCTCCAGCTCCTCGAGCTTGCGGCGATTGCGCTCGATCTCCTCCGCGCTCGGCTCCGGGACCAGGGCGAAGGCGAGGGAGCACGCGAACGTCGTGAGCGTCGCGATCACAGGAAGCATGCGCGAGCGAGGCACTGCCGGCGACCCTCTTTCGTGGAATGCAAAATGCAAAATGGAAAGCAGAATGAGCAATCGGTCTGACTTCTGACTTCTACATTTTGACTTCTGACTTCGGCATTTTGACTTCTACCCTCCCACGTCCTCGCCGAACAGCATCGGATCATCGAGGGCGCGCAGGAAGTCGATGTCTTCAACATTCTGGTATTCGCGGAAGCGCTCGAACAGACGCAGGTGACGCACCAGCAGCTCTTCCGCGTCCCCCTTCGGTGGCGCCGGTCCCTTGCCCGCCGGCGGGGCCTTCCAGAGCAGCCGCGATCCCAGCCAACCCAGGGCAAAGACCGCGACCACCGCCGCCGCCCACAGGCCCGCGGCCATCCAGCGCCGGCCCGGCGTCGGCATCTTGCCCGTTTGCCGCGGCTGATGGAGCGAGAGACGCTCCATCGTCCGGTGGGTGAAGCTGCCGGATGGCTCGGGCCGCGGCAAATAATCGAGCAGGCCGTACACCTGCTTGAGCGAATCCAGCTCGGCGCGCACGGTCGCGTCCTGGCTGATGCGGGCTTCGAGCGCCTGCGTCGACGCCTCGTCCAGCTCGCCGTCCAGATAGGCGACCAACTCGTCGCGATCCTCGTCGCTCATGCGGGACATCTTCGTTTCTCTCGTCCGACACTCCAGCGTCGATGCTCGCGCGTCGACGTATGGTCAATCCTCGGCGCGGCCGTTCATCGGCGCCGTGCCGTCCATGTAGATGTAGGCCTTGAGCGCCTCGCGCAGATTGTCGCGGGCCCGGCTCAGGAGGGACTTGACCCCCTTGGTCGTCAGCCCCATGACCTCGGCGATCTCGGCGTAGTTCATGTCCTCGAACTTGTTGAGCACGACCGCCATCCGCTGCCGCTCGTTCAGTCCGGCCAGCGCCTCCTGGACGATGCCGGCCAACTCCTCCTGCTGCATCCGCTGCACCGGCTGCGCCTCCTGGTCCAGGGCCAGCTGCTCGGCGGGTCGCGGACCGAGCGGGCCGGAATCGCGGACGTTGAGCGGCACGACCGGCTTGCGCTGGCGGTTGCGCAGCGTGTTGAGGGCCAGGTTGTTGGCGATCGTGAACAGCCAGGTGGAGAACTTCGCCCGTGGGTGGTACTTCTTGCGGCCCCGGTAGACGCGGAGAAAAACTTCTTGAGCGAGGTCCTCGGCCTCCTCGGCGCTCGAGACGAGGTGGTGCATGACCGTGACCAGCCGCTTATGATACAACTCGACCAGTTCCGCGAACGCACTCTGATCGTCGTCGCGGACCCGGAGCATCAGCCGGATGTCCGGATCGCGCAGCGCGAGCTGGGTGCTGGATTCGCCGGTCAAGGACACGGTCCGTCCGATCCGTGGAAGCGCTCCCCGTCTATCGATTGAACCCGGCGGCACAGGGAAGGGTATCGCCGCCGCCGCTATTTTAACGGGACGGCGGGGTTGGGCCGAAGGGATTTTTTGTTTGACTTGAGCAGACTCATCCAACCAACTTCGCGAGGCGGCGGCCCAATTCGCCGATCTCGCTCTCGATGAACGCCGCCTTGCTGGAGCCGGCGATCTCTTGGAGGCGGGCACGGGCGTCCTTCACGGAATAGATGCTCTTGACGCCGATGGCCCGAAATCCGAGGTAGCGCTGGATGGAACGCAACGCCTCTTCGTGCCGGCCGAGCCGGTGCAAGCAACCGGCCGCGGAATAAAGGCAGTCACCAAGTAAAGACCGCGCCCACGCTTCACCCTCGCCGCACTCGTCGTTAGCGATCGCCTTGACGCCTGTTTCAAAAAGTCTCTGATAGATCCGGAGAGCGGCGCGGTCGTCGTCCAGCATCTCCAAGGTCGCGGCTAGGTCCCAGGCGACCAGCGGGCAGTTCGGAGCGAGCTGGTGCGCCTGCTGCGTCAATTCCAGCGCGTTCTTGTAGTCGTGCTCCTCATAGTAGGTTGTGCCCAAACGCGTGAGGAGCCAGTGACTCTCCGGCTCGCGCTTCAATTCCTCTTGAAGCAGGCGGCGCGCCTCGCGCCACTTTTCCTGATCGAACAGGCGATTGATCCGTTGCGAGAAGGTCATTGCTACTCGGACTCCGGCCGGCGTCTCTTGCGCCGGAAGTGGCCGCCGCGCCGCTTGTCGCCGTCATCCAGCCCCAGCGCCGTCGCCCGGCTCAGCGCCTCGCGCGCCGCCTTCATGGGCGCTCACAGCACGAGCCGAGCGATGGACTCCCGCGCCAACAAGGAGTCCACCCACCCACGGTCCCAACTCCGGTACATCGCCACCTCCATGGAGTGGGGCTGATGGAAGTGGGCCACCAATCCGTTCTGACGGAGAACCGGATACAGTCGCTCCTCTGCAAGCCGCTCCACTGTTAGGGTGCTGGGGACGGGGCGGGCCATCTGGTAGACAGTCACTCCGTCGAACTGGTCGGCGACCTCCACGAACTCGGCCGTGCTTAGCAGAAGCTCGCACCACAGACTGCGGATCCGCACCCGCCTCGGGGTCTCTTCGCGAGCGATGGGGAGGTCCAACTCCCACCACTCCAGAACCCGATGGGGGGAGTGACCGACCACCCACACGAACGGGACCGACGGGTCCAAGAGATCGGCCGCCGTTGCCGTAGGACACGGCCCGAGCATGATGGTGTCGGAGCCGTCGCAGTTCGTGTGCCGTCCCCGCTCCACGCCTCGAAGCCCTCCGTCGCCGAACGCAAAAGCTCAGCAGCGGCGGCCGCGCCGAGAGCCGTGATGTCATGAGGAACCAGCATCGCGGCCGCCGTCTGCTGAAGCGACTGGTTCGGCGGCGCCGTTTACTTCCAGGAACTTCGAACCTGAGCTACCTGTTGACTTATCGACGCGAATGATGCGGCCAGGAAATTCGACTCGCGGCGTTCCCAACGCTTCGCAACAAAGTTTGCGGGATAGACTAGCACGTCTCCTCGACCACGTAGGGCGATGACAGCTAAGTCTGTTCCATATTCATCACTCGCAATGACCCATTCAAACCCTGCCGATTGAACAAGGAACTCACCAAAGGCAATCCCAACAGCGTTGATCGCTGCGTTGACAAGCTGGTTGTCCGTAATGTCTTGCGAAAGCCAAACCGCAAATGCGCGATCGAGCGCTTCTAACGTCAGCGGTTGCCCTGCGTCAGTGTCAGAATAGGCGTCCACGAACCTTGCGGCTCCGTCGACTTGGGATTGGACCCATTCCACTTCCTGCGGAGACAGCGCGTCAATTTTTGGAGTCGTCATCGTTTCACCAAGCTGCCGAACCATTGATTGAACGACTACGGGCTGGATTCTAACAGGCATCAAACGATGTGCAAGAAAAAGCCCGTTGTCCAGTCTGGGCTTGCGTCTTTGCTCCGCAAGTCGCGTTTGCGGACTGGACAGAATCGGGGCTGAAAAAGGCGCCGAAACGTGATTTCAGCTGTCTATCCTGCTTTTGGCCGGGGAAAGGCAGACAGGCCGTTGGCTATCGAGCCTGGCCGAGCCGGCTCGAGCAGCCTGCTGACAGCACGAGTTCTGCACCGCGAGCGGCGGCGCTGCGACGAGGGTGATCAGCTACCCTTCAACTCCGCCACCACGCGGCGATACGCGTCGCGCTCCGTCGGGTGCAGCTTCATGTCATCTAGGCCCAGCGCCGTCGCCCGGCTCAGCGCCTCGCGCGCCGCCTTGGTGTTCGCCATCATGTGATAGGCGCGGGCCAGGTTGAAGAGCTTGGAGGCGCTCGGGGCCTCGCGCGCCGCGCGCTGCAGGTCCGCCAACGCCGCTTCGCCGCGGTCCAGACTGAGGTAGACGACGGCCCGGGTATCGAGCAGCTCGGGCCTCGGGCCGTGCACGGTGATGGCGTGGCCGATGAGCTTCAGCGCTTCCTCGGGCCGGGTCTTGCGCTGGGCGAGCAGCCAGGCGAGGTTGTTGAGGGCGGGGAGGTTCTCCGGATCGCGCGTCAGCACCTCGCGGCACAGGGTCTCGACCTCGTCATAGCGGCCCAAGAGGTCGTAGAGATCGGCCAGGTGCAGCCGGAGCGTCAGCTTGCTCGGATAGGCGTTGGCGATGTCCTTGAGGGCGCGTTCGGCGGCGGCGGTCTGCTCCTCCCAGGTCGCCTTGTCGCGCGCGAAATGGGGACTGCGCTGATAGCGGCGCAGGATCATCGTCACCGAGCGGGCGCGGCTCTCCGGGCCGGCGCCGACCGCGAGACACACATCCAGCGCCTGCTTCAGGTTCCCGAGCCGGCCGTGCATGGCGGCGACCAGGAAGCTGCGCTCGGCCGGCGCCTTGGGAGCGTCCGCGTATTCCTTGAGCAGGGCCAGGGCTTTCTTGCCCTCCCCCTCCGCCTCGAGAACGCGGGCCCGCAGCTCGATCGAGCCGAGCTCGCCGGCGCTCAGGCCGCGTGTCTTTTCCACTTGTTCCAGGCGGGTTGTGAGACGGTCGGCCTCCGCCACGTCCTTGTGGACGAGCGCCTGGTCGGCGAAGAGAGCGAGAAACTGCGGCTGGCGCGGGTAACTCTTGACAAGGCCGACGAGGATGTCGCGCGCTTTGCCCCACCAGGCCGGCTCCGCGCCCTGGTCGACATAGAGCTGCGCCAGCAGGAACTGGTCCTCGGCGGCGAGCAGGGTCTTCCGGTTCGCCTCCTCGAGCAGGCCGATCGCCCGGCTCCGCCAGGGACGCCGCTGCTGCAGAGCGAGCACGCGTGCCCGCGCCACCTGCTCCTCCGCGCTGGCCGCCGGCGTCTCGCGGAGGATCACTCCGGTTTCGTCGATCTCGACGCCGACGATCTTCAACGACTCCTGCATCCCCTTCGAATTGCCCCCCGCCATCAGGACCAGCGCCAGCTGTCGCTGTGCCCAGGCCACGTCCTCCGCGTGCTTGCTCGTCATGACCCCGCGCAGCACCGGCTCCGCTGCCGCCAGCTTGCCGGTGCGCAGCAGGAAGTTGGCCTGCATCTTGCGCAGCGGCACGCTGTCCGGCCGCGCCTTGAGCGCCGCCTCGAGGTACGCGCCCGCCCGCTCGATCTGGCCCATGATCTCGTAGCATTCGGCCAGGGCGATGTCGCGCTCCTGTGCCGGCGTCTTCGCCATCAGCGCTTCCAGCACGGCTTGCGCGTCATCCGTCCGTCCCTGCCGCACGAACAGGCGGACCAGGGCGACGTAGGGTTGCGTCTCCCCCGGCGCAAGCGCGAGCGCCTGCCGCAGCTCCTTCTCGGCCTCGGCGCCGCGGTTTTCTCCCGCCAGCACCTGGGCAAGATAGAAATGATCGTGCCAGCCCTTGGCCCCTTCCGCCATCGCTTTGCGGATGAGCCGCTCGGCCTTGCCGTAGTCGTCGCGCCGCATCGAGATGACGACCGCCAGCCGCTCCATGTCGTCGCCGAGCTGGGCCTCTTTTTGCAGCCGGGCGATCTCCTTTTCGGCCTCGTCGAAGCGGTGGCTCTGCGTCAGCAAGAGCACGAGCTTGCGCGTCAGCTCCGGTGAGCGATAGCCGAGATCCATGGCGCGACGGTAATGAGCGATCGCCTGATCCGTGGCGCCCAGGATCTCGTCCGCTTCCCCCCGCGCCAGCTCGACCGCATCCCAGTTCGGCCGCTCGCCGTCGACGGCGTTCAGCAGCTTCTTCGCCACCTCCGCCATCTCCTTCTTGCCCTGACGCGCTTGCCAAACGCTCTTCATGGCCTGGGCGAACTTGTAGACGGTCCCTTCCGCGCTGCCGCCGTCGAGCTTCTTCAGCTCCCCGAGGACGCGCTCGATCCCCGCCTCGTCGTTTTGCTGGAGCGCCAGGTCCAGGAGCAGCAGCCGCAGACGGGCGTTGTCGGCGTGGCGCGGCAGCCCCGTGAGCCGCCACCAGAGACGCTGCGCCTCGGCTGGCTCGTGGCGTTGAAAGTAAACGGCGCCCAGGCCGAAGAGCAGGCGCGCGTTGTCGTCCGGACTGAAGTCCGGGGCGGCCGCTTCGAGGGCTTTGATGCGGGCGAGGGCGTCCGGTCCGTTCCTCGCGCTCAGCAAGCGGGCCCGCGCCAGGCGGACGTCGATCGCGTCCGGCGCCCGCTCGAGCGTCGTCAGGGCGTGCTCGAGATCGCCGCTGCGCTCCGAGAGGGACGCGAGGCCCAACCAGTAGTCGGCCTTGGCGCCGTGCGTCTTTTCCTGAGCCGCGAGCAGGCGTCGCGCCTCGTCGATCTTTCCCTGATTCGTCAGCGTCTCACTGCGGATGAGCAGCGTGTCCAGGCGGCCCGGCGCTTCCTTGTCGACGGCGTCCAGCTCACGCTCGACGGCGTCCCAGTTCTTCGTCCCCTTCTTGAGGTTGGCGAGCAAGAGCATGCGCGCCAGCTCCAGCCGGTACTTGACCGGATCGGCGGGGTCTTTCATGAGAGAGGCGGTCTCGCGCAGCGCCTCGACAGCGCCGTCCGTGACCCCGAGCGACCATTGCGCCATGGCGACGCCGCGCCGTCCCGCCACCGAGAGAGGATCGATCTCGACGGCCTTTCGGTACGCCGCTAGTTGCTTGCCGTGCTCCCCGAGCCGCTCGTAGCAAACGCCGAGATAGAGGGACACCTGGAGCGCCAGTTCGCGGGCGGACTTGGCCGCGGCTTCGATGCGCTCGAGCTCGCGGGACGCTTCGAACCACAAGTTCTGCTGCATCAGCAGCCGGGCGTTCAGGAAAACGGTGGCTGTTTCGGCGGCCGGGAAGTCGCCGAGAGCAGCCACGGCGCGCCGGGCTTTCGCCGTGTCGCCTGCGTCGAGATACAGATTGGCCTGCGCCCAGCGCAGCTCGAAATGCTTGCCCTTGGGCAAGCGTTCCAGACCCTTTTCGATAAGGGCGACCGCCTCCGCCGTCCGTCCCGTCTTGCCTTCCAGCCGGGCCAGGCCAAGATAAAAACGAATTTCGAGCGGGTTGGCCTCGAGCGCCTGGTGCAGCTGCACGCGGGCCGCGTCGATATCGCCCCGGTCCAGGGCGCGATCGGCGCGAATCTGCACGACGCCGCTGTGCCGGGCGTCAATCTTCTCCGCCCGGGCGAGCAAGGCGTCGATCTCCGCCGCGTGCGTCTTCGGTTTGCCCAGCTCCAGGCGCCGCAGCAGCTGGACGAGCCGAACGATGTTCTCCAGGCGCTCCGGCTCGATGGCCAGCGCCTTGCGATAGCACTCCACGGCCGGCACGTCGCGTCCCTTCCCTTCCAGGGCCAGAGCCTTGAGCTCCATGACCTCGGCCGATCCGGGCAAGGCCCGCTCCAGAAAGGTCAGATGCTCCTCGGCCAGTTCCTCGTTGCGTCCGGCCAGAGCCACGCGCACGAGCAGGGCGCGTGAAGCGTTATGGTCCGGCGTCCGCGCCAGGACCTGCTCGAGCACGAAGCGCGCCTTGCGCTGTCCGCGCGCGGTCTCCAGCAAGCGCGGCTGGGCCAGGAGGCCGCCGAGCCGGGCGCGTTGCTCGGAGTCCTGCGGCGAGAATTCGAGATAGCGGCCCAGATAGCGCGCCGCCTGCTCGATGCGCCCCTCCTTCTCGGCTTGCTCGACCTGGTAGAGCATCGCGTCGGCGATGTTGCTCGCCTGCAGGCGATGGACAACGACGGTAAGGATGGCGGCCGAGACGAGGGTGGAGAGAAGAATGACGAAGAGCTTGACGTTGAGGCGGCGCATGGCAGGGGTCCGTCCGGGTTGCGGGTTCCGAGTCGGGGCGAGCTTAGGAGGTCGAAGAGCAGCGCGTTGTTATTCGGCGGGCGTGGGCGTCGTCTGTCAGCGATGGCGCGTTCGGCCCCCCCGCCGACGCGTTCCAGAAACGCCGACGCTTCGCCCGCGCGGGCGAAGCGTCAGCGACGTTGTCAAAGAAGCGAGCCTCACGCCGGAAAGCGTGGGGGCGCGAGATCAGGCGCTGGCCTTCTTGCGGCGGCGGAGCGAGTAGGCGCCGCAACCGGAGAGGCCCAGACCGGCCAGCAGCAGCGTGGCGGGCTCGGGGGTTTCGCTCGGCGGGGGCGGATTGCTGCCGCCGCCGTCGACGGGCGTGACGACGACGTTCGCGTGCACCGAGCCCTGGCCGGCGACGACCGGGGAGTTGGGGGACGGCGGAAGGAAGCCGTCGATCTTCACGTCGTACTTGCGGAAGCCGTCCTTGTTGTTGCCGAGGGTGACGATGCCCTCATCGCCGCCCGGCGCCCAGCTGACGCCCCAGTTGGTCAGCGAGCCCTTGGTGACGTCGGCGGTGAAGAAACCGGTGAAGTTCACGGTGCCGAGCTCGCCGCCGTTCTTGCTGGCGCGAGCCTTTTCGTCGATGATGCTGACGGTGAGGCCGAACTTCTGGGCGTTGAAGTGATCGGGCACGCCGTCGTTCGGAGTCGTGCTGCTCGCCGTAATGTTGAAGATCACGACGCCGGTGTTGTTCGCGGCGCCGCCGACGGTGCCGAGAAACGTGACAGTCGAGCCGCCGGAGGTGATGGCGACGCTCTTGTCGCCGATGTAGCTCCAGTCGATTTCGGCATGCGCTTGGCCGGCAAAGGTCAGGCCGGCGAGAGCGCCGAGGCTGATGAGAAGTTTCCGCATTCGTGCAGTCCTTTCCTCAAGACACAGAAAACGGGAAGACCACATACCGTGGGGGCAATAGGCGGTCGACTGCGCCGAAGAGAAGACCCGCTGGGGCTATTCCGTCCCCCTTCGCTCGACCAACCGGGCAGCAAGGTAATGCGTCCCCCAAAGAGGGTCAAGGGGAATGACGGCGGCCAAAACGCCCCGTCCACGCCGCGCGTCTCAAGGCCGCAACCCCCAGCGCCCGTGTCTACTACGCCTACTTCCCCATCCCCGCGCGGCGCTGGGGCGCGGCGCCGCGCTCGGCCCCTTATAATGATGTTCTCCCCCTGATCCGCCGAGACTGCGATGCCGGAAACCGTCTCCTCCTCATCTTCGCGCCGCCGCTGGAAGTGGTACTTCCTCATCGTCTTCCTCCTCAGCCTCCTCGCCACCGGCTCCCTCATCGTGTTCAACCGGAGCATCCAGCTCACGGCCGACCAGCTGGCCAAGGAGAGACAGCGCTGGGAGACGACGCGCCCCGTCCGCTACCACTTCACGTATCTGCGCGTCGAGAATGACGAGAAGGCGGGCAAGCTCTACAAGGTGGCCGTTGTCGGCGGCAAGGTTGTCAAGGCGGAGGTGTTCGACGTGCAGACGCGCGATCGGCAGGGAATCGAGCCCCCCGGCGCGGGAACGGAGCTGAGCACGGCGGCGGCGCAAGGCCATTCCATGGACGCCGTCTTCGATGAGCTGGGCGCCCTTTTGAGTCTGGACGCGCGCCTGGGTCGGCGCGTTTTCGTCCGGGCCCGCTTCCACCCGGACCACGGCGCCATTCTCGAATTTGTCCACCGGATCATGGGTACCCGAGAACGCGTGCAGTTGAGCGTGCTTTCTTTTGCCGGCGACGGGGAGTGAATCACGACGCCGGCCCCGCCTTGGCTTCCCCCAGTTTCACCGTCCCGTCGTTCGGCGCCCCGATTCCCTTCAAGGGGAGCCGGATCGTGAAGCGCGAGCCCTTGCCGGGAGTCGATTCCACGTCGATGGCCCCCCCGTGCTCCGTGACGATGCCGTGGCTGGTGCTCAGGCCCAGGCCGACGCCCTGTCCGATCGGCTTGGTGGTGAAGAAGGGGTCGAAGATCTTTTCGCGCAGGGCCGGGTCGATGCCGCAGCCGTTGTCGAGCACTTCCACTTCAATGCGCTCCGCCGCCGGCCGCCCGCAAAGGGTCACCACGCCCCCGGCCGGGCAGGCGTCGATGGCGTTCGCGAGCAGGTTGAAGACCGCCTCGTTCAAACGGGCCGGCTGGCACGGCAGCGGCGGCAACGCGGTGACGTGGCAACTGAGCTTGACGCCGCGCTTCTCGGCCAGCCCGCGCGCGATGGCGGCCGCAGACTCCAGGTAGGGGGCCAGATCGACCGTGTCGACCTCGCTCTCGTTCAGGCGGGCGAAGGAGCGCAGGTCTTGCACGATTTGCTGGATGCGCTTCAGCCCGTCGCGGGAGCGGACCAGCAGGTC
>JAXMAR010000044.1:0-65644 GCA_046350295.1 Gemmataceae bacterium
AACGAAGGCGATCAACAACGACATCACGAAGACGAAGGCGGACCTGGCGGCGGTGCAGCCGGTGCCGACGCCGATCATGCGCGAGCTGCCGGCGGGCAAGAAGCGGGTAACGAAGGTCCACGTCCGGGGTGACTGGCTGAACCTGGGCAAGGAAGTGACGCCGGCCGTCCCCGCGATGTTCCACGCCCTACCCAAAGACGTCCCCGCGGATCGGCTCGCTCTCGCCAAGTGGCTCGTCGATCCGGCGAATCCGCTGACGGCGCGCGTCACGGCGAATCGCTACTGGGAGCAGGTGTTCGGCGTCGGCCTCGTGCTCACGCCGGAGGACTTCGGCTTGCGCTCGGCGCCGCCGGTGCATCCGGAGCTGCTCGACTGGCTCGCGGTGGAGTTTCAGGACACGCTCAAGTGGGACGTGAAGAAGTTCCTGACGATGATCGTCACCTCGGCGACCTACCGGCAATCGTCCAAGGTGACGCCGGCGCTGCTCGAGAAGGACCCGGACAATCGGCTCTTCTCACGCGGGCCACGCTTCCGTGCATCGGCGGAGACGATCCGCGATCAGTCCCTCTTCGTCAGCGGCCTCTTGAGCAAGAAGATGTTCGGGCCGTCGGTCCGGCCGTACCAGCCGAAGTTCGGCCTGAGCGCCGCCTTTGGTCCGGGGACGGACTGGACGTCGAGCACCGGCGAGGACAAGTATCGCCGGGGGCTTTACACCTACTGGCGGCGGACGACGCCCTATCCGTCGATGATCGCCTTCGACGCGCCGACGCGGACGGTCTGCACGATCACGCGGCCGCGGACCAACACGCCGCTGCAAGCTCTCGTCACGCTCAATGATCCGTGCTTCGTGGAAGCGGCGCAGGCGCTGGCGCGGCGCATGCTCACGGAAGGCGGGCCGACGCTGGGGGACAAGGCGAGCCATGGTTTCCGCCTTTGCCTGACGCGGCCGCCGAGCGAGAAGGAGGTCGAGCGGTTGGTGGACCTCTATCAGGCGGCGCGGAAGAAGTTCGCCGCGGCGCCGAAGGAGGCGCTGAAGATGGCGACCGATCCCCTGGGCCCGCTGCCCGGCCGGATGGACGCGGTGGACGCTGCGGGGTGGACGGTGGTCGCGAATGTACTCTTGAACCTGGACGAATTCCTGGCGAAGCGGTAGCGCTCGACGCTTTCGTTTAGCCTCGGTTCGCAGAACCGGGGCGGACCGTGGCCCCGAGACAGAAGCGATGATCTTCCCCGGCATGGATCCGTATCTGGAGCATCCACAACTGTGGCCTGGGCTGCATACGCGCATGATCGTTTGCGCGAGCAACCAACTTCAGGCCCAGATCAAGCCGCGTTACATCGCGGCGATCGAGGAGCGTGTCTATCTGGAGCGGTCCGAGCGCGTGCCTGATATTTGGGTGCGGAGAGCAAGCCGAACGAGGAAAAACGGTAGGTTGGGAGGGGTTCTGGAAGCGGACGAACCGCTCATCGTTCAGGCGCCCGCACACGAGGCGCATGAGCGATTTATCGCGATCCTCGATCGCCACTCGGGGCAGAAACTGGTTGCGGTCATCGAACTCGTCAGCCCAACGAACAAGAGGCCTGGGCCGGGGCGGGAGTCCTATGTGGCGAAGCAGCAGGAGGTATTGCAGAGCGACGCCCATCTGGTCGAAGCCGATCTTCTCCGAACCGGCGACCATGTCTTGGCGGCTCCGGAATGGGTCGCACGGGAGCGCGCCGGCGACTACGATTACCTCGCGTCAGTCAACCGGGCACATGGCACGCGCGAGGAATTCGAACTCTACCCGCGTTCACTCGACCAGCGCCTTCCCAAGATCAAGATCCCTCTCGCCGACAAAGATACCGACGCCGTGCTGGATCTACAGGCGGTCCTCGCAACCGCGTATGACGATGGCTCCTACGATCTTCGCGTCCGCTACGATCGCCCGTGTCTGCCGTCGCTCTCCAAAGACCAGCAGACGTGGGCCAATCACGTAGTTCACAAGGCGATGGGAAAAAAACGACGTAAGTGAGTGAATTCGCTAATCCTCACTGACGACAACACGAACCGCGGAGCTTCGCGATGAACTTGACCAACCAACGCCTCCTCAACACCACCCGCCGCCACTTCCTTCAGGCCGGCTCGCTCGGGCTTGGCGCCCTCGCCCTCGGCCTGCTCGACGGCGGCAAGGCGGTAGCGCAAACGGCGACGCCGGCGAACCCGCTGGCGCCGCGCCGGCCGCACTTCGCCCCCAAGGCGAAGAACGTCATCTACCTGCACATGGCCGGGTCGCCGCCGCACCTCGATCTCTTCGATTACAAGCCGGAGCTGGTCCGCCGCACGGGGCAGGATTGCCCGGCCGAGTTCCTGCGCGGACGGCGCTTCGCCTTCACCAGCGGCACGCCGAAGCTGCTCGGCACGCCGCAGCCCTTCGCCCAGTACGGCAAATCGGGCGCCTGGGCTTCGGCGGCGGTCCCCAACATCGCCCGCATGGCCGACGACCTGTGCTTCATCAAGTCGATGCACACCGATCAGTTCAACCACGCCCCAGCCGAGCTGATGCTCTTCACCGGCCACAACCAGTTCGGTCGGCCGTCGATGGGCTCCTGGGTCACCTACGGCCTGGGCTCGGAGAGCGAGAACCTGCCGGGCTTCATCGTGCTCGTCTCCTCCGGCGTCTTCCCCAGCGCGGGGAACAGCGACTGGTCGAACGGCTTCTTGCCCTCGGTCTACCAGGGGGTGCAATGCCGCAGCCAGGGGGACCCGGTGCTGTTCGTGTCCGACCCGCCGGGGATGAGCCGCGATCTGCGCCGCGCCAGCCTCGACGCGCTGCGCGACCTCAACGAGCTGCAGGCGGGGGAGCTGGGCCATCCGGAAACGCGAACACGCATCGCCCAGTACGAGCTGTCGTTCCGCATGCAGGTGGCCGTGCCGGAGGTGATGGACATCGGCCGCGAACCGCAGCGGATCATCGACATGTACGGCGCCACGCCTGGCGGGGCCAGCTTCAACAACAACTGCCTCCTGGCCCGGCGCCTGATCGAGCAGGGGGTCCGCTTCGTCCAGTTGCACGACTGGGGCTGGGACTTCCACGGCACGGGCGCCGGCGAGGACATCCGCCAGGGCCTCGTCAACAAGTGCCGGGGCATGGACCAGGCGGTCGCCGCGCTCTTGCGCGACCTCAAGGGCCGCGGCATGCTCGACGAGACGCTGGTGATCTGGGGCGGCGAGTTCGGCCGCTCGCCGTTCCGCGAAGGCCGCACCGCCGCGAGCGCCAACCTCGGCCGCGATCACCATCCGTTCTCGTTCACGCTTTTCATGGCCGGCGGCGGTATCAAACCCGGCATCACCTATGGCAGCTCCGACGAGCTTGGCTTCGACGTCGGGGAGAACGAGGTCACGCCGCACGACCTCCAGGCGACGATCCTGCACCTGCTGGGCATGAACCACCTGCGGCTCACCCACCGCTTCCAGGGCCGCGACTACCGGCTGACCGACGTGCATGGCAACGTGGTGGAGGCTGTGCTGGCGTAAGAACGAAGCTTGAAGCTCAAAGCCCCATGATCCAGTTCGACGATTACCACAGGACTATCGTCGGTTACCATGGTACCCGTCTCTCGGTCGCTATCGACATTGTCAATCGCAGAAGGCGATTCAAGTACAGCCGGAACCGGGATGACTGGTTGGGACATGGCGTCTATTTCTGGGAGTACGCGCCTCAACAGGCGTTCTGGTGGGCCCAACGTCGAGCGCGACGACAGAAGTGGAGCGAGCCGATCGCCATACTCGCCTCGATGATCCGGCTGGGGTTTTGTTTCGATCTGCTCGACCCGTACAATGTGAAGTACTTGAAAACGATCCATCAGGAGTTTGTTGAAACGCAGCATGCACTGCAACGTAAGGTTCCTCAGAATGCAAATCGCTTCAAGTATTTGGACTGCGCGGTCTTTCAATATGCGTATGCAGCAGTCGAAGGCGTAAGCGGACAGCCGGTTCATTCTGCTCGGGCGGTATACGTTCCGACTGGGGAGGATCGGCGAGTTTGGACCAGGAGTTGGATTTCGGACAACGCACACATTCAAGTCTGCGTGCGGAACCCGACGTGTATTCTCGGGACGTGGCTTTACCATCCTCTGGATCTGGAGCAAGCCAATGGCGCAAAAGGACAAGAAGATGCCTCGCAGCGCGTCGAGCCTGAAGATAAGGGCAGCCGTGAAGAAGCTTCAGGGGATGCCGCTGTCTGATCGAGTCCAGCTCATGGTACAGGCAGGGCTGATGACACAGGCGGAAGCGGACGCAGCGAAGCTCAAGCTGAGTGAAGCGGCTACACAACCTTAGCGCCCGATGGCATCCTCCCAGACCCCACCATGGCCGACTCCAAGATCTTTTTCCTTGCCGAAAACGCCGCAGGATTGATTCCTTTCACCGAGTCTCCTTACGACAGCGAGGAGATTCTTCAGGGGCTCCTTGCCCGCTACTACGACCTGCTCCCGGGGGACCAGATCGATCCCGAGAATCCGCGCCGCTGGTTCTTGGTCTCGCGCGAACTTGGGGTGCCTGGCGAGGAGGGGGGTTCGGGACGCTGGAGCCTCGACCATCTTTTTCTCGATCAAGACGGAATACCCACGTTTGTCGAGTGCAAGCGCTCGAATGATACCCGGGCCAGACGGGAAGTCGTAGCCCAAATGTTGGACTACGCAGCAAATGGGCTCGAGTATTGGAGCGTTGATCAGCTTCGACAGGCCGCGACAGAGACATGCGAACGCCAAGGCAAATCGATTGATCAGGCGATTATGGTGCTCTTGCAGGATAGCGACGAGGAGGGCGTCGCGGGCTTTTGGGCCTTGGTGGAGAAAAACCTCCGCGAGGGGAAAGTCCGCTTGATTTTCGTGGCGGACGAAACTCCGCGCGAGCTGCGCCGCCTCGTCGAGTTTCTCAATGAGAAGATGGCGGATGTCGAGGTACTTGCGGTCGAGGTGAAGCACTATGTGGGGCCAGCAGGCAAAGCTCTCGTTCCCAGAGTGATTGGCCTGACGGAAGCGGCTCGATCGCGCAAGAGCGAAGTCCCCCGGAAACCTATGACGCGCTCCGAATTCCTTGAACGCTGCCCGGAACCTGCGCGTCTGTTTTTCGGCGACTTCCTCGATCGTGCCGAGAAATCATTCGTTGTCAAATGGGGCTCCAAGACATTCGCCATGCGCGCGTCCTTCGATGGCAAGGACGCGACGGTCGCCTATGGGTTTCCTGACGGACGGCTCGAAGTCTTCTTGCGAGATCTTCCCTTGTCACAGAGCCAAAAAGCTGGTTTGCGAAATGCCGTGTTGGCTGTCAATCTCTTCAAGCCAGCGGGGGAACACACTCTCCGAGCCTTTGTAAGGGATCTTCCGCCTGAGTCCGCGCTCAACGCCGCCGCTGCAACGTTCGAAGCTATTGCTCGCGCAGTCGGCGCCGTGCGGCCCATAGCCCGACAAGCAAGCGATGTTACTCCGCCTTGAACCGCAAATCGCGCGGGCTGAAATCGTCCCCCTCCGAGCGCTTGTCAAGAGCGAAGAAGCCGACGTGCTGGCGCGTCATGCAGCCGACGACGCGATAGAGCTTGGCGTCGGCCGCGTCGCGCTCGAGGACGAGGCTGACTCCGGGGTCGCGTTTGCGCGCCTTGTGGTGGTCCTCGATCAGCTTGGCGACGGCCGGGGCGACGGGCGCGATCTTCAGGAAGTCGCCGAAGCGCGCTTCCCCTTCCTTGTCGTCGTTGTGCGAGGTGTAGTTGACGAAGAACTTGTCGAGCGGCTCCTTCGCCGCGACCAGTTTCTTGTATTCGGTGTCGACGATGCCGCCGGTGATGATATGGCGCCGCCGGAAGAAGGCGGGGATCGACTCGTCCCGGTCGGAGAGGACGGCGATATCCTTGGCGGGGTTGGTGAGGGCCTTGGCCGCCGCCTTTTCCTTGTCGCCGGAGGAGGCGGCGGGGATGAGGCAGAGGCAAGCGAGGAGGGAGAGTCTCATGGCGAACTCCGGTATTGAGCCGCGACAGGGTTGACGACAATTTAGCGAGCGGGCGGCTTGCTCTGGGCTTTCTCCCATTCGAGCAGCAGTTCCATGAAGGCGGGGTTGGGGCGAATCTCCGGCCTCTTGTCGCGGACGAAGGCGAGGGCCTTGTCGCGCGACCAGCCATGGCGTCGCATCAGGTAGGCGATGGTGACCATCGGGCCGCGGCTCACGCCTGCCAGGCAATGGACGTAGACGGTGCGGTCGGCGCCGCGCTGGGCTTCGATGAAGGCGACGCGGTCGCGCAGCCAGTCGAGGGACGGAGCCGGCGCGGCGTCGCGGATCTTTTTCCATTCCTCGACGTCGACCTTGTAGGAGTCGCGGAACTCGCACAGGTTGAGGACGGCTTTCGTCCCCGGCGGCGGCTTGTCGACGGAGCCACCGACGTAGAGCCCGTCTTCGACGAACGAATAGTTGGGCGGGATCGCGGTGGCGCGGTCGACGAAGTAGTAGACGGCGCCGAGCAGGAGCAGCAGGACGAGAGCGGCGAGCAGGAACTGGCGAAGAGCGCGGCGGCGGCCGCCCGCGTTTCCGGCGGGGCCGTCACGAACCGGGACTGGTTGCAGTTGATCTTGCGCCATGGGACGCTCTCTCACGGGCTCAGATTTGCCGCAGGTCTTCGGTGCGCGGCAAATCGTCGAGGCTTTGCAGGCCGAAAAGCTCGAGGAAGCGATGGGTCGTGCCGTACGTCGCTTCGCGCTGGCTGGAGTCGCCGCGCTGGAGGACCTGGACGAGGCCGCGGCGGATGAGCTGGCGCAACAGGTGGCCGGATTCGGCGCCCCGCAACGAGTCCACCTCGGCCTTGGTCGTCGGCTGGCGATAGGCGACGAGGGCCAGGACATCGACGGCGGCATTGGACAGGCGCGCTTCGCGCAGGCCGCCGAGCAGCCGGTTCTGCACAGGCTGAAAGCGCGCCGTGAGGGCCATGATGTAGCCGGCGCCCTTGTTCTCCAGATGATACGGCCGATTCTGCCGGCGGTACTCGCGCTGGATCTCGTCGATGGCGTCCTCGAATTGGTCGGCGGTCAGCCCGCGGACGACGCTCTTGGCGCGGCCATAGGTGAGCGGCGCGCCGCCGACGAACAGGATCGCCTCCAGGATGCGCGCGATCGGCGGCGGCAAAGAGTCGTCCATTCCGAGCGGATCCGTTCAAGGGGCGGTGTGCGGCAGGAAGAAGACGCCCGTTATGAATGTCCCGGTCCACAGCACCAGGAAAAGGATGCCCAGACCCACGTGTAGCGACCGTTTATGGCGAAAGCCCAGAAGCAGCATGAACGGCAACAACACGGCGGACGGAAGCGAGAAGGCCAGGTGCGTCCACAGCGCCTGCGTCGCGTTGTGGCGCTCCAGGAAATCCGTGAAGATGTCTGGGTACAGCAGCCGCGCGATCACTTCCAGGCCGAGCAGAGCGGCGAGCGTGAGCAGGACGACGACGACGTTGATCCGGCCGTGCAGCACGTAGCGGCCGCGGGCCAGCGCCAAGAGCGAGCCGACCAGCAAAAGGGTGACCAGGATCACCGCGATCTTAAGAATCAGAATCAACGTGCCCGCCATGCCGTTCTCTCTCCTGCTGTCATGATAGCGATGCGGCGCGTGTTGACTCGCCTGCGGGCTGCCCTCCTGGGGCTTACGCCGCCCGGCTCGCACTTCTCGTTCCCCGGCTCCGCCTGGCGCCCAGTTTTCATACGATAGACTTGTCCCTCCCCGGATGGAAACCCCCCCCGTGGCCGGCGCTTCCGCCCTTCAACCCTACGTCTGGATGGTGCTCAGCACCTTCTTCTTCGCCTGCATGGGCGCGCTCACGCACGATGTGGACGGCGTGCTCGATTGGCAGGTCGCGGCCATGGTGCGCAGCGCGATCCCTTTCGCCCTAGCCCTGGCGTTGGCGCGGGCCGCCGGGGCCCGCCTCGTGGTCGCCCGGCCCAAGGTGCTCTGGCTGCGGAGCGTGGCGGGCAGCATTAGCCTTGTCGCCACTTTCTGCGCGCTGAGCCGCCTGCCGCCCGCCGATGTCTTCACCGTCACCAATGCGTTCCCAATCTGGGTCGCGCTGCTTTCCTGGCCCGTGAATGGTTCGATCCCCGGCGCCCCCGTCTGGGTCGCCGCGTTGAGCGCCTGCGCCGGCGTCTGCGTCATCAACCAATGGAACCCGGCCCAGGACAACGGGGCGATCTGGCTGGCCGTCGGCGCTTCGCTGAGCACGGCCGTGGCGATGATGGGCCTCAACCGCCTGCGCGACATCGATAGCCGCGCTATCGTCGCCCATTTCTCCGCGGTCTCGTTCTGTTTCGCGGTCGCCGCCTATTTCTTCTTCGACCACGCCCCCACCGCCCGCCGTCTGGAGATCCCGCTCGTGGCCGAGCTCGCCGGCATCGGCATCACCGCGACCATCGGCCAGATCCTCCTCACCAAGGCCTTCACCCATGGGGACGCCGCAAAGATCTCCGTGCTTGGGCCGATGCAGGTGGTCTGGACGTTGTTGCTCGAGGTGTCCGTCCTTGGCCACGAATTGCATCTCTATCACCTGGTCGGCATTCCGCTGGTCCTGGCGCCGACCGCGTGGCTGATCTGGCGCGAGGGACGCGGGGTGATGAAGCCGGCGGAGGAAGACGGGGACGAAGCGCCGGCTCCGGCGCCAAAGGCCACGCCCAAGCCGGCGCCGGAATCCTGCGGCGACAGCGCGTGAGCGGCGCGGCGGCGCGTCGGCGCCCGCCATATACTTTGGTTATGGTTGATCTGCTGCGCGACCTGTCCGATCCGCTGCCGGTTTGGCTGCTGTGGCTGGGGGCGGTGATCGGACATGGCTTCCTGATGACGACGGCGCTCAATGTCCTTTACGCCTGGCCGCTGCCGCACCGGCTGCTGCGTTTCACGCGCAAGATCGACATCCTGATCGTGCTGGCCGGGCCGGTCCTGTTTCTCATCGCCGTCGCGCCGTGGGGACAGGCGGGGTTGGACTGGTATGGCTCCGGCGTTCGCTTTTACCTGGCGCCGTACACAGTGTTCTGCTGTGTCTTCGGCTTGATCGTGGCGCCCCTGGCGCAGATCGGGTACTGGCTCCGTCGGACGGCCCCCCAGCTGATCGCGGAGCAGGCGGAGGTCGTCGACGTGGCGCGGGTTCTGGGCACGCCACCGGCGGGCCGGGGCAAGCATTTCAAGCTGACGACGCTGCCGGGCAACCAGGTGTTCCAGGTCGAGTTCCGCAATCTGACACTCCAGATGCCGCAGCTCCCCGCCGCCTGGGAGGGTTTGTCGATCCTGCACTTGACGGACTTGCACTTTCGCGGCACGCCGGATCGGGCTTTCTATCAGTACGTAGTCGAGAAGAGCATGGCGGCCGGAACCCCGGACATCGTCGCGATCACGGGGGACGTGGTCGATAGCTCATGGCACCATCGCTGGATCGTCCCCATCCTCGGCCGGCTGCGCTGGAACCTGGCCGGGTATGCGATCCTGGGCAACCACGATTCGTGGCGCGACACGCAGGTGATCCGGCGGCGCTTGTCGCGTCTGGGTTTGCAGGTGCTGGGCAACGGCTGGCGCGCGCTCGACGTTCGCGGCGAACGCATGCTGGTCGTCGGCCAGGAGTGCCCGTGGTTCAAGCCGGCGCCCGATCCGTCGGCCTGGCCGGAGGCGGCGTTCAAGCTGTGCCTGAGCCACACGCCCGACAATATCCCGTGGGCGAAGAAGCATGGGATCGATCTGATGCTGGCGGGGCACGTCCATGGGGGACAGATACGGCTGCCGCTCATCGGCTCGGTTTTCTGTCCGAGCCGCTTCAGCCGGCGTTACGATTGCGGCACGTTCTTCGAGGCGCCGACGCTGATGCACGTGAGCCGGGGCCTGGCGGGCCAGCATCCGCTGCGTTTCCGCTGCCGGCCGGAGGTGACGCGGATCGTGTTGACGCGGAAGTGATAGATCGGTTTTCTACCACGGAAAGCACGGAAAACACGGAAGAGGAGGCTGTTTTGTTCCGTGTTTTCCGTGCTTTCCGTGGTAGTTGGCCGGCATCTAAGGACACGAGGAGGTCGTCATGAATAGCGAGAAGGCGACGTTGGCGGGCGGTTGTTTTTGGTGCCTGGAGGCGGCGTTCGAGCTTTTGGACGGCGTCGAGAAGGTCGAGTCGGGTTACGCAGGCGGGGAGATGGAAAACCCGAGCTACCGGGCCGTGTGCAATGGGAACACCGGGCATGCGGAGGTGGTGCAGGTCACGTTCGACCCGGCGAAGATCACGTATCGGGAGCTGCTGCTAATCTTCTTCACGATTCACGACCCGACGACTCTGAACCGGCAGGGGGCGGACGTCGGAACGCAGTATCGCTCGGCGATCTTCTATCACGACGAAAAGCAAAAGGCGGAAGCGGAGGCGGTGATCGCGGAACTCAACGCCCAGAAGATCTGGGACAAACCGATCGTGACGGAGGTCGTCCCGCTCGCGAAGTTCTACAAGGCGGAGGAATACCACCAGGGCTACTTCCGGGCCAACCCGAGCCAGCCCTATTGCCAGGCGGTGGTGTCGCCGAAGGTGACGAAGGTGCGGAAGCTGTTTGCGGCGAAGCTGAAGTGACACCGAGGAGTCATTTCAGCGGCAGCGGCCGCGCGGCCTTGGGGCAGAAGAGGTTGTAGTCCTCGCCGAGGAGACGGGCGATGGTCGCGGCGACCTGGGACTGGGTGGTCTCGATGTCGCGGCGGACGCCGAGGCATGGGATGTCGGGACCCATGGCGGCGATCCAGATCTGTTCGGCGTTGGGGATGCGCGGGCCGTGATCGGGCCAGTTCTCGCGCGTCGGACCCCGGCCGTGGTCGGTCGTGATCAGCAGGTTGGTCTTGCCGGCGTATTCGGGCATCTTCTGGAGCAGCGTCCACAGCTCGGCGAGAAAGCGGTCTGCCTTGTTCGCGGCGTCGAGGTACAGGTCGTAGCGGCGGGCGTGGCCCCATTCGTCCGTTTCTCCCAGACCAATGAACATCACGCGCGGCTTGTGACGCTTGAGGTGCTCGAGCGCCGCCTGCATCGTGGTCACGTCGAAGCCGTTGTCCGGCCAGATGCGCGGCAAGCGCTCGATGAGGTCGTTGACGGCGCGTTGTCGCTCGGTGAGGGGCGTATCAGCAAGAGGGAACCAGCCGGAGCTGACTTTGAGACCGCTGCGTTTGACGTTGAAGATGTAGGGGAAGACGTCCCAGGTGCAGAAGACGCCGATCCGGTCCTTGAAGGCGGGCTGTTGCTGGAGGAACTCGAGGACGTTGACGTTTGGATTGAGCCGCTTGTCGTTGGAGGCGATGCGGCGATCGGGGAAGCCGCACAGCATCTCGCTGTAGCCGGGGTAGGAGAATTTTAGGCCGTTGGTGACCGCGGCCCTGGCGTTGCAAAAAGCGTCGCCGAAGATCTGCCCCTCGCGGGCGACGGTGTTCCAGAAGAAGGGGAGCAGGCAGTCGCGGCGTTGTTCGGCGTCATCACGCCAGTAGCGTTTCTTGAGGCCGAGGAGGTCCTTGACGCCGCCGTGCTTGGCGTGGATGAGGACGTCGTCGGCCCCGGAGAAGACCTCCTGCCAGCGGAAGCCGTCGAGGATAACGACGACGAGGTTCTCCGCGCGGCGTGGGGCGTCGGCCCGGGCGACGGCAGGGACAAGGAGGAGGATGAGGGCAAGGCAGCGGCTGGGTGGCATGCTTTTGCGGGTCATGGCAAGGCTCGTTGAACTGTCGGCTCACACCGCAAAAGCATGCTTGGCGGCGCCTCTTTGAGGAGGATTCTGTTTCGGGCGCTTCCTCCGGGGGCTTACGCCGCCCGGCTCGCCGTGTCAGCGCACGCCTTGCAGCATGCCGAGGAGCCCACCGAGGGCTTGGGTTAATTGCCCGAGGATTTCCGGGGTCGGCAGCGGCAGCTTCACGTATTGCTCGCCGGTCCGCTCATCGCGCACCACGCCGATCGCCGGCTTCGACGCATGGCCATTATCCTGTCGAGGCGCCCCGCTCGCAAGCTGTTTGACGAAGTCCAGGCCCGCCTGCATCAGGCCCGCCCAGGGATCGGCGGCCGCGACTTGCGCGGGCGCCACCGGCTTTCGCGTCCGTTGCGCCGCGCTCAGCTGCGGCGCAGAACGATACTCGTCTTCGGCGCGCGGCTGCGGGATGGCGGTCGTCGTCTTCTCCACGGTCTCCATGAACTTGGTGAGCCGGCTGCCGCCGAGGAAGACTTCCTTCTCGCCGCCGTCCAGCACGCCGGCGAACAGCGATTTCTTGAACTGCAAGACGCCGAGCATGCCTTCCTCGATCGTCCCCTGGGCGACGAAGTTGATCGCCTGCACCGGCCGCTGCTGGCCGAGGCGGTGGACCCGGCCGATGCGCTGCTCGAGGACGGCGGGGTTCCAGGGCAGGTCCATGTTGATGACGACGCTGGCGAACTGGAGGTTGAGGCCGACGCCGCCGGCGTCGGTGGCGAGGAAGATGCGGCAGTCGGGCTCGTCGCGGAAGCGGTCGACAAGGCTTTTCCGCTGCTGGCCGGGGACGCCGCCGTGGAAGAGCACGTGGCCGAGCTTGCGCTCTTCCAGGCGTTCGACGATCAGCTCGTGCATCCTGAGCCACTGGCTGAAGATGACGACCTTGGCGGTCGGGTCTTCGAGGAGCTCGTCGAGCGTCGTCATCAACTCGTCGGCCTTGACGCCGTGGTCGGTTTCCTGATCGAGCAGATAGGTGCTGTCGCAGGACATGCGCATGTTCTGCAGGGCGATCATGAGGCGGCGCTGGTCGGCCTCGGAGAGGAACTTGTACATGCGCCACTTGTACACGATGCGGGCAACGATGTCCCGGTTCTCAGCGTGCATCTCGCCCTGCTGCGGCGTCATCGGCACGAAGATGTTGTTGTCGATCCGCTTGGGAAGCTGGCTCAGGACCATGTCCTTGCGGCGCCGCAGCAACACCGGCTCGAGCGTCTTGCCGATCCGGTCGAGGTCGCGATAGCCGACGACCTTGCCGTGCTCGTCCGTGACCTGGTGGTCGTGCATGAGGCGGTAGGTGGGGCCGAGGCGGAAGCGGTCGACGAACTGGACGATGGAGACGAGCTCTTCGAGGCGGTTTTCGAGCGGCGTGCCGGTGAGGACGATGGCGTAGGGGGAATCGATGCGCTTGACGGAGCGGGCGACGCGCGTGTTCCAGTTCTTGATGCGCTGGGCCTCGTCGAGGATGACCAGCTCCGGCTCCCAGGCGCGGATGAGGTCGAGGTCGGCGTGGACCGTGTCGTAGTTCATGATCTTGAAGAACGCCGGCGTCCTGAACTGCATCTGCCGCATCGGCTGCAGGCCGCCGATGACCTGGACGGAGCGGTCGGTGAAGCGTTCGATCTCGCGCTCCCACTGGTGCTTGAGAGAGGTGGGGCAGATGATGAGGACGCGCTCGACGCCGAGATGGCGGGCGGCTGGCAACGACGGCTACGAGATGGTCTACCAGGTATCCTACGTCGCCGACGAGCAGCAGCCGGAGCGGCGAAGAAGGCCTCGGCCTGGCCTGATAAGCAAGCTCCCGCATGGCGGCTTCTACTTCATCTCGGCGACGAGGCCATGAAGAGGCGTCGGCGAGATGGCGCGGTGTTCGTCATGCACCCTCGACGACGAGGCCGGGCCACCTCCTCGCGGCCAGCAACGCCGACGATCGACCTGGCCGACTTCGTCGATTATCGAGCGCTCAAGGCGTCGTCACCGAATACCGTCATATCGAGAAATGGCGGCGAAGCCGGCACCTGCAGGCGTCGCCGGCGAAACGGACATCGCGTTGCTGATCATCGAGCGGACCCGGAACTTCGCTGAAGAACGATGGCCGGCGTCGGCGGGCTGCCGCCGCGTTTGGCTTCGAAACTGCCCAAGGCGAACTCGATGTGCTTACCAGGTGCCGAGATGGTTGGTGGCGAAGTCGCCACCCAGGAGCAGAAGTTGGCGCCGGCTCTTTGCCGCGAACGAGGACGCGGTGAAGGCTTTCGATTGCGGGTTGGCGACCTGGAACTCGGAGAAGATCGGGTAGTCGCCGAGGTTCTTGAGCTGGAAGGACTGCTGGCGGCCGAACTGGCGGCGCAGCTCGATCTGCCACTCTTCGAGGGACATGTCGGCGGGGCGGCTCTGGCGCGAGAGCTGGCGGCGCCTCGTTTTGGGGCTGGTTGGTGGGGTGACGAGCCGTGTCATGATCGCCCTCCCGGCGAGCGTCCTGTGAGATGGGGAATCCGTTACCGGGGAATTTTACGGGGCAGGGCCGGGCAAAGGCAAGAAAAAGGGGTCCGGTTGTAAGGGCGCGTCAAGCTCTTCCCGACCGGCAAAGTTCATCTCTGCTGACGCGCGGCTTGTGTAAATTTGCCATTTATCCCAGATACCCTGAACGGTCGGTCTGCTACGATCGGGGAACTTTTTCCGGCCGGTTCCCCTTTTGGGCTTTGTGGAGGATACTGCATATGTACTCGATTGTGCTCATGACTGCTCTCTACCGCTGGTCCGCGGCGCCTGACTTCTGTCATGGGCGGCTGGAGCTGCCATAACGCCTGCTATGGCGGCTGCACGGGCGGCTGCTGGAGCTGCTCCGGTTGCTCCGGCTGCTGCTCGGGCTGCTGGGGTGGCTGCTGCTCCGGCTATGGCTACATGAACATTGACGGCGTCAACCTCTGCCACGGCTCCTGGGGCGGCTATGGCGCCTACTACGGCGGCGGCTACTATGGCTACGGCTGCTCCTGCTTCGGCTGCTACGGCGCTGCGCCCAACTTCTACGCCCCCTTCGGCTGCCACGGCTGCTACAGCGCCTACTCCGGCTGGGAAGCACGCTGCAGCCTCGGGCTCCACGTTCACGGGGACGGTGGACCTCGGCCCGCCCGATCCCAAGGCGAAGGGCAAGATCGAGAGACGACAACCCGCCGCCCGTGAAAGAGAAAAACTGCCCGACGGCAAGCTTCCGGAAGAGACGCCTGAACAACCGGGCCCGCGTCGTCATCGACGTGCCGGCAGACGCGAAGCTCTACATCGACGGCCACCTGATGAAGACGACCTCGGCTCGCCGCATCTTCCAGACGCCGGACCTGGTCGCCGGGCAGACCTATTTCTACGACCTGAAAGTCGAAGTCGTGCGCGAAGGCAAGACGCTGAGCGAGACGCAGCGCGTCCTGCTCCGCCCGGGCTACAGCGCGACCGCCTCGTTCGCGACCATGGACCGCGCGGAGACCGCGACGGCGCGGCGTGAGTGATCTCCGAGCTATCAGCTTACAGCTATCAGCTATCAGCCAGACCTGGCCGCCCGATTACTGCTGACTGGCTGAGAGCTGATAGCTGTAAGCTGACGGCTGAATCGAACGCCTCGCGAAAGCGGGGCGTTTTTGTTTTCGTCGCCGCCGCGCCTCGCCTATAATGCGACCCATCATGCAAAAGCCAACGCGCGTTCGTTACGGGGTGCTCGGATTCTGCTGCGCCCTGTCGATGATCACCTATCTGGATCGGGTCTGCTTCGGGACGGTCGCCCCTTACATCCAGAGCGAGTTCGGATTGAGCGAGACGGAGAAGGGCCTGCTCTTCACCGCCTTCGCGCTCGCCTATGCCGTGTTCGAAGTGCCGACCGGCTGGCTCGGCGATGTCTTCGGGCCGCGCAAGACGCTGATCCGCATCGTGCTGTGGTGGTCGGCGTTCACGATGCTGACGGCGGCGATTTTTCCGACGCCGGTCCCGTGGGTGGGCTTTTCGCTGCTGGTAGGGGTGCGTTTCTTGTTCCGGGGTGGGGGAGGCGGGGGCGTACCCGAACATCGCCACGCGCTTCACAACTGGTTCCCGTTCGCAACGCGCGTTCGCCAAGGGGACGGTGTGGATGGCGGGCCGCTTCGCCGGCGGGATCACCACCTTCATCGTGCTGGCGCTGATGTACGAGACCGTCACGACGCCGACGGCAGCCGGGGCGAGGCGCCGGAAAAGACCATGCACTGGCGGCACATCTTCTTCATCTTCGGCGCCCTGGGCATCGCCTGGTGCCTCGTCTTTTCCTGGTTCCGCGATCGGCCGGAGCGAGAAGGCCGGGGTGAACGCCGCAGGCGGCTCATCCATGGGGACGCGGCGAGGCACTCGGCAGACGCGTCCGCGTGCCCTGGAGGCAAGCTGCTCGGGAACGCCAACCTGTGGATCTTGTGCGCGATGTACTTCTGCGCCCTCGTACGGGTGGTATTTCAACATCACCTACCTGCCCGGGTATCTGCGTGATTACTATGGTCAGACCGGCGGCGAAGTTCACGCGCGAGTTCTCGAATACTTCTCGCTCATGGCCGGGGTCGCCCCTGCTGCTCGGCGCCCTCGCCTGTTTCCTGGGTGGCGTCCTCAGCGACTCCTTCATCGCCCGCACGGGCAACAAGAAATGGGGCCGGCGTCTGTTCGGCGTCCTGGGCCACGGCCTGGCCGCCGTCTGCTACTTCATCGCCATCTTCGCCGGCGACAGCGTCTGGCTCTTCGTCGGCGCCGTCGCATTCGCCGCCTTCTTCAACGACATGATGATGGGCGCCGCCTGGGCCAGCTGCATCGACATCGGCAAACGCTACTCGGGCGTCGTCTCCGGCTGCATGAACACCGTGGGCAACCTGGGTGGGGCGGCCGCGGGCTTCGTGACCGGCTTCATCATCGACCTGGCGAAGAAAGGGGCGACCAGCGACACGCCGCAAGCCATCCACGAAGCGAGCAAGGTCGGCTGGCACATCAATTTCGCGTCGTTCAGCGCGGTCTTCGTCATCGGCACCATTTGCTGGCTCCTGTTCGACTCGACCCGGCCGATCGAGCCGGAGGAGCCGTGCGAGACGCTGGACGCGCCGCCGACGATTTGAGACGCGGCGGGATTCGGTCGATTCGCTAGAATGAACAGAGTATTGTTTAGCCCCGCGTTGCCAGGGCCAGGGGCGGACTGCGTCCTCGGTCGAGCGCTCCAGTGAAAGCGGAGAAGGAGAGAGTCCATGGCCAGGGCCGGAAAAACCGGAAAAAGCTGCCGAAGGCGCTGGCGGTGGTGAACGCGGATAACTGCACCGGCTGCGAGGCCTGCGTCGGGTCTGCGCGGGCTCGATTGCATCTACAAGGTGCCGAAGATCGATCCAGCCGGTGCGCGAGCTTCGTCGACATCGACCTGGGCAGCAAGGCCATCGGCTGCGACCTGTGCGACGCTGGTGCCCCCTGGACGCCATCGAGACCGATCCCCCCTCCAGATCGCCAGCCGCGTGGCACAGAGGGGCCGCCGGAATACGTCGAGGAAGAACTGGGACAAGCTGGTCGCCGTGGCCCAGAGCATTCGATCGGCAAGTCGAGCAGCGGCGAGAAATGTCAAGGTGCGCACGGTGAGCGCGGCGAACTGCCCTCACCGCCGTGCGGGCGTGGCGTCTCTTTCTGCAGGTGTTTGTTGCTATTTCCTCGCCGTCTCCTCTCCAACTCGTCTTGATCTTTTTCTCGTCTCCCGGCATGGTGTCGCCTGCGCTCTATCGGGCTGGCTCGCGACTCGCCAAGGCGCCCGACCAGGATGGTCATGCAGCTCTACGGTGGACGATCTGCTGCCCCTGGAGGAATACGTCGGCGGCGGCGGGGTTCTTCGATTCCCATCGCCGCTATGTCGATCGCTATCGCCGCGTCCGCATCGGCCCGCGCCTCACGCTCATCTTCGAAAACCGGCAAACGCTCTGGTTCCGCGTCCAGGAAATCCTGCGCATCGCCCGCCTGTCGGAGCCGACCGAGGTGCAGCAGGAACTGAACCTCTACAACCGCCTGCTCCCCAGCCGTAACCTCCTCCAGGCGGCGCTGCTCATCGACATCGACGAGTCGCGCTTCGCCGCGGAGATGGCCCACTGGCGCGGCCTGCAAGGCGAGCACCTGCGCTTGACGGTCGGCGACGACTGGTTTCCCGCCACACTCGTCACCTGCCGGCCCGAGGACCGCTCCGTCGGCACGTCCCACTGGCTCCAGTTCCACGTCGACCCGACCGGCCGCGGCAAGCTCGCCGATCCCGAGCGGCCCGCCTTCTTCCGTTTCGTCAACGAGCACTACCAGCACCAGAGCGCGCCCCTGAGCGACGAGCTGCGCGAGAGCCTGGTGGATGACCTCAAGCGCTCGGAGGCCGACGGCGAGGCGCTGAGAAGACGGGCTGACGCCGCGCCCGTCTGCTACAATGATTCCATGGTACGTCCTGACGAATCGGAGATAGCCGATTCATGCTGCACTCAGCTTGCGGGTGAAAGTCCCGTCGCGAGTAGGCGCCGGAGCAGCGCGTAGCAGGTCCCGGACGCACAAGGGGAGACCTTGGCGTCTGAGTGGGATGTCAAGAGCCCGTATGGAGTCGTACGACCTCATGGCGGGGAGCAAGTTCGCAGGCCCAGCGTTAGCGAACCCTGCAACCCCTCGTGATATAAGAACCCGAAGGTCGAGTGGCCGAGCCGCTCATGTCACGGCGAAGGCAAGAGACTGCCTGTTAGAATGTCCGGAGGTGGGACGCTCGCGGGGTGAGAGGGAGGGCATGTGAACACGGCTTGGTGCGGAACAGGAGGGCCGTCGGCGGCCCACGTTGGGCGATGGCAGCTCACAAGCCGATGGCGAAGGGGAGTCGTGTCGGGCGGGAGTCCGAGGGGTTCGTAGTACCGTCGAAGCCGGCGAAAGTCGGTGGAGGGAAGGACCACTGCTTTGGTCACGATGGCGCGGGTAAGCGCTGAGGGCATGGTCAAAGACCCAACTACCCCATGACAAAGTGTTTGAGAACTCAACGCAGTCTGTTCGCGGCAGCCAAGCGGCATCGGGAGCGACGCTTTCACGCTTTGTACGACCGGATCTGGCGGATTGACGTTCTGCTGGAGGCGTGGCAGCGGGTGCGCAGCAACAAAGGGGCTGCGGGCATCGACGGCGAGACGCTGACGATGATCGAGCGGCAAGGCGTCGGGCAGTTTCCTGTTGGACCTGCAAGACGTACTCCGTGCGGGGAAGCCTCCGGCCGCAACCGGTGCGTCGGCGATACATTCCCAAGGCGGATGGGCGGCAGCGGCCGCTGGGCATCCCGACGGTGCGGGATCGCGTCGTACAGATGGCGGCAAAGATCGTGTTGGAGCCGATCTTTGAAGCGGACTTCGAGCCGTGCAGTTACGGCTTTCGTCCGCGCCCGCAGCGACGCGGGCATGGGGAGGCCATCCGTTTGACAGGTGGGCGACCACTATCACGTGGTGGACGCGGACATTCAAGGCTTCTTCGATGCCATCAACCCAAGGACATCCTTCTGGAGCAAGTGGCGCGGAGGATTTCGGATCGGCGGGTGCTCAAGCTGTTGCGGCAATGGTTGCAAGCAGGCGTCATGGAGGATGGTCAGGTGCGGACGGCGACCGCCGGGGACTCCGCAAGGCCGGGGTCATTTCACCGTTGTTGGCGAACGTACCTGAACGATCTGGACCGCATCTGGACGGCGACTTGTTCTCCTGGGTCAACTGGTGCGTTACGCGGATGACTTCGTCATCTTGTGCCGCACGCGGGCTCAGGCCGAGCAGGCGGCTACGGCTGAGGTGAGGATGATTCTGGATCAGCTGCGACTGCAACTGCATCCGACCAAGACACGATTGGTGGAGTTGGGCTTGGGGAAAGAGGGCTTCACGTTCCTGGGATGTTACCTGCGGATCGTGCGTTCGCACTTCAAGGGGCGACGCTATCTGTTCCGCTGGCCGTCTCCGCGAGCGATGAAAGCGATCACCACCAAGATCCACGACCTCACCGAACCGCGGCGCTGGGCGTGGATGAAGGACATCCGGGAAGTGATCCGGGTGCTGAATCCGGTCCTGCGTGGCTGGGGCGGTTACTTCCGGACTGGCAACGCGTCGGCAAAGTTCAACGCGGTGGACAGCTACGTGCGTCAGCGGCTGCTTCGGCTGCTGGCTCGGCGTGGCGGCCAACGACGCTGGCAACCCGATGGGCGTCCGTTCCGGCCGAGCGCCTGGCCGCATCGCCGCTTCGTGACCGAGCATGGCCTGTATCAGTTGTTGGGCACGATCCGTTACCCGGGAGTCGCGCATGCTGTCTGAGAAGACCAACGGTAAGCCGTATGCAGGAAATCCGCACGTACGGTTTGAACAGGGTCTCAGGAAACGGAGCCGGCGCGCCACCGCGCCTGAGACCTACCAATGCTTGGTCCCGCCCGAACGTCTCCCCACGCCCTCTCCCTCACGTTCCACGGCGCCGCGCAATCCGTAACAGGCTCGATGCACCTCGTCGAAGCGGCGGGGGCACGCGTGCTGCTCGATTGCGGGCTCGTCCTGGGTCGACATCCCGATACGCGCCAGCGCAATCGCCTCTTCCCGTTCGACCCGGCCGGACTGGACGCCGTCGTTCTGAGCCACGCCCATGTCGACCATTGCGGCAACCTCCCCAACCTCGTCGGCCAGGGTTTTGGCGGACCCATCTTCTG
Organism: Gemmataceae bacterium; assembly: GCA_046350295.1. Classification (GTDB taxonomy): domain Bacteria; phylum Planctomycetota; class Planctomycetia; order Gemmatales; family Gemmataceae; genus JAXMAR01. The sequence continues at coordinate 20,426 of JAXMAR010000044.1, forward strand.
CACCGCCGCGACACGCCGTTTGCTGGGCATCATGCTCGCCGACTCGGCGCGTATCCAGGCCGAGGAGGCGCGCATCGACGAGATCCTCGGACGGGCCGACGAGTGCTCGACCGGCCAGCTGTATTCGAGCGGCGAGGTGGAGCGCACGCTGGCCCAGTGCGTGACGCTGCCTTACGGACGGCCCCACGACATCCGCCCCGGCCTGGCCCTGACGTTGCACGACGCCGGCCATCTGCTCGGCTCGGCCATGGTCCACCTGGCGAGCGCCGGCGCCTCCTTGCTCTTCACAGGCGACCTGGGCCGCTCCGACCTGCGTTTTCTCAAGGCGCCCGAGGCGCTGCCCGCCGCCGACATGGTCGTGTGCGAGAGCACCTACGGGGGCCGGCGCCATCCGCCCGTCGAGAAGCTGCGCGAAACGCTGCGAAAGGTGGTGCGGCGGACGATCGACCGGGAGGGCAAGGTGCTGGTCCCGGCGTTCAGCCTGGGGCGCGCGCAGATCGTCGTGCATTACCTGCGGCAATGGATGCGCGACGGCGCGCTGCCGGCGGCGCCCATCTTCGTCGACAGCGCCCTGGCGGCCGACATTGCCGAGGCGTACGCGCTGCACCCCGAATCGCTCGCGGTCCTGCCGGACGCCAACGGAAGCCACGCGCCGCGCTATGTCCGTGCGGCCGCGGAGAGTCGGGACCTGAGCCGGCGCCGCGGCCCGGCGATCATCGTCGCCTCCGGGGGCATGTGCGAGGCCGGCCGAATCCTCAACCACTTCGAGCACGGCCTGGACGATCCGCGCAACAGCGTCGTCCTCGTCAGCTACCAGGCGCCGGGCAGTCTGGGGCGGTCGCTTCTGGAGCGCGGGCCGAGCGTTCGCTTCCGGGGCAAGCGCTGGAACAAGTGGGCGGAGGTCGTCGACCTGAGCGGGTTCTCGGCCCACGCCGACCACGACGGGCTCCTGAATGCGCTGGCGCCGCTGCTGCCGAACGACCCGCGCATCTGCCTGGTGCACGGCGACATCGAAAACGCAACGCTGCTGGCGCGCGACCTGGAAGACCTCGGCTTCTGGCACGTCGACATCCCGCGGCGCGAGCAGACGGTGAGCCTGACGGCCAGAATGTGAGAAGCGCCGGGCGCCGCACGGCGACGAAGCTCGCTTTTTCCCCCACCCCGCCTTTGCTATAAGCGTCGCTCGCGGCGAGCGCCGTTGTTGTTGCGGGAGGAGCGCCATGAAGCGGCTTATCGCGGTCTCTGTCCTCCTGCTTTCCGGTTGCGCGGTCACCTCCATCCCCCTCTGGGGCCCGTCTTCCCCATCGTCCGCAACTTCTCCGGAGGTCCGCCGCCTGTCCGATGTCGCCTACTACTCCGGCAAGGACGCCGACGACTTCCGCCATCGCGCCGACCTCTTCTTGCCCAGGAACAAGAACGATTTCCCGGTCGTCGTCTTCGTGCACGGCGGCGCCTGGGTCATGGGGGACAATCGCTGCTGCGGACTCTACTCGGCCGTGGCGGAGTATCTCGCCAAGGAAGGGATCGGCGTCGTCGTCCCCAATTACCGGCTCTCGCCTTCCGTCGTTCATCCGGAGCACGCGAAGGACATCGCTCGCGCCATCGCTTGGACCCACGCGCACATCGCGGACTACGGCGGCCGCCCGGATCGCCTCTTTCTGGCGGGCCACTCCGCCGGCGGCCATCTGGTCGCGCTTGTCGCCACCGACGAATCGTACCTGAAGAAGCACGGGCTCTCGAGCGCCGACATCAAGGGGGTGATCGCGGTGAGCGGCGTCTACGAGATTCCACCCGGCAAAGTGGAGGTCCGCCTCGGAGGGGCCGCCGCCAACGCCGTACACGGCGACGAGGCCTTGCCGCTGCGGAGCCCAACGCCGGACCCGCTCATCAAGCCCTTTGGCCCCGGCATTCCGGCCAGCGTCGATATCTACGGCCCCGCGTTCGGGTCCGACCCGGCCGTCCGCCGCCACGCGTCGCCGCTTGCCCACGTCCGCCCCGGGCTGCCGCCATTCCTCCTCGTTTGTGCCGAGCACGATCTGCCGACGCTGCCCGAGATGGCGAAGACGTTCGAGCGGGCGTTGCTCGAGGAGCGCTGTGACGTTCGCCTGTTGCGCGTCGAAAAACGCAATCACAATTCGATCCTTTTCATGGCGACCAACGCGGAGGATCCCGTGGGCCGGGCCATGCGCGATTTCATCAAGGACACGACGCGCTGACGGGCTGACGGGCCAATCGGTTCTGCTCTTGCCCCATCCCACCCAAACGGGTCAAATGGCCGGGCGTTTCCCTTCCGAACCGTCGTGGATGGCCAGATGCGCCTTGTCGCACTCGTTGACGCGCCGCAGCATGTTTGCGCCCGCTATCGCCTGGCCGCGTTCCGGCCCTATCTCGAAGCGGCCGGGCATGAGCTGACCCTCGCCTCCTGGCCCAAACGCTTCTTTCCCCGCCTCGCATTCGATCGCAGGCTGCGGCAGGCGGACCTCGTTATCGTCCAGCGCCGGCTCCTTTCCGCCTGGCGCCTCTTCCTGCTGCGCCGCGCCGCCCGGCGCTTCTGGTTCGATTACGACGACGCCGTTTTCCTCCGCGATTCCTATCACGCGCGCGGTCCCTATAGCGCCCGGCTGCGCCGCGGCTTTGCCCGCATGGTCGGCGCCGCCGAACGCGTCCTCGCCGGGAACTCCTTCCTTGCCCGCGAAGCCGCCTCGCATACGCGCCCGGACAAGATCGACGTCGTACCCACCTGCGTCGACGTCGCGCGCTACGTTCCCAAGCGACACGTTACCAGCGCACGCGTCGAGATGGTGTGGATCGGCTCCTCCAGCACCATGCAGGGACTGGACCTGGTGCGCGGCGACCTGGAGCGTTTGGGGGAGCGTCTGAGTTTCCTGGATTTTCGCGTCGTCTGCGACCGAGCCCCGACGTGGAACCATTTGCCGATCCTGTTTTCGCCGTGGTCGGAAGCGCGGGAGGCGGAGGATCTGGGCGGAGCCGACATCGGCGTCTCCTGGATTCCGGACGATGACTGGAGCCGGGGCAAGTGCGGCCTGAAGGTCCTCCAGTACATGGCGGCGGCGTTGCCGGTCGTGGCGAACGCGGTCGGCGTCCATCCGGAGATGATCGAGCATGAACGAACCGGCCTGCTCGTGCGGACACCGGCCGAGTTCGCCGCGGCGATCGAGCGTCTGGCGTGCGACGCGGAATTGCGGCGGCGCCTGGGGGAGGCGGGACGGCGGCGCGTCGAAGAGAAGTATCACGTGGCGATCGGGGCGGCGCAATGGCTGAATCTGCTCAACAAGACATCGAACGCGCGCCGCTGCGCCTGAGCGGCGAATTCGGGCCGCTGGTCGAAGTCGACGCCGGGGGCCGGCGCTGGCTCGTGCCGGCGCGTCTCAAGGATCGTCTGCTCGGACCGGATGGCCTGCGCCTCGAAGAGTGGCTTGCATCCGGCGCCGCGACGGTGGTCAAGACCGGGCCGCACCGCGTCGTCTACCGCGTCGCCCTGGACGACCTCACGTTCTTCGTCAAGCGCCACCTCACGCCCGACATCCGTTCGCGCTTGCGCCTCTGGCTGCGCTCCAACAAGGCGCGCTCCGAGTTCACGCTCGCCCGCGCCATCGCCCGGCGCGGCGCCGACAGTGTCGCGCCCCTCGCGCTGGGAGAGCCCGCCTCGCGCTGGGCGAGCGGCGAATCCTTCTTCCTGACTCATGCCCTGGAAGACGTGGAGCCGCTGCTCGATTTTCTCCTCCGGCTCCGCGCCGAGCCCTCCCCGCGGCGGCATGCCCGGCTGCGCCTCGAGCTGGCCCGTTGCTTCGGCGCCTGGGTCGCGCGCCTGCATCAAGCGGGAATCCGCCACAACGATCTCCACGCCGGCAACATCCTTGTCCGTGTCGAACCGGCCGAGACGCTACGCCTGTTTCTCGTCGACCTCGAGGCCGTCCGGCTCGGGCCCCCGCTGGGAAAGAAGGCGAGCGCCGCCAACCTCATCATGCTCAACCGCTGGTTCATGCTCCGCGCCAGCCGGGCCGATCGCTTCCGCTTCTGGCGCTCCTACTTCCAGACGCGCTTTCCCCAGGCCGACGCGCCGGCCTGGCGCCGCTGGCGCGCCTTCGGCGTCGCGATCGAGCGGCAGACCCTTCTCTCCAACCTCGCCTTCTGGCGCGGCCGCGACCGCCGCTGCTTCAAGAACAACCGCTACTACCGCAAGCTGAGCGGCCACGGCGTCAGGGGCTACGCCATCGCGGAGGTTCGCCGCCCCGACCTCGAAAAGCTGCTCGCCGACCCGGACGCCCCGTTCAGCGCCCCCGGCGCCCGGCTCCTCAAGGATTCCCGCAGCTCCACTGTCGTCGAGATCGATCTGCCCGTCGATGGCGCCCTCCGTCGCGTCATTTACAAGCGCTTCCGCGCCACGCACTGGTACGATCCCTTCCGCTCTCTCCTCCGCTTGACCCCCGCGCTGCGCTCCTGGTTCTTCGGCCAGGCCTTCTGCGAGCGCGGCCTGCCCACGCCCCGCCCCCTCGCCGTCTTCCATCGCGTCAAGAACGGCATGCTCTGCGACGGCTACCTGATCACCGAGCGCATCGACGACGCCGAGAACCTCCTCGAGTTTCTGCGCCGCATGGAGGCGCTGCCCGCGCCGGAGCGCACGCCGCGCATCCGCACGGAGACCATGCGCATGGCCCGCATCCTGCGCGCGATGCACGAGCGCGGCCTCGATCACCGCGACCTCAAGGCGCACAACATCCTCGTCTCCGGCGAGCCGCGCACGCTGTCGTATCCGGGCCTCGCCGGCAACATCCGCCTCCTGCCCCATTACCCCTCGTCGATCTGGATCATCGACCTGGTCGGCGTCGAGCGCTACGGCCGCGTCCGCTGGTCGCGCCGCGTGCAGAACCTGGCCCGCCTCAACGTCAGCTTTTTGCGCACCGGCGCCATCTCCCGCACCGACCGCCTTCGCTTCCTGCGCGAGTACATGCGCTGGAGTCTGCACGGCGCCGACCACTGGAAGAAATGGTGGCGCGCCATCGAGCGCGCGACGCTGCTCAAGGTGGAGCCGCAACGATCGACGCGGACGGCCGCTTTCCTGAGTTGTTATTTCCCGAGCGCCTTCCCCAGCTCGCTCCAGCCGCGCACCGTTCCACCCCTGGCAGGGCGGCGCCGTCGCCGATCAGCAGCGTGCGCCAACCCGCCGCCTGGAAGCGCTCCGCCGCGGCCGGGTCCGCCGTCACCGCGACACGCCTGTCCGTGAACTTCTCCTTCAGCTCACCCAGAAGGGCGGAGGTAGCCGCCGCAAGATCGCCGGGGTACTCCGGCCGCCCGAGGATCGGCCCTTCCGGCAGCGCGGTGGGAACGACGCCGAAGCGATAGCGCGTCCAGACACGTCGCTTCTGATAGTCCGGCGGCGCATCCGGCTCCAGCGCCAGATAGACGATCTGGTAGCCGAGGCGCTGCGCTTCCTGCAACGCCGGCGGCGCCTCGGGCACGGCCGCCGGGTTCTGAGCGTTGCTCTTCTTCCATTCCTCCACGCCGGCGATGGACAACGTCCCCTCGACGCTCACGACGAGCAACGGCGTCGCCGCAGGTCGCACATAGATCACCCCCTGGTCCTTGACGCCGCTCTGCCGCTCGCCGCCCGGGCAGTTCGCCTCGAAGGCGATTTGCGTCAGGAGAAGCCCCGGTTTCAAGGTCGCCCGCGCGAGGGAGGCGCTGGTGACCTCCGTCTTCGCTTGCAGCAACTCCTGTCCGGGCAACGGCAACCGGCTCTCCTGGAAGATGACCGTCCGTCCCGCCACCGGAGCGTCCCCTTCCTTCACATCGAAGATGGCGCGCACGACCACTTCGTCTTCCGGCCGCGTCAGCACGTCAAACGTCACGATGGCCGGCAGGCCGGTCGGCGTGCGCGGCAAGAGCAGCCAGACGACCAGCGCCATGGCCGCCAGAAACACGAGCCCCAGCCAGAACCCCCACCGGCGCGGCGAGGGTCGCTCCTGCTTCAGCGTCGCCTGGAGCTTTTGCTTCCAGGGATCGGGGGCGGTTTCAGCGGGCGCGTCTTTCTTGTTCATGCCGTCTTCCTATTGCTTGGATCACGGACCGGTCGCTCCCCCTCCACATCGTACGTCCGCCGCCTGCTCCAGGAGGCGCTGCACCTCCTCATCCGCCGTCTGCCGGAAGTCATCGTACCAGGAGCCGACGGCGAGAAAGGGTTCGGGCGTCTCCAGGCAGACGACCTCATCCGCGCGATGACGCAGCTCGGCGCACGTCTCCGCCGCTCCCACCGGCACGGCCACCACGATACGCCCCGGCTCTTGCATGCGCAACGCTTGCACCGCCGCCTTCATTGTCGATCCCGTCGCCAGGCCGTCGTCGACGAGAATGACGATGCGGCCCCGCACGAACGGCGCCGGCCGGTCGCCGCGGAACGAGCGCTCGCGCCGTTCCAGCACCACTTGCTCCAGCGCCGCCACCTCGTCGAGCACTTCGGGACCGACGCCGAGCGGCCGCGTCACGTCCTCATTGACGACGCGGACCCCGCCGCTCGCGATGGCCCCGATCGCCAGCTCCGGCTGATCGGGCAAGCCCAGCTTGCGCACCACGAAAACATCGAGCGGCGCCCGCAGCGCCTTGGCGATCTCGAAGCCGACCGGCACGCCCCCGCGCGGCAACGCCAGGACGATGGCGTCGTCGCGGCCGGCATATCTCGCCAGCCGCCGCGCCAGCTCCCGGCCCGCGTGAACGCGATCCCGGAATAGCATGAGAGCCTCCCGCGCATGCACACTTGCCCCATAACCATTCTACCCTCGGCCTCGGCGCCGATTGTCTTCCTCCTGTCACTTGAGCTCCCACCGCTCCCTCGTCCGAAACGTCTGGGCCACTTTCCGCTCCCCCTCCAGCCGGAACGTGATGGCCCCGTGTTCCCAGGTCGTCAGGTACCGGCTCGTCTTGTATGCGGAGGCGTCGAACGTGCGCGGTCGGCCTTGGCAGCTCACGACGACTTGCGGCGCCGCCCACTTGGCGAAGTTCTCCTTGTTCGCCCCTTTGCTGCCATGATGCGGCGCCATCAAGACGTCCACTCGATGCGGCTCGAGTCGCAAGACGCGCTCCATGCCGAGCAGCTCCAGGTCGCCCGTCAGCAGCAACGTGAGGGAGCCGCAGCGCACGTGGAGTACCAGGCTGCGCGAGTTCTCGTTGCCGGGTGGACCTTCTTCCGGCGGGTGCAACACATCGATCGCGACCTCGCCGAACGCCAGCCGGTCTCCCGCCTTCAGCACCCCCGTCTCCACGCCGCTCTTCTCGATTCGGTCTAGTGTCAGCAAGACGCCGGGCGTCGTTCGCTGCGCGAAGCTTGGCGTCTGATAAATGCGGCCGACGGCGAAGCGGTCGAGCAGGGTGGGCAGGCCGTTGAAGTGGTCGAGGTCGGCATGGGACAGGAAGACGTGGTCGATCTTGCGGATGCCGCGCTGCCAGAGAAAAGGGGCGATGTGCTGACGCGTGACTTCGGGTCCCGTCATGGTCCCCGCGTCGTAGAGCAGGACCGAGCCGTCCGGACATTCGATGACCGTGCAGCCGCCATGGCCGACGGAGAGGAAGGTGCAGCGGAACTCGTCGGCGCCGCGCGGCCAAAGCTGGATAATCCAGCCGAGGCCGAGCCAGAGACAGGCCGCCGTCCAGAACCAGGCGGCGCGGCGGCGGATCGGTGGCAGCGTGAGGAAAGCAAAGAGCGTGGCATAGAAGACGGCGACCCACCAGCCGGGAACGTCGTGAACGAAGGCATGACCGACGGGCAGACGCACGCCCCATTGCACGAGCGTTTGGCAGCCACTCATGCTCAGCCCGGTGATCCAGCCGAAGGCGTAGCCCAGGAACGGCACGAGGGCGCCGGTCAGGAGCGTCAGGAAACCGGCGATCAGGCCGATCGAGGTGAGCAAAACCATGGGCGGCCCCAACAGCAAAGCCACCGGGGAAATCATGTTGAGCCGGGAAGCGATGAGCGGCGTGAGCGCGAGCCAGACGACGGCGTTGACGAGCAGCATCGCCCCGAGCCAGCGCCCCGCGTCATGAGCGACGTTGACGAGGAACGGCCGCTGCTCCGCGAGCAACTGCTCGATGGGGTCCTCCGGCTTCGGCTTGGGCGTCCCCCAGATCAGGACGGCCACCGCGAGGAACGAGAGCTGGCAACCGATGCCGAAGAGGTCGGCCGGGGAATAGAAGGCGACAAGCAGCCAGGCCAGGGCGAAGGTGTTCGCGGGCAGGACCGGCCGGCGCGCCCAGGCGGCGCCGACGAAGGCGAGGACCATCCAGGCGGCGCGCATGACGGGTGGGCGGCCCCCCGTTACCAGCGCATAGACCAGGAGGAAAAGGGCGATGGCGGGAGCGGCCCGGCTGCGGGAAACGTGACCCAGCCGCAGCAGAATGAGGATGAAGCCGGCGAGGATCACCAGGTGCTGTCCCGAGATCGCCAGGACGTGAATGACGCCGGTCCGCAGATACGCGTCCCAATCATCGCCGGTCATGCGCGTCCCATCGCCGAGGATGAGCGCGACCGCCACCGCCTGTTGCTCCTCGGGCACGTAGGTGTCCAGCAGGTCACGCGTCTTCTCGCGCAGCCAGGACAGCCAAAGCTCCGGATGCAGCGCCGGCGCCGCGGGCTCGATCAGGCGCCAGGCGCCGGCGTCTTCCATGCTCAGGCTCGCCGCGAGCCCCTGGTCGCGATAATGGTCGCGCCGGTCGAAGCCGCCGGGATTCACGGGGCCTTCGGGCCATCGCAAAACTCCCGCCATCTCGATGAGTTGCCCCATCTTCGGCAAATCTCCCGTCCCCTCGGCGTAGACGATCACGGTCCCCCGCGCCGGAATCACGCCGCGCGACAGGACCACGCTTTCGCACTCGACCAGGTAGCTCGCCTGACGGGCCGGCGCGAAGGTCCGCAGCGGCGACGGCGCCGCCGGCCTGGGCTGCGGCTCACTGGCGACACGCCCTTGCACACGCACCGGCTTCTCCTCCAGCTCGCGCATCCGGCCCAGCCAATCCGCCGGCTGTTCGCGCACGCGCCAGGCGTGATAGGCCGCCCCGAGAAAGAAGATCGCGCTCCACAGGAAAAAGACACCGTCGCGCCGACGCCGCAGCCAGAACAGCGCCGGCGCCGCCGCCAGCACGAGGACCAGCGGGAGATCAATCGCCGCCAAACGATCGAGCAGAATGCCGGCCGTGAATGCGAGCGCAACCGGCACGAGCGGCGCCTGCCAGATGCCAAGGCGTGCGGAGCGGTCAACAGGCGCGGAGCCGGAAGCCATGCCCGTTAACAGAAAGCGGGCCACGGTGAAATGCAACAGAAATCCGCGCCTCTCCTCACCCCGCCCACCCTGTTTGCCTACTTTGCCCACAGCCTTGGCGACGTAGCGAGCCGTCGGCGCCTGAAACCCACCGGCCCAGCGAAACACCTACTGACAAGAACACGCCCATCGGGTATGAGCCCGCGCTGAAGATTCCACCGTGAGGTCGTCGCATGCGGCTGTTGTTCGCATCGTCCCAGGTGTTCCTGGCGGCGCTCATCTCCATGCCGGGCTGCGGCAAGAGAGATGGCGCCCCTTCCCGGAATGAAAAGCTGGTCGTCTGGGGACCGCCTCTGGGCCAGCCGGCGCCCGACATCGCCGGCGAAGACATGGAGGGGAAGGGCTTCCGCCTCAGCGATTACCGCGGCAAGGTGGTCCTCCTCAGCTTCTGGGCCCATTTCTGACCCCCATGCCGGGGTCTCTTCCCGCACGAGCGGTCGCTCGTGGAGCGCTATCAAGACAAGCCCTTCGCGTTGATCGGCGTCAACCTCGACCCGGACCGCGACCAGGCCCAGCGCGCCTGCCTTGCCAACAAGCTCAACTGGCGCTCCTTCTCCGACGGCGCCGGCGCCATCCAGGCCCGCTACGGCATCCCCTGCATCCCCAGCCTCTGCCTCATCGACGCCAACGGCGTCCTGCGCTACAAGCTCGACATGGCCAGCATCGCCCAACTCGACAGCCTCATCGACAACCTCCTCCGCGAAGCCACGGCGCCCAAATAACCCTCGATCCAACCGCGCCCGTCCGGCGCCCCGCTTGCGGTTTCGCGTGCGCGCCGCCTCGCCGGCGCCCCATCCCTCCGCCGCTCCCCGGTTCCCTACCTTAAACGAGGGAGGTAACCAATGACTGAATCGTATTTCCGTCTCGACAACCAGGTCGCCCTCGTCACGGGCGGCGCCCAGGGCATCGGCGCCGCGATCTGCCGTCGCCTCGCCCACGCCGGCGCCAAGGTCGGCGTCTTCGACCTCGACGCTGCCAAAGCCGATGCCATCGCTCTCGAACTGGGGGGCGTCGCGCTCGCCGGCGACGTCACCAGCGAGAAAGACATCGCCGCCGCTCTTCAGACGCTCGAATCCCGCGCCGGCTCATTAACGATCCTCGTCAACAACGCCGGCATCACCGGCAAGGCGGGCAAGATCTGGGAGCTGGAGCGCCGCGACCTGGAAAGCGTCCTCACCGTCAATGTCGTCGGCCCCTGGCTCCTGTGCCGCGCCGCCGCCGAAGGGATGCGCCGCCGCGGCTACGGCCGGATCGTCAACATCGCCTCGATCGCCGGCAAGGAAGGCAACCCGACCCTCGGCCCCTACTCGGCGAGCAAGGCGGCCCTCATCGCGCTCACCAAGTCGCTCGCCAAGGAACTCGTCGGCCAGGGAGACATCACCGTCAACGCCCTCTCCCCCGCCGTCATCGGGACGCCGATCCTCGAAGGCTTGCCGCAGTCGACCATCGATTACATGGTGTCCAAGATCCCGATGGGCCGCGTCGGCAAACCGGAAGAGGTCGCCGCCCTCGTGCATTACCTCGCCAGCAAGGAAGCCAGCTTCACCACCGGCCAGTGCTACGACATCAGCGGCGGCCGCGCGACCTATTGACCACGGGAGAACGAAGGGCGCCAAACTATGACGGACGTCCGCGTCTACTGCTGGCGCTGCGGCCGCAATCTGAGAACGCCGAGAGCGACGCAGTGCCTGGCCTGCGGGTGGGAACGGCAGTAGGTCCGGCGAGCCGAGCCGGACCTGGCGTGACCGCTCGCGAAACCGCCGTCCTACTATCCGGCCCCGCTCGGCTCGCGAGGCCTACTTGCTGCCGAATCCCCAAGCGGCGCCGCCCGCCGCTCCCGATTCGACCGATAGATTGCCGCAAACAACTCCACCACCGCGCGCCCGTCCTGCGCGGTCACCAGCGGCGGGCGGCGTTCGCGGATGGCGCGGAGGAAGTCCTGGATTTGCAGCGCGTGGTAGTGCGTGGTGGCGTCGATCTGGGTGAAGCGGGCGCGGTCCTCCGCCTGGAAATCGGCGAGAAGGTGTTCCTCGCCGGGGATCGTCCAGACGTCGTTGAGCGGCGGCTCGGCGATGGCGGTCATGCCGGCGATGAAGGTGGCGCCGCGGTCGGTCTCGACACCGATCGAGGCGCCGCTGGTTCCGTGGATGTGCACCTTGGTGTAGATGCCGGGCTTCTGGGCGACGCTCGTGACGATGGCGCCGAGGCCGCCGTTCTGAAAGCGGAGCACGGCGACCGCGGTATCGTCGACCTCGACGCCCGGATGGTTGACGTTCGCCCAGTAGCCGCTGACCTCGGCGATCGGCCCCATGAACCAGCGCAGGAGATCGAGCTGGTGCGGCGACTGGTTGACGAGCACGCCGCCCCCTTCCGTGTCCCACTTGCCGCGCCAGGGGTCGGATTGGTAATAGGACGGCTCGCGCCAGCTATACATGGTGAAGACGCCCAGCGCCGGCCGGCCGATCTTGCCGGCGTCGATCGCCTGTTTCATCCGCGCGACCGGCTCATAGAAGCGCCGCTGGCTGATGACGCCGAGCAGGACCCCCGCCTGTTTCGCTGCGCCGATCATGGCGTCGCAATCCTCGAGCGTCGCCGCCATCGGTTTCTCGACGAGGACGTGGATGCCCGCCTCGGCGGCGCGGATGGCCGGCGCGGCGTGCAGCGGATGCGGCGTCCCGATGACGACCGCCTCCACGGGCCCTCGCGCAGCATCGCGTCGACGTCGGTATAGCCGCAAGCCCCGTATCGCTCGGCGAAGACGCGGACGCGCTCCGGACTCACGTCGCACACGGCAACCAGTTCGGCCTCTTGAAGACTGCGCAACGCCGCGGCGTGAATCTGCCCCACCTTCCCGCAACCAATCAGTCCCACGCGCACGGGCTCCACATTCACTCCCCCGGAAAATACTTGGCGCTCATCCGCCGCAGGAACGCGAGCGACTCGGCCATCTCCTCCATGCCGTTCATGCCGTCCTCGATGCTCACCCACCCCCGGTAGTCGTGCTCGGCGAGGATGCGGAAGATGGCGTCGTAATCGTTGAGCCCCTTGCCGGTGACGCCGTGACGCAGGTTCGGGGAGTAACCGAGCGTGCCGTCCGCCTGGCGCAGGTCCTCCAGGGAGGCGCCCTCGGCGAGGTAACGGTCGCTGGCGTGCATGCTGACGACGCGGTCCGCGACGGCGCGCAGCAGCTCGACCGGATCATCGCCGGCCACGACGGCGTTGGATGGGTCGTACTGCACGCCGAAATGCTTCCGCTCCGGGATGGCGTTCACCAGGTCGAGGAAAACATCCTTCTTCTGCGCGAACTCGGGATACTTCCAGAAGCCGTCCTTGTAATGATTCTCGAGTCCCAGAATGATGTCATGTTCGCACGCCACTGGCAGCACCCGCTCAATGCATTCGACGACCCACTCCAGCCCCTGCCGCCGGTCGAGGCCCGGGTAGCGCTGCCCGCTCAGCACCCGGCACACGGCGCCCGGCCCGCCGAGCCGCCGCGTCACGCGAATCATCTCCGCCTCGCGCTCGACGGCCCGCTTGCGCCCGTCGGCATCCGGATTCGTGAAATCGGGGGAGCAGCACAGCATCGGCATGGCGAAGCCGGCGCCGCGGATCGCTTCGCCGACGCGGTCGAGGTAAGCCGGGTCGAGGCTGGTGAAGAAGCCGTCGTACATCTCCAGGCCGTCGGCGTCGAGGGAGCGAGCCATGTCGATCCAGTCGAAGACGGACATGGAGCGCTCGCCGGCGATCCGGTCGATGTAGCACTTGGGGAAGGCGGAGATCTTGAGGGGCATGGGTCTCTTTCCGCGGTGGCACGGTTCCAGCGTTCAGATTCACCAGCGCATCCTTCGAAGACGCAGACGCCGGAACGGCAGGCGCCCGTAATCCGGCGGGCATTCGAGAAGAGGCGGCAGGTCGGCCCCCGTCAGATTGCGGATCAGCGCGACCTCCTCGGCAGCAAAGGGGGCGCCGTCGGCCCGAAAGATGTCGTGGAACCAGACCTTCGGCTCAGGGGATTCCTTCTTGGAGCCCCAGGGGAAGATCGTGTTCGTCTTCCCGCTCACCAGCCCCCAGTTGTAGCAACCGACACGCTCCTTCTTGAAAACAGGGAGGCAGGTCGCGAAGGCGCTCTTGTTCGTGCGGGCCATGTACTCGGTGCAGATCACCGGGCGGCCGAGCTTCCGGAGGGACTGGATCTCCTTCTCCAGGTTGGCGGCGTCGTTGTAATTGTGGAACGTGATAATATCGGACGCGGCGAGCTGGTAGTCGTTGAGCCCCTTGTTGTCGAACCACGTGCCCACCGAGAGTGGCTGCCGCGGATCGGCGGAGCGCGCCCACCCGAAGACCGCCTGGAGCAGGGGCAGCGACTTTTCCCCATGCCCGCTGTTGCCCGGCTCGTTGTAGAGGTCCCAGAAGAGGAGGCGCGGGTCGTTGCCGAAGGTGGCGACCACGTCCTTGACGTATCGTTCCAGTCGCGGCCACTCGCGCGGCTCGTTGACGACCTTCACGCTCGGGCTCTGCACCCAGCCGGAGTTGTGCACGCCGGGGATCGGCGCGGGCTGCGGGCCGAGCCTCGGGTTGTCGTTCCAGCAATCGTCGAAGAGGACGAGGGCCGGCCGGATGCGGTGGCGTGCGGCGATAACGAGGAAGATGTCGACGCGCCGCAGGAAGCCGTCCCGGTCGGCTTGCCAGGCGAGGTCGTGGAGAAAGACGCGCACGGTGTTCATGCCGAGGTACGCGGCCCAGCCGAGCTCGCGGTCGATGGTCCGGGGATCGAAGGTATCGGCCTGCCACATCTCGAGCTGGTTGACCGCCGTGCTCGGGATGAAGTTGCAGCCGACAAGCCACGGCTGCTCGGCATACCACTGATTGGCCCGCTCCGCGGTCCAGCGCGCGGGGGCCTGGGCCTGGAGGGGGGCGGCGAGGAGGAAGGCGAGCGGGAGGAGGGTGAAGGTGCGGGTAAGCATGAGGCGCCTCATCCGATACAAAGCAGTCTCGACCCGCTTCATGGTAATCGTGATGGCGACAGGTGACAACGCGTGCAGGAAGAAAGGCGTGGCGGTCAAAGAAGAAAGGCGCCACGCCGGATGACCGCCAATCAACCCGAAAGGGGTGGGAGAGATTAGCATTTCTACGCGGCGAACGCCGCAACACCACGCCAAGGAACTCGAGAACTCGATTCGGGAGAGACAGAAGCCGTTGGCGAGGCCCAAAGGAGGTGGCGCTCCCGCGGGCGGGATTGAATGACGCGCTAAGCGTATGCCCTGACGCCCCGGGACAAAGACCTCATCCCGGTATTTGGGCTCGGGCTCTCCGCCAACGGCTTCTCAATGTTATCCTGGGCGCAGCCGCGGTCGAGGTGGCCGCGCCTGCAATGGCGCCCTGTGCCCGTAGGTTAGCATGGTCCCGGGAGATTGCGACAACCTCGTTGGTGACGCCCCGACGCGTCCTGCTGTCGGCCAGCGTTCCCGTTTGGGAGACTGGTCCTGTTCGCGCTCCCGCGCTCGCGGCTTTTTATCCAGCCATGGGGAGGTCGCGATGACGCCACGCAAGGGAAAACGGTTTCGCACGTCGCCTCAATTCTCGGCTAGAGCGGAAGCCGCCGGCCGCCACGTCGCGGCGATCCGCTAAAAGACCTCCGGCACAAAGCGGCGTCCCTTGAGAGTGGCCTGATCGTCGTACTCCTCCTTGTGCGATCGCTTGGGCAGCTTGATCTTCTCGCGCGGCGGCTTCTTGTAAGGGATCAGGGTCAGCAAGTGGTTGATGCAGTTGAGGCGGGCGCGTTTCTTGTCGTCGGAGCGGACAATGTGCCAGGGGGCGTCCTCGGTGTCGGTCGCCTCGAGCATCATGTCGCGGGCTCGCGAATAGGCATACCACCGAGAATAAGACTCCAGGTCCATCGGGCTCAGCTTCCATTGCCGCATGGGATCCTCGATGCGGGCCTTGAAGCGCTTCTCCTGCTCCTCCTGCCCCACCTCCAGCCAGAACTTGATCAGCATGATCCCCGAATGGACAATGTGCCGCTCGAAGATCGGACAGTTGCGCAGGAACAACTTGTATTCGTCCTTCGAGCAGAAGCCCATCACGTGCTCGACGCCCGCCCGGTTGTACCAGCTCCGGTCGAAGATCACGATCTCCCCCGCCGCCGGGAAATGCGGAATGTAGCGCTGCACGTACATCTGGCTCTTTTCCCGGTCCGACGGCGCCGGCAGCGCGATTAGCCGGAACACGCGCGGACTCACCCGCTCCGTGATCGCCTTGATCGTCCCGCCTTTGCCCGCCGCGTCACGCCCCTCGAAGAGGACGAGCGCCCGCAAGCCCGCGTGCTTCACCCAGTCCTGCAGGCGACACAGCTCCGTCTGCAGCTTCCGTAGCTCCTTTGCGTATTCCTTCCCCTTCATCTTCTTGCCGTCCAGCGTCTCTGCGCCCATGATCGATCTCCCTATTTGATCCCTTGCTGTTTTTCGAACTCGCGCCGGGTCTCCGCGCCGACAAAGTAATACTTGCGGCCTTGCCAGTCGAGCACGGCCCCGGCCGCCATGCTCGGAAACCGGACATGCGCGATCGGGTCCTCGACCATGTGCTCCTTTAGGTAATGGTCGTTCTCCCCCAGGGAGAGATAGGTCCGCACGAATTCCACGATGCGCTCGTCGAGCCATTTACCCATGGCGTCCCGGTCCACGCCGTCGAGCGGAAACTCGATCTCCGCATGCGGCGTGTAGCGCATGAGGACGGGAATGATCTCCAGATCGTAGCCGAGGATCACTTTCGTGATGTCCCGGTCGGTCGACGCGGACAGCTTGAGGCGGACGTGCGCCAGGCTGGATTGAAAATCAAGGATCGCCTCGCGCGTCGACGGCTGTAGCCGCGGCGTCGCCTTGACCCGTGGGCCGAACTTGTTGATCAGGATCTCCAGGCGCGGCCGCCAGATCGCGCGGAGCTCGTCGAAGAGACTGGTCAGCTTCTCCAGCCGTTTCTGCCGCGCCTGGTGCTCCGCCACCTGCTCGGTCTGGAACTTCTTGACCTTGGCCTCGACGGCGGAAAACTCGGCCTCGATGCGGTCGGCTAAATTGAGGTCGGCCATGATACACCTCCTCGAGTTGATCGCGGGAGCGTCCCCGTCAGCCGATCAGCTTGGCGATGAGGAACGCCGCCGTCGCCGCCAGCCCCCCAACGAGGGCCGTCTGCCAGGCGCTGCGGAGCGGCCGCGGCGTGGTGAATCTCCCTTTGATGTAACCGAACACGAGCAATGCCAGGAGCGTCAGGATCACCGATGCGATCAGGGCATGATGGATCGGGCGGAGGAAGAAGTAGAGGCGCCAGCGAAGCCACCAGGCCGCCGGCGACATACGAGAAACGATCGTCAAGGCAGCTTGCGACGGGCGCGCGGCTTCGGGTCCGGCTCCTCCAGGCCCAGTTCGAAACGCATCATGAAATCCACCCAGCGCGGCTTGTCCGCCCGGATCGAATCGACGACCGCGGCCGCCGTCGCGTCATCGAGGCCATACGAGCGCATGATGTCCCTGACCTCGGCCGCCTCGGTCTCCGGAACTTCTTCGGTCTCCCTTTCCTCGCGCGCCCGCTCCGAGGCAAAATGCTCGGCGTCCGTCCTGGCCGCCAGGTAGCCTCCCAGGCCCATGGCGATGGCGCCGGCGGCCACCTCAGCCAGCCCCGCCGTGATGACGATCGCGCTCGCTTCCACGGCGCTCGACAGGCCCGCCGCCAGCGCGAACGGCACGGTCAAGCCATCCGACATGCCGATGACGATGTCGCGCACCGCCTCCGACGCGGTAAAGTGCTTCTCGACATGCGGCGTCTGGGGCATGGCTCACTCCTTCGCGTCCGCCGGCCGGTCCATCCGGATCAGGTTCCACTGTTGCGAGCGGCCTTCGCCGAAGTGGACCATCATGGTGGTCGCGTCCTTGGTGAGGTTGGCGATGCCGGCTTCGTAAACGGGCGTCTTCTTGTCGCCAACCGTCCAGGCCGCCGTGCGGAACTTCGGGTCGACCTTGCCGTAGACCGGGATCGTGTTGTCCTCCAGCGCGTTGTAGTAGTTGCCGCGTATGACACCTTCCTTGTTCACCGCGAGTTGGAAGAGGATGTTGGCGTCCTTGTCCTCCCCCTGGACCATGGCGAACACGCCGAGGGGCTTCCAGTCTCCCTTCTCGGACGCCTTCGCTTCCTTGCCCTCGGCGGCGATGCCGGCGGCGTAATTGGAGTACTCCTCGACGGTGCCGTTCACGTCACCATTCACGTAGACGCTGTCCCCTTCGTAGACGATGTTGGAGCCGTAGTCGTAGTAGACCGGCTCGGGAGGATAGCCGCAGTAGCTGGCGCAATCGGCCCAGGAGCACGTGGCCCAGGCGAGGGCGGCCGTGGTCCAGGCCGCGGCGCGCCAGGCGCCGGGGTAGCGTGGCCACCAGCCGGGGCCGAAGGCGTTGTAATGGGCGAAACCGCGGTAAACGGCGCCGCGCTGCGTGGCCAGGGCGCCGCGGGAAACGTAGGCGCTGCCATAGGCGCCGCGCACGCCCGTGCGCGAATAGGCGGCCAGGCCGTGATCCGTCGCGGCGAATCCCCGTCCCCGCGCGGCCGCCGCGCCGCCCGGACCGACCGCGCCCACGCGCGAGCCGCCGACCGTGCCGCCCGGGCCGGAGATAACGCCGCCCTTGCCCGCCGCCACGCCGCCGCCCGCGCCGACGCCCGCGAAGCCGCCGCGGCCGACGTCGAGGGTCTTGCCTCCGGGCGACGTGATGGTGCTGGCCTTGCCACCGACGACCGCCTTGCCACCGCCGGGTCCGGTGATGACCTTGCCGCCCCAGTCGCTCGAGATGGAGCCGCCGCCCGGACCGGTCCACGAGCCGGAGCCGGACCTGCCCGAGCCGATGCTCGATCCGCCGTGCAGCGGGCCGCTGCCGCGCGACGGCAGCGTCGCCGGCCGGGACCCGCCGACCACGCCGCTCCCGCGATAACCGCCGCCACCGATGGAGCCACCGCGGTAACCGCCGCCACCGATCGAGCCGCCTCCACCTCGGAAGCCGCCGCCACCACCGCGACCGCCGCCGCCGCCACGTCCACCGCGGCCGGCGGGAGCGTCGGTCAGGGGAAGACACACCAGAGACAGGGCGCAAGCGAATATCGCGAGAGATGCCCACAAGCTCTTTTTCATGGAAGCCGCCTCCTGGTGAGGAATCGTGCGAGGTAAAGGGACGCGTCTCGGCGCCTACGTCCCCGCGCCCTCCTTAGGCCCGGCGTCCTTGCCATCCGCCGGCCGGTCCATGCGGATCAGGTTCCACTGCTGCGAGCGGCCCTCGCCGAAGTGGATCATCATGGTGGTCGCCTCCTTGGTCAGGTTCGCGATGCCGGCCTCGTAGACGGGCGTCTTCTTGTCGCCGACCGTCCACGCCGCCGTGCGGAACTTGGGATCGACCTTGCCGTAGACCGGGATGGTGCTGTCTTCCAGCGCGTTGTAGTAGTTGCCGCGAATGACGCCGGCCTTGTTGACCGCAAGCTGGAACACGATGTTCGAGTCCTTGTCCTCTCCCTGCACCATGGCGAAGACGCCGAGGGACAGCCAGTCATCCTTCTCGGACGCCTTCGCCTCCTTGCCTTCGGCGGCGACGCCTGACGCGTAGTTGGAATACTCCTCGACCGTGCCGTTCAGATCGCCGTTCACGTAGACGTTCTCGCCTTCGTAGACAATGTTCGTGCCGTAGTCGTAGTAGACCGGCTCCTCGGGATAGCCGCAGTAGCTGGCGCACTGGCCCCACGAGCACGTGGCCCAGGCAAGGGCGGCCGTCGTCCAGGCCGCGGCGCGCCAGGCGCCGGGATAGCGTCCCCACCAGGTCGGGCCGAATGCGTTGTAGTGGGTGAAGTTGCGGGCGACGACGCCACGTTGCGTGACGAGGGCGCCGCGCGAGACGTAAGCGCTGCCATAGGCGCCGCGCGCCCCGGTCCGCGAATAGCCCGCCAGGCCCATGTCGCTTGCCGCGAAGCCCTTGCCGCCCGCGACTGCCTTTCCGCCCGGTCCGACCGCGGCGCCCTTGGAGCCGCCGATCGTGCCGCGTTCTCCGGAGGCAATGGTTCCCTTCCCCGCGGCGACACCACCCTCGGCGCCCCGGCCGGCGAAGCCGCCGCTATCGACGTCGATGGTCTTACCGCCCGGCGTCGTGATGGTGCTGTCCTTGCCGCCGACGACCGCTTTGCCGCCGCCGGGACCGGAGATGACCTTGCCGCCCCAGTCGCTCGAGACGGAGCCGCCGCCCGGGCCGGTCCAGGAACCGGAGCCGGTGCGGCCGGGCGTCGCGCCGCCGTGGATGGGACCGCCGCCACCGCCGGCCGGCAGGGTGGCGGGACGAGCCGGAGCGGGCCTGCCGACAACACCACCCCCGCCTCCGCTGTAGCCGCCGCCCCCGCCGAAGCTGCCGCCCCGGCCACCGCCGCTGAAGCCGCCACCGCCGCCACGACCGCCACCGCCGCCGCGTCCGCCGCGACCCGCGGGCGCGTCCGGTAGGCTGAGGAAAACGAAGGACATTGCCGCTATGAGGGCAACAAGAGCCCAGAGTTTCTTGTTCGCGGAAGCTGCCTCCTGAATGAGTCGCCAAGCTGAAATGACACGCGTACACACGCCCTTCGAAGACTCAGGGGCGTGCCACCGGCGTCATTTCGATTTGACACGGGTCAGCTTCACAGGAACGGTATCGGGCAACACCTCGCCGTTGAGCCGGCGGTTGACGGACTGCCATGAGAATGCGTCGTCCGACACGCGGTTGATGAGGTTGGTGGAGGTCAGGATGCCGCCGTCCAGCGTCTTCGACAGCGCCTGGACGGTCCAGCGCGAGCCGTCGTTGAACCAAACCCCCTGGCCGATGCTCCCGTCCTCCCCGAACACCCACGAGCGCAACACGTCGTCCACCGGATCGCGGCCGATCACCTGCATGCCCGAAGGAACTTCTTTCGCCTTGACAGTGAAGACGCCCTTGATGAACGTCTTGCTCTCGTTCCAGGAATACCTCATCTCGACCTGGCCCTCCGGCGTCTTGCCCGTCCAGGTCCCGATCAGCCACTCGAGGTCCTTGACCTTCACGGTCGGGGTATCGTCGTCGTCCTCCCATTCACGGACGACCGCCATGCGCCAGGCGCCCTCCTCACGGACGTGCAGAACGCTGTACTTCGTCACGTTCTTTTTCTTGTCGGAGAGGGTGACGGTGATCGTGCCGTCCTCGATCGCGGTCGCCTTCGACGGGAAGCGGATGCCGTCGATCTTGGTGTTGATCTTCGCCCCCTTGTTGGTCTTGAAGAACTCGGCGAACGCCTTCTCGATGGCGGCCCGGCCCCGGAATTTCTCGCCGCTGTTGTCGTTGTATTCGCCGTCCTCGGTCCAGAAGGAGGCGACGGTCTTGGCGTCTCCCTTCTCGAACGCGGCGCCGAACTCGACGGCGGTCTTTTCGATCTCGGCCCGATCCTTGGCGCGTCCCTTGTCCTTCTCGCCGGCGCTGAGGCCGGCGAGGGGAACGAGCAGAGTCAGCGCGCAGAGCGCGAACGGCCATCGGCGTGTCGAAGCTCGCATGAGGTCTCTCCTAGGTTAGTGCCTTCGCTTTGCGGGTTTTCGGAGCCGCCTTCTCCATGGGTACGGTCATCTCAACTTGGAAACCGTCGCCCTTGAACAAGGCGAGATCGGTCATTTGAAAGATGGACGTCTTCCAGCCCGACTCATCGAGGTAGAGCCCTTTGCCCTGAAGATCATTTCCTTCACGCACGTACGAGGCGTCGCTCAGAAGATCATCCAGACGCCATTGCCGCGCGCCCAGGTCGGCGAAAGGCAGGCGCACGTAACACTGGCTCCGGTTCGGGGCGTAGTTGACGACCGCCAGCAGCCGCTCGTCGCCGCGCTTCCAGGCGAAAGCCAGGAAACAATCGTTGGTCCAGTTGCCGTCCCAGGCCGGGACGCAGTCGAGCAGGCGCCACTCTCCCTCGCGCACCACGGGCCGCTTCAGCGCCCTCAGGAGATCACCATAGAACGCTTGCAGGCGTGCGTCGACCGGCTCTTCGGGCGCCCGGCACAGGTGCGGCGAGATCCGCTTCTTGCGCCCTTCGAACTGCCCCTGATGGAAGAAACGCAACCCCGGCGCCAGGAAGGTGATCACGGCGGCGGCTTCGTGCTGGCCATGCGGAAATGTCGCCGCGGCGCGCGGCTCGTCGTGATTCTCCAGGAAGCGCGCCATCTTGTTCTGATAGCCCATGTCCGCCCGCAAATGGTCGCGCACCGGCTGGGCGTGCCCCTCGCGCAGCCGGTCGTAGAGCCGCTTGTCGTAGGTGTAGTCGAAACCCTGATGCTGCAGCTCCCATTCCAGGTCCCAGTAGACCTCGGCCATGAAGCGGAAGTCCGGAAAGCGATCTTTCACGGTCTTGGTCGCCTTGGGCCAGAACGGCTCGGAGCGGATGCCCCAGGTCCGCTCGAAGACATTCGGCAAAACGAGCATCGCCATGTCGCAGCGGACGGCGTCGCATTGTCCCGCGATTTTCAGAAGCTCCTTGGTCATCGCCTCCTGCGTCGCCGGGTTGCCGTAGTTGAGCTGAAGGGTATCCGGCCAGCCGGCAAAGTAAGGATCACGGCCCAGGGCGAGGAGCTTGTCCCCCTTCTTGCGGCGGACCCAGGTGTAGTTCTTGGGGGCGCGCGCCAGGTCCAGCTCCGTTCCCGGGACGAAATACTCCGGATGCTCTTCGACCCAGGGATGATCCGGACCCATGTGATTGGGGACGAAATCCAGCAGCAGGCGCAGGCCGCGCTTCTTCATCCGCTCGCGCAGCCGGGCGAGGGCGGCGTTCCCTCCGAGCTTTTCGTGGACGGTGTAGCCCGTGATGGCGAAGCCCGAGCCGGGGATGTCGTCGTCGCACAGATCGGGTAGGGTGTCCTGGAACTCGTGCCGCCATTCGGGGTTCGCGCGAGATGCGGCAGCCAAGCTCGCCCGTCTGCCACACACTCAGCAGCCAGATCCAGTCGAACCCCAGTGCGGCGAAGCGGTCCAGTTCGGTGTCCGGAATGTCATCGAGCGTGGCGCGGCGGCCGAGCGTGCGCGACAACTCGGTCAGGCAGACCCGAGTGTTGACTTGGTAGAGACTCGGATAGGGGACCATGGACGTCTCCTCGTGGGGCAGGCCGCCTGGCCTGCCGGCGTCAAGGCAGGCCAGGCGGCCTGCCCCACAATCTCGAACCCCGCTTCAGGGCGGGCTTATCTTCATGCTCTTCTGCAAATCCGTCATCGCCTCTTGATTCACCGTGAGAAACCCTTCGGCGCCCCGATCCAGATCGCCGATCAGGTAGAAGACGCCGGCAAAGGCCAGGACCAGGGCAAACATCGCCGGCGAGCGTCGCGTCGCCGACAGCCCGGCTTGATAACCGCTGAACGTCAGGCCGAGCGTCGCCAGCACGATCAGCGCGATCCAGATCACCATGGGCACGCGGCTGCGGGCCCCCACCAGCAACCGCTTGGCGTGCACGTCGATGACGTCGTTGAGCGCCTGAAGGAACAGCGAGGTCATCACCGTCGGCTGCTTGTCCGCCGCGGACATCGCCGCCGACCACAGCTTTTCCTGCAGTTCCTCCGAGCGTTTCACCGCATCCTGGATGGCCCCCTCCTCAATGCCATGAACCCGAACATCCACGTACTCGCGCAGCAGTTTCGCGATCTCGGACTGCTCCGGCTCAGGCAGGAGACGCGCCCGCAGATACGTTGTGCCGATGGCGTTGGCCTCATCGAGAACCACGTAGCGCCGCGCGTCGAAGCGCGACGCCGCCAGGCTGAACGTGAACCCGAGCATGAACGCCAGCAGCGCCAGGATCGAGCCGACGATCGCTCCGACCGGGCTCTCCTTCTCCTCGGCAACGTGGGCATGACGCCAGCTGCCGAAGCGATAGCCCGTCTCCAGGCTCAACCAGCCGACGAGGCAGGCCGCCAGGAACAGGATCCAGAGTGGAATCACATCCAGGGGCGCGGAAAACATGGCTCGCTACGGCTTCGGAAGCTCGTATCATCCGCCTTTCGGTCAGGGGCCTTCCTATTTGTAGAACCAGGTTACCTCGTAAGTGTAGCCGCCCTTCACCGACAAGAGCTTGTAAGCCAGGATCGTGGAATCGTTCGCCAGATATTCGGTTACGATCCGGACTGCTTGCACGGTCTCCGGCTTCCCCGTCTCCCAACGGACGATGCGGAAACTCTTGTACTCCTTGCCGCGCGGCAAGAGGAGCCAGCGCGTCACTTCCGCGGTGTCCGCCTCGACGCCAAAGATGATCGAGCTCCAGGTATCTCCACGCTTCAAGAAAACGCCTGGCGATAGGTGCTCGTACATGACGTCGAAGAACTCCCCGGCCGGCGCCTTGGAGAAATCGACGCTCACCTCGAAGCGCGTCCGCTTCTCGCCGGCGGGCGTCGGCTCCATCTCCATCTTGCGCAAGATCGGCTTCAGGTCTTGCGGCGGGAAACGGAAGTCGGTCTTGGGATGCGTTGCCAGAGCGCCGATGCGGAAAATCTGGTTCCCCAGCTCGTCCTTCTTGAACACCTTGAGGCGACGAAAGCCGTAGACCAGCGACTCGGTATCGTCCTTGAGCGGGTTCCAGGCGCGCATGTCGATAATGCGCGAATCCTGAAGCACCTCGAAGTCCTTGAGATCCAGCGCTTCCCCCGCGCGCATTTGCTCCGCCGTCTCTCCCGTGAAATGAGTCATCGGACCATCTAACAGGCGGCTCATGACCTCGAGGTCCCGGCTGCCGTGTGAGAGCGAGTCGACCAGGGCGCTCATGCGGGCCGAGCGCTGGTAGGCCTTGACGATGTAGTAAGGCAGGAGGAACAGGATGGGAACGATGATGGGGACATAGACGTAGGACATCCAGTCGCGGAAGTCGAAGAACCTGCTCCAGATACGCCGCACCGACGACTTCTGGAGGATCCGCGCTTGAACGGTCGCCGGGGCCGCCGACTGGCCCGCCCGGTCGCGAACGAGGGCCGAGCCGACCGGCGCGGACAGAGTTACGGCGGGCGCGGCTCCTTCCGCCGCTGGAACCGGGTCCCATGGAGCCGTCTGGGGCAAGTCGGCGCCTCGAAGAGGTCGGGCCGGGTCTTGCACGCCTTGCGGCCAACGCAATAGCCGTGGCGCACGAGGCTGCTGACCTCGAGGGGCGAGAACCGGTCGAGGTCGGTGCGAATCCGCGCCACCTGCCGCTGCAATTCCGGGTGAATGGCGGTCGGGTCCTCGGCCGCCTCGACAACCTCGGCGAATGGGGCGAAGACAAAGCCCGGCGTCCCTTCAAAGGTGTCGCTCTCCAGTTGCCAGACGCGGTCCATGAGGATATCGGTGGAGCGCATGGCCGTGCGGATGACGCCTCCCGCCCGCTCGCTACCCCGGACGTCGATCTTCTTGCCGACGTCGCTGACCAGGACGCCGTCGAGCGCCAGCCCCGCATCCTGCAATTCGGGCTCGAGGAAGCGGAACATGCGCACGCCCAGGTTGTCGAAGACGCCGCCATCGGTGTACGCCTGCCGGCCGAACTCGCCGGCGGCCGAGCCCACGTCGGCCCCCGTCAGTTCGACCGGCGGAAAGAACCCCGGGAACGCCGAGGACGCCGTTACCGCCATGGGGACGGTGGCCAGGCCGACGTGGACCTTGTCGATGCGAAAATGGTGGCCGGGCTGGCGCCGCATTATCCACAGGCCGTTGCGATTGAACGAGCACAGGCAGCCCTCGCTCAGGTTGGTGGCGAGGATATGCAGCTCCGGTTTCTGGCGCAACTGAAACAAGCTCATGTCGCCATAGAGGCAAGTCTGGTAGTAGTACTCCAGGAGCCCCGTGCGCGAGAGCTTCCGGTTAGAGAGGCCCAGCAAGCGCCGCGGCCAGCGAATCAGGAAGCTCAGGGGAAAACGGCGCACGATGCGATTGCGTATGTCGAAGCGGATGAAGTTGAGCAGCTCCGCGGCGGCCGCATCAAAATCGTTGGGTGAGCCGTTGTAACGGTCCCAGTTGAGGACAAGGTGGGCGGCGAGGATGCTGCCGCCCGATACCGAGGTAATGTGCGTAACCTGCGGCAGGATGCCGGCGTCGCGCAGGAAGCGCACCAGGCCGAGGTGATACAAGCTCGCCCGAAAGCCGCCCCCAGACAGGGCGAGACCGATCTTTTTCATGCGAGACTCGGAACAGACGCCCGGAGCAGGCTCGCTCCGCGGGACCGCCTCGGGCGTCTCGCGGGGCAAGTGCTCACGCTGCGCGAATGCGAACGGCCGGCTCTGGGATGTGGCTGTTCGCGGATGCGTTGCCATGTTGCCGTCTAACTATTTGGCCATAGCGGCCATCTGGTCGCTGCGGAGCTTGTCCACTTCGATAACAGCGGCCATCTTGCCCACGTCCCGGACCTGCTGCGCCGTGGTCGTCGCGAACAAGTGCATGGCCCGCGCGACGATGCCCGTCCAGCCGGTCTGATGGCTGGCGCCCAACCCGGCTCCGTTGTCGCCGTGGAAGTACTCGTAGAACAGGATCAGGTCGCGCCAGTGCGGATCGCTCTGGAACTTCTCGCTGCCGCCGTAGACGGGTCGCCTGCCCTGGCTGTTTCGCAGAAAGATGTTACCGAGCCGGCGCGAGATCTCCTCGGCGACCTCGTAAAGAGTCATCAATCGGCCGGAGCCGGTCGGGCACTCGACCTTGAAGTCGTCGCCATAGTAGCCGTAGTACTGCATCAGCGCCCGAATGATGAGGCCGTTGACCGGCATCCAGATCGGCCCGCGCCAGTTGGAGTTGCCGCCAAACATGCCGGTGTCCGACTCGGCGGGCAGATAGGAGACGCAATACTCCTGCCCCCCCGCCTTGAAGACGTAGGGATGCTCGGCATGGTAGCGCGACAGCGAGCGGATGCCGTAGTCGCTCAGGAACTCCTTCTCGTCGAGCAGCTTGGCCAGCACACGTCTGAGCTTGTGCTCGTCGAGGATCGACGCCAGGCGCCGGCCGGCGAACCCGACCTTGGCCGGGTCGTGGATCGCCGCGGAGATCTCCGGCCGCGCCTCAAGGAAACGGCGCAGACGTTCAGCCAGCTCGGGGTATCGTTTCAAGGTGGCCCCATCAAACGTGGTGGCCGCACAGAGCGGCAGTAATCCGACCATCGAGCGCACCTTGAGCCGCTGCGACTTGCCGTTGGGCAGGCGGAGCACGTCGTAGAAGAACCCGTCTTCCTCGTCCCACATGCCGGTATCGCCCCCCATGCGCGCCATCGAGGAGGCGATCCACAAGAAGTGTTCGACGAACTTGAGCGCCATGTCCGCATAGTCGGGGTCGGTCCGCGTCAATTCGACGGCGATCTCGAGCATGTTCTGGCAGAACAGGGCCATCCAGGCCGTGCCGTCGGCCTGCTCCAGGTAGCCGCCGGTCGGCAGCGGGGCGCTGCGGTCGAAAACGCCGATGTTGTCGAGACCGAGGAAGCCGCCTTCGAAGACGTTTCGCCCCTCGCGGTCCTTGCGGTTGACCCACCAGGTGAAGTTGAGCAGCAGCTTCTGGAAGCAGCTCTTGAGCCATTCGCCGTCCCCTTTGCCCGTCTTCGCCCTCTCCAGGACATAGGTGAAGACGGTCGACCAGGCGTGGACCGGCGGATTCACGTCACCGAAGTTCCATTCGTAGGCCGGGATCTGCCCGTTGGGGTGCATGTAGCGCTCGCGCAACATCAGCTTGAGCTGCTGCTTGCCGAAGTCCGGATCGACCAGGGTGAGCGCGATGACATGGAAGGCCAGGTCCCAGGCGGCGTACCAGGGATACTCCCACTTGTCCGGCATCGAGATGACGTCGCCGTTGTACATGTGGTGCCAGTGGTCGTTGCGCGGCGCCTGCTTGCGGTCCGCCTTGAACGGATCAGAGCCGCGTTCCTCCAGCCACTTGTCCACGTCGTAGTGATAGAACTGCTTGCTCCACAGCATCCCCGCCAGCGCCTGCCGCATCACGTTCGCCTGATCGGCGCTCAGGGCCTTCGGAATCACCGTGCCGTAGAACTCGTCCGCTTCGGCGCGGCGGGCTTGGAACGTCTTGTCGAACGCGGCGCCGAACGGGCTCCCCTTCTCGCCATTGGTCCGCGCCAGCTCGGCCGGCGCGACATCGGAAAGGCGCAGCCGAATCGTCTGACTGCCTCCCGGCGCCACGGTCACGCAATAATGCGCCGCGACCTTTGTGCCCTTCTTTTCCGGGTTCACCGCGTCCTTGCGGCCATGCACGATGTAGTCGTTGATGCTGTCCTTGACATAGGGGCTGCGGTTGGCGACACCGAAGATGCGCTGCGTGTTGGTCTCGTTCTCGGTGAAGAGCAGCGTCGCGTCTCCCTCGCAATAGAGGTAGCGCTCGCCAAGCTTCGGATCCGTCGCCTTGACGACGCTGCGCGAACGGCTGTCCGGCATGTGCTCCAGATGGGGCTTTTCGTCCGCGACTTGCCAGGACCAGGCGTTGCGGAACCAGAGCGTCGGCAACACGTGCAGTTGCGCCGCCTCCGATCCTCGATTCTGAACGGTGATCTGGACGAGGACGTCCTGCGGCGCATCCTTGGCGTATTCGACGAAGACGTCGTAGTAACGGTTGTCGTCGAAGACGCCGGTATCGAGCAACTCGTACTCGAACTCGGTGCGGCTGCGCGTCTTGCTCGTGTCGACCAGTTTTGAATAGGGGTATTCGTCCTGCGGGTACTTGTAGAGGTACTTCATGTACGAGTGGGTCGGCGTGCTGTCGAGGTAGAAGTAGTACTCCTTCACGTCCTCGCCGTGGTTGCTCTCGCTGTTGGTCAGGCCGAAGAGGCGCTCCTTGAGAATAGGGTCCTTGCCGTTCCACAGGGCGAGGGCGAAGCAGAGCCGCTGCTCGTCGTCGGAGATGCCGGCCAGGCCGTCCTCGCCCCAGCGGTAGGCGCGGGAGCGGGCTTGATCGTGCGTGAAATAATCCCAGGCGTTGCCGCCTTCCGAGTAGTCCTCGCGGACCGTTCCCCACTGGCGTTCGCTGAGATAGGGGCCCCACATCCTCCAGGGAACCCGCCGCTCGCGTGCGGATTCGAGCCGAGCGTGTTCTGCGGTCATTGGGCCAACCTGCCTTTGCTTGGGGCGGCTTGCGCCGCACCACGGTTGGGCGCGTCGCTGGCGCGACGGCCCAGGTTAAAAGGGTAAGCCGAGCATGCCGATATAGTGGCCGGGTACGGGCTCCAAAACGGTCTCCTCATTGGGTTCGAACGGCTGACGCATTTCCCAACCGTTCTGCGTGGAAGGCACCATCCAGAAGTTTCCATCGGGGTCACGCACGATCCACTCCTGACAGGAGCGGTCCACGTACAGGCCGGTCGCTTGCTTGCGCATCGTGATCATCTCGTCATCCTCTCCGTCGCCTTTCCTTGAATTGAACCGCCTCGCGTCTGGCTCTGCGTCTGCGCTCCACTCTACTTCACGATGGACACGGACGGGTAAACGCAAAAACCGCGCCATCGTCCCGACTCTTGCCGGATTGCGGAAAAAGCCGAAAAACTCGCCACGTCGCCACGCCAATCGAGGCGCTTCGCTGTGCGATTCGGGCCATCGAACCGTCTCCCTGTGCCCGTTTCCGCTTCGGGCTAGTGCGTTGTCACAGCTTGATTTTGGGTTGGGTTCTTCAGATCACCGGACACGCTTGCGCGCCCCAGATGTCGACGGCGTACTCCTGGATCGTTCGATCGCTCGAGAACTTCCCGGAGCAGGCGATGTTGATGATGGCTTTGCGAAGCCAGGCTTCGGAATTGGTGTAGAGGGCGCCAAGCTTCTCCTGACTTTGAGTGTACGACCCGAGATCGGCCAGGTGCAAGTAAAAATCCCCCCCGTCCAGCAGCGTGGCGCGAATCGGCTCGAAGATACCCGGCTCGTCCGCGCTGAAATGGTTGTTGAAGATCAGATCGAGCGCCGCGCGCGTCTCCGCGTCATGCTCATAGTGCCAGCGCGGGCTATACCAGCCGCGGCTGTCCTGCAGCTGCTTGGCCGTCAAGCCGAAGAGGAACAGGTTCTCTTCCCCCGCCTCCTCGGCCATCTCGACGGTCGCGCCGTCGCGCGTGCCGATGGTCAGGGCCCCGTTCATCATGAACTTCATGTTGCCGGTGCCGCTCGCCTCGTAGCCGGCCGTCGAAATCTGCTCGGAGACATCGCTCGCCGGGATGAGGCGCTCGGCCAGGCTCACGTTGTAGTTGGGCAAGAAGACGACTTTGATCTTGCCGCGGCTCGCCGGATCCTCATCGATGACGCGGCCGATATTGTTGATGAGCTTGATGATCCGTTTGGCAAGGTGATAGGCCGGGGCCGCCTTGCCCGCGAAGAAGAAGGTGCGGCGCGGCCCCCCACGCTGCCCTCCCCGCAGCCGGTTGTAGAGCACAACGATGTGCAGCGCATTGAGAAGCTGTCGCTTGTATTCGTGGATGCGCTTGATCTGGCTGTCGAAGATCGTGTCGGGATCGACCGCCACCCCACTCGTAGCTTTGAGCCAGGCGACGAAGCGCTCCTTCGCCGCCCGCTTCGCCTTGCCGAAACGGCCGCGGAAGGCTGCGTCGTCCGCGAACGGAAGGAGTCGCCGTAGCTGGCTCAGGTCGCTGACCCAGCCGTCGCCAATCGCCTCGGTGATGAGCCCGGCGAGCTCGGGGTTCGCCGCCAGCAGCCAGCGCCGCGGCGTGACGCCGTTGGTCTTGTTGTTGAAGCGCTTGGGGACCATGTCGGCGAAGTCGGTGACCACCCGCGTCCGCAACAGGTCCGAATGGATCTGCGCCACGCCGTTGGTGCTGTGGCTGCCGACGATCGCCAGGTTCGCCATCCGCACCATCCGGCCATGCGACTCCTCGATCAGACTCATGCGCTGCACGCGCTCCGCGTCTCCCGGATAGCGCTGCCCGATGTCGCCGAGGAAGCGACGATTGATCTCGTACACGATCTCCAGCAGCCGCGGACAGACGAGCTCGAAGAAGCGGACCGGCCACTTCTCGAGGGCCTCGGGCAACAGCGTGTGGTTGGTGTACGCCAGCGTGCGAACGGTCAGGTCCCAGGCCTCGTCCCAGCCGAGTTTCGCCTGATCGAGCAGGATCCGCATCAGTTCGGCGACCGCCATGGCCGGGTGAGTGTCGTTCATCTGCACGGCGACTTTTTCGGGCAGGAGGCGCCAGTCGGTGTTGGCCCGCCGGAAGCGTGCGACGATGTCTCCCAGGGAGCAGCAGACGAGGAAGTACTCCTGGACAAAGCGCAGCGCCTGGCCTGCCGTGGTGGAATCGTCCGGGTAGAGCACGCGCGTGACCGTCTCCGCGAGGACCCGGTCCACGATGGCGCCGACGAAGTCTCCCGTGCTGAACTCGCCGAAGTCGAAGAACTCGGGCGAGGCGGCCCCCCAGAGCCGCAGCGTGTTGATCGTCGCGCCGCCGTAGCCCACCACCGGACGATCGTAAGGAATGCCGAGCAAGTGGCTCGCATGTCCCGGGACCGCCCGGAGAATCCCGTTCTCCATCCGGAACGAGCAACCGAACGGCACTTGTATCGCTTCACGCGGCCGGGCCACTTCCCAGGGATCGGGGTCTTTGAGCCAGTGGTCGGGATACTCCATCTGAAAGCCGTTCTCGATCGTTTGCTTGAAGATGCCGTACTCGTAGCGCAGGCCATAGCCCATGGCCGGGATTTGCAGCGTGGCCAGCGAGTCGATGAAGCAAGCGGCCAGGCGACCGAGGCCGCCGTTGCCCAGGCCGGCGTCGGGCTCACTCTCGACCATCTCCTTCCAGTCCTGCCGCGGGTCGGCTTGCAGCTCTGCCCGGACCAGCTTTTCGACCCCCAGGTTGATGATGTTGTTGACCAGCGTCCGGCCGATCAGGAACTCCATGGACAGGTAGTAGACGCGTTTGGGGTTCTCCTTGTCGTGCGTCTGCTGCGTCAACAGCCAGCGCGGCGTCAAGAGATCGCGCAGCGAGCGGGCGACCGCCTCGAAGCGCTCGCGCTGACTCGCCTCCTCGGCGCTGACGACGTGATCGAAAACAAGTCGGCGCTGGTAATGGTCGCGCTCGGCCTTGTCCGCGAAGCGCAAGCCGCCGCGCTCGTATTGCTTCAATTGCTGCTGCTGCGTTACCGCTCGAGTCATTGGGGTCCTCGCTTTCCGGTTTCCGGCGAATGCGCCCGACATGTTCGGCACAGCAAACGCCACGCCTTCAGCCAACTTATGCAAAGTTCCAGGAAAAGACGCGGCGATCGAGGCGGCGTTTCCTTTGGGCTGTGCGGTTATGACCTGGCGCTGGTCCCTTCTTGGCGCGAGTCGCGCGCGGAGGCGCCGGCGCTTTCTCCGCTGGCGCGGTTTCATGAGCCTCACAGCGTCGCGCCTGCCGATCGTCAAGGCCCGTTCAGCATGAACTTCATCTGGCCCGTGCCTCTCGCCGGCGCAAACGATCGGGTCCCCTGGCCGCAGCTACTTACGGTCCCGCGCCTCTGGCATTGGTGTCGGTCGTGCTAAACTAAGCTAAGCTAAACGGATGGCGACCGACCGTGGCTCGATCGGGAGAACGAATACGAGGACTCCTGCCATGGGTAAGCTTCTGGTTTTCGTTCGTAGTCATCCCGTGCTCAAGGTCGTAGGCGACGTCGCCGAGATCCCCGACGCCTGCCTGGTCCTGATCGGCCAGTTGGCGCTGGAGGGGCTCGATTTCATCGTCGATCCGGTCAATCAGCGGCTGGTAGGAGCGCATGGCGCGGAGCGGATGATCGAGCTGTATTGAGCATCGAGTTGACCAGTGCGGCGGCGCGAGCGCTGGAGGAGGAGGCCGGATGTCCATCGAAGAGGCGGTGCGAACACAGTACGCGAAGACGGCGTGCAGCGGCTTGTCCACCGCGCAGGCCGGCGTCCGCGCCGTGGCGGAGGCGTTCGGTTATTCGGCGGAGGAGCTGCGTTCCATCCCGGCGGAGGCGAACCTTGGCGTCTCCTGCGGCAATCCGACGGCGTTCGCGAGCCTGAAACCGGGGGAGGTCGTCGTCGATCTGGGCTGTGGGGGCGGGCTGGATGTCTTCCTGGCGGCGGCGAAGGTGGGGCCGGGCGGCAAGGCAATCGGCATCGACATGACGCCGGAGATGCTCGCCTTGGCGAGGCGGAACGCGGCGAAAGCGGCGCTGGCGAATGTCGAGTTCCATGAGGCGAGGATCGATCGGATGCCGCTAGCGGACGGTTCGGTCGATTGCGTCATCAGCAACTGCGTCATCAACCTGGCGGCGGACAAGCGGGCGGTGTTCCGGGAGATCGCGCGGGTGCTGAAGCCGGGGGGGCGGTTGGCGGTGAGCGACGTGGCGCTGAAGAAGGAGTTGCCGGCGGAGTTGAAGGCGGACGTGGGGGCGTACATCGGCTGCATCGCGGGGGCGATTCTGATCGAGGAGTATCGGCGCGGCTTGATGGCGGCCGGTTTCGCGGCGGTGGAGGTGGTCGACAGCGGCGCCGATCTGAACGCGTATGCGAAGGTAGAGAACCAGGCGGGCTGTTGTGGGACAGGCGCCTCCGCGCTTGCCGTCGTGGGGACAGGGTGCTGCGAGCCGGCCGGACTTCCCGAAGGAAGAGAACAAGAGGAATCCGGGTTGCATCGAAGGCTGCTCGAGCTCCTGGCGAGGTACGATGTGAACGAATACGCGGCCAGCGTGAAGGTGTTCGCCGTCAAGCCTTAGGTCGGGCTCCCGTCATCTTCGCCCGGTCTTCTGTTCCTGTATCCTGATTGCATGGCTGTTTCCGCGTCGCCTCCCTCCGTTCGTTTTCCCGGTCTCAGCGGCGTCCAGGTGGACGAGAGCCGGCGCCGGCATGGCCCGAACGAGCTCACGCCGCCCAGGCGGGAGCCGTGGTGGCGGCTGTGGCTGGCCAAGTTCGAAGACCCGGTCATCCGCATCCTCATCATCGCCGCGCTGGCCGCGATCGGCGTCGGCGTCTTCGAGGGGCAGTACGCCGAGGGGCTGGGCATTATCCTGGCTATCCTGCTGGCGACGACCCTTGCCTTTCTCAACGAGTTCCGCGCCAACCGCGAGTTCGATCTCTTGAACCGCGTCTCGGATGATGTGCCGGTCAAGGTCGTGCGCGACGGTCTCTTCCGCACGATCCCGCGCCGCGAGGTCGTGGTCGGCGATGTCGTCTTCATCGAGCTGGGGGAGGAGGCGCCGGCCGACGGGGCCGTCCTCGAGGCGGTCAATCTGCAGCTCGACGAATCGCGGCTGACGGGGGAGTCGGCGGCGGTGTCGAAGACGCCGACCGCGGCGCTCGCGGCGCTGCCGGCGTCGGAAGGCGCCTACCCGGCCGACCTCGTGCTGCGCGGCACGATGGTCGCCGATGGACACGGCTTCATCGAGATCCGCGCCGTCGGCGACGCCACGGAGATCGGCAAGACGGCCCGGGCCGCCGCCGAGGAAAGGACGGAGGAGACGCCGCTCAACCGGCAGCTCGAGAAGCTGAGCAAGATCATCGGCGTCGTCGGCCTGCACGTCGCCGCCTTCGTCTTCGTCGCGCTCTTGCTGCGCGGCGCGTCGACCGGTGAGCTGACGTTGAGTGGGCCGCAGTGGGTCTTCGTAGCGATCTTGTTCTTGGGCACAGGCGTTGCGCTCGTTCGCGTCTGGCTGCCGATCGTTTACGATGCGCTGGAAATCGCCGGTTGGCGGCCGCGCCGTCCTGCCTGGCTCGAGAATGACAGCCTGATGGGTTGGGTGGCGACGTTTGCCGCCGGCGCTTTGGTCTTCGCGCTCGGCCTGGGTCTGACTTATTTGGCCGGTCTGGTTCCGGGCGACCCGGCGGCGTGGCTGCCTTACGAGGCGTCGCGCGAGCTGCTGCACTACTTCATGATCGCCGTCACGGTCATTGTCGTCGCCGTCCCCGAAGGTCTGGCGATGAGCGTCACCCTCAGTCTCGCTTACAGCATGCGGCGCATGACGGCCGAGAACAACCTGGTGCGCCGCATGCACGCCTGCGAGACGATCGGCGCGACGACCGTCATCTGCTCGGACAAGACCGGCACGCTCACGCTCAACGAGATGCGCGTCGGCGCCACGGAGCTGCCCGTCCTCGGGCAGGCCGGGCTGTGCGCGGAGAGCGCGGCCGTCATCGTCGAGGCGATCGCGGTCAACAGCACGGCGAACCTCGGCCGCGAGGAGGGGGTGGCGAAGGCGCTCGGCAATCCGACGGAAGGGGCGTTGCTGCTCTGGCTCGACCAGCAAGCGGTCGACTACGTTCCAGTGCGGTCCACGTTCGCCGTCGAATATCAGTGGACGTTCTCGACCGAGCGGAAGTACATGGCGACGTTGGGCGTCACGCCGCGCGACGGCAGGCGCGTGCTGCACGTGAAGGGGGCGCCGGAGCTGCTGCTGTCGCGGTCGAGCGCCCGCCTTGGACCGGCAGGAGTCGCGCCCTTGTCCGCGGAGGAGCGGCTGGCGCAGGAGCAAGCGTTGCTCTCCTACCAGCGGCGGGGGATGCGCACGCTCGCCCTGGCGTATCGCGATATCCCGGCCGGGGCGCATGTCGAGCTCGAAGACGCCGCCGCCGACCTGATCTGGCTCGGCTTCGTCGCCATCGCCGATCCGGTGCGGCCCGAGGTCCCCGCGGCGATCGCCGCGTGCCGGGGCGCGGGGGTCGCGGTCAAGCTGGTCACCGGCGACAGTCCCGACACCGCCCTGGAGATCGCCCGTCAGATCGGCTTGTGGGACGCGAGCGATGGCCAGGACCGGCACGTCTCCGGGCGGGAGTTCCAGCAGATGTCCGACGACCAGGCCCGCGCGGCGGCGCTGGCGCTCAAGGTGATGTCGCGCGCCCGGCCCATGGACAAGCTGCGGCTCGTCCAGCTTCTGCAGCAGGCGGACCAGGTCGTCGCGGTCACCGGCGACGGCACCAACGACGCCCCGGCCCTCAACCACGCCAACGTCGGCCTGGCGATGGGCAAGACGGGGACGGCGGTCGCGAAGGAGGCGAGCGACATCATCCTGCTCGACGACTCCTTCCGCAGCATCCTGAACGCGGTCATGTGGGGCCGGTCGCTCTACGAGAACATCCAGCGTTTCGTCGTCTTTCAGCTCACGATCAACGTCGCCGCGCTGGGCATCGCGCTGTTGGGCCCCTTCCTGGGCGTAAAGTTCCCGCTCACGGTGACACAGATGCTGTGGGTGAACCTGATCATGGACACCTTCGCCGCGCTCGCGCTCGCGACCGAGCCGGCGCGCCGGGCCGTGCTTCTCCGTCCGCCGCGGCGGCCGAGCGACTTCATCGTCTCGCCGCACATGGCTCGGATCATCTTCGGCGCCGCCGCCGCCTTTCTGCTCGTGTTGCTCGCTCTTCTCGTCGCGATCGGCAGCGACGAGACGGTGACCACGCGCGAGCTGACGTTGTTCTTCTGCGTCTTCGTCCTGCTCCAGTTCTGGAACCTGTTCAACGCCCGCACCGTCGGCCAGCGCGCCTCGGCCTTCAGCGGCATCCTTCGTAATCGCAGCTTCCTGATCATCACTGTCGCCATCCTGGTCGGTCAGATCCTGCTCGTGCAATTCGGCGGCGCCGTCTTCCGCACCACGCCGCTCTCCTTCCTCGATTGGCTTGTCGTCATCGTCGCCACTTCACCAGTCCTCTGGGTCGGCGAGGTCTGGCGCTGGCTCAAGCGGCGTGGGGCGGAGGAGGCCGGCCCTACCCTAACGCCCGCCCCTTGGTAAAATCGCAGCAGTTCCTCCTTCCACCACCGGGACCACATCATGAAACGCTGCCTGGCCCTCTCCCTCTTCCTCACGCTTCTCTCGGCTCCGCTCCAAGCCGGCGAAAAGAAAAGCGATCCGCTCTGGGTCGTGTATGAAGGAGGCGCCGGCCCCGGCAAAGGCAAGCACATCGTGCTCGTCTCCGGCGATGAGGAATACCGCTCCGAGGAAGCGCTGCCGCAGCTTGGGAAGATCCTCGCCAAGCAGGGGTTCAGGTGCACCGTCCTCTTCGCCATCGATACGAAGACGGGGACCATCGATCCCAACGTCAACAACAACATCCCCGGCCTCGAAGCGCTCAAGAACGCCGACCTGATGATCATCGCCACGCGCTTCCGCAACCTGCCCGATGAGCAGATGAAGCCGATCGCCGACTACATCGAGTCCGGCAAGCCGATCATGGGCATGCGCACCGCCACGCATGCTTTCGCCCTCGGCAAGGGCTCGGCGTTCGCCAAGTACACCTGGAACAACAAGGAGGGGGGCTTCGGCCGGCACGTGCTGGGGGAGACCTGGGTCGCCCACCACGGCGGCCACGGCAGGGAGAGCACGCGCGGCATCCTCGCCAAGGACGCCAAGAGCCCCATCACCCGCGGCATCAAGGACGGCGACATCTGGGGACCGACCGACGTTTACACCGCGCACCCGCCCAAGGACGCGAATGTCATCGTCTTCGGACAGGTGCTCAAAGGCATGAAGACGACGGACGAGCCGGTCGAAGGGAAGAAGAACGATCCGATGATGCCCATCGCCTGGACGCGCGTCCTGCCCAAAGACGGCAAGCAGCAACGCATCTTCACGACGACGATGGGCGCCGCGACCGACCTCGAGGCGGCCGGCACGCGGCGGATGCTGGTCAACGCCGCGTACTGGGCCCTCGGCATGGAAAGCGCGATCCCCGCGGAAGGCGCCAATGTCGATATCATCGGCACGTTCGCGCCGCGGCCGTTCGGCAACAACGGGTTTCGCAAGGGCGTGCGGCCGGGGGATTTGCGATAAGCGCTACTCCCATTGTCCATTAGTTTCGAAATCCTGGCTGGCAACGTGGGTTCGCCTGGCGATCCTCGAGATAAGAAATGGATATTTCTCGCCCTACTGAATTAGCAGATCATTTCTGTTACATTCTGGCGCACGCTGCCGATGACGACTACCCTCAGGAATTCGGTCGGTACACCAATGCCACTGCTTTCGGCGATGCGTTTCGAGCGCTCGTGACTTTTCGCAAAAGCGCGAAGACCGAGGAAGGCCAAGAACGACTGGCAGAATGCGAGCGGCACCTCCACGTCGCCTACGAGCACTTTGAGCATGGCAACGCGGTGACTGGAAGCCAAACTCTCTAAGAAGTCATGGAGCTCTTCAGAAAGTGCCGGCGCTATGTCTCGATTTCCGATGAGTAGCCGCCGTTGAGCGCAGGCTCAATGTTGTCTGGAGGCATGTCAGCTTGCTGAGACGGGGATATCCGCGGAGGACTGACCTTATGGCAAAGAAGACGAAGAAGTGGCCTCCCCTGAGAGCGCCGAAGGTGCGCAGCTCGATTCCACGATCTCAAATCCTCAAAGCTATAAGGGAAGTAGCTGCGGCGCGCCGTCGTCAACGAGGCGCCGTGTCCGATGGGGCAAAATGAGATCATGCATGGCTAGCCGGGGGACAATCGTTGAACGGCGCCCCGCTGGTTCCTCAAAGTTGGAATGTGCTCAGCCACACAAACGGACCCTGCCTGTGAAATCCGTCTCCGAACAACTGGCCCTGATCCGCCGCGGCGCCGAGCAGATCGTTCCTGAGGACGAGCTGGTCAAGAAGCTCGAGCGCAGCGTCAAGACCGGCAAGCCGCTCCGCGTCAAGTATGGCATCGATCCGACCGGCATCGACGTCCACCTGGGGCACACCGTCCCCTTGCGCAAGCTGCGCCTGTTCCAGGAGCTGGGTCATCAGGCTGTCCTCATCATCGGCAACTACACCGCGCTCGTCGGCGATCCGAGCGGCCGGGACCAGACGCGGGCCCGGCTGACGCAGGAGCAGGTCGAGGCGAACGCCGTCGATTACCTGAAGCAGATCAGCAAGATCATCGACATCGACAGGACCGAGGTGACGCGCAACGGCGACTGGTTCAAGCGTTTCGATTTCCTGCGCGTCATGGAGATGATGAGCAAGGTGACGGTGCAGCGGATGCTCGAGCGCGACGACTTCACCAAGCGCTTCCGGGCCGAGCCGTCCGTCCCGATCTACCTGCACGAGTGCCTCTACCCGCTGATGCAGGGCTGGGACTCGGTCGAGATCAAGGCGGACATCGAGCTGGGAGGGAGCGAGCAGCTCTTCAACCTGATGATGGGCCGGCGCCTTCAGGAGGATCAGGGGCAGGAGCCGCAGATCTGCCTCACGCTCCCGATCCTGCGCGGTCTCGACGGCGAACGGCGCATGGGCAAGAGCCTGGGGAACTACATCGGCGTCGGCATGCCGGCTTACGAGATGTTCGCCAAGACGATGAGCATCCCGGACCACCTGCTGCGTGAATGGTTCGACCTCTTGACCGACCGGCCCGAGAGCGAGGCGGCCGAGCTGATCGCAACCAAGCCGATGGAGGCCAAGAAGCGGCTCGGCGGCGACATTGCGACGTTCTACTACGGCGCCGAGCAGGCGGCGGCGGCGCGGGCGGAATGGGAGAAACGGTTT
Source organism: Gemmataceae bacterium (assembly GCA_046350295.1). Lineage (GTDB taxonomy): Bacteria > Planctomycetota > Planctomycetia > Gemmatales > Gemmataceae > JAXMAR01. The sequence goes on from JAXMAR010000044.1 coordinate 59,142, forward strand.
TCGGGGCGGCAAGATCCGACCGACATTCCGGAGAAAAGCATCGCGCGGGAACATCTGAAGGATGGGGAGTTGGGCGTTTGCGATCTCCTGGTCCTGCTCGAGTTGGCGCCTTCCAAGAAGAATGCGAAGACGCTGGTCGAGCAGGGGGGCGTCAACCTCGGCCCCGAACGGACGAAGGTCACCGATCCCTTCGCGAAACTGAAGCTGGAGGACGGCCTGATCATCCGCGTCGGATCGCGCCGGATCGTTCGCGTGCGGCTGTGATTTGGAGCGGGGCGCCTCGACGTCGAGCCTTCGGGGCTCCAAGAGGCGAAGAGGGACAACGCATGTCGTTTCGCCGCGTCGAGGCGCAGCGGGCTGGCGCGAACGCGCTGGGGATCCTCATTCCCCCGGGCAAGCGGACGGTCGTCATCGTTCGGCCCGGCGCACTGGATTGCGATCTACTTCCCGCGCGCTGGTCCGGCGATCCGTCCCAGGCGCCCGTTTTCTGCGACTTCACACGCGACGAGGCGCCGACGGTCGCACGCCGCCTTCTCACCTTCCTCGAGGAGACGGCGCCGCGCGGGCTCAATCCCCTCGAGACCTTCGGCAAGGCGCCCTGCTTCCAGATCTGGCTGCGCTCGCCCGATCTCTTCTGGATCGTCTGCCGCCGCGTGCTCGGTGAGCCGTATCGCCCACGTGTGTTCGCGACGCGGGAAGAGGCGATTGCAACGGGGGAACGGCTCGCGAGATACGTCTGGCCGGTCGATCACCAGCAAGAGGTCTATTTCAACACACAGAAGTTCGAAGACGCCGTCCGCTCCGAGCCGGAAACGTAAGCGACGGTTCGGGCTGGACCGTCGCTTACGCTTCCGGCTCGGAAGACGCCTCAGCGCTCCGTGTCTTCTATCTCGCGCGCGATCGCGCGGTCCCGCTCCGGCAGCGCCGCCAGAAAACGCTCCGCCGCCGCCCGTTCCTCGGGCCGCCGCCGCGCCGCGACGGCGTAGCGGATGATCGTCCGCCGGATGATCGGAGCGTCTAGCCCCGGCCGGGCGTATTGCTTGTAGACCTTGCCCGATAGCTCGAAGATCTCGAAGCGGCGCAGATCGTCGATCGCCATGTCGGCCAGGTCCGTCTCGACCAAACCACCCAGCGCCCGCACGACCTCCGGCCGACTCTCCTTCGGCTTCCAGTTGTGAAAGAAGCGCACGGTACGCAGGACGTTGTGCCGCACCTTGAACGGCTGCTTCTGGTCCCACAGCAGCTGGTCCACCTTCGCCCAGCCTTCCTTCGGCCGCAAGAGGACGTAGCCGCACAGGATGCCGTCAAGCGCTCTTCGATCCGTGGCGTCGGCCGATCGAGGAGGACTTGAGGAAATCGGCCTGGGATGTGTCGCCGCTACCGGCTAGCAAACAGGCGAAAAGGCTCATCCGTTCGGGCGGTGTCTTCGGGTCTTCGAGCAGCTTGCGGAAGAGCTTGGGGTCGAGTCGCCGCGCCGCTTCGCCGACCTCCGCGTCCGTGGACTTGGCGAACTCCAGAAACGCGTCCTCGGCGATCATGTCGTCGCCATGATCGAGGTAGCGCGCGTAGAACGAAAGCGCGGCGCCGCGGTCTTTCTTGGCTCGGACCGCGTCCGCCTGGCGCAGGTAGTCCAGCGCGGCCTCCGAGCGCACCTCGCGTCCCAGGAGCGGCGCCAGCTTGCCCTTGACGAGCGTGCAGAAGAGGACATAGCGCGGCGGCTTGTCGAGCACGGGGATGTAGCCGTCCAGCTCGACTTTCTTGACGCTCGCCTCCCCTTTGACGACGGCGTCGACCTGAAACTCGCTCGAGCCGGCGCCGGGGACGGGCATGTCGCTGAGCCGCGAGCTGGTGATCCGGCCGAGAAGGACAACCGAAGCGCGGTCCAGCTCCTGCCCGAGCGTCGCCTTCTTGATCGGCGTCCCGCACAGGCTGCACGCGGCGAGGGGGGGTACAAGCAAGAGCGACAGCAATAAGGCCGTGAAGCGCGACATCGTAGACTCCTTGCCCGCAATCAAAACAGATTGCCGGGAACGCTTCAATGGCGACTTAATCCAGGAAGAGAAACTCATTGACGTTGAAGAGCACCCGGCACGCGTTCGCCAGGCCATGCCGCCGCGCATAGGCGATCAGCTGGCTCTTCTCTTCGGCGTCCGGCGGCCGCCCCAAAGCCAGGCGATAAGCGGTGTCGATTTGCCCCGGCAGCTCCGGGCGGATCTTGCTGATACGCTGGCCGAGGAACTCGGCTTGTTCGACCATGAACGGGTTGTTGAGCAGGGCGAGTGCCTGGAGCGCCGTCAGGGTCTGGCTGCGGGCGGGGACGTTGAGATTGGGATCAGCGCAGTCGAGCGTCTCAAGAAATGGGTTGGGCACGCTGCGAACGACGAAGCGATACACCGTGCGCCGCCAGGTATCCGGGGCGTTGACGCGCTTGAGGTCGAGGTGGTCGTAGGTCGGCGAGTGGTCGTCCTTGAAGCGGAAAAGGTCGAAGCCGGGGCCGTACATCGTCAGATCGAGCTTGCCGGAGACGGCGAGGACCGTGTCGCGCAGCTCCTCGGCATCGAGCCGGCGCCGGTTCATGCGCCACAGGAGGCGGTTGTCGGCGTCCAGCTTCGCGTAGTCGGCGTTGTGCGTCGCCGCCTGCCGATAGGCCTTGCTCAAGACGATCAGGCGGTGCAGTTTCTTGAACGAGTCCTTGTCCCGGAACTCGCAGGCGAGCCAGTCGAGTAATTCGGGATGGGACGGCTTCGACCCCATGCGGCCGAAGTCGTTCGGCGTGTCGACGAGCCCCTTGCCGAAGTGATAGTGCCAGACGCGGTTGACGATGGAGCGCCAGACGAGGACGTTGTGGTCGTCCGTCATCCAGTGCGCCAGCGCCGCGCGGCGGGCGCCTTCGTCCTCGTTCAGCGCTCGCGCCGTCTTCTCTTTGACCTTGTCCTCCATCCGCGCTCGTCCAAAGGAACTCTCGCCCGAAATCGCGGCGCGAGCGCTAAGCGGTGCGAAGTGTTTGTCGAGTCCCTTGAGAAGGGACAAGCCGACCGGCAGAACCAGCTCCCCTTTCTTCTCCACGTCGCCGCGCTTCAGAAGGTGGATGGGCCTCGGCGGGCGGGGCAGGACCGTATAGGCGAAGCTCTTGCTGTGGAGCTGCTCCAGGTCCTTCGCCAGGCCGTCCTGTCGCATTTGGAACGCCGCCAGCGCCTTGGTCGTCTCGGGGCTGATCGCCTTCTTGAGAATCGTCTCCCTCTCTCCAATCGCGCGCAGCAACTCCTCTTCGAGGTTCAGCCGCTCGGCCATGTCCGGCGTCGCGACGTCGGGCAAGCGCCGCCGGCTGTCGAACTGATCGACGAGATAGCGCGTGCTCCAGCGGCCTGCTTCGATGCTGTCGAGGGCCGTCACCTTGGCGCCCGAGGCGACATTCTTGCCGCCGGAAATGGCCGTCAACTCCGCGAGCGCGAAGACATAGTCGTCGAGCCGCTTCCAGAGACGCGCGGCGGTGACGCGGATAAAGCGGGCCTTCTTGCCAGCCAGCGACAGGGACAACGGGATGTCGCCGGGATTGGCGAAGTCCTCCGCCAAATGATCGAGGACGACCGCTTCGCTCTTGAACGTCGGATCGTCGCTCAGGGCGACCTTGAAGCGGACCGGGAAGCCGAACCCGGGGGAGTCCTTGAAATCGGTGGGACGAGCGGGGACCAAGCGGATGCGCTCGAGCGGCAGGCTGGCGCCAAGGTCGACCTGGACCCACTTCATCGCATCCGCCTTCGGGCTGATGCCGCTGTGATAGCCGTTGCTCGGGCTGGCGGGCGCCGTGGTCGGCTTGCTCAACGCCGCGATCTGCTCGCGCGCTTCCTTGATGGTCTTCTCGTGCCGGGCCAGCTCCGGGTTGGCGCGGACAGTGGCGAGCAGCTTCTCCTGCTCCTCCTTGAGCGCCGCGAGCTTCTTCTGGAGGTCTTCGCGGACCGCCAGCGTCTCCTTGCTCTCGACCGGCCGATCGCCACGCTCGACGCCGGCGAAGATCGCCTGGAGCTGGTAGTACTCCTTCTGCGTGATCGGGTCGAACTTGTGGTCATGGCAGCGAGCGCAGTGGACGGTGAGGCTGGTGAACGTCGAGAAGGCGTTCATCACCATGTCGTCCCGGTCGAGGTTGCGCGTCTTGTCCTTCTCGACCGTGCCCTCGCGCAGCTCGACCTGGCCGACGAAATCCCACGGCCCGGTCGTGATGAACCCGGTGGCGATGATCCCGTCCGGATCGGCGGGGAAGAGGGCGTCGCCGGCGAGCTGGTACTCGACAAAGCGGCGATACGGCAGGTCGCGGTTGAAGGCGCGGATGACCCAGTCGCGGAGCAGCCAGGCCCAGAGGCGGCGCTTGTCCTTGTCGAAGCCGTGCGTGTCCGCGTAGTGGATGATGTCGAGCCAGTGCCGGGCCCAGCGCTCGCCGTAGCGCGGCGAGGCGAGCAGACGGTCGACGAGCTTCTCGAAAGCGTCGGCCGCCGCGTCGTTCACGAAGGCGTCGATCTCCTCCGGCGTCGGCGGCAGCCCGGTCAGGTCGTAGGTGACGCGGCGGATGAACGTCGCCCGATCGGCGGGGGCGCTCGGCTTCATCCCCTTGGCCTCGAGGGCGGCGAGGATGAAGCGGTCGAGCGGGTTATCGCTCCATTCCTTGTCCTTCACTTCAGGAAGCGCCGGGCGGGACAGCGGCTTGAGCGACCACCATTCTTCCTTGGATTTCTTCTCGGTGAGGACGACGTCTTCCGGCCAAAGGGCGCCGTCGTCGATCCAGCGGCGCATGTCCGCCACCTCGTCGGCCCTGAGCGGATCGCGCATCTTCGGCATCTTGGGCTTGGGTCCGGCGATCATATCGAGGAGCAGGCCCTTCTTCGCATCGCCGGGGACGATGGCCGGGCCGTGCTCGCCGCCTTCGAGGAGCGTGGCACGGCGGGAGAGATCGAGGCCGCCGCGTGACTTGTCGGGGTTATGGCATTCGAGGCAGTGCTTTTTGAGGAGCGGGGCGATGCGCGACTTGAAGAAGTCCTTGGCGCGCGCCTTGTCGGTCGCGTCCTCGGCGAACGTGAGGCCGGCGAGGGCGGCGAGGAGGGTGAGCAGGCCCACCACGAGCAACTTGAGATTCTTCATCACGCGTCCGGGTCGTTTTCGATTTCTTGGCGATAGCGGGCCATTTCGCGCTTCCATTCTTGGATCAGCGGATCATTGGGATCGTGCATACCGGCCATGGCGAGCCATGGATTCGCCTCTCCGACCTCGCGCAGGGAGTCGGTTATCACGGACTGAGCGGCAGTTGGTTGGGGTGCTTCGTTCATATGCTGGATAACAGAAGGTTTTCCTGGGTGAACGTCATGTCGCTTTACTGGCCTTGTCTGATGCCGGTCCTTCTGGGGATCGCTTGGTGCCTTCTGGTGGAACGATTCCTTCCCTGGCAGCGTGAACCGCCGGAAGACCAGCCTCGTCCACTTGTTCCTCCCAATCCTCCGGCTGTCTATTGGCTTGGTTTCCCGTTCCTTGCTTACCACTTGCCGGGGATTGCCGTGGTGTTCTTGATTCCTTCCATACGATTTGGCTGGCTTCGAAACGCGGTCATTGCATCAACCTCTGTTCTCTACTCGGTTATCATCGCACTCTGGCTCAGCTTTTGACCTCTTGGACCACGATATCCCCATACGTGCTCTCCACAATCGCCCGCAGCGCCGCCGTCTCCGCCGCCGGGACCTTGAACTTCGCCATCGTCTGCGCGAAGTCGTCCATGAAGGCGTCCCATTCCTTGGGCGTGATGTTCAGGTGGCGATGGGAGTCGGCCATGGAGCGGCCCGTGTACTTCTGCGGCCCACCCGTCGCCCAGCAGACCATTTCGGTGACGAGGTACTTGAAGCCGGCGGGCGGGACCTTGTGGTGCGCCTCGTCGACGGCCGGGTTGGCGTTGAGCCGCGGGTCGGCCATGACGCGGTCGATGAAGTCGTCGACAACGACGGCGATGCTGTAGACGCCGCCGAGACGTTCGTAGAGGGTTGGTTGCGCGGGCATTGGGGCGATTCTCCTTTTGTCTTTCAGAGCAGGAAGCGTGAGCGACGGTTGACAGTATCGGTCGCTTACGCTTCCCGCTCGGACGGTTCACGCCAGCACGTCGTCGATCACATGCCCATGCACGTCCGTCAGCCGCCGGTCGATGCCGTTGTGCCGATACGTCAGCCGCGTATGGTCGATCCCCAACAGGTACAGGATCGTCGCGTGCAGATCGTAGCAGTACGTGATTCCTTCCACCGCCCGATACGACCACTCATCACTTGCCCCGTGGGTCACGCCGCCTTTGAAGCCGCCGCCGGCGACCCAGCTAGTGAAAGTGCTCGGGTTGTGGTCGCGGCCCAGTGTTCCCTGGCTGCACGGCATGCGGCCGAACTCCGTCGTCCAGAGGATGATGGTATCGTCGAGCATGCCGCGGCGTTTGAGGTCCTTGATGAGGGCGGCGGTCGGCTGGTCCATGCCGCCGGCCATGT
>JAXMAR010000045.1:0-58562 GCA_046350295.1 Gemmataceae bacterium
GGTGATGAAGGCGTCGGCGCCGCTGTAGTAGGAGGCGCCGCCGGCGATGCTCGACTGGAAGGGAGAGACTGTGGGGAAGTCGGTGGAGGCGGTGGCGCCGGCGAGGAAGGCGTGGCCGGCCGAGTCGAGGGCGATGAACCTCCGTTTGAACGGTTTACGGAAGCGCCACCTTCCCTTTACGCCGTTTGCGCCGACATCGCGCCACTGCGCCCGCACGGTTCCATCTCGATTCTCGCATGTTGTCGTCACCGCGGCTATCTCAGTTGAACGAGTAGTCCAACGCCCGATAATTCAGAATGTCCCCTTTTTCGGTCCCAGCCGCCTCGGGCTACAATCGACCCTGCGGCCACCGGGGCGGCCGAAGAAGAGGCGAGGTCCCCCATCGATGGCGGTGATCGAGGAGACGAGGCCCGCGCTGTCGCTGCCGTTCGCGTCGGTCATGGTATCGACCCAGCCGTGGGAAAACGAGCTGCGTCCGCTGCGTCCCCTTTTCCGGTCCCCCCCTTTTCCGGTCCCCCTTTTCCGGTCCTATTTCCGCTGGCGGCGGGCGTTACGGTCTTGCCACCCGAGATCTCGAAGCGTCTTTCCCGTTTGCGGATCCTGCAATGCGCTCGTTATCCATTCGTCGATAGAATAGGGTCTCGCTAGAACAATGGTGTTGCAGATCGCAAACCTGAACGTCGGATCGTTGTATGCGTCATAACATTCAATCAAGGGGCGCCCGTCGAAAGGGTGAGCGGCGGCACCCAGAGCGCGGATTATCATCTCCAGCACATTGAGCGACTTATACTCTTGAATGTTAATGTACGATCTAAGTGCGTCGAGGAGTATCTCGACAAAGCCGTCGGGCAGCGGGGCGTATTTGTTCGCAGCGTCCGACACTTCCCCAAGCACATAACCTTGCGCCTTAAGTCGTTCAAGAATGGGATATTCTAGCACAGCTACTCTTTCCGCTCGTTCCTTTCGTCGCTTCTCTCTTGCTGCTCGCCTGTCCACAAGTTCAGAACTGAGTTCAGAGGTTACGTCGTCTTGGTCTTTTCGTTCGTCGTTACTCATGGCAACCTCCGAAGGATGGTCACCCAACCCGCTTGTTCGAGCCGTAACAGTGGGGGAGACAAGCGTGTTGAATGGCGCACAATGATGACATAGTCCAGGTTGTTAACCATGGAATGATAGAGAAAGTCGGCGATCTGAGAGCTAAAGTCTAGCTCCGCGACGTTCTTGACCTCGGTCAGAGTGGTTGCTGTCAGTCCATCAGGCACACGAAACCTGGCAGTGCCTGTCACGGAGGGTATCCGCTGAGTGTTCCGGACGATTCCTGCGGCAGCTTCTCCTGCCCTACCGACACGGCGAACGTTCGCCATTCGCATTCGTTGCGGGAGAGGAAGACCATTCGTCACGGCCGAAAGGATTACCGACACTGCGACCTGTGTCGAAAGACCCCGCGCCATCGGACCGGCCAAGTCCGCTCTACGCACATGGTCAACATCCAAAAGGATGCCGGAATCGGGCCGCGCGCCGAGCGGTTCTGGTCGGATCTCCCATCCATTGTCATGAAACCATGTGCTCCAGCGGTCCTGCCAGCCCTGGATGTCAATACTCGAGAGGTTAGCGCGCCTGTTCCCATTGTCAACCGTGCCATTCCCTTCGTCGAGGATCCCAATGTAACGCTCTTCGGCCAAGCGAGTGAAATTCCAATTGGATTCGACCGCGTAGAGGTGGTAAAAGCCCGGCCGCGTCGGGATCGGCTCGCGACGGAAGCTCCATAGGCCGCTCGAGTCCGTCGCGTTCACTGGGCTATTGCCAACATAGACGCTGAGATTCATCTGGCCGCCATCGAACCCAATGGGATCCTCACTCCACCAGCGGCCGATGTCGAAGCTGTACCAGCGAGCGCCGTTAAGGGCTATGCCAATCACAGGATCGAGGTCGAAGCCGGCGAAGGTGAATCGGTCGCCGTTGCTGGGGCTGGATTCGTAGGAGGTTTTGCCCCAGCTGGTGTAGTCGACGTGATCGATCGACGAGCCGGAGGAATTGAGAATGTCGTGGATGGAGCCGAGGCGGTCATCGAGGAGCCAGTCGACGCTACCCGCCGCGCTGACGCGGGCGAACAAGGCGTCGACCGCGTCGGCAAAGAGTCTGCGCGTTGTCAAAGAGCCGGACGAATCGAGGTCGGCCCAGGGGTTGCCGGCGGGGTCGAAGGCGTATTTCTCGATGGTCGCCGAGCCGGAGCCGTCGCCGTCCGCGTCGTAAGAGCGTTCGACGCGATTACCGAGGGCATCGTAGACGAACTCCACGCGGATGTCGACCGCGCCACCGGAGCTCGCCTTGTGCTCAGCTTTGATAAGCCGGTTGTTGTGGTCCCACGTGTAGAGCCAGAGTTCGCCGGTGCTGATGTTGGTTTTCTGGGTGATCGCGCCTTCGTTGTTGTACGTGTAGTTCCAGGTTCCGTCGGTGCTGTACTGGTTGTTGGTGGTGACGGTGTAGCCCGTCATCGTGCGGTTGCCGGTGAGATCGAAGCTATAGCTGTTGGAGCTATCGCTCGTGAGTTGGCCCGTTGGATCGTAGCCGTAGTTTTGCGTTGGGTGAACTCCAGCCCCGCCATTCCGAAGTGCCACGTAGCGGCCCAACCGCGACCATCCTCGAGTGCCTCCCGCCCCAGAATCATGTTCCCGTAGATCGGGAAGCCGGTGAAAAACCCTCGCACGGAATAATCGTAGTTCGCCGGACAGCCTGCGTGAGACTCCAACCGCCGGCGAGAGTCCCAATCGGCATTTGCAAGGACGCGTTCTTGCTGAGCGGCGGCGCGGGCCTCCACGTCTGCTCGCCACTCGCTCGTTGTTGGTCCGAGGGTCTGGGCGGACGGGCTCGTGCTGCTCGGGGTGGGGTCTTCAGGTCGACGGAGGTAGAAGGGAATGGGGCGCGGCGGCGCCAAGACGAGAGGAACCGGAGATACCTCGGGAGAGGCGCTGGAAACATCTCCCGGGCGCAATACATCCGTGTTCCGGATGCTGAAATAGCAGCACGCGGGCCTCCTGGGCTGCTCGCCATCCATACCGGACGGATCGGTCACGTTCGTCGGATTGTTGCCCTCGAAGCGACGCGGGTTCGGGTCGCCCGCTTCGAAGCCGAGAGGGTCGCGGCTGCCGAATACCCCGATGTCCCAGAACTCGGGACGGGCGCGCATGTTGTTTGCGCCGTAATCGTCCTCGCGCTCCCGGCCCTGGAAGCCGTAACGGTCGCTATTGGCGGAGTTCGACTCGTAGACCGGCTTGCCATAGCTGGAGTAGTTAATTTCATCGATCAGCGAACCGGACGAATCGAAAATGTCGCGAATGGAGGCCAGCCGATCTTCGCCGTACCAGTCTTCATTGCCAGAGGAGCCGATTCTCGCGAAGATCGCGTCGACCGCGTCTGCGTAGAGTCTGCGAATTGTCAAGGAGCCGGTGGACGAAAGGTCCGCCCAGGCGTTGGCGTTGGGGTCGACGGCGAACTTGGTGACCGTCGCGGCGCCCGAACCGTCGCCATCGGCATCGTAGTCTCTTTCGACGCGGTTGCCAAGGACATCGATGACGAAGGTGATGCGGAGGTCGACGGAGCCGGAAGACGACGGCTTATGCTCGGCTTCGATCAGGCGGTTGTTGTGGTCGTAGCTGAATTGCCAGACTTCGCCGGTGCTGATGTTCGTCTTCGAGATCGTGTTGCCTTCGTCGTCGTAATCGTAATTCCAGGTTCCGTCCGTTGACAGCCTATTGTCAGTCCCGGTCGAGTAGCCGGTCATCGTCCGGTTGCCGTTCAGGTCGAACGAATAGCTGGTGGAGCTGTCGCTGATGAGCTGGCCCGTGCGATCGTAGCCGTAGTTCTGGGTCGGCCCCAGCGTCGAGGTCTCCTGCGTGACGCGGTCGGCGTGGTCGAGGGTGTAGGAGAAGCTGTCGATGACGACGTTGCTCGCGTTCTTGTGACTTATGTCTGTCACTCGGCCGCCGTCGTCGATGGTGTAGAGGGTCTTGCCGACGAGGGTCGTCGCGGCGGCGTCGGTGTAGCGGTCGACCTCCGTCACTTGATCCCGGTCGTTGTACTGGTAGCCGACGGCGAGTTGGGCCGTGCCGTCGGTGAAGGAGCGCTGGGTGAGCTGGCCGATGTTGTTCCAGGCCAGCGTCGTGGATCCGCCGAAGGAATCGTCGATTTCTTCGAGCTGGCTGGCGTCGTTGTAGACGTAGGTCAGCGTGCCGCCGTAAACGCCCTCGAAGGTGTCGAGGCGGTTGGCGGAATCCCAGGTTTGGGTGATCGTGCCGTTGTTGTCGGTCGCGGTGAGGAGTTGGCCGTTTTCGTTCCAGGTGTAGGTGATGGTGTTGACGGTGCTGCCGCCGGGGGCTGTTTTCCAGATCTCCTGATAAAGCTGGTTGTTGTCGTAGTACGTGTACTCCTTGGACCGGCCATTCTTGTCGGTGTAGCTGATGACGCGGTTGGCGTCGTCGAACGTCCAGTAGCGCGAGTTTCCCAGCGCGTCGGTTTCCTGGATGACGTTGCCGTTCGCGTCGCGCGCCCAGGAGGTGGTGTTGCCGGCGGGGTCCGTCAGGCGCCAGAGGTTTCCGGCGGCGTCATAAGCGCGGCGCGTGAGGCCGCCGTTGGCGTCGACGGTGAGGGTTTCGAGGCCGCGTGGGTCGAAGACCTGCTGCGTGACGGCCCCGGCGCCGTCGATGAAGCCGACCTCCTCGTCTTCGGCGTCGAGGATCGGCTGCGTGGTGTTGTTGTTGGCGTCGGTCGTCGTGGTGGTTCGTTCGAGGGTGTCGTGGCCGAATGCGGTGCTCTTGGTTTCGCCGTCCTCGGCCGCCGTCACGTTGCCGATGGCGTCGCGGGTGTAAATGGCGCGCATGTCGCTGTTGTCGTTGTCGACTTCGCCGACGCGGTGGTAGCCGTCATCGATGTAGAAGGTTGAATCGCCGTTACCGTTCTCGATCTCGGTGGTGAAGCCGGCGTCGTTGAAGTGCCCGATGTCGATGTTGAACTGGTCGGCCGTGCCATAGGCGCCGATCGTGGTCTGCGTCCGCGCCGCCCAGTCGGTGACGTGGCGGGTGATGAGGCCGCGGCCATCGGTGACGTTTTGCACGTCGCCGTTTTCCCAGTAGCTGGTGTCGGTCTCGTTGAGCAGCGGATCAATCTCGGCGCTGACACGAGAGAGGTCGTCGAACTCGGTTTGCCAGACATTGCTGTTGGGATCGGTCGTGCTCGTCTCATTGCCGGCCGCGTCGTGGCCATAATCCCAGTCGTTGCCGTTGGCGTCGGTCATGGTGTCGACCCAGCCGCGGTCGGCATCGCGGGTGTAGGCCGTAGCGTGGCCGTCCGGGTCGGAAGCGAGGATGGTTTCGCCGTCGAGGTTGGAGATGTCCACGCTCGTGCCGCCTGCGGGGTCGGTGGTGGTGACAATCTGATGCGCGGCGTCGAGGGCGTACGCGTAGGTGGTCCAGAAGCCCCGGCCATTGCGGCTGCCACTGGGACGGCCGATCTCGTCAACGGTGGACAGGTTCGAACTGAGCCCACCGCCCGCGAGGACCGCTGTCACCATGCCGCGGCCGTAAACATCGAACGTGTAGCTCGTCGTGTGCCCGTTGGCGCTCTCCTCGGTCACCAACCCGGCGCCATCGTAGACCCACGTCGATGCGGTCAGGCTGCCGAGCTGCTGCGACGTGAGCCGGCCCATGGCGTCGTGACCCAGGGTTGTCACCAAAGATTCGGCGTCCTCGGTGGTGGCGATTTCGCCGTTGCTACTCGAGTAGGTGTAGTCGGCGGAGTCGAGCAGCGTCGTTGAAAAAGTCGATTCCGTCGACTGCATGCGGCGATAGCTGTCCCAGGTCACGGTGGTGACGATGCCGACCGGATCGGTAGTCGTGTCGAGCAGGCCGGTGGTCGAGCTGAAGGTGTAGTCGGTTTCGTTGGAGAGCGCGTCCACCGTCGCCGTCACGTGGCCGGTCGGGGAGTCGACGGTGTTCGTATAGAGCGTGATGCCGCGTTCATCGGCATAGGTCAGGATCGAGTGGTAGGTCGAGTCGAAGGTCCAGTCGCGGTGGGTGGTGTCGGGGAGGGTTTCGCGGGTGACGTATTCCTTGGAGTCGCGCGTGTAGCTGGTCGTGCGTTGCAGCGGGTCGACGATCTGCGTCACGTAGCCGGCGCTGTCGCGGGTGTAGGTGGTCTTGGCGCCGTTGGGGTCGATTTGCTGGAGGAGGCGGTTGTTGTCGTCGAAGCGGTATTGCGTGACGAAGCTGAGGGCGTCGGTCACGGTCGCCTTGGCTTCCCCCTTGGCCAGGGCGGCGAGGCCCACGCTGGCGGCGGAGACGATGTCGTAGACGGAAGGAGACGACGAGCTGCCCCAGGTGTACTGGTCGAGGAAGCCGGCGGAGTCGTAGTGCCACTGGTTGGCGAGGTGGTCGCCGAAGGTCTCGTTGGTGACGCGATGCGAGCTGTAGGTGAAGGAATGGACGCCGGTATCGGGGTTGGTGATGGAGGCGAGGTCGCCAGAGCCATTGACGCTGACGGTGAACGTGCGCGAGCCGGGGGCCGAGATGGAGGACAGCTTGCCGGAGGAGTAGGTGAAGCTGGAGCTGGTTCCATCGATGGCCGTGATCGAGGCGAGGAGGCCGGAACTGTAGGCGAAGGTGATGCTCTCGAAGCCATCGGGCGAGACCCAGTCGGTCTGGAACCCCGAGGAATCGAAATCGATCTTGCTATTGTCGGCCGCGGTGTACGTGAAGTCGCCGCCGGCGTTCATGACGAGCGTCCCGTTGTCGTCGGCCGGGCTGGTGAACGTGCCCGAAGTTCCCTGGAAAAACTTCCAACCGCCCGTTCCGTAGAGCCAGAGCTTGCCTGCGGGGAGGGAGCCGGACGCGGGGACGTCGATGAGCCGGTTGAGGATCGACAGGTTCCAGCCGGCGCCGAACGGGCTCGACGCTTGATCGACCGCGAAGGTGGTCCCGCTGGCGACGAGATCGGGCAGCCCGGTGATCTTGACGCGCAGCTCCCAGGTATGGCGGCCGGTCGAAACGGCGCTGGTCGGGCGCGCGGCGACCGTGATCTTGTCCCCCTGCACGAGGCTGCTCGTGCTGTCGTTGTTGGTTCCTTGCGACGTGCCGTCCCAGATCAACTCGACGCCGATGGTCGAGGGAAGCGCGGCGTTATTGGGCGCCGAGACGACGCCCTGGATCACCGGCTGGATGTTGAGCGACGTGCCGTCATAGACGAGTGCGGGATTGCCGGCCTGAGTCGAGCCGGGCGAGAGATCGAGGTCGAGCGCGTGCGACAGCGTGACGGCGCCGAGGGCTTCGCGCGACTGGCCGCCGTCGGGACGGTTGAGGAGGGCGCTGGCGGTGAGCGACCAGCTGGTGGCGGAGGTGACGGTCATGGTCACCGTGGAACTCGTCCCGGTGTTGCCGGCGAGATCGTCGACGCTCGCCTGGATGTGATACGTCCCCGTGGCGCTAAGCGCTGGCAGCGTCGCGACGACATAGCCGTTGACGACTGTCGCGGTCGCATAGCCTGCTTCGCCGGTGTCGAGATAGTCGTTGTCGTTGTTGAGGTCGACGTCGATGGTGGCGGTGGGGCTGGCGGCGAGGCCGGCGAGGTCGGCGGCGAGGACTTCGATCTGGGGGGCGAAGCTGGTGGTCGTGGAGGGGGCGATGAGCGTGACGGTGGGGGCGGTCTGGTCGACGGTGACCAGGGCGGTCTGCGACATCTCCGACGTCAGGCTGCCGAGGGTGGCGGTGGCCCAGAAGGCGTGGGTTCCCTCGGGGAGGGTCGTGCCGGTGTAGTTGAAGGACCAATCGCCCGACGAGTTGGCGCTGACCGTGCCGATGGGGGCGGTGTCGCCGGGGGCGTAGATGTCGACGGTGCTGGAGGCGGGGGCCGTGCCGGAGATGGTCAGGGTCTGGTCGGTGGTGACGAGGTCGGCCGATGACGCCCCGGTGTCACTGGAGATGGCGGTGATGACGGGGGCGTCGGGCGTCGGAGTGATCTTGGCGACGAAGGCGTCGCTCGTGCCGTTGAGCGTGGCCTGGTAGGGGTTGCGGGTGGGGAAGTCGGAGGAGGACGTGACGCCGGCGACGTAGGCGGCGCCGAGGAGGTCGAGGGCGATGGCGTTTCCTTCGTCGTCGCTGGTTCCGCCGAGGTAGCTGGAGTAGACGGCGGAGGCGCCGTCGTCGGCGAGTTCGGTGACAAAGGCGTCGGCGCCGGAATACATCATGGCGCCGCCGGCGATGCTGGACTGGAAGGGGGAGGCGGTGGGGAAGTTGGTGGAGGCGGTTTTGCCGGTGACGAAGGCGTGGCCGGCCGAGTCGAGGGCGATGCCGCGGCCAAAGTCGTCGCCCGAGCCGCCGATGAGGGTGGAGAAGACGAGGCTGGCGCCGGCGGAATCGAAGGCGGCGGCGAAGGCGTCGCTATTGCCGCCGGGGCTGGTCTGCCAGGCGCCGGTCGTGGTCGGGACGCCGCCGGAGGAGCCGGTGGCGCCGGTGATGAAGGCCTGGCCGGCGGCGTCGACGGCGACGGCGTTCCCTGTCACGGCGTCGCTGCTGCTGCCGAAGAGGGTGGAGTAGACGAGTGCGGAGCCGGTCGTGTTGAGCTTGGTGACGAAAGCGGCGGTGTTGAATCCGGGGAACGACGTGCAATAGGCGCCGCTCGTCGTCGGGTAATTGGCGCCGAGGAGGGCTGGGGCGGTCGTACCCGTGACATAGGCGTAGCCGTCGGCGTCGATGGCGACGCCCTGGCCGACGTCATTGCCTTCGCCGCCGAGGTAGGTGGCATAGAGGGCGCTGGAGCCGGCGGCGTTGAACCTGGCGACGAAGACGTCCTGGGTGAGGCCGAGGCCGCCCTTGGAGGTTTGATAGGCGCCGGTGGTGGCGGGGATGGTCCCGTAGGCGCCGCCGGTGATGGTGGCCTGGCCCTGGGCGTCGACGGCGACGCCGAAGCCTTCGTTGGAGCCGGGGCCGAGGCCGCCGCCGGCGGTGCCGAAGTAGGTGGAGTAGAGCGGGGCGTCGCCGGTGGCGTTGAGCTTGGCGAGGAAGATGGTGTCGCTGCCGGTGGTCTGGACGGCGCCGCTGGTGGTGGGGAAGTCGCTGGAGGCGGCGTAACCGGTGATGTAGGCGTGGCCGGCGAGATCGACGGCGACGGCGTTGGCGTAGTCGTTGCCGGAGCCGCCGAGGTACTCGGTGTAGAGGACCTGGCTGCCGTCGGGGCTGAGCTTGGTGACGAAGGCGTCGGAGCCGCTCTTGCCGGCGACGTAGACATAGCCGGCGGCGTCGGCGGCGATGGCATGGGCCTCGTCGACGCCGGCGCCGCCGAGGTACGTGCCGTAGTCGAGGGACGGGTCGATGACGAGGGTTCTGGCCGGGTCGTAGGCGGAGAGCTGGAAGCCGAGCTGGTTGTCGGGGAGGGGGATGTAGGATGCTGGAACCCCCTCACCCCCGGCCCCTCTCCCACCATCTGGGGGGGAGAGGGGAGAGTTGGCGCCCCCGGCCCCTCTTCCGCCATCTGAGGGGGAGAGGGGAGAGTTGGCGCCGCCCGAGTTATTGTCGAGCTGGTAGGCAGTGGGGATCCAGGAGCGGAGGTCGCCGCTGGGGGTCTGGAAGTGGGCGTAGCCGGCGGGGTCGAGGGAGGCGACGGCGCCGTCGAAGGCGAGATGGATCTGGGCGGGGTCGGCGCCGGGCTGGACGAGGAAGTCGTATTCGAGGAGGCCCTTGTCGTTGCCGTAGAAGCGGACGTCGATGCCGGGATAGATGTTCTGGATGCGGACGAGGGAGTAGTTGGGGACGTTGGTGTGCCATTGCGCGGGGTCGGCGCCGATGAAGTAGTTGGAGCGGCCGGGGAGGAGGTTTTCGGCGGTGATGCGGGCGTCGGATTGGCGCCGGCGCAGCCGCAGGGTGAGGGTGTCGTGGTGTGTGGGGAGGAGGGCGGCGGCGAAGGGGCGGCGGGACTGAAGGGGGCCGGCTCCTTCGGCTGGGGAGGCTGAAGACGACGGAGTCCTGCGTGAAGGAGGCGAGGAAGCCGCGGCCATGGGTGAGATAGCGGACCCGGTTGTCGGCCTGGCCCGGTTGAGTTTCGGAAGGTCATGGGTGGTTGGAAGCGCCGCAGGGTGGGGGTGGTCGCGGGCGGGGCGGGGTTAGTCCCGAGGTTAGGTTACCCCGCAGGCTCGAAGACTCGCCTGCGGGCTTGGGGGAAGGGGTGTCCTGGGGTGGTGTGAAGGAGCTGGCGGGCGCCGAGGCCCACGTCGCCGGCCCTGGGGCCGACGCCGCCGCGGGACTTCCGGCGCCGCCGGTGGGGAAGCGGGCGTCGGGCGGCGTGACGGCGCCGCCGCCACCGGCGCCACCGCGAGTGACGGGGGGTGACCGAAGGGGTCGGGGAACAACTCAGGGAGCGGATCGAAGTTGGGGAGCCGCCTCGGGGGCCGGCGGGGCGCGGTGGGGCCGGGCGCGTGGCGCCACGTTCGCGCGGCGGCGCGTCGGGAAGCGAAGTGACGGCGAAGGCGTGAGGCGTCGCCGGCAAGGAGCGCGGCGCGGCGATCACGGCGGGGGGCGTTTCGAGGGCGGATCCCGGCCCCATGAGGAGGTTGGCGCCGAGGAGGTTGGCGATGGGCCCGAAGAGGTCGGTCGGGGCGGAGCGGTCCTCCATCGGCTCGATCCTGGGCAATAGTCGCGGAGACACTCGCAGGCGCTGGATATGGCGCTTCATGGCGCATCCTCGTGAGGAGACGCAGTGCGGCACACGCTTCCGGGCGAGGATGCGTACTTGAGAGCCGGCGTTGAAAGGAACCGCGGCGAGCGGCGGCCAGCTGTCTCAAAGAGGCACGAAGGTGAGAGGAATATTAAACGGGCATTTCGGGATTGCAAGCGAAAAATGAGGAATAGTCTGTCGAGCGCGGCGGCGATTTTCAATGTCGTTCGCGCGCGGGGTGTGGTGGCATTTTGGCGTGGAGGAGGAGGCGCGATTGGAAAGCGTGCCGCGGCCGGAAGTTGGGGGCGGGAGCTGTGCGCCAAGGAGGTGGCGCGGACGTTCATTGCAGTAGCCGTGGCCTAGCGAAATGAAAGAAACGAATGCGCGGCTTCACCCCGCAGGCTCGAAGACTCGCCTGCGGGCTTGGTGGGTCACCTGCCGTGCTTGCGATTCCGTGAGGCGTTCTACTTGCTCTCGCGGCTGAACGGGTCCGCGTCGAGCATGGCCAGCCAGGTGTCGAGGGGGCCGCCGGGGGCCCAGTCGCGGGCGAGGAGTTCGAGGCGGCGTTCGAGGTCCCCCTTGGCGTCTTTGCGGACGGAGGCGAGGTAGCCCTTCAGAACGGGATCGGTTTTGAGCTTCTGGAGATCGGCGCGGAGTCTTTCGCGCTGCGCCAGGCCGATGTCTTTCTCGTCGCGCAGGTACTCCGCCTGGGCCAGGAGGAGTCGGGCGGCCAGGCTGTGATGCAGATCGAGGAAGAGACGCTCGAGCGGCACGATGCGCGCCTCCGGTGGAACGCGCTCGAGCTGCTTGAGACGGATCGGCAGCTCCTCGATGTCGACCGGGTAGCGCTCGCAATACGATTTCCAGTTGCCCCGGGCGCTGGTCCAGGCGTCGCGCACCAGCTTGGACTTGCCCCCCTTCTTGGCGACCGCCGCCGCGTCGCGCCGCTCGGCCTTGTCCTGGGCGCAGTTGGCGACCAGGAAGCTGACCCGGGAGCCGATCGGCTGGCGGCAGGCGTAAAGCAGGATGTAGCTCAGCATCTCCTTCTTGCCTGGCGCGGCCAGCGCGCCCGTGCCGACGTCCAGGAGCGACTGCAAGAAACGGTCTCCCTCCCAGATCTCCGCCAGCCGCCTGTCCACATCCTTCTCGCCGCGCGCCTTGGCGGTGTAGGCGTCGTTGACGCGCTTGCGCCACTGGTCGACCTGCGCCTCGAACTTGGCGTCCTTGACGCCGCGGTCGAGGTCGTCGAAGGCGGAGATGAGGCGGTTCATGCGTGTCAGGGCGTCGTCGGCCTTGCCGTGCAGCAGCATGTCGCGCGGCTGCAGATAAAAGCGCGTGAACAGCTCGCCGGCCTTGGCGAACAGGCGGGCCTGCGCGGCGTCGACGAGGCCGCTCAGGACGTCCATCTCGAAGAGACGCTGGGCGATCTCCGGCCCCGGGAACTCGCGGCTCAGGGCCAGAGGCAGGCGGCGCCGGGTCGTGTCCCGTCCTTCTTCCTCCTTGTCCTTGGGGAGCAAACGCAACAGGAAGTGGAGGGGGGCGGTCTCCTCCTTGGGCCAGGGGGCGACCTCCATGCCGGCGGCCTTTTCCACCGCCGCTTTGAGGGGGACGATGTCCTGAGCCAGGGTAATGCGTTGATGGTCGGCGAGACGGCCCTCCAGCCAGTCCATGCGCGGCGCCAGGCTGCCCAGCGGCGGAGCGAGCCGCGGCGTGAGCCGCGCCTTGGCCTCGCCGCCGAGACCGAGCGGCTTGAGC
This sequence comes from Gemmataceae bacterium, assembly GCA_046350295.1. GTDB lineage: Bacteria > Planctomycetota > Planctomycetia > Gemmatales > Gemmataceae > JAXMAR01. The sequence continues at coordinate 12,451 of JAXMAR010000045.1, forward strand.
AGCGCCGGATCCTTGACGGCCTCGCTGAAGGTCAGCGCGTGTTTGGCGTCGTGGCCGGGCAGGAGCGTCCCGAGCCGCAGGTTGAAGAGGGCGAGTTCCGGGCGTCTTTCTTCCTTGTCCTTCTCCTTGCTTTCGAAAAGGACGCCGAGCAGGATGTCGGGCTTGTCGGTTCCGTCGACATAGACGAGGCAGCCTTCGAGCCCCATCTGCCGCAGTAACTCCAGCATGACCAGGCCGCGGTCGCGGATGCCGCCGTGCCCCTGCTTGACGATGAACGAGGCGGGCAGGTCGGTGTCGGCCTGCTCATGATGGATGACGTGGCGCAGCACCCAGTCGAGCGCGTGCTGCACCTGCTGGGTGTGGCTCAGGCCGGACACTTCCAGGGAGCGAGCGGCGTCACGGAAGAGATAGCAGCTCTCCAGATAATAGGCGTCCGGCGGACGAAACGAGGGACCGCGCAGATAGGCAAGCTCGTCCGCCTCCATACCGAACAGCGCCGTCAAGAGCTCGGGCGAAGCCACCTCGTGAATCCCTTTCGCATCGGGCTTCAGCGAGCTGTTGACGAGGTTGAGGGCTTCGCGATACTGCGCGATGTCCCCCGACTGGCGCAAGGCCCGCGCCGCCGCGCCGAAGGTCTCCTCCGGCGGCTCCTCGACCTTGATATCCTTGCCGTCCTTGCCGTTGGGCTGCTTGCCGCAACCGGTCAGGCCAAGAGCGATCGCCGACGCGAAGCAAAAGGTCAGGACGGACCGAAATCGCGTGCTGCAAAGCATGGTTACGTTTTTTTCGAAGGAGGGATGAAACTGACGGCCGCGCTGACCCGCCGCCGTCATAGCGGCTCATTCTACATCGGCGCGTGAATCTGCTGTAGCGGAAGTCGCCAGACTTCCGACGGCGCCCGGAACTCTGGCGAGTTCCGCTACACCTCGGCGCCGATTCACGCACACATTTATAGCTCGGCTGCGGAGGAGATCGTACCCCGCTTCTCCCCGTGCGACCGGCAAATCCCTTCCTTTACGACCGCCGGCCCCGCAAGGTTTTCCCCGCTTTCCTTTTTCTATCAACCTCCTCAGGCCCCGGCGTCGATTCCGACTAGCGCGACCGTGCGGGCGCAACGGCTCCCGGTCCAGGGACGGACGATCGAGGCGCCGCCTGTCCGAACGGGATCGCTCAAGGAATCGCAGCATGCGGAAGTTGTCCCTCGTCCTGGCGCTGGCGGCCCCCTCGCTGCTTGCCGGTCCCGCGTGCGCCCAGGAAATCGCCGGCGGCATCATCTTCTCGCGGCATCGCAGCTTCATGATCCCGTTCGACTCCGGTCCCGGTGAGGGCCGCCTCAAACAGCTCCAGCTTTATCTCTCCACCGACCTGGGCCGCACCTGGCAGCCGTCCGCCGTGGCGCCGCCGGAGCAGAAGCGCTTCCGCTTCGTCAGCGATCGGGACGGCTACTTCTGGTTTGCCGTGCAGACGCAGGACCTCGAAGGCCGACTTTTCCCGGCGAACATGGCGGGGGCCGAGCCAAGCCTGAAGGTGGTGATCGATACCGTGCCGCCGCAGGTGACCCTGACTCCCTTGGCGCCGCGTGGAGCCGAGGTCGGCGTCGCCTGGGAAATCCGCGACGACAACCTGGACCTGACGCTGCCCGATGCCGTCCGCCTCGAATACCGCACGCCGCTCACGGCGGGCGCCTGGGCCCCCTTGAAGCTGCCCCCCAGCGCCGCGCAGCACTACTGGAACCCCGGCTTCGCCGGGCAGATCGAGGTGCGTCTGACGGCCCGCGACCGCGCCGGCAACACCCAGACCGCCGCGACGACCGTCGGCCCCGGCGGTGGCGCCGCTCCTGTGTTCACCCCCGCGACACCCGCCGATCCGCCGCCGCCCCCGATCGCCGGGCCGCTCGACCACGAGCGCAAGCTCGTCGGCTCCAAACGCATCACCCTCAACTATGAACTCAAGGACGTCGGCCCCTCCGGCGTCAGCGTCGTCGAGCTGTGGTACACCATGGACGGCCGGAGTTGGAACAAGTATCCGGTGAAGTTCGGCGAAGACCCGACGCAGAAGAACATCGCGTTCGATGTCGTCGGCGAGGGTCTGTACGGCATCACGCTCGTCGCCAAGAGCGGCGTCGGCCTCGGCGAGCGCCCGCCGCAAGCGGGGGACCGGCCGCAGATCTGGATCGAGGTGGACCTGACGAAGCCGGACGTGCGGTTGCAAAACGTGATGGTGGGGCAAGGGCCGGAGAAAGGCAAACTGTTCATCACCTGGATGGCGCGCGACAAGAACATGGCGCGTGACCCGATCACGCTGTCGTATGCCGAAAGCCCGTCCGGGCCGTGGACGCCGATCGCGTCGAAGCTGGCCAACACGGGGCGGCACATCTGGACGATGCCGGAGCGCGTGCCGTACCAGTTCTATCTCAAGGTCGAGGCGATCGATCAGGCGGGGAACATCGGCGAGGCGGTGACGGAGTCGTTGATCCGCGTCGACCTGGCGCAGCCGAAGGTCCGCATTCTGAACGTCGAGCCCGCGTCCCCCTGACCGGTTGATTTTCACTCTCGAATTGCCGAAGGAAGATGAGTTGCGCCCGGAAGGGAGGCCGGGGGAATGGGACTACACGCTTTTGTCGTTTTGCTGGGTCTGTGCGCGGGGGGCGACCCGAAGGAGGCGCCACGGGCAAAGGGGGATGCTCCGGGGGCCCACTCCGCCCGGCTCGCCTTCTGTCCTTCCTACCTTTATCAGCCCTGTTACAGCTTGAAGGAGTGCCCCGGCCCGGCGGTCGCGTACCTGCCGCAGCCCGGCGATGTCCTTCTCGCCACCGACAAGAACTTCTTCTGGTCGCTGACCCACAACATGGCGTTCGCCTTCGAGCCGCACAACTCCGCCCTCGTCGTCTCGCGGCCGGACGGCTCACTCGCGATTCTCGAGGCCGGTCCGAACGATACGCTCTGGTGTCGACGTCTGGACATGTTGCCGCACCTGAAGGAGTACCACGACAAGGGCCCGGTCTGGATCCGCAAGCGCAAGGCGCCGCTCACCCCGGAACAGTGCGCCGCCCTGACCGACTTCGCCATGCGCCAGGACGGCAAACACTTCTCGCTGCGCCGCCTCGGCGTCCAGCTCACCTGGTTCCGCAACCGCGGCCCCCTCCGCACCTTCTTCGTCGGCAAGCCCCACGGCGACCGCAACGCCTACTACTGCGCCGAGCTGGTGCTCGAGGCTCTGGTCGCCGCCGGCGCGCTGGACCCCGACACGACGCGCCCTTCGGCCAGCTATCCGCACGATCTGTTCTTCGACCAGTCGTATAACCTCTACATCCGGCGCCATCTGCCGCTGGCCTGCGACTGGGAGCCGCCGGCGCGGTGGACGTATTGTCCGAAGTGACCCGCCCTCGTCTAAGCCTTCGCCGCGGACTGCTCTTGGCTCAGGAAAACCACGAGGGCTTGCGCGAAATGCGGCAAATCCGGCGGGGTGCGGCTCGAGATCAGGTTGCCGTCGACCACCACCGCTTCATCGACCCAGAGTGCGCCGGCGTTTTCGAGGTCGTCCTTGATGCCGAGCGACCCCGTGGCCTTCTTCCCCTTGAGGATCCTGGCGGAGATGGGGATCCAGCCGCCGTGGCAGATGAAGCCGACGAGCTTTCCCTGCTCGAAGAACTCACGCGTCAGTTGCAGGACCTTGGGATTGCGGCGCAGCTTGTCGGGCATGAACCCGCCGGGAATGAGCAGGCCGGCGAAATCCCGGCTGGCCACGTCCTTGATCAGCACGTCGGGCCTGGCCGGATAGCCGTGCTTGCCGGCACAGGCCTTCATCTCTTCCGCGGCGAGCACCGTCTGATATCCCGCCTCCTCCAGACGCAGCTTCGGATACCAGAGTTCGAGGTCCTCATAGATGTCCCCGACAAACGCCAGGATGCGCTTCATGTCGTTCGCCTCGCTGCGGCTTGCGCTGAAAATGGATGAAGAAGGGCGGGCCAAGACTCGACCCAGGACGCCCGATCACTTCGGCCAGGCCTTGATGCCGTTCGCGGTCTTGGTCAGCATCGGGCGGATGTCTTCGTACTTCAGTCCCGAGGCGTCGGTGCGCTGATTGAAGAGCGCGACCATGTTGACCGCGTTCGAGAGCTGAATGGCCGCCGTCCACGTGCCGGGCAGGCTGCCGAAGAAGGTGTAAGCGCGACCGGTGTCGGTCGCCTTGCGCGGGGAACCGTCGATCCACCAGTGATCGAGCACGCGTACGACGTCGCGCGCCGAGGCGATCAGGCCGCCGTGCGCGTCCATCGCTTCCAGGTAAAACGTGCCGTCGGGGCCGGAAACGGTCTCGACCGTCTTCAGATTGAAGACGTTGCGGCCGCGGCCCGGATCGAGGTAGGCCGGCTCCTTCGGATTGCGAAACCGGGGCAAGGTGCGGCCCAGCGTGATCCCCTTGACGCCGGCCGGGGCCAGCACGTCGGTGCGGAGGTAGTCGAGGTAGCTTTTCCCGGTGACCTTTTCGATGACGCGGCCAAGGATGCAATAGCCGAAGTTGGAGTAGACCGACTTCGAGCCCGGATCGAACTGAAGCGGTTGGCCGAGCATGTACTGGATGACTTCCTGGCTGGTCGCGGGATGGTCCTTGCCCAGCGCCTTGGCGATCTCGACGGAACGGAACATCGGGTCGAAGGCCTTGTCGCGGTCCCACCCCCCCTTGTGCTCGATCAGGTGCTGGATGGTGATGTCCTTCCAGCGCGGATCCATCGTCTGGCCGGGCAGCGCCTTGAGGCTCAACAGCGCGACGATGCGATCGGAAGTCTTCAGCTTGCCTTCCGCGATCAGCTTCAGCAGAGCCGCCAGCGTGATGGGCTTGGAGACACTGGCCAGGCGAAACGGCGTCTGCGGGCCGAGCAGGCTCATGTGCTCCCGGTCGCTCCAGCCGTACGCCCGCTCGACGACGAGTTTCCCCTTGTACGTGACGGCAAGCGTGCCGGCGCCGATATGGCGGTCGGCCATGAACTTGCGCATGGTCTCGTCGAACGCCTCGAGGCCCTCCGCGATCAGGCCGTTCGCCGGTAGCGGGCCCAAGGGGGCGACGGCTTCTCCCCCCTTGACGAAGACCGCGCCGTAACGCAGACCGCCGGCGCCGGGGTAGGCGGCCACCTGGCTCGGGCGAAAGCCCTTGCCGGTCATCTCGTTGAAGTAGGCCTGGTAGCCGGGGGCGGTCATGCCATGGCGCGCGGTCCATTCGGGATCGCCGAGCCCCTTGATGAAGACCGCGGCGAAGCGCAGACCGTCTTCCGTCATGTAGCCGGAGACGCTGCTCGGCCGGAAACCCTTCTTGCTGTAGGTGTCGAACAGCGTTTGATACTGTTTCTCGCTCTGGTCGTGCCGGGCGATCCATTCGGTGGCGGCGTCCTTGATGAAGACCGCGGTGAGTCGATGGCCGGAAGCGTCGGGGGCGCCGGAGAGCTGGAGGACGCGATAACCTTTCGGCACGAGTTCGTCGAAGAGCTTTTGGAAGACGGCCGGCGTGACGCCGAAGCGGGCCTGCCACTCGCCGCGGAAGCCGTCCTTGAGCCAGATGCCGACGTAGCGTGTCCGGTCCTTGAGGCGAAACGGCCAGAGCGAGGTGAGGCGGTAGCCCTTGTCGATCAGGCCGTCGAAGGTTTTCTGTACGTCGGCGCTGTCGACGATGCGCACCTCCCAGGCATGCCGCTCGGGATTGGCCACCGCCACGGCGGCGAAGACCGCGGCGCCTTCCTCGGCGGCCGCCGAAGCGAAGTCGAGGCGCAGGCCCTTGGCGTCGAGGCCGCGGACAAAGGCGTTGAAACGCGTGGTGTCGGCGCCGTGAATGGCCTCGACCTGCGCTCGCGCGTCGGGCGTCAGGAGAGCGGCGAGGAAGGATGCGAGCAAGGCGGCGCGGAGCAAGGCGGCGCGGCGAAAAGCGAGCATGGTTGGTCTCCTTGGCTTCCAAAGGAGCATAAGGAAACAAACCTGAAGGGGAAAGAGCACGAAATGGATGGGCGCCGCCGAAGCATGCGCGTGGGTATAGCGACGAGGGCAAAAAAAGAGAGACGCCAAAAGCGTCCCTCTCCCGGCGTCTGTTCGTGTGTTTGTGGCTCTAGATCGTCGCTCCCGCGTCGCTGAAAGTGACGAGAATCTGCGTCGCGTCCGGATGGGTTTCGCGCTGGTCCGCGAGAAAGGCCAGAACGTTGGGGTCGAGGCGCTCCCCTTCCCCCGGCGCGTTGGCCAGGATGGCGACGAAGCGGCCCGGAGACGGCCCGGCTTTTTTCAGTCCATCGTTCCTTTGCCGCTCCTCGACCGAGAGGCGCCGCTGGTACTGGTCGAGCGAGGTGAGGGTGACCGACTCAAAGCCGGCCTGGGCCTCCTTCTTCGCCTTGCTGACCACCCCGAGCTGATGGAGCATGGAGGCCAGCTCATCCGGACGCAGGCCTTGCGCGTAGACGACGTATTGCTTGGACTTCTTGGCGCGGGAGTCGGTGATCAGCTCGACCTTGTTCGCCTTGAAGACCTGAACCAGCTTTTCGAGAGCCAGACGCTCGTTGCGGACCGCCAGATCGAGATGGACGCTGGAGCCGGGGGCCAGCTCCTTGCGGATTTCCTCGCGCGTTTCCGGCTTGGCGATGTCCCTGAAGGCGAGCACGACCTTGCGCGGCGGCTCCGGCACGAGCGACGCCGTGCCCGACATGCCCCCCTCCCGGTCGGGACGCGTCAGCCAGACGCCGACGGCGATGAGTAGCGCGGCCGCGGTCGCGAGGGCGAACCAGAGCGGCCGGCGCCGCTGTTTCGGCGCGGCGGGCGCCTGCGGCTTGAGCCGGCGTGTGGCGATCTCGCCCAGCACCGTGGCGGCGAAATCTTCTTCGAGCTTGTGCTGCGGCAGCACTTTGAAGAGGTGGACGTCTTCCTGAAGGTCGCGGAGGAACGAGCGCTTCCGAAGACTCGTGCAGGAGACGCAGAACGGACTTGCGCTGGCGCGCGTCAGCTCGCCGTCAACGAAAGCCGTCAGCAGTTCCTTGTCGTATTCCGAAAGCATGGTCGTTTTCTGCGTGGCCGAACTCGTGAGAGTTCGGAACATGCGGCCTTATTCCGTGTCCTCGCTGATGGGCTTCCGTTCCTCCTTGTCCTTGACGAGGATATCCCGCAGCTCCAACCGGGCGCGGTGCAGCCGGCTCCGAATGGTGCCGATCGGGACATCCAGGATCTCGGCCATCTCCTCGTACTTCTGGCCCTCGAGGTCTTTCATGACCAGGACGGCCCGGTGCTCCGGCGAGAGGCGGCCCAGCGCCTCGTGCAGGCGCCGCTCTTCCTCCGCCATCTCGATCGCGTGGCCCGGCCGGCTTACTTCGGACGGATCCGCGGGCTCGACGCTGCCGCCTTCTTCGCCCCCCTTGTGCAAGCGAAGCAAAACTTTTTGCTTGCGCCTGTAGCTGATCGCCGTGTTCACCGCGATGCGATACAGCCAGGTGAAGAAGAGCGAGTCTCCCTTGAACGAGTACAGCGACTGGTAAGCGTTGAGGAAGGCCTCCTGGACGATGTCCCGGGCGTCTTCCGCATTGTCCACCAGGCGGATCACCGTGTTGAAGAGCCGATCCTGATAGCGCGTCACCAGGGCGCCGAAGGACTCGGTTCGGCCGGCGAGGCAGGCGGCGATCAGACCGTAGTCGTCGGCGGTCACGTGGATCCTGTTAACGTTTGGACGGCGTCAGCGCGAGAAAGTTCCCGATTGGATCGGCATTATCCAAGGATAATGGATGTTTGCTCGGAATGCCAGGGTCACTCGCATTCCCTCCTTTCTTGGCCGTCGGTGGCGGGCTTTCTAATCAGCGGCGGAACGACCTGCGTTCACAAGTCTTTTAATTATAAGGAGAAACGTCTCCAATCTCAAGCAAAGAGCGGGGGACGCAGGAACGGCGTTCAATCGTCGGCAAATAAGGATCGTGGCGATCGCTACAATGATAATCGCTCGTTCACCATCGTCAGGAAGCCGGCCGGCACCCATGGAAAGCAGCATCGTCATTCGCGGGGCGCGGGAGCACAACCTCCAGAACGTCAACCTCGACCTCCCCAAAGACAAGCTTATCGTCTTCACCGGCGTCTCCGGCTCGGGCAAGAGCTCCCTCGCCTTCGATACCCTCTATGCGGAGGGCCAGCGCCGTTACGTCGAGTCCCTCTCCTCCTACGCCCGCCAGTTCCTCGGCCAGCTCCAGAAGCCGGACGTCGACTACCTCGCCGGGCTATCCCCGTCCATCAGCATCCAGCAGAAATCCGCGGGGAAGAACCCGCGCTCGACGGTCGGGACCATCACCGAGATCCACGATTTCCTGCGCGTGCTGTTCGCGCGCATCGGCCAGGGGCATTGCCCGAAGTGCGACCGGCCGATCACGGCGCAGACGCGCGAGCAGATCCAGGCGCGCATTCTCGGGTTGCCGGAGGGAAGCAGGCTACTGATCCTGGCGCCGGTGATCCGCGGCCAGAAAGGCGAATACAAGGACCTTTTTCAGGACATGCTCAAGCGTGGCTTCCTGCGGGCCCGGGTCGATGGGCAGGTGGTGCGGCTGACCGACAACCTGAAGCTCGACAAGAACATCAAGCACGACATCTCGATCGTCGTCGATCGCTTGCAGCTTGGCGCCAAGGGAGTCAAAGCGCGGCTGGCGGAGGCAGTGGAGACCGCTCTGCAGCTTGGCGAGGGCACGCTGATCGCGGCGACGGAAACAGACGAGGCGAGCGGGGGGCGTAAGCCGCCTGTTGACGCGAACGACGCAGAGGCGGGTGGAGACGAACAACAGGGGCCTTACGTCCCCCACTCGCCTGACTTGCTCCTGTCATCGCACTACGCTTGCACCCATTGCGATCTGAGCTTCGAGCCGCCCAGCCCGCAGATGTTCAGCTTCAACAGTCCGCAGGGGATGTGCGTCGACTGTGACGGCCTGGGCTCGCGCTACACGTTCGACCCGGATCTTCTCGTCCCCGATCCGGGCCGCAGCTTTTACGAGGGGGCGATCCCGATCGTCGGGCCGTTGCGCGGCATGGGGCGCTGGCGCAAGCACATCTTCGAGGGCGTGGCGGCGGCGCTCGGGGCCGACTTGAAGAAACCGTGGAAGAAGCTGAGCAAGGAGCAGCGTGACGGCCTGCTCCACGGGACCGGGGACAAGCACATCACGTTCACCTGGAAGATGCGCGGCGGCAATGTCTGGAAACATGGCGGCAAGTGGGAAGGGATCGTGCCGCAGCTTCTGTCCAGCTTCAAGAAGACGGCGGCGGGACCGCGGCGTCTTCAGCTCGAGAAATACATGCGCGTCGTCCCCTGCGCCTCGTGCCAGGGCCAGCGGCTCCATCCGCAAGCGCGGGCGGTGCGCGTCGCCGGGCAGCGGCTGGTCGAGCTGGAAGCGATGCCGCTCGGCGACCTGGCCCGCTGGCTCGCGCCGCAAGGTCCGCTCGAGGAGAGGCTGGACGCGGTGCAAGGGACCATCGCCGTCGAAGTGCTCAAGGAGATCCGCGCGCGGCTGGGCTTCCTCCTCAACGTCGGCCTTCACTATCTCGCGCTCGACCGCTCCGCCCCCACGCTGTCCGGGGGCGAGGCGCAGCGCATCCGCCTCGCCGGGCAGATCGGCTCCGGCCTCGTCGGTGTTCTCTACATCCTCGACGAGCCTTCCATCGGCCTGCACCCGCGCGACAACGAGCGCCTGCTCCGCAGCCTCGAGCATCTGCGCGATCTGGGCAATACCGTCCTCGTCGTCGAGCACGACGAGGAAACGATGCGTGCCGCCGATTACATCGTCGACTTCGGCCCGGGGCCCGGCGTAAGGGGCGGCGAAGTGGTCGCGGCGGGAGCGTACGAGGAGGTCCTGCGCAACCGCAAGAGCCTCACCGGCCAGTACCTCTCGGGCCGTCAGAAGATCGACACGCCGGAAGAGCGCCGCCCGCGCAGCCAACGCCGCCTCCAGATCGTCGGCGCCCGCCAAAACAATCTCAAAGCCCTCGACGTCGAGATCCCGCTCGGCCTGTTCGTCGGCGTCACCGGCGTCAGCGGCTCCGGAAAATCGTCCCTCATCAACGACATCCTCCGCGACGGGCTCCTGCAGAAGCTCCGCAGCCCGTCAGCGCTACGCCGCGACCCGAACGGGAACGCGCGCGGCGCCGGCGACGACGCCCCGGACGACGCGAACCAGGGCCCGCACAGCGTCGGCGCCCACGACGACATCCGCGGCCACGAGCAGATCGACAAGGTCATCGACATCGACCAGTCCCCCATCGGCCGCACCCCGCGCTCCAACCCAGCCACTTACATCAAGGTCTTCGATCAGATCCGCGACCTGTACACGCAACTGCCCGAAGCCAAGGTGCGCGGCTACAAGGCGGGCCGCTTCAGCTTCAACAAGCCGGGGGGCCGGTGCGAGGCCTGCGAAGGCAACGGCTCCAATCGCCTGGAGATGGATTTTCTGGCCGATGTGTGGGTGACGTGTCAGGTGTGCGAGGGGCGGCGCTTCAACCGGGAGACGCTGCAAATCCGCTTCAAGGACAAGAACATCCACGACGTCCTGGAGATGGAGGTCGGCGAGGCGCTCGAGCACTTCGCGAACATCCCCAAGATCCACGAGATGCTGAAGACGCTGCACGCGGTCGGGCTCGACTACATCAAGCTCGGCCAGCCCTCCCCGACCCTCTCCGGCGGCGAGGCGCAGCGCATCAAGCTGGCGCGCGAGCTGTGTCGCCGCAGTACCGGCAAAACCCTCTACATCCTCGACGAGCCGACCACCGGCCTTCATTTCGAGGACATCCGCAAGCTCCTCCAGGTATTGCACGGCTTCGTGGACGGCGGCAACACGGTTGTCGTCATCGAGCACAATCTCGACGTGGTCAAGACGGCCGACTGGCTCATCGACCTGGGCCCCGATGGAGGCGCCGAGGGTGGCCGCATTGTTTGCGCCGGGACGCCCGAGCAGGTGGCGGCGTGCGAGTCGTCCTACACGGGCGCGGCCCTTCGCGACCTCTTCACGCGAAAGGCTCCCACCAAGCGCAACGGCCGGACGTCGCCCAGGCGCCCAAGCCAGGAACAGCAGTCGAGAATTGAGAATATCGAGGTTGTCGGCGCCGCGCAGCATAACCTCAAGAACATCAACGTGACCATTCCGCGGGATCAGATGACGGTCTGCTGCGGCCCGTCCGGCTCCGGCAAGAGCTCCCTGGCGATGGACACGATCTTCGCCGAGGGGCAGCGGCGCTATGTCGAGTCGCTGTCGAGCTACGCCCGCCAGTTCCTCGGTCAGGTGCAGAAGCCGAAGGTCGAGCACGTCACCGGCCTGTCGCCGGCGATCAGCATCGAGCAGCAGACGACGAGCAAGAGCCCGCGCTCGACCGTCGGCACCGTCACCGAGATCTACGACTACCTGCGTATCCTCTTCGCCCGCCTCGGCCATCCGCATTGCCCCGCCTGCCAGATCCCCATCGGCACCCAGACCGCCGACGAGATCATCGAGAAGCTGCATCACCTGCCTGAAGGGACGCGTCTCTTCCTGCTCGCCCCCATCGAGCGGCGTGGGCAAGAGAAGTATGAGCAACTGTGGGACGAGATTCGGCGCATGGGCTTCCAGCGCCTACGCGTGAACGGCAAATCGTACAACGTCAACGAACCGCCCAACATCGACCACCGCCGCAAGCACCTCGTCGAGGTCGTTGTCGATCGTGTCATCATCCGGCCGGGACAGCGCGGCCGGCTGGCGGACGGCGTCGAGGCCGCTCTCGAGCTCGGCAAGGGCATCCTGCACGTCGCCTTCGTCGACGAAGACAAGGACGAGCCGAAGTGGAAGGTCGAGCGCTTCAGCCAGCACCTTTCTTGCGATCAATGCGGCCGCAGCTTCGAGCCGCTCAACCCGCACCATTTCTCCTTCAACAACGCCCTGGGCTGGTGCCCGTCGTGCGAGGGCCTCGGCGTCGAGAAGGGCGCCAACCCCGCCTTCCTGGTGCGCGACCCGCGCCTGTCACTGCGCGAAGGCGCCCTGTCCGCCTGGCCCGTCCTCGACGCCGCCGACCACCCCTTCCTGCCGTTCGCCGAAGCTATCGCAAGTCACCTCAACCTGTCGCTCGATACACCGTTCGAGAAGCTCAGCGCGCCCCAGCGCCGCGGCCTCTTTTACGGAACCGGCGACGCCTGGCTCTCCTCGCCTAGCGCGCGCGCGGCGGGCGCGGAAAAACCATCCCGCAAGCCAAAGACCGCCACTCCCACCTTTCAGTACAAGGGCATCCTCCCGGCCCTCACCGAAGCCGCCCGCATCAGCTTCATTTACCGCCACAAGCTCAGTGATCTGGTGAGCGACGTCCCCTGTTCGACCTGCCAGGGCTCCCGTCTTCGCGACGACTCTGCCGCTTACCGTTTCCAGGACCAGAGCATCGGCGACATCGGCGCCTGGCCGCTGCGGCAGACGCTCGCCTTCTTCAAGGGACTGAAGCTTTCCAAGGAGCAGCAGCAGATCGCCGGCGAGGTGCTGCGTGAAGTCCTCAATCGACTTCAGTTCCTCGTCGACGTCGGTCTCGATTACGTCACGCTGAGCCGCTCGACGCCGACCCTCTCCGGCGGGGAATCGCAGCGCATCCGCCTGGCCAGCCAGATCGGCAGCGGCCTGACCGGCGTCCTCTACGTCCTCGACGAGCCGACCATCGGCCTGCACCCGCGCGACAACCGCCGCCTGTTGCAAGCCCTCCAGCGCCTGCGCGAGCTGGGCAACACGCTGATCCTCGTCGAGCACGACCGCGAGGTCATCGCCGCCGCCGATCACCTGCTCGATTTCGGCCCCGGCGCGGGCGACCAGGGAGGCGAGATCGTCGCCGCCGGCGCTCCCGCGAAGGTGCAACGCAACGGCGCTTCGCTGACCGGTCAGTACCTGAGCGGCAAGAAGGCGATCGCGGTTCCGACGAACCGCCGTCCTGTCGATGACAAGGTGGCAGGGTGGCCTGGTGACAAGGTGATCAAGGACCAAAACAGTTCCCCTGGCAAGGCGCCGGGGCGCCGGGGCGCCTTGTCAGCTTGTCATGCCCTGATCGTTAAAGGGGCTCGTCACAACAACCTGAAGAGTATCGACGTCGACTTTCCACTTGGCGTTCTCGTTGCCGTCACCGGCGTCTCCGGTTCCGGCAAAAGCTCGCTCGTGCACGAAATCCTCTACGCCGCGCTGGCCCGCCGCCTGCACCGCGCCAACGTCCCCGTCGGCGCCCACGACGACATCCTCGGCATCGACCAGGTCGACAAGGTGATCAACGTCGATCAGGATCCGCTCGGCAACACGCCCAGCTCCAATCCCGCGACCTATACCGGCGTCTTCGATCTCATGCGGCAGCTCTTCGCCCAGCTTCCCGAGTCGCGCGTCCGCGGCTGGCAGGCCAAGCGCTTCAGCTTCAACAAGCCGGGCGGCCGCTGCGAGGCGTGCGAGGGGAACGGGCAGAAGAAGATCGAGATGCACTTCCTCCCCGATGTCTGGGTCGAGTGCGATACGTGCCGCGGCAGCCGCTACAACGAGGAGACGCTGGCCGTCCGCTACAAGGGCCGCTCCATCGCCGATGTGCTGACGATGCGCGTCGGCGAGGCGCTCGAGGTCTTCGGCAACATTCCCAAGATCCGCCGCATCCTGCAGACATTGTCCGACGTCGGCCTCGACTATCTCGCCCTTGGCCAGGCGGCGCCGACCCTCTCCGGCGGCGAGGCCCAGCGCGTCAAGCTCGCCGCCGAGCTGGGCCGGCCCAACACCGGGCGAACCGTCTACATCCTCGACGAGCCGACGACCGGCTTGCACTTCGACGACATCCGCAAGCTGCTCGACGTTCTGCACCGCCTCGTCGATCTGGGCAACACGGTGATCGTCGTCGAGCACAACCTGGACGTGATCAAGACGGCCGACTGGCTGATCGACATGGGGCCGGAGGCGGGCGAAGAAGGGGGAACGGTCGTGTTCGCGGGGACACCAGAGGAGATGGCGAGCCGGGCGGCGTCAGCCCCGGAGGCAGCCGCCCAGTTGCGCTCGGCCCTCATCCCGATCCCCCGGCGCCGACGATCGACAAGGCTCCGGCGCTGGCCTCCGGGGCTGACGCCGCCCGGCTCGCCGCCCGACGCGCCGTTGTGTTCGCATACGGCCGGCTTCGTCGCCCAGGCGCTCGCCGCCGGACCGCACGCGGAGCGGCCGCGCTACGATCCGGCCGCGGCCGAAAAGAAGAAGGAGGGGGATGTCGCGCTCGAAAAGGTCGGCAAGGACGCGGCAATGCCCTGGGATGTGGACGGCCGCAAATGGCACACGCGCGACCGCCTTTCCCACGACGGCAAGCCGTGCCGCTGGGAAGGGGACATCCTCACCTGGATCGACGAGAGGATTCATGAGCTGGGCGACTTCCCCGACACGAGCTGGAAGCAGCCGACGGTGGTCGAGATCGCCGGCAAGCAGAAGAGTCTCGGCTGGTTCTTCCACGCCCATACCGGCATGGAATGGCTCGTCCGCCTCGTCTTCCGCGTCGGCCGGAACACGTTCCAGCAAACCGCTCTCGATGAACGATTGGGGCTCGGCACGCTGAATGATCTGGAGGAGGTCCAGGTCTACGGCAACGAGCCGCGCATCAAGGTGGCCAATCGCAAGGGCCCCTGGCAAGAAGTGTGGATGCTCGTCCACCGCCTGAGTGAGATCGACACCCCTGCTTTCCGGCGCTTCCTCGAGCAGGCCGTCGGCTCGTTCCAGAAAAACGTCCAGCGGATGCAGACCAAGCCCGAAGACCTGATGCCGTGGAAGATCAACGGCGAGCGCTGGCACCTCTCCGAGAAGGGCTTCCCGCCGGGCCGGAAGGTCTACTGGGACCGCGCCGTCCTGCCGACGCTGGTCGAGCTGGTGAAGGCCGTGCAACCCGACGTCCGTATCGACTGGAGCAATCGCGCCGCCGTCTCCTTCCGCCTTCCCGGCATGTCGCGGCTCTGGGCCCACTGGCGCACCAAGGACTGCCATGGCCTCGATTGCCGCTTCTTCGGCGCCAAGGGGCAGTTTAACCTGAGTCAGCTCGAGAACCTGGCGCATCAGTCGGAGCTGCGACCGCACAAGGACGGCGAGATCTTGCGCCTCGTTTTCCTGCACGAGAACCACGTTCAAGCGCAACGGCTCAAAAACCTCCTCAAAGCCCAGATCGACGGCTTACTGCAACCATCGTGAACGCGTCGGCTGGCTCAGAACGGCCTATCCACCACGGCCTCACTTTTCCCTAAGCTCAAGCTAGGGGTGACGCCCTACGCTGCCGAGGGTCGGCGGTGGCCATGAATGGGACGCCGGCGTTCAGGTCGGGCCGAGGTTGCCATGTATATTCCCAAAAGGATAGGTTCGAGCGTTTTCGCGGGCGCTAGCGGAGAGGCCCTGAAAGTCGTGCATTGTGAGAGTTGTGACCAGATGTACGTCTACCAAATGCACCGGACTCGCGTTGGGGAAGCCTTCAACTTGCTCTGGCTCGATGGCGGGGCGGAGGAACGCGCCAGGAACAAAGCCAAACGGGATGTGCAGGACGCATTGGAGTTCGGCGTCGACGCGGTCCCTTGCCCATCGTGCGGCTGGTATCAGGCCGACATGGTCCCGAAGGTACGTTGGCGACACGGCAAGAGATGGGCGTACGCCGGCGCCATTCTGATGTTGCTGAGCGTCATTTGCGTGACGATCCTTTCGGTCATCACGTGGAACCCGCATCTTCGCCAACGGCCTCCGTGGCTCGACACGCTCATCTGGTCGGTGTTGCTCTCGTTGGGAGGGGCAGGCTTGGCCCTTGTCGTGATCTATGTCGTCCGCTGCTTTCGCTTTGACCCAAACGCGGGGGACCAAGAACAGCGCATGCGTATCGGGCGTCAACGCGCTTTCACCAAGGATGAGGCGGTGGCCCGCAAGCTGCTCTCCCCGTTTTCGCCCGGTACGTTCTCGTGCGGAGGGGAGCGGTTCAAGTTGCTGCGTGCTTGGTTCACCTGGAACGAAGGCGTTCTTTCGATCCATGCCGAGGGCAACCAATGCGGCATTGACCTCCCGCACGTCGCTTTCCGTTTGACGACACGTCTCGCCGACCTGTCCGGTCGGCGGCGCAAGGAACAGGCCCGCGCTGCGCTGTTTCACGTTTTCGCGCGTGATCTTCGCTTCAAGACGGACACGGTTTATCTGCACTTCGAGGATTACGACGCCGACAAGTCGATTCTTTCTCTCTCCTTTGAATTCGACGATTCGGCAGATCCGGACGCCTCGGGGGGAGAGTCCATCCACGGCAAGCTGCGCTGCCAGGAGACCCGCGCCGAGTCGGCGGGCGGATTCTCTTGGCATGACGAGTGGTTCAACGTCTCTCAGGCCCGTTTCATCTGGAAACAGGGCGTCTTCTCGCTCCATGCCAAGGGGGACGAATGCGATATTGATTTCTCCAACATCGTGTTTCGTCCCACCACGCATCTCTCCGATCTTCCGGGGCAGAGTCGAAAAGAGCAGCGGGCGAAGAACCCCTTTCAGTTGAGCGCGGGAGAGCGCCGCTTCAAAAGAGACACGATCTACCTCGATTTTGAAGACTACGACGCTCACGAGTCGATCATTTCCCTCACCTTCTTTTTTGGCAACGCGGAGCAAGAGCCGATACGCGGCCACCTGCGTTGCCGCGAAATACGAGATGACCGCAAGCCGGCGCCCAGAACGGAAGTGAAGAAGTGAAAGCGGACGGAGGACCACGATTGTCGGACGACTCCCAAGCTACGCACGCGGTTCTTCGTAAGCACTCCCATCGAGCCACCGCGCCTTTGTGCGGTTTAGCCTTCCGCCAGTTGCACATCGTCTTTTCCGACGCCTTTTCCACGTGCGCGGCCGCTAGATCTCGGTATGATGAAGCGTGGGATTCGTATTACCTCCCATGAAGGCCGGCAAATGCCCCTCTGGGCCGTGCATATTTCCGACGGCGTTCTCAGCGTTCCGTTCTGGGCTGCGGGCTGGCTCGTCGCGGCCATGCTCCTTGCCTGGGGTTGCCGTCGGGTCACCGAAGAAGAGATCCCGCGCGTCGCGCTCGTCACGGCGGCCTTCTTCGTCGCTTCCACGATTCACGTCAAGGTTCCGCCATCGACTGTCCACCTGCTTCTCAATGGGCTCGCCGGCATCCTCGTCGGCCGACGCGCTGTCCTCGCCATCTTCGTCGGCCTCGGCCTGCAAGCCATCCTGCTGGGACACGGCGGTTTTTACGTGCTCGGCGTCAACACGTGCGTCATGGCGTTGCCCGCCCTTCTCGCCTGGCTTGCCTTTGGCCGCCTGCACGCCATGGTACGCCGCGGCCCGCTCCTGGCCTCCTTGCTGCTGGCCGGCAGCTGTGCCGCGCTGGTCCTCGCCGGGGCCTTTTCGATCGCGATGATCCGCATTGGCCTGCCGCTGAGCGCGAGCGCCGATGCGATCCGGGCCGCCTTGCTCGAGGCGGCGGCGGAAACGCTTGGCCCCTGGACCGTCGCGGGCGCCGGTCTCTGCGCCGGCGCGGCCGTCCTCCTGGAGCGGCGTTTCCGCGCGGCGCCGGATCTCGCCGCGGGTTTCGCGCTTGGCTCGCTCACGGTCCTCGCCACCGGGGCCCTCGGTTGCTTGGCGCTGTTCGCCGGCGGCGCCGAGATCTGGGAGGCCGCCCCCTGGGCCATGATCGTCCTCCATGTGCCGATCGCGGTCATCGAGGGGCTGATCGTCGGCGTGAGCGTGAGCTTCCTGGCCCGGGTCAAGCCGGAGCTGCTCGGCCTCGACCGTGTCGAGCCTGCCCGGCGCCCGAGGGAAACGGCGGTCGACGCGACCGGCGTCCTTGTCTCCGCCGAGACTGCCGCGGAACCGGCCGAAGTGAAGTGAGTTGTGGTTAGGCGCCTTGCCCGGACGTGTGGGCTGCCGCGCTCGCATCGGCAGGAGCGCGAGGAATCCACCGCCCCGCCTTCAGCACCGCCTTGATCCGGCCCAGGCACTCGAGGTCGCGCAAGGGATCCCCTTCGACGACCACCAGGTCGGCGCGCTTCCCCGGCGCCAGCACGCCGCGATCTTCGAGACCGATCGCCCGGGCGGCTGTGCTGGTCACGGCGCGGAGGATCTCGTCCGGCGTCAGCTTCAGCTCGATCCGGGCGGCGCGCAGGCCGAGGTCGAAGCGCTCGATGGGCGTCAAGCGGACGCCGGCGTCGGAGTGAAAAGTGAACGGCACGCCGGCGTCGATCATGCGGCGCTCGCATTCGAAGCGCGCGTCGAGCCTGCGGATGGGGCCGGAGGCGTCCGCGGCGATTTCGGGTAGAAAGGCTCGCCGCACCGTGCCCGACAGCGTCAGCCCCGCGTACTGCTCCTGGTCGATCATCCGCCGCGCCAGCTCGGCGTCGAACTCGTAGCGCCATTCCTCGACGCGCCAGTCGCAATGCTCGATGGTGCGATAACGCGCGGCGACCACGTCGGGCAGCGCCGCCCGGCTCAAGACGTGCGCCGCGGCGTGCTTCCCGGCGGCGCGGCCCAGGTCGGCGATGAGCGCTAGCGCCTCGGCCCCGTACTGTGCCCGCATCGGATCGGAAGTCGGCGTCATGTTGCCGCCGGTCGCCATCACCTTGAGGAAGTCGGCCCCTTCGTCGAGCATCCGCCGCGCCGCGGCGCGCACCTGGTCCACGCTGTCGGCGACCAGCCCAAGCCAGTGGCAATGCCCGAGGGTGGTCGTGATCGGCGCCCCGCAGGAGAGGATATCCGGCCCCTCGATCGCGCCCGACCGGATGGCGTCGCGCAGGCGCTGCACGACGATCCCGCGGCCGCCGCAATCCCGGAGCGTCGTCAAGCCGGCCCTCAGCGCCGCCTGGGCGTTGTGCCGCGCGCGCTCGAACAGTTGCTCGTCGGTTTCGCCCGTCACTTGCTCGATGATCGCCGCGTTCGTCGCGCGGGCCGAGAAAACCAGGTGTACGTGCGTGTCGATCAGGCCGGGAAGAATGGTACAGCCGGGAAACGCGACCGTCTCCCCACTGCATGTCATCGGCGTCAGCAACCCGCGCTCGACGCTGTCGATGTGCCCTACGTCGTTGACGCGCAGCAGCGGCCGGACCAGCGTCGGCCGGCCGGAGCCGTCCCAGAGACGATCGGCGGTGATGAGGAGCATAAGGATGGTTTAGGCGGGAAGTTGGGGAGGGGCCAACGGCGTCCATTAAGCTTTGAGCGTCGTTCCGCCTGTTCCATCCGGAAAGGATCTTCCCACGCGCCGCGACCAACAATAAGGTAGCCGCTCCGCCTTCGGCCGGTATGATGGGTCCAGATGACTCGACGTATCGCCCGCTCCCCCGATTTCCAAACCACGTCAAAGCCGCCCGGCGCAAAGGACGTTCATGAGGAAGCTGCGTGTCGGCATTATCGACATAGTCCAACGTGGGCCGACGCGGGCCTGGTTTCCCCGGATCATGAACGCGAACATGGCGAGCATCATGCCACAGTGCGTGGCGGTGTGGTGCCGCGCCGAGGGGCATGACGTCGCCTTCAGCTGCTACACCGGCTTCGAAGACATCCTGCACGTCCTTCCCGCCGACGTCGACCTCGTCTTCATCAGCGCCTTCACCGAGGCGGCCCAGACGG
Source organism: Gemmataceae bacterium (assembly GCA_046350295.1). Classification (GTDB taxonomy): domain Bacteria; phylum Planctomycetota; class Planctomycetia; order Gemmatales; family Gemmataceae; genus JAXMAR01. Next base: position 32,018 of record JAXMAR010000045.1, read on the forward strand.
CTTACGCCATCAGCAACTTGTGCCGCAGCCGCGGAGCCGTCACCGCGCTGGGCGGCCCCCATGCCCGCTGCTACCCGCAAGACGCCTGCCGCTTCTTCGACTACGTCTTCGGCTTCACCGACAAGCAGACCGTCCGCGACGTGCTCGCCGAATGCGAGCCGCATCGTCCCATGGGCGCGCAGGTGGCCGCTCCCGCTCAGCCGCGCGAGTTGCCCAGCGTCCGCGAGCGCTGGCCCTTCCTCGAGCAGGTGATGGCCAAGGCGCCGGTGCTCAAGATCGTACCGATGATCGGCAGCCTCGGCTGCCCCTACACGTGCAGCTTCTGCATCGACGCCGAGATCCCCTATCAGCCGCTCGACTTCCAGACGCTCAAGGACGATCTGCTCTTCGTGCAGAAGAAGTATCGCAGGCCGGGCGTGGTCTGGCACGATCCGAACTTCGGCGTCCGCTTCGACGATTACATGGAAGCCATCGCGGAGGCCGATCCCCAGGGCCGCATCCGGCACATCGCCGAGAGCAGCCTGTCCCTCCTCTCCGAGGAGCACCTCAAACGCCTCAAGAAAAACGGCTTCCAGGCGATCCTTCCCGGCATCGAATCGTGGTTCGACCTGGGCAATAAGTCGAAGACCGGCGGCCGCCAAGGCATGGAGAAGGTGCGGCAGGTCTCCGAGCACATCAACATGATCCTGCGTTACATCCCGTACGTGCAGACCAACTTCGTCCTCGGCATCGACGCCGACGAAGGCCCCGAGCCGTTCGAGTGCACCAAGCGCTTTATCGATTTGGCCCCCGGCGCCTTTCCGGGCTACTCGCTCCTCTCCGCCTTCGGTCAGGCGGCGCCCCTGAATCTCGGCTATCAGCGCGCCAACCGCGTCCTTCCCTTCCCGTTCTTCTTCCTGAACAACAACCAGGCGATGAACGTGAAGCCCAAGAACTACACCTGGCAAAAGTTCTACGACCACATCATCGACGTCGTCGGCTACTCGTTCTCCTACCGGGCGATCTGGAACCGTATGAAGGGAACGGCCGGCGTGATCCCGAAATGGATGAACGTGCTGCGCGCCGTATCGACGGAGGGCTGGGGCCGGCTCAAGTACTACAAGGAGATCCGCCGCCGCCTCGACGCCGATCCTGAGTTCCTTCCCTACTTCGAGCAGGAGACGACCAAGCTACCGCAGTTCTACATCGACATGATGAAGAAGGAACTTGGCCCGCTCTGGAACTGGTTGCCCGATGGCGCTCTCTACCACGACACCAACGCCTACCTGAAAGCCGAGCAGCGTCGGACCGGAGCGAGCGAAGCCGCCCGCGCCTTCATCACCCTCGGCAAGAAGGGGGCGCGGCGAACGCCGGTGGCGGCGGGGACGTGAGACGGGGGTGGCGGGATCCCGCTTCAAAACGCTTGGCGCCATCTGAGTCATGCGGCTCGGCATCGACCCGAAGATCGACTACGCCTTTCAGCGGCTGTTCGGCCGTAATGAGAACCGTGCGCTCCTCATCGACCTCATCAACGCCGTCCTCCAGCCCGCGCCTGGCGCAGAGGTCGTGGATGTCGACCTCCTCAGCCCGTTCAATCCCAAGGACTACGACGAGGACAAGCTTTCCATCGTCGACGTGAAAGCGCGCGATCCGTCGGGCCGGCTCTTCAATGTCGAGATGCAAATGCTGCCCGACCAGTATTTCTGCGAGCGTCTCCTCTACTACGGGGCACGCCTGATCGTCCAGCAACTCCACGAAGGCGATCCCTATTCCGCGCTGTGCCCGACCTATGTTATCGCTTTCGTGAACGCCCCTGTCTTTGCCGACGCCGCGGGGTATCGGCACGCGTTCACCCTGCGCGATCGGACGGGGACATTGCTCTTCACCGACCGTTTTCAGACGCATATCCTGGAGATATCGAAGTTCCACAAAAAGGTGAGCGGGCTGGAAGAGGAAGTCGATCGCTGGCTCTGGTTTCTGAAAAATGCCGAGGCGATCGATCTCGACGCCGTGCCGGCTTCCATGAACGCGCCGGTTTTTCAACGAGCGATCAAGGAGTTGAGCATGCTGACGCAAGACGACCTGGAGCGAGCCCGCTACGAAGCCCGGCTCAAGCGGCAACGCGACGACATCTCACGCATCGCGTCAGCGAAGGAAGAGGGCTTGTTTGAAGGCCGCAAGCAGGGCCGTGAGGAAGGGCGTGAGGAAGGGCGTGAGGAAGGGCGTGAGGAAGGGCGTGAGGAAGGCGAACGAAGAGCGCTCGCAGATATGATTCAATCCCAGCAACGACTTCTTGGCCGTCCCGTTTCAAGAACTGCAGACCTGCAACACGCGACTCTTGATGCGCTGCGGCGCCTGCGGCAGGAGTTGGACGAGGGGATCGCCGCTCTGCTCGCAGCGGCCCGTGGCGTCAAGCATCCCAATCCGGAGAAGAACTGAAACCGGTTCGCCCTCTTGTCGAGCCCAAGGAATGCTCCGCGCCGCAACATTCTGCGCCCTCCTCCGAGCTACGGCGCCACGGATGAGTTGGGCTTGCACGCGGTGGAGGGCCGCACCACGGTCCACGACCTGCACGCGACGATCCTCCACCTGCTGGGCATGGATCGCGAGCGCCTGACCTATCAACACGCGGGCCGCGACTACCGGCTGACCGACGTGAGCGGCCATGTCGGTCGGGAGATACTCCGCTGCGCGAGGGCCGCTTTGGACAAAAAAGGGCGTGACCCAAATGGTCACGCCCTTTGCTTTAGTCGGTCGGAAAACGGACTAGTAGCGACGGCCGCCGCCGAAACCGCGACCACCGCCCCCGCCGCCGCGCGGCCGGTCCTCGCGTGGCCGAGCTTCGTTGACGGTCAGAGCGCGTCCCTCGACTTCCTTCAGGTTCAGGCCCTGGATGGCGGCCTGGGCTTCCTGGTCGTTGCTCATCTCGACGAAGCCGAAGCCCTTGGAGCGACCGGTGTCGCGATCGATGATGACCTGCGCGGAGGTGACGTTGCCGAACTCGCGGAAGAGAGTTTCGAGCGTGCTGTCGGTGATGCCGTAGGACAGGTTGCCTACATACAGTTTCTTGGCCATGCGGACCTCGAGAGAAAGAAGCGGGCATTCGCCCCGCCACTGTGGCAGAGCGGACTGAGGCAGGGGAAAGGCGCCTGGCGCGGCCAAGAACTTTTCACGAGACCCAGATTGGGAGCTTATTGTAGTTCGTGTCACGGGCCAAAGCAAGCGGCTTCCGCAGGAGGTGAACTGGAGGAAGGAGGGAGGCCTTATGTGATTCATCCTTTCTTTCCCTGCTGTCCCCAGGTATCGTGGGGCCACGCTCGTCTGTCTGGCGCGGTCTCTTCGTTCGCTATTCTTTCGAGTCGAGACGACGACCGAGGATGAGGAGAAACCTCATGAACGGGACGAACATCAAGAAAGTGCTCCTCTTCGGCCTCCTCGGCTGCCTCGGCTGCATCGCCGGTTGGCTTCTGGGCGAGTTGTTCCTCCTCGCTTGCCTGCCATCGAGCAGGGAGGCGGGGACGACGCTCGCCTCCAAGCCGGAATTGCCGGCGCTCAAAGGGGGCTCGACGACAGCCACACCGCCGCCGGCGCCGCCGCCGATCACGAATCCGCTGTCCGCGCCGCCTGCGGCGCAGCCACCGCTCCTGGTTGCCGGGAAGCCGGTGACTCCGGCGCCGCCGCCGCCGGAGTTCGCCGCGCGGTTGGAGAAAGCGGGGGCGAAAACGGGTGACGTGCAGATCACGCTGATCTGGTTCAACGGCAACGATCTCGATCTGCACTGCGTGGAGCCGAGCGGGTTTCACATTTTTTTTGCCAGTCGCAGGTCGCGGACGGGCGGCGAGCTCGACGTGGACATGAACGCCGGCGGCGCGATGAGCCTCACTCCCGTCGAGAACATCTACTGGCCCAAGGGCAAGGCGCCCACGGGCAAGTACCGTGTCTCCGTGCACCACTATGCCAATCACGGCGGTCCGGATCCGACGGCGTACAAGGTGAGCGTTCTGGCCGGCGGCAAGCGGCAGGAGTTCTCGGGGGCGATCCGGGCGCGCGAGACCCATGCGATCTGCGAGTTCGAGGTGGGGAAGGCGGAGCCGGAGTTCCAGGTCGCCGTTTCGCCGGAGGTGGTTGTATACCCCGGCGGCAAGAACGTCCTGACGGCGCGCGTCGCGCGCGGCGGCTTTGTTGGGCCGGTTTCGTTGCGGTTCGACGGCGATCTGCGCGGGATCGCGGCGAAGGACTTTGCCATGGGAGCAGGGGAGAGCGACACGAGCGTCGAGCTTGCCGCCGAGGCCGCGGCGCCGCTGGGAGAGCGACTCGTCACGGTGCACGCGACGGCCGGAGCAGCTGACGTCCGCGCGGACCTTCCGTCTCGTCGTGAAGGAGTCGCCGCCGTCGCTGGCGTTGGCCGTCTCTCCGGAATTGATCGTTCCCAAGGGGGGCACGAACTGGCTGCCGGTCCGCGTCGCCCGCGCCGGCTTTGTCGGGCCCGTCGCCGTGTCGCTCGAGGGGGATTGGAAGGGCGTCATACCGAAGAGCCTGGAGATCGCGGCGGACAAGGACGAGGGCCTGCTCGAAATGAGGGCCGACACGCGCGAGCCGGGGGACCGGACGTTGCGGGTCAGCGCGCGTGCGGGCTTCCTGCTGGCGGAGGCGAAGGTGCGGATCGCGGTGACGGAAATTCCGCCGGCGCTGCGTGTGGCGGTCCCGCGGAAGATGGTGGTCGACGTCGGGGGCAAGAACCGGTTGCCGGTGCGTATCCTGCGCGAGGGGTTTTCGGGACCGGTAGCCGTCCGCTTTTCGGGGGACCTGAGCCAGCTCACTGTGCCGGCCTTTTCGATCCTGGCGGATCAGACGGAGGGAGAGGTCGAGATCGCCGCGTCCGGTGAAGCGCGGGACGGCGCGCGGGACATTGTCGTCATTGCCGAAGGGAGCGGGCTCGCGGCTGACGCGACCATGGAACTGCACGTGGCCATCCTCACGGTCACTCCTGGCTGGTCGTGGGCGCTGGTCCTCGTCATCGGTTTTTGGACAACGCTGCTCGCCCTCGGTCTCGCGCTGGCCCTGGTGATCGGCCAAAACTGGTATCTGGGACGGCCGCTGCTTGCGCCGGCGGAGTTCGCTTTGGTTTTCGCCGGCGCCCTCGGCGTAGGGATCGTCGCGGGCGGCATCGGCCAGACACTCTATGGCCTCCTTACCCTCGCCCGGCTCGTTCCCGAGATCGGCTTCCTTGCCGGCTGGCTTTTGCTCGGCGCCTTGCTGGGTCGAGGGCTCGCCTTCTTCATCCCGAATTTGAGCGGCTGGCGGGCGACGGCGGCGGGCTGCGGCGGCGGGCTGGTCGGGGCGACGGCGTTTCTCGCCGTCTCCGCGATCGGCGACGTGGCCGGCCGCTTCATGGGGGCGGCGATCCTGGGCTTCGCGATCGGTCTCATGGTAGCGCTCGTCGAGATGGTGAGCCGCAAACTGTGGCTCAATGTCGTCTACGGGCCGGATCAAGTTCGCTCGGTGAACCTGGGCGCGATGCCGGTGGTGATCGGCGGCGACGGCCGCAAGTGCACGGTGCAGGTGGCCGGGGCGCCGGGGATGGCGCTCAAGTTCTGGGAGAAGGATGGCGAGGTGCATTGCCTGGACGTGCTCGCGGAGAAGACCTGCACCGTGACGCCCGGCTACCGGCGGTCCGTGAAACAGGTCGAAGTCGTCGTCTGCTCCAATGACAGGAGAGGACGGATGCCCCCCGCGTCGTCGCCACGCATGCCGGCGCCCCTTCACGGCCGTCCCCGGCGGCGCCGGCCGGCCGGCCAGAGTCACGCCGGTGGCGAGTCTTGCGCCGACGCCCCCGGCTGCGGCGCCTATGGCGGCTGCGCCGGCGCCGGCGGTCGCCGCCGTGACGGGGACGTGTCCCGTGTGCGGCGTCGCCGCCAACGGGGCTCCCGGAAAGCGCCGTTGTCCCGAGTGCTTCAGCATGTTTTGACGCGGATCTCGACCGCAATGAGCAAACGAAAACGCCCGGCGGCGGGAGACCTCAACTCGACCCCGGCTATGCCCGCTCCAAGGCTGGACACCCTATCTCTCGCGGCGCTGAGGCGCCACGTGGTCGTTCAGCAGGGTTTCGCGACCCGGTATCGGCGGGCCGCGGACGAGGACATTGTCGCTTGCGTGCGCGCCTGTCTTGCGTGCAGCTCGACTCGATCGCCACCGTCGAGCGCAGTCACCTCCTCGTGCTGGCGTCACGCGTCGGCGCCGTCGAGGCGGGCGCCGTCTCGCGCCTGCTGGCGCGCGGTCGGCTTTTCGAGTACTGGGCGCACGAGGCGTGCTTGCTGCCGGTCGAGGATTGGCCGCTCTTGCGCTGGCGCATGCGCGAGCGGCAGACGCATCATCACTGGTGGGGGCCGGTGATCGCGTCCGATCCGAAGCTGGCGGCGCGCGTTCTCGGCGAAATCCGCGGGCGCGGGCCGCTCGGCTCGCGTCATTTCGAGGGGCGTGGTGGCGGCGGCATGTGGCGGCTGAAGCCGGCCAAGCGCATGCTCGACGCCCTCTGGACCGCCGGGAAGCTCGTTGTGTCCGGACGTCAGGGGTTTCAGCGTCTGTACGACCTGCCGGAGCGAGTGCTGCCTGCCGCCGTGCTTGAGGCGCCGGACCTCAGCACGCAGGAGGCCGTGCGCCGTCTGATCGTGCGTGCGGTGGAAGCACGCGGCGCGTTGACGGCGCGCGGCATCGTCGAACACTATCGCTTCAAGGGACAGACGGCTCAGCTGGCGCCGCAACTGGAGTTCTTGTGCCGCGCCGGGATCATTCGTGTCTTCGCGGTGGAGGACGGGGGGCCGCCGGTTTATCTGCCGGCGCGGTGTGACCTTCGATGCGGTGAGCGGTTTGCCGGCGCGGCGCTGCTTTCCCCGTTCGAGAACCTGCTCTGGGATCGACCCTTCGCGCGGCGCCTGTTCGGCTTCGACCACCTCATCGAGGTCTACAAGCGGCCGCACGAGCGGGTCCACGGTTACTACGTGTTGCCGTTTTTGAGGGGGGATCGGCTGGTGGGGCGCGCGGACATCAAGGCGCACCGTGAGGCGGGCACGCTGCGCCTCAAGGCGTTGCACCTGGAAGCGGGTGTGAGAAAGACGGAGGCGTTGCTAGCGGATTTCGAGCGTGCCTTCGCGCGCCTGGCCCGAGCATTGCGGCTCGCGCCGGCGTTACTCCCAAGGGCAACTGAACTGGAAGCATGAGCGACCGTCGGCGAAAGAGGTCGCATGCGTTTTCGGCCCCGAGGGTCGGAAGCCCGCGGTCAGGCGGGCATGGCGGTCGGGTCGATCTGGCGGATGGTGCGCTGGGCGGACTCGCGGATGAGGCGATTGTCGTTGCGCGACTGTTTCATCAGGGCGGGGATCGTGGCGCGGGCGGGGGGACCGATGCGTCCCAGCGCTTCGATCACCGATTGCAGGAAGCGGCGGCCGGCCTCCGGGTCTTCGGAGGGCGCCGGCTTCTGCTTGAGCAGATCGGCCAGGACGGGGACGGCGGTGTCCGCCTGCTTGGTGATGTTCCACAGGGCCTTGGCGGCGCAGAGGCGAACCTCCGGGGTCTTGTCCTTGAGCGCCTTGTCGAGGGCCGGGCCGGCGGCCACGGCGAGTTCGCCGAGCGAGCCGAGGACCTGCGCCGCCTTCTCGCGGACGGTCGGCTTCTTGTGGCTCAAGGCCGCGATCAGGGTGGGCACGGCCTCGGCGCCGGACTTGCGCAGAGCGACCTCGGCGTGCATGCATTCGTCGAGCTGATCGCCGCAGCGCTCGATCGCCTTCTTGGGGGACAGTTTCATCCGGTCCAGGGCGGCGGTCGCCAGGCGTTTTACTTCCTCGTCGGCGTCGTGCAGAGCGACGATCAGGGCGGGCAAGACGCCGATCGCCCCCTTGTCGCAACAGCCCAGCGCCTCGGTGGCGATCTTGCGCGAGGAAAGGTGGGCGTTGGTGAGCAGGGCCTTGATGAGACAGGCGCGTAGGCCCGGAGCGTCGATGTCGAGCTTGCACAGCGCCAGGGCGATCTGCTCCTTGCAGCTTTCGCTCATGCCCGGCGTCAGCCAGAGGCTGACCAGGGCGCTCTGGACCTTGGCGTCGCAGCGGCCGATGTCGCCCAAGGCGCGGGCGATGCGGGCGGCGAGGGTGTCGCGCACGCCGGGACCGAGCATGCGCACGAGCTTCTCGGACGCGGCGCGGGCGTCGGCGCCGATCTTGCCGAGAGCGGTCACGGCGGCTTCGCGCACGGCCTGCGATTCGCCGTCTTCCAGAAGGTCGATGAGCTGAGGGACGGCGGTCTCGGCGCGGGGGCCGAGGTTGCCCAGGAGCAACACGACCTCTTGCCGGAACGTGGGCAGGCGGCCCTTGCCGTTGACGGCGTTCTTGCGCTGGAGCTGGTCCTGCAGCGCCTTGACGAGCGGGTGGACGACATCGGCGGGAAGGGCGGCCCAATCCTGGCCTTCGCTCTGTTTCACGGAGCGGAGGGCTTCCCAGCGGATGTTTTCATCGTCGGCGCTGAGGGCTTTGATAAGCTTGCGGATCTGCGGAGCGTCAAGCATTGGTGGCCTGTTCTTATGGGATGCCGCGCGCGGCGCTAACTTATTTTAGCGGAACCAAGGGCGCCTTACAACGTGTTCCGCCGCGCCAAATCGGGAAAAACCGGCCGGGTCCCGCGCGAAAATAGGCTCGAAATGGGTATTTTGTTGATTCAGGAAGAAAAGGCTGAGTGGACCTATCTTTTTCCGCGGGCGCCGTGTATAATCATTCCAACATTGGCGGGCGTGTGCCCGCCGCCCGAAGATAAGGAACGAGTTTCGCGTTTGAGCCTTGTCCGTTCTTGGTCATCTGTTTCGCATCTCTTTGCTTCGCAGCTTCCAAGCACTCAAGAAGTCTCTGCCGCAGCTCCTGCCATCTTTGGCTGGGAAAGATCGCGCCTGACCCATTCCGGTTGCGCGAACGTTCCTTTGCCGCCATCGGCGGGATCGCCCTCTATCTTCTGCGGTCTGCTCGACCGCGTTTTCTCCCTTCACCGCGGAGCTGCGCTTCGCAAAGGAAATCCATGAGCAAGAACATTTACGTCGGCAACCTCTCCTTCCAGACCACCGCGGACGACCTCCTCGACGCCTTCGGCCAGTATGGCCAGGTCTCCCGGGCTCAGATCGTCAGCGATCGCGACACCGGCCGCTCCCGCGGCTTCGCGTTCGTCGAGATGAGCGAAGGGGGCGACGAAGCGATCGCCGCCCTCAATGGCGCCGAGTTCCAGGGCCGCACGCTGACGGTCAACGAAGCGAGGCCGAAGGAAGATCGGCCGCGCTCCGGCGGCGGCTTCGGCGGCGCCCGCTCCGGCGGGGCCCGCTCCGGCGGCGGCGGTCGTTCCGGCGGCTTCTCGCGGCGTTATTAATCCCGGCCTGAAAGGCGGGACCTGAACCGTTACGGGCCGAAGGCGTGCGCGCCTTCGGCTTTTTTTTGTGTGCCAGGTATTCTCCCCTTCAGGAGGTGCAAGTCCTCAGCGGGCGTTATGGGAAGGGGACTATTGGGGCCTTCTACTTATTCATCCAAAAGTAGAATGTCCCCTTTGCCTGACCCGGCTGAAATCCGTCCGGGATTGCCGGTCGTCAAAGAGACGGCGTCGACTGCAGGTTCCAGTCTTCCGGGTCGGTGAATGGAGGAAACGTCATGCCGTCCTTCGTGAAGTTCACGGCGATTTTCATCTCGGTGTTCGTGATGGGCTTCCCCGCGCTGCAAGGCGGCGAGCCCCGGAAGGAAAAAGAGCCCGATGCGAAACTACTCAAGGAACTCGATGACCTCCTCGAGAGAGAGGCGGACCTGAGCCCACCTCTGCCTGGTATGACGTCGAAGCTCCTCAAGCATGTGCAAAGCGAGAATCGCTCCGTGCGCGAAAAGGCGCTCATTCTGTTGGGCAACAGAGTTTATGGCAGGGCTTTGGCGGGGTCGGATCATTGGGTAGGAATGCGTGGAAGAGCAGACACCATTGATCGCGAAAGCTACGAGGCGTTCAAGGGCTTGGTGCAACGCATCCGGCAGCTTGAGGAGCGTGCGGCGGAGCTGGAGATGAAGGCAAGCAAAAGGAAATAGCGGGGAGCGAAAAAAGGTGTCGGGACCGTGTCCGGACCCTTTTATAAAAAAGTTCCCGACACCTTCTCCCGCTCCTCACCAGCCGAACCACATCAGGAGAAGGGGCAAGAGAGCGAACAAGAACATCACCGGCAAGAGCAGCGGAGCGAAGAAACGAAAGCAACGGCCGTAAAGCGCGATGATCCAATGGCTTTCTCGCAATACTTCTGGGCTAGCGGGACCTCGCCCTGGCGCGAACCAATATGCAACGCAATAAAGGAGGCTTAACCAACCAAAGGCCGCGAAAAGCACGCAAACGCACAGAAGCGCGAGGACGTCCATCCCAAAGGTCCAAGCGAGCACGAGCGGTATCGGGAGGTACAGCAGCAGGGCGGCCACCAGCGCGAGAAAAAGCGTGTTGCGATACGGCTGAAGCCGGGCCGATAACCGGTCGAACCAGCGCATGGCGAAACCCAGCTAGAGACACTGTTTTTCCCGACCCTCCGGCGTTATTATGCACGTTAGAGGGCGCTTCCGAGAAGAGGAGCCTTTCCGCGCGTGCCGATCCGAGGATCGGCCATGTCGCTTGTCGTCGTCGCCGGCTCGGCTGTCTGGTTATTGGTGCTGACCCTCTTCCCCGCCTGGCGCGCCAGCGGCCCTTGCCTTGCCGTTTCCCTTGGCTGGCTGGTCCTGGGCCTTGTCGTCTCGGTCGTGGTGCTGCTGCGGCACAAGCGGCTGCTGTTCCTCGTCAACCTGCTGCAAATCTCGCTGTTCGGTCTTGTCTTCGCCCAGCTCGAGCACACGCTCGGGGTCGGTCATTTCCACGCTCATGGCGCGCCGCTCCTGTTCGATTGGCACGTCTTCGCCTGGTCCCAGGCGCTGAGCGCCGCGGACCTCGTTCACCTGCTCGCGGGCTACGGCCTGCGCTTGCATCCGATCGAGCCGCGCTCCGTTCTTGCCGCGACTCTGGTCTGGGGGATGCGGCTGGCGGTCAGCATCTTTGTCGTCGGGTTGCTGCTGCGCTGGATCGCCAAGCGTTGGCGCCGGAACGCGGTCCCGCTCGCCGAGAAATGGCGTGAGCGGAGACGCTGGGACCGCATGCTGGGCCAGGCCCTCGCCGCCGTCCTGGTGGCGATTGCCTGGACCGCCTTCTGGCAGGGCTGGCGGGCGCTCGACTGGCTGCTCTGGCCGCTGGACAGCTTCCTGCGCGTCTTCGACGCCGGCGGAGCGCTCGAGGTGTTCCACGTCCGGCTGCACGCCGTGCCGCGCGATCCGTGGGCGGCGACGCTCGGTCTGGCCCTGCGCGTCCTCCTCGGGGCTCGACTGTTGAGCGCTCTCCGCGCCTGCTATGTGCGCTGGCTCGGCTCGGGAGCGCCGCAGCCGCTCGATGACTTCATCGAGCAGCTCGATCACGGCGACGAGAAAGTCCGGCAGGCGGCGGCCCAGGCGCTCGCGGCCATCGGGCCGGATGCGGCGGAAGCGGCGCCGCGGCTGGTGCAAGCGCTGGCAGACGAGAGCGGTCCGGTCGGGGCGGCGGCGCGAGTCGCGTTGGAGGCGTTGGGGCCGCCGCGGGCCGAGGACGTGGCGGCATTGTTGGCCGAGGTCGATCATGCGAACTGGGCGGTGCGGCGTGCGGCCATCGCGGGGCTGGGCCGGCTGGGACCGCGCGCCCTGTCCGCGGTCCCCAAGCTGGTCGAGCGTCTGGTCGATGAAGACCGTCTGACGGAAAGCTACGCCGCGGAGGCGCTGGCCCGCATCTATCCCGGCTGGAGCGGCAGCGCGCTGGTCGCCGAGGCAATACCGCGCCTGGTCCGCAGGCTGAACCACGCCGACCGCCGTGTTCGCCAGGGCGGCGCGGACGTGCTGGGCCGGCTGGGGCCGCTGGCGCGGTCGGCGACGTCGGCGCTACGCCGCGCCTTGACGGACGGGGAGGAATACGTCCGTCTCTCCGCGGAATGGGCGCTGGACGCCATCGACCCGGATTGGCGCCGGCGCCAGGCGTTGGAGCCGCTGCTCGCGGAGGTTGGAGAAATCTAGCGGAGGGGCGGGGCGTGCCAGGTGGACTTCTCACCGCATCTTGCCTATCTTTATCTTCTATTCAACAAGCGAAAAAACTGCGTTTTGGGCTGTTTGGCCGCCCCGCTTTCGACTCGTCGAAGGAACCAACGGAGTGTTTCATGAAGTGGTTGAAGTTGTTCGCCTGGTCGTTGTTGATCTTGCCGCTGAGCGCCGCCGGGCTGCAGGCCAGTGAGTTGAATCTCGCGATCCCCGATCTGCACAAGGGGGAGTTCCACATCTTCGGCGGCACGATCACCGCCTGGAACCTGCTCTTTTATGGCGCCATGGTTATCGCCGGCACGCTCGGCATCAGCCTCTACTTGCGGGCCCAGATCAAGAAGCTGCCGGCGCACCGCTCGATGCTCTCGGTCGCCGAGGTCATCTTCCAGACCTGCAAGACCTACCTGATCCAGCAGGGCAAGTTCCTGCTCATGCTGTTCGTTCTCATCGGCGCCGCGATGTCCTATTACCTGCTGTTCGGCCCCGAGGAAGAAGGGCACGTTCCCGCGGCAGACGCCATCGGTCCCATCCAGACCACCCTGCTCGTCCTCTTCTTCGCGATCGTCGGCATGGCCGGCTCGTATGCCGTCGCCTGGTACGGCATCCGCATCAACACCTACGCTAACGCCCGCACCGCGTTCGCCTCTCTGAAAGGGGAGCCGTGGGACGTCGTCAACATTCCTCTCCGCTCGGGCATGTCGGTCGGCCTGTTTCTGATTTCGCTCGAGCTGATCATGATGGTCATCATCCTCCTGTTCGTCGACCGTTCGATCGTCGGCGGCTGCTTCCTCGGCTTCGCCATCGGCGAATCGCTCGGCGCCTCGGCCCTGCGCATCGCCGGCGGCATCTTCACCAAGATCGCCGACATCGGCTCGGACCTCATGAAGATCGTCTTCAAGGTGAAGGAAGACGATCCCCGCAACCCCGGCGTCATCGCCGACTGCACGGGGGACAACGCGGGCGACTCGGTCGGCCCCACCGCGGACGGCTTCGAGACCTACGGCGTGACGGGCGTCGCGCTCATCTCCTTCATCACGCTCGCTGTCGTGCCGGCCACGCTCAAGAACTACCTCGAGGTCCAGTCCAAGCTCATCGTCTGGATCTTCGCGATGCGCTTCCTGATGGACTTCATGTCCGGCGTCTCCTACTTCATCAACCAGGCGATTTCGGAAAACAAATACCGGGGGCTCAAGGAGTTCGATTTCGAGCAGCCGCTGACCCGGCTCATCTGGATCGCGTCCATCTTGTGCATCTCGACTTCGTTCCTGATGAGTTACCTGCTCATCAGTCATCTCCAGATCATCCCGGCCGTCGGCTCCGCGTACTACCTGGACGACGTGTGGTGGCAGCTGGCGATCATCATCAGCTGCGGCACGCTCGCGGCCGTGTTGATCCCCGAGTTCACCAAGATTTTCACCAGCTCCCACTCCAAGCACGTGCATGAGATCGTGACCGCCTCGCGTGAAGGGGGCGCCTCGCTGACCATCCTGTCCGGCCTCGTCGCCGGCAACTTCAGCGCCTTCTGGAAAGGCATCCTCATCGCCTCGCTCATGGCCCTGGCCTATTTCGTTTCCGGCGCCGACCTGCGCCACGTCATGGGCGAGTACGCTTCGATCTTCGCCTTCGGCATGGTCGCCTTCGGCTTCCTGTGCATGGGTCCGGTGAACATCGCCGTCGACAGCTACGGCCCGGTGACCGACAACGCTCAGTCGGTCTTCGAGCTGGCGCAGACGGAGCACATTCCAGGCATCAAGGAGGAGATCAAGCGCGACTTCGGCTTCGAGCCCGATTTCGAGCGCGGCAAGCATTACCTGGAGGCCAATGACTCGGCCGGCAACACCTTCAAGGCGACCGCCAAGCCGGTGCTCATCGGCACGGCCGTGGTCGGCGCGACGACGATGATTTTCGCCATCATCCTCATGCTCAAGAACACGATCATCGATGGGCATTCGATGCTGTCGCTCGACCTGACGCAGGCGCCGGTGCTTCTGGGCTTCATCTGCGGCGGAGCGGTCGTCTTCTGGTTCTCGGGCGCTTCGATGCAGGCGGTGACGACGGGGGCCTATCGAGCGGTCGAGTACATCAAGCAGAACATGGACCTCGACAAGAAGGAGGCGGACATCGAGGACTCGAAGACGGTCGTGCGCATCTGCACCGAGTACGCCCAGGCCGGCATGTGGAACATCTTCATCGCCTTGATGAGCATCACGCTGGCCTTCGCCTTCTTCAATCCCAACTTCTTCATCGCCTACCTGATCTCGATCGCCGTCTTCGGGCTGTTCCAGGCCATTTACATGGCCAACGCGGGCGGGGCCTGGGACAACGCCAAGAAGCTGGTCGAGGTCGACTTCAAGGAGAAGAACACGCCGGTCCACGCGGCGACGGTGGTCGGTGACACCGTGGGGGATCCCTTCAAGGACACCACGTCGGTGGCGCTCAACCCGATCATCAAGTTCTCGACGCTGTTCGGCCTGCTTGCCGTCGAGATCGCGGTCGGCATCACGAAAGCGGCGCACGCGCACCACACATTCGACTTCACGGGCATCGTCGGCCTGGTGTTCTTTGCGGTGGCGCTCTTCTTCGTCTGGCGCTCCTTCTACGCGATGCGGATTCCGCTCAAGGAAGGCGCGGCGAAGGCGGCGCATTGATGACGTGGCGCTGGGCCGTGCGAGGCAGGCTCGCACGGCTTCCCGGTTTCGATTCGATTCGGTTCCTGGCAAAGTCACGCCCATTTCCGTGGGTTTCACGCGAGGTCCGGCTCGGCTCGCCGGACCTACTGCCGATCTGGCCCCTCCTGACAGCCGCGCTACTCGATGGTGTCATGGCCGGTGAAGATGCGCGCAAGGCGGAGTTACGATGGCGAACTATTTGATGTGTGGTTGCGGACGGCAGGTGGACAGCGCGGACAAGAAACCGGGGGACGTGGTCGTGTGTCCCGGCTGTGGCTGCCGAATGCCGATCCCCGGGCAGTCTGCGGAGGAGTTCGTCCGACAGCTGCTGGCGACGCCGGACCGGCCGGGGGTGTTCGCCCACGTGCAACTGGACGATGCGAAGCCCCCAGAGAGCAAGCCTGAGGCGGCCGGCTGGTTCCGGCGCCTGCTGCGCCGGCTCGGGCTGGGTTAGGACGACGTCGAGCGACTTTCGGCGCGGCTCGGCAGGGGCCTCACCCGCCCCTTCGACACTTCCAGCAGCGGCGGACCCATGAGCCAGGGCGACTTTCGTGATGCGCCGCGGTCTTCTCGACCGGGCGGCTGGGAGGAACAAGGGTTCGGCGGCGCCGACGACGTCCAGGCGCGCGAGGCTTGGCCGCGCTCGGTTCAATGGGGTCTGGCGGCGCTGGCGATCGGCTGCACGACCATCATCGCCTCCTTCGTCGCGCTTGTGTTCAACGTCGCGCTGTTCCGCGGCGGCCCGGCCGGCATCCCCGTCACCCTCGCGTTTGCCGCGGGCTTGATCGGGGTCATCGCCGGCTTTCTCCTTGCCGTCTTCAGCATCATCTTCGGAATACGCGGCTGGCTGCACGCCGCGGCGGAGCGATCCACGCCGGCCCTGGCGGTGGCGGGAACGCTCGCCAGCGCGACCGGCCTGATCTTCTGGATCATCGCCGGGGTCGACCTGATCATGGTCCTTGGAGGATTCCTGCGCTGAACCTGGTGAAGGGATCCAGGTGTCGGCGTGGTCATTCGGCGGGAAGCTCCACCGCCATCACCCACCAGGGTTGGGCGCCGACCTCCATGGTGGTCAGCCTCGAGAGGGCGCCGGTCTTGGCGTCGACGCGATACGTGGCGAGGGCGCCGGACGACTCGCCGGCGGCGTAGAGAAACCTGCCGGCCGGATCGAGATCGAAAGAGCGCGGCGTCTTTTCCGTGGCGGCCTGGCCGGTTGAAGTGAGTTTGCCGTCCTCGTCCAGCGTGAAGCAGGCGATGCTGTCGTGCCCGCGATTCGACACGTAGAGGAACCTGCCGGTGGGATGGATCCTGATCTCCGCGGTCGCGTTCACGCCCATGAAATCCTTCGGCAAGGTGGCCGCCGTCTGGATCGGCTCGAGGCCGCCCGCTTTCGTATCGAGCGCATAGGCCGTGACGCTGCTGCCCTGCTCGTTGTCAATGTAGACGACGTCCTTGCGCGGGTGAAAGACGATATGCCGCGGACCGGAGTTTTTCGGCGTCGCGAGCCGGGCGACCCGTCCTGAAGCGAGCCGGCCGGTCCTTGCGTCGAAGGTGAACTGGAAGATGGCGTCGGGCCCGGTGTGGGGCACGTACACGAAGCGGTTCGACGGATCGGACAGGATGGCGTGCGCCTTCTCCGCGGTGTCGATGACCTGCAACGGCTTGTCGCTGATGGACCCATCCTTGCGGATGGCATGGACGGTGACCTTGGCGGCCACGTAATAAGCGGTGAAGAGGAAGCGGCCCGCGCGGTCGGTCGAGATGTGCGCGGGGTCGGCGCCGGCGGGAACGGTGTTGAGGTGGGTCAGTTTGCCCGTCGCGCGGTCGAGGGAAAACGCGGAGAGCTGTCCCGTCGAGCGCAGGGCGGCGAACAGGAAACGGCGGGCGGGGTCCACCGTCAGAGCGCCCGGTTCGCCTTCGCAGGCGGTGGACGACCGGAGTGTGAGGGTCCCAGCGCGGGGATTCATCCCATAGGCGGCGATCTTCTTGGCGCCGGCGACGGAGACGTAAACGATGGTCTCGGCCGGGGTCGAGGTCTGGAAGGCCGGCAGCAGGAGAAGGCCGAGCAAAAAGCGCATGACGATCCCTCATGAACGGGGACGGGGGAGTGCGTTCAAGGTATTCCGGCTGCGCGATTTGCCCAGGGCTCGGCCGCGTCGTTCAAGCCGCCATGGTTGTACCCCGTGCTGCCGTGCTTTAGATTAGCAACCGGAGGAGCACAACCTGGATCCCACCGTGAATCCCATCAAGCCCGAAGCCGACGTGGAGAATCAAAGGAGCGAAGCGTCGAGCTCGCCGGCGCCCAGCGCTCAGGCGCCCAGCGCGGAGGCGCCGAGCGTGCAAGAGGCGACGAGCACACCGGTCGGCTCGCCGACAGGTCAGGATACGCGGACGCACGAGCCCGGCGCCCTCGCCAAGGATGGAGGAGACGATCTGCCGCCAACTCTGGGCGGTTATCGCGTCTTGCGGCGCATCGGTCAGGGCGGCATGGGGGTGGTCTATGAGGCGATGGACGTGAAGCTCGAGCGGCGCGTGGCTCTGAAGGTCATGAAGCCGCAGATCGCCGATGACCCGCCGACGCGTGAGCGATTTTTGCGCGAGGCGCGTGTCGCCGCCAAGGTCGAGAGCGATTTCATCTGCCCGATCTACCAGGTCGGCGAAGAAAACGGCGTCCCGTTCATCGCGATGCCGTTCTTGAAAGGGGAGTCGCTCGACGCGCGCTTGAAGCGAGGCGCCGGGCTGCCGCTCGAAAGCGTGGTGCGGATCGGCAGGGAGGTGGCGGAGGGGTTGAGCGCGGCGCACGAGGCGGGGCTGATCCATCGCGACATCAAGCCGGCGAACATCTGGCTGGAGTCGATGCGCTCGGGACCGCCGCGGGCGCGGCTGCTCGATTTCGGCCTGGCGCGTCTGCAAACCGACGACGTCCACATCACCCAGACCGGGGCCATCGTCGGCACCCCCGCCTACATGTCGCCGGAGCAGGCGGACGGCAAGGAGGTGGATGCGCGCACGGACCTTTTCAGCCTCGGCTGCGTGCTGTACGCCGCCTGCACGGGCGAGCTTCCGTTCAAGGGCGCCACGACCATGGCCATCCTGAACGCGCTCGCCAACAAGGACCCGGCCCCGCCGCACACCATCGCGCCGACGCCCAGGCCCCTGTCGATCTTCATCATGCGCCTTCTGGTGAAGTGCCCGGACGACCGGCCGCAGACGGCCAGGGACGTGATCGACGAGCTTGGCGCGATCGAACGGGAGCTTGCGAAGTTCGCGACGCCGGAGGCGGCGAGGCTGACCCAGGGCGGCGGGCGATCGGGCGTGGTTTCGGCGGCCACGGTTTCGTTGGCGGGCGGGGGGCGGCGAACGGCGGCGCCCGACACGGAGGAGATGCCGGCACGCAGGGCGTCGTACCGTACTCTTGTGCTGCTGGCGGCCGGGTTGCTTTGCGCGGGCGCCCTGGCGGCCGGCGTCTACTATCTCGTGCGCGATCGCGAGCCGGCCGTGGTCGTGCGGCGGCCGGAGCCGACGCCGAGGCCGAAGGAAAAGGGTGCGCCGTCGCCGGAAGCGAGCAAGCCGACGCCGTCCGGACCGGAGCCCGGTCCCCTGGGGATGAAATTCGTGAGAATCCCGGCGGGCGTGTTCTGGATGAGCCGGGACCGGGTAAACGCGCAGCGCGAAGAAGCGATCAAGGCGGATTTCTACATGGCGCAGCACGCGGTGACGCAGGCCCAGTGGCAAAGCGTGATGGGGAACAATCCGAGCGCGTACTCCCGTGAGGGGACCGGGCGAGGCATCGTCGAGGCCGTCCGGGATGCCGAGCTGAGTCAGTTTCCCGTGGAAAGCGTATCGTGGCACGACGTGCAGGATTTCTTGAAGAAACTGAACGAACAGGAGAAGAACAGCGGTTGGAGATATCGCTTGCCGACGGAGGCGGAATGGGAGTACGCCTGTCGCGGAGGCGCGACAACCAAGGAGGATTGCAGCTTCGACTTCTACCTCGATCGGTCAAGCAACGAGCTCGATTCCAGCCAGGCGAACATCCGCGGCGACCTTGGCGTCAAAGACGGGCCGAGCTTGCGGCGGCCGTGCAAGGTCGGGTCGTACCCGCCCAATCGGCTCGGGCTCTACGACATGCACGGCAATATCTGGCAATGGTGCGAGGACCTGTACGCTCCGAAGGCGCTGGGTCCCCCCGGCCTGGAACGGACATTCCGGGGCGGCTGCTGGAACAATGCCGCCGACGACTGCCGGGCGGCCAACCGGCGCGGCGGGTCGCCGGATTCCGCGAGTACCCTGATCGGCTTTCGGCTGGTCCGAGTCCCGACGGCAGAGGGGAAGGGGGGCAAAGGGGCCGTGCCACGAAAAGGCTGACAGGCGAGTCTTCCCAGCGCGCCGCCCCGAGAAAGGACGGCGCCAAAGTTGAACCGCCTCAGGCGGGTTCAAGCGCCGCTTGCGCTGTGCCGCAGCCGCACGCCCGGCAGTCCCGAAATGACACACCTACCCCATCCGGACAGACCTGGGCGCATTCTTTCGTCGCCGTGGCGCCCTCTTCCCACGCAAGATTGCCGTCCGCGTCATGGGCGTCGCTCGTGCAATCGACGAGGTCGACGCGCAGGGAGGTGCCGCCGATCGTGATGATATCCCCGGGCTTCGCGGCGGCGATGAGGGCCTCGTCCTCGAAGAGGGCCGAGGTGTCCCGCGTGGCGTCGCTGGCGCTGACGGGCCGGCCGTTGACATAGGTGCCGTTGCGGCTGCCCAGGTCCTGCAGGCGCACCAGGGGGGGATCGACCTGCAGCTGACAATGAAGGCGTGAGATCATTTGATCCCGCGCGGAGCCGAAGAAACGCACGAAACAATCGGGGCTGCGGCCCGCCAGACAGCTGGTGGGACCGCGAAAGCAGAACCGAGCCCCCTTGTGGGGCCCCGTGTGGACCGTGAGCCGGACGACCTGTGCCATGACCCGGCCTCCTGAAACCGCCCAGATGCGTACCTTGGCGACCACTTTAGCAATCGCCGTGCCGTCGGCCCGGCAACGCAAACGGGGACCCTTCCTTTCGAAAAGGACAGTCCCCGGAAGAACCAGCCCCAACGGGGCAGCAGTCAATAGCCAGGGGCGTGAGCCCCTGGGACGGAAGACGCGGCATTCGAGAAGCCCCAACGGGGAGCGGGGCGCGGTCTGTCACTCGAAAACGAACGTTCAACGGCGGCCGAACAAAAAAAGAGCCCCTCGACGCACGAGAGGCTCTACTCCTTTGCGGCCTCAAGACTCGCTACTTCTTGGGTACCAGGCTGATCTTGTCGGCCGTGGGGAAGTTCGATGGGATGGGGGTCGTCACGTGGCCCGTCGCGGCCCATTCCGTGCCGCGCAACAAAGTCGTCACGAAGCCGACGCAGTGCATCGCGTTCACGTCATGCCCCATCGGCGTGTGGAAAACGCGGCCCTTGCCGTAGGTCACGGTCCAGATCATCGGCTCGTGCTCCTTGGTCCCCTTGGAGTAGGCCGTGGCGAGGATGTGCACGTGCTCGATCGGGCCGCGCATGTTGTCGTAAAGCTCGTCGTTGTTGTGCATCCATTCCTCGGGCATGCCCTTGGTGATGGGGTGGTCCTTGTCGCGCAGGGTGACGGCGAACTTGCCGGAATAGCGGTGGCCGGAGCCGTCGCCCGTGCCGGAGGGGACCTTGACGGGGGCGCCCTTGTCATCGAACTTGAGGCGGTCGCCGCCCTTGTTGCCGCGCCAGCCCATGCCGATCATCAGGTTGTATTCCTTCCAGCCGCCGAAAGCGTTGTTGGCGGCGTGGACGATGACCAGGCCGATCTTGTTTTCCTTGAGGGCGTTATCGAGAGCGGCGTTGAAGTCCTTTGGCCAGGGGGCGCCGTTGTAGTTGCTCAGGACGACGTCGTACTTGGAGAGATCCGGGGGAAAGCCGACGCTCTTCCAGCCTTCGGGGGCGCCCTTCTTGTCGCCGGGGCTCAGGTTGGTGGAGACGTCGACGGTGAACTTGCCGGACGCTTCGAGCTCCTTCTTCATGAACGGCGTGGTGGTGCGCCAGTCGTGGTTGTTCTGGCCGTCGACGAGGACGACGCGGATCTTCTTGTCGCCGGCCTGGGCCAAGGTGGCGGCGCAGGCGAGGAGGAGCGCGGCGAGGAAACTACGGCGTAGCATGGGTGTGACCTCTGGAAAGAGAGAGAACAGGCGTGAGCGCACAGCATACGGCGCCGCGCCTGGGATTGGAAGCGCCGAATGCCGTGGAAAACAGACGGAGCCGGAAGCGTGAGCCAGGGTGGAATACCCGTCGCTAACGCTTCCGGCTCGGACGAGGGAGGCCGGGGCCGATCAGCCGGCGACCATTCCCTTGAGGTTCTTGAGGCAGATGGCCTTGACGACGGTGCGCTTCGGCTTGGCCTTGATGGTGATGGGCTCGCCGGTGAGCGGATTGCGGCCCTGGCGCTCCTTGGTGGCGGGCTTCTCGACCTTCTTGATCTTCAGGAGGCCGGGCAAGGTGACAATGCCGGGGCCTTTCTTGCCGAGCTGTTCCTCGATGTAGGCGCTCAGCTTGTCGAAGACAGTCGCCACTTGCTTGCGGCTCAGCTCGGTGGCGTCGGCCAGGGCCTGGAACATGGCGCTCTTCGTGGCCGGCTTGTTCCCCTTTTTCATGTGCTGTGTCCCTCTGCGTTACGATGAAGTGACTTGTAGGACCTTCCGTTAGGACCTTCCGTCCCCGTTGTGCCAGTGGGCAGAGTAGGAATACCGTTTCGACTTGTCAATCAAAAACACTGGAAAAATCCGGGCTTTTTTGACGCTTTGCAGCTGACGCGCGCCGCGCGCCCCGGCGCCGCGCATCGACAAGGGCCCCTGGACACGGTAAGGTGACTCTAACCACAACCGCCGGAGAACCGCATGCCCGCCACGCCTCTCGCACAGGTCGCCGTCCACTTGCGCCCCGAAGACAACATCGCCGTCGCCGCGCGCCGCCTCGACGAAGGCCTCGAGCTCGACTACGCCGGCACGACACTCCGCGTCCGGCAGCGCGTCGGCCTGGGGCACAAGCTCGCCCTCGCCGCCATCAAGAAAGGCGAGCCGGTCTACAAGTATGGCCAGATCATCGGCTTCGCCCGCGAAGACATCGCGCCGGGCGATCACGTCCACGTCCACAACCTGGGCGCCGATCTCTTCGAGCGCGACTACGGCTTCTGCCGCGACTGCCCGCCGCCCCCCGCGCCTCCGAAGGAAGAGCGCTTCTGGCAAGGCTACGACCGCGGGCCCGATCGCCCCGAGCACTTCCGCTACGGCACGCGCAACTACATCGCGATCATCAGCACGGTGAATTGCTCGGCCAGCACCAGCAAGTACGTCAGCGAGAGGATTCGCCTTTCTGGGCTCCTCGAGCGCTACCCGAACGTCGACGGCGTCATCGCCATCACGCACAAGGCCGGCTGCGCCATGCAGTACGACGGCCCCGATCACAACCAGCTCGACCGCACCCTCGCCGGCTTCGCCAAGCACGCCAACGTCGCCGCTTACATTCTCATCGGCCTGGGCTGCGAGACCGGCCAGGCGATCCATCTCGTCGAGGGGCAGGGGTTGATCCAGCTCAACGGCGCCCGGCACAAGCCGACGGTCCTCACCATTCAGGAGTGCGGCGGCATCGGCAAGACCGTCGACGCCGGCGTCAAGGCGGTGGCCGAATTGTTGCCGCGCGTCAACGATGTCCAGCGCGTGAGGCTGCCCGCGAGCAAGATCATCCTCGGCACGAACTGCGGCGGCTCGGACGGCAACTCGGGCGTCACCGCCAACCCCGCCCTCGGCGTCGCCAGCGATCTGCTGGTGCAGCAAGGGGGCACGAGCATCATCGGCGAGACCCCCGAGATCTATGGCGCCGAGCACATCCTGACGCGCCGGGCCGTGTCGCGCGCCGTCGGCGAGAAGCTTATCGAGCGCATCAAGTGGTGGGAATGGTACACCGGCATGTTCGGCGCGGAGATCAACAACAATCCGTCGCCGGGAAACAAGGAGGGGGGCCTGACCACGATCTACGAGAAGTCACTCGGCGCCATCGCTAAGGGAGGCGCCACCGCAATGGTGGACGTCGTCGGCTATGCGGAGCCGGTCCGGGCCAAGGGTTTCGTCGTCATGGATACGCCGGGCTACGACCCGGTGAGCATGACCGGCATCGTGGCGGGCGGGGCCAACGTCCTGGTCTTTACGACGGGCCGCGGCAGCGTCTTCGGCTGCAAGCCGGCGCCGTCGATCAAGATCGCGACCAACACGCCGATGTACCAGCACATGATCGACGACATGGACATCGACGCCGGCGTGATCCTGGAAGGGACGCCGGTGGAGGAGGTGGGCCGGCAGATCTTCGAGGAAGTGCTGGCCGTGGCAAACGGGAAGAAGAGCAAGAGCGAGCTGGCGGGGGTGGGGGAGGAGGAGTTCGCGCCGTGGAGCATCGGGCCGACGTTGTGATTCTTGTCGTCACATCCGGCGGCGCGTTAATATGTAGTCTTCCTTAATGCGTCTGAAAGCAGGGCGGCGTCATTCGTGGTGGAGCGTGGCATCATGTCGATACCATTATCGTGCTCGTGTGGCAAACGATTGAAGCTGTCCGATTCCCTCGCTGGAAAACGAGTCAAGTGCCCAGGGTGTGGACAACCGCTGGAGGTCCCAAAGGCCGACGAGCCGGCGTCCGAGGTATTCGGCCTGGCGCCGCTGGAGGCCCCGCCCTGCCCGGAGTGCGGCAAGAAAATGAAAGGGGCGGGGCGCCGCTGTACCCATTGCGGTTTCGACGTCCGCACCGGACGGAAACGGGACCAGGCCGTTTCTGAATCCGCGGGCGTATGCCCTGTCTGCGATGGCCCGATGGGCCGCCTCGGCTGCCCCACCTGCGGCGAGGCCCAAACAGCGCTTAGCGCCGCCAACAAAACACAACAGACGCCAGACAAAAAGGGCCGCTTGAGATGCCCAAGCTGCGGCTCGCTGAACTGCGTAAAGATCTCCGCGGGCACGAAGGCGGCTGCGGGCATCTTGCGTTGGGGAGGCGGCTTGCTCGGCAGCATATTGGCGCCTCGCATGAAGACCTACCGCTGCAAAGATTGTTCGGAGCAATGGTAGGCGCTCGCTCGTCCGTGGCGTCAGGCGGCCGCCGCTCCGATCGCGCGGACTTGGCGCCCTCCGTCAGGCGACGCGAATACTCTTGAAATAGGTCGCCACCGTCGCCCACGACACGGTCAAGAAGCCGTCGTCCTTGCCGTCCTTGGGGGCGGCGTTGCCGTCCTTGCCCCAGGGGTTGTAGAGCGTGACGACCCATTGCCCGTTCACTTGCTTCATGTCGGTGAGAGCGTAGGCGTGCCAGGCGACGATGCCGGTGCTCGCATCGAGCGTGGTGTTGGCGCCGGCGCCGGGGGTGGTCAGCACGATGGTCTTGCCGGCCTGGGCGGCGCTGGCGATCGTCTGGGGGTCGGCCTGGTTGGCGTAGTAGTAGGCGGCGGAGAGGCCGGTGAAGTTGTAGATAGCCTCGCCGGCGTCGAGGAGATAGCCGAAGTGGGCGTCGTTGACGGCGTTCCACTGGGCCACGGTCATGGGGGCGGCTGGTGTCGACGCCGTACATTTGCAGGCGGGCGCGCTGGAAGAGGATCGTCCAGAATTCGGGGAGGTTGCGGCCCGCAGCGTCGCGTGCCGGGGCCGGGTCGTTGTCGTTCCATGTGCCGTCGAAGGCGACGCGCTGCGTGATCCAGACGCCGTTGTCGTTGCGGAGGCGGATGTCGAAGAGACCGGGGGCGACGTTGGTGACCTGGGCGCTGAAGTTGAAGCCGCGCAGGGCCAGCTCGGCGAGGGTGGCGAGGGTGGCGCAGGTGGGGGTGTTCTGCTGGATGATGTCGGCGGGGGCGGCGCCGTTGACGAAGGGCTGGGCGAGGTTCATGTCCTCGTGGTAGGTGTTGAAGCCGGCCCCGCCGCTGGTCACGTCGAGCCCGGCGCCGCCGTTGAGAGTGTCATTGCCGTCCTCGCCGTAGAGCCTGTCGTCCCCCGGCCCGCCGTAGATCGAGTCGTTGCCGGCGCCGCCATAGATCGTGTCGCCGCCGGCGCCGCCGTAGATGAGATCATTGCCGTCGCCGCCGTAGATGGTCGTCCCCATGGTGAGCGGCTGCTGTCCGGGGGTGGCCTCGCTATTGAGGGTGATCTTGTCGTCGCCCGCCATGCCGTTGACGACGATGCGGTTGACGACGCCGGCCGCGACGGTCGCCTGCGTGTTGGCGCCGAGCTTGATGACGATGCCGTCGACGGAGACGCGGCCGTTGATGTTGCGGACGTTGATGAGGTCGGAGCCGTCCGTGCCGTTGATGGTGAGGACGCCGCTGGTGAGGTCGGCGGTGATGGGGGCGGCGATGTTGACGCCGTTGAGGAGGGTGTTGCTGCCGGGGCCGCCGTCGAGGCGATTGGCGCCGGCCCCGCCGTCGAGGAGGTCATTGCCGTCGCCGCCGTAGAGGGTGTCGTTTCCATCGCCGCCGTAGAGCTTGTCGTCGCCGGCCAGGCCGTAGAGGAGGTCGTCGCCGGCCTCGCCATAGAGGGTGTCGTTGCCGAGGGCGCCGTAGATGGAGTCATTGCCGGCGCCGCCGTAGATGGTGGCCCAGCCGGCGCCGGCGCGGATGAGGTCATCGCCGTCGCCGCCGTTGATGATCTCGGTCATGGTCAGCGGCTGCTGGCCGGCGGTGGCTTCGCTGTTGAGCTGGATGGTGTCGTTGCCGCCCAGGCCGTTGACGACGATGCGGTTGACGACACCGGCGGCGACGCTCGCTTGCGTGTTGGCGCCGAGCTTGATGACGGCGCCGTCGACAAAGACGCGACCGTTGATGTTGCGGACGTTGATGAGGTCGGGGCCGTCGGTACCGTTGATGGTGAGGATGCCGGCGGCGAGCTCGGCGTTGAGACCCGCGGCGAGCAGGTTGCGGTCTTCCAGGGGTTCGAGGCGCGGACGATAAGCGGGGAAGATGGGCGGCATCGCTTCCTCTACGATGGAGCATCGAGGTGGTGTGGAAAGCGGCGTCTCCAGACGCGCGCTCAACTCTAGCCGCTGCGGCGGCGTGGCGCCGGGAAGTCGCTTGCGTTGCGGTGGAAAAAACGGCGCCCGGGGTGCGGTGAGAAGAGAGATGAAAGGCGCTCCGATCCTCGGCCTTCTTCCCTTTGGGAAAAGCGAAGCAACGGCAAGGGCGGCGTTGGGCGCGGCGCGGCGCGGAGCGTCCGGTTGACGGAAAAGGAGTAAAGATTCGAGCGAGTAGAACCAAAAGGATTGCGAGCCGAGCGGAACCGGATAGAGGCGCGCCGGCATCGCGAGTGGTCACGCGAGGTCCGGCTCGGCTCGCCGGACCTACAGTCACGCGGGGTCCGGCTCGGCTCGCCGGACCTACTTAAGCGACGCGGATGCTGTTGAAGTAGGTGGCGACGGTGGTCCAGGGAACGGTGAGGCGGCCGTCGTCGACGCCGTCCTTGGGGGCGGCGTTGCCGTCTCTGCCCCAGGGATTGTAGAGGGTGACGAGCCACTGGCCGTTGACCGATTTCATGTCGACGAGGGCGTAGGCGTGCCAGGCGACGATGCCGGTGCCGGGATCGAGAGTGGTCGTGGCCCCGGAGCCAGGCGTGGTGAGGACGATGACCTTGCCGGCCTGGGCGGCGCTCGCGATCGTTTGCGGATCGACCTGGTTGGCCTTGTAGTAGGCGGGGTAGGCGCCGGTGAAGTTGTAGATCGCTTCGCCGGCGTCGAGCAGGAAGCCCTGGCTGG
>JAXMAR010000046.1:0-57238 GCA_046350295.1 Gemmataceae bacterium
CAAGGGCGTCGATCCGTTCGACCGTACGCCGAGCCCCTCCAGGCTGACGGCGCTCGCAAAAGAGTAAGCCTCTATCTATCCCGATCCCGTTGAGATCCGATCAATCGCCATGATGGATGCCGCCACGCAAGCTCTGGTGCAGGACCTGATCCGGCAGGAAGGCCGGTCGATGCTCCAATACGTCGTCGAGTCGTTCCCGTGGACGACGCGCGACAACGAGCCGCTGCTGCTGGACTTGAGGCAGATGGCGGACGAGGAGCGCCGCGCGGCTGAAGGGCTCGCCAAGCTGCTGCTGCGCCATCATGCCCGGCCGCCCTTCCTGGGCGCCTATCCGATGAGCTTCACGACGATCAATTTCGTCGCGCTGGATCACCTGCTGCCCCGGCTGATCCGGTTTCAGAAGGATCGGGTGGCGGACCTCGAAGCGAGCGAGAAGCGCATCCTGCAGGAGGACGCGCGGATGGAGGTGCGCTCGGTCCTGGACCTGGCGCGGCGGCAGCTGACGCGTCTGGAGCGCCTGGCCGCCGGGGAGACCGGCCACGCCGACGAGACGCACGCGCCCGCCGGCCCCGCCCTCGCGCACGCCCCGGCGCATTGACGGCCGCGGACTTCTCACCTGTCACTTCTCGACGCAGAAGAGCTGCCTTCTTCCCTTCAAATAGATCCGGCCGGCGGCGATGGCCGGCGACGCCTGGCTCGCGTCCCCGAGGTCCCCGGTTCCGAGGACCTCCAGCTTGTCCCCCGCGCGCAGGACGTAGGACTTGCCGGCGCCGGCGAAGTAGATGCGACCGTCCGCGGTGGCGATGGGGCTGGCGGCGCGTTCGATGCCGGGCAGGTGCTCCTTGAAGACGATTTCCCCGGTCTTCCAGCGGATGCAGGAGACGAGGTCCGGAGCGTGGGCGCGGAAAAGAAGATCGCCGACCACGACGGGAGAGGAGAAGCCTTCGGAGACCGACTTGAGCCCCCATTTGAGGTGGGTCTTCGACACGTCCCCCATGCCCGTGGCGTCGACCGTCACCGCCGGGCCGCCGCGGCCGCTGTCGATGTAGACCAGGCCGGCGTGAAAGACGGGGGAGACCGTATCGCCGACGCGATTGCCGGTGCGAAAGGACCAGAGGACATCGCCGCTGGCCGGGTCGAGGCCCTGGGGCCCGTTCGCGGTCGCGACGAGCAGCTGCGTCTTGCCGTTGATCGAAGCGAGGGTCGGCGTGCTGTGGGCCCAGTCGGCGGAGGGCCGCGCCTTCTCCCAGCGCAGCGCGCCGGTCTTGGCGTCGAACGCCTTGATGCTCGACGCGTTCTTGAGCTGATCGCAGACGACAAGGACGGTATCGCGGTAGAGGACGGGGCTGGTCCCGATGGCGACGTCGAAGAAGTGGGGCGCGATCTCCTTGCGCCAGACGGAGGCGCCGTCCATGTCGAGCGCGGCGAGGACGGCGGAGCCAAAGAGGACGTAGACGCGCTCGCCGTCGCAGGCGGGAGTCGGCGCGGTGTAGCCGCCGCGGATGTCGCTCAGCTTCCAGGGGCCGGGCTCGACCTTTTTGTCCCAGAGCGGGGCGCCGGTATCGGCGTCGAAGCACAGGACATGGTGCTCGGGATATTCCTTCTCCGATACTCCTTCGGGCCAGAAGGAGACGGTGACGAAGACACGCTTCTTCCAGACGATCGGGCTCGATTGGTTCTGATCGGCCCGCACTTTTCCTGCCGGAAGCAAGGGGGCTTTCCAGCGCACATTCTTCTTGATGCTCCATTCGAGGGGCAGTTTCTTCTCGTCGCTCTGTCCCATGCCCGTCGGGCCGCGCCAGCCCGGCCAAGTGTCGCCGGCGCGGGCGTGGGCGAGCGGGAGCGTCAAGGCGGTGAACAGCGTCGTGGCGAGGCAAGGAGAGGAGAGTCGCATGGCAGGTCCGAAGGTTGTGCGGGCGGAAGGCGTGTGTAGACAGGATACGTGACGGAAGGGCTCCGGGCGATGCGCGCTCCGGGCGGCGCGCGCTCCGGGCGATGTCCTTCCCGGCGACGCTCGCCGGGCGAGTGCGCGCTCAGTGCCAGAACCAGTAGCCGAGGCCGCCCAGGGCAAGGAGGAGCACGCAGGCGACGTAACCGGCCGCTGTCATCCACGCGAAGGAGCGTTCCTCGGCGAGCGCCTCGGGGGTCCAGGTCACGTAGTTTTGGTCCTGTAGCAACAGCCGGATGACGCCGGGCACGAACGCTTGCCGGGCGGCGTCGTCGCCGGTGGCGGCGAGGAAGACGCCGGCGAGCATCGGCGGCCCCCCGTCGGCGCCGGCCGCGACACGCCGGGCCAGCCGGGCCAGTCGCGGCCCCAGCTGCCGCACGCTCTCGGCGAACTGATAAAGACGCATGTTCTTCCGCACCGCCGCCCCCGGCGCGCCGGCCGCTTCCCCCCCGGCCGGGTCGAGAAGGAACTTCGGCTCCAGCAGTTCGAGCCGTCGGCTGCCGCAAAGCGACGCCAGGCCGCTCTCGATCATTCCCGCCACCTCGTGGGGATCGATGTCGGGGACAAGCGGGAAACGTTGGCCAAGCGCCTCATCGCGGGCGGCCGGCGGGCAGTCCCCCAGGAATTCGGCACAACCGCTCGCCCGGTCGAGGTCCGTGACCAGGACGACGGTCGGGCATTCGAGCTGGAACACATCGCGCGCCGTCTGGACATCCGTCTGCGCCGCATCTGCCAAACGCTTCGCCGCGGCGTCATCGGCAAGGCCAGGCAGCGGCACGAGAGCGAGGATGCCGTTCAACGGGCAATAGGGGCGCCTCGCCCGGAGGATCAGGCGGCAGAGATAGCGCAGGCGGCTTTGGCGCTCATTGAGCGCCTCGACGATGCCGAGACGCGCTGACTGCGGGGCAGTCGAGTCTCCGGCAAGGAGCCGCGTCTGCCGACCCAGTTCAGAGAGTTCGGCGCAGGTGACGAAGACCGCCTTGCGGCCGGCATAGACGCGCAGCGGCGCGTCCGCGCGGCACGGCGCCCCCTGCGCCAGCCATGGGATCGGCGCCGCGGCGAACAAGTTTTCCTCCCGGCTCAGCGGCCGGCCCAGCACCAGAAACAACGGCGGCTCCGTAGCATCGAGATTCGCCTGGCGCAGCGCCCTAAGGGCCTCGGTCCAGGCGGCATCGATATCGGGATATTCCACGGACGGGCGCTCGGGGCCGAGCATGCGCCAGAGCCAGGCGGCCACCCCGAGTGCGGCATAGGCGAGAAGGAAGAGCAGAGGCAGCCAGATGCCGTGCAGCTGCGGAAAGGGGGAGCGCACGGCCTTGCCAAGGTCGAAATGCCAGTTGATGTACCACAGGCCGGCCAGGACGAGCGCCAGGCTGAGGACGTGCAGCCCCCAGCGCAACACGGGCGTCCTGCCGCGTCCCGGTGGGTCGAGAAACGGCAGCAGGAGCGCCGCGAGCGCCTTGAGTCCGTCCCGGATGACGCGGAAGGTCGCCATGATTGCGAACCGGCTGGGAAAAGGAGTTTGTCCGGCCGCACGAGGCCGAAGTCATTCACCAAGACGCCGCATCAGGAGGAAAGTTAGCGCCGGAACCAAGAGCAGGATCACGAAGCCGCAGGCAAGGGCCATGCGCTGGAGCCGATCGCGGCCGCGCAGCGGAGGGACGAAAACCGGCGGCTCCAGCTCCGGCGGGGGGATCCAGGCTTTCGGCTCCTTGGCGAGGCGGGCTTGGGTCGCCGTGAGCCAATGCTGAAGCCGGTCCGGCGTATCGAGCAAATCGCCGCGGAAGCCAAGGATCGCGCACAGGTGGAAGACCTCGAGTGCGGCGTTGCCCGGCCGACTTTCGGCGAGGCGGGCCTGCTCCCAGAAGAGCCGGGCCCGGTCGTTTGTGCCATAAAGGTCGGCTTCGAGCGTGCGCTCGTTCCAGAACCGGCTCCAGGGTGAGTAGCGGAAAAACAACTCATCGAGCCAGCAGACTAGGGCGAAGCGGGCCCCGAGAAACCGGTCGGTGGCGCCGGAGCGTGGGGGGTCGGCGTGGTAGTCGAGTTGGCGCCGGGCCTCGCCATCGCCGCCGAGCATCGCCTTGAGGGTGGCCTGCTCGACGTCGATGTTCAGCGGCTGGCCGCCTTCGAGGCGGTCGCGCAGCGCCAGCGCGTGGCTGAAGATGGGCTGCACCAGGTTGGCGATATCGTCCTGCATGGGGGGGCCCGAGCTTGCGACAAACCGAGGAACACGGGCGCGCACGGGCAGAGGATAAATCGAGACGACCAATCCGGGCAAGGCAAGCTTTCGAGAGGTTCGAGAGAAAGGGGGATTTGCGGAGTCTGGAGAGGCGCGCGGCCAACAAGAAAGGCGGAACATGAGCTCCGCCTTTGGACGCCGCGCCTGGCGCCCTGGTCGCGTGGTTGTCCGCGCGGGTTACTTCTTCTCGGCCGCGGGCGCGGCGCCCTCGGCGGCGGCGCCTTCCTCGGCCTTCTCTTCCTTCTTCTTGGCCTTCTTGACGACGATCTTGACGACCTTCACCTTGGGCAGGCCATAGGGACTGCGGCCGTCCTCCCAGCGCTCCTCGCCGCGCATCTTGAGGATGCGCTCGGCGCGGGTGAGGACATTGCGCGAACGCTGCAACTGGTTTTTCCGCCGCAAGCTTTTATCGATCGACATTGCGAAACCTCAACAGGAAACGGAAGATATAATCTACAATCTTCGATCCCGCCCGACAAGAGACGGCCGCCGGTCCCATGGCGGCCGATCCACTTCTTTGCTAAACTCGAAGTACCCAAAATGGAAACCGGAATGAACGCTATACCCGTCCTTCTCCTTTTCCTGAACGCCGCCCCGCTGCCCCCCGCCGTCGAGAAACTGCACAAGGACGGCATTCGCTTGCGCCCCGATGAGCCGGCCGTGCTCAACGGTCCCATCGGCGGCGCCACCCCCGCGGCGGTCCACCATTTCCAAATGCTCAAGGGACAGAGTTACCGCCTTCAGATCAACGCGCCTGCCGGAGTCGCTTTGCAGATCCACGACGAGTCCAGCGGCGCCCTCGTCTTCGCCGCCGACGGCAAGGGAAGCCGTGAAATCGTCCGGGAGTTCCTGCCGCCCAAGGACGGCGTCTACCGCCTGACGCTCGAAGCGCCGGGCGAAGCCGGACGCTACACGCTCAGCGTGCTCCATCGCGCCACGCTCGTGCGCCGCGACCCGCCCGGCGTACGCCGCGTCGGCAAGGAGGGGTTGCTGATCAACGAGAACCTCGCGGCCACCGATCCGGTGGACAAGGTCCGCCGCCGCCCGTGCCGGACTTTCGACGTGCGTCTCGAAGCCGGCAAGACCTATCAATTCGACCTCATGAGCCGGCAGTTCGATTGCTTCCTGCGCATCGAGGACGGCGCCGGCGCCCAGATCGCCTTCAACGACGACGGGGGCGACGGCCTCAACTCGCGCATCGTCATGCCGATCAAGGCCGAAGGCGTCTACCGCATGATCTGCACCACCTTCGCGGGCGGCGAGGGGGCATTCACGCTGCAGATCCGGGAGCGGTAAGGCGTCACGAGTCACCCCGCCCCGCCGGATCCAGATCCTTCGGCTCGCGCACCTTCTCCAGCACGCGCCACGAGGCGCCGGTCTCGCGGAACGCCCGGAAGTCGCGCGGGCGGTAGGCGACCTCGAGGTGGGGCGTCGCCAGCCGCCGGCTCTCGGCGCGCGAGTGCATGGCGGCGTCGAGAACGCCGGAGGCGAGCAGCGTGCGCTCGACCGGGTAGGGCGCCTCGCGTGTGCGGAAGAAATGCTGGATGGCGTGGGACAGCGCCATGAACAGGTTGCGGTTTCCCCACGGGCCGACGTGGAAGCGGCAGGCGCGCGGCTCCTTCTCGCCCGCCAGTTTCAGCGCGAGGTTCCAGCGCACGCTCCCGGCGCCGATCTTGAGGAGCATGCCGCGCAGGCCGTCGCGGTAGGTCAGGAGGATGCCGTGCGGCGCGATCTTGCCCATCGGCCGGCGCCAATCAGGGAGCTTGGCGCCGAACTCGGCGCGGAGGGCCGCTTCGGCGACGGTCGGCGACCAGGCGCCGGTCTTGGCGGCGTTCCAGAGGGCGTCGCCTTGCAGGAACTGGACGTGGCTGATGCCGGTTTCGCCGCCGCGTCGCGCCTCCACCAGCGATTGCAGGATCTCGAAGGCGTGGAAGTCGTAGGATTCGACGCCGCCGCCGTGGATCGCGACCGCCTCCTCGATCCGCGCCTCGGCGGGCGGCTCCAGCGCGGGGCGGCGCTCGGCCAGGGGGACGGAACTCCCGGCCATGAGCGGAATGCCGAGCCGGCGGGCGGTGTCATAGATCTCGCGGGCCCAGTCCCAGCGAAAGGAGAGGTGCTTATCGTTGAAGACCGGGACGAAGCGGCGCGAGCGCCGCATGACGGCGACGATCTCGTCGAAGAAACGCTTGCGCGGATACTCGGTCTGGCCGAGCTTGTTCACGGGGTAGTCGCCGTGCTCGCCGATCGAGAGCACGGCGTCGACGGCCAGGTCCTTGCCGCCGAGCGTGAGGGCGGCGTCAATGGTCTTGAAGACGGGGATCTTGAAGCGGCGCGCAACGTCGTCGGTCAGGTCGCCGTCGGCGGCGCGCTGGTCGGCATAGAGGGAGACGACGTCCATGCCGGCGCGCGTCGCTTCGCCGCGGAAGAGGTAGGGCCGCAGGAAGCTTTCCAGGAAGTTGAAGGCGTGCGAGCGAAACCGCAGGACCGTGTAGACGGCGGCGACGCGCAAGCGTCGCGGCGGCGGAGCGGCATACCCCAGGCCCGCCAGAGAGGCGGCGGAAGCGGCGAGAAGCGTGCGGCGGGAAATGCGATGACGGGACATGCAGTCTCCTAGGGTAACGCCGCATCAGAAGTCATTGTCCGTCAACCCGCCTTCACGCACGATGCTTCGCTGCGTTCCGGCCTTCAAATGCGTCTAGCCTGGTCCTCCCAACATGCGAAGTAGCGGTTTGGAACATCGGAACTCCTCCGCTACTGAGCGCACTTGTGAAGGCGAGATGAGGTGGGCGTACGTTCGTCCGCGCCGCGGAAGAGAACACGGCAAGCTAGCTCAAGAACTCACGGACATCGTCCAGGGTCTTCGCCGTTTTGAGAAACTTTGCGAGCCGGCGCAGCTCGGCCGAGGTCTCCAAGGCGCGGACAGCGGGCAATAGCTTGCGGCCGGACTTTCCAAATTTGGCGTCCAGGGCGAGGGCGATTCCTTCCAGCAACCCCCTTCGCTCTCCCCGTTCCTGTCCTTGCTCGAGACCCTGCTCGAGACCCTGCTCGAGACCCTGCTCGAGACCCTGCTCGAGGCCGCGCTTGTAGCCGCTGCGTTCAATGCTGGAGAGCCAGGGCATTTTGATCTCCTCTTCGTAACGGAACACCTCGCCGCGGAAACTCTCTTCCAGCTCTTCCGGCAAGGTGAGGATCCAGTCAATCAGGCGAAAAAGCTGGCGGACATCCTCCTTGGACCATCCGCGCCCGTAGAGTCCTTTCACCAGGCCGAGTTTCGCTTGCCCACGTGCGACGGGATCGGTGCGCGTTTCCAGGGCTTGACAGTGGGCCAACACGACGGCGGCGAAGGGATTATCGCTGGCTGCCAGCGAGCCTCGGTCTTCGGCGCGTTCCAAGAGCTTGGCGACCCGGAACCTGAGCTCCATGCGGCAGCCCCACTGCTCGTACGCAAACGTGTTGGGACGCCAATCCGGCCGCTCGTCGCAAAGGACCGCCAAGCTGACCACCGTCTGATTATACAGCTGCCGCACGGCCACGTTGTAGTCGAACATCCGCTGGGGGAAGTCCTTGTCCGGTTCCCCTTGAATCTCGACATGGACCAGCACCCAGCGCTCGCCACCGTCGCGCAGCCAGACCTTGAAAAGCTTGTCGGCAAGCCGCTTGCCCAGTTTGGCGCGGCGCGCGATCTGCTGGAACTCCTTGTCCAGAGCTTCATAGCCGCGCGACCAATCGATGTCGGCGTGAATGTCAGAAAAGAGAAGCGCAAGAAAGAAGTTCAGGTAGCGGTGCAGCGCATCCTTCCACGGGCTGTCGAAATCGTCGGAAGTAGCCTGGCGTTTGGCCATCGAACATGCGGCGCCGCTCACCCGCAGCAGCAGCTCTTCGCCTCCTTCTTCGCCGACGGCGGCACGTCATTGGCCGGGTTCAGATCGAAGAAGCCCTGGGGCTTGAGCAGGAAACCGATGTACGCCGCGGGCATCACGGGGTAGTCCTCGGGCCGCGGCAGGTGGGTGTGGCCGAAGGTGTACCAGAGGACGACGTCGGTGTTGACGATGGGGCGGTTCTCGCTTGTCCAGCGCGGCAGGCCGTCGCCGCCGTGGCTCTGGTTGGGGTAGTCGC
This sequence comes from Gemmataceae bacterium, assembly GCA_046350295.1. Classification (GTDB taxonomy): domain Bacteria; phylum Planctomycetota; class Planctomycetia; order Gemmatales; family Gemmataceae; genus JAXMAR01. The sequence continues at coordinate 8,304 of JAXMAR010000046.1, forward strand.
CGGCGGCGTGTTTTTCCTCGGCTTTGAAGGGCGTGACCCAGACGTGGTGGTCGACAAAGCCGGCGCGTTTGCGCCACCACGCGTTCTTGGTGGCGTAGGGGACGGAGTTGTCGCCGGGGAGGAACTTGTAGGCGACCGGCTCGCCGACGGCGTTCTTGACGTTCGGGTTGACGATGCGCCAGTTGCGGGCTGTTTCGAGGTTCAAATTCGCTTTGGCCTGCGCCTCCGTCTCCAGTAGCGTCGCCTTCGCGGAGAAGGCGTTTTCGAAGGGGTTCTTGGGGCCGGGCGGGTCGGCGACGACGTCGACCTGGTAGACGGAGTTGCCGCCGCCGTCGAGGTCGAGGTCGAGGCGGACGTTGAAGAAGTGCTGGTGGTTGGGAGCGTAGACCTGCGGGGCGACGAGGACGCCGTAGCGCGATTTCTCGCCGGGGGCGAGGGCGCCGAGCGAGAGGATGCCGGTGAGCTTGATCTCGAACTGGATGTTGCCGTCTTGATAGAGGTACCAGAAGAAGCCGTATTCGTAGTTCTCGACGGTGGCGATGGAGGAAACCACGAGGCGGCGCGAGCGGCGGACTTCGGGCTTGTCGGGCAGGCGGCGGTCGGTGTGCTTCCAGAGGATGCCGAAGTCCTCCTCGTGCATGCAGACGGCGTTCTTGATGGTGAGGGGCTCGCCGCGGCTAGTGCAGAGGTGGCCGTCGAAGTACTTGATGAGGCCGAGGCAATCGCAGCCGAGCTCGAGGCTGTTGGCGCACATGCCGAGGCCGTACTCGCCGGCGTCGAAGGCGTTCTTGCGGGCCTGCTGCGGGGCGGGGTCGCCATAGGGGACGACCATCTCGGAGAGGGACGCGCGATAGAGGATGGAGCGATCGCGGCCGTTGTCGTTGTAGCGGAGGTGGTGCAGCGTCAGGCCTTCGCGGGCGGAAAACCCGATGACGAAGCTCCAGTTTTGCCAGCGGACCTGGTAGCCGTCGACCTCGAAGCTGGGCCCGTCGGCCTGCGTGATCTCGAGCGGCTTGATGTCGCGGCGAAAACTCTTCATGCGGTCCGCGGCGTAGTTGCACTCGCCGGGCGGCAGCGGCCAGTGCCCATATTCCTCGACGCGGAGGACGCGCATCTCGTTGAGGTCGACGACGGGGCGCAGACCCTCGATGGGGCGGGCGTAGCCGTTGTCGGTCGGGTCGGAGCGGAGGAAGCAGAGAGGCCGGGCGAGGCGGCGCGAGCGGTCCTCGTCGGAGCCATAGTTGCCGGCGCTCCAGATGTCGACCATTACGAGGCGGGTGTCGTCGACGCCGTAATGCTTCTTGAGCGCCGCCTTGAACTCCGGGCTGGCAAGCACGGCCTGCTCGCACTCGACCTGCTCATCGACCGTCATCGTCGGTTGCACGCCGGGGACATGCTTCCAGGAGACGAGCTTGCGGTCGGTGAGCGAGAGGACGGCCTCGTGGCAAGCGTTGGTGGCGTTGTCGTGCAGGACGGCGAAGGCCTCGCGGCGGAACGGCTCGCGGCCGGTGAAGCGATGGACGGATTCTTTATCGGGGTCGCGGAGGCTGACGGAGACGAAGCGCGTCTTCGGCGTGACCTTGCCGGCGTCTTTGAGGATCGTAACAGCGAGCTGGATCTCAGCGGCGGTGAGCGGTTCGAGGGGGTGCTTGACGGGGGTGAGCATGGCGAGGGTCCCGTGGGGCGGGGGTGGAAGAGGTGATGCCAGTATAAGGGGGCGGTTGAGGCGTGGCGAGGCGGGCGACGAATTGCATCGCGTCAGAGCGGACAACCGGGAAGGCACCAGAAGGAAGCTTTTCCGGACTGCTATGCCGATGCCCCTTGTAGCGGATGGACGAGCCGGTCGAGGGTCCCATCCGGTGCGAGGAAGTAGAAGGAAACGGTCTGGACCAAGCCTCCATATCTCTGTAGCCACAGTTCGATCACAGCTCTCTGGTTCCCGAAGACAAGGAACCGTGTCTTGGCATCGAGTCTCTCAAGGAGCCAGACGTGGCCTGCGATTTCCATGAATTTCGCTGACGGTCGTCGTTTCTTGTGAACGAGCGTTAGAAACTTGGCATCGCCGACGACAGCGCGGTCCTCGGAGACCATATCAAAACGCTTCGGAAACCCGGGTATCTCGCGCTCGGCTAGCGCGATATTGAAATGATGACTCATTTTCGAACGCGCGAGATCCTCGAACGCTTTCCAGGCCGGGCCGGGCGTTGTCGGGTTATTCGCGCGGTCAGCCATCTGCTGGCTGGTAGGAGGGAAAAGTCGCACCTCCAACTCATCCTCTTCGTATGCCCACCCGCATCTCCGCAAGGCACCGAGAAGTTGACGGGATGTACTGTTTGTTGGATGCATTCCTACTGGGGTGTGGTTCGGATTTCCTCGTAGCCAATCGTGCAGCGGGTGCAAGAGAACCTCGCCAGAGGACCCAGACTGAACCACCATGAATCGCGCCATCTCATACTCCTTGCTCTGGAAACTTGGAAATGGAAAATGACGATCAAAGACTAACGGCGAACGGCGGCGACGATCCGATCAACCTGATCCCATCCGATGGCGTCCCCGATTCTCCGTATGAGCTCCATGGCTTCGATGAGCGCAACAGGGCTATCAGGCAGAGATGGAAGTTTCACTGGACCGCCTCCAAGCATTTCCCTTCTGACGTTGTTGATCGTGGCATTTACGACGTCGGCTTTGAACTTGTCCTTGATGCGTCGGCGCACTTCCGGGAACGAAAAGGCGACTCCTTCTTCAATCATCCCTCTGATGACTGTGCGCGCCATTTCGGCCTTTGTGGGTTCATGGTCATCAACGTTCGCTCTCTTTGCCATCGCGACCTCCCCTGTAAGTAAGGCTTGTACAGTCATTAGACTGTATTGTACATTGTACCGGTACGAGTGGCAAGAGTGTCGTGCCTGCAGGCTCCATTTTTCCTTTCCGATCTGAACCTCGTTGGCCCATCACTTGTCCTCTCCGTTATGCTGTTCTTGACGCCGCGCCAACGGAGTTGAGCATGGACAAGCGAACGGTCATCGACCCTGACTTCGATCACTATCAGGGCTTCTTCGACCACGACTGGGCAAAGCGGATGAACGCAGCTGCCGAGGGTACCCCCTTGGCGCAGATCGTGCTGGATCTCCTCGCTGCCTGGAAAGCCGCCTCAAATACGCATCGGCTTCCCTGGCTCGCGATCCACTTCTTTGAGGCGTTTGCAAAGGGATTCTGCGGGACGCGCGAACCGATCACTAGGACGTGCATGGCTGTCGTCGCCGAACGCTTGCCCAGAGAGATGCCGGGGCTGAGGAACATGCAGCGTCAGGAAATGGGGAAGGTGCTTGATCGCATCTCGGAGCAGGTTCTCGCCGTCCCTGAAAAGGCGATAGGTGAGTTCGTGGCAGGCAAGCTGTGGGGGAGTCTGCTCTCAGCGCCACAGCACTACGAGTTCACCTCATCGATCTGGGCGTCGCAACGCCTCTGTTACGGCGCCCTTTACTACGGCTACGAAGACTTCATGGTGAGGATATATCGCGTCGTCACGGTCCAGCCCAAGTACCGGATGCGACGGGCAAACGAGTTCGCCGACGACTTGGCGCAAACTTTCACGCGGGAGCTGAGCGATTATTGCACCGGGGGAGAAGTGAACATCGCCCGGCTCGTGCGAAACGCCCTAGCTCACCACGGTGGCCGGATCACCGAGGAACTCAAGGCCGAGAAACACGGCGTCTGGGTGGAGAACGGAGAACTCCAGATAGTGGCAGCCGACACGCACGCTCTTTTCGCGTTGCTCAGCCAGCGAGCCATACGAATGACGACTGAGGCACTCGCGCGGCTGAGCCAGCAGAAGGACGCAAGTTAGGACGTTGAGGAGAGCACTGAACGTGGGCTGGCCGGGGCTGGCGAATAGTCAGCCGAGTGAAACAATCGGCGGCCAAGCCCCGGCCGGTAGCGCCAAGGTCTCCGACACTTCAGGCCGGGGCTTCGCAACCGGCTCTTCAACGCCCCCGAAGCTTCCCCAGCCCCGGGCCACCCGACCGATGGTTCTGCGTCGCGCCGGAGAGCATGCGCCTTACATGGACCAATCTTCCGTCACGACTCCCGGCACACGGCCGAAATCGCGCTGATTGCGGGTGACGATGGTCAGGTTGCTTTCGAGGGCCAGCGCGGCGAGACGCAGGTCCATCAGGCCGACGTTCAGGCGCAGCGTTTTCAATTGCTCGAAGCGCAGTATGGCGGGTTCCGGAAAGGGGAGCAGGTCATAGCGTCTCCACGGCGGGAACATGCGTTGGACCAGGAAGTCGTACCAGTCCGCGAGCTGCGGCGGAGTGGTAAGGCGGTTCAGGCGGGCGAGCCAGCCGCGCATCTGCTCCTGGACGCTCAGTGCGGCGAGAGCGATGTCTGAATCGGGATGAAGAGACAGGTTGTGAATCAGTCTCGGGTGGCCATACTGGATCAGGGTGACGGTGTCGGTGTCGAAAAGGAACCGGCTCATGGCTGGGCGGCCTTCCATCGCCGCTCTTCCTCGGCGTCCTCAGCCCGTCTGGCTTCATTGATCGCCGCCTGCATCTCGCCGTAGGAGGGGTCGGTTTTGTAGCGGCTCGTCCGCGGGGAAAGGGGCTGGAGTGGCGCCAGCGGCTGGCCGTTTGGCACGTCGACGACGCCAACCTGGGCGCCCTGGGCGAGACGCTTCGCGATCAGGTGTTCCAGGGCGTGCTTGGCTTCATCGGAAGTGGCGCCCTCCGCGCTCAGTCCAAAGGGTTCGCCGGCGCGCACGCGGTAGCGTCCGCCTTCGATCGGCTCGATGAGTATGGGAATCTGCATGGTCCTTTCCCGTGTGTGTCGTGATTATAGCTGTTTGCCGGGACTCGACACAAGAACGCGGGACGGCTCTTCTTATACCCCAACACTCCGCGGGAACTCCCCGATGTCAATTAGCGTTTGCCGGAATGCGACGCGGATTTCCATATTGATTCGAAGCGTCCGAACGGTGGCGCGGCCGCACCGCGTCTTGCCTTCGAGAACGGCTCCCTTCCATCGGAAATGTCGCTTCCAATTCAGACGGCGGGGCATTGGCCCCTCATCGTTCCCTTTTCCCGCCCTTCGGATACGCTAACCTCGCTGCTTGTTTGCTTCCTTCCTCCGCCGGGCTTCCCATGCGCCTCACCCTCCCGCTCCTCCTTTGCCTTCCCGCCACCCTCGCCGCTCAGGACGAGAAGCCGCTCCCGCCGCGGGAAGCCGTCAAGCGGATCACCGTCCCCGAGGGCTTCCGCGTCCGCCTCTATGTCGGCGAGCCCGACGTCCTCAACCCGATCGCCATGACGCTCGACGATCTCGGCCGGCTCTGGGTTGTCGAGTCCCATTCGTATCCGCACTGGATCAAGGACGGCAAGCCGGGGAAGGACCGTGTCCTCATCTTCGAAGGCATGAAGGAGGACGGCTCCTTCGCCAAATGCCACGTCTTCCTGGACAACGGGACGAACCTCTCCGGCATCGCCATCGGGCATTCGGGCGTCTGGCTGATCTCGCTGCCGAAGCTGATCTTCATTCCGTGCAAGGCGGGGGCCAATGCGCCGGAAGGGCCGGCCAAGACGCTGGTCGACGGCTTCGTCGTCGACGTCAAGCACAACGCCGCCAACAACCTCCAGTGGGGGCCGGATGGCTGGCTCTACGGCTGCCACGGCATCCTCGCCGACAGCCTGCTCGGCGTCCCCGGCACGCCGCCGGAGAAGCGCTTCCGCATCAACTGCGGCGTGTGGCGCTATCATCCCGTGAAGAAGATCGTCGAGCCTTACGCCTGGGGCACGACCAATCCCTGGGGCCTCGACTGGGACGACTATGGCGAGATGTTCATCACCAACTGCGTCATCAAGCACGTGTTCCACGTCGTCCCCGGCGCCCATTTCGTCCGCATGTACGGCAATGACCTGAACCCCTACACGTTCGACCTGATGGAGAGCTGCGCCGACCACACCCACTGGGCCGGCGGCAGTTGGACCGACAGCCGCGGCGCCAAGGGCGCCCACGACGAAGCCGGCGGCGGCCACGCTCACGTCGGAGCCATGGTGTACCTGAGCGACACGTGGCCGAAGGAATACCGCGGCCAGCTCTTCATGGGCAACCTGCACGGCGCCCGCATCAACATGGACTGCCTGGAGCGCAAAGGCTCCGGCTACGTCAGCCATCGCGGCTTCGACCCGTTCATGGCCCACGACCCCTGGTTTCGCCCGATCACCGTCCTCCAGGCGCCGGACGGCAACGTCTTCATCAGCGACTGGAACGACACCGGCGAATGCCACAACTACGACAAGACCTACCCCTCCGGCCGCATCTACCGCATGGAGTACGTGAAGGGGACGAAGCCGCTGGAGAAGTTCAACATCGCGACGATGACGGACGAGGAGTTGGTGAAGCTGCAGTTGCACGAGAACGACTGGTGGGTGCGGCGGGCACGGTTGCAGATACAGGAGCGGGCGGCACGCGGCGACTGGCTTAAGAAGGCAACACCGGTTGCAATAGAGGAGGACTTGGAGCTCACCTTGAAAATGCTTACCGACGCGGACGTGCGACGAGCATTGCGTGGACTTTGGTTGATGAACGCCAGCGGCATGCTCGATCGTGGCCCTGAACTTCTTCTGCGCCTTGCCACCAACCCGGACGACCGCCGGTTCCGTGACGAAATGCGTGTCTGGGCCATGCGCCTGCTGACCGACTCCGGCGCCACCGGGCCGGAAACGCGGAAACGACTCGAGCAATGCGCTTCCTCCCCCAAGCGCCCGGTGCTGCGACTCGGTGTCGCCTCGGCGCTCCAACACCTTCCTTTGGAGGATCGCGTGTCGATCGCCGAAAAGCTTCTCGCCCACGCCGAAGACTGGAACGATCCCAACCTCCCCTTCATGTACTGGTACGGCATCGAGCCCGCGGTCGCGAAGATTCCGGACGCCGGCCCGCGCCTGTTGCGTGCCTGCAAGATTCCGATCGTCCGCCTCTACATCAGCCGGCGGATGGCGATGGAGGGGGAAGGTTCCGAGGCGATGGCGCTGCTGCTCAAATCACTGGAGGGGACGACCAAGGACGAGGAGACGAAGGACATCCTGCGCGGCATGCACATCGCTTTCCTCGGCCGGCGCGACGTGAAGGCGCCGGCGGCATGGCCGGCGCTGCAGGTAAAGCTGATGGCGAGCAAGGACGACGAGATCAGCGAGAAGGCGACGCTGCTCGGCGTCGTCTTCGGCGACAAGGAAGCGCTGGCGTCTCTGCGAAAGCAGGCGAGCGACGCGGGCCTGAAGGCCGATAAGCGTCGGCGCGCCTTGCAGGGCCTTGTGCAGGTGAAGGCGGGCGATCTCTTGCCGCTGCTCGCGACGCTCCTCGGCGAGCCGGACATGCGCGAGCCGGCGCTGCAGGCGCTGGCCGGGCAGAAAGACGCGGCGGTTCCCGGGCTCATCCTCAAGCATTACGGCGATTTCAAGACGAAGGAGCGGGAGACGGCGGTCGCGACGCTCTCTTCCCGGGCCGACTTCGCGCTGGCGCTGCTCGACGCGGTCGAGAAGAAGACGGTGCCGCGCGGCGACATCTCCGCCTTCGCGGCCCGGCAGATCCAGTCGCTCAAGGACAAGAAGGTTTCCGATCGTCTCACGGCGGTCTGGGGCACGCTGCGTCCCACGGCCGGGGCGAAACGTGAGCTGTTGACCAAGTACCTTGCCGTGGCGGCGCCGGACGCGCTCAAGAAAGCGGACCGCAAGCTGGGGCACGCCCTCTTCACCAAGCACTGCGCCAACTGCCACACGCTGTTCGGCGAGGGGGGGAAGATCGGGCCGGAGCTTACGGGCAGCCAGCGGCAGAATCCGGAGTATGTCCTGTCGAAAATCCTCGATCCGAGCGCGGTCGTCAACAAGGACTACCAGATGGTGCTCCTCTCGCTGGATGACGGCCGAACGCTGACGGGCATCGTGAAAGAGGAGAACGACAAGACGCTGGCCTTGCAGACGGCGACGGAGTTGATCCGGGTGAACAAGGCCGACATCGCGGCGCGCAAGGTGACGGGGCTGTCGCTGATGCCGGAGGGGCTGTTGCAGACGCTGTCGGACCCGGAGGTGCGGGCGTTGATCGCGTATCTCGGCGCGGATGGGCCGTTGAAGGATCGTTAGATGGTGCGGTCGGGGTCGTCTTCGAGGAAGGGGAAGAGGAACACGGCCGGCAATGGCACGTTCGCATTGGAATCTCGCCTGCGTCGCGCTGATCGTCGTCTTTGCGACCGCTGGTCGCGGACAGGAGCCGACGCCCCCGCTGTTCCAGGAGTTGGAAGCGCATCGCTTGGGCATCACCTGGGGCAAGGGGGAGTTCTCGCCGCAGGATCCGCCGGCGCCGCGGGCGCAGGTTTTTCGCAGTGCGGCGGAACTGGCGCACTATCTGGGGTTGAAGGAGCCCAAGCAGATTCCGGTCGCCATCGCTTGGGAGCGGCAGACGCTCGTCCTGTTTCGCTGGACGGCGCGCGGCGGCGACCGGCTTACGGCCAAGGAGCACGACGGCGCCATCCATTTCATCCACGAGCCGGAGGAGGGCCCCGGCTGCTACGACAGCCGGCACACCTGCGTGCACATCTTCGCCGTGCGCGGCAACGTTCCCTGGACCTGGTTCACGATCTACCGGACCAAGGATGACGGCCGCGAACGAGGCGAGCCGAAACCGGACAAATCGAAACGAGGCCGAGAGTAACAGAAGACATATCTGGCGGAAATTGGCGGGTCAAAAAGACCGCTGTCCCCGGCTCCATCAAAGGAGGGTCAGAGATCCATCGCGACAAGCTCACGGGTGGTCGCGGTCGCATGGATCTTCACGGGACCTATCCCCTCTTCGGCTGGTACGTCCCCGCGCCGCGCTTCGCTGATCTGCACGATGTCGCGCGAGAAGAATATCTCCAGCAGCCAGTCGAGAGCGACGCGCAGCTTTTTCTCGAGCCTCGGCAGCTTGGTCAAGTAGACGAAGCGCCAGAGCAGCCAGGCGAAGAGTCCCGAGAAGCGGACGCCGAAAACGGTCGCGACGCCGCTGCGGCGGCCGATCGTCGCCAGCTTGCCGAGGGGGCGGAAGGAAAAGACCTTCTCTTTCCGGCCGCGAATCCGGGCGCGCAGGTTGTGGGCCAGCACCTTGGCCTGCCGCACCGCGTGCTGCGCCGTGGGCGGATAGAGTTCTCCGGTCTTCGGATGGCGGATCGCCGCGCAGTCGCCGAGGGCCCAGACACCGGGCCGCTCCGTCGCTTCGAGGAAGGCGTTGACCTCGATGCGGCCACGCTCCTTCTCGCATTCCAGTCCGGCCAGCAGTGGATGAGGGGACGTGCCGGCGGTCCAGATGAGGGTCTGCGTGGGGATCCGGCAGCCGTCGCTGAGTTGCGCGAAGTCCTCCGAGAGCGCCTTCACGCGGGCCCCGGTTCGCACCTCGACGCCGCGCCGGGTCAGCTTGCGCCGCGCGTATTCCCCGAGCCTGGCGTCGAGTTCCGGCAGCAGGATCGCGCCGGAGTGGACGAGCACGACGCGCACCATCTCCGGCCGTAGGTTGGGGTAGAAGCGCAGGGAGGAGCGGACGAAGTCATTGAGGCCGCCGACGGTCTCGACGCCGGCAAAGCCGCCCCCGGCGACGACGAAGGTGAGCAGCCTGTCGCGCTGGGCGGCGCAGCATTCGAAATCGGCCTCCTCGAGGGTGCGGATGACGTGGTTGCGCAGGGCGATGGCGTCGCCGAGGGTTTTCATGGTAAAGGCGCGCTGGGCCAGTCCCGGGATGTCGAAGAAGTTGGTGACCGAGCCGAGGGCGAGCACGAGGTGGTCATACTCGAGTTCGTGGGGATGGCGCTCGACGCCGTGGGACACGAGGACGCGGCGCGCTTCGAGGTCGATGCGGTCGACGCCGCCGGCGAAGAAGCGGAGGCGTTTGAGCAGCTTGCGGATCGGGTTGACGATGTGGGCCGGGTTGAGGTCGCTGGTGGCGACCTCGTGCAGCATGGGCGTGAAGAGGAAGAAGTTGTCGCGGTTAACGAGCGTGATGTCGATGTTTGGGTCGCGTGCCAGCGTTCGGTCGAGGCGCCGCGCGGCGTACATGCCGGCGAAGCCGCCGCCGAGGATCACGATCTTGTGTGGCTGTGCCATGGGCCGGTCTCCTGAAAGATGGTGAAAAAAGAACGGTGGCCGAGGCATTCTCGGCCACCGGTTTTCCCCTTACGCTAAATCCGCGTACGGGATTCCGCAGCAGGAAGGCTCCGCGAGCCGAGCGGGGCCGGATGGACGAATGACGGTCGCGCGAGTCTTCACGCCAGGTCCGGCTCGGCTCGCCGGACCTACTGGGGATCAGGACTGCTTGAGGGGCGCGGTCGCGAAGTTAACGTTGAAACGGCTGCACCAGATGGTGACGGCGTGATACTTGGACAGGTCGACGTCGGCCGGGATGGCGTAATTCTGCTCGCCGATGTTGCCCTTCAGCGGCCCGAGGTCGACGAAGGCGGCGCTCGTGACGGTGGCGTTGTCGGCGGCGTCGGCGGCGGCGATGAGGTAGACGTGGAGGGCGGGGCCGTTGGAGGTCTCGAAATCGGTGAAGCGGAGGACGCGCTCGCCGCCGGTCAGGCGGTGCAGCGCGGCCGTGCCCTTGCCGCCGTGGGCGACGCCGTGAAACATTCCCTGGGCCAGGAGCACCGGCTCGCCGCGCGCGAGCCGCGCCGGCGGCGGGAAGCTCGCTGACGCGGCTCGTTGATGAAGAGCAGCTCCGGGCGGGAAGACATACCAGGCGATGGCCAGGACGCCGACGCCGATCAGGCCGATGATGGTTTTTGCGACTCATGGAAAGACCCTCCGTTTTTGGAAGACAAAGCATGGGGAAGCGCCCCGACCGCCGGGAACGCGATGGAAGCTTCGATTACTTTTTGGCTGTGGGCCAAACGGTTCAGGGGGAACCGTTTTGGGAAGGAGACAGAGCCCGGTCGGGCGGGCCGGATGTTTGCGTCAGGCAGGTCATGCCTACATCGATGCGCGCGGGGCGTGGGCGGTTACAGGAAAAAAAAACGTGACGGGCTGAGGGAGGGGAACCAAAACAGCGTGCGGGATTCCGCAGTAGGTCCGGCGAGCCGAGCCGGACCTGGCGTGAACGCTCGCGAAACCGTCACTTCGACGTCGGGCTCCGCTCGGCTCGCTCGACTCGCGGGGCCTACCGCGATCAAGCTTGCGGGCGGCTGAGCGCGTCAGGAAGATGGTCGGCCGGCCTCAGCCGTTGGATAGCCTCGGCTGCCCCGCGGCGAACGGTTTGCGCGGGCTGGCCTTTGACTTGCTCACCAGCGCCTGGAATTTCGGATTAGACGCAAGCAATTCATCCATCAACGTATCGTCTTCCTGCGGCTCCAACGGCTGAATCGCCAACAGCCGTTGATCCGGCATCTCGACGACGATGGTCTCGCCTGACTCGGCGCATTCATCGAGGGTTTTCTTTAGATCCGTTTGCAGGCGGCTCAATGGGATTGTCTTGATGGCCATGGAACTCCTCGCCTTCCACGATGAGCTTGTTGCCGATCTTTCGCCCGACGATCAGGAGAACCACTCGGTGATGGTGATCTTGAACGGCATGCTTCGTTAGCCCCGGCTCAGTCACTTGGCGCGTCAGGGAGATTGTCGGCCGGCGCGCGCGAGCAGGATCGCGCGGACCAGCTCGGGTGGAATCGGGGCCTCTTGGGCGGTCGCAAGCGTTTTCCCCAGGCGGACCGTGGCGCGGTAGTTCTGCAGGTAGGCGACGCAGGAGGGGCAGATCGCCAGGTGACTGTCGAACAGGGCGCGCTCCTGGGCCGGGAGCTGGCCCGTATCGTAGTCCATCAGGAAATCGAGAACGTCGCGGCAAGTCATAGGGCCCCCCGGCGGAAATGCGGCTCCAGGAGCGTGCGCAGCGCCTGCCGCGCCCGGTGCAGGCGTGTCTTGACGACGCCGGTCGGCAGCTCGAGGGTCCGCGCCGTCTCCTCGGTGTCCAGCTCTTCGATGTCGCGCAGCACGAGCACGGTGCGGTAGGCGTCCGGCAGCTCCGCGATGGCGCGGCGCACGGCCTCGCGCGTCTCCTGTTTTTCGAGAACGAAGTCGCCGCTCGGCCAGGCCTCCGAATCGCGCGTCTGGTGACCGTCCGGCTGGAAGGTGGGGAGCCAGTCCTCGATGGAGCGGGTGGGCCGGCGGGTCTGGGCGCGGAGTTTCTGCAAAGCGGCGTTGATGACGATGCGGTGCAGCCAGGTGGAGAAGCGGGCGCGGCCGTCGAATTGCCCGAGCGCCTTGAAGGCGGAGAGGAAGCCGTCCTGCACGACGTCGCGGGCGTCCTCCTCGTTGGGGCAGAGGCGTCGCGCCGCGGCGAGGAGGCGGCCGCCAAAGCGGGCGACGACCGCCTCGAAGGCGGCGGGCTCGCCGGCCTGGAGCCGGGCCAGCAGCTCCAGTTCGCTCGCGTCCGGGGCGTCGGCAAGTGCGACGGTCATGCGTGAAACCGGAAGGGATGTCTTCGCGTCACCTCGCATAGACTTAAGTCGAAAGCGCGGTCGGCATCGTCAAGGGGGGGGCGAGAATCGATTCGAAGCGAGGAGGGGTGAGCCATTGGCGCGACAACGTAGCTACCGGTTGGCGCCGCGATGGATTACCGTGGAAATAGGCAAATCCCTCTGAGCGCCGGGAATGCGCGCGGCCCCGGCGTATCATCACGTCAGCGCGCTTCGTGGAGATTCTCATGGACATGTCGCGATTTTCTTTGGATTCGCTGCTGAACGGGACGGGGAATGGCGTGCTGCATTCGGAGAAGGTGGCCGAGCAGCCCGCTGGCGGGAAGCCGGCGGGGGATGGGCGTCCGCACGGGGCGACGTCCGCGAAACGCAAGCGGGGGCGGGGAAGGGGGTGGAGGGGAGGCGCGTGCGGCGGGGGCGGCGTCATCCCGCAAGCTCGAAGACTCGCCGGCGGGCTTGGGCTTGAAGACGGGGAACCCTTATCACCGGCGGGTGGCGCGGTTGAAATGGGCGCTCCTGGACGCGGCGCCGGAGGAGGAGATCGTGGCGATCGGGAAGAAGCTGGTGCAGCTTGCGCTGGAGGGGCATGTGGGGGCGGCGCGGGTGCTGTTCGCTTACGTGCTGCCGAAGGGGGTGGAGCCGGACCGGGTGAACGGGTACCGCAAGGAGCAGCGGATGGAGGAGGAGATGAGGCCGATCATGAAATCGATGGAGCCGGAGTTCGCGCTGGACATCGTGCGGATGATGCGTCCGGTGGCGTCGGCGGGGAAGGCGGCACTGATGGGGGAGGTGCTGCGGTCGGGTTCGATGGATATCCTGTCGTCGCCGGAGAAGCTGCGCACGGTGTTGAGCGGCGGCGTGGCGGCGCCGGGGAAGGGGAAGAAGGCGCGGCGCAAAGCGGGTAAACCGTGAACGGCCTTTTGGCGCCTGGCGGGCCCTGTTGGGCGGGCATGCCTCGGGTCGGATGGTCCGCTGAAGTGACGCTTCGGCCAGTCCGGGCGCGAATCAATCGGCCTCCACCTTGCGGCCGCGGCGGTCGACCTCGCAGCCGCATTTGGCGCAGGTTGCGCCACCCCAGAGAGCCTGGCGTCGATTGGCGGGCTTGCGGAAGCGCGGGAAGGGCTCGCCGCAATCGGGGCACTTGCGCGGCGGCAGGACCAGGGCCAGAACGAGCACGACCAGTCCGCCAACGACCCCGCCGATGACGCCCGCGATCAACCCGGTTTCGAGCCACGGTGGCATGCTTCAATCCTTGGAGCGGGCGCTGGAGGACGCGCTCTCTTTTGACGGCGCGATCTCCTCGCAGGCTGCCAGCGCCATGACCGCGAACGCCGTCCCCGCGTGCGTCAGGAAATGCTTGCTGTCGCGGTTGAGTGAACGGGCGAACCAGCGGCCGCTCTCGCGCTGGTTAGTCTTGATCCAGGCGATTCCCTTTTGCAGGGCCGGGTCGCTCGGGGCCACACCGGCGCGGCGCAGGACGAAGATCGCGAAGCCGGTCCCGTAGCCGTCGCTGGTCTTGGGATCCTGCTCGAGCTTGTCGGCACGCTTCCAGACGCCCAGGCCGGCGGCCGACCAGCCGCCGTCGGGCAGTTGCGCGGCGCGGAGGGCGCGGATCGTCTCGGTCTTGAGATCGGCGCCGATGAAGTCGTCGAGGTAGGAGCCGGCCCAGACCATCATCGCCTTGTGGTGCATGTTTTCGGGGGGATGGGCCTTGAGCCAGGCGCGGATGCCGTCGAGGCCCTTCCGCGCCGCGTCCGACTTGGCGTAGGCTTCCGGGGCGACGCCGACGGCGACGGCCGCCAGAGTGACGCCGTAGTGATCGTCGTTCTCCATGGGCGGCCAGGCACACTTGATCCAGCTGAAGCCGCCGTCCTTCTTTTGCACGTTCCACATGCGGTCGAGGGACATCCTGGTGAGCGGGTGCAATTTCTTCGTCGTCAGCGCGTCGTTGTACGCCAGCGCCGCCGCGGAAGCGACGACCTCGGCGTCCCAGCGCGGCCCCTTCTCCTTCCAGCGCTTCTGGACCATTTCTTCGAGCGCCTGCCGCACCTCGGCATGGGCCGGCGCCGCGCCGGCGAGGAGCGGCCGGGCATAGAGGTAGGCGTAGTTGGTGTGGCAGCTGAAGCAGCCGCGTTTGTTGATCCAGGAGAGAGACGCCGAGTCGAGGAAGTGGGCGGCGCGCTCGGGTGAGAATTTGCCGACCGCTTCGTCGCGATTGTTGTCCGCCGGTTCCTTGGCGGTCTTGAGCGTGACCGGCTCATCGGCGCAGGTCGACCGGGCGGCGAGAAAGGCGATGGCAAAAAGGAGAAGGCGGCGCGGCACGCGTGGCTCTCCACAGGAGGAAACAAGATGAGGAGATTGTAGTGGAAACGGCAGGAGAAGAGGGGCTGTTTTGGCGGATGCCGTGGAGGATCATCGCATCCGTCGAAGAGATGGCTCCCGAGGCGTGGGCCGTGGGGCAGGCCCCCTGGCCAGCCGGGCCTGGCGGGCGCCAGGTACGGGCAGGCCACGCGGCCTGCCCCCACTGGAACCACTTCTAGGACGCGTGAGCCAGCGCGCGTCCCTGGGCGCCCGAGTAGTTCTCGGCGGCGCGGGCGAGGGCGAGGAGGGATTCCATGGGAGGCGTGAGCATGTGGCGGCCCTTGCGGCCGACGTTCTCGGCGACGTGAGCCAGGTCGAGGAGGGCGAGCATGCCGGGGGCCTGGCGCTTGCAGCAGTCGCGGCACACCGGCTCGCCGGTATCAGCCAGGGAGACGCAGGGCCCGCGGCGGAGGGAGTGAGGCTGGGCACAGACCGGGCAGGGGGTCGAGCAGTGGTGGGCCTGAAAGCGAATGGTGAAGCGTTCCATGGCTGATCCTTGAGGAAGTGCGTCGATCCGGGCGGGTGATAACCAAAGAAGCGTCGCACGTTCCAGATCAATGATCGGCCCGTGCCGGCCCGGGGCTCGCCTGTCGGGGCCGAAAAAGACCGGAAACAAGGCGGGATTGGTGTCGGCGCTTTCTATTCCGAAGCGGCTGCCGTAGGCACGGCATGGGAAAGGAAACGGCGTTCGCCTCGTCGGCGTAACCTGGTCCGCCGGGGGAAGGGCGTGAAGGGCGGGTGACCTGGTAAGCGGGCGGGGATGGGAGGCGTCAGCTTGGGAGGGCTAGGAAAACCTTTCCGCTTGACAGCCCCGATTGCCGAACCTCGGGCCGTCTGCCCGGGAGGCGCAGGGCTCAATAGCGCGGCACATTCGGATCGACTTCGCACGACCAGGCGTCAATGCCCCCCGCCATGGAAAAGACGCTCAGGTAACCCAGACTCATCAGGTACTCGCCGGCGGACCGACTGCGGATTCCATGATGGCAGAAGAGGATCACGGCGTCCACCGACCGGGGAATTTCCCCGACGCGGCGCGGCAACTCGTTCAGCGGAATGAGCGTACTGCCCGTGAGCGGCGCAATGCGGTCCTCCCATGGCTGGCGAACGTCGATGAGGTGGAGCGGCTGACCGTTGGCGAGCTGCAGGGCGACTTCGCGTGGCGTGATCTCGGGAACCATGGTCTCTCCAAGGCAGGAAGACCCGAGACCGCGCCGGGAGAGGCGAGCGCGGTTCGGGCTGAACTACACCGTCGGCTCAGAGGCTGTTCGGACGCCCTATTATGAAACAGCCTCGCAACGCTACTTCTCCTTCTTTTCCTCGATCGGCTCCTTGACGGGCTGAACGAAGAAGGTGCTGCGCTTCTCGGTGGAGAGGCGGGTGGCGTGGGCGTCGGCGTCCTTGCGTTTGGGATACTCGTAGGTGGCGACGCACTGGTTATTGTTGCTGAAGACGCCCCAGACGACGCGCATGCGCACCACCTTGGGTGTCCGCGTGCGCGGCTTGGCCTTCGGAGGCGCCTTGGGCTTGGCCTTCTTCTTTTTCGGCTTCTCCTCCTCCTCCTCGTCCTCGTCTCCTCCCTCGGACTCCTCCTCCTCTGCCCCCTCCTCTTCTTCGCCACCCTCCTCGTCCTCGTCTTCCTCTTCCTCTTCACCCTCTTCCTCGTCGGTTTCCTCGTCTTCCTTGCGGCGCTCGGCCGCGTCGAAGTCGGCGCGGAGGTCCTTGCGATTCAAGATCCGGCGGGCCATGTCCGTTCTCCCGTGGTTTAAATGTCCGCGTGCAATATCTTCATTGTAGGCGGCTGCCGAGGCTATCGGGCCGTATCCGTTAAACTTACAGGCCGCCGGCACGACCAGCAAGGCGCCCCGGCAAAGGCGCCCCAGCAAAGGCCCCAGCAAAGGCGCCGGCCGTTTGCGAAATCCACCGCGGCAAGCGCCGAATAAAGAAGCGATGAAACCGTTGGCGCCTTTTCGTCCGGCCGATTGGCTGGCCTTGCTCCTCGTCCTGGCCGGGGCCGTCGGCGCCCGGGTCGGCTATGTGCTGCTGACGACGGCGGAAGGCGAAGGGGTCCCCCTCTGGCAGGTGCAGGGAGAGGGTCCGACGAGGGGGGGACGTACCGAGTTCACCGCGCTCGTCGAGGAACTCCGCGCGGAGGGACGGTTCGCCGCCCGGGCGCCGCTCTCCGACGATGTCGAGAGCACGGCCCACGTTTCCCCCGGCTATCCCTGGCTCGCCGCCCTTCTGATCCGGCTCGGGAACGACGCGCTCTTGCGCTGGTTTCAGTGCGCCCTGGGCGCCGGCGCCGCGGCGCTCCTCTTTCTTTTCGCCCGCCGCGTCTTTCGCAGCCTGGCGGCCGCCACCCTCGCCGGCCTGCTCGTCGCGCTTCATCCCTTCGGCATCGTCAACGTCGCCGAACGGGCGGATGGCGTGGTCGCTTCCTTTCTTGTCGCCGCCGCCCTGTTCCTGGGGGCGCGTGGCAGCCAGACGGGCGGACCGTTCACGAGCCTTCTTTACGGCGCGACGCTCGCCGGCATGGCGCTGGTGCGAGCGCCGTTCCTGCCTTTCGCGCTGGCCGGACTGGTCTGGTTCCTCGTCGCCTGCCGCGGGCTGCGCCAGGGCTGGCTGCCGGCGCTCCTGGCCTTCCTGGGTCTGGCCAACGGCCTGGCGCCCTGGCTGGTGCGGAACGTCAAGGAATTCAACGAACCGCTGCCCGTCGTCTCGTCCACCTGGCTCCATCTCTACGTGGGAAACAACGCGCGGACGACGGGGGGTCCTCTGGACGAGGCCGAACTGCGCGCGAGCCTGCCGGCGGACCGATTGTCGGCCTTGCTGCGCGAAAAGAACCAGGCGCGACGCTACGACATGTTGGCAGACGAGGTGCGCCGCGACCCCGGCGCCTTCTTCGAGCGCCGTTTGCAGACCGGCGCCGCCTTCATCCTGGGTGATACCTGGTTGCGCGAGCGTCGTCTCGCGCTCGGGCGTCCGCGCGACGACGGTCTTGCGGCGCCGCCATGGCTCGACGACGCCGTCCCCGCCGCGCTTGCCGCGAGTCTTCTTTTGATGGCGGCGCTCGGCCTCTGGGGCTGGCGTCGCAGCCTCGCCTGGGGGGGCGCCGCCGGCCTGCTCACGCTCGCCGCCGTTCTTCTACCTCTTCCGTATCTTCTCGGCCACGCCGGAAGCCTGGCCGGGCCGCGCTTGCCCGTGGACGGGGTCTGGCTGACCTACGCGGCGCTGGCGCTGAGCGGCATTCGAGCGCCCGGGCCCGGCGCAGCCGAAAAGGATCCCGAAGCGACTTGAGCGCCCTCACGCGCTGTCCCGCTCGCCCGCCTGCAGCGCCGCCACCGCTTCCTCAGCCAAGGGCCGCACGAAGGAGCAGCCGACCAGTTGCGTGTCGTTTCTCCCTTGCTTCACCCAGCGGACCAGCGCCAGCTCGGAGCGGGCCGCGCGCGGCAGCCTCACTTCCAGTACGGAATGGACCGCGACCGGCCGGGACGTCTCCAGCCGCAGCCCGAGCCGCGAGACGTCGAGGATGGCCGCGTCCAGCCGGCCGCGCAGGTTTTGATGGAAGGGGACGAACGTGGCGGTGAGATCGACGGCGAAGCGGACACTGGCGCGGCGCTCGCGGCGCGGCCACGCGTCGGGCGCGGGGTTCGGCGTCGGGGTGGCCTCGTCCGCCATCATCGGCACGCCGGGCTTGTAGTTGCGCAGAACATTGAGGATCTCGATACAGCTGTCGGGTCGCTCGTCCGGGTTGGCGCGCAAGCTACGGCACACGAGCTCGTCGAGATTCGGATCGAGGTCGGGCAGCAGCAGGCGCAACGGCACGAACTCGTTGAAGAACTTGCGCTGCAGGATCTGCATGCGGCCGCCGACGCCGAAGGGGAACTTGCCGCCGGTGAGGGCGGCGTACAGGGTGGCGGCGAAGGAGTAGATATCGCAGCGTTGATCGACCTCCTTGGCGTCCTCGAACTGTTCCGGGGCGCCGTAGTCAATGGTGCCCATGGACTGGCGCGACGCGGTGAGCGGATCGCCGCCGCGGCATTGCTTGAGCAGGCCGAAGTCGCCGAGCTTGGCCTGGTGGTCGGGGGTGAGGAAGATGCTGCGCGGCTTGATGTCGCGGTGCACCAGATGATTGGCGTGGAGATGGTGCAATCCCTGGGCCAGCGCAGAAAAACGCCGGCGGCGCTCGGGTGGCAACGGCCCGTGCTCCTGAACGTGCTCGGAAAGGTTGCGGCCCGGAACGTATTCGAGGAGGAGGAAGGAAGCCTGGCTCGAACGCCGCGCCCCAGCACGCACCAGGTTCGCATGCCGCAGCGGGCGGATGGCGCTGTACGGCGCGCTCGAGCGCCGGAGCAACTCCGGCTCGAGTCGGGCCCGATCAAGCGCAGCCTTGAGCGCCGCGAGCTTGCCGCTGACCCGGTGCCGCACCTTGTACACGGTGGCGCTGCCCCCGCGGCCCAGCACGCTGAGCACGTCGAACGGGCCAAATGCCATCGCCGGGGCGTCATTCATGTCGGAAGACTCAGGGGCACGAAACTTTAGGCCGCGCTTCGGCTGTTGTCAATTTTGCCGATTCTGTTGCAAATGCCGCCTGGCGCGTTGTGGGAACGCCGCAGTCCGAGACGCACGCATCACACTCCACTCACCAACGGCTCCTTACGCTCCATAAACTCTCCCCATGGACCACGGGCCCAGCGAAGCGCATGGTGTCGCCGGTTTCCAGATCGTCGGCTCCCTCGGAATCGGCGCCGATGGAGCGCGGTGGGAGGCGCGCGACGACACGTCGGGGCGCCCGGTGGAGCTGCGCCTCCTGCACGCGGACAAAACGCAGCCACGCTGGGCGGCGCTCGTGAAACGCTTGCGGCTGTGCGCCATGCTGCGGCAACCCGCGATCCTGCCGATCCTGAACCTTCAACTCGACGATGAGCCGGCGTTCCTCGTCACCGAGCTGCGGCCAGCACGGACACTCGCCGAGAACGCCGCGCCGCTCGGTCCCGACGAACTCCTGGGCCTGCTCCGGCGCCTGGTGGAGGCGCTCGCGGCAGCGCATCGCCTGGGCGTCACCCATGGCCGCCTGTCGCCGGGCACGATCTTCGGCGGCCTTGACGCGCCGCTGCTCGATCTCACCGGCCTGGACCTCGACGCGTCCAGCCCCGCCCAGCGTGATCTCGAAAGCGCCTGCCTGGCGCCCGAGATCCGGGCGGGAAAGCCGGCGGAGCCGGCGAGCGACCTGTTCGCGCTGGGCGTGGTCATCGGCCGGCTCTGGCGTGGCGCCCTCTTGCCGGCGGGGTGGAAAGGGAGCGATGGGTCGTTCTTCGCCTCCGTGCTCGAAGACTTGCTGGCGGAAGACCCGGCGGAGCGGCCCAGCGCCGCGGACCTCGTGGCGCGGATCGAAGCAAGCGTGGAGGCGAGCCGGGCGCCGGTGAAAGCGACGCGCGAAGTCGACGTGCAGGCGACGCAGCTGCTGGAAGCGCCGCCGGCCACAGCGGCGGCACGGGAGACCAGGCCGGGGCGCCTGGGCCGCTTTCAACTGCAGGAGATGCTCGGCGAAGGGGGGCTGGGGCGCGTCTTCCGCGGCGTCGACATCGCGGACGGCACGGTCGCCGCGGTGAAGATCCTGCACACGCATCTGGCGTCCCGGCCCCAGATCATCAAGCGCTTCCACAAGGAGGCGCGCCTGCTCGGCGAGATCAACAACCCGTTCATCGTCAACCTGCTCGAAGTCAACCAGGACGCGGACACGCACTTCCTCGCCCTCGAATTCGTCGATGGCGTCAGCCTGCACCGCGTGCTGCGCGACCGCGCGTTCTGCCCCGCCGGCCACCTCGACGAACCCGCCGCCCTCGCCCTGGCCATGGACCTGGCGCGCGCCCTTGCCGACGCCCATCAGCGCGGCATCATCCACCGCGACATCAAGCCGCAGAACATCATGCTGCGGCGCGGCTCGGAGCTGTTCGCCCGCATCACGGGAGAGGTCAAGGACGCTTCGATCCCCCCCTCGGGCGGCGTCAAGTTGTGCGACTTCGGCCTGGCTCGCCACGTCGTCGAAACCGATTCGCTGCACATGACCCAGGAAGGTGTCCCGCTCGGCACGCCGCTCTACATGTCCCCCGAGCAGGCGGCCGGGAAGACGCGGCTGACGCCCGGGACGGACATCTACGCCCTGGGGGCCACGCTCTACCACGTCGTCGCGGGCCGGCCGCCGTTCCAGGGGGACACGGCGCTTGCCCTGAGTTTGAGCCACGCCAACGAGGCGGCGCCCCCCTTGAAACAGTTTCGGCCGGATGTTTCGGACGGGCTGTGCCGCGTCATCGAGCGCTGCCTGGCGAAGCGGCCGGAGGACCGCTTCGAGGACGGCGGCGATCTCCTCGAAGAGCTCGAGCGGCTGGCGCGGGGGGAGCCGGCGAACATCGTCTTGCATCCGCAGCTACCCAAGACCGAGCGCGGCGTGCGCGAGTATGTCTGGACCTTCGAGCTGCAAGCCGCGCCAGAGTCGCTCTGGCCCTATGTCTCGAACACGGAGCGACTCAACCGGGCGGTCGGCATCCCGGCCGTCGAATTCACCGCGCAGCCCGGGGCGGCGGGCGCGGGGATCGACGTGCTGCCGGGCGTCGAGCGCTACGGGCAATTCCGCAAGGCGGGCATCACGAACGTCTGGCGCGAGCACCCCTTCGAGTGGGTGGAGGGCCGCCGGCTCGGCGTGTTGCGCGAATATTCGAGCGGTGTGTTCAAGTGGTTGGCGAGCACCACCGAGCTGGAGCGCCTGGCGACCGGGGGCACGCGGCTGACGCATCATGTCCGCATCGAGCCGCGCAACTTCCTCGGCAAGGTCGTGTGCGCGATCGAGGTCGGCTTCAAGGGCCGCCGCGCCGTCGAGCGTGTCTATCGCCGCATCGACGCGTTCGTGATGGGCCGGCTGGCGGAGGGGACCGGCGCCGATCCGTTCGAGAAGCCCGCCGGACTGGGACAAGCGCAGCGGCGGCGGCTGAGCGAGCTGATCGATCGGCTCGTCAAGCAGGGCGTGACACCCGAGATCGCGCAGGCGCTGGAGCATTTCGTGCAGGAGGCGCCCGACCAGGAGGCGGCGCGGATCAGGCCGCTGGCGCTGGCGCGGCGACTCGACGTCGCCGAGGACGCGCTGATCGCCGCATGCCTGTACGGAGCCCGCGCGGGATTGCTGACGCTGCTGTGGGACATCGTCTGCCCCATCTGCCGCATCCCGGCCGGGATCGTGGAGACGCTCAAGGCCCTCCAGGAGCACGGGCACTGTCCGGCGTGCCAGGCCGACTTCCCGCTCGATTTCGGCTCGTCGGTCGAGCTGATCTTCCGCGTCCACCCGTCGCTCCGCAGCGTGGAGACGCGGAGCTACTGCATCGGCGGCCCGGCCCATTCGCCGCACGTCGTCGCGCAGGTGCGCGTCGCTCCCGGCGAGACTTTTCGCCTCGATTTGCAGCTGGGCGAAGGCGCCTATCGTCTGCGCGGCCCGCAGCTGCCCGAGGCGATCGACCTGACGCTGGAGCCCGGCTCGATCCTGACGCGCCTGGCCGCCGTCATCCCGAACGACTTCCGCAAGCGCACCGGCAAGCGCGAGCCGGTCCGCATGCAGCCGGGCCGGCAACGCCTCACGCTCACCAACCGTCACGCGGCCGAGGTGCTGCTGCGCGTCGAGCGCACGGCCCAGCGCACGGACGCGCTGACCGCCGCCCGCGCCTCGACGCTGGCGCTGTTCCGCGAGCTGTTCCCGCGCGAGGTGCTCGATTCCGGCCGCCTCGCCAGCGTCGCGGCGGTGACGTTCGTCGCCATCGATCTGGGCAAGGCGGCACGGCTGGAGGAACAAGGGAACGTCTATGAGCGGCTGGGGGAGGCGAAGGCGTTCTCGCTCTTGCAAGACGTGCTCGACGCCGCGGAGCGCACGGCGCGGGGGCACGGCGGGACCGTGATCAAGACGCTCGGGGACGCCATGCTGCTGGCGTTCGACGACAAGGTGCGCGCGGCGCGGGGAGCGCTCGAGTTCCTGGAACAGGGCTTGGCCGGAGTGGCGCAGCGCCGGCCGCGTGAGAAGGACTTGCTGGACCAGGCCCGAGCCGTCGCGCATCACGGCCCGGCGCTGGCGACGACGCAGAACAGCCGCCTCGACTACTTCGGGACGACCGTGCAGCAGACGCTGAACGCGCTGCGCGGCGCCCCGAGCGGATTGACGTTACTGAGCGAGATGGCGGCGGATGCGGAAGTGATGGCTCTCCTGCGGGAACGCTTCGGCGAGCGGCTCGAAGTGACGGGGACGGCGAGCCGGATGACCGTGCGCGCTCGCCCCTGAGTTTTCGGGCGCCGACTACGCCCGCTGCAAGCGCGCCGTCCAGTCATCCATCCGCTTGCCGATGTCCTTGTAGCCGAAGTCAAGGTTGGCGAGCTCGCACGCGGTGTCGACGGCGCGCTGGAAGTCCCCCGTTTCGGCGTAGCCGGTGGCGAGTTGGAAAAGGATCTCCTTGCGGAGCTGGTCTTCGCCGGGGCCCAGGTGCTTGAGCGCTTCCTCGAAGTTGCGCTGGGCCAGGCGCCAGTTCTTGCGGGCGTTGAAGCAGAAGCCGAGGTAGACGAGGACCTTGCCTTGCAGCCGCGGGTCACCGCGCAAGGCTTGCAGCTCGCGGATCGCCTCGTCGACCTGCCCCGTCTTGAGCAGGCGGACCCCCATCTCCAGCTTGAAGGAGCCGTCGGTCGGGAAGCGGTCGGCCTTGCGGCGAAAATAGTCCAGCTCGCGTGTCTGGATCTCCTTGGTGAGGCGGGCGCGGATCGCTTGCAGCTCGGCGTCGTCGGGATTCTGCGCCAACCTCGCCTCCGTCAGGGCCAGATCGCGACGGAAGGGCTCGATGTCCAGGTCGACCAGCTCCATCGCCAGCTCGAAGGCGGCGCCGGTGGCTCCCAGCCCCTCCTCGAGCACGGCCCGCGCCTGATCGAAACGATCGGCCCGGCGGTACAGATTCGCCAAGTGCAGGTAGCCGTTGGCGTTGGTCGGATTGTTGTCGATCTTGATGCGGAGCGCGCGCGCCTCGCGCTCGGTCCGGTCCGCGTAAGCCGGCAGCTGCTGTTCCGTCTGCTCGAGCGGCTGCTGGTCGACGGCGGTTTCGGCCATGGGGGATAGGGCGGAACGACCCGTCGACTGCCCGTGGATCGCTTCCTCGTATTTGCCCTTGGCGATGGTCGACTGGGCGGCGAGGTCCTTGTGCTTGCTCGCCGCTTCCTGATCGCCCGGATTGGCCTTGCGGACGAGGTCCCAGAGGGCCATGGCCTGGGTGAACTGGCCGCGCTTCTCGTAAAGGCGGGCCATGGGCCGGTTGACCTTGGGATTGTTCGGTTGATCCAGGCGAGCCTGGTCGAGGGTCCAGAGGGCCATCTCGGGCAGGTCGAGGGCCTCGAAGGCTTCGGCCATCGCGAGCTGGGCGCCGAGGTCCCAGGGATTGCGGAAGAGGATCTGTTCCGCCTCATCGAGAACGCGGAGCCAGTCCCCTTTCATTCCGGCTTTCTTGAGACGGAGCCGCGCCGGCAGGCCGCTCAGAAAGGCGAGCGCTTGCCCGGAGCCCTTGTCGTTGTATTTTGCTTTCTGGGCTTTGCGGAGCGTCTGCCGGTAGACGGGGGTGACGGGATCGAGCTTGCAGCAGGACAGGAGGAGCTGGATGGCGTAGTCGAGGTTGTCCTCTTTCAGGACCTGGTTGGCGCGCTCGTACTGTCCCGCGGCCGCCCGGCGTTGCTCGGCGCTGACTTTCGGCAGGCGCGAACGCGGCGTGGGGTCGGGCATGGAGAGATTTCCTCGGCGGGAAAGGAGCGGACTGCCTGCGTATCAGCGTACCACACGCGGGCGTGGAAGCAAGCGCCTGCCTGGGCGCTGCGGCGCTGCGGCGCAGGGCGGGGCGAAATACATCATCTTCAAAAGGAACGACCATGTCGCCCGGCGCGACGACGCCAACGACCACTTTCGAAGGGGACGGCCCTCCCGCCGCCGGCGCTCCTCGCCGCGACGACCCCGTCGACCTCCTCCGCGGCATTGCCGTCGTCACGATGATCGCGGCGAACCTCTCCGCCAAGGCGCTGCGTGAGCCGCATCCCTTCTGGCTCCGCATCTACGGCTCCTTCGCGGCGCCGCTGTTTGTGCTGCTTGCCGGCATGATGATCGTGCACGCGCGGCGTGTTCGAGGCCGGGGCCTGCTCTACGTCGCGCGGCGCGGCCTGCAACTCATCGCGGCGGGGGTCTTGATCGATGTCGCCTTCGAGCGCATCTATCCCTTCACCAGCATGGACGTGCTCTACCTCATCGGCGTCGCGCTGCCGCTCGGCTACCTGTGCCTGCGTTTGCCCGGCGCCGTCCGCTGGGGCCTGGCCCTGGCGGTATTCGCGGCGGCGCCGCTGCTCCAAGACCGGCTCGGTTACAGTGAGTATCCGACCGAGTATGAGCTGGATGGAGAACTGGTCGAAGAAAGCGCCGATTCTCCGGTGAAGACGAGCATCGCCGCCCATGTCTTCTTCGACGGCTGGTTCCCGCTCCTGCCCTGGTTCGGGTTCGCGCTGGTCGGCCTCAACCTGGCGGATTGGCGCTGGAAGCAAGGGCGCCCGCGCTCGTTCGCCACGCTGCTTGTGCTGGCGGCAAGCCTTCTCTTCCTCGGCGCCGGAGGAGCGCTTGGCTGGTTCTTTCCCGGCCCCCTCCTGACGCGCGGCGGCTACAGCGAACTGTTCTATCCGCCGAGGGCCTGGTATCTCGTCACGGCCTGCGGCGTGATCCTGCTGCTCTTCTGCGCGGTCGATTGCTTGCCGCCTCTGAAATCCCTCGACCCGCTGCGCGTCCTCGGCCAGCACGCCTTTTTCGTCTATATCCTGCACCGCGGCATCATCGCGCTCGTCATTCCCGAACGCGCCGGCAGGAACCGGATGCCCGCGTTCCTCCTCACCTACGCGGCTCTGCTCGCCGTGTGCATCCTCAGCGCGTACGCGCTGCGTTGGGGCCGCACGCTCCTGCGCAAGATCAACGCGGAACGATGACGTAGCCCGTCAGCGGCAGGATGATGATATTCAGCAGCAGAATGATGCCGACCCAGATGACCCAGCCGGGGAGGCCGGGCGCCGGGTCGTGGTAGGTCCGGCTGGCCGGGTCGTATACTTCCTGGCGCCGATCGGGGCCGGGCTGCGGCTTGCTGAGTCCCTCCACTTGCCGGATGTCCCGTTCGTCGTCGGTGACCGTCCCTTCGGAGTACGGTTGCGGAATGACCAAAGGCTTGCCGCACCAGGCGCAAGTCCCGCCCGCGCCGGCCAACGCGTTGTCGACCCGGTACTGATACTTGCACGAGCGGCAATTGAACTGAATCATGGGCGTCCTCGCGCTACGGCGCCACCTGCTCCAGCAAGACTCGCCGGCAGGGTTCCAGGCAACAATACTTGGTCGCCACGTCCGCCGCCAGAAAAAAGAAGGCCAGGCGCCAGCGGCCCCAGCGGCGCTCGGGCGTCGACAGCGGCACAGCGGCAAGACGCTCCAGCGACAGGCTCGCGACCTCGAACGTGACCAGGAGGTAACCGAGGCCGCGCAGGATCGACCACGGATGCCAGCCGGGCATCAATGCGAGCCAGGGATTCGGCGCGGACACGAGCAGATGCCCGACGTAAACGTTCATGAGATCGACCTGCGCCAGGCCGACATAGAGGGTGAGGAAGCCGAAGGAGGGATAGGCGAGCAGGGCGACGGAGAGAAACAGGAGCAGGTGGACTGGAAGCCAGTAGGCGCTTTCGTATTCCGGGTTCTCGCCCGTGAGGATCCACTGCCGGGTCTGACGCCAGTAGGCCTCGCCTTCCGGAAAGAGGCCGGCGACCGCATCCGGACTCCGCGCAGTGAAGAAGAGGACGACCGCCGAATGGCCCGCGAACGCCGCCGCGAGCAGCACGGCGCCACGGTCGAGGCGATCGCCCGCCGCGGCCGCCATGAGCAACGGCGCGAGCAAGAGCGCGGTGATGCCGAGCGCGGGATACCAGCCCAGGAACTCTGCTGCGAGAACAGGGATGCCGCCGACGCAGGCGCCCGCTGCCGCCCACTTATACCAGGAGCCGAGGCGATCCCCCAGGGCGCGGGCCGCGCCTTGCATGCTGCGTCCGACATGCGCAGGCACGGGAATCGGCCAGATCCAGGATGCGCGCCGCACAAGGACCTCTCGGAGAGAAACGTTCCCCGATGGTAAGCGGCGCTCGAAGCCGATGCCAGGAAAAAAGCCTCAGTTGGCGGCGTTCTTGGGCACAATCGACTCCGTGATCCGTCTGCGCCAGTACGCCGGATCGTGGCGCAACTCGTCCATGAAGCGACACGCGATCGAGCTTGGCACGTTCTCCGCCTGTTCCCAGGAGCGCACCGCCTGCACGGAAACGCCAAGGAGCCGCGCGAACAAAACCTGGCTGACGCCGAGACTCTGCCGCGTCTGCTTTACCTTCTTCGCGTCGTAGCAGCCGGGCTCGAGACGAAGCTCGAAGCGGCGAACGGTGAACTGCGCTTCTACGGGCCGCCCATGCTTCAATGCCTCGCGAAAGTCCTTTAGCCCCGCGACTATCGAAGCGCCCATGCTTTTGGATTGCTTGGTTGCTTTCATGATTCCTTTCTCCCTTTCTCCGAAAGCTCGTCGTCGATCTGCTCGATGAGTTCGCGAATCGACTTCTTCTCGGCCGGGGTGAGATCGGCCTTCTTCGCCTTCTTGTAGACGTTCACGAGAAGGATCAGCCCATGCCGGTGTCTCGCCTGGTATGAGCGACATGACGCGTGAATTGTACTATCCGATGGTAGTTCAGTCTCGGGCCTCATGATTGCCGCGGGCTTCTTGAGGGATGTCGGCCTTTTTCGTGCAAGCGCCCTCGGGCCGTTGTACGATGGTCGGGGTCTCATCCCTCCCGGAGGGCCAGCCCAATGGCCGCCGACGCGAATCTCCTCTTTGGCATCCTCGCCCTGCAGCTCGATTTCATAACGCGCGACCAGCTGGTCGCGGCCATGCACGCCTGGGTGCTCGCCAAGGAGCGGGCTCTCGGGGCCATCCTGCGCGAGCAGGGCGCTCTCGGCGCCGGCGAATTGACGCTGCTCGATGCGCTCGTCGACAAGCACGTGCAGGCCCATGGCGACGCCCAGCGCAGCCTGCAAGCCGTCTGCCGTGGCGCCGGCGCCCAACAAGCGCTGGACGGGATCAGCGACAGCGACGTGCAAGCCAGTCTCGCTCAGGCCGCGCCCGCGGCGGAAGACCCGCTGCGCACGTGGTCGCAATCGGTTGGGGTCTCGACTTCCGAAGGGGTGCGTTTTCTCATTCTGCGACCGCACGCGCGGGGCGGGCTGGGGGAGGTGCACGTCGCCCTGGACCAGGAGTTGAAACGCGAGGTGGCGCTCAAGCAGATCCAGGAGCGGCGTGCCGACGACCTGGAGAGCCGGGCACGCTTTCTGCGCGAGGCCGAGATCACCGGCGGGCTGGAGCATCCGGGGATCGTGCCGGTGTATGGGCTGGGGACGTACGCGGATGGACGGCCTTTCTACGCCATGCGCTTCATCCGCGGGGACAGTCTGAAGGATGCGATCGCGCGTTTCTATCAGGCGGGGACGGAGCCGGGCTACGGCCTGGAGTTTCGCAAGCTGCTGACGCGTTTTCTCGATGTGTGCCAGGCGCTCCAGTACGCCCATGACCGGGGCGTCCTGCACCGCGATCTCAAGCCGGGCAACATCATGCTCGGCAAGTACGGGGAGACGCTTGTCGTCGACTGGGGGTTGGCCAAGGCGCTCGGAGAGGGAACGGCGGCGAGCGAGGAGAAGCCCCTGGCGCCATCGGCCGGCTCCAGCGGCAGCGTCGAGACCTTGCCCGGCTCGGCGCTTGGGACGCCGGCATTCATGAGCCCGGAGCAGGCGGCGGGCCAGGTCGAACGGCTCGGGGCGGCGAGCGACGTGTACAGTCTGGGGGCGACGCTCTATTGCCTGCTCACGGGAAAGCCGCCCTTCGAAGGCCAGGACGCGGGCGCCATCCTGGCGAAGGTGCGCGGCGGCGAGTTTCCGCGGCCGAGGCAGGCGCGGCGGGGCGTGCCACCGCCGCTCGAGGCGATCTGCCTCAAGGCGATGGCGGTAAAGCCGGAGGAACGCTACCCGTCGCCGCGGGCGCTGGCGGAGGACATCGAGCACTGGCTGGCGGACGAGCCCGTGACGGCCTACCGCGATCCGTGGCGCGCCCGCCTGACCCGGTGGGGCCGACGCCACCGGGCGCTGGTGACGGCGGCGGCGGTGTTGCTGCTGACGGCCTTGATCGCCTTGTCGGTGGGCCTCGTGCTGCTCGGTCAGAAGCAGGAGGAAGTGGTGGCCGAGCGCGACAAGGCGACGGAGGAGCGCACCAAGGCGCAGCGGGCGCGGGACGAGGCGCGGGCGATCAACCGCTTTCTGCTCGAAGACTTGCTGGCGGTGGCGCGGCCGGAGGAACTGGGCAAGGACGTGACGGTGCGTCGCGCCCTCGACGAGGCGGCGAAGACGCTCGACAAGGCGTTCACCGGCCTGCCGGAGGAGGAGGCGGCGGTGCGGCAGACGCTGGGGGACACGTATCGGCATCTGGGATTGTACCGGGAAGCCGAGCCGCACTTGCGGCGTGCCCTGGCGCTGCGCAAGGAGAACCTGGGCGAGGAGGACCCGGCGACGCTGTCGGCAGCCAACAGCCTTGGAGTGCTGCTCCGTTGGCGGGGGAAGCTGGTAGAAGCCGAGTCGCTGCTGCGCGCCACTGCGGAGGCGAGCAAACGCGTGCTTGGAGCGGAGCACAAGGATACGCTCCAGGCGCTGACCGACCTGGCAGTCGTGCTCACCGATCGCGGAAGCTACGTGGAGGCGGACAAGCTGGCACGGCAGTCGCTGGAGGCGCGGAAGCGGATCCTGGGGGCGGAACACAAGGACACGCTCATGACGATGTTCGACCTGGCGCAGCTCTTGCGCGAGTGGTCGAAGAGCAAGGAGGCGGAGGAGCTTTATCGGAAGGTCCTGGAAATCCGCAGCCGCGTCCTGGGGCCGGAGCACCCGCATACGTTGAACACGCGGAACGACCTGGCCCTGGTGCTCGCGGACCAGAAGCGCATGGAGGAGGCGGAGAAGCTCCTGCGCGAGACGCTGGAGATCGAGCGCCGCGTCTTCGGCGCCGAGCATCGGGAGACCCTGGTCACGACACACAATCTGGCGCAGGTGATCGCCAATCGCGGCCGGCTCGAGGAGGCGGCGAAGCTGCGCGACGAGGCGCTGGCAACGGCGCAGCGACTATTGGGGGAAGAGCACCCGGTGACGTTGAATCTTCTCCACGACCAGGGCTACTTTCTGAGGCGGCAAGGGAAGCACAAGGAGTCCGAAGCCGTATTGCGGCGGGCGCTGAAACTGCACGAGGCTACCTTTGGGCCAGAGCACCGGGAGACGCTGACGTGCATGGAGAACCTGGCGACGACGCTCCAAGAGCTCGGCCGAGACAAGGAAGCGCGGGAGGTTTCCGACAAGGTACTCGAAACCAGCCAGCGTGCTTTCGGGCCGGATCATCCGATAACCTTGCGTCGCTTGTCGAGCAAGGCCCTGCGCCTGGACGATGCGGGGAAGCTGGAAGAGGCCGGGATGATGTTCGACAAGCTCCTGGAGGCGTATCGGCGGCAGTTCGGGCCGGAGCACAGCGAGACGCTGGTGGCCCTGAATAATGTCGCTTACTCGCTCCACAACCGCGGCAAGCTGGCGGAGGCGGAGAAGACCTATCGTGAGGTCGTCGACATCCGGAAGCGGGTCTTCGGGCCCAAGCACCCCGAGAACCTGGTTGCGCTGGCCAACATCGCGTACGTCTTGCGCGATCAGGCCAAATGGGACGAAGCGGAGAAAACGCACCGCGAGGTCGTAGCGCTCAGCGCTGAGACGCAAGGGCCCCGGCATCGTGACTCCCTGATGTACCGGCGCGGGCTCGCGATGTTTCTGCGCGCCCGCCGCAAATTGGACGAGGCGGAGACGATCCTCACCGAGGTAGTCGCCGTCGCGCGTAAGGTTTTCGGCGACGAGGATCGCGACACGCTTGGCACACTGTACAACTTGGCCCGCATCCTGGGCGACAAGGGCAAGCTGGCCGAGGCGGAGAGAATTCAGCGTGATCTGTTGGCCACCTACACGCGCCAACTCGGCGCCGACGCGGGCGACACGCGGGGTGTTGCGAACGATCTTGCCGTGACTCTGGAACGAGTAGACAAGTTGCCCGAAGCCGAGAAGCTGTTTCGCGCGTTGCTCGAGGCGGACCGGCGCATCGATGGTCCCCAGAGCCTCAGTGCGCTAGGAAGCGCAAGAAACCTCGCGAATGTGCTGCGCAAAGCGAAGAAGCTGGAGGAGGCGGAGAAGCTCGTACGCGCCGCGCTTGCCGTCCAACGGAAGATCCTCCCTGCGGGGAATGGAGCCATCCTGAGCAGCGCTCTCACGCTGGGGCGCATTCTCTGTGACAGGGGCGCCTTCGAGGAAGCGGAGCCGCTGCTGCGCGAGGCGGTCGAGCAGCGGCGCGCCAAGCAGCCGAAGGGGCACTGGACCATCGCCGCGGCGGAGAGCACACTCGCCGAGTGTCTCACGGGCCGCAAGCGCTTGGACGAGGCGGAAAAGCTGCTTCTGGGCGCCCACGCCGCCTTGACGGCCGATCCCTACCCGGACGCCGTGCTGGTTAGGGAGACTATCGAACGCCTGAGCGCACTCTACGAGGCGTGGGGCCGCCCGGCGGACGCCAAGGCGTGGCGGGGAAGAAAAAAGTAGACGCTTCACGTAGTGAACGCAAGATTCGTCGCGCGAAAGCCAGGGTGTGTGTGTGCGCGCGCGGCGAATCAGGTGGGGGGAGTGTGTATGGGCGAGTGTGATCGGGCGCGCGACGAATCGGTAGGAGAGGTCGGCGGAGCCGCTTCCCCTCTGGTGATTCGTCCCCCGCTCCGCTAATCTGATACTCTGCATCATCCGTTCAACCTTGAGAGAGCAAGGCGCCCGCCATGCCCTACATCGGCATCGATTTCGGCACCAGCAACAGCGTGGTCGCCAACTTCCAGTTCGGCAACGCCGAGGTGGTCCCCAACCAGGAAGGGGGCAAGTGGACCCCCTCCGTCGTCACCATGCGCCGCGACGGCTCCCTCGCCTTCGGCCAGGAGGCCAAGGAGAACTTCGACGAGCAGCGCTCCATCCGCTCCATCAAGCGCATCCTCGGCACCCCCGAACGCGTCCCGCTCGTCGGCCAGAACCTGCGCACTGAGCAGATCGCCGTCATGCTCTTCACGCTCCTCAAGCGCGACGCCGAAAAATACATCAACGACAAGATCGCCAAGGCCGTCGTCACCATCCCGGCCAACAGCAAGGGCCTCGCCCGCCACGCCACCAAGCTCTGCGCCGGCGCCGCGGGCATGCAGGTCCTGACGCTCATCAACGAGCCGACCGCCGCGGCCATCACCTACGGCCTCAACGCCCAGCAGGACCAGACCGTCCTCGTCTACGACTTCGGCGGCGGCACCCTCGACGTCACCATCTTGCGCATCCACCACGGCGTCTTCGAGGAAATCTCCAGCAAGGGCATCGGCAAGCTCGGCGGCGACGACATCGACATGCTCCTGGGCCAGCACCTCGGGCAGAAGTTCCAGGAGAAGACGGGCTACGACATCCTCAACTCGCCTTACAAGACGCAGTTCATGCTCGCCGTCGAGAAGGCCAAGATCGAGCTGTCGAACCAGGAGACCGCCGTCTGCCGCAAGGCGGAGCTGGTCCCGGAGCGACACCTGAGCATCGAGGAGATCGTCGAGCGCGCCACGTTCGAGAAGCTGATCATGCCGCTGGTCGAAAAATCCGGCACGGCGATTGACGAAGCCCTGTCGCTGCGCAACATGCGGCCCAAGGACATCGACAAGGTGCTGCTCGTCGGCGGCACCAGCAAGATTCCGCTCATCCGCCAGTACGTGAAGGACAAGCTGGGAGGCCGGGAGCCGGAGCCGTTCGAGAAGGTCGACCCGATGACGTGCGTGGCCCAGGGCGCGGCGATCGTCTCGGCGATCCTGCAGGGGGCGCCCGGTCTGGACAATCATGCGTACTCGGTCAAGCTCGAGCACAGCCTGTGCGCCAACCCGATCAACGAGCGACGCCAGGTCTACCTCGACCCCATCATCAAGCGCGGCAGCGACATCCCCTGCTCCTACACGAAGACGTATCACCCCGTCGCCGACCCGGCCGAGCGCGTGCTCATCAGCGTGTACGAAGGGGACGTCTACGACGACGTGGACAACGGCGAGAACGTCAAGCTCGCCGAGATCCCCTGGGAGTTCCAGCCGCCCCGGCCGCAGAAGGACGGCGCCCTGGAGGTGACGTTCGAATACGGCGACGACGGCATCCTCACCGTGCAGATCCAGGACCAGTACAACGGCGGCAAGAAGCGCTTCGCCATCCAGCAGTCCGGCCCGGACCAGATGGACGCCAACCAGATCATGAAGATGAAGCGCATCAACGAGGAGCTGGTCAGTCGCACGGAAGACCTGACGAACACCGCCGAATACAAGGACGCCCTGGAGATCCTCAAGAAGACCGAGACGGACGTCATCCCCAAGGTCGAGGACCCGACCGACAAGCGCGACCTGGAAGACCTGTGCAAGCAGGTCCGCGAAGCGATGGGCTCCGGTGACCGCAAGAAGATGGAAGACGCGGCCTCGGCGCTCAACGACCGGTTGTTGAATTACGCGTATCTGCTGTGATTTGGTGAGTGGTGAGTGGTGAGTGGTGAGTGGTGAGTGGTGAGTGGTGAGTGGTGTTGCTGAGCAATCATTGATTGATGGACAGGGTTGGTGAGCAGTGTCCCCGGTGACCAGCAGAGTGCTAATCACCTGCTGCCACCATTCACTACTCACTACTCACCACTCACCACTCACTCTGAGGACAAAAGCATGCCCGCCTGTCCGATGTGCAACAAGCCGTTGCAAGAGCTGGTGCGGAAGTGTCCGACCTGCCAGGCCGATCTGGACCTGCTCGTCGACTACGCCAGCTTTCTCTCCGGCGGCTTGCAGCGGGCGGAGAACCTGGCCCGCTCCGGCGACCTCAGTCAGGCGGTGTGGGCCTATCTCGAAGTGCTCGACGTCGATCCCGATAATCCCGCGGCGCGCCGGCAGATCACCCAGATCGTTCGCGCCGTCCGCCATTTCGACGAGCAGTCCGCGACGCGCTGCATGGCTCAGCCCTCCGCCAACGGCGCCGCCGACAAGAAAGCCCTCAACCCGCTCTTCGTTCGCTCCCTCTTCCTCTCGCTCGTCGTCTGCATCATCTTCGCGATCGGCTTCATCCTCGGCTTCACCCTCGCCGGTGGCGCCGGCCCCACGCCCGACGCGCCCAAGTCCACGCCGACGCTTGGCAACTGAATCGGTCCCCGCGCTCCCCCTCCGGTGCGAAACTTGTGTCGCCTACTGTCGTAGCGACGGGAGCCGGAGAATGCGGCCGTCACGGCAGCGAATTATTTCCAAGCCCGAACTGCAGCGGTAGAACGGGAAGTCGTCCGGAGAAAGGCCGTCGATTGGGGTGCGAGCCAAATCGGAAGGCGCCAGGACAAGCCAGGCGTCATGGGCGAGCGGAACGCGGACTCCGTTTCGGCAGATGACCTCCTGAGCGCCGGTTGGGCCGAAGGCCAGCCAAACACCGGCATCCGGGACCGGAACGTGGATCTCCCCGGGGTAAAGACAGGCGAAGCCGGAGCGGGTGTGGATGTTGGCCGGCGACTCATGCGAGAGGAAAGCGAGCGTCGCGATGAAGGAAAAGAGCGCCAACACCACGAGAGGAACGGTCAGAGGGAAGCGCAGGAAGACACGCGCAAACGACTTCGGCATGGAAGGACCTTTCTTGGCGGGATCTGAGTCGAGAGCAAAAAACGCGCCAAATCGCGGCGCCGGCGCGAGGATGCGTCGGAAAGAAGGGATGTTCCGTCCTGGGCGGCCGCGGAACCGGCGCTGGACCCAACCGACCGGCGCGGGGGCGCCGAACGTGTGTGGCAAAACGCTACACGCCTGTACGTTCTCGGCACAGTCGCCTAGCCGCGCCCATCTTCCTGCGACAGCAGTTCGACGGCTTCCTTGAGGCCGCGGTGGCTCTCGAAGAACTTCTGCGCCAGGCTGTCGACGAGTGAGAGGATCTTGAGGAGGTCGTTCACGCGCTGATAGCGGCGCCGCGCCGGTTCCTTGGCGGCCTGGGAGCCGAGGGTTTCCGGAGTCAGCTGTTCCTTGCAACGGCGGAGCGTGTTGAGGATGGGGTCGATCTCGCGGCGTTTGCGCTGGTTGGCGACGAGGGTGAACATCTCCCAGACATCGGCGAGCGACTCGTAGTACTCCTTGCGGTCGCCGCGGCGATGCACGCGGCGCACGAGGCCCCACTCGACGAGCTTGGACAGGTTCATGCTGACGTTGCCGCGCGAGATGGCGAGGCGGGCCATGATGTCGTCCATGGAGAGCGCCGAGCCGTTGATGTAGAGCAGGCCGTGGATGCGGGCCATGGTCGGACTGATGCCCCACAGGGCGCCCATGTTGTTCCACAGCTCGACGAACTGGTCTTCGACCGCTTCCAGGCGGCGTTCCAGAGCGGCTTTCATGGTTTTTATTCCGTTCAGGAAGATGTGAAAATTGTAGGCGGAGGAGCGATGGGCGCCTAGCCAAACGCGCCGCCCCCCGTACCTTGTTCGCATGAAAACCGACAAATTCCTCCGCGCGATCAGCCACAAGCGCATCGATCCTCCCGCTCTCGGCCCCGAAACGCCACTCACCCGGATCGTGGACGAGGTGT
This sequence comes from Gemmataceae bacterium, assembly GCA_046350295.1. Classification (GTDB taxonomy): domain Bacteria; phylum Planctomycetota; class Planctomycetia; order Gemmatales; family Gemmataceae; genus JAXMAR01. The sequence goes on from JAXMAR010000046.1 coordinate 43,946, forward strand.
TTCTCTCCTACAACGCCGGCCGCCTGCGCGAGGCGTGCCGCCTGTTCGTGCAGAAGATGCTGGGCGAGCCCGTGACCGTCGGCCTGTCCCTCTCGGGCGCCTTGACGCCCGCCGGCCTCGGCATGTCCTGCCTGGTCCCGCTCATCGAAGCCGGCTTCGTCGACTGGATCATCAGCACCGGCGCCAACCTTTACCACGATACCCATTTCGCCCTGGGGATGGACCTGCACCAGTCGCGCCCCGGCCTCGATGACCTCGCCCTGCGCAAGCACCAGGTCATCCGCATCTACGACATCGTCTTTGACTACGAGAACCTGCTCGGCACCGACAAGTTCTACCGCACGCTGTGCCGCGGCAAGGCGTTTCAGCGCGACTTCAGCTCCGCCGAGTTCCATCACCTCGTCGGCAAGTACCTGGCCGCGCGCGAGGACGAGCAGGGGGGCCGCCATCGCAGCATGGTCGCCGCCGCCTACCGCTGCGGCGTGCCGATCTTCACCTCCTCGCCGGGGGACAGCTCGATCGGCATGAACCTGGCCGCCCTTCAGTTCGAGGGCTCCAAGCTGCGCATCGATCCCCTGCGCGACGTGAACCAGTCGGCGGCCATCGTCTGGGACGCGAAGAAGAAGAAGGGACAAAGCGCCGTCTTTATTCTGGGCGGGGGATCGCCCAAGAACTTCCTCCTGCAAACGGAGCCACAGATCCAGGAGGTGCTGGGCCTGGATGAAGCCGGGCACGATTACTTCCTGCAGATCACCGACGCCCGCCCCGACACCGGCGGCCTCTCCGGCGCCACGCCCGCCGAGGCCATGACCTGGGGCAAGGTCGACCCCAACATGCTGCCGGACACCGTCACCTGCTATCTCGACTCGACCCTCGCCCTGCCGATCCTGACGGCCTACGCGCTCGCCAATCACGAGCCACGGCCCTTGCGCCGGCTGATGGACGGCATGGAGGCCTTGACCCGGCAGATCGAGAAGGCGTACGCGGCCAACAAGAAGAAGCGGCCGGAGTGAACGTACGAGCACGCGGCGGCGGCGACGCCTACCGCGAAGGGGCCAGCGTGACAAGGCCCTCGCCGCCGGGCGGAGCACGCCGCATAGAACCCTTAACGTTCGGCGGCGCATCGCACAGACAACCGAACGACCAGCGACGCCTAAACGTCCATACTTACTCGGTTGGCTGTTCTTGTTCCATGCGGCCGAACACACGGCGACCGGGCAATTCAATCCGGGCCTGCCGCTCCGACCTCTGCGCCGAGCAAGGCATCCCATTTGTCCTGAAATGAAGATACAAGGGGACGCAGCGGACGCAGCTCTTTTCACTGTCTACTTCGCCGCAGCGAATTTCTGAATGCGGTGATTGAACGAGTCCACCACAAATAGGGCGCCACGGCTGTCGATGGCCATGCCGTGGGGGGCGTAGAACTGTCCCGGTTTCGTTCCCGCTGCGCCGAAGCCCTGAAGGTATGCCCCCTTCTCGGAGAATTGCTGAACCCGGCCGGCGATCGAGCAAACCCAGACGCGGTCCTTGTTGTCGACACAGATGCCCATGGGGCCGTGGAATCCCGCGACTCGAACCCCGAGGCCGCCGAAGAGGCCGCCGAATTGGCCGGGCTTTTCGGCGTCGCCGCCCCAGAGGAGCAGCGGCTTCCCCTCGGGAGCGAACTTTTGCACGCGACACTCGCGGGCCTCGGTGGCGTACAGGTTGCCCTTGCTGTCGAGGGCGAGGAACGTCGGGCCGGCAAAGAACTGCAACCGGTGCGTGCTGCTGGCCCCGAATTCTCCCGGCTTGGCCCCTTGCTTGCCCCACTTGAACAAGAACTTGCCCCGCGGATCGAACACCTGGATCCGGCGGTTCACCTGGTCCGACACGTAGACCTTGCCCCCCTTGCTCACCACGACCTGGCCGGGCATCTCGAACTCCCCGTCGCCGGCGCCCGTTTTCCCCCAGGCACGCAGCAACTTACCGCCGGCATCGTGGACCGAGACCTGGTCCTTCTTGCGCCCCCGTTCGTCGTTCCGCTTCTTGTTGGGCGTCAGGCCGAAGTGGGCGATATACAGGTTGTCCTCCGCATCGACGCTCAGGCCGGCGGGATTGTCCGCCACCTCGAACGCGGCCAGGAACTTGCCCTCGGCCGAGAACTTCTGGACGCGGTTGTTGTAGAAATCGGAAACGAAGACCTCGTCCTTCCGATTGATCGCGATGCCGATCGGGAAATGGAACTCCCCTTCCGCCGTCCCTTTCTTGCCCCATTCCAGCTGGAAGCGGGGCGCGGATGGTTTCTCATCATCGGCACGCGCCGGCGCGAGAAAGCCAACGCCCATGAAAAGTAGAGAAAGGGTGGCTACCCAGTGGAGCCTCGTGTCGCGAACAGTCACGGTGCGCATACTCCTGAGAACCTTTTCTCTTCCCGGACGCGCAAGTTATTTCTCGTGATCGGCCGGAGCGGCGGGTTTTTCAGGCGGCGGACCGATGAGGACGGCCACATAGGGCAGCCCTTGCTTTGTCTTGATTCGCTCCACCGCCGCAACCTCGCGGTTACCCGGTTCATCCGTCAATGTAACGGTCACCCCGCGGTCCGGAACGGGCGCCCATCCGTCCAGGAGTACCTTGATGCGGCCATCCGCCCGTTCAGCAATCAGTCCGGACACGGGACATGCCCGCGCCTTACCGCCGAGACCCCCATCCCACACCCGCGTGGGAAATTCAAATTTGTCTCCCGTAATGGCAAGAGGGACCCACCCGGTCGCGGCGGTGAATTTTGACTGCCCGCGCTTCTTGAGCTGCTCCGCGATCCAGGACTCGACGACGGGTTGCTCCTTGCCGCGCGTCGCCGAGTCGGTGGGCCAGATGACCTTGACGTACACCTGGTTGGATCTTGGCAGGGCGCCCTTCTCCGGCGTCGCCGTCTGCGCTTGCACAACATGTGTAGCCAGAGCGAGCGCGCTGACGACGGCGATCAAGGCCAGGAAAAATCGCGTCATAACAAGCCTCCGTATGTGACGAAGGTGGCGGATTTCTCAGGATAACGACGATGCCGGCCTCTGGTCATCGCCGAAGAAATCGATGCGTACCTCGGTGCAGTACCTCACCCTCGACGCCCCTCCGCGCGTGTCCGAACGACCGCGTTCAGCAGCCGGGGCCAGTGCAACGAGAAAATGTCGCGAGAAACGGGAATAACCTGGCCCGTTTCCTGTCTTCTTGCCACTCGCTTCGGGTTGTCAATCAGGACGGGGACTGCCCGGCGAGGTCAGCTACGAACTGTTCGACCCCCTCATGGTCGAAGAGGATCGGTACGCCGCCTGGTCCCAGGAAGACCGCCACTCCGTCGCGGAAAATCAGCGCCCCCGGGTGATCAATCTCGAACCGCGCGCCACTTCCCAGCACGACCGTGAACAGACGGAAGGGCGAGCGTTGTTGGAATGCAGCCAGGCTTTGATCGAAATGATTTTCAGTCATTGCATGCGCCAAAAAAGGATAAGGCTACACCCGTATCCTACCGCACCCGCTAGCAAATGCACAGTCCCGCACGGATCGGCGTTGAACCTGGTCGCATGGCAAGAGTTGCGGCCTCTGATCGCCACACGGGCAAGGTTGCCCGCGGCGGCCGCTTACTCCACGCTGCTTTATCTTGCTTCCACACCTCGATGCACAATGCGACTGAGATGATGGCTCGGTGGCAGTCCCACAATCAATGAGAGGACCAGCCAGCGATATAAACTTCGCTCGGCCGGTCGCCGTCATAGATGGTTATGTAGACGCCTTCGCCGCGTTCATAGGTTTCCAAGAAGACCTGGAAGTCGTGCAGCATTTTCTTCGACGCGTTTTCGATCATCGCACGGCTGGGTTTGTCGGCGCCGAACAGCGTTTTGAGCTTTTCTGGCGGCGCCGGAGAAATTGCCATGATGTCGCGCGTCGGGGAGACCTTCTCAATGTCCATGATCGAGCGCGTGCCCGCAGCATCGGCGTTTCGGATCGCCTCAGCAAAGCTCTTTGGCTTCAACTCGCTCCGGTGGAAACGCCCTGCTTTGAATTCGCGATCCTTTAGCTCCGCAAGAACCTTGTTCATGTCGGCCTGATACGGAACGCAATACTCCCACAGCTGCGAACCGAGGCCAGGATATTCTTTTCGCGCGGGCCACGTTTCCACCTTGGCGTCTCCCTTCGACTGGTCGCTTTTTACGGCCGGGTCCGGCGCGCGCTGCTCGACGGGGTGTCGGTCACAACCAGCGAAACAGCGGTGTAAGACGCCATGTACCCGCAGGTGCAACTTACTCGCCAACTGCCGAGCAAGCCACAACGCGGACATTTGTCGAAAGGCTCCATACACTCGCTCCGTTCGCCGCCGTCTGTTTGCAGTAGATTGTCCGACACTGACTTCAGTCCAGCCCACCCTCGACTAGGTGGGTCTCCCGCGCGCGTATCTCGTACCGGCGTCCCCAGCCACCCGCAACTCGCGCATGATCGCGGTAGTTCAAGATTATTTCGTTGCTCGTGCGCGTAAACTCCCAGCGCAGGCCTCCGAACGGAAACGCAAAACCTCCGCTTTTCACGCCTGCCCGATACAGTTGGGCGGCGTCCGGAAACTCGGGCCGTTGGCCGTCCTCCCAAAGATGGCCAATGCGTTCGTGGATCAGCGCGTAAAACCTTTGCTGAATAGCCGCCAGCTGGCTGGCTTCTTCATCAGTCACCAGTCGCCAGAACGGCGGCACGGACGCCTGCAAAATGCCGTCCGCCACGGTTCGCGCGATTGGGCATTGAGCTCGAAGACCGTACATTCTCAGGTAAGACTCAAATGCGTCGTCGGTCGACGTCGAAGCTCCCGAACGGCGGATCGGGGAATGGTCCGAGAATACCAGAACGAGAGACTTGCCTCGTTCCGCTAGGCGCAACCAGACCTTATCAACGATTCCATAGACAGACGCGCGATGACGAGTTGTCGCCGATAGATCGACGACGATGGAAGAGGCGCCACTGTCAGCCAGGGGCAGCAAGGCTTTCTCCAGCGTGCCGGCGGCATAGTCTTCCCAAAACGGATCAAGCGGACTCAATCCCCACAATAGCGGATACTCCGGCATTGGCGAGGGCGGGATGAGCACAACAACGCTGATGCCTTTGTTGGGAGAGTCAATTACAATCTGCGACTTTTGTTCTTCCGGCGTCATCTACCCCTCGCTGATTGTCGAAAGAATCCATGCAAGCCGTGGGGGGCGTGGTAGCTTGAAAGTTACCACGCCAACAAGCCCTACAACCCCCACGGGAGCTTGCCATGAAGAACATGATCGTAACCGCGTCGACGGAATCCATTCTGGCCGTCGATCTGGGCAAATACAAGAGCGTCGCCTGCGTCCATGACGCGGGGAGCGGCGAGGTGGACTTCACCACCCTGGAAACGACACGGCCGAGTTGCGGCTCTTGATCGGCAAGACGGCGCCGGCCGTCGTCGTCATCGAGGCGTGTTTGTTGGCGTAGGCGCCATGCCCACGGCTTTGCGTGGGCATGCGAGGACATCGACCCTTTGCCAAGGACTGCGTGATCGCGAGTCAGCCCATGCCCACGCAAAGCCGTGGGCATGGCACACGAGCGATTGGTTCGCACGTGCCGCGGTAACCGAGAAAACACCGGCCACTGTGGCGCGGCAGCCGTTCCTCACCGCCTCAGCGCCCGCGTCACGCGAGTGAAGGTCCGGTAGCTCCAGACCTCGACGCCGCTGCGGTCGAAGTCCACGGCGCCGCGGCCGGGCAGCATCGTCGTCACCAGCGTGTTGCCGTTGGGCAGGCGGGTCGCCGCCACCGGCTGCTCCACCGTCACCTCCCAGAGGATCTTCCCCTTGCTGTCGTACTCCACCACCTTGTTCTCGGTGTTGAGCGGGATCAGCACCCGGCCCGAGGGGAGCATGTGGATGCGGCCGCCGAAGAGACGGGCGGACATGGAGACCGTGAAGGAGTTCAATTCCTTGCCGGTGGGGCTGAGGCGGACGACGCGGGCCTCGTTGGTGAGGAGGGCCATGTCGCCGTTGGAGAGCTTCATCCCCTTCATGAACTTCTCGCCGCCCGAGGGGCTGTAGGTGAAGGTCTCCTTCCCCTCGCGGTTGACCTCGAGCAGGGCGGTATCGGTGACGATGAAGGTGTTGCCGTTCTCCAGGCGCTGGGCGACCAGGGGGCCGGTGACGCGTTTCTCCCACTTGACGTCCCCCTTCATGTCGCGCTCGGTGACCTTGTGGGCGTGGTACTCGGCGACCAGGAAGCGCTCGTCATTGATCAGCTGGGCGTCGAGCGGGAAGATCAGGTTCTCCACCTGCCAGCGGACGCTGTTGTCGGCCCCGAGCTCCATCACCTTGCCCAGGTCGAGGAGGACGATGAGGGTGTTGCCCAGCATGCGCGGCGGGTCCTTGAGCTTGGCCAGGTCGATCTTCGGGCTGTGCTCCTTCCACCAGCCCTGCCAGGCGTCGCGGCACTTGATCTTGCTCTCGGCGTCGGGGCCGGGGGAGACGCTCGGCGGGTGCAAGCCCTCGGCCAGGCGGAACAGGAAGTCCTCGGCGACCCAGGCGTTGTTGACCGACAGGTCCGGGATGGCGGCGATGACGACGGGCGGCGCCTCGCGGTCCCCCGTCATCGCCAGCGCGATGGCGACGCGAAGCCGGACATAGGAATCCTTGTCGACGAGCAGCTTGCGGACGTCGTCCTTCTGCTCCTTGGCCCCGACCCGGGCCAGGACTTCGCCGGCCGCGGCGCGGCGCACCGGCAGGGAGTCCGCCAGCCCCTTGACGAGGGCCGGGTGCGCCTTCCCCTCCGCCAGGGCCATGTGGGACAGGATCGAGCGCGCCTCGTCGGCGATGTAGTCGTTGTCGGCGAAGGGGAGGTAGGCGAGCAGCGTCTCGACCGTCTCCTTGGGCCGCTGTTTGCCGATGAGGCGGACGGCGGCGAGAGGCACGTCGATGGCGACGTCCTTCTCCTGGATGCGCTTGACGCAGATCTCGGCCCGCTTAGCGATCTCGAGCGCCTCGTTGCGCATGGCGTCGCGCAGCATCTCCAGCACCACCGGCCCGCGGCTCACCAGGTCCTTGCTCGCCAGCTCGCGCGTGCGGAACACGGGGGCGCCGAGGTCCTTGATGAGCTGCTGGACCTTCGCGCGCTCGTCGTCGGCCAGGGTGCGCTTGCGGAAGAACTCGACCAGGGAGGCCGGATCGGTCTTGAAGCCGGCGTCCTTGAGGATCTGCTCGTCGGTCAGGGTCTTTCCCTTGGGCTCGAGCTTGGGCTCGGGGGGCGGCGTCGGCTTGGGTTGGGCGAGACCGAACTGGCCGGCCAGGAGCAGCACGCAGAGGGAAATGCCGAAACGCATGGGACATTCCTTTGCTGAAGACCGACACGGGCGACCCGGAGGGGGCGCGTCAGGCCGGGGCCGCGACGCTCGCTTCATTCTATCCGAGGGCGCGTTTTCCGCGGTAGCCCGACGCCGCCTCCTATCCATACGACGATTGCCGGGCGTTTTTGGCCCGGACCGGCGCCGCAAAAGGGGCGGCCTCTCTACCTTTTTTCGGCGCGAACAACCGTGGCGCCCCGGGTGTTGTGCTCCCAGACGACGCCGCCGCGCTCGTCGATCTCGACGATGCGGGCGCCGCAGGCGACGAGCGTGTTGCCGTTGGGCAGGCGGGTGGCGCTTGTGGCGCCGGCGACCTTCCACTCGCGCTGCACCTTGCCCGTGGCGTCGAATTCCATGACGCGGCCGGCGTCGGTCAGGAGGATGCGGCCCTCCGGGGTCACATCGAAGCCGCCGGCCGCCGCGGCGACGCCCAGGCCGGTGGGAAAGCGGGCCAGCTCCCGGCCGGCGTTGTCGAGGCGGAGCATCAGGCCGGCCGAGGTGAGGCACCAGATCTGGCCGCCGGGAAGAACGCGTGCCGCGACCGCCTGCCCGGAACGGTGATGCGGCGGACCAGGCCGCCGGTCGCGTTGTATTCATAAAGGCCCAGCCGCGAGACCGCGAGGACCTTGCCGTCGGGCATCATCTGCACGTCGGTCGGCAGGCTGACGCTGAAGGTCCGCTCGATGGCGCCCGTGGTCGAGCGGAGCGTGACGCGGCGGAGGCGGTTCTCGGCGACGAGCACCTTGTTGTCGCCGACCAGATGGGCCACCGTGGGGAACTGAAGGCCGGCGAAGGACCAGCGCAGCTTGCCGTCCTTGTCGATCTCCTCGACCTTCCCCTCCTCGGCGAAGACAAGCAGCGTGTGGCCGAGCATCTTCGGAATGGCGGTCAGCTTGGCGAGGTCGGCGGTCGCGGCGTGGGCGGTCCACCAGCTCTGCCAGGCTTCGCGCATCGCCGCGGACGCCGTCCACGGTCCCGCAGGCCCCTTGTGGTCGGCGAGCTTTTGCAGCATGACCTCGATGGAGGCGACGTCCGCGGCGGGCGCCTTGTCGAGCAGCGCGATCAGGACGGGGACCGCCTCCTTCTCGTGGTGTTTGGCCAGGGCTACCGCCGTCTTGAAGCGGACGCGCGGATCGCCGTCGGCGAGCAGCTTGACCAGCTCGAGCCGGTGCTCCTTGAAGGCGACCTTGGCCAGCACATGCGCCGCCGCGGCCCGGCGGGCGGCGAGGCTGTCGCCGAGCGCCTTGACGAATTCGGGCGCGACCTTGCCCCCTTCGAGCGCCACCGCGGCGAGCGTAACGGCCGCTTCCTCGCCGATGCGGTCATTGGGAACGAAGGGAAGGTATTCGAGGACCGCGGCGGCCGCTCCCGCGGGCTTGCGCAGGGCGATGAGCCGGAGCGTGGCGCCGTGGACGTCGAGACCCGGGCCGCCTTCGATGATCTTCAGGCATTCCTCGGCGCGCTGCACCAGCTCCTTGTCGCTCTCCTTGAGGGCGGAGCGCAGGAAGGGCGCGGCGCGCGGGCCGAGGGCGATCACCTTCTTGAGCGCTTCCTCGCGCTCGAAGAAGTCCTCGGACGCCATCCGCTTCACCAGCAGCGCCGCGTCTTCCAGCTTGCTGTCGCGCGGCACGAGGCCGGAGAGGAACTTGAGGAGGGCCGGCCCATCGCCGGGGACGCCCGCTTTCTTGAGCGTCGCCTCGTCGGCGGCCGGATCGGCGTGCAGCAACGTCGGGAAGGCGAAGGTGAGAAGGAAAAACAGAGAGGCGCGAGACACGGCAGCCTCCAGGAAGTGTCGAAACGAGCCGGAATCAGAGTAGTCCGCTCCGGGGGCGGACCTTCTCCTTGCAATAAAGGACGCCCGTGGCGGAACAAATCAACGCATTTCGATCGAGAAAAGCTGTCCGCTCGCGGAGCGAGCGGACTATATAGCCGCGGCTGGTCAGCGCCGGTGGGCGACGAAGGGCTGCCCGTCGGTGATGTTGTGCGACCAGACTTCCGTGCCGGTGCGATCGTATTCGACCACGCGGCGGGTGTTCTGGCTGGAGACCAGCGTGTTGCCGTTGGGCAGACGCTGGACCGAGTTCGGGAACTGAAGGACGTTGAACGCCTTCACTTCCTTGCCGTCGGCGTCGAACTCGACGACGCGATGGCGGTTAAAGTCGGGCACGACGACGTGGCCGCTCGCCAGGACGTCGATGCTGCCGAAGAGGACGGGGATCTGGCCCACGGCGAACGATTTCACGACCGCCTTGGTCTTGGGGTCCATGCGGACGTACTGGCCGGTGTTGGTGACGAAGGCGACGTCCCCGGAGCGGAGTTTCCTGGCGCGGAAGATGTCGTGGCCGGGACGGTCGATGGTGTAGATTTCCTTGCCCATACGGTCCATCTCGAGCAGGCGGTTCTGCATGACGACGAAGATGTTGCCGCCGGGGAGTTTCTGGACGCCGATGGGGTTGCCGCCGACGTTCTTGTCCCACTTGACGTTGCCTTTGGTGTCGCGCTCGGAGATCTTGGCGCCGTGGAACTCGCAGACGAGCACGCTGTCGGCGCCGGTGACGACGGCGTCGACGGGGTAGGTGGTCACGTTGAACTTCCAGCGCACCTTCTTGGCGACATCGAGCTCCATCACCTCGCCCTGGTTGGGCAGGCGCCGGCCGCCCATGATGGCGCCGAAGTTTTGCATGACGATCAGGGTGTAGCCGAGCTGGGCGCTCTCGCTGTCGATCTTGGCCAGGTCGATCGACGCCATGTTCTTGCCGAGCCAGTCGCTCCAGGCGGCGTGGGCCTTCTTGCGCGTCTCGTCGTTGGTCCCCAGCGACACCTGCGGCGCCTTTTCCCCGGCCAGGCGCACCAGGATCTCCTCGACGGGCCAGAGCTGTTCGGGGTTCAATTCTTTCATCAGGTCGACGAGGGGCGGCAGGGCGTCTTTTTCGTAGACGCGCGCCAGGCTGAGGCCGGCACGCAGGCGCACGGTCGCTTCCTTGTCCTTGAGCAGCTTGCGGACGGACGGCAGCTCGTCCTTGACGCCGGCCCGCATGAGGGCCTCGCCGGCGGCCGCCCGCTTGATCGGCCGCTCGTCGTCGAGGGCCTTGATGACGGCGGGATCGACCTTGCCGCCGGGGTTGGCCACCTCGCCCAGGGCGATGCAGATCTCGTCCACGACGTTGTTGTCCGCCGCGAACGGGATGTAGTTGAGGAGGACCTCGGCCGCTCCTGCCGGCCTGGTTTTGCCGACGAGACGAGCGACGGCGGACTGCACGTTGGGCTGGGCGGAAGCCTCGATGCGGATGCGCAGTTCCTCGGCGCGGCGCTTGACCTCGGTGTCCGGGCTCTTCTCCGCTTCCTTGATCCCGACCAGGGCGCTGGCGCCGAGGCCGAGCAGACGGGCGTAGGCCTTCTCGCGAACCTCGAAATCCTCATCGGCGAGGTCCTTGACGCTGGCGGTCACCGCCTTGGGATCGGCTTCCTTGTAGGTGCGCTTGCGGAAATACTCCAGCAGGGCGGGGCCGTCGCTCCCCTGGCCGATCTCGCGGAGCATCTTGCGGTCTTCTTCGCTGGTATCGGGCCGGTCCTCCTTGATGCCGAACTTGCGCTCCGCCTTCTTGTCGGGCTCCTTGGTCTCCTGGGCGGACGCCACGGGAGCGAGAAGCAACAACAGAGCCAGCCAGCCTTGTCTCATGACGCCGTCCCCCAAAGGGGGCGCCCCCCGCCGCGCGGAGGCGCCGTTATTCGGAAAAGCGCAGTCTACCATACGTACAAACAATGTACCAATGAGAAGACGATTCAGCCGGGGTTTTCGATCAGAAGTTTTCCGTTTTCGGCTCCTGCTCCGTGGCATGTCCCGGCGCTCCGGCGCGAAACAGCGACAGCCCCAGCAACATCAGGGCCGACAGCCCATACGCCGCCGCCCAGTGAAACGGCGACTGGGCCCGCAGCGCCGCCGCGACCGGCATCTTCTCCCACACCTCGTGCGGCCAGGCGATCGCCGCCGGCTCCAGCGGCGAATGGATGACGCCGAAGAGGCTGCACACCCCCGCGACCAGGAGATAGACCGCCGCGGCGCGCAGCTTGCCGTCCAGCAGCGCGGCCAGGGACGCGGCCCAGAGGAGGCTGGTGACGATGAAGCCGTTGGCCAGACAGCGCAGCGACAGGAGAAGCGTCTCGGCATGAGGCGCGGGGGTCTGGTCGGCGAACGCGACCTGCATGGGGATCTGAGCCAGGTAGGCGAGCGCCGGCATCACGGCGAGGGCGACGGCGGGATAGTGCCGCGTCGGTGTCGCGTGGAACGACTGGGCCGTGATCTCCAGACCGACGAAGACGAGGATCGGGAACAGCGCCGCCTCGGGGAGCCAGTCGAACAGGTGCGTGAACCAGCCGAACAGCCCGGCGGCGCCGATGAAAAGCGCCGTCGCGAGCGTGTAAGCGGCCCGGCCTCCCATCGTCTTGTAGGCCGGCTGGCCGATGTAGGGGGTCGTCTGCAGGACGCCGCCCGTCACGCCCGCGGCGACAGACGCGATCCCCTCGGTGAGGAGGATCGTGCGCGTGTCGTACTCGTCCCCCGCGGCGGCGGCGCTCTCGGTGCAGTCGATGCCGCCGACAACCGTGGCGAGGGCGAACGGCAGCATGATGGGGAGCATGCGCAGGGCGGCCGGGACGACGCGTTCCCACCAGCCGGCCTCGAGGGCGAACGCGGGCAGGAGATCGGGGAGGCGCCAGGCGGGGTTCTCGGTCCGTGCCGGCGGCGGGAAAGCGAGCGCATCGCACTGAGCCGTGAGGGCGACGCCGGCCCAGTAGATGCCGACGCCGACGAGCACGGCGGCGAGAGCCCCGGGCACGCCTCCGGGGAGCCGGCGATGGGCGACGAGGGCGAAGAGGATGATCGTGAGGGAGACCATCCCGACGACGGGCAGCGCCGCGATCTTCTCCCACAGGGGCACGAACGAGATGAGGGCCAGCGCGATGGCGGCCAGCGAGCCGAGCAAGCCGGCGCGCGGGACCCAGCGCCGGACCGCGCCGCCGAACGGCGCGACGACGGTCTTGAAGACGCCGGACAGCAGCAGGACGAAGGCGCCGACGTGCCAGGCGAAGACCATCGCCCGCTCATGGTCGAGGCCCTCCTTGAGCCCGATCTGCAGCGCCGGCAGCAGCACCAGGGGGCCGACGGCAAACGCGCTGGGCGTATCCAGGCCGAGCGGCATGGCGGTCACGTCGTCCCGGCCGGTCCGCCGCGCCAGCTGAAACGCCAGCAGCGTGTAGACCAGGTCGCCGATGACGACGCCGAGCGCCGTGCCGGGGATCATCTGCGTCAGCACGAAGTCGCGGCTGAAGCGCCCCGCGGCGGTCGGGCGCTCGCTCGTCGTCAACATGACGAGGACGATCATCACGGCCGCGTTGTCGAGCATCAGGCCGAAGAAGGCGTTGACGTCGCCCCAGCGGGCCCAGCGATAGGTCATGGCTCTCCTCGTGTAGCTTCGCCGATTGTTGTATCGCTGGGGGAGCGGGCGGTTGACAAACACCGCGCCAATGCCCACACTCAAACGACATGTAACCCCCGGGGCTCACGCCGCCGGAGCTCGCCGTCGTCTTTCAGGAACCACCCATGCGCGCACGCCTCCTCGCCGTCTGTTTGTGTCTGGGCTTCGCCTCCCTCGGCCGGGGGCAGGACTTCAAGTCCCCGCCCGTCATCGCGCCCGGCGCCGAGACGCTCAAGCTGATCGAGTTCAAGGCCAAGAACCTCGGCGCCATGATCCTCGCCCTGCGCAAGCAGGGGGTGCGCGATCCGGGCATCGCCGACGTCGAGGTCTACTACAACGCCGCCCTCAGCATCGTCGAGCACAACGAGTTCTTTCACAAGGACAGCGCCGCCTGGACCCTCGACATCCTCGACCGCGGCGCCCTCCGCGCCCGCTTCCTCGCCTCGGGCGAGATGCC